>NZ_VTHK01000076.1:25602-35295 GCF_009765355.1 Amycolatopsis anabasis | reverse complement strand
CCACATGCCGATCATCGCAGCACGACGACCACCACCCGACAGCGGACCTGACTAGTTACAAGGTCGACTCGATCACCAGGAGGTCGGCGCGGTCGGCCAGTGCGTACACCCCATCGCAGAGCCGGGTGTCCATCACGAACGCGAACCGCTGACCGGGCCTCGGCTCACTCACCTGCTCGAGGCTCACCTGCCGACCGCGGTGCCGTAGCACGCCTTCGCGTTGCAGCCTTCCGACATCCGGCCCGGCGATGCCCAACCGGGCCAGTTCGTCGGGCAGCATCCGCCGGCCGTCCGGCTCGACCAGTCGGTAACCGAACGTTTCGATCCGGTGGTCCAGCCGACGCGCCTCGAGTGTGCCGAACGGGCCGGTGGCCACCGGGCCTTCCCGTTCGACCGGTTCCTCCCGCAAGGCGGCCACCTCGTGGAACGAGGCCGCGTACCGCAGCCCCGGAAGAACTCCGTCCCGGAGGCCGGGTAGTGGGCGACCACCTGCTGTGGCGCGTGGTCCAGCGACAGCCGCTGAACCACGCCCGGAACACCGAGGCAGTCGATCGCCATGGAAGTGTGTCACGCAGATGCGGTCGACCTCGTGCCCGCTGACCCCGGCGAGCAGCATTTGCCGCTGGGTTCCCTCACCGGGGTCGAACAGCAGCCCGGCCCCGTCCCAGCGCAGCAGGTAGCCGTTCTGGTTGCGGTGCCGGGTGGGCGCTTGGCTCGCGGTGCCCAGTACGACCAGCTCACGCATCGACACAACCTGAACCATAGATCACCAGCCTGCGGCCCAGCGCGGCTTGAACCAGATACGCGCACGAGATGCGCGGTTCGCTGGACCAGCTGCACCGCCGAAGAAGACGCCGCGCTGCCCGCTGTCGAGGAGACGGTCGAAGTCGCGGTTCCCGGCTTGGCCGGTTAGCGGGTCGGTGTGCTCGGTGGCGGTCTTGTGCATGCCGGGGCGTGGTCGTGGGCAGCGGTGAGGTCGGGGTGCTTGTTCAGGTAGGCGCTGAGTCCCGGGCCGCCTGCTTCCCAAGGCGAGGCCGCCACGATCACGAGCGTGTAGAGGGTGTCCAACTGGTCGCCGGGGAACAGGACTGCCTCGCGGGAGTACGCGGACAGGTCGGTCAGCGATTTCGCCAGGCTGGTGTTCAGGTCGCCGTACAGGGCTCGGGTCGGTTCCGTGGGGCCGGGGCCGACGGCCTGGATGGCACTGTTCGCCTTGGTCATGATCGGGATGACTTGGTCGAGCCACTCGAACAGTCGTTTCCGGTCAGCGTCGCTGCTGCGGGGATGGGGGATGTCCAGGAACCCGGGCATCAGCGCGAAGTGCTGTGTCGCGGTGCACAGCTGGCCCATCCACGTGACCACCGCCGGGTCGGGCGCATCCGCCGCCGGAGGCGGTGCTGGTTCGCCGGCACAACCAACTACGAGGACAACGGCGCCGAGCAGCGTGGTGGACAAGGAGCGGACCATCGGACCTCCGGTTTGGGAGGTGGACAGCGTGCCCCGCGTGGTCCGGGAGAGGACCCGAACACTTGGCCGGGACGAGTCCAAGCCGCTGTCGAGGTGGGGGAAATCCGGGCGGCGGAGCTGGTGGATCCGCAGGGTCCGCGCCACCGGTGAACGTCCCGCTGAGGACCCATAGCACGGACTGATCAGGGTGGCGGCTTGCCAGAATGATGGGTCCGCATCCAGTCCTGACCACCACGTCCTGCGGAAATCAGGGGTCTCGACCGGCACCAGCACCTTCGGCAAGGTGGCCCGCGCGACGCCGACAACATCCCGCGCCCACCCCGCGAGCGTGTCGTGGACGAACGCCATCTCGTCCGCGACGTCCCGTCGCGCGAACACCCGGCTCTACATCGGACACCGCGGCGCGCACGTGTTTCCGGCGAGTCGCTCATCCCCGTGCCGGGGGCTGGGCACGGGATCCTCGGCACGCGAGGGGGGAGAGAACGTGCCGAGGATCCCGTGAACCGGACCGCGCTCCGTAGCCGGGGAGAGCGGGGCGGTCGCCTGGCCCCGGGGCGGCGCCCGGGGAACGAGCCTGAGGATGGGGTCCTGTTCCTTATGAGACTGTGTCACAGCATCGCGAGGCTGTGGGTCGTGGTCCAGGTCCATGAGGCTGAAACCCGGGTTCGAGAGCGGTCACCCGGTGTCGCGTGGCCGCACGGTGGCCGGCGCGGTGCGGGTGGCCGTGGCCGAATAGCCGGGCTGAAGAATCGTGCAGTTGCACGTGCGTACCGCTCATCGTGGTCCCCCACGCGTGTGGCGAGAGGCGGGGTGTTCCGCTGCTGGGTGGCGATGTGGAGATCGTTTGTCGAGGTCATCACTCGTTTGGCCGTGCCGCTGCACTGTCGGGCGGATGTGCGTTTACCGACGAGCCAGGGCCGGTCACCGCTGGCTGGCCGGAAACGGTCCTGATCGTCGGGGGGACCTTCTAGTCTGCAAGAACCGCACCGGATCGGGCGGAAAGTAAAGAGCGGGCGGCCTCTCGCGCCAGAGAAGCCGCCCGCTGCTGGGGATCCAGAGTTGGGCCCTGGTCGCCAGCGAAGTCCGATCCGGTGCGGCTGGATCCGGTTCCCGGCCGGTCACCCGATCGGGAACGCGTTTGCCGCTGCGGAAAGGACACGTGTGTGACGTTAGAAGAACCGATGCGACCACATCCACCACCGCACGCCGACCAACCCTCGACACACGCCGAACGGTCGGTCAGGGACTAGCGTCACCGATCAGCCCGGCCGTACCCCGCCAGGGCGGCGCCGCCTGGAGAGGACGTTGAACCGATTCCTTCAGCCCGGCCCTGGTGTCCCGGCGCGGTGGTCGGGCAGGTGCGTGGGCGCCGTCCCGGCAGGCTGTCCGGGCGAGGTCATCGCGACTCCCGCGCGGCCGCCGGCACGGCGGGCGAAAGCGTTGTGCCGATTCATGTGGACGCGTTCATGAGAAGTCATGAATACCGTGAACCCCCAGTGGCTGGTATTCCCCAGGCTTTTCCGTCGCGTGGCACACAACGGGGGTGAGGACGGCGGCTCGCTGTAACGAGCCCGCCGTTGCCTCACCGTCTCGTCAACCCGGCCCAACGGGATGTACCGAGAATCTTGCGATCGAGACATGCCTCCGAGCGCACATCTCGACCACGCGTTCCAATCTCGTCAACATCGGGCCGTGAGCCAAGGGCGCCGGACAGGTTCGGACACGGCCTGGACAGCGGGGGCGACCTGGTCGGACACGCTTCCGCGCACGCCACGGACCTCTGGATCACATGCCGCAACGATCCGATTACTGTGCCGCGGGTCACACTCCAGTGAGTGTGGAGTCCTTATCGGGATGGATCACTCACCCGGCCTAGCGGTCCGGGCGGTTTATCAGAGTCGGACTAATCCGGACACAGATTCTCTTGAGAAACGCTCGATGACCTGTGAAGTTCGCTTGTGGATGAAGCGTAACCCCGCTCGCGTGAGCCGGTGGCTGTAACCGCTCGGCGTTCCCGGCGCGACACGAGGGTTCGCGCGATCCCCGGCCCAAAACGGAATACCCCACACGAATGTACCGAGAAAGGTAAAACTGTTGATTGTTCTCTGGTTGCTGCCTGTCTTCCCGCGGCGGCGATGCGGAGCCGTCGTCGCCACAACCCAGGTACCGCTCGCCCTGGGGGCGATGGTGTTCGTGGCCGCGCTGGTGCGGACCGGGCAGGAGCTCGCCGCGGCCACCGTGGCCGCGCTGCTGCTGATGAACGCCGGTCTGCCCCGGCGTTCCCGGGTGTGCCCGCCGGAGGCGGTGTGAAACCGTCCTCCCCCTCGGAGGTCGGCCGGCCCGCGCCGTCCTCGGCCGAGGTGTCCTACGTCAGCGCGCTGCACCAGGCGGTCGCCGAGCTGTCTCCCGACCGGCGCCTGTGGCAGATCGTGCGGAAGCTGCCCGACACCCCGCACACCACGATCGTCACCGCGTGGGACCCCGGCTCCCGGGTGCTCAAGCCCTGGGCGATCTACCGCGAGATCCTGCACGTGTGCGGCGCCTCCCCTGAGGAAGAACGCGTCCTGATCAAGCTGTATCAGCGCGCGCTGCGGCAGCTCTTGAACGACAATCCCTCCCCCGAGTTGGCCACCGAGCACAACCTCACCGTCCTGCAGCTGCTGCTGGTCGAGCGGGAACGGACGAGGACCACGTCCACACCGGTTCCCGAGCCGCCCGCTCCGGAACCGGCGACCTCGCCGCTGCTCGACTTCGCCGAACGCATGGGAGGACCGAAT
The DNA here is from genome assembly GCF_009765355.1 of Amycolatopsis anabasis. GTDB lineage: Bacteria > Actinomycetota > Actinomycetes > Mycobacteriales > Pseudonocardiaceae > Amycolatopsis > Amycolatopsis anabasis. The sequence continues at coordinate 31,051 of NZ_VTHK01000076.1, read as the reverse complement.
GCTCGAAAGGCAGTAGAAGCAGTGATCTCCGAGAGGCCGGACGAGGTGGCGCTGCCGCCGGAGCTGGCCGCCATCACCACCGAAGAGGAGTTCGTCGCGCACCTGAGCCGGCTCCGCAAGCGGCGCAGTCACAGTCTGCGCGGGCTCGAGGACGCGATGAAGAAGATCGATCTCCCGTCCGCGATCAGCAAAAGCACGCTGGGCGACTACGAGAAGAAGGGGCGGATGCCCCGCGACGAGGTGCAGATGACCACCCTGCTCCTCGCGCTGCTCGGCGAACCGGCGAACAGCCCGACCGTCCGGGCCTACTTGCAGGTGTGGAAGAAGATCCGCGACCTGGGCCCGCCCCCATCCCCCGAAAACCCGACCCCGCCGGCGACCCCGTCCGGCCCGGTCAGCGACCAGGAGCCCAGCACGATCACCATCCCGCAGGATCCTCAGCCCGACCGGGATCCGGTGCCCACCGAGGAACACCACACCCCGGCCACCGCGGACGCGGCCGCCCGCCGCTGCCCGCTGCTGGGAACCATCCGCTCACCCCGGCTCTGCTGGTTCCTGTTCCTCACCGGCGTCACCGCTCTCGTGATCATGGCCATGATCGCGGGCGTGTGGCTCAACCGCGCCGGCGTCTTCTAGCCACCACCCCCTGGCCGTGGGCCCGCTCGCCACGGGCGGGCCCACGGCCACCCTTCCCGCACGACCAACCACGCACGCGCCCACCCGCAGAGGAGGACACGACGACCATGAACAGCCCCACCGGAAACTTCTCCGCGCGCCGGACCCTGCTCCGCGCCGCCGTACACAGCGAACGCGCCCTGGCCTGGCTCCCCGACGACCACACCGCCGCCCACCACCGCGCCCGCGACATCCTCACCGGACTCGCCCAGCACTGCCGCACCGCCGCCGACGCGCTGCTCACCGACCCGACCCTGGCCACCGAACCCGACTGGTCGGCCCGATTCCGCACCGTCACCCAGCTCGCCGACCACGCCCGCGACATCGTCGCGCTGCTGCGCGGCACCGTGTTCTCCACCCCCGGCCCCGACCACCACGACCAGCGATGGGACGAAATCGAAACCCTCTACCAGCAAGCCCGCCACCTCGCCGCGGCCATCCCCGAAGTGGTGCCCCGCCACGACCACAACACCATCCCCGGCTCCCAAGCCATCTCCCTCGCCCGGCTGGCCATCCACCACGCCGCACTCTCCGGCGCCGCCGCCACCATCCGCCACGCCCTCGTCGCCGCGGCCGCCCTGCCCTACCCCGACCCCCGCGTCACCCAACTCACCGCACTCGCCCGCCAACTCGACCGCCACGCCATCGACCTGCACACCCACCACCACACCCACCGCGAACCCCGCACCACCGCCGCCATCCCCACGCGCTGAACCACCGGCGTAACCGCGCCTGGATCTCAAGAACGGGACTGTTGCTCGGCGGCGCGAAGCCGATCCCGGATACCGCCGAGTTGCGGTCATGCCCTGCAGTCGCAGCTCCGACATCCGCCTTATATAAGAAGCGGTGTGCCGCGAGCGAGCGCGGAGCCACCAAGGTTCGATCGGGCTGCGGGTGCGGCTGGGTCAAGCTGAGGAATTCGCCACGGCCGGGGCCCCGGGATGTCGCCCCGGATCTGCGCGGGCACGGCGAGAGCGAGTGGTCGCCCGACGGCGCCTATGACGTCGACCTCTTCGCCGACGACGTGCGCGCACTCGTTGCGATGTGCGGATGCGATCGCGAAAGGAGTCGATCGCGCGGCGCGCAGTTCCGGGTGTGCTCCGACCTTGTCGAGGTGGTGACGCTCTGAGCCCGCATCGCCGGGCTGGAAGTCGGCCAGGTACATGGTGTTGACGGTCAAGACGGCACCTTCTGGATATGATCTTGGCGTGCTCAAGACGCGTCTTGATCTTGACCGGATCGACGCGGCCCGCCGCGTGATCGACCCCATGTACCTGAACACTCCGATGTACCGGTGCGATGCGCTGGGACGCCGGCTCGGTTGCACCGTGAGCATCAAGCTGGAAACGGTGAACCCGGTGCGCAGCTTCAAGGCCCGGGGTACCGAGCTTGTTGCCAGCCTGCTGAGCGAGCAGGGCCGGACTGCCGTGGTGTGCGCCAGCGCCGGCAATCTCGGCCAGGCGCTTGCTTGGTCAGGTCGCCGCCGTGGCCTCGACGTGACGGTTGTGGCATCTGTGCGGGCACCCGTTGCCAAGCTCGATCGGATCCGCGCGCTGGGCGCGGAACTGGAACTGGTGGACGGCGACTTCGAAATGGCCCGCGAGCGAGCTGTGCGTATCGCGCACGAGCGCGGTATCCGGTTGCTCGGGGACAGTCTGGACATGTGAGGGCGCCGCGACGATCGGCCTCGAGTTGGCGGGCGCGGAATCCACCTTCGACGCTGTGCTGATCGCCCTGGGTGGCGGTGCGATGGCCACCGGCGTGGGCTACGTCCTGAAAACCTTGGTGCCCGGAGCCGAGGTGATCTGCGTGCAGCCTATGGGTGCGCCGGCGTTGACCCGCTCGTGGCGCGAGCGCCGCCTCGTCACCACCGAATCGACCGACACCATCGCCGACGGCGTCGCCGGACGGTTCCCCATCCCAGAGGTCCTGGACGACCTGCTCGCGGTGGCTGATGATGCCGTCCTTGTCCGCGAGTCGTCGATCATCACGGGGATGCGGTTGCTCCTGGAGCACACGGGCCTGGTCGTCGAGCCCTCAGCCGCCCTCGGTGTCGCCGCCATCTTGGAAGACCGCGACCGTTTCGACGGCCGTCGAGTCGTCACCGTGATCTGCGGCAGCAACGTCGACCTGGATGCCTATCACCGCTGGGTTCGTCGGTAACTGCGCCGACCCACTCTCATGCCCGCATAGAGCGCGTTCGCCGAACACTCGCTATTGCCGATGTGCGTGGGTCTCAAACGGTTACTCGCTCTACGATGGCCTAGATCAGTCGCAGTTGTGCCTGCCCCGGGCTTGGCGGTGGGGTGCTGAGGGGCGCGGGGACTGGATGTCTGCGTAACGTGCCCATCGGGCGGTGGCAGGGGCGGCCAGTTATGTGAGGAACTCGCTGACTGTGGTGAGCCAGGGCTCGGGTTGGTCGATGTGTGCCATATGCCCGGCGTCGTCGAGGATGACAGTGCGGGTGGCGGGGATCAGGGTGGCGGTCTGCTCGACCAGCGTGGCCGGGAAGGTCATGTCGTGTCGGCCATGCAGCAGCAGAATCGGAATACCCGAGTCGGCCAGCCGGGATGCGGCGTTATCGCACCACGCCGAGGGCAGCGTGCCGGCCCGCCACGGCCGCATCCATTCGGCCGAAAACCGCACGCGCCGAAGTCGGGCCAGATAGTCGGGCAGCGCCGCCTCGCGCCACACGTTCGCCGGCGCTGCGGCGGTGGCCGCCTGCCGGGTCAGTTCCGGCCCGGACAGCGCGGTATCCGCCCAGACGGCCCTTTCCGCCGCCTGGCTGCGGTCGCGTTCTTTCCAGCCCTGGAACGCGTTGTCCGGCACCGGAAGGACGCTGCTGGAGGCGATGATCAGCCGCCGGACCCGGTGGGGTGCGGCCAGCGCCAGGCGTTGAGCCAGCAGCCCGCCGTAGGAGAAGCCGAGAACATCAGCACCGGCCACACCGAGGACATCCAACAAGACGGTCAGATCGTCGATCACGGCGTCGGGGGTGTACTGGTTGTCGGCCAGCCCGCGGGTGGAGCGTCCGCAACCGCGCAGGTCGGGAAGGATCAGGTCGTGCTGGCCGGCAAGACGTCCCAGCGGTTCCCGGAGATAGCTGTGGTCCCAGTCGGGACCACCGTGGATGACCAGGACAGCCTTGTCGGCGGGACCATCGGTCCGCGCGACGAACAAGTTCACCCGCGGATCGACACGCACCGCCACGAGGGTTTCCCTCCACACGCGGCGAGTCTGTCATGCACCGACACCGTGGCAGCGAACCGGATCGAGCGCTGACGCGATAGTTCGGCCGCCCTGGCCACCGGAGCGCACAGTCATGCCGCTGATCGCGCACAACCCGAACATCCGCTACTGCCGAGTTGGGCGTGTTTGGTCTCGCGCGCTGGTTGTGGCGGGATACTCGGGCGATGGAGCGCGGGCAGGGATACGCCGCGGGTGGGGTGGCCAACTCGGTGTCGGGCGATGTGTCCGGGCCGGTGCTGCAGTCGGGCGCGATTCGGGAGGCGCATTTTCACGGTTCGGGGCGGCGCCCGGTGTCGTTGTCGGTTTGGGGTGGTGCCGCCGCTGGCGGCTCGTTCCAGCAACGGCGGCAGTGCCGGCTGACGCCCAGGACACGTACCGTTCCAACCTCGGGTACTGGCAATGCCTTGACCAGGCGCAGCAACGTCATCCGGGACACCGCGATCGTCGGCTGGCTGGCCAGCCGAACTCCGGCTCGGACTCCCGCGGCGAGCGCAATCGCTTCCAGTCGTCGGTAAGGGACCGTCAGATCCGGAACCTGCTCAACAAACCTCCTCCGCCCACACCGGTTGTGGTCACAGAAGAAACGCCGCACGCGCACATGGATCATCACTTCCTGACCGGCGACACCTGGCGGGCACCGAGCAATGGCTCAAATGCTGCCTCGTGATGGCACACGAACACGACAAGACCGCGTGTTGCAGCCCTACGTCACCTGGATCGTCCTGCGCCGACTCCGTCGCCGAGCCGAGATCCGTGGCCTGACCAAGTCCAGCGTCGCCTTCACCCGGTCGGCGCGGTCGCCGCGGTCTCGGGGCACTGGTTGGAAACCCGCTCGATGAGCGAGTGGCGCCTCGCCGGATACTTGACCACCTATGTCTGGGGCGCGCTGCGGGCCGCCCTGTCCTCCGAAGGCATCCCCGTCGAGCTGGAGTGACGCACCGCGGGGCCCGGGCGCCGGGGTGCCGCCTCCGACGCCCGGTCATCCGCTAAATCCAGGAGTAGATGGACGACGCCTCATCCGCCTGGTCTGGCGGCAGGTTCCAGTAGCCGCCGTAGGTCGAACCCGCGGGGAATCTCGGGGATCCCGCCTGGCCATTGATGTCGAAGTACCACCAGAACTTCGTGGCGGTGTTGTTGACGAACGAGGACATCTGGTCGTTGAAGTCGCCGCTGTGCCCGCGCTTGTTGGGGCCGTAACAGGTGCACTTCTCTTTCCCGAGCCAGTCGTTCCACACCCGCACCCCCGGCGGGGGTCCGGGGAGGGCGACGAACTGCCCGCCGGCGTCGATGTCCTCGTACAGGCAGATCAAGTTGGCGGGGCAGGACGTGGCCGCCTTCGCACGGACGGGGGCGAGCCGGGCTTCCGCGTAGTCGGGCTCTTGAACGCTGGTGACCGCACCGTCCTGCTGGTGCACCACTCCCGTGCGCACCGGCAGGATCGCTTCGTCCGACGCCTCGGCGGGAGCAGCCATCGCGAAAAGGCCGGAAACCGCCGCTCCGGTGGCCACGAGTCTTCGCACGAACA
>NZ_VTHK01000076.1:0-25592 GCF_009765355.1 Amycolatopsis anabasis | reverse complement strand
CGGTCGCGGCGGTGTCACGACCGCTGTCGATCGACTCCCGAGTGTGCCCGCCCCGCACGCCCGGGCGCCTCCCACCGGAGACGGGTTCCGATCGGCCGCTTTCCCTCCCGCGGGGGTTTTCCCGAACCGCGACCGGACCTACCGAAAACGGTGGCGGTGATCGACGCTCCGGCGGCGGCCGAGGTGTCCCTGGACCCGATCCAGGCCCGCTGCTCGCGAGCCGGCCGAGCCCGGATCGGCCAACACCCTGGCCAGGAACACCTTCCCCAGCGGCAGGTGAACTACTACCTCAGTTATGCATGCGCCCGATTTCGAGTCGTTCGGTGTCGCGATCAAGGAGACTGGGCTGCGCGGTCCAACGATCTGCAAGATCGCGCGGCGTTTCGCAGAGTGCCGCTACCTGCGTCTGGCGCGGGCGGAGCCCGGCACGGCACATGACGGTGGTTGCAGCTGACCGAGGCGGGCAGGGCCCTGGCCGTGGAGCGGGTGATGCGGCGGGCGGCGCTGGCGACGGAGCGGCTGCGGGAGATCGCCGCCGTGCTGTCGTTGCCCGAGGACGGGCCGCTGCGGCGGGCGGGCTGTGGTGCTGGACGACCACGACCGGGCGGAGGTGGACTTCGGTCCGACCGAGTTGGAGGAAGATCGTTAGCGCTGCAGCAGCCGTACTACGGCCTCGACCGCAGGGCCGGCGGTGTACCACAGAGGGGAGCCCGTACGGCGGCAGCCACGGTGGTGATGACGTAATCGACGCCGAGTTCACCAGCGAGCGAGAGGGAGGCACGCCATGGCCGATGACCGCACACCCCGACGGCCCCGGCGAGCACCTCGATCCCGGTGACCGGTCGGCCGGTGGTGAGCAGCACCCCGATGAGCACCGGTTCGTGGGTGAGCTGGCCGAGCCGCCCGCTCCCGAAACCGACCCGGACCCGACCGGAGCCCGAGGGTGAGGTGGCCCTGCTGCGGGCGCGGGTGGCCGAGTTGGAAGACCAGCGGCGCCGCGCCGTTGCGGCACGTCGGCCCGAGCCCGCCCGAGCGTCTGCGGAGGCGGGTGAGCCTGGACGAGAGGTGGAGGAGCCTGTGCCGGAAAGGCCGGGTGAACGTCGGCAACGGGGCTATCGGGGGCAGTGGTGCCGCTGCAACGGTGGGCCAGGGTAGGCCAGTTCGGTGCACCGCTGCGGCGTGGACGTACGGTCGTGTTGGTCTAGGCGACTGTTACGCCGGTTGTGTGCTCGAACACTTCGTGTGTGGCCGCGCCGACCTCGGTCCAGCCGCCGTTGGCGAGGGCGACGAACCCGAGCCGCGCATGGGGGAGGAGTTTGCAGTCGGCCGTGAACGTGCCTGTCGATCCGGCGAAGGCGGTCATGCGGCCCTGAGATGTTTCCGTGAACGCGCTGCCGTATCCGATGGAGATGGTTCCGTTGTGGTTCATCCACGGGTACATCAGGGCGAGATCGCCCTGAGCCTGCGGAGTGTGCAGGTTTCGGTAGCCCTCGGTGTGGAGGAGCCGGCCCTTGCCGTGGGCGCCTTGGATCTGGTCGATGGCGAAGGCGGCGAGGTCGCTGATCGGGCCGTGTAGACCGCCCGCGGCGGCGAGCCACTTCGGTAGTTCGGGGGCGTCGAGCGGGACGGCGCGGGCTGGTGTGCCGGGTTGGTCGGGGCGGTTGTGGCCCCTCGGTTGCCCGGCGTCACCGGAGGTGGGCCAGCCGCCGACGCGCGTGCCGGTCATGCCAAGCGGGTGGAGCACCCGTTCGGTCAGCAGTTCCTCGTACGGTGTGCGGGTGACGACCTCGGCGATGTGCCCGAGGATGGAGTAGCCGACGTTGGAGTAGATGCTCTCGGTCGCGGGCGGCAGGTAGTTCGGTGGCAGGGAGAGCGCGTGTCGTGTCAACGCCGCACGCTGGTCGGTCGGTCGGCTGTGGCGGCTGGGGATGTCGTACCACAGCTTGTGCGCGGTCGCTGGATCCGTGAGCTCCAGTGGCGGGAGGCAGATCAACCCCGCCCGGTGCAGCAGGACGTCCCGGATGGTCGCTTGCTCGTATGCCTGGCGCATCCGCACCCCGGGCAGCGCATCGCGCAGCGTTGTGCGGTACGACAGTTCGCTGTGCTGGACCAGGTGGGCGACCAGCGTCGCGGTGAACCGCTTGGACACCGAGCCCCAGTGGAAGCTGTCGTCGAGGGCGACCGTTCGCCCGTTCTCGGTTGCGGTGGTGCCGTACGCGGCCTGCTCGGCGACCGCGTCGCCCCTGATCACGGCCGCGGTGATCCCGGGGACACCGTGCTTGTCCGCTGCCTTCGGCAGGAGCGCTGCCAGCTCCCGGGGTTCACGCTGCTGTTCCTCGGCCGAGGCGTTCGGTCCGACCGCCACCGCGCCGAGCAGGCCTGCCGCGCCCATCCCGAAACCACGCCGGGAAATCCTCGTCATCGTCGATGCCACCTCGCTCGCTCAGAGTTTCGTGTCGGTGACATGGGTAGCCGGAGATGGCGAACACGCACGCTTCATCGCCTGTTATGCCCGCGTAACGGGACTGGCGACATGCTTGGAACTCATGCGCGTGCTGATCGCCGAGGACCACACGGAACTCGCCGAAATCCTCATCGAGGGGCTCCGGCGCGAGGGTATGGCGGTCGACGTCGTGCCCGACGGAGACGCGGCACTGGAGGCGCTGTCGGTCACCGGCTACGACGTTCTCGTGCTCGACCGCGGCCTCCCGGTCGTGCACGGCGACGAGGTCTGCCGCCGGCTGGCCGCCGCGGGAGCCCGGACCAGGGTCCTCATGCTGACCGCGGCCGGGCGGATCGAGGACCGGGTGGGAGGTCTCGCCCTCGGCGCGGACGACTACCTGGCGAAACCGTTCGCCTTCGCCGAACTCGTCGCGCGGATCCGCGCGCTCGCCCGCCGCGCGGCCCCGGCGGTCCCGCCGGTGCTGCGGCACCGCGATCTGGTCCTCGACCCGGCGCGACGCTACGCGGAACGCGACGGCCGCCTCCTTTCCCTCACCACCAAGGAGTTCGCGGTGCTGGAGATCCTGCTGTCGGCCGGCGGTGTGCTCGTCAGCAGCGAAGACCTGCTGGAACGGGCGTGGGACGCCAACGCCGACCCGTTCACCAACACGGTGCGGGTCACGATGGCGCGGCTGCGGCGCAAACTCGGTACCCCACCGCTGATCGAGACCGTGACCGGCGCCGGCTACCGCATTGTGGACCGCCAACCATGAAACCGGCCCTGCGCGGGCTCCTGCCGAGGCCGACCGCCCGCCTGCGGCTGACCGCCCTGTACGGCGCGCTGTTCCTGGTCGCCGGGATCGTGCTGCTCGTGGTCACCTACCTGCTCGTCGCCCGCGCGCTGCCGGGCCGGTCGATCCTCGGTCCGGGCTCGCACGAGTACCGCGGCGAGGACGGCGTCATCCGGCTCGACCTGGACTCGGCGTTCGTCGGAACCCTTGACGCGGAGGCCGAACGCCAGCGCGCGGTGGCCCTGCACGAACTCGTCGTCCAGTCCGGAATCGCGCTCGCCGCGACCACCGTCGTCGCCGGGGTGCTCGGCTGGCTGATGGCCGGGCGCGTGCTCCGCCCACTGCGAGGCATCGCAGACGCGGTGCACCGGATGTCGGCGGACAACCTCCACGAGCGTGTTGCCCGGCACCGGCGGGACGACGAGTTCGCCGACCTCACCGAAACGGTCAACGCCATGCTGGCCCGACTGCAAGCCGGCTTCCACGCCCAGCGCCGCTTCGCCGCGAACGCCTCCCACGAGTTACGCACCCCGCTGACGGTCCAGCGCTCAGCGGTCGAGGTGGCGCTGGCGGATCCCGCTCCGACCATCGAGTCCCTGCGCCGGATGGCGCTGCGGGTCCAGGCGTCGACCCGGCAGCAGGAACGGTTGATCGATAGCCTGCTCACCCTCTCGACCGCGCGGCACACCATCGCCGAGCCGGTCCCGGTCGACCTGGCCGAGGCCACCCGCGCCGCCCTCGGGTCGCTCCCGGATTCCCCCGAGGTCCGCGTGGCCTCCGACCTGGGGCCGGCGTGGACCTCCGGAGATCCCGACCTCCTGGAGCGGCTGGCAGCCAACCTGGCCGAGAACGCGATCCGGCACAACCACCCGGGCGGCTGGGCACGGGTGCGCACCTTCGGCACACCCGGCGCCGCCGTCCTCGAGGTCTCCAACAGCGGCCCCCGGATCTCCCCGGGCGCGACCCCGTTGCTGTTCGAGCCCTTCCGCCGGCAACCACACAGCCCCGCCGCCACGCCCGGATTCGGCCTCGGCCTCGCCATCGTCGCAGCGATCATCGACTCCCATCGCGGCTCGCTGTCCGCCGAGCCCCTGACCGGCGGCGGCCTCCGAATCAGAGCTGAACTCCCCAGCTCAGCCACTGGCCGAGGACGCCAAGAACGACCCCCGTGACAGCGCCCACGGCCGCCAACATCGCGCGGCCCAGCGCGAACCAACCACGGTGCACACCCCGTCGCCGACCTGAACGGCGCCGACCCAGACTCCACCTTCATCACCGGACAAACCATCGAGGTCAACGGCGGATGGGTGATGACCTGAGCAATAACCCTCCGCCACGCACTCATCTGCCGCGAGGCGCACCATTCGCTTGAACACGCCCACATGCCGACGAGCCGACGGCGGGGTTTGCCAGCCCCATCGGAGTGATCCGCGCTTGTCTTCTGCTCCAACCGTGTGGCCGTGCGCTCTGGGGCCACCATGTCCGCGCCGACAGGAGGAGATTGCTCGCCGTATTGGTGGCGGCGGCCGTACCCCACGTCGCCAGTCCTCTTGTCGTGGCAAGGAGTCCTGGCGATGACCGCCGCACCGCCCCCGTACTTGCTGCTCGAGACCCGCGACCGTGACCAGGCAGGCGAACATCTGGGTGCCGCCTATGGCGCCCCCGTCCGGATCACCGGCCACGAGGGCTGTTTCTCATTCCGCGACGTCCGGATGGCAACCGGCACGTTGATCTTTGAGAACATTGCGCACACCGGTGCCGAGATCGACAACACCGTGGAATCGTTGCCGGTACTGTCCATCGGCCTTCCCCGCAGTGTGATCATGGATTTCCAGTCCGCAGACACCCACCACCGGTTCGGCTCCGGCGACCCGTTCCTCCTCTCCAGGACAGAGAACGACGTCCCCTTCCGGGCAGCGGCGTCATCCAAGCCGCCAATCTCCCGTTCACCATCCCGGCCCAGGTCGCCGCCCCAGCCGAGACACTTCGCCCTGAGCCGATCCGGTTCACCGACCGGCGCCCCGTGACCCAGGCCGCCGCATGTCGCCCGTTCGTGGCGCAGCGCTGGGCAGGCATAGTGACGGCACGGTGCCGACCTCGGGTGGAGCACCCGGGGTCCGAATCCCACCGTTCAGCAACCTTCGTGGCGGGCCGCCCCACCGAGCTCAGAGCCCGTTTCGATACCTCGGCCGGAGTGTCCTGAGTGGATAAGCGGTGGACGGGTTTTCGGGGTGGTCGGAGCGCGATCGGTGGACACCCTGGTGTTTCCGCGTGCTTTTCGGTTGTGTGCTCGCGGTCGCGTGGTGTTGCTGGTTAGCGCTGGGGTCAGTGGGTTTGGGTGGTGGGGAGGGGGTGGTAGTGGCCTGTGGGGAAGGGTTCGCCGATGGGTTGGTTGTCGATTTGGATCCAGGCGTGGGCGGTGAAAGGGGTGGGTGCGTCAGGTGGTTCTACAAGAAAGCGACCGCAAAGGTCGAACGTGTCGGTAACCTTCCGCTCAGCCGAGTCTTGATCGCCGATGTTGGCAGGCTCGGTGCGAATGAGCGGACGCGATGGTGGTCATGGTGGCGGCTCGGCTGTGTTCGCCGGCTGCGGAACTGATCAGTGGGGTGGTCACTTCGCGGAGTGGGGTGTTTCGTGGCAGGAGTTCGTTGTGCTGCGGGTCTTTGGCCGAGCCGTTTAGAATCTGGCGGTGCGCGATGAGATGGTTTACCGACGTTTCGCGCCGCCGGCGGAACTGCGAGCGTATGTCGAACACTTCTGGATGGTCGAGGCGCCATGTGACGTGGAACCGAGGCGGGAGATCCTTATTCCCAATGGTCGCCCGGCGGTGGTGCTGAATCTGGGCACGCCCGGTGTGCGCCATGATCCACTCACCGGCACCAGTCATCCGAACGACGGCGTGGTGTTCGGCATCAGTACCCGGCCGTACGTGCTGGAGCAATCCGGGGCATCCAGTTACGTCGGCGCTCAGCTGACTCCTTGGGGGCTGGCCGCGCTGATGACGCGAGCACGGCTTGTCGACGAGTTCCTGCCGGTCCGGGAATGGCTGGGAGTGCATGTTGTCGACGATCTCGTCCGCCGACTGGGCGCGCAGGGCTTCGGACAGCCGCGTGTGGACGTTCTCGTCGGATTCCTGGAGAAGAGGATCAGTCCGATCGAGCGCGGTGCGTTGCTGTTGCTGCGCTCGGCGGTCGTGGCCATCGATGAGGCGCGTGGCGTGATGACGGTGGCGGACCTGTCGGCGGGACTGGGCGTCTCCTACAGTGCCCTGTACCGACTATGCAGGCAGTACCTGGGTGTGGGGCCGAAGCAGTTCTGCGAGATCACGCGCTACTACCATTTCGCCGGCGGGCTGCTCGAGCAGGCGGGCTGGGACTCGCGTGCCCTGTTGGCCAGCCTGCACGGCTACTACGACCAGGCACACGCGGCCCGCGCCTTCAAACGGTTCACCGGCGTCAGCGCGACCTCGTTCGCGAAGATCAACAACGGCATCGCCCGGCTCATGCACTCGTCGTCCGCCGCCGACTGAAAGATTTGTACAAGACCCGCGTGCGTCACCGCGTCATGCTGCTGATCAACAGCGATGAAAGGAGCAACCGTGGGGCAAGCGACCCATTTCGAGATCACCGCGGACGACGTCGACCGGGCGGCGGACTTCTACGCCAAGGTCCTCGGCTGGCGGTCCGAGGCTCGCCGTTTGTCGAGGGTTACCTGCTGGCCGACACCGGCGAGGGTTCGGGCATCAACGGCGCCATCATGAAACGCGCGTTCCAGGCACAGCCAACGATTATCTGGTTGGAGGTCGACGACATCGACGCCGTGATCGAGCGGGTGCGAGGAGCGGGCGGCAGCGTCGAGAACGAGAAGAGCACCATTCCCGACCAGGGACACGTCGTCTACGTACGCGACAGCGAGGGAAACCTACTCGGCCTGAAGCAGCCGCTCTAGACGTGCCGTCCGCGGAGGCGACATACCTCGGCACAATCAGTCATCGCTCACCTCCGGGAGTTCTCACCTCCGGCTACCTTGGGTGTGCTCTCGGCGAAGTCGCTGGATCATCTCCTCAGCCGCGGCCAGTGCTTTCCGGGGAGTGTCGCGGTGAACCCGCAGTTCGGCATGAGTGCGCGCGAGCTTGCTGGTTAGCGCTTGAGGTTGGGTGAGGCGGTTTTCGCTATTTCTGTTCCTGGGGCGGTTGGTGGCTGTAGGTGGGGTGTTCGCCGTTCCAGGCTTCGCGAAATTCGCGCGCCAGCGCGGTGCAGTGCCGGCATACCGACCGGTCGCCCCACGCCGGGGCATGCTCGGCGGCCGCGCGTAACGCCTGCTCGGCGGCCCGGCTGAACGCGCTGATCGTGTGCACCGCGGTGTCCGCGGCCCGCCCGCTCAGCCGTTCGGTGACATCGGGCGGGTCGGCCAGCACGATCTCGTGTCTGAACAGGGCCGGAGCGCGCACGAGTTGTTCGGCCAACGTGTACTCGACGGCTTCGGCGTTGCGCTGGCGCGAGCGCCATCGCCGATCGGTGGCGACGACGAGTCCGCACCGGCGCGCGGCGATCAGCCCGTCCCGGACCGCGGTCAGCACGCCCGCCACGTCCTCCGGCTCTGCCGACGCGATGAGCGCGGTGGCCGCCTTCAGCAGCGTGACCTCGCTGCCTGGTGTCTCCCCGTCACCGTGCATGCGGCACAGTGTTTCAGCACTGGAACGTGTTCCGCCGATCGAAGTGCTCGCTTGGGGGAGGAACGGTGTGGTTACAGCTCGTCCACCTCGACTTGCTCGATCCGCTGATCGCGCGTGAGGTCCTTGCCGAGCACGTTCTGGTCGGATCGACAACGCGGTCGGCGAGGTCGGTGGCGGAGGCTACCGGGGCGGAACTCGATAGGAGCGCGGGATTACCGGACACGCGGCTGGGGTACTGCTTCGTCGTGTCAGCGGATGTGGTGGTCGTCGGTCAGGTGGCCCGGGATTTGGTGCTCACCGTGGCGGATGCGCCGGGTGCGGGGGAGTCGGCGCCGGTGCGGTCACGGCGCGAGGTGCTGGGCGGCAAGGGGGCCAACCAGGCGGTGGGGCTGGCACAGCTCGGTGTCTCCCCGGCCTTGGTGGGTGTCGTCGGCGAGGATCGGACTGGTGAGTGGCTGTGCGACCAGGCTGTGGCGGATGAGGTCGACGTGACGCATGTGGTGCGGCGGCGGGGTGCTGAGACGGCCCTGATCGTGGATGTCGTGGACGCGAGCGGCCGCTGGCGTTACCTGGAGCATGTGCCCGGCGAGATGCTGGTCACCGAGCGGGATGTGTTCGCGGCGTCGTCGCCGATTACTGCGGCGGATTCGGTGATCGTGCAGTTGCAGCAGCCGAGTGCGGCGGCGGTGGAGGCCGCGCGGTTGGCGCGTGCCGCCGGTACTCAGGTGGTGCTCGACGGGGCGCCGGGCAAGGGATGGCACGGTGAACTGCTGGCGTGTGCGGATATCGTGCGTGCCGATGCGCGGGAAGCCGAGCAGTGGGCGGGTGGCCGGATTCGCGGTGTTCGGGAGTCGGTGACCGCGGGCGTCGATCTGCTGGCGCGCGGCCCCGAGTTGGTTGTGCTGGAAGTGGCGGGGCAGGGGAATGTCTTCGTCAGCCGTGCGGGCTATGAGTTCCTTCCTTTGCTGGATACCGAAGTCGTCGACACCACCGGTTCCGGCGACGCTCTGGTCGCCGCCTTGACCGCCGCCCTGCTCAGCGGTGAACACCTGCGTGGTGCCGCACGGGTCGCGGTGGCCGCCGCGGCCGCCACCGCGAGCCATCCAGGTGGTCGTCCGAACCTCGCCCACCGGCTCTGACGAGCCGCTGAATCGGTTATCGGGAGTAAGGCGATGTCCGTCGGGGTACGCGGAGTGTGCGGGATATGACGCGTCCACAATCTGGACGCGGTCGCCCAGAGAGGAAAAGTCGTGGTGCCTTCCTTGTTGCTCAGGTCTCGCCGCGTCCGCGGACACCGGGAGTCGCTTGCTCGGCTGAACCGATCCCGTCCCGCCGCCCGCAGACCGGATTCGCCGGTGTGCCCGGAGCGGGTGGGCAAGGCCGTCGTTGATTCGGTCCCCGCGCTGTCCGCGGCGGACGAGGTGGTACGTCGGGTAGAGGCGCGGATCGCGATCACCGAGGTGCTCGACTCGCTGCTCCGGTGCTTGCCCAGAGAGCACCAGGAACGACCGACCGGCAGTCCGTTTATGTCTATTGTGGACTTTGAGGGATCTGGCTTGTGCGATGCCGCCGACTTGGTGGCCGAGGTGGCCAGGCGTGTCGGCGCCACACCGGATCAGGCCCGTTCCCTCATTCGGGCCGTGTTCGCCGGACTGGACCAGGTGTCCCCGGGTGTCGCCGAATATCTGCTGGCCCAGTTGAACGCCGGTGTGCTGGACCTGCTGACCGGCGAGATCCACCGCGGTAACGGCTGATTCCGCGGCGGTGCGTTCTCCTCGACATGCCACGGCGCCGGGCGTCGGCACAGCCGACATTGGATGTCGCGATCGGTCGACGCGGGGGAATTGCGGCGCGAGCTGGAGCGGGCGGGGGTGGCGGTGCGGTGGCCGCCGCCGAAGGCGCGGGG
Organism: Amycolatopsis anabasis; assembly: GCF_009765355.1. Taxonomy (GTDB): domain Bacteria; phylum Actinomycetota; class Actinomycetes; order Mycobacteriales; family Pseudonocardiaceae; genus Amycolatopsis; species Amycolatopsis anabasis. The sequence goes on along the minus strand of NZ_VTHK01000076.1, from coordinate 15,778 downwards.
CTGTGCCGCCGGATGGCGCGCCTGGTTCCGTTGGGAGTGGTCAAGGGATGAGCGCCCGGCGTGGGCACCGCAGCGTCCCGCATCCGGCCGACGCCCGGATCGAGGCCTGGGCGCCGGAACGCGAGGCGTGCCTGGCCGAGGCGGCGACAGCACTGGTGGAGAGTTTCGCGGTTGTTATCGCGGTGGCGGCGGAGCGAACGATGGTCGCGGGCCTGGACGCCGACACCGGCGAGGACGTGCTGTTCGTGTTGCTCGGCGATATCGTCTTCCTACTCGACGCTGAGGACGTGGTCCCCGTCGAGATCGAGGTCCGGTACGGCCGGTGGTCTGGAAGCCCGCATGTCGGTCTTGCACAAGAACGGGGTGGAGTTCGTCGGCGCGATTCCGAAAGCGGTCGTCCTGCACGATCTGCGTTGCACCGCCACCGTGAGGCCTGGTGGTGCGCCGCCACGATCGACGTGTGAAGGCGGGTATGCGGTTGACGCTGCTCGGCACCGGGGCGATGAACTCGCCTCGGTGCCCGCCCGCCGCGCTGCTGGTGGCCTGGCGGGGATGGCGTGTCATGTTCGACGGCGGCCCCGGAGCCGAACCCGACCGGCACGTCCACGTCTGGCTGGTGACCGACGCCCGGTCGGAACTCATCCGCGGCATCCGGAAACTCGCCGACGCACACGGCGTCCGGCCGGCGGTGGAGTCCCGGGTGTTCGTGCGCGGATCCGAGGTATTGCGCGCCGAGCCTCGGGCGGTCGCGCATACTTCGCACCCGGCCTACGGTTACCTGATCGAGGCTGGCGGCCGTCGCGTGGTGTGGGCGCCGGAGTTCTGGGAGTTCCCGGCCTGGGCGGCCGGTGCGGACCTGATGTTCGCCGACGCCGCCGGATGGGACCGGCCCATTCGCTTCGCCGGAGGCGTCGGCGGGCACGCCGAGGTTCTGGCCACCGCCCGGCATGCCCGGGAGCACGGTGTCGCGCGGCTGGTCTTCGCCCATATCGGACGGCCCGCGATCCGCGCGATCGACGCCGGGCTGACCCCGCCGTTCGGGGAATGGGGCCACACGGGCCGGAACTACCACCTTCCCCGCCAAAGCAGCGACGGCTAGGTCGGCCGGTCGCCTTTGGGTTTGCCGGGTTGGCCCGCGACGCCGTGCGGTGGCGGGTGCATCGGCTCGGCGGCCGTGGCTGGAGTCACCGGGGATCCGCTTCGCCGCGGCGCCGGCTGTTCCGGGCGGATGTCCTGATCACCGGGGGAGGGGGTGGCGCCCTCGTCGAGTTGGTTGAGTCTGGCCCGCAGCACGGTTAGCGCGGGGGCGCGGTTGGCGTGCGCGCCTTCGTAGTCCAGCAATTGCCGCACCTCGTCGGCGGTCAGCGAGCGGATGCGGTCGCGCAATGCGGGAATCGGCAAGTGGTCGTAGTCGGCGCGGGGCAACTCGCCGCGCTCGTCCGGGGGCATCCGGAACCTCCCTCCTGGAAATCGGGTAACCCGCGTTACCGCCCGAAGCGGCCGACCAGGGTGGCCTGGGCGATGACGTGGTCGTCGAGCGCGGCCCGCAGGTCGTCGGCGCCTGCGCCCTCGTGGAAACCCAGCGGCTGGTCGGCCGCGTAGAGGCGGAAGAAGTAGCGGTGTGGTGCGTCGCCGACCGGCGGCTGCGGGCCGCCCCACCCGAGTTCGCCGAAGTCGTTGCGGCCCACCACGGCCCCGGCGGGGAGTGCGCCTTCGGCCACTTCGGTGCGGTCGGGGGAGATCCGCGCGACGATCCAGTGCACGAAGGTCCCGCCCGGGGCGTCCGGATCCGAGCAGAGCAGGACGAGTTCTTCGGTGCCGTCCGGGGCTGGGGACCATTCCAGGGGTGGGGAGAAGTTGCCGCCGCCGTAGGAGTACCGGTCGGGGATCAGGGTGTGGTCGTTGAACGCCGAGCTGCGCAGTGCGAATGCGGTGGAGTCCGTCGGGTCGTCGAGGGCGGGATCACCGCGGCTGGTGCCTCCCGTTCCGAGTGGTCCGGCCGCGCGGTCGGGATCGCCGAGCGGCCGTGGCGGGTGGTCGCGTTGCAGCTCTTCGTTGGCGGCGCGGTCGGCGTGCTGGTCGGGCACTCCGTGGTCGTCGTATTCGCTGCGCAACCGCGTGCGCCGGATGTCATAGCCGTGGCTACCGGGCTGGGGCATGGTTTCGTTCTCCCTTCGGCGGTCTCGTTCCCGCTGGTTACCCGGTGCGGGACATCCCCATTCCGGCCCTTCCGTGTTGTCCGGCTCGGGCGTCAGCTGGCCAGGATCTGCGGGGAGAGGGTTTTGAGCATGGCGTTGGTCCAGCGCAGTTGCCGCAGGGTTTGCGGGTGGCAGTCCTGGGCGAGTGCGAGGAGTTCGGCGTCCTTGACCGCCTGCGCGCCCTGGGCGAGCAGTTCCCAGTCGAGTGACACCCCGGCGGCTTTGCGGTGCAGCCGGCGGAGGTCGGCGAGCAGGAGCAGGCCCGATTCGGGGCGGCGGCCGGCCAGCTCGCCGAGTTTCCGGCGCGCGGTCGTGAGCAACCCGAGGTCCTGGGCCGCGTCGGCGTTGAGATCGAGCCCGTAGCGGTGGCCGGTGCGGGCGAGCCGCTCGACATGTTCGGTGGACCAGCGGGCGAGATCGCGGCCCACGTGGTGGATCTCGTGGTTCGCCTGGTGCCTGTCGGCCGCCGCGCGGAGGGCGCGGGCGAGGGAGTTTTCCGAATTGTGCAGTTCGCGGATGGCCAGTCCGAGTTTCATGTGGTACCTCCCCCGGTCGCGGGGTTTTCCGCTACTTCGGCGGCGCTGCCGCCCCGGGTGGGTGGAATGTCGTCGCCGGAGGGGGTGGCGCCGGTGTTGGTCGGGGCCGGTGCCGGCGTGCCGTCTCCCGCGGCGATCCGGTCCACCCGGGCCGCGGCCGTTTTGAACAGGGGCTGCTTGGACACCGGGTCCCAGTCGGTGATGGTCAGTTCGTTCGCCGCGCGATCGGTGTCCTGGTCTTCGGTGTCCCAGTAGCCGTAGTGGAACGGCAGGAAGAGCACGCCGTCGCGGATCGCGCTCAGCCGTGCCCGGGCGCGGACGGTGCCGCGGGGCGAGGTGACCGCGATCAGGTCGCCCTCCCGGATGTGCCGTGCCGCGGCGTCCGCGGAGGAGATCTCCACCCACATCTGCGGGGCCGCGTCCCGCAGCTGCGGCGCCCGGCCGGTCTTGGTGCGGGTGTGGAAGTGGAACAGGGTGCGGCCGGTGATGAGGTGGAACGGGAAGTCCGCACCGGGATTCTCGTGGGGCGGCAGGTATTCGGCGGCCTTGATGATCGCCTTGCCGTCCGGGTTCATCGCCCGGTACTCCGTCGGTTCCAGCGGGGCGCCGGTGACCAGGTCCTTGCCGTAGCTTTCGCAGTAGCCGGGGGCGCTGAAGAACCGGCGGTCCGCGTAGAGTCGTTCGGTGCCGCCGGGATGGTCCTCGTCGCAGGGCCACTGGATTCCGCTGTCGCCACGGAGTTTGTCGTAGCTGAGGCCGGTGTAGTCGCACGGGCGGCCCGCGCTCGCGCGTTTCCAGGCTTCGAAGGCCGACTCCGGATCCCGCCAGGACGGGAAGGGTTGGCCGTCGCGGTCGCGAAACTCCATCCGGCGCGCGTAGTCGAGGAAGATCTCGAGATCGGGTTTGGCGTCCCCGGGCGGATCGACCGCCTTCTCCGACAGATGCACGGTGCGATCGGCGTTGGTGAAGGTTCCGGTCTTCTCGCCCCAGGTCGCCGCGGGCAGGACGACATCGGCCAGTTCGGTGGTCTCGGTGCGGAAGATGTCCTGCACGACGAGGGAAAGACCCCGCTGGGCTAGCAGCGACCGGATCCGCCGCAGCTCGGGCAGGGACACCGCCGGATTGGTGCAGCTGACCCACAGCATGCGCAGCGTGCCTTCCTCCGCGTACCGCATCATCTGCATGAGATGGGTGGGCGGGGCGAAGTGGGGGATCTGGACCGGATCGAGGTTCCAGATGCGGGCGAGTTCGGCGACGTGCTCGTCGTTGGCCCAGTTGCGAAAGCCGGTCAGGTCGCCGTTGGCGCCGCATTCGCGGGTGTTCTGCGCCGTCGGCTGTCCGTTCATCTGCAGGATTCCGGCGCCCGGTTCGCCGAGCATGCCGCGAATCAGATGCACGTTGTTGACCTGCACCGCCGCCGCCGTGGCCTGGTGCGACTGGTAGAAACCCTGCAGGACGGTCGACAGCAACCTGTTCGCGGTACCAAGCATCCGCGCCGCGGCACGGATCTGATCGGTCGGCACCTGGCAGATCTCCGCCGCGCGTTCGGGTGGGTAGTCCCGGACGCGCTCGGCGAGTTCGGCGTAGCCGACGGTGTGCTCGCGCACGAAGTCGTGATCCACCTGGTCGTTGGCGATGAGTTCGTGCAGGAGCGCGTTCATCAGCGCGACGTTGGTGCCGGGCAGTGGTGCCAGGTGCAGCGTCGCCGCGCGCGCCACCGGGGTCTCGCGCGGGTCGACGCAGAGCACCCGCGGCGGGTTCGGCCCGGCCAGCCGGTCGAGGATGCGCGCCCAGAGCACGACCTGCGTCTCCGCCACGTTGTGCCCGTACAGCGCGATGACATCGGCGTGGTCGACGTCGGCGTAGGACCCCGGCTGGCCGTCGCAGCCGAAGCTCTGCTTCAACGCCTCGGCCGCGGTGGCCGTGCAGAGCCGGGTGTTGCCGTCCAGGTGGTTCGTGCCGATGGCGCCACGGACGATCGCGGCGAGGGTGTAGTACTCCTCGAGGAAGAGCTGCCCACTCGTGTAGAAACCGATCGCGCTGGGCCCCTGTCCGTCGAGCAGTTCCTTGCTGCGCCGGACAACCCGGTCCATCGCGGTGTCCCAGTCGGTCGGCACCAGGCGGTCTCCCGCACGCACCAGCGGCCGGGTCAACCGATCCGGCGACGCGACCGCCTGCCAACCGAACAAGTCCTTGGGGTCGAGCCGGCCCCGGTTGACCCGATCGCCACCCCGGCCGCGCACCCCGACCATCCGCCCGTCCCGCACGGCGATGTCGAGCGCGTCGCCGTTGGAATGCAGGACCGACGCGGACCGCACCCACCGATCCACCTGGTCGGGAGCCACCCCCTCGCCGAGATGCGCGTCGACCCGTTCCGGCCAGGAGCCTCCTGCTCCGTAAGGCGTGCGACGCCCCCACGGATCACCGATCCCATCCCGGACGGACATGAACAGCCTCCTCGCCGCGGCGAACCGGTACCGCGACGGACTACCCGTGCCCACCGGTCGGAAACCCTGCGCTTCAGCAGCGGCGAACCCGGGTAGCCGGGCGGCGATGACGACCGTGAAGCCTCGCCGTGAAGGGCTGGTGATGCTGGGCAGCTCCGGTGTGGCCGCGCTGGACGGGCGTCTGTTCGGATATGACACCGGTGTCATGTCGGCCGCTCTGCTGTACCTCACGCCCGCCTACCGTGGCCCCGATGCGCAGACCGCCACTGGGCAGCGGGTCGATGCGATCCAACGGCAGCCCGCTGACGCCCACGAGGAGTTCCGGCGCGGTCCCCTCAAGTTTGAGGTGGTCGACGAGGTTGGTGCCGGCTCCGAGGTAAGCCGCGTTCGGGTTCCCGCTGACGGTGGCCACCGTCCCGTCGGCGTCCTCTGCTCGCCGGTAGGCGAACGGGTTCATCGCGCGGCCGCTTCGATCGCGGCGACAATGCCCGCATACGCGCCGCACCGGCACAGGGCGCCGCTCATCCGTTCGCGGATCTCGGCGCGGTCGAGTTGGACATCGTCAGCCGCGAGGTCCTCGGTGACCGCGCTGGGCCAGCCCGTGTCCACCTCGTCCAGCATCCCGACCGCCGAGCAGATCTGACCCGGGGTGCAGTAGCCGCGTCCCGCCCGTCTTCGGCGCCGTCACACCCAGCCGTTCGCGCAGGGCATCCAGCAGCGTCGTCCGGGTGTCCACGACGACCGGTTACCGGACTCCGACCACGTGCAGGGTGATTTCCGTGTCCATTCGTGCTCACCCGCCGAGATTGGATACCGCGGCGTTCAGGTTCCCGGCGACGGCGTCAAGGTCGAGCTCGGAGAACTCCCGCCGACCCAGCCGGTCGTCCAGCGCCTTCCGCGAGATGATGAACAGCGCATCGGAATAACGTCCGGTGCGCAGCTCATCGAGGGAAACCACCGTCACGCGTCCCTGGGACAGCACGAGACTCGGGTCCCGCTTGTCGGAGTCGAGCAGCCGGCGCACATCCGCGCCACTGATGATCGTCATCCGAACTCCGCACCTCCCTGAGCCCGCCGGTACGCCATGGGGTGTTTCTTGCCGTTTCCGGGTACCCACCGGTCGGCCCGGTTCAACCGTCCGATTCGCGGTGGGTTTGCCACCGGCCGGTTCGGGTAGGTCCTTGACCGGTGCTGAGCGGAAGGGCGAGGAAGCGAGGTAGTCGATGCGCAGCCAGCAGATCGGTCAAGACGAACCGCGCAGGTGGGCGGTGGTGCTGGACACCGGTGACGAGGTCTCGGAGCAACTCCTCCGGTTCGCCGAGGCCGGCCAGGTACGCACGGCCGAGTTCACCGCCATCGGTGCGTTCGAACGGGTCGAGCTCGGTTACTACGACGTGGACGCGCGGGAATACCGAAACAATCCGCTCGATGAGCAGGTCGAGGTGCTGACGATGACCGGCAACATCGTGTCAGCCGGTGATCGACGGCAGCTGCACGCCCATGTCGTCGTCGGGCTTCGGGATGCCACAACCCGGGGCGGGCATCTACTGCGTGCGTGGGTTCGTCCGACCTTGGAGGTCATGGTGACCGAGTCGCCTCGGGAACTGACCAGGCGCCACGACGAGCCGAGCGGGCTCGCCTTGATCGACCTCCCGGCGTAGCGGGGGCGCAGACGGGTCCGCGTCACCTGAACAGGGAAGAGGGCAACGATGCGGCACGGCAGTGATCATGGAACAAGTCGATGACGGATTTCCGTCGATGGGAATTCGACCGGATGCCGCTCGCCGACGACTGGCGAGCGGGCCGTTCCGGTTCGACCACCACCGACATCAACCCGGATACCGGGAGACCCTGAGCGAGATCGAACTGGCCGGCGCCGAGGACGTGGAGCTCGCGTACCAGGGCGCCCGGGCGGCGCAGCGGGACTGGGCCGCGGCACCGGCTTCGGTGCGCGCCGAGGTTTTCCTCCGCGCGGCGCGGATCATGGAGCAGCGGCGGGACGAGATCGTCGGCTGGCTGATCGCCGAGGCAGGAGCCGTGCGCGCCCGGGCGGAGTGGGAATGGACGGCCGTCCGCGCGGTCATGCTCGAGGCGGCGTCCTACCCCTCGCGGGTGGCGGGCAGGATCCTCCCGCCGGTGCTGATCGCCGGTAAGGAGAACCGCGTGTACCGCCAGCCGGTCGGTGTCGCCGCGGTGATCAGCCCGTGGAACTTCCCGCTGCAGCTGTCGAATCGTGCGGTTGCCCGCGCGCTCGCGGTGGGCAACGCCGTGGTGCTCAAACCCGCGGGCGACACCCCGGTCACCGGCGGCCTGTTGCTCGCCCACATCTACCAGGAAGCGGGCCTGCCCGCCGGTCTGCTCAACGTGGTGATCGGCGCCAGCGGCGAAGTCGGTGATCCGCTGGTCCCCGCACGTACTGGTCGGCGGCGACGCGACGGCCACCGCCGCGGAAGAGTCTTCGGGTCGGGGTCGCGACCGTCGTGCGCGCGGAGAGCGAGGACGATGCGCTGCGGCTCGCCAACGACACCGAATACGGCCTGTCGAGTGCCGTGTTCACCGGCGACCTCGAGCGCGGAGTGCGCTTCGCGCTGCGGGTGGACGCCGGGATGACCCCCGTGAACGACACCACGGTCAACGACGAGCCCAACACCGCGTTCGGTGGTGAGCGTTGCTCCGGACTCGGCCGGTTCGGCGGTGACTGGGCCATCGAGGAGTTCACCACCGATCACTGGGTGAGCGTTCAGCACGAACACCGGGATCTGGCCGTGTGACCATTGACGCCAGCGGAAAGGAACGAGGCATGACGATTGCGGTCTGGATGTGGAACTGGGGCGAGGGCAACCGCTATGCCATCGAGCCCAACTCCGACGGCGGCTACGACACAGTGGTCGAGACCGGCCTGGAAGAGAACCTCGACCGCGAACACTGGGCGACCCTGGAAGCCGCACGAGCCCGGTTTCGCGACGAACTCAGGGCACGGACGGAAGCGGGAGTGGAAGGCGCGGCGGGCGCGCTCGCCGAACTCGAGGCCGTCAGCGAGTGAAAGGCCGAAACGCGGCTGGATTACTTTGAACCGATCCCTGATCATCGAGTCGATCGGTGGAGCCGGGGAAGGACCTGCTCGCGTAGAAGCGGAGGAACCCCTTCTGGTCGGGGCCCGCCTGATGCACATGGACCTCGGTGAACCCGGTGGCGGCGAACCGCGCGATGGCGTCGAGAGGCCTGGCGGGATCCGGACCGATGACCATGCTCCGGGATACTTCGTCTTCGGTCACGCGGTTGGTGAGCGCGGCGAAGTCGAGGGGCAATCGGCGGACACCATCGAGTGGACGTGAGGAGGATCCGGTGTCTGGTGATGTCGTGGACCTGGTCACCTCGGACCCCCGTGAGGTTGCCTGTTGCTGGTTCGGGTGTTGGTTGCGTTGCTGATCGCGCACAGCAAAGCCGAGGAAGCCCGGTTGTACCCGCTGGCGGGGGATGCGGCCGGGGAAGCCGACAAAGTTGCGCACAGTCAAGAGGAACACGCGCAGGTCGAACAGCTCATGGAGCCGATTGGTCCGGGCGAAGCCAGCAGGGAAGAGCCGCCGGCGCAGGCCCGCAACGGCTGGAATCGGCGGGGCGTCCGGGACAAGCAAGGAGGAAATCCGTGCGGCCTTCGCGATGTTGGTCGGGGTGAGTCCGCCGGAGCGCAGGGATGACCAACGGGAACGCGGATTCGTGTCGTTCTCGGTGCGGGACTGATCGTTGGCATCATGGTGGAATTCTCCTTCGGTCGTCCTTTCGCACCGGGCCACCCGATGATGGTCGGCGCAGTACTCGCTCCGTGCTTCGGTCGGTCGTGGCCCAGGTAGCGAGGGTTGGTTCCAGGACGGTGTAGAAGCCGGGATCGAGTGCCATTCCGGTGTGCGTGGCGGCGGGTACTTCGACGCACCTGGCACAGGAGTCGAGGCACAGGCGCCATGGTGCGATGCGGTCGAGACGGGAGTAGATCGCCAGGGCCGGAACATCCGCGCGCAAGGGGGCGGCGAGTGCGGACGAGTTCTTCCGGTAACAGGGGCCGGAGAAGCAGTCGTCGTCGAGCAGGCCGGGCAGTCCGAGGGCGGCGAGCCGGGCCATGAACCGTGCCGTGCGGATCGAGCACCGGGCAGCCGAGCATCACCAAGCCGCGGACCAGGTCCGGGCGGCGGGTGGCGGCGAGCCGGGCGAGCCAGCCGCCGCGGCTCTGTCCTAACAGGACCACTCGCTTGCCGGTGGTTTCGGCGTACGCCTCGAGCCCGCGCTCGAGGCGCCCGACGAGTTCGGTGGTGCACCCGAGGTTGATGCCGAGCCGAGCGCCGGCCGGGCGGTAGCCGCGGGCCCGCAGCCACCTGCGGGGGAGGGCGAGGCTGTCGTCGCTGCAGCCGAAGCCGGGCACCAGGAGCACGCCCAGCCCGCGGCCCTGGTACGGGGCCGCCCGGCGCCATACCGGATGCCGCAGCAGGTGCGGGATGCCCAGCAACGCGACGAGGACGTGTTCCCCGGCGGTCGTCCGCAGTGAGGTGGCCATGCGTTCACCGAGCTGGCGAGGTGTCCGCATGGCCACCTCCGGCTCAGGAGGCCGGGTTCCGGCTCGTGGCGCGGCCAAGTGCGAGGCCCAGGGCGATCATGCCGACGGCGAGCAGGAGGTGGAGCCAGTTGTCGGCGGTGTTAAGCGGAACGAAGTTGGCGCTCGAGTCGTGGTCGATGACCAGGCCGTAGATCCACAGCAGCAGATAGATGATTCCGCCGCCGACGAGGAAGCCGCGGGCACCGGCGACGCTGGTGGCCGCGGCGAGTCCGGCGACGCCGAAGGCGAGGTGGACCAGGTTGTGCAGGATCGACACCGCGAACACGCCGAGCAGCATGGCCTGCGAGTGGTGCCCGGCGAAGGTCATCGTGTCGTAGTTCGTGGTGACCCCGGGGATGAACCCGAGGATCCCGACCAGCAGGAAGACGACTCCGACAACGGCGGCGACCAGCTGTGCCGGGTTCCGGCTGATGGTGGCGAGGGGCGTCCGGCCCGGCTGCCGTGCGGTGGACATCGATTGCTCCTTTCGGGCCGCACCGGGGTGGTGCGAATCCGGAAATACCAGTGAGCAAGGTGTTCCCCGCTATGCCGGACCTACACCCGCTTTTCCGGATCCAGCAGAAGGGAACCACCGCACCCCGGACGTGGTTCGAAACCCCGAAGATCGGGAAACCTGGTCGTATGGCCTCCGCCACGGCGAGACGCCGCCCACGGGGGCACCTCGCTCGCCGACGCCCTGGTACTTCGGTTTCCACGCGTTCGCCGGATTTCCAGCCCGGAGACCAAAGTCCGGGCTGGCGGCGGTCAGGGTTGCTGACCGGTGGCGTGCGCGCGGGCTTGCTGCGGGTCGGCGCCGCGGTGACGTTCGTCGATCGCGCTGCGCAGCTGCTCGACGGTCAGCGCCGCGGTGTTCTCGATCCCGAGGTGCTCGGCCTGCTCCCGCAGATCTTCCCAGGCATGACCGCGATCACTCATCATGGCCCCTTTTTCCCGGACGGCACAACGACTTCAACACTGGCCAGGTTGCCCCTTGCCGCGCGGGCGGAAACATCAGCACACCGGCGCCCGGTGGCGCGGGCGCGTCCTGGCCGCGGCGGCGCTCACCCAAGGCCCCGGCTACGGCTGGTCTACCACCCCGATCGCCGTGAGAAACAGGCTGATCACGTCGGCGGTTTCGCGTCGGACGCCTGCCACGACCAGTCGCAGATCGCGGTCGGCTGGGGCGGGCCCGGCCAGCCTGCCGCGTCCGGTCAGCGCCACGTAGCCGCGGGTCACGGCCCGGTAGACCGCCATCAGCCGCTCGGGTCGATGAGGCCTGGCGTAGCGACGGCGAGACCGGCGAGGGTGTGCGGTTCGGCACGACGGCGCGGGCTGCGGCGACGAGGCCAGGTAATTGACAGCCTGGCTGGTCGAGCCGTACCGGCTGGGTTAGTAGGCCACTCTCGTCGGGGACGCACCAGTGGATCTGGCGTCGGGCCGTTGACGCAGTAGTTCTGCAGGAAGATCAGCTGCGGCGCGTCGATCTGCGGGCTTTCGCGCAGCTTGCGTAGGTAGTGTGGACAAAGCGCAGCAGCAGGTAGACGTCCTCGCCGGTTCCCCTCTGACGCCGTGACGCGCGTGTGGTTTCCCGCGAGGGGTGTCAGGACGAGGGCGCGGACCGGTTGTGGCCGAGTCGGGCCTGTTGGGCGAGCAGGCCAGCGTGGTTCCTGTTGGGACAGTCCAGTTTCACCAGGATCCGCGACACATGTCCCTTGACTGTGGTGGGTGACAGGTGCAGGTGGCGGGCGATGTCGGCGTTGGACATGCCGTGGCCGAGGCAGGCGAGCACCTCCCGTTCCCGCTCGGTCAGCGTGGCGATGAGGTCGAGTCGCTCGTCCCGTTCGGCGGCCCGGCCGACGGCGGTGTCCAGTAGCCGGCGGGTGGCCGACGGGGACAGCACGCTGTGGCCATCGGCCGCCACGCGGACCAGCGCGATCAGGTCGCCGGGCGGGGTGGATTTGAGCAGGAAGCCGGCCGCGCCCGCCGCGAGGGCGCGCAGGACGTGGTCGTCGGTGTCGAAGGTGGTCAGGGCGACCACGACGGGTGGCTCGCACAGTGCGGTGATGCGGCCGGTCGCGGTGAGGCCGTCGACGCCGGGCATTCGCAGATCCATGAGGACCACGTCGGGCCGGTGGCGGGTGACCGCGTCCAGTGCGGCCGCGCCGTCGTAGGCTTCGTCAACCACGGTGATGTCGTCGGCCGTGGCGAGGATCGTCCGCAGGTGGGCGCACACCAGCGGATCGTCGTCGACCAGCAGCACGCGGATCACGAATCGTCCCCGGTAGGGACGAGTGCGGGCAGGGTCGCGTCGACCAGGAATCCGCCGTCGGCGCACGGTTCGGCCACCAGCGTGCCGTCGACCAGTTCGATTCGCCGCTGCAGGCCGAGCAGTCCGGTGCCGCCGCCTGCGGCGGTCAGCGCGGTGTCACCCGCCCGTGCTGGTGCGGTGTTGCGCACCCGCACGCGTATCGCGGTGGGTAGGTGGTGCACCTCGAGCCGCACGCGCGCGCCGGGGGCGTGTTTGCCCACGTTGGTCAAGGCTTCCTGGACGGCGCGGTAGGCGGTCCGGCCGACCACGGCTGGCAGCGGGAGCGGCTCGCCTGTCTCGTGGAGATCGACGGCGATCCCGATCGACTCCGCCGCTGCCAGCAGTTCGGACAGGTCCGGTAGTGGGGCCAGCGATCCGGTCGCCGCCGAGCCAGCCGTGTTGAGCAGCCCAACCAGATCACGCAACTCCTCAAGGGCCCGGCGGCCGGTTGCCCGTAGCTCCTCCGCAGCCTGCCGGGTCGGCTCGTCGCCGGTGGTCAGCTGCAGCGCGCCGGCCTGCAGCACCATCACGCTCACCCGGTGGCTGACCACGTCGTGGATCTCGGCGGCCAGCCGCAGCCGCTCGGTCCGCCTGGCCTCCACCGCCCGCAGTTCCTGGTCGCGTTCGAGTCGCTCGACCCGGGCCGCGGCGTAGAGCCCGAGCACCGCCGGCGCGCCAACCAGTGTGACGACTTGGCCGGCGACCGTGACCAGGTGGGCCTGCGGAGGTGCGCCGGCGACCGCGACGGCGGTGATGGCGGCCAGCGGCAACCAGCCGAGGCCGCGGTGCCGTTCGCCGCGGGCGTAGACCGGCACGGCGTACGCGGCGAACGGCGCCGCCGCCGGGAGCAGGATGCCGTCCGGATCCAGGCGCTCCCACGGCACGGCCTCCGGCTCGACACCGGGCCAGACCCACACCGCCAGCACCAGCGTCGCGGTGAGCACCGCGACGAACCAGGCGACCGCGACCGGCGCCCTGCGCCGCCACCAGAGCGCCGCCGCCCCGGCCAGCAGCAGGCCGAACGCGGCGGCGTCGAACGGTGCGCGGAACAGGGGGATCTGGACCAGCGCGTTGGTCACGCTCAGCAGGGCGGCGAGCAGCACCACGCCGGTGTCGACGACCCGCTCACGCCTCACGACGAAACGGTACCCGCGGTACGAGTCGCTGTGCGGGTCGCCAGACGCAGCGGAACCAGCGCCGCCCAAACCAGACCGAGCGGGATGATCAGCCGGCCGAACACCCCGTCGAGCAACGCGAGGTCCGGCTCGTCGGAGATGACGATGCCCGAGCCGAGGATCAGCGGCGCCATCACACCGGTGCCCACCAGGCCGACCGCCCACGGCCGACCACCCGGCTCCGCCGCGAACCGCCTGGCGAACACGAAACACGCCACGGTCGCCGCGGTGAACATCACCAGCACCGACAGGGTGTGCGCGCCGTGCTGCCAGCTCGACAGGTAATTCCCGCCGGGCAGCCGGTCCCACGGGGTGCCCGGCGGGTACCCCTCCTCCGGATCGGTCCGGAACCACCCGGTGCAGATCATGCCGACGCCGTAGACAGCCACAAGCGGTGGACCCCACACCGAACCACGACCGGTCCGGACCGCCCGCCGTAACCCGACCGCGCAGGCAAGCATCAACACCCCGGTGACGACGAAGTTGGCGACCTGGAACCAACCCCGGTCACCGGTCATCATCAGGCTCGGCCCGTGCCGCCACAGGTCGTAACCCGCACGGGTAACCGCATCAAGATGGAACAACAGCAGAAACAGCGCCGGTCCGGCGATGCCGCAAGACAGCAGCACCCGGGTGGACCACCGCTCGTGATCGTTGAACATGGCCCGGATCAGACCAGCGACGGCGGCAGACCTGACAGCCCGCAAAGCACCACACACCCCCTACTTTGGTACTGATCAGACCACCAGCAAGAACCATGTAGATCAGCCGGCTCGGACCGGGCGCCCTGCCGCGACTGCCCCCGGCGGGCTTCCTCGGCCCGCCCGCCGCACCCGACGTGCACGTCTCCGCGCATCCAGCGCTCCCCACATCTTGCCCGGTGGTCAGCCGCTGGCGGCGGCTGCCGGTTACGGGGTGCCGGGGGTCGGGATGCCGCCTGAGTTCGACCCGCCATCCCCCTACGGTCCCCGACCGGTGAGATCGCGTATTCAACTGTCGCGAGTACCCCGTGGTTGTTGCGGCGAGTGATCGCCGGAGGCGTATCGGCTCGAGATGGCGCCTGCTTTCGCAGCGAGCCTTATCGTCGTGTTGTGGTGGTAGCCAAGGGCTTCGGCGACGATCTCCACGCTAGGCAAGTGTTCCGGGTGTTGCCCGGATATCGTGCAAAGGGGTTTCGATGAAGATCCGTACAAGAAAACGGTTCATAGCCTTGGCTGCACCTGTGGTGGTGAGTATCGGTTTGACTCTGGATACCGCAAACACTGCCAACGCCTCAACGAGCGACGACTCCAGAGCCCTCTCGTCAGCGATCATGGCGACGGTGGCGGCAGACGGACAGAGCGGTCCTCAACAGGTAACGCCACAGACCCCAGCGGACTGCGTCTACTACCTCAGGCTTGCCGGTTACACAATCACGGCGAAAAGGGTTGACGCCTGTAACAGTGCCACTACTCCGATCGGCGGTTACGCCTTCTGTGTTGGGGGTCTCGTGGACTATGGAGTCACTCGATATCACGCCGACAATGCATGCAGGCTTGGACTGGATTAACGATCTTTGGTCGCCGAGCGGCTGGTGTCGGTGACGTGCGTTATCTGACGAGCAGCTCGTCGACGAAGCACCACGACCATGCCAAGCGGCCCGGACGGGCGGCCGCGAGCGCTTGATGCGTTAACTCTGAGGATCATGTGAGAAGGAGTTGACGTTGCGGGCTCGCGGTCTGCCTTGTCGCCACCGGGTAACTGGTCGGACACTCCTGTCCCTGTCAGCAGTTTCGCCGAACGCTCCGGAAGTTGAGCCACCGCTGAGCGACAACCCGACCAGGTGTAGCGCGGTAATGGGATTAGCGGTGGCCGTATTCGAGTACTGGGTCCGCGCCACCACCCCAGCACGGCCCTCTTCATGCCCATCGGCGTGCTGCAATCGCGCGGGTCGCACCGGTGCCTGGGTGAAGATCCGCCAGTTGAGCGTCGTGGACGCGATCGTGGTCGGGGTGACCGGCGACCCGGAACAGCCGACCGAGGTGGTCCTGGCGCGTCGCGACGAGTCCGGCCGGCTGCGCCAGATCGGGCTTTCGCTGCCGCTCGCGCCAGGCGTGCGAGCCCACATCGGCGAGCACGCGACCGTCACCGGCGATCCGTCGGTGCGCGTGTCGACGGGCGTGTTCGGCCGCGGCCGCACGGAGTTTCAGCCGGTGCTGCCCGAGCTGGTAGTGGAGGCGGAGGCGTCGGTCGAGTCGTTCACCCACCGGTTGCGTCCTCGAGTGCACCGGGTGCGGCTCGACCTCGCCGCGGACGATCTGGATCCGTAGCACGGCGGGCGGTCCGTGGCTGCAGAGAGCCCGTTTCGATACCTCGGCCGGAGTGTCCTGAGTGGATAGTTGGGTGCGGGTTCCGGGTGGTCGGAGCGTGCTCGGGGAACACGTTGGTGGTTTCCGCCTGCTTTCGGGTGTGTGCTCGCGGTTGCGTGGTGTTGCTGGTCAACGTCGGGGTTCGTGGGGTGTGGTGGTGGGTGGGATGGTGAGGAGGGGG
>NZ_VTHK01000075.1 GCF_009765355.1 Amycolatopsis anabasis | reverse complement strand
ACGTGGAAGGGTTTGACCGAGTCGGTGAACGTGATGGCCGACAACCTCACCGATCAGGTCCGGTCGATCGCCCAGGTGGCCACCGCCGTCGCGCGCGGTGACCTGTCCCAGAAGATCACCGTCGAGGCCAAGGGCGAGGTCGCCGCGCTGGCGCAGACGATCAACACGATGGTCGACACGCTGTCCGCCTTCGCCGACGAGGTGACCCGGGTGGCGCGCGAGGTAGGCACCGAGGGGATCCTCGGCGGCCAGGCGCGGGTGCCGAACGTGGCGGGCACCTGGAAGGACCTGACCGACAACGTCAACTCGATGGCGAACAACCTCACCGGCCAGGTGCGCAACATCGCCCAGGTGACCACCGCGGTCGCGCAGGGCGATCTGTCCAAGAAGATCGACGTGGACGCCCGCGGCGAGATCCTCGAACTCAAGACGACCATCAACACCATGGTCGACCAGCTCTCCGCGTTCGCCGCGGAGGTGACCCGGGTGGCGCGCGAGGTCGGCAAGGAAGGGCGCCTCGGCGGGCAGGCGGAGGTCGAAGGCGTCTCCGGCACCTGGAAGCGGCTGACCGAGAACGTCGACGAACTGGCCGGGAACCTCACCCGCCAGGTGCGGGCGATCGCCGAGGTGACCAGCGCGGTCGCGACCGGCGACCTCACGCGGTCGATCTCGGTCGAGGCCAAGGGCGAGGTCGCCGAGCTCAAGGACAACATCAACGCGATGGTGCAGTCCCTGCGCGAGACCACCCGCGCCAACGAGGAACAGGACTGGCTCAAGACCAACCTCGCCCGGGTTTCCGGGCTGATGCAGGGACATCGTGATCTGCGCGTGGTCGCGAGCCTGATCATGAACGAGCTGACCCCGCTGGTCGGCGCGCAGCACGGCACGTTCTTCCTCACCGAACCCGATCCCGGCGACTCGCGGCTGCGCCTGATCGCCAGTTACGGCTACCAGGAGAACAACGGCGTGCCGAACGTGTTCGCCCTCGGCGAATCGCTGATCGGCCAGGTCGCGCAGACCCGCAAACCGCTGCTGGTGGACCGGACCCCGCCGGACTACATCAGGATCTCCTCCAGCCTGGGCGCCGCCGCGCCGGTGAACCTGATCGTGCTGCCGATCGTGTTCGAGGACCAGGTGCTCGGGGTCATCGAACTGGCCTCGTTCACCCGGTTCACCCAGGTGCAGCGGGATTTCCTGGAACAGCTCATGGAGACGATCGGTGTCAACGTCAACACGATCATCGCCAACGCCCGGACCGACGCGCTGCTGGAGGAATCGCAGCGCCTCGCCCAGGAACTGCAAGCGCGGTCCGAGGAACTGCAGGCGCAGCAGGCGAAACTCCAGCGCTCCAACGCCGAGCTCGAGGAGAAGGCCGAACTGCTGGCCCAGCAGAACCGGGACATCGAGGTGAAGAACGTCGAGATCGAGCAGGCGCGGCAGGAGATCGAGGAACGCGCCCAGCAGCTCGCGCTCGCGTCGAAGTACAAATCCGAATTCCTCGCGAACATGTCGCACGAACTGCGCACCCCGCTCACCAGCCTGCTCATCCTGGCCGGGGTGCTCGCGCAGAACACGACGCAGAACCTCACCCCGAAGCAGGTCGAGTTCGCCAAGGTGATCCAGTCCGCCGGAACCGATCTGCTGCAACTGATCAACGACATCCTGGACCTGTCGAAGGTCGAGGCCGGGAAGATGGAGATCCACCGGGAACCCTTCCCGCTGCGGCAGTTGCTGGACTACGTGCGGACCACGTTCCAGCCGCTGACCGCGGAGAAGGGGCTCGAATTCGGGGTGACCGTCGCCCCGGAGGTGCCCGAGCAGGTGTTCACCGACGAGCAGCGGCTCCGCCAGGTCCTGCGCAACCTGCTGTCCAACGCCGTGAAGTTCACCGAACGCGGCCGGGTGGAACTCCGGGTGGATCTGGTCGACAGCAACGTTTCCTCGACCGCGGCGCACGAACCGCTCATCGCGTTCTCGGTGGCGGACACCGGAATCGGGATCGCCGAGGAGAACCTGGAATCGATCTTCGGCGCGTTCCAGCAGGCGGACGGGACCACCAGCCGCAAGTACGGCGGCACCGGGCTCGGACTGTCGATCTGCCGTGAAGTCGCCTACCTGCTCGGCGGCGAGATCCGCGCGGAAAGCCGGCTCGGGCAGGGCAGCACGTTCACGCTCTACCTCCCGGCGACCCAGTTCGCCACGACGTTCGGCGGCGCGCAGCGGCCACCGCGTCCGGAGGCCGACGGGGAATGCCGGGTCCTGGTGGTCGAGGACCAGGGCAACGGGCTGCTGACCCCGCTGGTGCGCGGGCTGGCCGAGGATCTGGCGGATACGCACGGTCCGGTGTCCGTCGAGGCCGTCGCCAGTCCGGACCAGGCGGTCGAGGCGTTGTCGGCGCGGTCGTACCGGTGCGCGGTGCTCGATCTGAGCCTGCCGGGGGCGAACGCGCTGACCTTCCTCAAGCGGATCGCGAGCCATACCGATCCGGTGACCGTGCCGGTGCTGGCGCACGCGACCCGCAAGCTCAGCGCGGCGCAGGACCGGCTGCTGCAGGCGCACGCCCGCGCCCACCCGGTGGATCTGGTGCCCTCGCTGGACGAGCTGCGGGAACGGATCCTGCTGCAGCTCTCCGCCCGCGAACTCGACGAGATCCTGCCGCGGCGGGTCCCGTCCGAACCCGAGCCGGAGGTCGCGGTGTCGCCCCGGCTGGCCGGGCGCAAGGTCCTGCTCGTCGACGACGACCCGCGGAACGTGTTCGCCATCTCGGGAATGCTGGAACTGCAAGGGCTTTCCGTGGTGCACGCGCCGAACGGCCGCAAGGGCATCGAACTGCTGATGGCCAACGAGGACGTCGAACTCATCCTGATGGACGTGATGATGCCGGAGATGGACGGCTACGCCACCACGGCGGCGATTCGCGAGATGCCGCGGTTCGCGGACCTGCCGATCATCACGGTCACCGCCAAGGCGATGGAGGGCGACCGGGAGAAGAGCCTGGCATCCGGGGCGAGCGACTACGTGACGAAACCGGTGAACGCCGACGAACTGCTCGCCTGCGTCGGCCGCTGGCTCGCCGACTAGCCTCCCGCCG
This sequence comes from Amycolatopsis anabasis, assembly GCF_009765355.1. Classification (GTDB taxonomy): domain Bacteria; phylum Actinomycetota; class Actinomycetes; order Mycobacteriales; family Pseudonocardiaceae; genus Amycolatopsis; species Amycolatopsis anabasis. The sequence goes on along the minus strand of NZ_VTHK01000075.1, from coordinate 33,992 downwards.
AGAGTCCCCCGATGAGGTTTTCTCGGTAGGGCTTCTCGGGTGGTGCTCGGCGTGCTCGATGCGGTGTGGGGAACCTTGCCTTCCCGCGTGCGCCGAAGGCCGCAGTGATGCTCGCCTTCTCCCGGAACGGGGAACTCGGGCTACCGAAACGGGGAACACACCCGACCGGAACGGGGAACTCGCGGCAGCGGACCCCTCCACCTGCCGCGAGTCCCCCGTTTCGGACGTGCGAGTTCCCCGTTTCGGCACACCGAGTTCCCCATCTCGGTAGGCGAGCCCGGCATCCGGGCACCCCACGAGCACGGCACCACACCACACTGAGAAAGCCCCAACGTGGCTTTCGGGGCCTGGATGTACCCAATGCGGCATTGGGGACGTTCAACGCCCCGAAAGCCACATTGGGGGATTCCCGGTGCGGGGTCGCTAGGCGTGGTGGTTCCGGTCGGCGGGTGCGCCGACCCGGCGGATCGCGGCGATGATCTCGGCGTTCGGCGTGCCTTTCACCAGATACTCGGCGACTCCGGCGGAAGTCATCTCCGCGATCGACCGGGCGTCGCCGTGTGCGGAGAAAGCCATGAGCGCGGGCGCCGGGGCGCAGCGGCGCAGTTCCCGGGCCACCCGTGCCCCGCCCCCGCCGGGCAGCCGGACGTCCAGCACCACGACCTCGGGGGAGTGCCGCCCGGCCAGGTTGATCGCCTCGTCCGCGTCGCCCGCCACGGCGACCACGTCGATATCCGGTTGGGTTTCCAGGAGCGCGCGCAGCGCCGCACCGATGACGGGATTGTCGTCCGCGATGAGCACGCGCAGCCGTGCGGGAGAAACGGCCTCCACTGCTGCCTCCCACCTGATCAGGAAGACTGTGGTGCGAACCCAATCTAGCCGTTTCGCGCCGCGCACGCAGTCGACGACCGGGTGTTCGCCCGCCCGGTTTCCGGGTCAGCGCACCCGGCGCCGATCGCTCGCGTCGAGTTCCAGCCGGACGGCGGTCGGCAGCTTCTCGACGCCGAGCGATTCCCGCGCCCGGGCCAGGACCTGGCCGTCGAGTTCCTGCCACACCGTGCGCACGTCCGTGCCCTCGCGCAGCCACAGGGTCAGCCGCAGCGCCGGATCGTCGGTGTCGCCCACGGCCCGGACCTGCGCGCGGCTCACCCCGTCCACGGCCTCCGCGTCGGCCCGCACGGCGTTCGCGATCGCGTTCGCGGTGACGGTCAGTTCGCTGCCCTCGGTGCGATCCAGTTCGAGATCGGGACGTCCCTCCGGCCGCAGCGACCGGAAGAACCACCACAGCCCGAACACGAGGAGCAGCACCCCGGCCACGATCGCCGCGCTCTTCGCGAGCACCGGGGCGCGGCCGAGCCAGTCGACCGCGATCGGATCCACCAGCGGGCGCCGCGCCCGGAACTCGCCGAACACCCCGTAGCCGACCAGCAGGACGACCGCCCCGCCGGCCAGCGCGGCCAGGCCGAGCAGGAAGGTGAGCGTGCGCTCCGCGCCGTAGGAGCGGGCGAGCGCCTTGGCGGCGGTGGATTTCCGGGTCATCGGCGGTCCTTCGGGGAATCGACGACCACGGACACCTTCGGCTGCCGCAGCAGCGGGACGCGGCCGAGCAGTTCGGAGACGGTCTCGAGCAGCCGCGGCCGCAGTTCGCCCTCGGTCTCCAGGCGGCTGGTCGCGCGCACCCGGACCTTCTTCGCACTGGCCGTCACCGAAGCCCCGGTCACGTTCTGCTCGGCCCGGACCCGGTGCCCGACCAGGCGGGCCAGGGCCCGCGGCGAGGTCGTCACGCTGACCTCGTCGGCCGGATCGGTGAGGCGCACCGACCGGCGCCGCGCGGCCGTCGACATCAGCACCAGGAGCAGACCGGCCGCGGCCAGCACGCCCCCGGTGAGCCGGACGGCGTAGGCATCCCAGCCGAGCTGGGCGAGGTGGTCCCGCCAGGCCGGCCAGGGCACGATCAGCGGCGCGTCGCCCGGCCGCCACCAGTGCCAGCCGACCTCGACGGCGAGCAGCACCCCGGCCACCGCGAGGCCCAGGCCGAGCAGTGTCGAAAGGAGACGGACGAATACCCGCACGGATTCACTCCCTGATCTTCCCGGTCAGCGCACCCGCGGCCGCGTTTCCGGCAGCAGCGCGGAAACGGTGACCCGGAGCGAGCGGACGTGGTAGGAGGTGATGCGCTCGACCTCGCCGGTCACCCGGTCCCGGACCGCGCCGACCACGGTCCGCACCGGGCCGGGATAGCGCAGCGCGAGATCCAGCGCGAGGTCGACGTCGTTGTCCTGGCCGGAAACCTTGGCGTTCGCGCCCTGGCCGCCGAGGTCCAGCCCGGCGATCCGGCGTTCCGCCCGGACCGTGCCGGGCACCTCGTCGGCGGCCCGCTGGGCGACCTTGCGCACCACCAGGTGGTCGATCTTCAGCGTGCCCCGGTCCTCGATCGGCGGCAGCGGACCGGTGGCCTGGGCAGGCGTCACCGGTCGCGACCCCGGCCGAACAGGTCGCCGAGATCGAGTTCACCGTCCAGCACCCGGCCCACGACCAGGCCGATGACCCCGACGGCCAGGGTGATCAGGAAGGCGGTGAACCCCTGGGTGGCCGCGAGGCCGAGGATGAGCCCGGCGATGATGCCGGTCTGCGTTGCGTTCATTGCGTCTCCTTGGTTTCAGTGCACGCGCGGCGGTCGCCGTTTCCGCTGCCGCCATCGCCTGATCCGGCCGGTGAGTCCCTTCGCGTGGCGCACGAAGGTGATCGGTGCGTCGAACCTGTCCTCGTGCCCGGTCGAGGGCGCGATTTCGCCGCGGTGGCGCGCGAGCCCGGCGATGAACTCGTCCGGATCGCCGCCGACGTCCGGGTGGTTCGCCCGGACGAAGGCGCGGAAGGCCGCCCGCGGGTCCCGTCCTTCCCCGGCTTCGCTCACGCCTTCGATCCGCTCCTCGCGGTGTCCGATGTGGACGGACTGTCCGCGGTCACGATATCGGTGACCGTCACGTCCACCGTGACGTCCCCGGCGATCGTGCGGACCAGTCGCCGCAGTTCCTCGCCCTGCTGGGGAATCCTCGCGCCGAGGCGGAGCACCACGGAGATCTCCACCCGGTCGCCCGCCTCGGCCACCCGGACCCCGGACACGCGGCGGCCGGGCAGGTGCGTGGCGATCGTGCCCAGCTTGCCCGCGTCCATCCCGGCCACCGACGGATGCGCGAGCACCGCGTCCGCGATCGCCTCGGCCAGACCGGCTGGATCATCCATTGTGGACACGAACTACTCCACTCGGGACGTTTCCTCGTCGGTGTCCTCTTCGGGGAGGTGGATGTCGTTGACCGCGATGTTCACCTCGATCACCTCGAGCCCGGTGATCTGCTCGACCGTGGTGATCACGTTCCGGCGCACCGCGCGGGCCACGTCCACGATCCGGGCGCCGTATTCGACCACGACGTCGAGGTCCACCGCCGCCTGCTTCTCACCCACCTCGACCGAGACTCCGGAGGTGGTCACCGTGCCCGAGCCGGGGATGCGTTCCTTGATCGCGCCGAACGCGCGGGAAACGCCCCCGCCGAGGGCGTACACCCCGGACACCTCGCGCGCCGCGATCCCGGCGACCTTCTGCACGACCGCCGAGGAGATGGTGGTCTTGCCGGCCGTGCCCTCCTCGTTGAGCACGGGCGTCGCGCCCGGCCGGGTGGCCGGGGTGGCGTCGGATTTGGCCGCACTGGTCTGCGCCATGAAGCCTGCTCCTTTCGAAAGCCGAGGCTGTCTCGCTGTACCTACGATGTCTTGTCCGCCCGCTGTCTTTCGCAAACTCGCTCGAATGGGTGAGTGATCAGGACTGGTGCACGTCCACGATGTGCACGTTGACCGGCGGCGCGCCGGCCCCGATCTGCGCCGCGAGCGCCTCGCCCAGCAGGTGGCGCAGGCTTTCCGCCGCCTCGTCCGCGGCGACCCCGTAGCGCACGGTCGCGAGCACCTCGAGGCCGTTCTGCTCGAGCGCGACCGCGGAGACGTGCACGCCGCCGATCGCGCGGCCCAGTTCCGCACCGAGCCGGCGGGCCAGCAGCACCAGGACGCGTTCGCCGATGCGCAGCCGGTCGCCGTCGAGCGGGAGTTCGAACGGCTCGGCCAGCAGCCGGCCGCGGACGCCCTGGACCGACCTGAGGACCCGGGTGATCAGGCCGTACGGGGTGGGGACCGGCCGCCGCGCCGCGGCGCGCACCAGCTCCCACCGCGGATCGTCTCGCGGATCCGGGCCGTCGGTACTCATCGCAACTCCCTGAGTTTCGCGAGCAAGGCCACCCTGGCGCGGTGCAGCCGCGAACGCAAGGCTGGGACGCTGACCTCGAGCACGTCGGCGACCTCTTCGTAGCTGAGTCCTTCCAGCTCGCGCAGCACGAGCGGAACCCGCTGGGAGACGTCGAGGCTCGCGATGGCCCGCAGCGCGGCGTCGACCTGCTCGGCGCGGACGAGCACGCGCTCGGGGTTCGCGCGGGTGTCGGCGAGCACGCCGGTTTCCAGCAGGGACCGTTCGCCGGAGTCGTCGTCCGGGCCCAGGGCGGCGTCCAGCGAGACGGTCGGCCGGCGTCGCCGCACCTGGGCGAGGGCGGCGTTGGTCACCACGCGGTAGAGCCAGGTGGACACCGCCGACTCGTGCCGGAAGTTCGGCAGCGCCCGCCACGCGGAGATCCAGGCGTCCTGGACGACGTCCTCGGCCTCCGCGGCGGCGCCGGTGATCCGCAGCGCCACCCGGTACATCTTCGGGGTGTGCGCGCGGACGAGCTGGTCGAAGGCGCCCTGGTCGCCCTGGACGGCCTTCGCCAGCAAGGTGTCGTCCTCGACACTCATCGGTCCGGTGCCCGGCGGTAGCGCATCATGGTGAACCCGTCCTCGTGCAGGATCGACGCCAGCTCGAGCCGCCGCGGCGCGCTGGAGAGGCGGCCGAGCGCGATCCGGTCGGGTCCGCCGCCGACGAGGTTCGGCGAGATGGTCAAGCACAGCTGGTCGACCAGGTCTTCGGCGATCAGCTCGCCGAACAGGTGCGGACCGCCTTCGCAGTCGATCCGCCGCAGCCCCAGGTGCGCCAGCTCGGTCAGCGCCACGCGCAGGTCGACCAGTTGCTCACCGGCGATGATCAGCTGGGCGCCCGCCTCGGCCAGCGCGGCCCGGCGCTTCTCCGGGGCGCGTGCGGTGGTGATGATGATCGGCGGGACCCAGGTGTCGGTCAGCAGCGGCGAGGCGGGATCGATGTTCGCGCTGCCGGTGACCACCGCGATCGGCGGGACCCGCGACAGGCCGAGGCGCTCGCGGCGTTCGCGGCGCGCCTTGCCCGGTTTCCAGCCGTTGTAGCCCTCGGTCCGGACCGTGCCCGCGCCGACCAGGATCACGTCGGCGAGGTCGCGGCCGAGCAGGAAGACGCGTTTGTCGGCCGGATGCGACAGCCCCTCCGACTTGTTGTCGATCGTGACCGCGCCGTCGGCCGAGGACACGAAATTCACCTGCACCCAAGGATCGGTCGGGTTTTCCGGGTACGCGTAAAGGCGCTCGAGGTCGGCGTCGGTGATCTCGCCCGCCAGTGGTTCCGGCCACAATCTCTGCACGGCCCCATCCCAGCACGCTGGGCGGCCGTCGTCGAACCCGGCGCGCACCCGGGGGAGTGATGTCCGTCCCCGGTTACAGTTTCGGTCATGTCCGCAGCGCATCTGACCGACCGGCATCCCGAGATCGGCGCCGACGAGCTGATCACCGCATTGGTGCCACCGCCCCGGTTCGACCGCGTCCGGTTCTCGACCTACGTGCCGAATCCGGACGAGCCGAGCCAGGCCGGCGCGGTCACCGCGTGCGCGGCGTTTTCCGGCAGGATCAACGCGGTCGCCGACAGGAAGCCGAAATCCCGGCTGCGCGCGCTGTTCGGCGGCGGGCAGGCGGCCGATCCCGGGCCGATGGGCCTGTACCTCGACGGCGGTTTCGGTGTCGGCAAGACCCACCTGCTCGCGTCCACGTGGCACGAGGCGCCGTCGCCGAAGGCCTACGGGACGTTCGTCGAGCTGACCCATCTCGTCGGGGCGCTGGGCTTCGCCGAGGCGGTGCGGCGGCTGTCCGAGCACCGGCTGCTCGCGATCGACGAGTTCGAACTGGACGATCCCGGCGACACCATGCTGGTGACCCGGTTGCTGCGCGAGCTGACCACGGCCGGGGTCTACGTGGCGGCGACCTCGAACACGCTGCCGGACAAACTGGGCGAGGGCCGGTTCGCCGCCGAGGACTTCCTGCGCGAGATCCAGTCGCTTTCGCAGCGGTTCACCGTGGTGCGGGTGGACGGCCCGGACTACCGGCACCGCGGCCTGCCCGACGCGCCGCCCCCGGTGACCGAGGCCGGACTGGACGCCTCGGTCGCCGCGCACCCCGGGTCCACAGTGGATGATTTCGACGCGCTGTGCGAGCACCTGGCCCGGCTGCACCCGTCCCGCTACGGCCGCCTGGTCGACGGCATCGAGGTGGTCCACCTGCGCGGCGTGCGGTCCGCGCCGGACCAGAACGTGGCGCTGCGCCTGGTCGCCTTCGCCGACCGCCTCTACGACCGCGCGATCCCGGTCGTGGTCTCCGGCCAGTCGCTGTCCACCCTGTTCACCGAGGAGATGCTGCTCGGCGGCTACCGCAAGAAGTACCTGCGCGCCGTCAGCCGCCTCACCGCGCTTGCTCGCGACGCGGTGACCGTGTCCTGAGGACGATCGCCAGGGCGAGGACCGCGGCGACGGCGAAGAGGACGCCGCCGATGACATCGGTCGCGTAGTGGTAGCCGAGGCCGATCATGCCGGTGCCCGCGGCGAGGACGAGCAGCGTGCCGAACGCGGGGACGACGGCCTTCGCCAGGCCCGGGCGGGCCAGCAGGGTCAGCACGGTCAGGACCGACACCAGGCTCACCGTGTGCCCGCTCGGGTAGGCCAGGTGCCCGTCGTTGTAGCGCTCGAACAGCGGTTTCAGCAGCCAGGTGTTCGCCGCGACGGCCAGGGCCGGGCCGCCGACCGCGAGCGCGGCGGCGGTCCAGTCCCGGTGCAGCGCGCTGACCAGCGCGATCAGCGCGATGACCGGGAGCAGCACGTACGGCTGCGTGGGCAGGACCAGGAACTGGAGCAGATCGGGCTGCCCGCCGAGCACCTCGTGGACGCCGCGGGCCACGGACGCGTCGAAGGCGCCGGGGCCGCGGTCGCCGGCGTGGTAGGCGCCGAGCGAGGCCATCGCCCCCGCGGCGATTCCCGCGACGATCGCCGAGCGCTGCCCCAGGACGGCGCGCGTGCGCAGTTCGACCACGGACCCCTCCTCGATGTTCGCGTCTCCCGCGTCGAGGCTACGTGACCGCGGAATTCGTTCGCGGGAATCACCGGCAGTGGGCCACCATGCCGGGCGTGGGGTTTCTGGAAGCGAACGCACTGGCATACCGGCTCAGCGACGGGCGGCGGCTCTTCCACGACGTTTCGTTCCGGGTGAGCGCGGACCAGGTGGTGGCGCTCGTCGGCGACAACGGCGCGGGGAAGACCACCCTGATGCGGATCCTCGGCGGCGAGCTGAAGCCGGAGGACGGCGCGTCGCACACCCAGGGCGGGGTCGCGGTGATGCCGCAGTTCATCGGGTCGGTGCGGGACGGCCGCACGGTCCGGGACCTGCTGCTCGAGGTCGCGCCCGCCGCGTTGCGCGCCGCCGCGGCCGAACTCGACGAGGTCGAACTGGCGCTGATGGACACCGACGATGAGGCGACCCAGCTGCGCTACGCCAGCGCGCTGGCGAACTGGGGCGAGGCCGGGGGCTACGCGGCCGAGGTGCTGTGGGACACCGTGACCGTCGCCGCGCTCGGCGTGCCGTACGACCGCGCCCGGTACCGCGACGTCGGCTCGCTGTCCGGCGGTGAGCAGAAACGGCTGGTGCTCGAGGCCCTGCTGCGCGGCCCCGAGCAGGTGCTGCTGCTCGACGAGCCGGACAACTACCTCGACGTGCCCGGCAAGCGCTGGCTGGAGGAGCGGCTCGCCGAGACGGACAAGGCCGTCCTGCTGATCAGCCACGACCGGGAACTGCTCGCCGCGGCCGCGACCCACATCGTCACCCTCGAGGGCGGCACCGCGTGGGTGCACGGCGGCGGGTTCGGCACCTGGCACGAGGCCCGCGTCGCCCGGATGGATCGCATGGCCGAGTTGCGGCGGCGCTGGGACGAGAAGCACCAGCAGCTGATCGAGCTGGTGCGTTCGCTGCAGCGCGCCGCCATGATGAGCGACGACATGGCCTCCCGGTACCGGGCCGCGCAGACCCGGCTGCGGAAGTTCGAGGAGGCCGGTGCTCCGCCGCTGCCGCCGAAGGAGCAGAAGGTCAAACCCCGGCTGCGCGGCGGCCGGACCGGCGTGCGGGCGATCACCTGCGCCGCGCTCGAGCTGAGCGGGCTGATGGCGCCGTTCGACCTCGAGGTGTTCTTCGGCGACCGGGTGTGCGTGCTGGGCTCGAACGGCTCCGGGAAGAGCCACTTCCTCCGCCTGCTCGGCGGCGACGAAAGCGTCCGGCACACCGGCGAGTGCCGCCTGGGCGCCCGGGTCGTGCCGGGGTTGTTCGCGCAGACGCACCGGCATCCCGAGCTGCTCGGCCGCACGTTGCTGGAGGTGCTCGGCCGGGGCGACGACGGGCGGGCCGGGATGGAGCGGGGAGCGGCCACCGCCGCGCTGGCGCGGTACGGCCTGGCGCCCGCGGCGGAGCGGAGTTTCGACACGCTGTCCGGCGGGCAGCAGGCCCGGTTCCAGGTGCTGCTGCTGGAACTTTCCGGCGCCACGCTGTTGCTGCTGGACGAGCCGACCGACAACCTGGACCTGGTCTCCGCCGAGGCGTTGCAGCAGGCGCTGGACGAGTTCACCGGTACGGTGGTCGCGGTGACCCACGATCGCTGGTTCGCGCGGTCGTTCGAGCGGTACCTGCTGTTCGATTCGGACGGCCGGGTGTCCGAAGTGGACGAACCGGTCTGGGACCAGCGACGGGTCGAACGGGTGCGCTAGGAAGCGGAGGATCGATGCGGGTCGCGGTGGTCGGGGGCGGAATCATCGGGCTCAGCAGCGCGTTGCGGTTGGCGCAAATAGGCCGGGACGTCACCGTGCTCACCGCCTCCCCGCCGGAGGGGACCACGTCGATGGTCGCGGGCGGGCTGATCTACCCGCGCCATGCGGAGCCCGCCGATCGGTGCGCGCGCTGGACCGAGGTGAGCTTCGCCGAGTTCCAGCGGCTCGCCGCGGTGCCCGGGACCGGGGTCCGGCTGCTGCCCGGCCGGTTGCTGCGCCGCACCGAGCGGCCGCTGCCGGTGTGGGCGGACGCGGTGGGCGGGATCATCCGGCGCATCGACGTCGACGATCCCTGGGCCGACTCCCTGGACTTCAGCCCGCCGCTGGTGGACACCGAGCGGTACCTCACCTGGCTGGCGGCGGAGGTCGCCGCGGCGGGCGTGCGCACGGAGTACCGCGAGGTCCCTTCGCTCGACGGGATCCGGGCCGATCTGGTGGTGAACGCCGCCGGGCTCGACGGCGGCCGCCTCGCCGGGGACGATTCGGTGACCCCGGCGCGGGGGCAGGTCGTGCACGTCGCCGATCCCGGGCTCACCGAATGGGTGGTCGACGAGGACGACTTCAGTTACGTGCTGCCGCACGGGGACTACGTGGTCTGCGGCGGAACCGAGGAGCTGGGCAGCGGCGACCTGGCGCCGGATCCCGCGACGACCGGGGACATCCTGCGCCGCTGTGCGAAACTGGTGCCCGAACTCGCCGGGGCCGAGCCGCTGCGCGTCCGCGTCGGCCTCCGCCCGCACCGCCCGGAAATCCGCCTGGAACGGGTGGGCGACGTGATCCACTGCTACGGGCACGGCGGCACCGGCGTCACCCTGTCCTGGGGCTGCGCCGCCGAAGTCACTTCGCTAGCCGTCTGAGCCGGGCGTACCGGCGCGGGCGATGGTGGCCATGAGTTCGTGCTGGACCACCATGCCCACGCTGTGGCCCGCGCCTTCGACGATCCGCGCGCGGCAGCCGGGGAGTGCGGCGACGAGCCGGTGGGCGTGCGCCACGGGGGCGTTGCGGTCTTCGGCGCCGTGCCAGACCTCGACCGGGCAGGTGCACCCGGACAGCGGGAAACCCCAGGGCCGCACCAGCATCCGCAACTCCTGCGCCGCCGCCCGGCCACCGTCCCGGAGCGCCTCGCCGGTCGCGGCGAGCAGCAGCGCGGGATCGATGTCTTCCAGAGCTCGCCGTTCCGCTTCGGGGGCGTCGCCCATCGCGGCCTGCTGCCACTTCGCCGCGTTCTCCGGCTTCGCCACCATCCGGCCGAACATCGCCAGCTGCGGCCGGAGCAACCACGGCGCGCGTTCGGCCAGCGCGAACAGCCTGCGGTTGACCGGCCGCATCCCCTCGCGGGCCTGTTTTCCTTGCCCCGGCGCCATTCCGGACAGGATCACGGCGACCGTCAGCCGGTCGCCGAGCGCCCGCGCCAGCGCGAGCGCGTGCGGCCCGCCGCCGGATTCCCCGACCGTCGCGAAGCGGTCGAGCCCGAGCCGGTCGGCGAACTCGCGGATGTCTTCGGCGTACCGCGGCAACGAGCGCCGCGGGTCGAAGTCCGACCGCCCGGTGCCCGGTTTGTCGATCGAGATCCACCGCACCCCGGCTTTCCGGGCGGCCTCGCCGTACGGCTGCCCGGCCAGACCCGAGGCGGGCCAGCCCGGCGTGTACACGCACGGAATCCCGTCCGGATCACCGAATTCGTGGTACGCGAGCCGCCGCCCGTCGGGCAGGAGCACGGACCGGTCGGAAACGTTCGTCATGCCCCGATCATGCGCGAACCCCGGGAAGCCGGAAACCGATTGCGCCCACAGCGAACTCCGCCCGCGCGAATCCTCCGGTGTCCCGAGTGCGTCCCGCTGGCGCGAGTTCCCCATTCCGGTAGGCGAGTTCCATGCCCAACCACCCGCGGATCAGACAGTGCCAGGAAACCTCGGTGTGTAACTCGCGTGCGCGAACGTTGAACTCGCGTGCGCGAGTGTGCAACTCGCTTGCCTGGGTGTGCGACTCGGGCTGGCTAGTCTTCGGTTTCGGCGGGGACGGCGCCGTTTTTCGCGGCGGCGGCGAGTTCGGCGTGGTCGGCTTCGGCCTGGTCGGCGTAGCGGATCGCGAAGCGGCCGATCGCCTCGTCGAGGGCCTCGTCGCCTTCGAAGTAACCGGCGAGCAGGCGGGGGTGCAGGGATCGGGTGTGCGCACGCGCGAGCAGGGCGCCGGCCAGGCGGCCGTAGTCGTCGAGGTGGTCGCGGCGCAGTTCGGTCGGATCGATGTCGCCCTTGAGGTTCCGGAACTGCCGGACGATGAAGTCCCGGCCGTCGATCCGGGTCCAGCCGAGCAGGATGTCGGATTCGGCCTGTACCAGCCGCGCGCCGTGCACGATCCGTTCCCCCTCGTGGGGCACCGGCGCGAGGTCGAGGTGTTCCGCCAGCGCGGACGGGCGCGCCTCCTTCACCTGCAGCACCAGGTCTTCGTCGGCGTTCCCGTGCAGCAGCACGACATAGCTGCGCAGGCCCACGCTGCCGGTGCCGACCACCCGGAACGCCACGTCCGAAACCCGGTAGCGCGCGATGAGGTTGCGCCGCGACTCCCGCAGAGTGTCCACATAGGACACAAGGCCCGCGATCACCGCGTCGGCCGTGTCGTCCTCGACGTGCCGCAGGATCGGCGGGTCCTCGACGAAGCGGTGCCGCCGGAGCCCGGTGGTGTGGTCGTCGATGCGCCGCGTCCACTTCGCGGACACCTTGGCACTGGTGTTCTTGCGCGCCTTCTCCGCCGCCTCCTCGAATTCGTCGATCAGGTCGTGCGCCTTGACCTTGCTCAGCACCGACGCGTCCGGCAACGCGTTCCACGACCTCAGGAACGGCAGTTCCGCGAGTTCGCGGATCGTGCGGCGGTAGGACTTCACCGCGTCCTCGGCGGCCTCGCGGCAGCCGGATTCGGACACCCCGCCTTCGCGACCGGCCAGCACCAGGCTCGCCGACAGCCGTTTGAGGTCCCATTCCCACGGCCCGGGCACGGTTTCGTCGAAATCGTTGATGTCCATCACGATCTGGCCCTCGGGCGTGCCGTACAGCCCGAAGTTCGCCGCGTGCGCGTCACCGCACAACTGCGCGGAAAGCCCGCTCACCGGGGCCCCGGCCAGATCGGCCGCCATCAGCCCCGCCGCGCCCCGGAAGAACGCGAACGGCGACGAGATCATCCGCCCGGTGCGCAGCGGCACGAGTTCGGGCAGCCGCCCGGAGTTGCTCGCCTCGACGAACTCCAGCACCCCCGGCCGCCGCGGCCCGGCGGCCTCGTGGTCGTGCGCGGCCGGTGGCACCTCGTCCCGCAGTGACCGTCCGTGCGCGGACAGTTCCTCCGGATCCGCGATTTCCGTGCCGACCAGCGACCTTTCCGTCCAGCTCCCCATGATGCGACTCCCTCCGCCCCCGATGCGTTGCCGGTTCAACGTACGAGAGGCCGCGGAAGTTCGCCTTCCGTGCGAGCTCGCCCGGTCTGCGGCAGGGTGACGGGTATGGGGATCGACGATGTCGCATGTGGAGAGACCCGGATCGGCGTGCTGTACCCGACCCGGGGCGCCGGTGAGGACGACTACCTGGCCCTCGCGGAACGCCTGACCCCGGGCCCGGCGGCGGTCGCGGCGGAGTACGTCACCTGGGGAGCCGGGGTGCACCGGCTGGCGGACCTGGATCCGCTGGCCAAGCTGCGGGCGCTGCGCGAGGTGGGCGAGGAGCCGCGGCTGCTCGCGGCCGCCGAGCGGTTGCGCGGTTTCGCGCCGGACGTGGTCACCTGGACGTGTTCGTCGTGCAGCTTCCTGAGGGGACGCGCGGGCGCGCGGCGGCAGGCCGACGCCCTGGCCGAGCGGCTCGGCGTACCGGCGAGCAGCACCTCGCTGGCGTTCCTCGCCGCCGCGGCGGCGCTGGGGGTCACCCGGGTGGCGCTGGGCTCGGTCTACAGCGGCCTGGTCACCGCGGTGTTCGTCGAGTTCCTGGCCACGGCCGGGATCGAGACCGTGCACCGGATCGAGCTCGACGCGGGTTCGGACCGCGAGGTGGCCGCGTGGGGCCCGGAGAAACTGCTGGAGATCGTCCGGGCCGCCGACCACCCCCGGGCCGAGGCGCTCCTGATCCCGGAAACCGCGCTGCACACCGCGGACTGCCTGCCGGAGCTGGAACTCGCGGCGGGCAAACCCGTGCTGACCGCCACCCACGTGACCCTGTGGGACGCGTTGCGGCACGCCGGGAACCGGCGACCGCGGCCACACCTCGGTGCACTGTTCACAGTGGACGGATGACGCGTTACCCGCGGACGACCGCGGCGATCGCGTCGATGCCGCGGTCGAGATCGGACTGGCTGATCACCAGCGGCGGCGCGATGCGCAGCGTGTGGTCGTGCGTTTCCTTGCACAGCACGCCGTAGGCCATCAGGGCTTCGGACGCCTCGCGCCCGCTCGGCCCGCCGGGGGCGATGTCCACCCCCGCCCACAGGCCGCGCCCGCGGACCTCGGCGACGCCGTGGCCCACCAGTTCGGCGAGGCGCGTGTGCAGATGCGCCCCCAGCGACGCGGACCGCTGCTGGAACTCGCCGGTCGCCAGCAGCCGGATGACCGCGCGCCCGACCGCGCAGGCGAGCGGGTTGCCGCCGAAGGTCGACCCGTGCTCACCGGGCCGCAGCACGCCGAGCACCTCGCGCCGCCCGACGACCGCGGACACCGGCATGATCCCGCCGCCCAGCGCCTTGCCCAGCGTGTACAGATCGGCCCGGACCCGCTCGTGCTCGAGCGCGAACAGCGTGCCGGTGCGGGCCAGCCCGGACTGGATCTCGTCGGCGATCAGCAGCGCGCCCGCCTCGTCGCACAGCCGCCGGGCCTCGGCGAGGTACCCGTCCGGCGGGACGACCACGCCCGCCTCGCCCTGGATCGGCTCCAGCAGGACCGCGGCCGTGCGCTCGGTGATCGCGGCGGCCAGCGCCTCGGCGTCGCCGTACTCGACCGTCACGAAACCCGGGGTGAACGGCCCGAAATCGGCGCGCGCGGTCTCGTCGGTGGAGAACGACACGATCGTGGTGGTCCGGCCGTGGAAGTTCGAACCGGCGACGACGATCTCGGCCGTGCCGTCCGGGATGCCCTGCACCCGGTAGGCCCATTTGCGGGCCACCTTCAGCGCCGACTCGACGGCCTCCGCGCCGGAGTTCATCGGCAGCACCATGTCGGTGCCGGTCAGCTCCGCGAGCTCCTGGCAGAACCGGCCCAGCTGGTCGTGGTGGAACGCGCGGGAGGTCAGCGTCACCCGGCCGAGCTGCTCGGCCGCGGCGGCGACCAGATCGGGGTGGCGGTGCCCGAAGTTCAGCGCGGAGTACCCGGACAGGAAGTCCAGGTAGCGCTTGCCCTCGACATCGGTGACCCAGGCGCCCTCGGCCTCGGCGATGACCACGGGCAACGGGTGGTAGTTGTGCGTACTCCACTGCTCGTCGAGCGCGATGAGATCGGCGGCGGACGTGGTGGCCTCGGCGAACGTCGTCATGCGTTCAGGTTAAGGGCACACCTACGGGGAGATCAGCCGGAAAACGTTGCTTGCGGGTGGTGTTCGTTGCGCGTTTTGCCGCATTCACCGGGCGAACGTTGCGTGCCACGCGGCATCCGGGCGACAACGGGCGCTACGGTCACGTTCCGGTTACGCTCCGATCATGGGATCCGGTGAACAGGTGCGGGACGTGCTCCGGGCACGCAAGTCCGAAGCGCTGCCCGACCCGTCGGCGACGCCGCTCGGACCGGGCAAGAAGGCCAAGGCCCAGCGCAAGCTGACCGAACTCGGCCGCCGGCTGGACGACCTGCAGGAGGCCCTCTACGCCGAGGGCGCCGGCGGCGGGAACCGCAGCGTGCTGCTCGTCCTGCAGGGCATGGACACCTCCGGCAAGGGCGGCACCGTCCGGCACGTGCTCGGCCTGGTCAACCCGCAGGGCGTGCGGTACGCGGCGTTCAAGAAGCCGACCCCGGCCGAACGCCGGCACCACTTCCTGTGGCGGGTGCGCCGGCAGCTTCCGACGCCCGGGCAGATCGGCGTGTTCGACCGCTCGCACTACGAGGACATCCTGGTGCCGCGCGTGCAGGGCCTGCTGTCCGCGGCCGAACTGCGCGAGCGGTACACCGAGATCAACGCGTTCGAACGCGAACTCGCCGCGTCCGGCACCACGGTGGTCAAGGTCTTCCTGCACATCTCGCCCGAGGAGCAGTTGCGCAGGCTGCGGGCGCGGCTGCGGACCCCGGCCAAGCACTGGAAGTACAACCCGGCCGACCTCGAAGCGCGGGCGCTGTGGGCGGACTACCAGCGCGCCTACCGCGACATCCTGCGCCGGACGTCCACCGCGGCCGCGCCCTGGTACGTGGTGCCCGCGGACCGGAAGTGGTACCGCAACTGGCTCGTCGCGCGGCTGCTCGAGGAGGCGCTGAGCGAACTCGCGCCCCGCGTTCCGGATCCCGGCTTCGACGTCGACGCCGAACTGGCGAAGCTGGACGGTATTGGCGTTCCCGCGTGACCGTCTGAAAGAGTGCGTCCCGTGAGTGACGATCTTTCCTTCCTCCGCAAGCAGGCCCGCACCCAGCGCTTCACCCTCGGCGCGCCCAAGGAGTTCCGGGTTTCCCCGGACGGCTCCCGGCTGCTCTTCCTGCGCGCGGAGTCGGGTTTCGACCGTCGCAACAGCCTGTGGGCCCTCGATCTCGCCGCGGGCGCCGAATCGAAGGTCGTCGACGCGGCGCGGTTGCTGCCGGGCGAGGAGGAACTGCCGCCCGAGGAGCGCGCCCGGCGGGAGCGCAGCCGGGAGACCTCCGGCGGCGTGGTCGGGTACGCGGTCGACGACGGATTCCGGCTGGCCGCGTTCCCGCTTTCCGGGAAGCTGCACACGGTGGACCTGGCGAGCGGCGAGATCACCACCCTGGTGGAGGCCGCGGTGGTCGATCCGCGGCCGAACCCGACCGGCACCTACGTGGCCTACGTCCGCGACCGCAGGCTGCGGGTGGTCGACCTGGCCACCGGCGACGACCGCGCGCTGGCCGAGGAGCCGGGCGAGGACATCGCGTGGGGCCTCGCGGAGTTCATCGCCGCCGAGGAGATGGGCCGGGCCCGCGGCTACTGGTGGGCGCCGGACGGGCGGTCCCTGCTGGTCGAACGCACCGACCGGAGCCGGGTGCCGCGCTGGCACATCGCCGATCCGGCCAATCCCGCCGCCGCGGTGAACACGGTGGCCTACCCGGCCGCGGGCGCCGCGAACGTGGACGTCTCGCTCGCCTTCCTCGGCCTGGACGGATCCCGCGTCGACGTCCAGCCGGGCGACTGGGAGTACCTGGTCGCCGTGCACTGGTCGGCGGCGGGGCAGCCGCTGCTGGCCGTGCAGCCGCGCGATCAGCGGCGCCTGGAGATCCACGCGGTCGACCCCGCCGACGGCTCGACCACCAAGCTGCGCACCGAAACCGATCCGCACTGGGTGGAGATCGTGGCCGGGGTCCCGGCCTGGACGACCGACGGCCGGTTGGTGCACGTGAGCGCCGCGGACGGCTCCTACCGGCTGCTGATCGACGGCGAACCGGTCACCGAACCAGGCTTGCAGGTCCGCTCGGTGCTGCACGTCGGGGCCGAGGTGCTGTTCAGCGCGTCGGGAGAGGACCCGACCCAGATCCACGTGTACCGCACCGAGGGGGGCAAGGCGCGCCGCCTGTCCACTGTGGATGGAGTGCACGTCGGCGCGGGCACCGCCGAGATCGCCGTGCTGTCCTCGTGGAGCCTCGAGCACAGCGGGCCGAAGGTCTCGGTGCTGCGCGACGGGCAGCCGGTGGCGGACATCGTTTCGTCCACTGTGGACCCTGGGATCGAGCCGAAGCCGCGCTGGCTGACCGTGGGCGAGCGGGACCTGCGCGCGGCGCTGCTGCTGCCGAGCGGTTACCGGCCCGGCGACGGGAAACTGCCGGTGCTGCTGGATCCGTACGGCGGCCCGCACGCGCAGCGCGTCCTGCACAGCCGCAACGCGTTCCTCACCTCGCAGTGGCTGGCCGATCAGGGCTTCGCCGTGCTGGTCGCGGACGGCCGGGGCACCCCGGGCCGGGGACCGGCCTGGGAGAAGGAGATCGCCGGGAAACTCGCCGAGGTCACCCTCGCCGACCAGGTGGACGCCCTGCACGCCGTCGCCGCCGAGCACCCCGAACTCGATCTCGACCGGGTGGCCATCCGCGGCTGGTCGTACGGCGGTTACCTGTCCGCGCTCGCCGTGCTGCGGCGGCCGGACGTGTTCCACGCCGCCGTGGCCGGGGCGCCGGTGACCGACTGGTCCCTCTACGACACCCACTACACCGAGCGGTATCTCGGTACGCCGCAGGACAATCCCGAGGGATACGAACGGAACTCGCTGATCGCCGACGCGCACCTGCTGCGCCGGAGCCTGCTCATCGTGCACGGTCTCGCCGACGACAACGTGTTCGTCGCGCACGCCCTGCGGCTGTCTTCGGCGCTGCTGGCCGCGGGCCGGGCGCACACGTTCCTCCCGCTGGTCGGGACGACCCATATGACCCCGCAGGCCGAGGAGGTCGCCGAGAACCTGATGCGGCGGCAAGTGGAATGGCTCAAACGGGAGTTGGCGGCAGGATGAGCGACCGCTTAGTATGCTGGCCATGAAGCGATGGGGCATCACCATCCCGCTGACCGGGATCCCGCTGGCCGCCCACAAGGACCTGATCGAGCGGCTGCCGGATCTCGGGTACACCGACGCGTGGTCCGCGGAAACCGCCGGAACGGACGCGTTCTCGCCGCTCCTGCTCGCCTCGCAGTGGGCGCCGCAACTCCGCCTGGGCACCGCGATCGTGCCGGTCTACACGCGCGGCCCCGGCCTGCTCGCGATGCACGCGGCGACCCTCGCCGAACTGGCTCCGGGGCGGTTCGTCCTGGGCCTCGGCACGTCGTCGCCGGTGATCGTGCGGAACTGGAACGCGGCCGAGTTCACCGAGCCGTACGCGCGGACGCGGGACACGCTGCGGTTCCTGCGCGCCGCGCTGGCGGGGGAGAAGGTCACCGCGGACTACCCGACGTTCTCGGTGAGCAAGTTCCGGCTGGAGCGCCCGCCGGACCCGGCGCCGCCGATCATGCTGGCCGCGCTGCGGCCGGGCATGCTCCGGCTGGCCGCGCGGGAGGCCGACGGCGCGATCACCAACTGGCTCGCGCCCGGTGACGTGCCCAGGGTGCGCGCCGAGATCGGCCCGGACACCGAACTCGCGGCCCGGATCTTCGTCTGCCCCACCGAGGACGCCGCCGCGGCCCGGGGCCTGGGCCGGATGCTGATCAGCAGCTACCTCACCGTGCCGGTGTACGCCGCGTTCCACGACTGGCTCGGCCGCGGCGAGGCGCTGGCCCCGATGCACGAGGCGTGGGCGGCCGGGGACCGGCAGCGGGCGAACGAGGTGATCCCGGACGAGGTGGTCGACGACCTCATCGTGCACGGCAGCGTGGACGAATGCCGCGAGCGGGTTCAGTCCTATGTGGACAACGGCCTGGACACCCCGGTGATCGCCCTGCTGCCGACCGGCGAGGACCCCTTCGAACAGGTGCGCGCCCTCGCTCCCGGACACCAGTGATCCCCCAATGCGGTTTTCTCAGTAGGGACCAGCATGTCCAGCGTCGGTACCTGGCAACCAAGGTCCCGGCCCTGCCGCGAGTTCCCCGTTCCGGGAGTTGGCGGGCGCCAATGCGGCTTTCGGTACCTTCAACGCCCCGAAAGCCACATTGGGTACCTTGACCGCCTACCGAAACGGGGAACTCGGTAGCCCGGAACGGGGGACTCGCGGAAGGTGGGAGCCCGTTGGCGCGGGTCGTCTGTTCCGGTCGCCGAGTTCCACACTCAGGCAACCGAACTCCACACTCAGGCAAGCGAAATACACACTCAGGCAAGCGAAATACACACTCGGGACCACCTCGCGACACCGGTCGGCTTCCCGGCGCCCAACGCGATCGGGAACCCGCCGGGTACCGCACACACCGCATCCGGAACCCCGAACGCGCCCCGCGGGGTCCCACACGAACAACTCGCATGGCCGAGTGTGCAACTCGCGTGCCCGAACGTGTAACTCGCGTGCCTGAGTGTGCAACTCGCGCGGCGGCGGGACTCGCGCCAAGACCTCAGTGGGAAACGGTTATCCGAAGAGCGCGGCGGCGAGGACCAGGGCTCCGGCCGCGGCGCCGAAACCGGCGAACACGGTGACCACGACGTTGGCCGCCGCGTACAGGCGGGCCCGTTCGGTGACCAGCCGGACGGTCTCGTAGCCGAATGTCGAGAACGTCGTCAGCGAGCCGCACAGCCCGATCCCGAGGAACGAACGCACCGCCTCCGGTTCACCTCCGGCCAGTGCCCAGCCCGCGAGCAGCCCGAGGATCGCCGAACCCACCACGTTCACGGTCAGCGTGCCCCACGGGAACGCGGAATCGCTCGCGCGCTGCACCCGCCGGTCGATCAGGTACCGCGCGACCGCGCCCAGCGCGCCGCCGAGGGCGACCAGCAGCACGGTCACGGCGCCTGCCTGCCCGTGTTCGCCCGTTCGAGAAGGGCTCGGGTCGGCGCCAGGCCCAGCAGCACGGACACCAGCGACGCGGCGACCGTGCCGAGCGCGTACAGCACCGCGATCCGCGGGTGCCCGGTGGCCGCGGAATCGATCGCGTCCACCACGTAGGTGGAGAAGGTGGTGAATCCGCCGAGCACGCCGACGCCGAGGAACGGCCGGAGCAACCGGTGCGGGCCGGGCGCCCCGGTGATCACCGCCATCAGCACGCCGATCAGGAGGCAACCCACCACGTTGCACAGCAACGTCGAGAGCGCGAATTCGCCCCGCGCATGGGGAAACGCCACGGAAAGCTGGTAGCGGGCGAGGCTGCCCAGCGCGCCGCCGACGGCGATGGCCAGCAGCACGTCCCACCGCTCGGCGGGGGACCGCCGGGCGGTGACGGCGGGCGGATGATCAGCCATACCGATCACCTTAGAACCGCCGTTCGGGTGAACCCGTCGGGACTAGTCTCATAGTGCCGCTTTCCCTGCTGGGCAGTGATTTTTCACTGTGCGTGGCTTACCCTGGTACGCGCTGTAGGACGATCTTCGGTCCCGTCTAGTCGTCGAGTGAAGGTGGCAGGATGGCTCAGGAAAAGGTAGACACCGCACAGCAAACCGGCAGTGGCCTGTTGCTGGAAGTCGAGCGGCTTCCCGGCGCGGTCGACCGCGGCAAGGTCAACGGAGCAGTCGCCGACAACGACGGCAACGACTGAGTGCCCGAATCGCCGACCCTGGCTGACCTCGTCGCTCCGGTCGAGGTCAGCCAGTTTTATGCGGAGGTCCAGGGCAAGACGTACCGGCGCTTCCCGGGGCGGCGCGGCCGGTTCGCGGAGCTGATGCCGTGGCCCGCGCTCAACGCGATCCTGCGGCAGCACCGGCTGCAGTTCCCGCGCCTGCGGCTCGCGTTGGACGGGCAGCCGGTGCCCGTGGACACCTACACCGAGATGGTCCCGTCGCGGCGGATGGGCATGATCCCCCGCCTGCTGTCCGCGCCGTTCACCGAGCAGTTGCGCGAGGGCGCGACGCTGGTGCTCGACGCGGTGCAGGAACTCTGCGACCCGGTCGGTGACCTCGCGCGCGGGCTGGAGCACGAGCTCCGCGAGGGCGTCCAGGTCAACATGTACCTGGGGTGGGGCGTCACGCACGGGTTCGACGTGCACTGGGACGACCACGACGCGTTCATCCTGCAGGTCGCCGGGCGCAAGCGCTGGCGCATGCACGGTCCCACCCGGCCCGCCCCGCTGCACCGCGACGTGGAGCTGCCGCCGCAGCCGCCCGCCGAGCCGATCGACGACTTCGTCCTCGAGGACGGTGACGTGCTGTACGTGCCGCGTGGCCACTGGCACGACGTCACCTCGCTCGGGGAGTTGTCCTTGCACCTGACCGTCGGGTTCAGCCCGGCCACCGGCGCCGATCTGGTCACCTGGCTGGCCGACCAGCTCCGGTCCAGCGTCCGGTTCCGCCAGGACCTCCCGCGCTTCGCCCCGGCCGAGGTCCGCGCGGCCCATGCCGCCGCGCTGCGCGCCGAGCTCGAAGCGGCCATGACCCCGGACGTCGTCGACCGGTTCCTCGCCGACCGCGACGCCGGCGCACCGGCCCATCCGCGGATCGGGCTGCCGTGGGCGGCGACCGCCGGACTGCTCCCCGACGAGGACGAGGCCGAAGTGCGGTCGCTCGTCCCGCGCGCGGTCCTCGAGTGCGGCGACGGAACGGTGACGTTGCTGGCGTCCGGGAAGCGGTTCGTCTTCGCCGCGGCGGCCGAACCGGTGCTGACCGCGCTGCTCGACGGGACGCCGCAGCCGATCAAGAACCTGGTGGGTGTGTCCGGGCTCGATCGGGACACCGTCCGCGCTCTGCTCGGCGAGCTGACCGCGCAAGGACTTCTCTCGGTCGGGTGACCTGTACCTCCCTGCCGACCTGAGAACGTCGTTGTAAGATTAGGCATGCCTAACGGAACTTCCGGGTTCGACCAGGCGGTCTGATGACCGTTCAGGCCGCCGACGAGGAAGGGCGGTCCGGCACGCTGCCGGGCTGCGCCGTGGTCGCGCGCCTGCTCGGTGCCCATCCCGCCGGGACGGCGGCCGATATGCGCTGCTGGCTGCTGATCGAGCAGCCGGGGCCGTGGCCCGCCGACGCGCTGGAGACCGTGCTGGCCGAGGCGTTCCCGCCCGGACACCGGGCTCTGCTGGAGGAACTGCGCTCCACCCGCGGCCTGCGCCCGTTGCTGATCCGCCGTCCGGGCAAGCACCAGCGGCGGCCGGGCGCACCTCGGACCGTGTTCGTCGGAGGCGGCGAACCGGGCAACCGGTGGCTCGAACGGCTGGAGATCGGCGACCTCGGTGAACTGGCCGCGCTCGACCTGCGGGCGGTGGCCGACGGCCGCGGCGGCGTCGGCGAACCCGTGGACGGCCCGCTCTTCCTGGTGTGCACGCACGGCACCAAGGACGTGTGCTGCGCCGTCCTCGGGCGGCCGGTGGCGTCCTCGCTCAGCGCCAACCATCCCGGACGCGCTTGGGAGACCAGCCACGTCGGCGGCGATCGGTGGGCGGGAAACCTGCTGGTCGTCCCGGACGGATACCTGCACGGTCAGCTCAACCCGGCCGAGGCCGGGCTGGTCGCGAAGGCGGCCCTGCGCGGGCAGGTGGAGCCGGAACAACTCCGCGGGCGGACGAGTGCCCCGAGCGCGTGGGCGCAGTTCGCGGAGATCGCGGTGCGGCGGCACACCGACCTGCGCGGCCTGGACGACGCGATCGCCGTCCGCGAGGAACCGCTGCCCGAACCCGACGGCCACGAACCCGGCGCCGAGGCGCGGATCGTCACGGTCCGCGGGGGCGAGGAGCACTTCGTGGTGACCGTCCGGCGCCGCCCGGCCCCCTGCGGCGGCACCAGCCGCTGCGCCGGGCTGATCGCGCCGCCCGGATATGTGACGGAAAGCATAGTGCGCGCCTGAGCGACGTCACGCTGCCGGTGCGGTGGGTGTTCACTACCGTCGGACCAGACATCTCTTCAGGGGCGGCGATGACCTACAACCCGGACGACCGGCTCGACCCGGCGAGCGCATGGCGGGAAGCCGGTTCGCTGATCACGCACAAGGCGCTCGGCGAATTCTCGGCCGAGGGTCTGTTCGAACCGGACCCGGTGACCGACGAGCGACCGGGCGAGTACCGCGACTGGCGGCTCGCGCTGCCCGGGGACGTGGTCTACCGGTTCCGCGCGCGGCGGGGCGCTTTCGACGCGTGGACGGTCGCGCCCGGCAGCGCCACGCGCCAGGCCGGAGCCGGAGAATCCGTTCCCGCGACGGATCCGCGGATCCTGCTCGCCGACGCCCGGGGTGTGCTCGGCCTGACCGGTTCACGGCTCGCCGACGTGCTCGCCGAACTCACCGCGACGGTCGCCAACGAGGCCGACCGACTCCAGCAGCCGATCACCGCGGCGAAGCTGGCCGCCCTGGACTACAACCTGGCGGACGGGCACCTGACCGGGCATCCCCGGCTGGTGCTCAACAAGGGCCGGGTCGGGTTCTCCGCGAGCGATCGCGAGCGGTACGCCCCCGAATCCGGCGCGGACGTCCTGCTGCGCTGGTTCGCCGTGCGCCGGGAGCTGGCCGAGTTCCGGTGCGTCGAGGAGCTGTCCGAACAGGTGCTGCTCGCCGGGGAACTGGACGCCGAGCAGCGCGCGGAGTTCGCCGCGCGGGTGGCCGAGGCGGGCGGCGACCCGGCCGACTACCAGTGGGTGCCGGTGCATCCGTGGCAGGCCGACGAGATCCTCGGCACGCTGTACGCGGCGGAGCTCGCGACCGGGGTGCTGATCGACCTCGGCCAGAGCCGCGACCACTACCGCCCGCACCAGACCGTGCGGACGCTGGCGAACGTCAGCCGCCCGGGCCGCCACGACGTGAAGACCGCGGTGTCGGTGCGGAACCGGCAGGTGTACCGGGGGCTGCCCCCGGCGGCGGCGCTCGCCGGTCCCGCGATCACCAGCTGGCTCACCCGGGTCAGCGCGGCGGATCCGTTGCTGTCCAAGGAATATCGGTTCGAGCTGCTCGGTGAGGTCGCGGGCGTCTCGGTGCGCCACCCGCTGTTCGGCGCGCTCGGGGAACTGCCCGGCCGGTTCCACGAAACCCTCGGCGCGCTGTGGCGGGAGCCGATCGCGACGCGGCTGGCCGAGGGCGAGCAGGCGCTTTCCTTCGCCGCGCTGCTCTACCTGGACGCCGAGGGCGACGCGGTGCTCACCGAGCTGATCGCCCGCTCCGGGCAGACCGCCGAGCAGTGGTGCGCCCGCGTCTTCGACCTGCTGCTCGCGCCGCTGCTGCACTGGCTGCTGCGGTACGGCGTCGGGTTCTGCCCGCACGGCCAGAACCTGATCCTGATCGTGGACGACCACGGCCGCCCGCTGCGCGTGGCGATCAAGGATTTCGCGCAGAGCGTCGATCTGCTCGACGAGGAGCTCGAGTGCTATGCGTCGCTCGATCCCGAGGCCGCCGGGGACCTGCCGCGACGGCCCGCGCGGCAGCTGGCGCGGTCGTTGTTCGTGTCGGTGTTCTCCGGGCAGTTGCGGTTCTGGGCCGAGATCCTCTTCGACGACCTCGAACTGCCGAGGCCGCGGTTCTGGGAGCTGGTGCGCGAGGTGGTGACCCGGTTCCGCGCGGAAAACCCCGAACTCGCCACCCGGTTCGACGCGTGCGAACTGCTCGCCGAGACGGTCGAGCGGGTCACGTTGAACCGGGAACACTTGGCGGGCAAGGGATTCGACAAGACCGAGCGGAGCGGCGAGCTGGACCTCGGTCGCGGCCGCGTGCCGAATCCCTTGCACGGCCCGGATCCCGCCGGGGCGTGGTGAGCGGTCACTGGCTGGCGGCGTCCAGTTTGGGCGGACCGAGTTCCGGCAGGGGGCCGGGTTCGGGTTTCGTGCGGAGTTTCGGGATGGCGTAGGCCAGCAGCAGGACGAGGCCGCCGAGCACGTAGGACGCCCCGAGGAGTTGCTGCTCGGGCGTCCAGTCGAGCTGCACCTCGGGGAAGGTCGTCTGCGGCAGTTCGCGGAACGGTGCGAGGTAGAAGAGCACGGCCGCGCCCAGGGTCGCCACCAGCCAGCCCCAGGCGGCGCGCGATCCCTCGCGCCACCGGCGAACCGCCTGCACCGCGGTCACCAGCATCGTCGGCACCACCCAGACCCAGTAGTGCGACCAGGAGGTCGGCGAGGCGAGCAGGGTGAATCCCGCGTTGGCCAGGAGCGCCGCCGCGGGTTCGCCGCGCCGGATCGCGATCGCCACCACGACGAGCAGTGCGGCCACGAGCAGGATCCACAGCACCTTGCTCAGCCCTTCGGGCATTCCGGTGCGGGTCAGCACGGCGTCGATCGCCTGATTGGTCCGGAATGCGGTACCGCTCACCCCGGACGCACCCGCGAAACCGCCGAACCAGTACCGGATCGAGTCGCTCGCGCCGGTCACGAAGCCGATCGCCGTGGCGACGAACCAGGTGATCGCGGCGGTGAGCGCGGACCGGTAGTCCCGGCGGGCGAGGAAGAACAGGACGAACGCGGCGGGGAACAGTTTGATCGCCGCGGCCAGCCCCACCCCGAGCCCGCGGGGCCACCAGGTCCGCCCGGCGAGGCAGTCCACCGCGATCAGCGCCATCAGGATCAGGCTGATCTGGCCGAATTCGAACGTCTGGCTCACCGGCTCGAGCAGGCACGCGATCGGCAGGCCCGCCGAACCGAGCACGATCGCGCCGCCGCGGCCGCCCGCCGGCCACACCCGCCGGGCGACGACGTACAGGGTCGCGGCCAGGCAGAGGAAGTTGACGACGAACAGGGTGACCACCGCGGCATCCCACGGCAGGATCGCCAGCGGGCTCAGGATCAGTACGGCGAACGGCGGATAGATGAACGGCAGATGGGTGCCGCCCACGACCGCGGGCAGTTCGCCGTACATGTCGCGGCCTTCCCACCAGGCCTGGACGCCGAACCGGTAGACCTCGAGGTCGATGTGCGCCTCCGGGAGTGCCTCCAGCATGGCTCGGGCGGAGAAGAACAGAGCAACCGCCGCGAGCACGGGTACGACCCAGAGGTATGAACGCATCGCATCACAGGGTAGATCGTGTCCTTCGCCATCGGTGAATGTGTCAGCTTTCCGCCACCGGACGTACTTCACAGGATTCCGGACATCCCCTGGCAGCACTGGGTTTTCGTTCGCGAGACTGCGATGCATGGCTGAAGAGAAAACGATTGCGTTCGTTCTTTACCCGGGTCTTACGGTCTTGGATCTAGTGGGGCCGTTGCAGGTGCTCACCGATGTGCCGGGATACCGCACCGTGGTGGTCGCCGAACGGCTCGACACCTGGGAGACCGACACCTCGCTGCGGGTCACCGCGAGCCACACCTTCGCCGAAGTGCCGGACCCGTCCGTGGTGATCGTTCCCGGCGGCGGGGCGCCCACCCTGCGGGCCCTCGCCGACGAGACCCTGATCGGCTACCTGCGCGACGTCGGCGGCCGGGCGGAGGTCGTCGGTTCGGTGTGCACGGGCTCCCTGGTGCTCGGCGCCGCGGATCTGCTCAAGGGGCGCCAGGCGACCACCCACTGGTCCATGCTGGACCGGTTGACCGCGTTCGACGCCACCCCGGTCCGCAAGCGCTGGGTGGAGGACGGCCCGGTCATCACCGCCGCCGGTGTCTCCGCCGGGATCGACATGGCCCTGCACCTGCTCACCCGCCTGGCCGGCGCCGACTACGCGCGCCTGGCCCAGTACATCCTCGAGTACGACCCGGAACCACCGCTCGGCCGCCTCGACTGGACGAAGGCGCCCCACGACTTCTTCGCCCCGTTCGTCGAGCAGTGGCTGCAGGAGGCCCTCGGCGACCACCCGGACCTCCACACCCGCCTCGCCGGGCCGCGGTGAAGATTCGCCGCCCGGTCACCCGCGCTGGGCGGCGGCGTGCAGGAGGTCGGCGATCCGGCCGGGGCACGATGGCGTCGGCCAGCGGGTGCCCGGGAACCGCGCGCTGATCCGGGCCAGGGATTCCCCTGTTCCAGGGCGAACGCGGCGACGTAGACCAAGCCGCGGACGTTGGCCGTGTCGCGGGCGGCGTTCGTGATCACCGCGCCCCCGTAGGAGTGCCCGGCCAGGACCACCGGGCCGTCCAGGCCGCGCACGACGCTGGCGACGTAGGCCGCGTCGGAGGCCAGGCCGCGCAACGGGCTGGCCACCGCGAGCACGTCGTATCCCCGGCACCGCAACGGGTGGATGACCTCGGTCCAGGAGCTCGCGTCGGCGGGTGATGTCGGAGCGATCCATTCGGCTGCCCTCCTCGGTGCTGTCCCCGGACGGCGCGCCGCCGGTCGATCACCGCCCACGGTGCCCGGAGCCCGATGACATCCCGATGAAACGGCACGCCAACTCAGCGCCGGCTCAGCGGCGGCTCAGCGGGTTGTTCCACCCTCGAGCCGGACCCGTTCCCTGCGCGGGTCCACCTTTCTGGCTGGACCGTCGTTCGGTGTGGAGGTCTCGTGCGCATTCCCCCGAGAAACATCGGAGCGCCGGGTATTACCCCGGATGCCCGATTCGCAGCCGACTGGCGGCGGTAAGGAGAGCCGACCGGCGACGATATCGTCTTTCCTGGGGGTAAGACGAAACGTAGCCGGAGAAGCCGATGCGTTTTCGGGTACTCGGACCGTTGCAGGTGCGCGATGGCGCGGACTGGTCGACGATCCGCGCCGCGCAGCAGCGCATCGTGCTCGCGATCCTGCTGGTCGAAGCCGGTCGGGTGGTCTCCGCGGACCGGATCGTGGACGAGATCTGGGGCGACCGGCCGCCGCGAACGGCACTGAACACCGTGCAGGGGTACGTGGCGCGCCTGCGCCGGTTGCTCGGTAGTAACGCGAACACCGCACTGGTGACCGAGGACCGCGGCTACCGGCTGGCCCTCGAGGACGGCGAACTCGACTCCGCGGTGTTCGAGCGGCTCGCGGAATCCGGCCGGCGCGCCGCGCGCGAGGGCCGGTGGGAGGCCGCGTCCGGGGATCTGGGCGCGGCTCTCGCGTTCTGGCGGGGACCGGCGCTGGCGGACGTCCCGGCGACCGCGGCCGTCGCGGCGGAGGCGACCCGGCTGGAGCAGTGCCGGTTGTCGGCGCTGGAGGCGCGGCTGGATGCCGAGTTGCAACTCGGCCACCACGCCGAGACCGTCGACGAACTGCACCACCTCGTGGACGAGTATCCGTTGCGCGAGCGCTTGCGGGGGGCGCTGATGCTGGCGCTCTACCGGTGCGGCCGGCGCGCGGAGGCGCTGGAGACCTATCGGCGCGGGCGGGCGGTGCTCGTCGCGGAACTGGGCCTGGAACCGGGCCCGCAGCTGCGCTCCCTCGAGCGCGCGATCCTGGACGACGACGCGGCCCTGTCCCCGCATTCCGGTCCGGTCGTCGTGGCCGGGGGGACGGCCGTACCGGCGCAGCTGCCCGCCGACGTGGCCGGGTTCACCGGCCGCCAGGCCCAGCTGGACCGGCTCGACGATCTCCTCGCGGCGGGGGCGGAAACCGGCGCCGCGGTGGTGATCTCGGCGATCGACGGAACGGCCGGTGTCGGCAAGACGGCGCTGGCCGTGCATTGGGCACACCGCCTGCGGGACCGCTTCGCCGACGGCCAGCTGTTCGTGAACCTGCACGGTTATGCCCCGGCCCCGCCAATGCGGCCGATCGAGGCGCTGGCCCGGTTCCTGCGCGCGCTGGGCGTGCCCGCCGACCAGGTGCCGGCGAACCTCGAAGAGGCCGCCGCGCTCTACCGGAGCCTGCTCGCCGACCGGCGCGTGCTGGTCGTGCTGGACAACGCGTCCCATCCCGATCAGATCCGCCCCCTGCTGCCCGGCGCGCCCGGCTGCCTGGTCCTGGTCACCAGCCGGAGCGTGCTGGGCGGCCTGATCGCTTACGACGGCGCGCGGAGCCTGCAGCTGGACGTGCTCACCACCGGGGAAGCCCGCGCGCTGCTCGAACGGCTGCTCGGCGCCGAGCGGGTCCGCGCCGAGCCGCGGGCGGCGGCCGAACTGGCCGGGTTGTGCGCTCATCTGCCCCTGGCCCTGCGCCTCGCCGCCGCACATCTCATTGTCCGGCCGAGGATGCCGATCGCCGGTTACGCCGAACGGCTGCGCGGCGGTGACCGGCTCAGCGCCCTGGAAATCGACGGCGACGAGCACAGCGCGGTGCGCGCCACCTTCGGGCTCTCCTACCGCGCCCTGCCCGCCGACGCGCGGCGGCTGTTCCGGCTGCTCGGCTCGAACCCCGGCCCGGACTTCACCGTGGAGGCGGCCGCGGCCCTCGCCGGCGCCCCGGCCGGCGACACCGGCGCGCTGCTGGCCCAGCTCACCGCGGGGCACCTCGTCGACGAGCACGCGCCGGGGCGCTACCGGCTGCACGATCTGCTCCGGCTTTACGCCCGCGAGCGCGGTGCGCGGGAAGACGACGCGCCCGAACGCGACGGCGCGGTCCAGCGGCTCTACGAGTGGTACCTGGGGACCGTCGACGCGGCCGCGGCGATCCTCTACCCGCAGATGCGCCGGCTCACCCTGTCCGACACCGAGCGCCGATCCAGCCCGGATCTCTTCGACGACCACACCGAGGCGCTGGCCTGGCTGGACACCGAGCGGCCGAACCTCGTCGCCGCGGTCGCCCGCGCGGCCGATCGCGGACCGCCGGTGGCCGCCCAGCTCGCCGATGCCCTGCGCGGCTACTTCTGGCTGCGCATGTACACAGTGGACTGGATAACGGTGGCCGAAACCGGGCTCCTGCTCGCCGAGGAAGCCGCCGATCGGCAAGCCCAGACGGTCGCCCTGCTGAGCCTCGCCGACGCCCACTACCGCCAGGGCCGGTTCCGGCAGGCGGTGGAGTTCTCCCGCCGTGCGCTGGACATCGCCCGGCGAGCCGACTGGCCCCGCGGTCAGGCGGCGGCGCTGGGCAATCTCGGCAACCTGCAGCTGGGGGATGGGCGACTGCCGGAGGCCGTCGACTACCACCGGCGCGCGCTCGCGCTCCACCAGTGCACCGGCAGGCTGGCCGGCCAGGCCAACACCCTCGGCAATCTCGGCATCGTCCACCGGCAACGGGGAGACCTGCGCGCGGCCCTCGAGCACTTCACCCAGGCGCTGGCCATCAACCGCAAACTTGAGTCCCGCCAGGGTGAGGCGGTCAGCCTCACCAATCTGGGCGCGGTCTGGCACGACCTGGGACGGCTCGACGAGGCCGTGGCCCATTTCGAGCAGGGGCTCGCCCTGCACCAGGAGGTCGGCAACCGCGGCGGTGAGGCGGAAACCCATACCGGGCTGGCGGCGGTGCACTGCGACACCGGCCGCTACACCGCGGCCCTCGAGCAGGCGCACACCGCCCTGGCGCTCGCCCGGGACGCGGGCGACCGCGCCGCCGAGACCGACGCGACGAACCTGCTCGGCACCGTGCACCGCCGGCTGGGGCACGATGCCGACGCGGTGATCCGGTACCGCCAGGCCCGCGATCTCGCGCGGGGCACCTCCCGCCACGCGGAGATCACGGCCACCATCGGCCTGGCCGCCGCGCGCCACGACCTCGCTGGAGCCGGACGTGTCGCGGAATTCGCCGAGCGGTCCGGATTCCGCGTGCTGGCGGGCGAAGCCCGGCTCCTCGTCGCCACCATCCAATGTGGACGGGACCGGGCCGGTGCGGCGGCCGCGATCGCCGGGCACGCGCTCGCCCTCCACCGCGAAACCGGGCATCTCCTCGGCCAGGCCCGCGCCCTCCTCGTCCTCGCCCACCTGCTCGACGCCGCCGGACGGCACGAACGGGCGAGAACGCACCACCAGGAAGCGCTCACCCTGTTCACCGGCATCGGGGCCCCGTGGGCCGAGCACGCTCGCTGCTTGCTGTCGGCGCCGCGCCGGGATCAGCGGACCTGACGCCGCGCAGGGCTTGTGCGGTGGCGGTGCCGGTGATGTCCGCGACGGGGCCTTGGTAGAGGATCCGCCCGCCGTGCTTCCCGGGGCCCGGGCCGAGGTCGATGAGCCAGTCGGCTTGCCGGATGACGTGCAGGTTGTGTTCGATGACGACGACCGTGTGGCCGTGTTCCACGAGGTTGTCGAGGACACCCAGCAGGGTGTCGATGTCGCGGAGGTGGAGTCCGGTGGTGGGTTCGTCCAGGACGTAGAGCGTCGGGCCGGTGGTGTCGCGGAGTTCCTTGGCGATCTTGACGCGTTGGCACTCGCCGCCGGAGAGGGTGGTCAGCGGCTGGCCGAGGCGCAGGTAGCCGAGGCCGACCTGGCCGAGGTGGCGGAGGGCCTTGGTGATCGCCGGATCGGGCAGCCGGTCGATGGCTTCGGTGATGGTGAGGTCGTCGACGTCGGCGATGGAGAGTCCGTCGACCTTGTGGCGCAGGACATCGGGGGTGAACCGCCGTCCTTGACAGGTCTGGCAGACCGTCTCCTGGCCGTCCAGGAAGGCGAGGTCGGTGTAGATGACGCCGAGGCCCTGGCAGTCGGGGCAGGCGCCCTCGGAGTTGGCGCTGAACAGGCTCGCGGGGACGTTGTTGTGGCGTGCGAACAGTTTCCGGATGGGAGTGGCGATGCCGGTGTAGGTGATGGGGGTCGAGCGGCGGTTGGTGCTGACGGGTTTCTGGTCGATCACGACGGCGTCGTGCTGGGCGACGAGTTCGGTGGCGAGGCTGGACTTCCCCGAGCCGGCCACGCCGGTGAGCACGGTCAGGACCGCCGCCGGTATTTCGGCGGTCACGTTCTGGAGGTTGTTGCGGGTGGCGCCCGCGACCGTGATGAAGCCGCGCGGTGTTCGTGGGTGTTCCTTGCCGGGCGGTTGCCGCGACAGCGCGGCCGCGGTGGGCGTGCGGGCTTGGTGGAGTTCGGCGAAGGTGCCGTGGAAGACGAGTGTGCCGCCCTGGTCACCGGCGCCCGGTCCGACCTCGACGATCTGGTCGGCGATGGCCATGACCTCCGGGTCGTGCTCGACGACCAGGACGCTGTTTCCCTTGTCCCGCAACTGCTTGAGCAGGGTCGTCAGAGCGGAGACGTCGTGCGGGTGGAGGCCGACGGTGGGTTCGTCGAAGACGTAGAGCATCTCGATCAGGCTGCTGCCCAGGTGCTTGACGGTCTTGATCCGCTGCGATTCGCCACCGGACAGGGTCGTGGTGGCGCGGCCGAGGTGGAGGTATCCGAGCCCGATGGTGACCATGGCGTCCAGCCTGTCCTTCAGCGCGGCCACGACCGGCTGCACCGCCGCCTCGGTCACCTTCGTCACCAGTTCGGCGAGCTCGCTGATTTCCATTCGCGCCATTTCGCCGATGGTGCGGCCGAGCACCGTGGCGGTCCGGCCGGCCTGGTTGAGCCGATCGCCGTGGCAGTCCGGGCACACGTCGGAGCGGGTGAACCGGGCGAGGGTTTCCTTCTTGCGGTCGGACAGGTTGTCCGAGGTGTGCAGGTAGATCCGTTCGAACCGCTCGACGATGCCTTCGTAGTCCTTCGGGAGCTTGGCGCCCAGGCGTGCGGCGTGCTCGCCACCGAACAGGAGCGCGTCCCGCTCGGCTCGGGTCCAGTCGCGCAAGGGGGTGTCGACGTCGAAGGTGCCGATATCGGCGTACTGGGAGTACCAGTAACCCCCGTTGCCGAACCCGGGCAGCAGGATGGCGCCGTCCCGCAGCGACCTGTCCGGGTCGAAGAAGCGGTCGACCGCGCTGACGACGCGCTCACCGAGGCCGGAGCAGGTGGGGCACATACCGGCGGGATCGTTGAAGGAGAAGTGGTTCGACTCGCCGACGTGCGGCGTGCTCACGCGGGAGAACAGGAGCCTGAGGTAGGTCCACGCGTCCGTGATCGTGCCGACCGTGGACCGGGCGTTTCCGCCGATGCGTCGCTGGTCGATGACCACCACCGGGGAGAGCCCGTCGATCTGGCCGACCTCGGGCCGGGCCCACTTCGGCAGCCGGTTCCGGATGAACGGCGAGAACGTCTC
Source organism: Amycolatopsis anabasis (assembly GCF_009765355.1). Lineage (GTDB taxonomy): Bacteria > Actinomycetota > Actinomycetes > Mycobacteriales > Pseudonocardiaceae > Amycolatopsis > Amycolatopsis anabasis. Next base: position 1,403 of record NZ_VTHK01000075.1, on the reverse strand, counting down.
GTTGAGCTGGTAACCGGCCTCGGCGGCGATCGTGTCGAACACCAGCGACGACTTGCCCGAACCGGACAAGCCCACGAACACCACCACCCGTCCGCGGGGCACGTCGAGGTCGAGGGACTTCAGGTTGTTGGTCCGGGCTTCCCGGATCCGGATCGAACGCTGCGCCATGGCACGACACTACGATCAGATGTGGTCAGAAAATGTCCGCGATTTCGGCGACAATGCGTTCATGACCGACGTCACGCAACGAGTCCTCGCCCTGCTGGCGGCGCTGCAGACCGGGAGGGCGTTCACCGGCGACGAGCTCGCGACCCGCCTCGACGTCAGCCCGCGCACGCTGCGACGGGACGTCGATCGGCTCCGCGGCTACGGCTATCCCGTGGAGACCCAGCCGGGTCCAGGCGGCTACTACCGGCTCTCCGCCGGGAGCGCCATGCCCCCGCTCCTCCTGGAGGACGACGAGGCCATCGCGACCCTCCTGGGCCTGGCCACCCTCGCCTCGACCGGAAGCGCCAGCGCGGGAAGCCTCGACGATGCCGCGATCCGCGCCTACGGCAAGGTGGACCAGTACCTGCCCAAGCGCCTCCGGCCGCGAGCGGCGGCGTTGCGCGCCAGCCTGGAAACCGGCCGGAACCCGGCCCCCAGCACCAGCGCCGAGACCTTGAGCACGCTCGCCGACGCGATCCACCACCGGCGCCTGGTGACCTTCGACTACACCAGCGCGAAGGGGGCCACGACCGCGCGCCAGGTCGAGCCCCACCGCCAGATCCACCAGCTGCTGCGCTGGTACCTGCTCGCCTGGGACACCGGCAAGCGCGCCTGGCGCGTCTTCCGCACCGACCGCGTCGCCAACCTCCACCAGCGGGGCGAAACCTTCGCACCCCGCCCGCTGCCCGCCGACACCGGCATCGACTACCTCCGCCAGGGCCTCGACAAGCACAAGCAGCGCGTCGTCGTGACCATCGACGCCCCGATGACCGCGGTGACGGACGCCTTCAAGCACCAGGACGTCGAACTCACCCCGCTCGCCCAGGACAGCACGCGTGCCGTCCTCATGCTCGACACCTGGCAGTGGCTGCTGCTGCACCTCGCCTTCCTCGACGCCGCCTTCACCATCCACGAACCCGCCGAATTCCGGGCGGCGTGCCAACGATTCGGCGCCCTGCTCTCGGGGTCGTGAGTGTTCGGGCCACTTAGTGCGACACCGCGCGGGTGGTGGTGTTCGGAGGTACCCAATGCGGCGTTCGGTACCTGCAACGCCCCGAAAGCCGCATTGGTGTCCTCCGGGTACCGGAACGGGGAACACACGCGGCCAGAACGAGAGACTCGCCGCGGGCGGGGATCCTGAACCGCCCCGGGTTCGGTAGAGACTCGTTACTGGGGTCAGGCGACCAGGCTTGTCA
>NZ_VTHK01000074.1 GCF_009765355.1 Amycolatopsis anabasis | reverse complement strand
TTCGCTGCCGCTCGCGCCAGGCGTGCGAGCCCACATCGGCGAGCACGCGACCGTCACCGCCGATCCGCCGGTGCGCGTGTCGACGGGCGTGTTCGGCCGCGGCCACACGGAGTTTCAGCCGGTGCTGCCCGAGCTGGTGGTGGAGGCCGAGACGGAGGCGTCGGTCGAGTCATTCACCAACCGGCTGCGTCCTCGGGTGCACCGGGTGCGGCTCGACCTCGACGCTGACGATCTAGATCCGTAGCACAGCGGGCGGTCCGTGGCCGAGAGCCCGTTTCGATACGACCGCGCCCGGAGCGGATCTACCGCAACGTGCGTCGGTGGTGCCACGCTGGTCACTCGCCCAGCAGCCCCGTTGCACCTGGGGCACCTCCGCAGCAGCGCTCGCCGGCGCACAAGCCGGGGTTCGGCACGGCGTGGGTGTTCGGTCGCCAGCACTGCCGGTCGCCGGTACGCTGAGGCGCGTGCTTCTGGTCAACCCGGGCAGTGGTCCGTTCCCCACCGGCGATGAAGGCACCGCATCGGTCAACATGGATGTCTTCGTCGCGGATGTGTGTGACCGGTGGAACTACACGCTCGTCACGTCGGCCCGCCGTCCTGAGAAGGACGGTGACGATGGGCGGTACACGTGGGATCTGGAGTTTCTGCGTCCGAATGGGCAGCGCCACCGCTGCGAGGTGCGGATGTTCGGCGTTCCCCGTGACTACGGCGTCGGAGACAACCCGCTCGCCTTCCCTGAGCCGCGGCTGTATGTGGACGGGCAGTCGTGGGTGTGGGACTTCGCGGTAAGCAGCGCGGCGGCAGGCTCCGACCAGGAGCTCGAATATTTGCCCTCTATGCGCCGCAGGCGGTAGCCGTACGTGGTTGCACGGCGCGTGTCGGGCTCCGGCTGGCGTGGCGGGGCAGGCTTCGCGGGTGGATACCGTCGGCCGCGGCAGACTCGCAGCCGCGTGGTCCCAGCGGCAAACGGTGTGGTTCATGGCCGTTTGTCAGGTCGGTGGGGAGCGCGAGCGGTGCCGTGAGCGGCGCGCAGGACACCGAGCCGCGTTAAGGCCGCTGACTCAATCTGTCCTCCGCGCGCGACCACGAAACCAGCCACCCGCCGCAGGTCCTCGAACGACCCGATCGACGACGTGTCGGAGGGGGCGATCGGCTCAAGGATCCACATGGGACGCCAGCCGTGGTCGACGTACCTGCCACGCCGGAGGTGGCTGGCCGCCCTCCTCGCGAATCACGCGGCGGGCCAGCGTCAGGAATTCCTCCCGCGCGCCGCGGTCGGCGCGTCCGGTCCCGCCCAGCAGCATGTCCGCGAACGTTGTCGCGCCCCAGGTCTCGCTTACGCCGTGCCTCGCGAGGTACAGCGCCACCACTCTGATGCCGTACAAATTCTCGGTATCGAGCCACACCAGAGCTAGCATGCGCCACAACCACCGCGCGATTACGTCCACTTTGTCCACAAGGACAGGCGCTTTCACCGTTACGAGCGTGTTCCCGACAAGGAGGTGCCCGTCGGCCCAGCGTGGAACGATCGTGGGACTGCTCATTCCGAGTGGACCGGCGGTGACACCTGTCCAGTCGCGCCACTCGTTCAGCACCCGCGCGTGATGGAAGACACGCATCAACTCGACTAGGTCGTTGACCGCGGCATCGGGCGCGAGACGGCGGAGATCATCGGCAGTGCAAGCCACTCGTCGAAGCGCACTGGCCACATCGGACGGGATACGTCCCTCGTAGTAGGTGTGCTCCCATCGCGACAGTGCCCAGCAGATCCGGGCAAGCCCGATCTCGGTGCCGGGCGTACCCAGTTCGCCAACGGGCGCGTGCTCGTCCAGAAAAGCCTTGCACCGCTTGAGAAAGTCGCCCAGTGCGGACTTGTGCTGAGCGATGTCCCCGCTGAATGATTCCGTACTGGCTGGGTCCGTGTCGCGCCACCCGTATACCGGCGGGCGGTAGGGCGACCACCGATCGCGGGCCCGCTCCGGAAGACGCGCTGGCAGAGGGTAGATCGAGCGCATACGCTCGCCCCACTCACGGTTTCCCAGTCCCGCGCGCACTGCACCGGCGATCGCAGTGTAAGGCGCGGCGCCGTCTACCAGAAAACGCAGTCTTTGGATGAACGCGCGCTCGATCATGGCCCAATAATCAGAACTGGTCGGCTCGGCCCGGTGAGTCGGTGTTCGACGCCGCGCCGCACTAAGCAGGTGCTCGGCCACGGTTCGGGTACCGGAAAGGTTCGCGGCGCACCATCGCCCTAACTCGCCCACGGGGCGCAACTGTGCGGTCAAGGTCATTCGTGCCCGCCCGAACCGCGCACCAAGCGAGCGCGGACTCCTGTACCACCCGAGGGGTTGCCGAACACGCCCAATTCCGGCGAGATCCTGGGTGCTACCGATCGCGCCACGGTCCTCGCCTCACCCACGCGTTGCTGCCGGAATCCAGGCCGGCTTCGTCGCGCCCGCGGCTCGGCACCAATGCGCCAACTCGTATACCAATTCCGCCGTCGTCAGCGTGATCCATCCCAATGTCTCGACACCATCACCTAGCCGCATTAGGGCTTCTCGTGCCCCGTCGGGGTCCGACGCCAGCGCGGCACGCACCGCATCGGCTGCGGCTTGACTCGCCACAGTTCTATCGACGTTCACCGTCACCGCGGGCGCGAATGACACCGCGACCAGTTCCGTCTGCTCGGTGGACCACCCGACGGCACGCGCCATCGTCCGCACCGCCCCCAGCAGCGCCATGCTCACGTCCGCTACCTCAATGACACCGCCAGGCCCGTTCTGAAGCCAATTCGCGATCCGCGCCCGTCCCGCGTCCATTCCATCGTCAAGATCGCCGAGCAGTTCGGCGGCCCTTTCCGCTGCCGACGTCACCGCCACGTCCGGCGTCCCTCGCTCTCTCCGCACTCGGCCACGGGCGAGACGCAACGTTCTCGCTCACCGACGTGTCCGACCTGTTCGCGGCCGAGACTGGCGGTTCGACGCGCCAATCCCGGCCGCGCGACCAGCATTGGTCCGACCGGCCTGTGACCAGGTCGGCCTTCCTTGCAATCGCAGCCGCGTGCAGCGCTTCCCCACTCACGCAGCCACCCTGAGTAGAACATACGTTCGACGGATTGGCAAGGTGGATGGGGCTTATGACCTGCGGCGATCGCTCGACCGCGCCGTCCATCGTCGGAGCCCCTGCCCAGTTTCCAATTGGAGTGGCAACGTTCCAGACTCCCGACTCCGCGGTCGCCAAGCTCTGTGGTCGTCCGCGTCCCCGACCGGGCCTGCCCTGCCGGCGGGCGCTGGTCCGTCGAGTTCGGTCCGCACAATCCCGGAACAAGGTTGGCGGAGGTTCTCGTGGCTGCCGAACGGCCCCGCCGTCCGCCCGGAGTTACCTACCGGCCTGAGCGCGTAGCTCAGGAGATGTCCTGTTCGATGCGTTCGAAGATGTCGGCGTCGGTTTCCTGCTGCCATTCGGGCAGGGCGTCCCAGTCGGCGACGTAGGCCGGTTTCGGGTCGGGGAAGTGCTTGTGGATCTGGCCGATCCAGCAGAGGGCGACGAATCGGCCTTTCTGGTCGCGGGTGAGTTTGGCGGTCGCGCCGTCGGTGGCCTGGATGAAGGCGCGGACCTGCTCGTGGACGGCGGCTGCGGCGGCGCGTTCCCAGTCCGGTGTGTCCTCCCACGGGGCGATGTAGCCCGGTTTGGGTTCGCCGGGGTAGTGCTGGGTGACTCCGGCGATCCATGCTTCGCGGAACACCCGTCCGGGTTCGAGCTGCACCGTGGTCCTCCTCGTCGTCATCGTGCGCCTACTTGTCCGGCCAGGGCGCTGATCTCGGTGTCGAGCTGCTGAACCTGCTTGTTGCCCAGCAGCGGCGCGAGATGTCCTCGCAGGTCGAGCAGTTTGTGGCCGATCACGCCGGAGCCGGTGTGCCGGGCGGTCTCGAGCGCCGCGCTGGCGTGGGTGAGGACGTGGTCGGGGTCGCGGCGGTGGATGCCGATCTTGGCCAGGTCGGTGAGCACGCTGGCGCGGCGTCGCGGGGTCAGCTCGTTGCGCAGGGCGTCGTTGAGCGCGGTTTCCGCGAGATCGGGGCGGCCGAGGGTGATGTAGCAGGTGCCGCGTTCCTCGGCCAGGCGGGAGCCGTCGAAGCGCAGCCACCCGCCGTTGTGGACCGGGCCTTTCAGGTCGCGGACGTGTTCGGCGGTGTCGAGGGCGCGCTGGCAGGCGTCGAGGTCGCCGAGTCCGGCGAAGGTTTCGGCCTGCACGACGCTGACCCAGTGCCGGGTGGACAGCTTGGGATCGCCGCGGTGGGCCAGTGCGGCGGCCAACTCCAGCATCGGAGCCGCCTCGCGGAATTTCTGTTCGTAGACGGCGATGAAGGCGTGCCGGGTCATCGCGCAGGCCCACAGGTCGTACGCGGTGGCTTCTTTCCCGGCGTCCGCGGCGAGGGTGTAGCAGTGGGCGGCGTCGGTGTAGCGGTCGGCGTCGAAGAAGATCTCGCCCTCCAGTTGGAGCAGGTCGCTCATCAAGGCGCACAGGCGCTGGTGCGTGACCTGGTCGTGGGGGCGTCGCAGGCTGGCGGCCAGAACGTCGAGCTGTTTGCGCACCAGCGGCATCACCGCGCCTTTCGATGCGGCCAGAGCGAAGACCTGCCAGAGGTGGCTGTTCAGCTTGGCGAACTTGTCCACCGTCGCTGGGGCCGGAGACACGGCGGCGACCGCCGACGCCTGGTCAGCCTGCTGGCCGTGGGCGGTGCCGGGCAGGGCGAGCAGGGTGCCGGTCATGCTGAACAGGCGTAACAGTTCGCGGCGGTTCATGTCGTCGTCGATCTCCGGAAGTTCGGGCCGGCCGAAGCGGACGAGCGTCAGATGGTCGTCGGTGTTGGTGGGCTGTCCTGGTGGTTGCTCCGGCGGCGGGGGCGTCCCGTGGGCTAGGTCGATACTGCCGGAAGATCCCACCCGATGGGGTGGCCGCCCTGCCGATGCTGTCGTGTCGTCGAGCAGATCGTCGAGTTCGTCGAGGGTGATCTCCAGGGTGTCCGCGACGTCCCGACGCACGCCTGGCTGCGGTTCGGCTTCTCCGCTTTCCCACCGCACCACGGTCCTCCGGCCGACCCCTACCGCCTCGGCCAGCGCCTCCTGGCTGAAACCCTGGCTCTTGCGGCGGTGTGCGAAGCGCTTTCGCTTGGCGGCCATCGCCGTGCCTCCCGCCGTCCCGTCCGCTCCGACACCGAAATGCCGGTGTTGTTCCTGGTCACCGCGTCGGTGCCCAGAAGTGGCTCATTTCTGGCGCGTTCGCACCCTGGTCTCCGGATCTCACGCCCGGTTGTGTGGAGATTACGAGCAGACACCACTCCACGGCAACGGAGAACGCAACGATGACCAGCGCCAACACCGCCTTAGCGGCCCCGCATGATCACGCGGCCGACGCACCAGTCCCCGGTTCCCCACCCTTGGCGCGATCGCAGGCACGACCGATCCCGCGTGGCCTGGCGGTAGCGCGGGCATTCACCACCACACCCTCCAGTGAGGATCGGCACCCAGTGCTGGTCGTCGCCCGGAAGCTGGCGGTCGAGCATCGAGCGCGGACCGCGGCACTGAGGATCATCCACGACCAGGCCGCTGACGATCACATGCTGGCCGCGGCCGCGCGGACCTGGACCGCGCGGGAGACCGCCTGCGCCGTACTGGTTGACCAGCTCGACCGCTGGGCCGCGACCCACCTCCCGGAAGCCCCCGCTGGGGTGCTGCACACCGAAACACTCGGGCAACTCGTCGACCGGCTGGCCCGGGTGTGGATGCGCTCGCAACTGCTCGCCGACGCCGGACAGCCCGCGACCGATCCGCAGGTGCGGGTGGCCGCCGAGCAGGTGTCCGAGTTGTGCGTCGCCTACGACGAACTGGTCGGCGACCTGGTGCGCGGGCGCCGCCGCCTGCCGAAGTCGCAGACCCCGACCGGTCCCGGCGGCATTGCCTGACCAAGCCGAGGGCGAGGTGCGGCTCTGGAGAACGCTGGTCGTGGCGGCCGACAGCCCGCTCGGCCGCGTCGCGCCGATGCTCGACGAGCTGACCGCGCATCTGCCGCCGCCGAACCAGCCGTGGGCCTGCTCCCTCTGTTCCACCGAGTCCTGGCCGTGTTCCCGGTTCGACCAAGCCGCCCACCACCTACGCCGCGCCGGGCTCCGCCTGTCCGACCTGATTCCCCTCGACCTGCACCCCCGCCTCTGGCCGCCCCCGGGGCCCCGGCCACCACAGCAGCCTGCCCCACCTCCCGCCCGGCCCGATCTCGACGAGGAGCGACCCCCCGATGGATGAAGTCCTGACCGCGACCCTGCACCGGGCGGTCCGCGAGCGCTTGGACTACCTCGAAGACCTCGTGACCGAGGCGGACGAAGAGTCCAAGGCCGCGCTGGCGGACACCGAGATTCCCCGACTCACGACCGCATGGCGGGCAGTGCTTTCCGAACACGAGCCGGACGACCGGGGCCGCTGCCCGCGCTGTACGCCGTGGTGGAGCCGCAGGAACCGGCCGTGCTCGGTATGGCGCACCGCCCACCGCCACCTGATCACCGACATCACCCCTGCCGCGATCGGGACCGCGCGGCACGCCTCCCGCCAGCGGCGGACCACCACCGCGCCCGCAGGGGTCTCCTAAAGCGGGGGAACGCGCGGCTACCCCATCCCCGGCGCGTTCCCCCGCCCTCCCACTAACCCAGAACTGGGCACACCGACGCCACAACCGAGGAGGGGAGGTGAGCTCGTCATGATGACCCGATAAACCAATGCCAGGCGAAGGGAATACGCCCGTGTCCGAGGGAACCGAAGCGACCGTGATGCTCGATCACCCGTCCTGGCTGACCGCCGACGACGGCGCCGCGTATCGGGCCGTCCGCAGCGGCCGGTCGGTGTGGGCGGCGATCACCTGCCCACCCGAAACCCTCGACGATGGCGAACTGGTCCGCGTGAGCCTGGTCTCCGGCACGGACAAGGCGATACCAGAAGTAGACGTGGTGGATCCCGCCGTGCTGACCGGCATCGATCCGGTCGCCGAGGCGCTGCGGGAGGCCGGGCCGGTGGCCCGGCTGCGCAACCCGGACCTGTGGGACGCACTGGCGACCGGGATCGTGCGGCAGGTGATCCGCGCCGGGCACGCCCGCACGCTCTACCAGAGGTTCTGCCGAGCCCACGGCGACCAGATCACCACCCCGGCCGGCACCGCCTGGTTGTTCCCGTCGCCGGAGACCGCGCTCGCGCTCGACGACGCGGAGTTCACCCGGCTCGGGCTGGCGTTCAAACGCCCCGCCCTGCGCGCGGCCGCCCACGCGTTCCTCGACCTCGGCGAGAAATGGGCCGCGCTGGAACCGGCACACCTCGCCCGCGAGGTCCAGGCCGTGCACCGGATCGGGCCGTGGACCGCCGCCGCCACGGTCGCCGACACCACCAACGACTTCAGCATCCATCCCTTGTTCGCCGACCTCGCCGTCCGCACCTGGGCCCCACGCCTGGCACCCGAGTGTTCCTGGCCGGAGGACGAGAAGGAGTTCGCCACCGCGTGGCGGAAGTCGGCGGGCCGGCAGCTGTCCGAACGGACGCTGCTCACACTCGCTTGGGGAGTACGCCATGCCAATGCCACAGGAGCTGCCGCGATGTGACGAGCTGATCGCTGGCGCCGACCGCACTCGAGAACTGGACGCGCTGTTCATCAACGCGCCCCTGCGCGACTACGCGCAGCGCCCGCGGGTCAACGATTTCACTCTGCCCGTGCTCGGCATGGGCTACATCGCCACCTACGCCACCACCCGAGGATTCAACGTCGGCGTGCTGGATGCCGAAGCCCACGGCCTCGGCATCGACCACACCGCCCAGCTCGTCAACACCGCCCGGCCGCGGTGGGCAGGATTCAACCTGCTCGCCCCGACCTACGAGATCAGCGCCCGCATCGCCGCCAGCCTGGATCCCGGCATCAAGATCCTGCTGGGTGGGCACCAGGCCAAGGCCATGCCCGCTGAGATCCTCGGCGACCCGCGTATGGCCCGCTGCGAAGCCCTGGTGCTCGGCGAAGCCGAAACCCGGGCGGTGGCGCTGCTCGACGACCACCGCCGCCGGGCCGAGCTGCCCGGGGTGATGTGGCTCGACCCGATCCAGCGCAAGCCGGTCACCGGCGGGAGACCCGGCACCGCGCACCATCTCGCGCCGGACCTCGACGGGTTGCCGTTCGTTGACCGCGTCTTCCTCACCCAAGACCCCCACCTCGAGAACGGAGTGTTGGAGGCGAACATGGTCGGCGCCCGCGGCTGCCCCTACAACTGCTCGTTCTGCGGCGCGGCCGTCTCGGCGAACCCGGACATCACCATCCGCACCCGCGACCCGCACAACATCATCGACGAGATGACCCAGCTCCGCGACCACGCCGGGGTGCGGGCGTTCCGGTTCGTCGACGACCTCTTCCTCGGCGCCCGCCGCGTCATCGACCAGATGATGACCGCTTTCGCCGGCGAACGCGTCGGCGCCTGGGCCCGCTGGGACGCCACCGGCCGGATCAACGTGCTGCACCGCGCCAGCGACACCACCCTGGAGACCTTGGCACGCAACGGATTGCGCGAGGTTGCGCTCGGGATCGAGTCCGGCAGCGAACGCATGCTCACCCTGATCGACAAGCGGATCACTCCCGGCATGGCCCGCGCCGTGGTGCGGCGGTTGACCGAGCGCGGTATCCACGTGAAGGGGTATTTCATCCTCGGGTTCCCCGGCGAAACCACTACAGAGGTGGACGCCACCGTGCGCCTGGTGCATGAGCTGTGGGAGCTGACCGACCGGCTGCCGGGCCGGTTCAGGGCCAGCGTGTTCGAGTACCGGCCTTACCCCGGCACCCCGGACTGGCACCGGCTGATGGCGACCGGCCGCTACACCCCCGCACAGTTGCTCAACTACAGCGCGGTGGATTTGACCAGCGGCGGGGTGAACGAGTCGATGCGGGAGCGGGACGAGTTCAACTTCTCGGTCAACCTCCCGCTGGCCGACGCGCCGATCAGCCACATTCGCGCCCGGCTGATCGAGCTGGCGCGCGCGCAGCACGAGCGCAAAGCGGCCGCCGCATGACCGGCCTCTTCGTCACGGTGGACGGGATGGGCGGCGCGGGCAAAACCACCCTCGTCGAGCACCTGCACCGCTACCTCACTGACCGCGGCCACCCAGTGCACGCCACCACCGAGCCCTCCCACGAGCGACTCGGCGAGATCGCCCGGCACCAAACCAGCATCTACTCCGGACATACGCTGGCCTGCCTGGTCGCCGCCGACCGCTACCACCACCTGACCACCGAAATCCGCCCACACCTCGACGCGGGCCGGATCGTGCTCTGCGACCGGTACATCACTTCCTCCTACGTGCTGCAATACATGGACGGCGTGCCGCTGACCTTCGTCGAAGCGCTCAACGCCGAAGCCGACCGCCCCGACCTCGCCGTGGTGCTCACCGCGGAGCCGGAGGTCGCCGCCGCGCGGATCGCGCAGCGCGGGGCGCACAGCCGATTCGAGGCAGGGATCACCACCAGCGTCCGGGAAGCTGCCCTCTACCGCGAGGTGGCCGAACGGCTGACCGAGGACGGGTGGCGCGTGGCCGCAGTGGACACCACCACGGTGTCGCCGGAGCACCTGGCCGCCGAGATCGGCGAGCGAATCACCGCACAGGTAGCCGTACGCACCACAGGCCCGGACCTGTGAGGACACCCAGCCGATGGCCGATCGTCATCTCATCGACGCGCACGAGCTCCTGGACAACCCGGGCTTACTCATCCAGCGCCGCGACAGCCACCCGGCGTTCGCCCAGTGCTGCACCTCCCGAACGTTCCGTTGGCAAATCCATTGTCGGGATGAGTGTTTGTCGGCTCCTGCGATGCGTGGCGTGGGCTGAGGGTGGCCGGAGCAACCGTCGTTCAGCGCGTCCCTAGTCTCGCTCCATGGATTTGGCGCGACTGAGTGATGACGTCGAAGTGGTCTCGCGGGGTTATGCCCGTGCGCATGGGATCACGCGGGACGAGACGTGGTTTCTCCTCAAACTCCAGGAAGAAGTCGGTGAGCTGACCCAAGCCTTCTTGATGCGGACCGGTCAGGCCAGGTCGAAGGGGAACACGCAACAGGAACTGGACGACAAATTCGGTGCTGAACTGGCCGACGTGTTGTGTCATGTCCTGCTGATGGCTCGGCACGGCGGAGTCAATTTGAAGGAGCAGGTCGAGCGGAAGTGGCTGGTGTGGCACCCCGACAAATCCGTACCTTCCGCCGCGGAGCCGGTAGGTACAGCCGACCCTAGGCATGATCTCGCTGTTGGATCTGAGGCAACTGCGGAGACCACTGGACTGCTCATGACCGAGCGCACCGGACCACCCGGTGAGAATGACGAGGAGGCCGCCAAGCTGGCGGACGCGATCGACCAACTCGTCGACCTCGGGCTCGTCACCGTCGAACTCGATGACGAACCCAAGGGATAGCCGCACTGCTTCCGCAGATCTGGTAACCGTCGATCATATAGGCCCCGTGGTGGACTGCCGTCCGCTCTAAGGTCGCTGCGGCGAACTGGTTGAGGCCGTCCCGTGGCGCCGGCGAACAGTTCTGCCTGAAGCACACGCCACTCGTGACGCTCCAGACCCTCGTCGGCCTCGCGCACCAGCTCCTGCCCGTCAACCGGGTTCACGACGTAGGTCAGCCGTGCCCGCACATCCCAACCTCGATTTCGGGCAGCCGCGACGAAAGCAGCGAGGGCAGTGGGGCCGGCAGGGGACCCAGGGCCACAGCGCGCCTCGAATCCCACGGACGGACCCGCATGTGGACGTCGGGGACCTTGGTCGTCATCGCCTCGCGGAGTGCCGCCACGTCCGGGGCGCAAGCAGGGGTATGGCCAGGTCGGGGTGCGGCGCGAACACGGTGGCCCAGCTAGTGGCGGCCGGTTTCCCGGCCTGAATCCAGCGGTCGGTCAGTTCCCGCAGCCGGGCTCGCAGCGGGCCGGTGTGCTCGGCTTCTCCGGCGACGACGAGGTCGCCGGTGTGCTGGATCCACGCCGCCGCACCGTCGTGCACGAGCGCGGTCATCCCCGCGGCCGGGTCGAACGCGTCGTGCTCAATGTAGGCGCGGGTGGTGCGCGCGTCCTGGGTGGCGAGGAAGCAGGTCAGGTCGGGGTAGGCCTCGGCGCCGACGGCGGGCGCGGCTCCGGCGAGCCGGTGCACCGGGCAGGTGGTGATGTCGGTTCCCGGGTCGTGGGCAAACAAGCCAGTGGGGCGCAGGTTTCCGGTAGCGGGCATGAAGTCCGCCCACAGTGCGATCTCACCGATCACCGCGTTGCCGTCGCGGCCGATGGTGAGGATGGGGTGCACTCCGGCGTGCGCGATCGGCGCGACGATCAGACTCTCCTCGTCGGCGAGCTGGTCCAGCCAGCCGGGCGGGATTCCGGCGATGCCGCAGGTGACGATGATTCGATCCCAGCGGCCCCGTCCGGGGTCGCCGAGGTAGCCGTCGCCGTGCACGATCCGGATCCACCGGTCCAGGCCGAGGTCGGCGATCGCGGCCGCGGCCTCGGCGGCAGCCGTGTACCCGGCTTCGACCGCGGTGACCCGCACGCCGGTGATGGCGTGGATGAGCGCGGCGTTGTAGCCGGTGCCCGCGCCGATCTCCAGCACCCGCAACCCCGGACGCAGTTTCAGCGCTTCGAGCATGCGGGCCATCACGCTGGGCCCGGACGAGGACGACATCGGCTGCCCCGGCGTGCGGCCGTCGTGGGTGACCAGCGAGTTGTTCGCGTAGATGATGTCCAGCACCTCGGCGGGCGGGCCTTCGCCGGGGCTGAGGGTGTACCGGTCGGCGCGGAAGTGGAAGGTGCGCAGAAACCGGTGTCGGGGCACGGTGGCGAACGCGGCGTGGACCGCGTCGGTGCGGATCGCGCCCCGCGCGCGCAGGTCGTCGGCGTAGCGGGCCAACCGGTCGGTCAACTCGGGCGAGAGTGCCCAGCCGATCGTCATGGGCGAGATCCTCTCGCAGGGCCGATGGTGATCAGTGGCCGGTACAGCAGCCGGGGGTCGACCGGTTCGCCGACCGGTTCGCCACTGGCCTCGACCCAGGCATGCAAAGTCGGTGGTGGTGAGGCGGCGCCGACCCGCCACACCACCACGCACCCGGCCAGCCGGGCGGCGATCACGGTGGCCACCGACCGCAGCAGGCAGCCGTGCCCGCCACTGGCGGCCCGCAGCGATACGGTGACCACGCTCGCCCGCGCCCGCAACGCGCATTCCCGACTTTCCAGGTCTGGGTGGGTACCCGCGTACAGGACGCGCAGGATCGCGCCGATACGGGCCGGGCGAGCCCGCGTCGCGGTGAGCACCAGCCGGGCCGCGCCGACCGCGACCAGCGCGCGGACCCGCTCCGCGACCGACAGGGCGACCGGGGTTTCCAGCACGATCGGGGTGCTCATCGCCGCCACCGCACCAGCTTGTACTCCACGAGTTGGCCCAGCAGCCGGACGACGTCGGCACGGGCGACGTCCTCAGGCACGCCGAACCGGGCGCGCACGGCAGCGACCGCGGTGTCGGTGCCGCCAGCGAGTAGCGCGTCCAGCATCACCGCCGCGCTGAGGTTGAGGTGCAGGACGCGGCCGCGCGGGTCCAGCACGGTGTGCCCGTCGTCAACGGGCGTGACCCGGACACCGCGGGCCAGCACCAGGGAGGCGGGTCGTTTCCGGTCACGGCGGATCAAACGCATGCGCGCCCTCCCGCCAGTGCGGGCGCCAGGTTCAGGTCGCGGAGCCAGACCTCGAGCGCGATCAGGTCGGTGACGAACCCGGGCGCCAGGCCACTCGGACCGAACCCGGCGAGTTCGGCCCGCAGCCGGTCCGGGTCGACCAAGCCCAGCTCTACCAGGCGGGACCCGGACAGCAGCGTCGATACCTGTTCGCGGTTTTCCTTCCATCCCAGGAAGATGTCGTGGTTGTAGTGCGCTTTGGTTCGGCGCGCCAGCACCTCCGCCGGTATCCGGTCGCGGAAAGCGTGGCGCAGCAACGGTTTCGGCCGCCACGGATCCGTACGGCACTCGGGCCGCACCGCCAGGCACGCCGACACCACGGCATGGTCGAAGAACGGCATCACGGTCGGCACCCCGGCCGCAGTCATCGCGTCCGCGTAGAGCTTCGCACGGTAGGCCGAGGCCCGGATCCGCACCACCGCCGCGTGCACCCCGGCATCCGGATCCACCGGCACCGGCTCGACCTCGGTGAGCAGTCCGGCCACCACCTGCTCGGCCTCGCGCGTGGCCCACGGTGGCAGCAGCGGCGCGGCTTCCCACCCGACCAGATCGACCGCGGTGCCCACCGGTTGCCCCAGGACGAGGGCGCAGCGCCGCAGCCAGACCGGGTAGCCGGGGCGGCGTGCCCGCGCGGCCAGCAGCGCCCCGGCCGACACTCCGTGCAGCGCGGCGTGCCCGCGGACAGTCCGCCACCTCGACCAGCTCGCTCGGCCGCGACCGGGCAGCCAGGCCAGCGGCGCGAGCAGCACCTCGTCACCGCCCTGGCCGTTGACGTGCTGCACGATGTTGTGCGCGGCGAGGATCGCCGCAACATGGCGTTGCCGGGCGGCGCCCGCGGTGAACGAGCACGGCTCATCCATCCCAGCCGCGATCGGCCGGTCCAGGCCGCTGAAGAACTGCGGGATTTCGCCCGCGCCGACCACGCGGTGTTCGGCACCGAGCACGGCGGCGGCCTGGCGGGCCCAGGCGAGATCGTCGTCGACCGGGGACGAGCCCGCGGTGGTGACCAAGAGCGGATCCGCCGCACGGGCCAGGAAAGCCAGGGTGGTCGAGTCCAGACCGCCGGAGAGCTGCACGCTCACCCGGCCCGGCGCGACGGCACCGACCGGATTTCCCACTGCTTGGGTGAGCGCGGCGGCCAGCTCGCTGGCACCATCGTCGAGTCCGCGCACCGGATCGGGTGCCCGCCACCACCGCGAGGTTCGGACCCGGTCACCGGCGACGGTCAGGACGTGCCCGGCCGGGACCGGGGCGACGCCGAGGAACGGCGAGCGGGTCTCCCGCACTGGGCTGGGCATTTCCGGGCTGGCCAGCTTCGCCGCCAACCAGGCCCGGTCCAGCGGCGCGTCAACCAGGCGGCGCAGGACGTCGGCGTGGCTGGCCACCACCGGCACCTCGCCGCATCGGGTGCTGAACACCCGGTGGAGCCCGGCGGCGTCGGTGACCACGCGCACCCGCCCGGCGCAGGCGAGCACCACCGTGGCGCCGCCGGTGGCCGCCATCAGCGGCGCGAACTCGCCCCCGTCGACCGCCCGGCGCAGCGCGGCCTGCGGCCACTCCCACTGCACCGGGGCGGCGGGCACGGCCACCGCCACCGTGCCCAGCACACGCACCTGTGGACGCTGGGCGGCCGGGTGGCACACAAGCCACGCCCGACCCGACCGATGCTGGACCGCGACCACGCCCTCACCGGCGAGCGCCTCCGCCACCGGCGCGGCGGCCGCGGCGTCCGGCAGCGCGCACCACCAGCGCGGCCCGGGACTGTTCGGCGTGGTCCTGCCGCTCATCCGGGGAAGTAGCCGCCCGCGTCCCCGTCATCCGAACGGTTTTTCGAGTACTGACCCTTCGTTACCTCACCGAACGCGCCCACCTCGGTGATCTGCGGCGGCTCGTACTCGACGGCTTGCTGTTCCTGCTGCTGATTGGGATCCATCGGACAGCTCCCTCCCCGGTGCCGAACCCCTTGGCCCCGAAACCCGCCCAGCCCCGCCGCCACTACGACAGGGGCTGCACAATGCGTTCCGGTGCACTTATCCTCTGTGACCGTACCGGCTTGGACCGACGATTTCGCCGGTTCGCTCGCACAACCCCACCAACGCAGGCACCTCCGCAGACGGGTGTCCGTTCGGAAGGCGTGGGCACGACGTCACCGAGCGGGACCATTGCGCCTATTCGTATTGGCGGTGCCGGGATTCGGCCGGGTTGTCGAACAGCCTGCGAGCGGCGGTCCGCAAGCTGGTCAGCCTGGCCGAGTTGACTACCGGCCGCGCTTCTTCGTATTTCCCATGTCAGCGCGCACGTCGACTCCTCGCGTCCGGAGAGTGGCTGCGGCGTTGGCGAGTGCCCGCCAGTCCGAGGTGCGGCAGGGCAGGAAGTAGTGGCTGCCGTCCGGCAGGGTGACGCGCCACCGGTCCCTCCGACGCTCCACCGCGCAACCCCGCTGAGCGAGTCGGGCACGGAGTTCGTCCCACGTGGTAGGCCACCGGTTGCCTTGACCGCCCCGGCGACCCCGCCGGCGAGGCCGGGGCGGTGTGTTCGGTCCGGTCGAGTGCGTAGGGGCTGGAGTGGTGGTTTCGGGGGTGGTCAGGAGCACCGTGGCCACCACGGCGGTGTCCCGGAACACGATCAGGACGCAACCGTTGCGGCACCGTTGTTCGAGGTGAGGCGCATGTGGAATCGCCGTCACGGCCGTCGGATGGTGGTACGCGGCCGCGACGGCCGCGCACGCGGCCGGGTTGGTGACGTGACGGGCGGCGCCGCGGGTCATGGGAGGCACGGCGGTTGCGTGTGGATCGTGGACGAGCATGTGGTCGACCTCCTGGTGTGCTGGGCTTGGGCCGGACCGGTTGCTTCTGGCCCTACAACGGGTACACCCCTTGGGGTAAGGGGAGGTCTGCCCTTTTTCTCGTTAGCGCCGGGCGTGAAGTGCCACTTGGGTACGTTCGATCCGGTTAAGGGGGACGTTCGTAGATCAGCCCGGTCTCGGCTTGTTCGGCTGATCGAGTCCTGGTCGGCCGTCGGTCGGAGCGAGGTCAGTGTCGGTTCTGTTCGTCGGTCTCGGCCAGTAGCGCCAGCTGCTCGGCCAACCTGTCGACGTGCTTGACGATCGCCGCCTCGTGGCCACCGTGGGGATTCAGATACCGCACGCCGTCGACCTGGAACCACTCCAGCACCTCGTGGACGGCCTCGTTCAACGCCAGCGTCAGAAAGTGCGCGATCCAGTCCTGCTCGGACACGGCCGGGTCGGTCTCGTCCGGGCAGTCGGTCTTCCCCCAATCGCCGGGAACCCGATCTCTCACGCCGAGCGCGTCCGGAGTATCGGGCCCGAACAACTCACCCGGCCGGAACTCCCGCGTATCGGTCGGGCCGAATGCCAGCCGGTAGGACAGGCGTGCCGCCGCGAGCTGCCACGGCAGCGGATCAGCAGCGTCGGGCACCCTGCTCGCCCTGTTCTACGTTCGGGTTCTCGCGTTCCCCAGTGGTGTAGTCGATTCCGCTGTGCCGGCCACGAGCCGCGCGTGTGATGCTGAAATTTCGCGGCGCCCCCGGCGAACTGCAAGATCGGTCACGAAGACGACTGGTCAGTGGTTCGACGAGTTTCTCGCCGAACCGGGAGCACCGTGCTCAGACCCAACGGTGACGCGGACGCTAAGGGATCGGGCGGGAGGCTTCCGGGGGGTGGATGCGGACCTGCCAGGCGGCGGCGTGGACGAGCAGATCGATCACGTCTGTGGGGCCAGCGCAGCTCCTCGTCGACGGTGATCGGTACCCG
This sequence comes from Amycolatopsis anabasis, assembly GCF_009765355.1. Taxonomy (GTDB): domain Bacteria; phylum Actinomycetota; class Actinomycetes; order Mycobacteriales; family Pseudonocardiaceae; genus Amycolatopsis; species Amycolatopsis anabasis. The sequence continues at coordinate 21,475 of NZ_VTHK01000074.1, read as the reverse complement.
GCGGTTCCAGGTCGCCGTAGAGTTCGTCCCTCGGGTGAGGTCGACCGAGCGTTGCACCGCGTGGGTGACACGGGTCCACGATGACCGAACGCCGCGGCCGCTTCGCTGACGAGGTCGCTGACGCTGACGTGGTGCGGATGGATCATGATGGTGTCGTACGGCGTCGTCTCTTGGCCTGGGTCAGCGCGAGTCGCATGTCGAGAAGGTCGTCTACGGCCATGGAATCGCCTGCTGCGGCCCGCTTCGCGGTCGCTCGGTCAACACGGTCGACGAACCGGTCGATGTCTGCGGCAGTGGGCTGGTGGGGCTTCATCAGAGCGTCGATGTCCGCCGTAGTGATCTCGCCGAGTGGTTTGTCGCCGAGGTCGCCGAGCATGCGCCGTGTCGCCGGAGTCACGTGCTGGAGTATTCCACGCCGACGCCATGCCGAACACCGTCGTGGCGGGGTGTGACCGGACATGATCTTCTTGCTTGGCCGTTGTCAGGGGCGGAGGAAAGTGCACAGCAGCCGCACTCGGTGTCGCCGTGCGGGCAGCTCTCCGCTGACCGCGGGAAGTCCGCGCCGCCGGCAGAACCCATCGGTCACCGGAATCCGTTGGACTCCGACCTCGCGCCGAGCGACCGCGTCCACGATCGGCATCCTCCCGCCAACCAAGGCGGCACCGCAGCACGCGCCACCCCGTCCGGTAACACACCACCGTTGTCCCCGCGGACGATCACGCTCATGACCTGGCGGTTGACCCGCCGCGCGGTGACATGCACACCGACAGCTCCTGCCGGTGCGGTCCTCTGCGTGTTCTGGACGGCGCCGGCGGAACCGTCAGATGGACGCGGTGCGGGTCGATCCTGTGCAGCTGCTGCGGGTGCTGCCGTCAGCTCCGGAGCTTCGCAGGAGGGGCCGGTGCTTGTCCCGGTGCGCGAGCAACGCATCGGATTCGGCGTCTCAGGGCCGCGAAGTAGGGTGGTGGTCGGACGGTGAGCTACCGGACCCCGGTGCAAATGCGCAACAGTCACAGAAACCTTTCCTGATGGCTAGCCACCGTGAACTCATCTCTCTAAATTAGTGGCTAGCCCCCTTTTCGACTCGCTGATGTTCCATGAGTGAACAGGGGAGCAGGAGTCAACGACTCAGGCGCGCCTCGGTTTCCGTTTTCCTGCGGCGTAAACGCCATGACAGTATTTCCCGTTCCTCTTACATGATGGGAGAATATGAGCCATGCCCGAGACCACGACCGAATCTGCCCCCGGTGCGGCGTCCGCTGAGCTGGTCGAAGCGCTGCGCACCCGCGCGGCCTCGCCGGGTGGGCTTCCCCGACCGGTGGTCGACGCGTTGCTGGAAGGGTTCGCCGCGATGGTGGCCGCGTGCGGCGAGTTCTCCACCAACGTCGACGGTGAGCCCACCAGCGTCCGGGGACTGATGGAGGAGATCAGTCAGCGCGGCTTGCGGAAGCTGCCAACCGCTCAACTGCTCACCGCCGCGGCCGCCGCACCACAGAGTGCGGACCGGTACCTGATCACGATGTGCGCCAGGTTCACCGAGGAGATCGCCACGGACGCCGAGCGGGAGATGGCCAAGGTCCGTTCAGCGGGAGCACGCTTCGCGAACCCGGCGACGCCCGCGATGACGCTCGTCGCCGAGATCGCCCGGTATGTGGCCAACGCGACCAGCGGGAGCACCTTGGCACTGGGACAACTCGCCGCTGCGGCAGGCGATCTCGACCTTGCCCGGGCCACCCGCCCCGCCGAGTCGACGTCCTAACCGATATCCACTCGGCTGGCCAGGAACTGCGGGATGTCGCGATCGAGGCAACGGCGCGCAAGCGGTTCGCCGAAGGCGCGACCTCGCGGGCATGGCTCGACCGGAACCAGAAGACCTTCGACGCGGATGTTCTATCCGGAGCAGGTGAGGAGCCCGCGTTGAGTGGCTGGGCGGCGGCCAGGCTGTGCAGAGCGGCTCGGTGGCATCGCCACCGGGCCGTGGCCGAAGCTGTCACGGCGTAGATCGGATCGAGGCCGGTTTCCACGGCTGAGTCCCGGCCGCTGGCGGCCAGCCGCTCGGCCAGGACAGCGGCCAGGCGGCGAGCGGCGGCGCCGCGCACGAGGCGGTTGCCGATGATCGTCTGCCCACCGGGCAGGGCTCGTGGGCGGGTGTGGACTGGCCACCTTGGTAGGTGCGGGTGGCGGGATCCCAGCGCGCGCCAGCGCGGACTCGGCCGACATACCCGAGGCGGTCCAGGTTCGGGCCGCCCACGTCAATGGGCACCCGGAATCGGTCGGCGGCGGGCGGCCGCCGATCTCCCGGGCGTCCCCAGCCGCACGTGGCCAGCGACCACCGCCAGTGGGGTCACGTCCACATACGCCGACTGCAGGACCGCCGTACGCACCCGAACCGAACGGACATCAGCAAGCTGGTCACAGATCCGACGCCGGACCATCTCCGCCACGGTCGTCTGCTCGGCGGCGAACGCACGAGCCGCTGCCAGCGCGGCCGAATCCAGCGTGCGCTGCGCGAGGTCAGGTGTTGGGAATGACTCTGCGGTGATCACGAGTCCTCCTTGGCCTGTGTTGAAGCCTTACTAAGGAACGCGTCAACGGCTGCCGACGCGGTCGGCTGGACACCCCGGGGGCGTGACAAGTCCTGCTCGGTGGTCTAGCGCTGTGGCGAGTGCGGGGAGGTCGTCGGTGTCGAGCAGGTTGGCGTCGTTCGGGTCGGCGACGGCCTGAATGGCCTGGGTGGCGTGACCCAGTTCTGCGGTCACGGCGATCGCGCACTGGGTGTGGGTGCCGGACACGGTGGCCAGCCATTGCGTGCCGTCGTCGGTTGAAGCGAGTTCGAGGATGGGGTTGCTGAGGATGTGACTCCAGGCGTGGGCCGCGCGTGCGGCAGGGGCGCCGATGGCGCGTAGGGGCAGGACGATTTCGTCCATGTCGCTGATGGCCGCGACGGCGACGTCCTGGGGTGCCACGAGCAGTTCTCGTTGTCGGATGACGAGTGCCCGGATCGCGGGAAGGTGGGCGAGGACCTGGGCGCGAGCGATGGCGTCGTGGGTGGCTTGGAGGTAGGTGCCCGCGACTTGGGTGTCTCTGGTGCCGATCAGTTCAGCGATGTTTTCCCACGGGGTGGCGATTTCGCTGAGTTCGCCGGCGGCGGCTTGGTCGCACAGGTTGAGGATGGTGGTCAGCAGGGCGGCGCGCTCCGAGCCGGAGAGGCCTTTGAGGAAGGACAGTTCGTGTAGTTGGGTACGAATGTGGTGGGTGGTCATCCTGGTGTGGCAGGTGCGTGTCCGGTTGCTCACCACTTGCTCCCTTCCCGAGGAAGTAGGCGCGCTGTCACTTCAGGCGGTCATCTCCCGGCGACTGGCGCAACCGGTGTCGTTCTGGTTGCGATTCCCGACAGAACACGTCCGTAGCCGCGGGGTGACCGTCTACATCGGTGGCCAGATGAGGGTTCCGCTTCCGGTCGCGGTGGACGTCCCTCTCTGTCTGCAATCTTGCTGTATCAGAAGCACGATTGGCAACTGTGGACCGGAATGGATTTGAGTTGTGTGCATGGCTGGATAGTCGTCGTGATAATTTGTTGTCCTGGATGTCGAGCTGGGACCAGGTAAGTGTCTAGGTTCGGCGGCGGCCTACTGTGGAACAAAGCTAAGGAGAATCACCATGGCGCAGCAGGTGCTGGTCAGTCTTGTCGATGATCTCGACGGAAGCGAAGCCGACGAGACTGTTGAGTTCGGGCTTGACGGTGTGAGCTATCAGATCGATCTGTCGGCGGAGAACGCTGAGGAGCTTCGTGACTCGCTTGCGCAGTTCGTGGAGCACGCTCGCCGCGCTGGCGGCCGCAAACGCCGTGCCTCCGCGTCGGTGACGCCGAAAGCCGCGGCCGCGCCGACGGCCAAGGTGGATCGCGAGCAGAATCAGGCGATCCGGGCCTGGGCGCGGAAAAATGGGTACGGGGTGTCTGATCGCGGCCGGATCCCGGCTGAGGTGGTCGAGGCGTACCACAAGAACGGCAAGAAGTAGCCCACCGGTCAAGAGCGTCGTTCTCGACGTTCGGATTTCTCACTGCGCCCGCCAGGTGATCACGGGATCCTGGCGGGCGCATTTGTTGTTACAAGGGCCTCGTACAGTACAAGACTCCCTTGAGGCTGGGGCTGCTATGACTAGGAGCGGCGGGCGTGCGGGCGGGGTGCATGCTCTGCACCCCGTGGGTGCTCGCGATTGAACGCGATCCAAGGCGCGCGATCCGTTGGCACCGCGTCTACATGCGCTTGCGGTGCTGGTCGCGGCTGCCCAGGGATATGCAGCGCATGCTCACGCACGAACGATGTTGGAAGGGGCGGGGTGCACACCGTGCACCCCGCGCCCTAGCCCGTTTCGCGGCGGTCTGCCTAGCCAACCGGAACCACAGGGTTGCTCCAGTTCCCTCACCGCCTTGCGCGCCCTCTCTGGTTGTGCCCTGGAGGCCGCGCCGTCGGCGTGCCTCCTGCCTGTTGACCGCTACGTGTCAACCGAAGGCGCCGCGCGGAATCGGGTACAACTAGCGCAGATCCACGGGTTATCGGTTGTCCGGCTTGCGCGGCCGGAGCTGCCGCGCCCACCGTGTCCCCCTGCTCAAACGAGATTGCCACCTCCGTCGGCTGTTGGATGACGTTGCCAGTGAGAGCCTCCCCTGGCCCGTGCGAACCAGCTATCGCCTGAACAGGCCCGCTCCCCCGGGTTTTCGGACGTGTGGTCCAACCCGAGGATTGGACATCAGTCCCGATTCCGGGGTAGGCCAGGCTGATGAGCACCCAGTTGGCTACCGGCCCCGGGCGGGGTATCTGGGTGTGTCCGAAGTAGACCGGGCCGCGCGGGTGCGGGTCTTCGGGGTAGCGCACTTGCCAGTACCAGCCTGCTCGCTCGTCCCAGCGCAACCGGACCCAGTCCGCTTCCGCCCAGGCGAGGGTGAGCGGGTCGGCGAGCGCGACGGTCATGGCCGCACGGCGGATCCTGCTGGCGGAATCCAGTCCGACGGTGACCGCGTCGACGGTGATCCCGCGTCGGCGCAATGCGGCCACGACAGCCCGGATGTAGCCGTCATGGCCGCCGGTACGGAGTACGAGCACGAGTTCGCTCCTGTGTGGACATTCGAGTGAGCGCCACGCTGTGCGCACCTCCACTGCTCCGGTGGCGTGGGGGCATCGATCCAGGAGTGAGTGCACCTGGGCGGCGCCTGGGAGCGGTGGTCTCTTCGCTGGCCTCATGGGGTTGACGTGTGGGGCGTTGGGCGTGTATCGCGCGCGCACGCCACGCGCGCTACGTCGCGCGGGCGCCTACGCGGGCGCCCGCGCGACGGGCGAGCATCAGGTGAGCTTGTCCCAGCCGGTGGCTTCGAGGAGGTGGTCCAACTCGGTGGCGGTGAACCCGACGCTGACTGCCTCTCCGCGGATCCGTTCCACTTCCGAGCGCGGGAATCGCATTTCGCGGGCCTCGACGAGCGCGGTCACGAGCGCCCGCTGCCGTTTGGTCAGCGTCTCGTGTGCCGCGTTGACACCGCGGATGGCGGTGAGGATGCCCTCGCGGATGCTTTTGCGGATGGAGTCGGGCATGGTGGGTGTTTCCGGCGCGTTGCGCATCTCCAGGGGAACCAGCCCGCGGCCGGTGAGTGGTTGCGCGGCCACGACCTCGGAGCCGCTCGCCTTCTGGCCACCAGCACCGGCCGAATCCTTTGATGCAGCAGCGTCCGTCCTGGCCCCGCTGGTGTCAGGTTCGCCGGCGCCGCTGTTGTCCTGTCCGTCGGCGGGTGCGGGATCCGACGTCGCGGCCGCGGTGTCGCGAGTGGACTCCGCCGCGCCCGCCAAGACCGAGGCGTCCTCCGTGAGTTCAGTGTCCGCATGGACGGTCCCTGGTTCGCCCGCTGCCGCGTTCTCGCGCTCGCTGGGGTCAACACCTTCGCGTGGCGCCGAGGGTGGCGTGGCGGACGTTTCAGCGCCGTTTCCAGGGGTGTTCCGCCGGGCGTTCGCCAGAGGTTTCTCCGCAGTGATGGGAGTCGGGGCGATGGCACCGTTTCCCCCGTCCTCGTGTGCTTGCGCACCCCTGCCGCCGGTAGCGCCGCCGGTGTCGACCCGCGCGCCCACGGTGGGCTCATGCTCGCCGGTGGTGGTTTCGGGGGCTGGGGGAGTGGCGAGGGCGAGGTCGGCCACGCCGGCGGTCTTGGGCTTGCGGGGCTTGGGCTTGTGCGGCTGCTTGGGCCGGTTGACCTTGTCGGCCGCGGCTTCGAGCGCGGACAGGGAACTGGGGGTGTGGTTGTCAGGCTGCATAGCGGATGACCTCCTGTGCGAGTGCGGTGGTGTCGTCGGTGAGGTCGGCGGTTTTGGCGCCGAAGCTGGGGGAGGCGGCGATCACGGTGCGCAGCTGCCGGTGGGGCAGCCAGGACTGGTGACGGATGAAGGCTTGCGAGATGGGCACGTCGTAGTGCTGGGCCAGGGCCAGCAGGCGCTTGCTCTCGTAGCCGGGCAGGTGCTCGAGCTTGCGCGGGGTCGCGTTGGGCACCAGCAGCAGCGGGAAATCCCGGAGCTTGTCCAGCGCGGTCTCCAGCGCGTCGAGTTCGCCGGTGCCGAACATGACGGGCATGAGCACCAGGTCGGCGGCTTGGGCCGCGCCGAGCGCGGCGGAACTGCTGGGGTGGGTGTCCACCAGCACCCCCTGCGGCCTCTTCTGTTGCCACTGGCGGGTCCAGGACAGCAGCAGCTCGGTCATGCGGTCCGGGGGTGGCTGGTTCTCCTCCAGCGCGTCGCTGCCGAGCACCAGATCCGGTCGCCCCCTGCTGCGATGTAGGCGAGGGGCACGGCCCTTGGGATCGAAGATTGCCTCAATCAGCCGGTCGGAGGTGAGCTGGGCGGCGATGCAGCCCAGCAGGCGACTGACACAACCCCCAGCCCAATCCAGATCAGCGACAATCAGATCGAGGATCCATCCCAGCTCTTTGGCCAGAAGCGTCTTCCCTTGTGACCCTTTCGCACTGACGATCGCGATGATTTTACCGGCGAGTTTGCTGGCGCCTTCGAGGCGAAGTTTTTCAATTAGCTCGAGCAGCGCAAGTTCTCGTTCGCGCATTGCTGCTGATTTCACTCTCAGCTCCTTCGTCCTGAGTGAAGTTTCGCGAGATGCCTGTACGGAAACAGGGCAATTTCTCAAGTCCCGTGCGAGTCCCGGTGGCGAAAAGGGGAAACCCTCATTCCCTTTCGTGCCGCGCCCGGACCCGCGATCCGGGCGAGCGGGATTCACGACGGCGCCGACCCACGATCCGGCGAGCGGGGTGCCGCCCGGGGACGGCCGCCCTGCCCATCGCGAGGACGCCCCGACCGCGGCCGCGCCGTGACGTTGGACGTGGCGGAAGAACTCGCGGGCGGACCGGCGTCGGGCGAACGGAACTGCGGGGAGTGCGGGTTGCACCGCGGGCAGTGCACCCAGCTCGTCTTGGCCTCGTCGAGCCAGATCACCCGGGACGCGACACCCTCGAGTTCGCGGCCGTCGCAGTCGCCGCACAGCGGCGGCAGGACGGTTCCAGGACGGTTAAGGGATGGTTCGGGTGCAGACCCTGCACCCCGTGACGTCGCTGTCTGCACCCCGTTCGGTCCACTCTGCACCCCGTCGCCCTGGTCGGGGTGCAGACCCTGCACCCCGACGCCAGGGCTGTGGACAACATCGCCAGGGCTGTGGATAACTTGATCATCGCCGTGCTCGGACCGTTCCAGCGCCAGGTCCCAGCCGTTCGGCCGCCGGTCCGCCCGCCGCACGTGCGCGGCCACGATCTCCGGATCCGCGGGCCGGATCAGGCCCAGTTCGGCCAGTTCGGCCAGCGTGTTCTGCACCGAGCGACGCGCCAGCCGGGTGTAGCGGGACAGCGTGGACAGGGCAGGGAAAGCGTTGCGCCCATCCGGGCCGGCGTGGTTGGCCAGCCCGACCAGCACGATCGCCAACGTCGAGGCGTTGCGCTGATCACGCGGTATGGGTGCCCGGTTCAGCGCCCAGTCGATCGCCTCGATACTCACGACACACCCCGCACAGCAACAGCGGACGCCGCACCGAGGCAGGGGAACGCATCCCGGCCTCGGCCCGGGCTGCACCCGCCGTTCAGGAGTCCTGCGAGAAGCCAGCGGCAGTGCCTGGCCGTCATGGTGGTCATGGCCGCTCACCGGCCTCACGGACCCGGTAGAGCAAGCTCGCCACCGCGCCCACGACCGCGGTGTCCCACTGCGCGAGCCACTCGATCACGCGGCGGTCGTACGCGCCCAGCTCGACACCATCGAGCGGTTCCTGCAACGCGCGCACCCGGTCGGCGTGCCGCCGCGCTCGCCACTGCTCCAGGGACTCGCCGGCCCGGCGGTGATCGCTTCGATCGCCCGGATCGGTGTCGAACGGCGGCCGGATCCGCTTCGGCGCGTGCTTCAACGGCACGGCGACGACGCGCGAGTGGCCGGTTACTTCTTGTAGCATTCAGGGCCTCCAGTCCCGGGGCTCCGTCTCACACGCGTCGCACGAGACCGGCCGAGCGAGACGGCGCGGCACCGGCCGCGCGTCTCACACGCGTCTCACAGAACGTGTGGAATGGAGCGGGTTGGAGGCGTTGAGGTGGAACTCTCTAAATGTTCCGACCACACAGATCGGACTGTGAAGGTCCCCCGGAGCCATTTACCGTCACTGGCAGTGAGGGGGTCAGGGGTTCGAGTCCCCTTAGCTCCACCGTTTGCATGATCGCCCGACACTGTGGAACCCGCAGGTCGGGCGTTGTTTTTAGGCGTATCGAATATCGGTCCATTGTGGACTTCGCTTCGGTTGTCGTTCAGTAACTGGAGCAAGTCTGGAGCACGGCGTGACCCCGTTTGATATGGGGTCACGAAAACTGCTCCAGGCGGTTCGCGCGGCCGGGTGGTTGTGTCGAGGTTTCTTCGGGGCGGTGCTTACTGGGTGGGTGGGCTTCTCTGGTTGCGGGGTTATTCCGCAGTGGGGTGGTGTGCTGGGAGCTGTGCGGTCGAGTTCAGGCTTGTTGTGTTGTGCGAGTGGGTCGTGCGTGTCCGGTGTGGGGCAGGCGGAGGCGAGTCTGTGTTCGGAGGTGGCGGGAAGTCGCGGTCTGAGTGCGCCGTGTGCGGATTGGGTCGGTGCTGGTGCGGTTGACGGCGTGGCGGGTTGTCCGTGGGGGCTGGTTCGACGTGGGGGCCGGTTGGTTGTGTGCTTCTCGGCGGTCAAGGGCTTTTTATTTCATTTTGTGGGGGCCTGTGATCGAGTGTTGTTTTTGGTTATGAGTGTGATGGTGTTGTGTATGGGATAGATTTGGTGTGCTTTAGTGGTGCGGTTACCGGTGTGGCCACGTGGTGTGAATGTTGGGCTCGTTTGTCGAGAATCTGTGGTGGTGTGGAATGGGCTGGGGCCGGTCGGGGACGGGTGCACTATGACGCCCCTCGACCGCGCTGTGCCGCCTCGACCTTCCCCGCCGAGCGGCAGCACCAGTACCTTCAGTAGAACACCTGTTCGATCATATTGGCAACCCTGGTGCGGCTCTGACCTGCGGTAATCGCGTGATCACGAGGCCTGCGGCTGGGTCACCCGGGTGGGTTGCCAGTCGGGCGGCAACGGCGTTCATGTGGTTGTGGGTGCTGATGGTTGCGGGGTGGCCGGTTTGGTGAACCAGCCGGCGTAGGTCAGCAGCAGGCCGAGCAAGCCCAGGGCGCCGAAGAAGAAGCGGGCCACGAGCGTCGCGGTGGGCGAGAGCATGGTGGCGTCGACGCCCGACTGGATCGTCGTGGGAGTGGCGATCAGGAGGAATCCGCGCAAGGCGACGAACCAGCCGAACAGCGACACGGTGACCGCGAGCGGGCCGCGCCAGCTGCGGTGTCCGCCGATGATGACCAGCCCCGCGCCGAGCATGAGGGCGCCGAGCAGCCACACCAGGACGGGCTGGGCGAACAGGTCGTTGATGAGCCCTTGCAGGGCGGGCAGGCGGATCGTGTAGACGATGGTGAAGGTCGCGACGTAGGGGCCGATGACGCGGGCGAAGGCCCGGGTGCGCTGCTGCGCTTCGACGCTGGCGGTTGACACGCTGTTGCTCCTTTTCTCCCGGTCTGGCCGGGCTATTGGTTGTCGTCGGCGGTGTGCTGCTGATGCGCAGTGGGCCGGTATCCGGCCTGGTGGAGCACGGCACGCAGGAACTGCTCGACGTCGTCGGTCGTGCTGGTGTCCGGCCGGACGGCCAGGTGCTGCCAGACCGCGCCGGTGAGCAGGTCCAGCAGAACGTCCAGGTCGGTGTCCGCGGGCAGCTGCCCGCGGGCGCGGGCGCGTTCGAGCACGTCTCGGCGGGCCTGGTCGCGATGCCGGCCGAATCGGTCGTGGTAGGCGCGGGCGAGCTCGGGATTGTCCTCGATCGCGCCGTAGAGGCGCCGCAAGAGACGGCGTTGGCGCGGATTGGCGAGGACGTAGGCCCAGCCCGCCAGCAAATGCTCGACGTCGCGGATTTCCGGCGTTTGCGGAGGATCTCCATATGCGGCCTCGACCGCGGCGATCAGCAGCCGGGTCTTGTCCGGAAAGCGCCGGTACACGGTCGCCCGGGTGACACCGGCGCGCCGGGCCACCTGCTCGATACTGACCGCCTCCGCGCCGCGCTCGATCAAGAGTTCCAGCGCGGCGTCCAGGATGGCGGCGTCGGCTTCCCTGCTCCTCGGGCGGCCGGGAGCGCGATCATTGGTACCCACACTAGTTACAATACAGTACAGATCTGTATTGTAAAGATCGCCTACGTGGCTCGTGCTGCCCGCGCTCCGGTCTGCACGAATGCATCGACGTCCTGGTCGACCATCAACCAGTTCCGTCGTGCGCTGACCGCGGGCCGTCGGCCACCTCCAGCACTTCGACGCTAATGCGCGGCGATGTGTCCGGTGACGATCACGCGGACGGCGTGCCGCAGCTTCTTCCGGTCGTCGCCGTTGAGGAAGGGGCGGGCGAGCGCGTCGTAGAGGAGTCCGTCGAGTTGGGCGACGAATATGCGAGCGGCTTCCCGCGGCGCGCGGATCCCGGCGGCTCGCATGCCGGTCGCGGCGCGGTCGAGGAGCAGCCGATTGGCCGCGGCCAGCTCCGGTCCGAGTTCGGCGCGTCGGGCGGCGTCGAGATAGAGCTCGAGCCGGGCGAGGGTGCGGTGGCGTGCCGGGCCGAGCCAGTATTCCAGCAGATCGGTGAACAGGTCGACGATCTTGGCGCGCTGTTGTGCGGTGTCGACGCGCCATCCGGTGACCGGGATCGCGGCCAGCATTTCCTGGTCGAGTTCCAGGATGCGGTCCAGCACGGCGCGGAGCAGGGCGAGGCGGGTGCGGAAGCAGCTGCTCGTGCTGCCCGGGGGCAGGCCGGATTTGGCATCGACCGCGCGGTGGGTCAGCCCCCGCAGTCCCTCGGTGGCGATCACCTCGATCGCCGCGTCCGCGGCGCGCTGTTTGCGGGGGGTGTCCCGCGGTCCGGGCTTGGCTGGGCTCATGCCGGGATCGTGCTACATCTGGGATGGCGCGGACACTTCGGCACGCAGGCCGCGGCGTGGTCGCATCGAGATCATGCTTGCGGCACGAAGACGCTGGGCGGGCAGCGTGAGCGAGGTTCGAGCGAGCAGGCGAGCGAGCATGACGGTCAGCTCGGTGGTGGCCATCGTCGCGCCGATGCAGCGGTGCGGCCCGCCGCCGAAGGGGAGGAAGTGGTGCGGCGCGGGCTTGCGGTAGTCCGGGTTGCCTGGTTGCCAGCGCTCCGGCTGGAACCGCAGCGGGTCCGGCCACAGCTCGGGTAGGCGGTGGGTGACGTACGGGCTGATGACGACCGAGGCGCCCGCGCGGATCCGCCGTCCGCGGTACTCGAAGTCCTGATCGACCTTCCGGCCGACCACGGTGACGGCCGGGTACAACCGGAGGGTTTCCTGCACCACGCTGCCCAGGTAGGTAAGCCGTTTCAGGTCCTCGGGCGCCGGACGCCGCCCGCCGAGCACCTCGCGCACTTCCCGGCGCGCGGTGTCCCACACGCCGGGGGTGCTGAGCATGGCGTAGACCGCCCAGCCCAGCGTGGCGCTCGTGGTCTCGTACCCGGCCACGATCAGCGTCACCACCTGGTCGCGGACCTCCTGGTCGGACAGCCTCTCACCGTCCTCGTCCCGTCCGTGCACCAACGCGGTCAGCGCGTTGGCCGCGGTCGTGTCTGATTCTTGCCGCACCCGGCGGATCTCGGTGTAGATCCGTTCGTCCACCCGAGACCGGGCCGCCATGGCCCGCCGCCACTGCGGGGTGCGCAGCCGTTGCTTGCCGGCCACCGTCTGCGGCAGCCCGTCACACAGATCCAGCAACCGTTGCAGCTGCGTGCCGAAGAACTCCGCGTCGGCGGCGAGGCGCGGACCGAACAGGGTGTGCAGCGTGGTGCGCCGGATCGCCGTGCGCATGTCCTGATAGACATCGACGACCTGGCCGGGACGCCAGGACTCGATCATCGCGTCCGCGTTGTCCGCCATGGTGTCGAGGTAGGCGGCGATCTGCCGGTGATGCATGGCGGGCTGGGCCAGCCGGCGTCGCTGCCGGTGTTCGGCTCCGTCGCTGAGCAGCATCGACGTGGCGCCGTCGACCGGGATCAACCAGTCGAAGGCGTCACGCCAGCGGAACAGGTCCGAGTTGGCGAGCACGAACTGGTTCGCGTCGGGTCCGAGCAGGTAGGTGTAGCCCCGCCGGCCCCGGCCGACCGGTACCACCGGACCGAACATGCGATACAGCGCCAGCAGGAACTCCGCCGGTCGGTACCGCACCGTGTGGTCACGCGACCGCGGCACCGAGTAGACGTCGCCGGTCGCTCCCGCAATCGAGGTCATTCGGACCCACCTCCCGCAAGGTTGCTACACCTGTAGCGAACCCGATAATATCGCACTCCTCCTGGTACGCCTAAGCACCAGTTCTTCGTTCATATGTCCATCTTCCCGCCGAACACGGAGCAGGCATGTACGCCGAACTGTCCACTCTGGACGAAGTCGCCCACTACGAGCCGGGGCCGCCGCCGGTCCTGATCCGGCTGTTGTGGAACGACGTGCACAGCCAGTTCCCGGCACGTTTGACCGCTACCCTGGTCTGGATGGACAGGTCCTCGGCACGGCACTGCCGCGCATCGGGCTGAAGCACGCACATGCCGCTGGTGATGATCAGGGCGACGTCCGGCGTGACGAACCGGACGGTCCGCTTCTCCGGTGTGGACCAGCGTGTTCCCTTCATGAACGTGTCGAATCCCTGCTGGAAACTTTCCGCGATCGTCGCCCTTCCGTGGAGGTGACCTCCCATCCAGTCGACGAAATCGGCGTCCTCGGTGAAGGTGGCGGCCCATGCCGTGCCGTCTCCCTTCGCCCACGCTTCGGCCTGTCGTTCGTCGAGTTTCGCGAGCGCGGTCTCGTCGTCGGCTCTGCTGTCCTGCGCGGTGCTGTCGTCGCCGCACGCGGTGACCATGGTCAGGCCGAGCGCGAACAGGCCGAGCACAAGACGAAAGCCCGAGCGGCTCCTGCCCGGCTCCGAGGTGACTGGCTGCACCGGGTACTCCTCTTCTCTCGTGGACGCTGCACCCTCTCGGCGCCAGTTCCGATCTGGCACCCGCCACGACCGGCCACGCGGGGCCGATGAACGGCAATCGCCGTCGTGGGACCGGCTGTGCTGATCGGCAGGGAGCATCCGCTTCGCCTGCTGCGCGAGGAGGTCGACCGGTGCCTCGCCGGCCGTGGTGGCGTGGCGCTCGTCGCGGGTGAGGCCGGGATCGGCAAGACGACGCTGATCAACGCGGTCGCTACGGGCGCCGAGCACGCGGGCGCCCGGGTGCTCGGCGGCGCCTGCTGGGACGGCGAGGGCGCCCCGGACCACTGGCCCTGGACGCAGGTGTTGCGCGAGCTGACGCCGCACTCGCCTGCGTTGGACGGCGAGCACGGATTCCGGCTGTACGACGCTGTCATGAGCGTGCTGGTGGCCGCCGGCCGGGAGCGTCCCCTCGTGCTCGTGCTGGAAGATCTGCACCGGGCCGACCCAGCGTCGATCAGGTTGCTGGAGTTCATCTCCCGGCACGCCGGGCGCGAACCCCTGCTGGTGCTGGGCACCTACCGGGATGTCGAGGTCGAGTCAGCCCAGCATCCGTTGCGAGCGGGCTTGCTGTCCGTGCGGGAACAGGCGACCGCGCTGACCCTGACCGGTCACGAACCGGCCGAAGTCGCCATCCTCATGGCACGTGCGACCGGCACGCGGCCGTCGCCGGAGGCCGCCGCGCGGCTGCATCGCCGCACCGGCGGTAACCCGTTCTTCGTGGTGCAGACGGCGCGGGCGGCACCGTCCGACCCGCACATCACGCCCGCCGTGCGTGCCGCGCTGTCGCACCGGCTTTCCCGGGTTCCACCCGAGGTGCTGGAACTGCTCACCGCGGCCGCCGTCCTCGGCAGGGAGTTCGACCGGCGACTGCTGGTGGCCACGCTGGCGGTGTCCGGCGAGCGGGCCGGCCGGCTGCTCGACCACGCCGTGGCGCTGCGGCTCCTGGCGCCGCGCGAAGCCAACCGGTTCGTCTTCGTGCACGGCTTCGTTCGCGAGCTGCTGTACGACTCGCTGGACGAGACCGGCGTGGACTACCTGCTGACGGCCGCCCGCGCGACGATGGGCAGGCCCGCCGCGGCCGGGTATCTCCGGCGAGCGCTGCAGCTCCTGCCCACCGGCCAGCGGCGCCGACACGCGCTCGTCCACCTCGACCTCGGCAAGGCCCAGCACTACGCCCGCCGGCAGGCTGACGGGCGGCACACCTTCGCCACGGTCGTCGCGCTCGCCCGCGAACTCCAGGACGACGACCTGCTGGCGCGCACCGCGCTCACCTTGTACGGGCTGAGCCATCCCACCAGAAGGGAACGGTTCACCACCGGCGTCGTCGACGAGGCGCATCGACGGCTCGTCCGCGCAGCCGCCGGTCCCGCGATGTCCTTCGACCGCGCGGCGGCGGAGATCAGCGCACGCGCCGCGACGATGGCCCGGCGCGACAACGACGACACGGCACTCCAGCTGAGCCTGCTCAGCCGCCACGACACCATCCTGGGACCGGGCACCGCGCGGGAACGGCTCGCGATCACGGACGACCTGAGCGAGATCGCGCTGCGCACCGCCGATCGCGAACTGGACTTCCGGGCGACAAGGCTACGGATGACCGCCCTGCTCGAACTCGACGATCCGCAGTGCCTCGCCGAGTTCGACGCCTTCGCGACACTGGCCACGAGCCCGGAGCCTTCCCCTCTGCGCTTCGAAACGTGCTGGAGCCGGACGACCTTCGCCACCCTGCGGGGCGACTTCGCCGAGGCACGCGCGCTCATCGCCGAACTCGGCGCCCTCGACCCGCCCTATGCCGACAGCGCGAGCGTGGCGCGTCACCTGCTGTGGGCGGTGGAGCTGACCCAGGGCCGCATCGACGAGGCCGACACGGTGCTGGCGGGAATCATGCGAGCGGATCACCCGTGTCCCGAGCTTGTCGCCGCCTGCACGGCCGCCGCACGCGGCGGGCTCGACGAGGCACGGCGGGTGCTCGCCGACACCCCGGCCCACCATCCCGAACTGCCTGGCCTGTTCGTGCCGCTGTGGTTGAGGGCGCGGGCCCAGGCCGCGGCGACCACCCGCGATCCGGGGTGGTGCGAGCAGGCCAGGGCCGCGATCGAGCCGTATCGCGGGCAGTGGGCGGTCACCGCGGGGGCGACGGTGGACGGCCCGATGGTGTACTGGCTCGCGGTACTCGACGCCGCCCAGCAACGATGGGACGACGCGATCAGTGGGTTCACCGCGGCCTGGCGGGCCGCCGAGCGGCTGCAGGCGCGACCGTGGTCGATCGAGGCACGGTTGGGACTGGCCGAAGCCATGACCGCCGGCGCGGGCTCCGCCGACGACACCGCGGTGACCACCCTGCTCGACGGCGTGCGCCGCGACGCGGACGCGGTCGGCATGACCCAGGCCGCAGAGCGAGCCGGCAACCTGCGGCCCAGAGGTTGCACCGCCGCACCGCCGCCGTCCGGAAACGAGTTCCGGCTCGACGATGAGGTGTGGACCATTCGGTTCGCCGGTCACACCGTGCACCTTGCCGACGCCAAGGGCCTGCGAGACCTGCACCTGCTGCTCCAGTGCGCGGGACACGACGTGCCCGCCGTAGCGCTGTTGAACCCGGAAGGCGGCGCGGTCGTGGTCGCGGCCCGCAGCTTCGGCGGCGACCCCGTGCTCGACCGGGAGGCCGAAATCCGCTATCGCCACCGGCTCGGCCAACTCGACGAGGAGACCGCCCGCGCCACCGACCTCGGCGACGACGCACGCGTGGCCGAACTCGATCGCGAACGGGACGCGTTACTGAACGAACTCCGCACCGCCGCGGGGCTCGCGCACCGGCCCCGCCGCCTCGGCGACCAGACCGAACGGGCCCGCAAGGCGGTCAGCGGCCGAATCCACGCCGCCCTGCGCCGGATCGACCAGCGGCACCCGGCGCTGGCCGAGCACCTGCGCGCATCGGTCACCACCGGGAGCACCTGCCGGTACCGTCCCGCAACGCCGATGGACTGGGTGTTGCGATGATAACGCGATCCGCTACACATGTAGCGACTTTGCGGCAGGGCCCTGGAGGCAGCCAATGAACCTTGACAGTCGGAGCCGGGGTACGCCGGGCTGACCACCGCACCCAGCCTGGACCGCTGCAACCCCGCCTGCGCCAACATCGCCCGCACCGACAAACGCACCACCGACGCTCGCGCTGAGATCGCCCGGCTGCACGCCGAGGCTGACGACCCGCTCACCGCCATCCCGCTGGCCGACCGGCTGCAGCAGCGAGTCCGAGTCCTGGAGGCGATGGTCGAAAGCCACGAGAAGACACGCATCACCGGCAGCGGAAGGAGAGGCCGTGGACAGCCACATCGAACGTGAGGCGATCACCCAGGCCATGGCCCGGCTGTTCGCCGGAGAACCGGTCCGCTCCTCCGGAAACCTCGGCATCGTCACCCTCGCCCAACGACCTGACCCGACGCCTGAACGAGATTCGCCGGGAACGCGACAACTACCGCACCACCCATCAGCAGCGACCGGATCAATCACGACGCATCAAGCTCTGCCGTCGCCGTCGCCGGGTCGGCGCAGCCGTTCGGCGGGTAGTCGTCGACTGTCATGGAGTTGTGGACACGTGCGGTCTTGGTGGTGAGGCGGAGGAGGGCGCGGCTGGGCCCGGCGGGCAGGGCGGAGATCAGGCGGGCGCCGTGCGCCAGTCCCTGTACGCCGAGGCGGGACATGGGGATCAGGGTCTTCGCCGCGCTCAGCGCGGCCGTGCGGCTCCCGCGCACGTGCTCGGCCATCGCGCGCTCGTAGGCGAGGAAGGCGCGCTCGTGGTCGCCGCCCGCTCGCGCCAGCTCCCCGGCGAGAACGTATGCGCCGACGATGCCCAGGGTGGTGCTGCCGCCGACGGCCGGTCCGGGGCAGTAGCCCGCGTCGCCGACGAGCGTCACCCGTCCGCGCGACCAGGTGTCCATGCGGAGCTGGGTGATGGAGTCGAAGTAGAACGTCGAGGTGCGCTCCAACTCCTCCAGCCAGCGATCCACGTCGGGATGAAGGCCGACGAACCTACCGCGCAGCAGCTTCTTCTGCCGGGGTACGTCGCGGTGGTGGTAGTCGAGTTCGCGCTCGCTCCGGAACAGGAACAACGCTCGTGCCTCGTCGAGGTGCCGCGCGCCGTAGATGCCGGCAGTGCGGCCGATGCCGACGTGGATGAGGAGTTCGCCGTCGAGCCCGGAGGTGTTGGGCAGGGGCAGCACCCCGAGGTACGCCCCGATGAAGGCGCTGAAGCGGGATTCGTCGCCGAAGACGAGGCGGCGCACGTTGGAGTGCAGCCCGTCCGCGCCGACGACGAGGTCGAAGCGGCGCGGCGTGGAGTTCTCGAACCGCACCTCGCCGTCGGGTGAGATCGCGGTGATCGAGTCGCCGAAAACGTACTCCACGTCGTCGCGTGCGGCGTCGTAGTAGATCTCGCTCAGGTCGTCGCGCATGATCTCGACGTGCCGGCCGGAGGTGGCGCGGAAGATCTTGGAGAGATCTACCCGGACGGGACGTCGCGTGCCCTCCCGGTACAGGGTCATCCGGTTCGCGCCAGTGGCCCGCTCCTCGATGCGGGGAAGTACGCCCATCTTCTCCGAGATGTTCATCGCGGGCTGGTACAGGTCGACCGCGTGGCCGCCGGTCTTGCGCAGAGCCGGCGCGCGCTCGACGACGGTGACGGAGAAGCCGTGTCTGGTGAGCCAGTACGCCAGTACCGGGCCAGCGACGCTGGCGCCGGAGATGAGAATTTGCACGAGCATTCCTCCTGATTTAACGCTAAGTAGGTGCCAGTTGTTCATGGCCGTCGAGAACGCGGCCGGTCCCACACAGCCCGGGCCTTGGCCACTCGCGATCACTTCGGCCTGTTGCGCAGTTCGTTGACGGCCCGCACCAGACTGAGCGGGCCACGAAAGACCGGGGCAGCCACGGATTCCCCTAACCCAGAAGACAAAATGGATGTCGCCGGTGAAGGCCAAGAGGGGCACGGCGGTACGCGCCGGATCCTCGAGGTTGGGCGAATGCCCGACACCGGGCGCATCTCAACTGTCGCGCCGGGAACAGCGCGGTAGTCGCCGGCGGAGGACGGGCGCCACCGCGCTGAACACGGAGAAGTCGATGGCGCGGAACTGGTCCACGTACGATTGGGGGATCTCGAAGCCGGGGCGGAATCCGTCGCTCATGGCCTGGCGGATCTGGTCGTCGGTCAGATCCGCCCACGATGCCGCCCGGATGGGGACCTCCTTCGCGATGTAGGCGGCCATGTCGGGTCCGGTGCTGATGAGTACGAGCGCGGTCACCAAGCCGGGTCGTTGCTCGGCGAGGGCGGTGGCGAACGCCCCACCACTGGAGTGGCCGACGACGATGACGTGTTCGACGCCAAGCCCGTCCAGTGCCGCGCCGACCCGGCGTGCCTGGTCCGGGACCGCATAGCTCGCGCCGTCCGGTTCGGTCGACTGGCCGCACCCGAGAAGGTCGATCCGGATGACGCGATGGGACCCGGTCAACAGCGGAACCATCGGGTCCCACCAGCTGGCCGGCGCGGCCGTCCCGTGGATGAGCAGGAGTGCTGGGGCGTCACGCGGGCCGTCCCGACACACGTGAATCCCGCCGCTGTGCAGGGCTTTGTCGTTGGAAACCGTCATGCGTGCACTGTCACCGCCGGTGCGTGCCGGTGGCTTGGACAAATGTTCCGACCGGCGTGCGTGGCAGGGCGGAATGGGGCCCGGCTTGTCCGAACGGGACCTGCCTGAACGGGACGACGCGGTGTTGTGGGACATCACCTGCCCGAACCGGCCCAGCCGCGCGCCCGGTGTCTCCATGGCCGGGTTCCGTGACCGCGGCATCACCCCGACGAGCAGGACGCCACCGGCCCTAGTTGCATGGCTAGCTAATTTCACGGATGGCTAAATGCATGGCTGATCGACTGAGCACGACCCTCGCGGCTACAGCACCTGGAGCGTGATCATGACTAACGCGCCTAGCTAGTGGGAATGTCCCGCAGTGCGTTGCCTGCTGGTCAACCAAGACGGGGTCGACGCGCCGGGTCGCCTCTCGGCGTGTGGCGCAACGCGGCTCCAGCCGTACTGGAATTCCGCGAGGGCAAAGGGTGAGGCCCGGGGGACACGGCGACGCGTCGACCACACGGTTCAACACACCCAGGCGCCCGGATGTTCCCGCGGCGGCCGCGCCGCCTCGAGCCGGTGCGGCCAACAGGGGCGGCTCAGGATGATCCCCTGGTCGACTTCAGCTCGTTCTGAACTTGTGCGGCTTGGTCCTTCATCGTCTGGGTGATGGGGTTGCCCACTTTGGCGTTCGAAATCGAGTCAAGAAGACTGCCAAGGAGACCGCCCGTAGGGCCGGTGAGACTTCCAAGCACGCTGCCGAGACCGTTGTCAGGCATGGCACATTCCTCCCCTGATTGTTGCGCGTAATCATCCGATCACGCTTGGCTAGCCTCAGTGGAGCAGACGGCCCGGGGACCGAGCAAGCAAAGTCCTCTGTATGACGGTCGCTCACACGTGCCCGGAAAACTGCTCCAGCGCTCTTCGGCGGTGACCTACCTCTTCGAGGGGGCACCGTGCTGGATGGGACACCCGTGTGGCTGTTTGCCGCCGCCTTCGCCTTACCTGCCACAGTGCTCACCGCCGGGCTGCACTGTGAGTGATGACATTCGAGCTTGTGAGTCCACGCGAGAGTGAGTCCAAGACGGGCCGGGAGCTGTCGGCGGAGCAGGCGGCTGCGGTGGCGATGGTGGCCGAGGCCAAGGCGCGGGGTCTGGCGTTGACCGGCCCGGACGGTCTGCTGAAGTTGTTCACCAAGAGCGTGCTGGAAACTGCTCTCAATGAGGAGATGACCGAGCACCTCGGGCACGAGAAGAACCAGGCCGAGCCGGACCGGGAATCATCGAACGTGCGGAACGGCACCCGATCGAAAACGGTGGTTCCGGATGCCGCTGGCGAGGTTGAGATCAACGTTCCGCGGGAGCGGGAGAGCACGTTCGAACCACAGATTGTGAAGAAGTGGCAACGCCGGCTCACCGATGTGGATGAGATCGTGCTGTCGCTGTATTCGTAAGGGATGACGACCGGGGAGATCTCGGCGACCACCTTGACGGGCCGGTGCGCTCGAACGGGCTTGCTTCGTGCTCGCCGACTGGCACGCCGCGAGACGCCGACTGTCCGAAGTGGAGGCCCGCATGGCCGACGTCCTCGACCAGCTCAATCTCACCAGCCTGGTCACCACCATCCCCGGAGTGTCGGCCGTTGGCGTGGCAGCGATCCTGGCCGAAACCGGGGACCTGACCCGCTTCGACAGCCCACGCGCGGTAGTCGAACACGCCGGGCTGTGCCCTCGTGAGAAGCAGGCCCGCCGTCTCCTCCCCAAACTCGGTTGCACGCTGTCGGCCCAACAACCCCATTGCCAGCTACATAGAGCCGAGGAACCGGCGAGCCCCCGATCCCACTCGACAAATTCGTCTTACATTGGTGCCGGGCCGAAAGCACCGATCTTGGAACAGTCCCCAGCTCGGGTTGAGCTGGCTTTCCCGCGCTTACCAGCCTTCGCATGTGTACGGCCGGACATCGGGCAGCTCAACGTTCGCCGCCCGGGCCAGCAGATCACCGCCGCGAGACTCATCTGGTTGGCCCGCAGTTCCTTGTCACGGACCGCCGGAAGCTGGCTTGAGTAAGCGGAGAAGCCGATCAGGTGTACGCAGCCGAACGTCGTTGACGAACACGTACGGAGCTTTCGCACCGGGCTGGAGCAGGGGGCACGTGGTCGACACCCCCTTCGTGCGTGAACCAACCCACGATGTGGATGAACCGCCCCGGGTTCGGTAGAGACTCGTTACTGGGGTCAGGCGACCAGGCTTGTCA
>NZ_VTHK01000073.1 GCF_009765355.1 Amycolatopsis anabasis | reverse complement strand
CTGTCTCGACCGAAACGGACATCATTCTGCGCACCCCGCAAGGTTTGCATAGGACAAAGGTCTATGCCAGTGCTGACGCGCACCCACCATGCCGCCCTTCAGCCTCCCACATCAGCTCGCCGCGGGAACTCCTACGCCATCGAAACACTGCTGCCAGCGCACCCACGAGCAGTCGCGTCTCACGCGTTGGTCAGATGTTCCTGCTGGTAGCGCACGAGGCGGTCCAGCATTTCCTGCCCGTGACGCTCACTCGGAGCGAAGCGGTGGGTGCGGCGGCACTCGTTCCCTGTTCCCGTGCCATCGACGAGGGTAACTGTTTGCCATGACCGCACCGATCGAGGCGGCGGTCACGCACAAAATTCCTAGCCAGTGCTGCAGGGGCAGGAACTCGCCCAGAATGAAGAGGCCGGCGACACCGGCGAAAGCCGGTTCCAGGCTCTGCAGCACGCCGACCATCCGCGGCGGGAGTTTCCGCAGTGCCGCCAGGTCCAACGAGTATGGGATGGCCGCGGACAACACCGCGACTCCGAACGCGAAGAGGAGGATCTTGGGCTGAACCAGTGTGGTTCCGCTTTCGATCACGCCTACCGGCAGGTAGAGCAGCGCTCCCCAGCACAATGCCAGGCACAGCAGCGAACTGTCGGAGTCCCGGCTGGTGGCGCGCTTGCTCAACAACAGATAGACAGCCCAGGAACCCGCCGAAAGAGCGGCCAGCAAGAGTCCGGCCAGCGGGAGGCCATCCGCCTGCCCGCCGCGGATGCCGAACAGCATCACCCCGACTCCGGCGAGCGCGGACCAGGAAAGGTCCACCAGCCGGCGCGAGGTGATCAGCGCCAGGGCTACCGGTCCGAGCAGTTGCAGCGATATGGCGATACCGAGGGGGAAGTACTGCATGACCAGGTAGATGGTGTTCATCCCGGCGATTGCGGAGCCGAACGCGCAGACAAGTCCGAGGGTTCGCCGGTCAGTGGGCAAACGCGGGCGCCAGATGAGGGCCAGCACCAACGCCGCCAACCCGAGCCGAAGTGCGACGATTCCGAACGCTCCGCTGAATCCCAGCATGTGCTTTCCGAATGCTTGTCCTATTTGGACACTTACCACGCTGCCGAGGACGAGTGCGGGGGCCGGTATACCGGCCGGGGCTCGGCGAGCGCGCTTCAAGCCGCGTGTCCGTTCGAAGGAAGCGCCTGTGCGTGCGTCACGGATCACTCCTAAGCGGTTGACTTCCTCACTCGCACCCCCACCAAGGTAGTGTGCACGCCACGTCATAGCTCGCGATGTGTCGTTAGGGAATCCACTGGCGGGCTTGCCTCGATCACGGGCGCGCGACCAGGTCGATCGACGATGACTGACCAACCCCATCCGCGGATGCAGACCGGATCAAGGTCAATAAGATCATCACAGCGCCCACCGGCCGACGACCTGCACAATTCCACGCCCGGAAATGATCGTTACGGCGTTGTTCGATCAAGAAGCCGAACATCGACATCCTCTCGGCGAGACCGCCAGGTTGTCGCAAATATCTAACAACCTCTATAGAAGGTTCCCCTGGAACGAGACTCCGATCAAGTCCCGTGGGATCGTGACGCCGAGGGACAGGGATCAACGAAGCCCTGCCGGATTGTGAGGCTGATCGACTGTCAAACCGAAGGAGGCAACGAGGAAGTGGAGCCGTACACTAACGCGGAGACTGCCCAGGACGAGTACGTTACTCGTCACGCGGGAAAACCAACGCAACGCCCTCGGCGGCATCCGACCGTATGGGGCACGGGGCAGGCCGGCCCGATCAGTGCGTTCAACCTGGAAGAGTACGAGCGAAACGGATTCCTGACCTTAGATCAACTCCTGACCTCCGACGAAGTTTTGTTATGCCGAGAAGAGCTTCGCAGGATGAATCTCGACACACACCTGCGAAACAGCAGTAGAGTGGTACTGGAACCAGATTCGAACGAAATCCGATCAGTGTTCGAAGTTCATCGAATCAGTGAAGTGCTTTCATCTATAATCTATTCGTCAAAGGTCACAGACCATGCGAGACAGGTACTCGGGTCAGAGGTTTACATTCACCAGTCTCGAATCAATTTCAAACCCGGATTCGGCGGGGCCGAGTTCCATTGGCATTCTGATTTTGAGACCTGGCACGCCGAGGATGGAATGCCCGCGCCAAGAGCGCTGAGTATGTCCATCGCACTAACCGACAACATTCCCGGCAACGGCCCCCTGATGATCATCCCCGGCTCCCACAAGACGTTTGTATCCTGCCCCGGGGAAACTCCATCCGACTATCACGAGAGTTCGCTACGCGACAAGCGCCCCGCAGTCGGCAGTGCCGACCACGCCTGCGTGACCGAACTCGCCGGCAAGCACGGCATACAGCAAATCGAGGGCAAAGCCGGTTCCGCGGTGCTATTCGACTGCAACTGTCTCCACGCATCGGGCAGCAACATGTCTCCATATCCCCGTTCGAACGTCTTCGTCGTGTTCAATAGCGTCGAGAATAAGCTCGTCGAACCCTTCTATGCGCCCAAGCCTCGCCCCGAATACGTAGCCAGCCGCGAGTTCACTCCGGCAACTACGAGTCCGCGATAAGCGGTAACTCAAGCAAAAAGGGACGCATCATGTCGAACCCCGACGCAGACACTGTCATGCGCGTACTCCGGCAACACACGTCACCGGAGGTGACGAGCATCAAGCCGAGCTCTAATCTCGAACTGGACCTGCGTATGGATTCGCTGGACGTGATCCGCCTGCTGGAAACCCTTGAGCGAGAGTTTCACATCACGATCACCGAAGAGGAACTCGGCGAATTGAACGTGGTCAGCGACGTGATAAGGCTCGTTTCCCGAGTGAGTTACCATGCCACCGAAGAAGGAACTGATAACGATCACCCCTGAACAGACCGACCATTCTCGAAACAGGCGTGACGTCGTCCACCGCGTCAAGGTCCCATCATGACCGACCACCTCTCCACACAACTCGTGATCCGCTCTCCGGCCGTCGAAGACGCCTACCGGATTTGGACCCTCGTACAACAATCCGAAAACCTCGACAAGAACAGCCTGTACAGCTACCTGCTGTGGTGCCGCGATTTTTCGAGTACGTCGATAGTGGCATACCTGTCCGATCGTCTGATTGGGTTCCTCACCGGCTACATCAAGCAGGATGACCCGGCCACGCTGGTACTTTGGCAGATGGCCGCCACCGACCGGCATGGCATACCCGGACTCGGGTCACTCTTGTTCAACAGGCTTTTCGAACGCGTCGCCACTCGCCACGTGGAGTTCCTGGAAGGAACCGTCAACCCAAGCAATCGTCCGATAATCATGATCTACCGGAAATTCGCCACCCTGCACCGCGCGGAACTGACCCGCAGCACTCTTTTCGACAGCGAATATTTCGACGATGACCACGAACCTGAAGTTCTCTATCGCATCGGACCAGTAAGGAAAGCCAGACATCGAGAGGAGTCGCCATGATCGTAAAGACATTGCGGGACATCGAAGACACCGACGCAGATGTCGTCTCCGACGGATGGCGCAGCAGGAGGCTGCTGCTCGCCGCCGACGGGCTGGGCTACTCCTTCCACGACACGATCATGCGGGCCGGAGTGCAAACCAGGATGCAGTACCTGAATCATGTTGAGGCCGTTTACTGCATCGCCGGAGAAGCCGAGGTCCGCAACGAGGCCACCGGGGAGAGTTTCGTCCTGAGGCCGGGCACTCTCTACGTCCTGGACGACCATGACGACCACACGTTCCTCGCCCGGACCGAAGTGCGGAACATCTGCATATTCACGCCTGCATGTACCGGGCGGGAGGTCCACGACGAGAACGGCGCCTACCCGCCGCCGCCCGAGTGAACGGGCCGGAGGGAGCGCCTGTGCCACATCGCGTAACGCACCGGCTACTTACCTTGTACCAGCGCTTTGCTGCCTCCGTGGCGGAACACGGCGACGAGATCGCTCTCGAAATCGGCGAGACCGGCCTAACCTACCGGGAGCTGGACTCTCGTGCGGCGAACGTCGCCGCGTTGCTGGTGCAGGCCAACGGTGGCCACCGGCCGACGCGAGTCGGACTGCTCGCCGACCGTTCCGTCACCACCTACGCCGGTTACCTCGCCGGCCAACGACTCGGCGCCGCGGTCGTACCACTCAATCCGGCGGTTCCGGTCGCTCGCAACCGGTTGGTGGCCGAGGCCGCGCAGCTCGATCTGGTCGTCAGCCCGAATGGCCCGGTCCCGGATCTCGGCTGTCCAGTCCTCGACATCGGCGCGAGCAATGTCACGAGAACCGGCGGGGGTTGGCCGCCACCGCACAACGACACGGCTCCGGACCACCTGGCCTACATCCTGTTCACCTCGGGCTCAACGGGTACGCCCAAGGGCGTACCGATCCAGCATCGCAATGTGTCGGCGTATCTGGACCACGTCATCCGCCGCTACCAGGCGGGCCCGGGCGCTCGGCTCTCACAAACCTTCGACTTGACGTTCGACCCATCGGTATTCGACATGTTCGTCGCGTGGGGCTCGGGCGCAACTCTCGTCGTGCCCCGGCGTGAAGATCTTCTCGCACCGGTGAGGTTCATCAATCGCGCTCGCCTTACGCACTGGTTCTCCGTCCCCACCGTAATCTCCTTCGCGATGCGGCGAGGTTCCCTGCGGCCAGCCACCATGCCCGAGCTACGGTGGAGCCTGTTCTGCGGAGAAGCTCCAACACTCCAGCAAGCAGAAGCCTGGCACGCGGCCGCACCCAACAGCGTGCTGGAGAACCTTTACGGACCGACGGAACTCACCGTCACCTGCACCGAATACCGGCTTCCCCGCAACCTCGCCGACTGGCCTCGTCCCCCAGGACGAACCATGCCCATAGGATCACCTTATCCTGGAATGGAATGCGTAGTCTTGGACGACGCCGGCCGACCAGCACACACCGGTGAACTTTGTGTACGCGGGCCGCAGCGGTTCGCGGGCTACCTCGACCCCGCCGAGAACGCCGGCAGCTTTCTCACTCTCGGCAACAGCACGGCAACGATCTACGACGGCACAACCCCGCTGACCCCGGAGCATTGGTATCGGACCGGCGACCGCGTAACCAAGTCCGAGGGACAACTGGTACGTCTCGGCCGGATGGACAACCAGGTGAAGATCCGCGGCTACCGCGTCGAACTCGGCGAGATCGAGTCGGCCCTGCGCGAGTTCCCCGGCGTGCGCGACGCGATCGTCCTCGCACTCCAGGGCGCGGACGACGAACTGAATCTGGAAGCGGCCTTCACCGGATACGTACCTGACGTCGACGCCGTCTTCGCCGCCCTGCGACGTCGGCTACCCAGATATATGATCCCGCATCGGCTCACTCCATTCGACGAACTCCCGCTGAACAGGAATGGGAAAGTCGACCGCCACGCGCTGGCCGAGGCCCTGCGACGCGGTGAGCCCAACGCCGAACCGTCGTGACGACTACGAGATGCGCGTGCGCTCAATTCGGTCGATCACTATCGTGGCCATCCGGCGACCTGCGGGCCGCCCATTGAGCCCCGTCGGGGTCGCGCGGCGACGATGATCGGCAGATCGCCCGTTGACCGCCACATCCGGCAGACCGCCCTGAGCAATAATTTCTTGGGCGGTGGACGCATCAGTCGAGTGCGTCGACTACCTCGGCGTGTCGCCCTTAGTGGTCAATAGTCCGATGACATCGCCATGAGATAACGAGAAAAACGCAGGCCAATCAAGGTCGACATGTCATCCGCGGTGAGACCCTGCAATCGCACAGCGAACCGCACGCATTGGCAGGCCGCCGCACCACCAACCTGCCGGACTGGAGGCACTGCCTGCACGTGCTGTTCCGTCGATGGGCTCGGACGCAGTCTCGGCCCTTGTGCACGAATCTGGTCCGACTTGCCCGACCTCGTCCGCACCATGCTGGCTGGCTACCGGTGTCCGACTCAGCGAACTCCTGGCCATGGACGAAACAGCGTTCGACCCGATCGGCCCCACCGTGGCGATCGACTGGCGCATCATCATCCGCGTCACCGGCCGCGCCTACCGCCAACGGAGGCTGGCTGGACCCCAGCAACGTGCTTCACCGAATCAGTGAAGCCTTCACGAACGCGGCTACTACCGCTGGGTCACCAGCCACGTCTTCCGCAAAACCATCGCCACCGTCCTCAGTGCCGCGCGATGACCGCGCACCGGCCACGTCGACCGCAACGACAACAGCAGGCGGCGCCCTGCCGCCCAGCCCACGCGAGCCGCGACCGCACAGCTCAACGACGGATCCGCCGTCACGTCCGGAACCCCATCACGGCATGCGGCGAATGTGCACCATTTCTGCACCCTTGCCCGAAAAACCGGACCTCAGAACAAAACCCCAGGCCGCTGACCTGGGGTGATGCTCCCCCGGCTGGACTCGAACCAGCAACCCTTCGGGTAGCTGAAAGTACTCGATCCGGGTCGATCCCAGTCGATCTGCCTGCGAACTTCGCATAGGCAAACACTCTGAATCGGCCCGGATCGCCCTCAATCGCTCCCATTTATGTTGGGTAAACGTTGGGTAGGCTGAGCTTCCGCTATCAGGTGCCCGGCGAAAATTTCCCGTTCCACCCCCGACGACCTGCACCGATGGCTGGCGCATCGGGCCTACCGGCAAACAGACCGCCAGCATCACTTGTCAGCGGTTTCTGTCACCGCGTAGTCGTGCGAGCTCGTGGCGGATGTGCCTGTGATTGCTAGTTGGCCCCTGTGATCGATAAGTGGCCCCCTCGGTCCGCGGCTCAGGTTTGATTTGATTTGTTTGAGCCCAGTTGGGGTCGTAGTCGGCCACTGTGACGCTGCTCTGTACGAGTGGTCTGTTCGAGTCACGGGCGTGTCCTCCTCGCGACCTACCGAAGTTGCGGTGTGCTGGGCGGGTGGACCCAGTGCGATGTCCGGCCGACGGCATCTTTGGCCCGATCTGGTCGCATTCGTGCGGGCTGGACGATCTCTTGTACCCGTACGAACTCCCAGGCAGCCGACAGCAGGTGATCCAACGAGAGAACATGTTCCAGATCCGCCGTGCGGAGCGATCATGGCGACGGCAATCGACTGTCCGGTAATGCCGAATAGCGGATGGTTGTCTGGTGTTCACAAGGATGGGGTGATGCCGCCGTCGACGACGAATTGACCTCCCGTGATGAAGCTGGCCGCGGGGTGGGCCAGGAACGCCACCACATACCCGGTTTCCGTGGGCATCTCTTTCCTGCCCAGCGGCGCGCCGGGTTCGAGCCCCATACATCGGCGTCCAGCGGGTCGAGCCGTCGCCGATGGAGCTGGCCGTTGCGCGCTCTTTCGCGCTCGTCGTCAACGTCGTGGCGCACGGAACCGTCCGGGATCGGCGTCACGGTCGGCGGATCATCCGGCTGGATCGGTGTCGGGGATGGTGAGCAGGACCTTGCCGACGGCGCCTTGCTCGAGGGCGGTGTGGGCGTCGGCGAGTTGTTCCAACGGGAAGTGATGCAGCGGTAGCCCGGCCTGCTCCCCCACCCGCAGGGCGCCCGCTGCCACGGCCGCCGCGACGTCGGTGACCGCATGGTCCTTGGCCGCGGGTGGCACCGTGTAGACGTACACGCCCTGCCAGCGCAGGTTGGCCGGCAGCGATTCGAGCACCGGCACAGACAAGTGCTCTCCCGTGTTGCCCCCGTAGAAGGCGATGACCGCCCCACGAGCGGCCACCGCGAGGTCGAGCGAGGCGTTGGCCGCCGGCGCGACCTCGACGATGATGTGCACGCCCTCGGGCGCGATGGCCCGGATCGCCACGGCAGCGTCCTGCGTGCGGTAGTCGACTACATGGTGGGCGCCGGCCGCACGCGCCAGCGCGGCCTTGCCGGGGCCGCTGACGGTGGTGATCACCCGCGCACCGGACCACCGGGCGAGTTGAATGGCCGCGTTGCCGACCGCGCCGGCGCCGCCCGCGACCAGAACGGTGACGCCCCGCAACGCGTTCGGCCCGACACGTCCCGAGCCATCGTCGGAGACGCTCAGCGCGCGATGCGCGGTCAGGGCGGGGATGCCCAATGCCGCGCCAAGCTCGAACGAGGCGTGGCCGGGCAGGGCGACCGCCTGCCGGTCGGGAACCACCGTGTACTGCGCGGCCGTGCCCCACGCCCGCTGCCAAGCCGCTTCCCAGATCCACACCCGCTGCCCGACCCGGTCCGGATCCACGCGCGGGCCGACGGCGTCGATCACCCCGGCACCGTCCTGGTGCGGCACCTGCTCGCGCACACCCACCGGAAGGGCACGCACGCGGCTACGCCAGTCCGTAGGGTTGACCCCCGAGCTGTGCACCCGAACGCGGACCTCTCCCGGGCCGGGCTCGGGAACCGCGCGCTCGACCACCTGGAAAACCTCGGGTCCACCAGCCATGGTCCGGACAACGGCCTTCATCTCTCACCCATCCTTCGCCGGCTCCTCTGCCGCACCGTCGGCACGCGTGACCGCCGTGTGGTCCACCGGTTCGATGCTCACGCAGCACACGCTCGCCGGACACACCTCCACCGAACCCGCGCGAGCACAGACGTATTCCCCGAGGAGACGAACACAACGAGCACACACTGCACCGGACGGCGGAAAGCAACGGCACGTTACCGAATACCCCGCAAGGTCAGCACAAAACCGTCGCAGACCGGGCAACGACCGGCTCGGTAGTCAATAGGAAAACCCAAACCACCTCAACCACGATCTCGCCAGGGAAGCCATTCTCACCGAGGCAAACGTCCTCTTCTGCCGCATACCGCGCGCAAGTCGAACGCGCTCTCATGCCGAATAGCGGATGTTCCCTTCGCTTCGCATGACGCTGGGCGAGATCGCGGTCCGGGACGCAAGGGCCGGTAACTGCCAGACCTCGCCACCCCTGCTCGAGCGCCGCGGTGGCCGCCGAAGGGCTACGGCTCGGCGTTGGGCCGGGGCCGCGCCGGCCTGGTCTCAGCACTCACGTCGGCTGCGGCCGTTCTGGTGGTTGAGCGCGTAGCGGACGGCGTCGGCGCGGGAGTGGAAACCGGCCTTGGCGAAGAGGTTGTTGATGTGTGTTTTCACGGTGGCCTCGCTGACCACGAGCTTGGCCGCGATTTCCGGGTTGCGCAGGCCGTCGCCGATCAGGCCGAGGATTTCCCGTTCGCGCGTGGTCAGCGCGAAGTCCGGTTCGGCGGGCCGGGCCGGTTTGCCCGCCAGGGCCAGCAGGCGGCGCTGTACCTCGGGTGAGAGCACGGTCTGTCCCTGGGCCGCGGTGCGCACGGCGTGCAGGATCGTGACCCGGTCGGCCTCTTTGGTCAGGTAACCGCTCGCGCCCGCCTGCAAGGCGGCCAGGATCGACTCGTCGTCGTCGAACGTGGTCAGCACGAGGATCGTGGTCTCCGGCAGGGCCTCGCGGATGCGGCCGGTCGCGGCGACCCCGTCCAGGACGGGCATGTTGAGATCCATGAGCACCACGTCCGGATGATGCCGCCGCGCGGCCTCGACGGCTTCGGCGCCGTTGGTCGCGGTAGCCACGACGTCTACGTCCTCGGCGAGGTCGAGCATGACCGCGAGCGCTTCGCGGACGGTTGCCTGGTCGTCGACGACGACGAGGGTGATCGCGGGATCGGTCATCGGGGTAGCTCCAGTTCCACGGTCCAGCCGCCGCCGTCGGCCGGGCCTGCCTGCAGGGTGCCGCCGAGCAGGGCGGCGCGTTCGCGCATGCCGACGAGTCCGAACCCGGAGCTCTCGGCCGGTTGGGTGTGGCGGGGTCCGGTCGCGGGTCCATTGTGCACTGTCAGCTTGACATGCTCGGTGGTGAAAGCGAGGCGCAGGTCGCGGGCGGCGCCCGGCGCGTACTTGGCCGCGTTGGTCAGTGCCTCCTGCGACACCCTGACCATGGTGTGCGTGGCCTCCGCGCCGACCGGCCCGGCCTCGCCGGTGATCGCGAAGCCGACCCCGGCGTGCTCGGCGAGCCGGCGCAGCGTCTCGGGCAGCGGAAGGGTGTCCTCGCGCAGCGCGTGCACGGCGCGGCGGGTCTCGCTGATCGAGTCGACGGCGATCGCGCGTGCCCGGCGGATGGCGGCGGTCGCCTCGTCGTCGCGGCCGCTGCCGCGCAGCGCGTCGGCCATGTCCAGTTGCAGCGCGATCCCCGAGAGTGAGTGGCCGAGCACGTCGTGGATCTCGCGCGCGATCCGGCTCCGCTCGACGAGCGCGGCTTCGCGTGCCTCGGACTCGCGGGCGCGTCGTGCCTCCTCGGCGGCGAGATCCGCGCTGCGCACGGCGTCGAGCCGGTCGTGGTGCGAGATGCCGATGGCGACCGGCAGGGCGACGGTCAG
Source organism: Amycolatopsis anabasis (assembly GCF_009765355.1). GTDB lineage: Bacteria > Actinomycetota > Actinomycetes > Mycobacteriales > Pseudonocardiaceae > Amycolatopsis > Amycolatopsis anabasis. The sequence goes on along the minus strand of NZ_VTHK01000073.1, from coordinate 27,919 downwards.
CGTGAGCCACACCGGCCGCTGCGGGAAGTCCGGTGTCAGTTGCCCGACCGCCCAGGTCGCGCAGGCCGTGCCGAGCGCGCCGGTGATCGCGATGGTCGCGGCGGCCTTGCGCGAGGCGAGCTTAAGGCCCGCAGCCGCGGCGGCGACGTACGGGAACAGCGCTCCGATCGTCTGGTGCGCCAGCGGCATCAGCAGCGCGCCGAACAGCATGTACGCGCTCATCGCGGCGATCTGCCTGCCCGCGGAGAGTCGGGTCCACGGCAGCAGTGACGCGAGGGCGGCGATCGAGACGAGCACGAACAGCGGCAGGGCCAGCGGCCGGTACGCGATGTGGGCGCCGGGCCACTGGACGGCGGTACCGACGACCGAGGTGAGGACGAGGAAAGGCTGGATCAGCTCGTCCCGGAAACGCGCGGGACGAGCCGATGGCCGCTGATCCGTGGTCATGGACCGGGTTCCTCCTCGTCAGAGGTATTCGCGTTCGGACCGAGTGTTCCACCCGGCCGGGCGGCGGTCGCGGCGGCCGAGTTCACGCTGGATGTTGTCCAGCAGCGACGAGGTCTGCGCGGGGGCGCCGTCGCTGCCCTGGGTCCACATGACCTGGTGACCGCCGCGCAGCGCGCGGTAGAGCACGACCAGCCCTTCGGCGAGGATGCCGAGGCCGAAGGTGAGCAGCAGGCTGTTGGACACGCCGCCGGCGTCCTTCGGGTCGAACGTGTCGAGCGCGTAGGTCACACCAGCCTTGACCGCGATGTTCAGCAGCCACAGTACGACGGTCACGGTGGTGTAGCGGACGAACGCGACGTCGTCACGCCGGGAGATCCGCACAGTCGCCCCGCGCAGCACGCCGAGGACGACGCCGATCACCGCGATTCCGACGAGGAAGGCCAGTGACAGCGGCGTTTTCACCTCGCCGGACACGTTGGCGAGGCCGATGACGCACAGCACGGCGGGCAGGACAAGCATCTGCTTGGCCTGCGCGGGTTCGCCCATCAGCCGGCGCACCATCAGGTAGGCGACGGCGGCCACGATCAGCACGATTTCGACGGGTCCACTCATGGTTTCTCACTGCTTTCACTCGAATTCGTTCCCGATGCCGAAAATCTATGGCTGACCAGCGCCGATGTCGTGGGGCGAGCGTGGTATCCGCGGGTGGAGAAATCTCTCCACCCGGATCGGCGAACCGGCACGGGGTGGAGAAGTTCTCCACCCGTGAATACGGCCCGCGCGTCAAGACGACCACCGGGCCACGACCGTAGCGTTTCGCCTCAGATCCCAGCAACCAAGCCAAAACAGGGAGTTCGGCATGACACAGAGCACGGAAGCCAAGCGCGGCAACACCTTCGCCCGCACCATGATCTCCACGCTGTTCCTCGACATCGGACTGTCGGTCATCGCCTACTACGTGGCCGAACTACTCGGCGCGAGCACCTACGTGTCGCTGCTGGCCGGTACGGTCGTCGCGGGGGTGCGGACGATCTGGGTCGCGGTGGCGCAACGCAGGGTCGACCCGCTCTCGCTGGCGTTCATGCTGTTGTTCGGCGCCGGCCTCGGCCTGAGCTTCCTCAGCGGCGACCCGCGCCTGCTGCTCGCCAAGGAGTCGGCGACCACCTTCGTGGCGGGCGCCATCCTCGCCGGCAGCTGCCTGATCCGCAGGCCGCTCGCCTACTACGCGGCTCGGCGCATGGCGCATTCGGCGGGCGGCAACCAGCGGAGCGAGTTCGAGGCGACCGCGCAGGGCGCGGCCATGCGCCGCCGCTGGTACCGGGTCTCACTGGTGTGGGGCGGCGGGCTGCTGGCCGATTCCGTGCTCCGCGTCGTGGCCGTGTACGCGCTGCCGCTCGGCGTGGCGGCCAACTTCTCCCAGGCACTGATGATCGTCGCCTTCACGGCACTCATCGGGTGGACGCTGCTAACAAGGCACCAGGCCAAGCCCGCCGCCTGAGCCGGGAAAACGTTGCCGGAAAAGGAGATCATCAGCGGCGACGGAACTCGGTGACCAAGTCGGTCTAGAGGGTGAGCACGATCTTTCCGCGGGCGTGACCGGTCTCGCTCAGCTGATGGGCAGCGACCGACAGCGCGCTCCTTCGTTGGTGGCTCGGGGCCGCTACCTCAAGCGGCCCCGAGAATGGTTACGGCACAACGGGTTACATGACTAAGGGACCGCGAAAGCGGTGCAGGGGGAGCTATCCGGCTGTGCCCTCGAGGTGGGCTTTGATCAGTTCCAGGCCGGGCTGGATTCGTGCCGGGTCTTCGACCGGGTGCGGGCCGGGCGGTTCGGTGTCCGGGATCAGCCGCTCGAACAGGCGGCAGAACAGGGTCGTTCCGTCACCGAGGTCGAATGTGGTGAAGGTGGCGATCGCGTGCATCGCCGGGGCCAGGGAGCCGTCGTCGAGCACGTCCCTGCCGACCACCGTCCACAACTTGCCGGGGACCCGCGCCACCACGGTGTAAAGCTTTGGCTTCTCTTTCAGCTCCGGCTGGATGGTCTCGAGCAGCACATCGCCCAGTTCGGCGGGGGCATCCTCCTTGCCGCGCTGTACCTCGGTGCCGAGGGCCATCGGCAGCCATTTCGGCAGGTTCGACCAGGTGGTCACCCAGTCGTACACGTCCTGTACCGGGCGATTGATGACGATGCGGTTTTCGACGAACCGGATGTTCAGGTTGTCCGGGATCTGGGGGACGTACAGTTCCACTGACACAACTTCTCCTTTTCCGATCAGGCGCGGGACTTTCCGGCGCCGCTGTCTTTTCTCGCTTTCCGGTGACACGTCATCTCGCCGGACGGGGAGGCCGCCGCGGTCACCGGGAGGGTGCGTGCTGTCCGGTCATCAGCGCGGCGAGGTCGTCGGGTTCCAGGAACGACGGTGGTGGGGGTGGGCCCCAGCTGAACAGGCCCTGTACGCCTTCGAAGACTTCCGGGGTCCAGATCTCGTCCTCGGGGATGCAGTCCATGTCGGCGTAGTACTCGCTGAAGTTCCCCGCCGGATCCTTGAGGTACCAGAAGAAGTTGGATCCCGCGTGGTGCCGCCCGAGGCCCCACACGTGCCGGTCGGGGTTGCCCGCCAGCATCGCCGCCGCGCCTCGCCCGACGTCGTCGATGTCGTCGACCTGCCAGGACGTGTGGTGCAGGAAGTTCACCGGTGCCGCGAGCGCCAGCACGTTGTGGTGATCGACCGAGCAGCGCATGAAGGCGCCTTTGTCCCCGATGTAGTCACTGACCTTGAAGCCGAGTCCGTCGGTGAAGAACCGCATGGTGGCTTCGAGGTCGGTGGTGCCCACCACGCAGTGGCCGAGTTTCTTGGGCCTGATCGGGTCTTCGCGCAGCACTCCGGGTGCGCGGCCGAACCGCTCGATGCGGCCGGGCCCGTTGTAGGGGGTGGCCGGGACGGGCTGCTGCGCGATCCGCAGCGCGATCTCGACGCGGACGGTGAAGCCGGAAACCGGCTCGATCGCGGTGACCGCGGTGCCGTCCGTGCCGCTGGCTACGCCGAGGCGGTCCAGCCGCGACGCGGTCCGCGCGAGGTCGTCGACGTCGTCGACTCCCACTCCGAGTTCGAGCACCCGCCGGGATGCGGCGTGCCGGATCCGCAGCTGCTCTCCGCCTTCGCGAGTGCTGAAGGCCCCGTCGCCGTGGTGGGTGAGGCCGAAATCGGCGTAGTAGGCGATGGTTTCCGCGACGTTCGGGACACCCATCGTGACCCGGGTGAGCCGGTGCATGCCCATGTCAGTCCTCCTGTGCGGTGACGAATGTCTGGTGCATCTCGCCGATGCCTTCGATCCAGCTGACGAGGTGTTCGCCGGGCCGCAGGAACCGTTGCGGCGTGCGGCCCATGCCCACGCCCGCCGGGGTCCCGGTGAAGAGGAGGTCGCCCGGGTACAGGGTGATGGTCCGTGACAGCGCGGAAACCAGCCTGGCGACCGGGAAGATCAGTTCACGGGTGCGGCTGTCCTGCACGGTCTCGCCGTCGACCGCGCAGCCGAGCGCCAGGTCGTCCCGGTTCGCCAGTTCGTCCGGCGTGACCAGCCACGGCCCGACCGGCGCGAAGTTCGGGAACGACTTTCCCAGGCTGAACTGCGGGGCGGGACCGGCCAGTTGCGTGACGCGTTCGGAGAGGTCCTGCCCGATCGTCACCCCGGCGACGTGATCCCATGCCTCGGATTCCGCGACGCGGGTGGCGGTCCGGCCGATGACGGCGACGAGTTCCACCTCCCAGTCCACGTCGCCACCGGCGGGCAGCACGACTTCCGCGTCGGGGCCGGTCAGCGCGGAGACGAACTTGGTGAATGTCGGGGGGAGTCCGCCCGGTGCGGCGAATCCGGACTCGGCGGCGTGGGTGTCGTAGTTCAGGCCGATCGCGATGATCTGCCGAGGGGCCGGTGACGGCGAGCCCAGCCGCGCGCGGGTGAAGACGATGCCGGGTCCGGCGGGCGGCTGTTCCGCCCAGGCCCGGAACCCGTCCCAGTTCTCGTAAACGGACGCGAGACCGGGGCCGAACTCGCCACCCGACGCCGTCTCGACGTCGACCCCTTTGTCGTCGGCGGTCAGCAGGACCGCGCGTCCGTCCACATTGGCCAGTTTCATTGTTTTGCCTTTCAGGGATTCGGTCGGACATCACGTCGTCGAGCAGACCGGAGATGGCGTCGGCTCGGACCCGGGGCCGCGGGTGAGTACCGGGGGCACACCCGATGCCGCGCTGCCGACGCGTCATCGCTTCGGCGGGGTTACCCGTGCGTGGCTGCTGACCGTTAGTAGGTGTAGGTGTAGGGGTTGTCGAGGACCTTGGTGTCGGGGATCTCCGGGTTCATGCCCTCGCGCCAGGCCTGCTCGCCGAGTTCGGTGCGCAGGTAGTCGACCGTGGCGTTGACCGCGCGGCGGGCACCGGCCAGGTCGACACCGACCAGGCGGTGATCGCGCTTCACGATCCGGCCGTCGACCAGGACCGTGTCGACGTCGGCGCGCTGAGCGTGCAGGGCGACGTGCCCGTGCGGGTTCAGCAGCGGCGTCATCGCCGGCGAGTCGTCGTTGCGGACGAGCACGAGGTCCGCCTTCTTGCCGACCTCGACGCTGCCGATCTCGCTGTCCCGCCCAAGCGCTCGCGCTCCACCCCTGGTGGCCCACTCGACGACCTGGTCGGCACGCAGGGAGACATGGGTGATGGTCTCGTCGCGAGCGTGCGCCTGCAGGTGCTCGTAGGCGCGATCGGCACCCAGCGTCGTGCGCATGGCGGAGAACAGGTCACCGCTGCCGAGTACGCAGCTGTCCTGCGACAGCGACACCGGGATGCCGTGGGCTCGCAGGGCGGCCGTCGCGGGATAGCCCTGCCCGGCGCTCTGCTCGCTTTCCGTGGACACCGACACCGATCCGCCGGTCGCCGCGATTCGGGCGTAGGAGTCCGCCGAGAGCGTCGAGGCGTGCACGTACACCGTCCTGGCCTCGCTGTAGCCGTGCTCGTGGATCAGTCGCAGGGCGTCGTCGCCGCTCGCGCCCCGGATTCCGGCGTGCGTGGTCACCGCCAGGTCGAGGTCCCGGGCGACCTCGAACGCGGGCTGCTCGGGAAAGCTCGGATCGCCGGTGACGTCGAAGGCGATCTGGAAGCCTTCGAGATCCCCGGACCGACGATCGAAGAACTTGCGGAATTCGGGTGTGCCGGTCCAGTTCGCGGGCGCGTCCTGGATGTTGCCGTACGCCAGCACGAACCTCCCCGGCACCGAGGCGAGCGCGTCGACCGCGGCGTCGGCGTGATCGATCGTCTGCAGGCCGTGGGACCAGTCCACGCAGGTGGTGACCCCGGCGTCGAGCGCCTCCAGCGCGCCGAGGAGGTTCCCGGCATAGATGTCCTCCGGCCGGAACTTCTTGCCCCAGTTCAGGTAGTACCACACGAAGTACTGCGTGAGTATCCAGTCGGCGCCGTATCCGCGGGTCGTGGTCTGCCACATGTGCCGGTGGGTGTCGACCATCCCGGGCATGACGATGCCGCCGCGGGCGTCGATCTCGTCCGTGCCGTCGGGAACGACGAGATCGACACCGATGGCGGCGATCCGGCCGTCGACCACGAGCACGTCCTGGTCTTCGAGCACGGTGCGGCCGAAATCCATGATGAGGACCGTCCCGCCACGGAGAACGGTCGGACGTCGAAGGTTGTTCTCAGGCATCAATGACTCCTCGTGTGGCCGGTGGACCTGGGGTTGAATTCGAAACTATACCCAAATTTTCGAAAGTTTAACCGGGATTCGTAAAGTGCTAGAGTGGAGGGCATGACCAAGAGCGGCGGAGCGACCCGCACCGACGGCATCCACCAGGCGTTACGCGCCGACATCCTCGCCGGTCGGCTGGTACCGGGCGGGCGGCTCAAGTTCCCGGACCTGGCCGACCGCTACAAGGTGAGCGTCGGCGCTACCCGCGAGGCGCTGACGAGGCTGGTCGCCGAAGGGCTGGTGGTGGCCAGGCCGCGTCAGGGCTACTTGGTGCGGCCGCTGTCCCATCAGGATCTAGCCGAGCTGACACAGGCGCGGGCGGAGATCGAAGCACTGGTACTGGGACTCTCGGTGCGGGAAGGCGACACGCGCTGGGAGGCCGATGCCGTTGCCGCGCACCACCTTCTGGAACGCACGCCCTACCGCGACCCGGCCGATCCGGACCACCTGTCCGACGAGTGGTCGCAGGCACACGCGGCCTTCCACCACGCACTGCTCGCCGGCTGCCGCAACCAGCGGCTGCTCGACACGGCGCGGTCGTTGCGGCAGGAGGCCGAACTGTACCGGCAGTGGTCGGTGTCTTTGGGCAACGAACCCGGCCGCGACGTCGCCGCCGAGCATCGAGCACTACTCGACGCCGCTATCGCCCGCGACGCCGACCATGCTCAGAACCTGCTGCGCGACCACATCGCGCACACCGCCCAGCTGCTGATCAGCTGCGCACCCGATCACCCCAACCAGGCCGAGTGAGTGGCCGAAGAACGGGGCCGTGACGGAAGCAGCCCCGGCGGTCATATTGTCGCCTCGATCCAACCGGAGTTGAATCGTGTCGTGGCGATCCGGCGGAAGCAGTTGGCACCCGCTGATTCCGACCTCAGTCAATCATCCACCCGAACGTGTCGGACCAACTCGATCCGCCTGCTCTGTCCCCTCTCACCACTACTGATGGCATCGCGTATTACGGTTCGTGAGTTCTCCGGGCTGATGTCGGTGGGAGGCGTAGCTGGCCCAGGATGCTCCGGCCGGGGTGACGTGGTCCTCGGCGCATTCGGCGGTGTAACCCCGTGCCTGGCTCGGCAGTTTTGCTGCACCTCGCTCGGGACCACGCCGGCCGGTCCTATCTCTACGAGCTCACCGTCGAGGCGCCCGGTGCAGGGCGGCGCGCTCGGTGCCTGCCACGGCCTTGACATCCCCCTCGTCTTCGGAAATCTGAACGGTACCTCGCGCAGAAGTTGCTCGGCGAACACCCACCCGCCGAGATCGTGGCGGTCTCGGCGGCCATGCGCAAGGCGTGGCTCGCTTTCGCCCGCGGGCAGGATCTCGGCTGGGCCGAGTACGACAACGCCGGGACGACCTGGGGGATCAGCACCGAACCAGCCGCACAGCCCTACTCGGAGCGCAAGTTCGCGACCCTGTGGGCCGACCAGGAGTTCGCGCACCTGCCGCTGCAGACATGACGGCCGGTACGTTCTGGCTACGTCGCCGCCGGTGGTGAGGAGGAACTCCGCTGCCAGTATGCGGGCTCATCCGATTCGTGCGGAAACCTCGTCCAGTGCTGCTGTCTCGTCCGCGGTGAGGTCAAACTCTGCTGAGGCCAGCAGAGCCGGGAGCTGTTCGACCGTGCGGGCGCTCGCGATCGGTGCGGCCACGCCAGAGCGGCCGCGCAGCCAGGCGATCGCCACCGTGGGCATCTCCACTCCACGGGCAGACGCGATGTCCTCGACCACCTCGACAACGGCAAGTCCAGCTTGGGAAAAGTTCCGGCTGGCGAGAACCTGACGGATTGCTTCGCCTTCGCCGAAGCCCTTCTTCCCGCGGTACTTTCCGGTGAGGATCCCACCAGCCAGCGTAAGGTATGGCGCGATCTTGCGATACTTACCGACGTCGCGGTACTTGCCGGTCAGGAATCCGCTGGCCAGCGCGAAGTACGGTACGGCAACGATCCCCTCGTGCGCGAGAATGGGAGCGATATCGCGCTCGAACGGTTGTCGCGTCACGAGGTTGTAGTTCGGCTGAAGGACCGTCGGTGGTTCATATCCTTCGCGGCGAGACACCTCGAGCCACTCCGCGAGGCGGGCGCCGGTGTAGTTCGACAAGCCCACCGTCCGGATCTTCCCAGCTTTACGCAGCGCGTCAAACGCCCCGATGGTTTCGGCGAGCGGTGTCTTAGGGTCGTCGTGGTGAGCGTAGTACACATCGACGTGGTCGGCTTTCAGCCGCGTCAACGAGGCGTCCAGGGCCGCAGTGATATTGGCCGCGGCCAACCCCCTGAACTTCGGATGATCGCTCACTTTGGTACCGATCACGATGGCCTCTCGGTTCTTACGGCTGGCCAGCCACGATCCGATGATCGTCTCCGACTCGCCACCGGAGTTGCCCGGCACGAACGAGGAGTAACTGTCTGCGGTGTCGATGAAGTTGCCCCCACCCGCGACGTAGGCGTCCAGCACTCGATGCGAATTCGCCTTGTCACTGGTCCAGCCGAACGTGTTACCGCCAAGGGCGAACGGGAACACCTCGATCCCGGAATGGCCTAGCCGAGCCATGGACTGTCCTTTCGTTGTCATCGGGAGAATCCGGCACGTCGACCGGCCCTGAGTTTCACCGGGTCCTGGCGTTGCCGGTCAGCGGGCGATGACGACGGCTCGGCGTCGCCGCTGCCACATGGCCAGTGCGACGATCAGGACGAAGGCATCTATCGGGCGGTCGAGTCCGGGCAGGTCGGCCTCCGCTCCGCGGGTGACCTTGCGGACCCGGCCGATCCGGTTGTCCCCCTCGGCGAGTTCGATGTTCCTGTTGCCGAACGCGGCGCGGGTGAGCCGGAATTGCCGCCCGGCGGCCACAATGTTCCAGCTCCGCAGTCCGGTGCGTTCGGCGCTGGCCACCTCTCGCCCATCCGCGGAAAGCAGGTGGCAGTTGCTGCCGAACGCCGAGCCGTCGAGTTGGTAAGCCTGCCCGCCCACATCGAGTTCGCCTCCGTGTTGCGCGGTCCGCGCGGAAACCGTCGTGACGGGGACATCGCCGCTGACGATCTCGTAGCGGGCAGGAAAGCCGGTCCGGCGTGCGCGCAGGGTGGGCATGTCAGACCACCTGCCCGGACAGGCTCATCGGAGCGAGGGATACGGAAAGGGACACGATTGTTCTCCTTGAGGGTAGCGTGCCGATCAACTGGTCATCGCGGGATACTCGCGTGAGCGCCCATCTCGGTGTTCTGGAATGCGGCGATGAACCAGCGGTCCTCGCGACGGACAAGGGTGAAGGTCTGAAATTTGTCGAACTCGATGCGGTCGGTCCCGATCCCGCCTTTGGTGAGAATGACGGCGGTATCGTCATCGAGCATCGTTGTCCGCATCGGTTCTACGATGAGTTTTGCCCTTCTGCCATTTCGTGAACACCTCGTGATGATTGTTCTGGATCTGCTCTCGCCCGAGCAGGGCGTGGCCGGTGAAGATCACGTACGTCGCATCCTCGGTGAACAGCTTTCCGTACGCTGACGCGTCACCGGCGTCCCACGCTTCCCGGAACAGTGCGAGGACCTGCGCAGGCGTAGTTGCTTCGCTCATTATTCGACTCCGTTGCGGTAAATGCGCATATTGGAAAGACGTCGACGAAGGTCAGCTTGCTCCGATTCCGGGCGTTCCTCGGAGAACCTGCTTGATTTTCCGGGCGATGCCGAAGGTGTTGATGAGACGGTTTCCCAGCAGTCCCCCTGGAGTGATCCGGACTACGGCGTGTTCCGCTTGGTAGACGAGGGTGACCTGGGCGCGGACCATCGGGCTGCTCTCCACGAGGATGACGTCGGACTGGTCGGACCGGGGATTCCCGAACGCGGAGGAAGGCATCCGCTTTCCGGGCTGCACCTCGTAGCGCGGGTCAAGACCGGCGCGCAGTGCCTCGACGAGTTGTTCGCTGGTGACCTCGGCTGAGGAGATGGTGAGTTCCGACATTCCGCTCCTTGTTTCGGCGTCGTGACCATGGCCGGGTGATCGACCCCGGCCGAGCTGTTCAGTTGCGCTGGTCCCAGCGGAACCGCTTGCGTGCCAGGACGACGAACACGATCGGCCAGAACAGCAAGGCGGCGATAGCGGGCAGCGCGGCGGGGAGACCGGCGGCGCCGATGGTCCAGGTGCCCCCGCCGTAGACCAGCGCGGTGAGCCTGCCGATGGTGGCGCCGGGGACGGCCATCAGGACCTGCGGCAGGGTGCCAGAGGTGTTCACGGTGAGCACGATCGAACCGATGATGAGCACGAACACCAGCGGGAGGCCGGTGATATTGGCCCGTTCCGGGCTCGGCGTGATCAGCGTCGTGGCCAGCGCCGCGGTGACCGACAGAGACAGGCCCGCGAGTATGGCCAGCAGCAGCGCGCCAGGATCGGACGGTGCCGGCGCACCCACGACGGTGTCGATGATCCCGAACACGATCAGCTGGACGAGTGCGGTTATCAGGCCGGGAGCGAGAAGACCGGCGAGCAGCCCCGCATCGGAGAGCTCGCTGGTGCGCAGCCGCTTGAGCACCAGGGTGTGGCGTCTGGCCACGATGGTGGAGGTCGCGGTGAGGTAGATGCTCATGCCGACGATCACGGCGAGCTGGAGCGCGACCACGGTGGCCCACTGGCTCGGGGTCTGCGTGGGATAGGTGAACAGCCAGAGGATGCCCATCGCCATGGGCAGCAGACCTGCGGTGAACAGTGCCGTGCGGTTGCGCCAGAGCACGCGTAGCTCCGTGGCGGCCAGTGCCTGCAGCATGTTCTAGCCCTCCTCGTCGGTGTCGGCGGCACGCACGCTGTGGTAGATCTCGGCCAGCGAGGCCGGGGCGGCGCGCAGCCCTTCCAGGCGGATCCCGCGCCCGCTCGCCCAGTCGAGGAAGCGGGTGAGGTCGTCCTGCAGGTCGTGGGTCGAGACCGCGACGGCGGTCGCACCGTCCGATGCGGTGATGGTGATGTCACCGTCGAGTTCAGGTAGCTCGGGCGGTGGCGTGCCGGGAATGTCGGCGGAGAAGCCCGCGGGCCGGGCCGCGACGATCTCGGCCAGTGTGCCCGAGGCAGCGATCCGGCCGCGGTGCATGATCGCGAGCCGGTCGGCCAGCGCCTCGGCTTCGTCGAGGTAGTGGGTGGTGAGGATGACCGTGCGGCCGGCCTCGGTGAGCTCGGCGATCGCATCCCAGGTGCGGCGCCGCGATTCGGGGTCCAGTCCGGTGGTCGGCTCGTCGAGGATGACCAGCTCGGGGGTGCCCCACACGGCCAATGCCAGGTCCAGTCGGCGCCGCTCGCCACCGGAGAGCTTGGCCACGTGCACGTCGGCACGCTCGGCGAGTTCGAAGCGGGCCAGCAGCCGCTCGGGGTCATCGGGTCTGCTGGTCAGTCGTTGCCAGAGCCGCAGCGTCTCGGCGACCGAAAGCTCAGCGATGAACCCGCCCTCCTGCTGCATGACCCCCATGCGTGCCCGCAGGCGGGCCATCCCGGAGCCGGGATCGACGCCGAGCACCGACACCGTTCCACCCGTACGAGCGTGGAAGCCGCTGAGCACCTCCAGGGTGGTGGTCTTGCCCGCGCCGTTGGTGCCCAGCAGTGCGAACACCTCCCCGGTGCGCACTTCCAGGTCGATGCCCCGGACCGCCTCGTAGCCTCCGTAGCTGCAGCGCAGGCCGCGGATCTCGACCGCAAGAGCGGTCGCCGCCTCATCCTCGGAGAGTGCGGATCGGCGCGTCGTCTGTGTCATGCCCCGAGCCTGGCGATCCGGCGAGAGCCGGGGTAGTCCCCGACGTCATCGGTTCGGATGACAGCCGCGGCACGCGGTGATGACAGCTGTCATCGATTTCTCCCCACCGGGTGATCCAACGTTAACCTCATCCCGTGGACATCGCGGCAGCCATCGACGCCGAGGACCCGGCGCTGCGCGCGGCGCGCCGGCGAATGGTGATCGTCTTCGTCGCGTTGACCGGAACCATAGCCGTCGCGCTGCCGCTCGTATTCCTGTCGGTGGACTGGCCCGGCGCGGTGTTCGCCGTCCCGCTGGTGCTGCTGGATGTCGCTGTATTGGCGCTGCACTCGTGGTGGTTTCGCCGCTCACTGCGGCATCCGGGGGCTCGCCCGCCACAGGGGTACCTCCTCCTCGCGGCAACGCTGGGTGCGGGCCTGTTCTGTCTCGGTGTCATCAGTAGCCCGCTCGGATCCATCTGGGCGTTCGGTCCCGCACTCCTGCTCGGTGACAGCCTGACGCGGCGCGATCGGTGGGTCGTCATCGTCTGGGTGGCCGGCGCGAGTCTGACCGCGTTCGTTTTCGGTGTGCTGCTGGCTCCCCAGCCGCCCGGCGGAGGACCGAACTGGACCAGCGCCGCCATCGCCGCCGCCTACATGGCCGTGCTGTGGACGGCCAGCTTCAACCGTGTCTACTGGCTGGGCTCGATGAACACCCTGGACAAATCCCGCCGGATCGCCACCGAACTGGCCACCGCGCGGGAGCGGCTCCGGCTAGCCGACGACCTGCACGACATCCTCGGACACGCACTGGAAGTCGTGGCGTTCAAAAGCGAGCTCGCCAGTAAACTCCTGCCAGCCGAGGCCACACGGGCACAGGGCGAAATCGAGGAGGTCGCGCGGGTGGCCCGCAATGCGATGAGCGAGGTACGCGCCCTGAGCAGGGACCGGCGCACCACCACGCTGGCCGCCGAGCTCACCGGAGCCCACGCAACGCTCGGCTCCGTGGGGATCGACCTGTCGGTGACCGGTGACCCGTCGCTCGTGCCCGATGGGGCACAGGACGTGCTCGGGCGGGTGCTGCGCGAGGCGATGACCAATCTGCTGCGGCACGCCACTGCCAACCGTTGCTCGGTGATCCTGCGCCGCGACGCGGATATCGCGGAACTGCTCATAGTCAACGACGGTGTGCCCCCCGCCGCGAATGGCGGGCCGAGCGGAGAGGGCACCGGGCTGGCCGGGCTGGAGCGCTACCTGACCGAACGCCGCGGGCGACTGGTCGCGGGACCGGGAGCGGATGGCACGTTTACCGTGCACGCCGAACTGCCGGTGCGCGCATGATCCGCGTCGTGCTCGCCGATGACGAACACCTCACCCGCGACGCGGTGGCCACCCTGCTCGGCATGGAGGATGACCTCGCCGTCGTGGCACAGGCGACCACCGGCGACGAGGCACTCGCGGCCATTCGCGCCCACCAACCCGACATCGCGGTACTCGATGTCGAGATGCCCGGACTCGATGGCGCCCAGGTCGCAGAGAAGGTCGCCACCGACCACCCCGGTACCCGCTGCGTCATCCTCACCCGCCACGCCCGGCCCGGCGTTCTCCGACGAGCCCTGGCCGCCAGGGCAATGGGTTTCGTCACCAAAAACACTCCGGCCGCGACACTCGCCGAAGTGATCCGCAACGTGCACGCCGGCGCCCGCTACGTCGACCCCGAACTCGCCGCCACCGCCCTGGAGAACGCGAACTGTCCCCTGACCGACCGCGAACTCGACGTGCTGCGCCACGTCGATCCCGCGAGCACCGCCGACGAGATCGCCGCGGCGGTACACCTGTCCCCCGGAACCGTCCGCAACTACCTCTCCTCCGCCATGCGCAAACTCGACGCCCGCACCCGCATCGAAGCCGCGGCACACGCCCGCGACCACGGATGGCTGTAGACCGCTCCGGAAAGCGAAACGTCACGGTTCACGCCAGTTTGACCTCGTCGCCACGCCATGCCCGGAGTATCCAGCGAACCGAAGCATGTTCCGACGGTGCTCCTGTGCCGAAACGATGCCCGGCATAGGACGATAGCGGCCGTAAGAACTGCCAACAGAAGGTTTCTGGGTTCGATCCCCAGGCGGCCCTACCAAATCCGCAGGCCAACCCGGTCGCCGTTACGATCGGGCGGTGGCGAGTGGTTCTGGTGAGCGGGCGCGCCTGCTGGCCTTGACGCGTGAGCTGATCCTCACGCGCGGCGTGATCGGCCTGTCCCTGAGCGAGCTGGCCAGGGGTATCGGCTCCAACAATCGGATGCTGCTCTACCACTTCGGCTCGCTGGACGAACTGCTCGGCGCGGCCATCGACGACATCCTCGGTGGCACGGTCCTGCTCGATCGGCTCGCCGAACTGCTGAGCGCGCCGGGCAGCGCTGTGGACTTCAATGCACGCTCATAGCCGAATAGCGGGCGAACTGCTCGCGCAGCTGGTCACACAGGCGCCAGGGGCATCTGCCGCCCTGGCAGCACGTCTCACGGGCTGCGCGGCTCGGTCGCCACGTTTGGTTCGCGGCCTTCTTGACGGTCTTGATCACTGGTTGTCGGTACGGTCTCGACATGTGTGATGGTGGGCAGCGTGGCCACCCGGGTGGCCAGGTACCGGTACAGCTCCCGTTCGCTCGCGCACACCACGCTCGCGTACAGGTCGGTCGGCTCGGGGGTCAGGTGTCGACCGTACGCGCGTGGTGTGTGGTGGCGTGGAGGCTGCTGAGCAGTGCGAGGGTGTGGGCGCTGGGTGTGGCGGGTTCGGCGTGGTAGATGATCAGTTGTTGGCCGGGGGCGCTGCGCACGTCGAATGCCTGGTAGGTGAGGGTGAGTGGGCCGACGTCGGGGTGCACGAGGTGTTTGGGTTCGCGGGTTTTGCCGCGCACCTGGTGGGTTTGCCACAAGGTGCTGAAGTGCGTGCTGCCTTCGCTGAGTTCGGCCACTAGGCGCTGCAGGCCAGGGTCATGTGGGTTGAAGCCCGCGGCTATCCGCAGGTTCGCCACGGTGGCCTGTGCGGTCCAGTCCCAGTGTGCGTAGAACCGTTGTCCTGCTGGGTCGAGGAAGGTCATGCGGGCGAGGTTGTCCACCGTGCGGAATGGTGAGAACAGTGCGTCGGCGAGGGTGTTGGTGGCTAGCACGTCCAGGATGTGGTTGAGCACGAAGGCGGGGGTGTGCGGGTAGCCGTCCATGAGTTGCCGCAGTTCGGGGCTCACGGTCTGCGGCGTCGGCGCGGGTGTGTTATCTGGTGTGGTGCCAGCGAGTCGGTACAGGTGCTCGCGGGCGTCGGGATCGAGATCCAGGGCGCGGCAGAGGGCGTCGAGCACTTGCGGTGACGGGTGGGTCTCGCGGCCCTGTTCCAGGCGGGTGTAGTAGTCGGCGTTCACCCCGGCGAGCACGGCGACTTCTTCGCGGCGCAGCCCGGTCACCTTGCGCCGGCCGGAGTAGAGCACGCCCGCGTCTTCGGGAGACCGCCCCGCGCGGCGCGCTCGCAGGAACGCCCCCAGCTCACCACTGCCCATGGCACCAGGGTAGGTCGCTGTCCGCCCGGTTGGGTGGGTGCGGCACACCCAGTCACCACATGTCCTGTCATCGCTTTTCACCGTCGCCGACGCTGGGCGGTATGACGAGCGATATCGACGTGGTCGGCATGTGGGTCACCGCGGACGGGCATATCCGGCAGGAGCTGCGCGCCGACGGACGCTACGACGAAGCGCGCGGCGACCGGCGCAGCGCCTACACCGGTCGCTACTCGGTGACCGGGAACCACCTCGACTACGTGGACGACACCGGCTTCACCGCGACGGGCGACATCCGCGACGGCGTGCTCTACCACGAGCATCTCGTTCTCTATCGCGAGTCCGCCACCGCTCATCGCCGTGAGCAGGCACGGCGATGAGCGTGCTGTCCGCCGACCGCGAACTGGTGGGCCGTGAGCTGGAGGGCAAGGTCGCGTTGGTCACCGGCGCCGCCCGCGGGGTCGGCGCGGCCACGGTCGCCTGGCTGCACGCCCGCGGCGCGCGAGTGCTGGCCACCGACCTCCGCCCGGAGGTGGATGATCTCGCCACCCGGTTCAACCGGGTGGCCCCCTGGTCGGCGACGTGTCCCGAGAGGACACCGCGGTGCGGTCGGTGGCCGCGGCGATCGATCGGTTCGGCAGCATGGACATCCTGGTCGGCAACGCTGGTCGATCGGTGAACAAGCCGATCACCGAGACCACCGCGTCCGACTGGGACGAGCTGATGTCGATCAACGCCCGCGGGGCGTTTCTGCACGCCCGGGAGGCGTTCCGGGTGACGCGCGAACGCGGTGGGGGTGTGATCGTCACCGTCGGGTCGTTCGCCTGCACGGTCGGCCTGGCCGATGCGGCGGCCTACAGCGCGTCCAAGGGTGCGCTGGCGCAGTTGACCAAGGTGCTCGCGCTGGAGGGCGGCCCCCATGGCATCCGTGCCAACGTCGTCGCCCCCGGTGTGATCGAGACCGACATGCTCGACAACTTCCGGGCCGACAGTCGAGAGTATCTGCGCTCCTTCGGCGACGCCCACCCCTTGGGCAGGGTCGCGCAGCCCGAGGAGATCGCCGAGGTGATCGGTTTCCTGGCCTCGCCCCGCTCCGGCTTCATCACCGGCGCGGTCGTCGCCGCCGACGGCGGCTACACCGCCGCCTGATTTCCAGCAATCACAACGAGAGGAAAGAGCACCTATGCCTGGACGGCTCATGGGCAAGGTCGCGTTAATCACGGGCGCGACCGGCGGCATCGGACAAGCCACCGCGGAACTGTTCGCCCGCGAAGAGGCCCGCCTGGTCGTCACCGACATCGCCCAGGACACCGTGGAAGAGCTCGCCGCGCGCCTGGCGGCCAAGGGCGCCGAGGTGCTGGCCGTCCGGTTGGATGTCTCCTCGCCGGAGAACTGGAGCGCGGCGATCGAGCTGACCCGGCGACGCTTCGGCCACCTTGACGTCCTGGTCAACATCGCCGGCATCGTGGACTGGCCCGGCATCGAGGACACCACGCACGACTCCTGGGACCGGGTGATCGCGATCAACCAGACCGGCACCTGGCTCGGAATGAAGACCGCCATGCCCCTGCTACGCGCCTCCGGCAACGCCTCGGTCATCAACACCTCCTCGGTGCTCGGCCTGGTCGGCAGCGGAGCCGCCGCCGCGTACCAAGCGACCAAAGGAGCAGTGCGACTGCTGACCAAGACCGCCGCCGTCGAATACGCCACCCGCAGAGTCCGGATCAACTCGGTGCACCCCGGAGTCATCGCCACCCCGATGATCCAAGATCTGCTCGACGAGCAGGGCGACCAACAACCCGACATCGCACGAACCCCCATGCGCCGCGCAGGCAGCCCCGCCGAGATCGCTCCCACAATGCTCTTCCTGGCCAGCGACGAATCCTCGTTCGTCACCGGAACCGAACTCATCGTCGACGGCGGACTCACCGCACACTGAACGTCCCGCCCGCTGCAGCCACCGTACGGTCGCCTCAGCAGGACCGTCATTGACGGACGAAAGCAAACCTGCCGTGCCCAGCCTGGCTCACCACGACATCTCGCGCGGGCTGGAACGCTACTTTGCCGCGCTCCAACGCGGCCACACCCTGATCGGAACGACGGTTGGGTAGGCCGTACAGCGAGGTGCCCTTTGTTGGTGGGCCCTTTTCCGCACGGCCTCCCGCCGAGTTCACTCTGAGAGGGGCCGGGCGCAGCAATGCGCCCGGCCTACCCGGCATGACAGTGTGTTTCGGGTGTGGTGTCGCCGGGGCTGGCCTGCCGGTGCGCGAGTCGGGGCCGGCGCGCCTTCGTGGGCGTCGTTATTTGGCTGGGTGGCCGGGTTCGTCCTGGCTAGGATCCGGCTGTGGAATTGAGGATCTTCACCGAGCCCCAGCAGGGCGCCTCCTATGCCGACCTGCTGCGCGCGGCGCGGCTGAGCGAGGCCGCCGGTTTCGACGGGTTCTTCCGCTCCGACCACTACCGTGCCGTGGGCGCCCTGGGCGAGCCCGGCCCCACCGACGCCTGGACCACGTTGTCGGCGCTGGCCGTGCAGACCGAGCGGATCCGGCTCGGCACCCTGCTGAGCCCGGCGACGTTCCGGCTGCCCGGCCCGCTCGCGATCACCGTCGCCCAGGCCGACCTGATGTCCGGCGGCCGGGTCGAGCTCGGTCTCGGCGCGGGCTGGTTCGCCGGCGAGCACGCCGCCTACGGCATCCCGTTCCCGCCGACGGCGGAACGCTTCGACCGCCTCGCCGAGCAGATGGAGATCATCACCGGGCTGTGGGGCACGCCCACTGGGCAGGCCTACTCGTTCACGGGCCGGCACTACACGCTGGTCGACTCGCCCGCGCTGCCCAAGCCGACCCGGCCGATCCCGGTGATCGCCGGCGGCATGGGCCCGAGCCGGACGCCCGCGCTGGCCGCCCGCTTCGCCACCGAGTTCAACGTGCCGTTCGCCCCGATCGACGCCGCGGCAGCCCAGTTCGACCGGGTGGCCGCCGCCTGCGCCGACATCGGCCGCGACCCCGCCGAGCTGGTCCGCTCCTGCGCGCACGGCCTCGCGATCGGCACCACCGCGAGCGAGGTCGCCCGGCGCGGCGAGGCGGCCGGGCTGGAGCCCGAGGAGATGGCGGGCGACCCGCTCGTCGGCACGCCGGACCAGATCGTCGATGCCCTCGGCCGATGGCGGGAGCGGACCGGCGTCACCCGCGTCTACGCGCAAGTCCCGGACCTCGCCGAGCTCGACCAGATCGAGCTGCTCGCCGCCGAGGTCATGCCACAGCTCGCCTAGACGGCTCCCAGGAACCGGGCCAGCGGGTGAGACAGCCGCCGGGCCGCGAGGGGCGGCGGACGTCGATCACCGCCGCCGGCCGATCCCGGATCCCCTAGGCGGCACCCCGCGGACTCCGGGGCACAAGTTGTGGCCAGCCCGCGCGCGGGCCCGGCAAGAACAAGCCCAACAAGAAAGGCACACAACACATTCACATGCCGCCGAGCGGTAGTTCACGGCGATACGCGCTCATGCCGATTATCGGATGTTCGCGACACTAAAGCCACCAATAGTTGCGCGAAGCTGTTGTTCGGAGTAGGAAAGGTCATGAGGGGTTCGCCGCTTCGACGGCGGCGTGTCCGGGGGTCATACCTTCGGACCCCGGTACCACCGGATCCGGGAGCAGTCATGACAGACCATGTTCATCCGCCCGCCCCGGGCGACACACTGGTGTTCGAGAACGACCGTGTCCGGGTCTGGGCGATGACCCTGGCTCCCGGCGGCATGTTCGACTTCCATCAGCACCACCACGACCACCTCATTCTGTGGCCGGACGCCGGGCGGGCCGAAGCCCAGGAGCTCGGTGATCCCGAGTGGTCGCTTTCCCTGGATGTCACGCCGGGTTTCGCGATGTTCAAGACGGTCGGGCGCAGCGGTCCCCTTCGCCCGCACCGCATTCGCAACCTCGAGGACCGCAGCGTCACCCACTACATCGTCGAGCTGATCAGTGAGCCGTCCCCCAGCCCGGCGGAACTGCCGGGGGTCACCAACGACCGGGGACAGCTGACCGACCGGCGCGGCCAGGAACGACGGGACTGACCATGATTCAGCACATTTCCCACGGTGACGTCACGATCGCCTACGAAGAATCCGGTTCCGGTGAACCGCTCGTCCTGCTTCACGGCGGGGAGAGCGGCCACATCCAGTACGACACGTTCCGGCCGGTACTCGGCGACGGGATCCGGGCCATCGCTTACGACCAGCGCGATACCGGCGACTCCACGAATCCCGCAGAGCCTTACCGGGTGGAGGATCTCGCCGACGATTGCGCGGCCCTGATCCGAGGGCTCGGCTACGAACGCGCGCATATCTTCGGTGCCTCCTACGGCGGCGCCATCGCCTTGCAGGTCGGGGTCAGCCGGCCGGAGGTCGTGCGGACGCTGACCGTCGGAACCGCGATCCCGCGGTTCTCCGCCGCGCCGGCCTCCGCGCAGAACCTCACTCATGCGTCGGAAGATCGCGCGGCCAAGATGCTCGACGCCGTCCTGTCCGGGAAAGGGCAGCAGTCACCCGAACTGCTCGCCGAGGCCCGGCGGATTCTCCTCCACCGCGCCGCCGGGGCGGACAAGCGCCGGATGGACGCGATCCGTGAGTTCGACGTCCTCGGCCGTCTGGGCGAGATCACCGCACCCACCCTGCTGATCTACGGCGGCGACGATCCGCTCGGCAAGGTCGAGTACGGACAGCAGATTGCCGAGGCGATCCCCGGTGCCCGCCTCGAGGTGCTTCCCGGTATGCGGCACGGGATCACGCTGGAGGCCAAGCACGAGGTGGCCGCGCTGCTTCGCGACTTCATCCTGACCTCGTCGCGGTAGACCACCCGCCGGACCGGGCCGGGGTGAAGTTCCACCGCGGCCCTATTCGGCGTGCACCGCGTGAATACCCGCCAGAATGATGTCGACGACCTGCTCCGCGTCCTCGCGAGTGAAGGACCGCCGGCCCCGGCGGAGGAGCAAATGCACCGGGCCGGACAGCATTTCCGTGAGGAAATGGACGTCCACCGGCGGCAGCTCGCCGCGTTCGAACGCCTTTTCCAGGCGCCGGCGTATGGTCGCCATCCGCCGTTCGTGCGCGGCGTCCACGATCGCGAACACTTCTTCGTTCGCCGGGGCCGACGCCGCGACGTTCGACAGTGCGCGGCCGCGCGGAGTGGACAGGGAATCGGCGAGGGCCACGAGGAAGTCGGCCAGGTCCGCGCGGAGGTCACCGGAGTCCTTCACCGCGACGGCGTCCGCGTCGAACGAGGACAGCGCTTCGATCACCAGCTCGACGTGATCCGGCCAGTTCCGGTAGACGGTGGTCTTGTTCACCCCGGCGAGTTCGGCCACTTCCTCGTAGCGGAACCTCTCGATGCCATCCCGCGCCACCAGTTCGGTGGCCGCGGCAAGCATGCGCTCACGCAGGCGGGCGTTCCGTCCACCCGGCCGACGGGCCGGTGTCGCGTTCCCGGCGTCTTTGCTCGCCCTGCGGTGGTCGGCCACCGTCACTCACCCCTGAAGACTCGCTGCTCAGCGGCTGTTCGACCGAGCACAGGGGCGGCGCCGCCGGTCCGGCCCCGGTGCATGATGCCGCACGCCCTACCGCGCGGGCAGCAGCCGCGCGTTGCGCCGCTCGATGTCCTCCCACGTCGCAGGGACGATGAGATCAGCCCCGCTGTTCGCGGACTCCTGTGCCTTGTCCGAGTAGGGCCGCTGGCGCCGCTCGTACTCGGCGAACGCCGCCGCGTGGTCGCCGTCGTGGCGGGCGAGAGCCTCGGTCAGGAGCCATGCCCCAGTCAGCGCCAGCGAGGTGCCGCGCCCGGCCATCGGAGTCGCGCAGTGCGCGGCGTCGCCGAGGAGGACGACGCGCCCCTGGTGCCACGTCGGCATGTGGATCTGGGCGATGGCGTCGAAGTACAGCTCCGGGTCCACCTGGGCGGCGGCCAGCAGCTGAGGAATCCTCCACTGTCGGTCCTCGCCGTAGAAATCGGTGAGGATGCGTTTCTGCGCGGCCAGATCGTGGTGATCGTACTCGATTTTCTCCGAGCGGAAGGTGAAGATCGCGAGCGCCTGATCCCGGTACCGGCCGAGGCACGCCATCCGCCCCGGCAGATTGAGGATGTGCACCGAATGCGGCGCGCCTTCCGAGACCGCCTCCGCGGGCGCGGCGCCGATCGCGACGTACAGGCCGAGATGCCGGGAGAACTCCCGCTCCGGGCCGAACACCAGCCGTCGCACGTTCGAGTGCGCGCCGTCCGCACCGACCACGAGGTCGTACCGGCCTTCCCGCCCCGATTCGAACACGACGGTGACCTGACCGCCGTCGTCGGACAGAGTCCACACGGAGTCCTCGAAACGCAGCTGGGCTTCTTCCGGCAGAGCCTCCCGCAGAATCCGCATCAGGTCTTCGCGGGGAATCTCGATATCGTCATCGGAGTCATTGGTCTCCGACATCGGCTGAGGGGCGATGACAGCGCCGTTCTCGTCGACGAACTTCGCCCCCTCGGTCATCGTGATCGAATGCTCGATCACCTCGTCCAGTAGCCCCATCCGCTCGATCACCCCGACGGAGTCACCTCGCACGTCGATGGGTGAACCGTTGGTGCGCAGGTGCCCGGAACGCTCGACGATCTCGACCGTGTGCCCGGCACGCGCCAGATCGATTCCCGTGCTGAGGCCGGCCACCCCTGCTCCACTCACCAGGATCCGCATCCCGGCCTCCTCTCCCAGGGTCCACGTTTCACCATCCGCGACGACTATAGCAAATTTTTGTTGCTTTAGCTTGGTGGATGTGGGCGACGGGGCCGGTGTGCCACCGGACCGGCCACGGGCCTTCGCACGGCGAGGACGCGGCAGCAGGCTCGTGTCAGCGTGGCCCGCCTGCATCTTCCAGGAGAAGGTCTTCGCGCTGTTCTTGAGTCCGTGACCGGGTCGCGCAGGTGATTTCGCAGCCAGCTGCGCTCAGGGCTACCCAGTTGACATCCTCGCGCTGGGCGAGTGCGTCGGCGATCGCTTCGACGCTACCGGGGCGACAGCGCAGTCGCACCAACTGGAGACCACCGGCCACCCAGTCGACCGCGTGGCACGCGAGTGCGGACTCGGCACAGCCGCCAACCTGCGACTGCACTTCCGGCGCGTACTGGACACCACCCCCACCGCCTACCGGCGCGCCTTCGGGAGCTGAAGCCGGCTCCGCTCCCGACACCTTCGCCGCCGCAGTCCGGGCATTCCTCTCCACGATCTGGCCAGGCACAGCCCACCGGGCCTGTCAACGCCCATGGCACAACACTAAGTTCGACTCAGATCGAACATCCTCTCGTGCCGCGATGAGGACGTTCTCGCACGAAGACACGCACATGCCGATGACCGCGCGACGTGGTGAGAAGGGCGCCGCTCGGCCCGGGTTCTGTGATGACGGCTGGGTTGTGTCAGTCCAGGCAGAACGTGTTGCCTTCGGGGTCGGTCATCACGATGTGGCCGGCGCTCATCGGGGGTTCGGGCTCGTAACGACGTAGCCGGGTTGCTCCCAGCGCGACGAGGCGGTCGCATTCGGCCTCTAGCGCCGCCATCCGCTCTTCTCCCTGCAGTCCGGGAGCCGCGCGGACGTCCAGGTGGACGCGGTTCTCGACGACCTTGTCCTCGGTTATCTGTTGGAAGAACAGTCGTGGGCCGGGCCCGTCCGGGTCCTCGATGGCTGATCGCGAGTTGCGCTGCTCCTCCGGTACGCCGAGCCGCGCGAGGAAGTCGTCCCACGCGGCCAGGGGGTCGGCGCCCTCGGGCAGCTCGACTCCGGGCGGGCCGGGGTGGACATAACCCAGTACGTCGCGCCAGAACGTCGACAGTGCCCGCGGGTCGTGTGCGTCGAAGGTGACCTGGATGTGACGGCTCATCGGGTTGCTCCGTTCGTCGCATTCGTGTGCAGGTAGAGGTCGCGCAGCAGGCAGACCTCGGACAGGTGGTGGATCAGCTCGCGGTGAATGTGCAGCACCAGATCGGCCATGGGCGACTCGGGGTAGGGCTCCTTGTCGCCGACCGGGACTCGGAGCCCGGCGTCGCCGAGGCCGCGCAGCCCGGCCAGCCAGACGTCGAGTTGGGTCTCGAGCTGGTCGAGCGCTGTGGCCGCGTTGCCCGCGTACTCCCAGGTGTCCCACGACGCCGCCGGCGCGTCGAAGTGCGCCGCATTGCGCATGGCGAGCACGCCGACGATGACGTGACCGAGTCGCCAGGCGATCGTGGTGAAGGCCGCGGGGACCGGCACGGGGATGGCGTAGTCGATCGTGAAGTCCCCGGCACCGACCTGCACGAGCGTGGCCGAGCTGCCGCGCGGCCGCACGCTCCAGGCGTCCGGCACCGGCGACCAGAAGTACTCGTCGTCGGTGAGGCCGTCGAGCCGGGCTCGGAGCTGGTGGTTCCAGTGGAACTCCCACTGCTCACGCAGTGTCCGGTTCCAGTCGAGTTCGTCTGCTCCCATGGCGCCACCCTGTCACCCTTAGCGGACAGGATCGGTCCGCTATCTCTGGCAGTGTGGAGACATGGATGAGCGGGGTACGACGGAGCGGGTGCTCACCCTGCTCGCGCTGCTGCAGCAGCGCCCGGTCTGGACCGGCCCCGAGCTCGCCGACCGGCTCGGGGTCACGCCGCGCACGGTACGGCGTGATGTTGAGCGGCTGCGCATGCTCGGCTATGCGGTGCATGCCAGCCAGGGGGTCGGCGGCGGCTACCAGCTCGGGCCGGGGCAGGACCTGCCGCCGCTGCTTTTCGACGACGAGGAGGCCATCGCCACCGCGATCTCGCTGCTCGTCGGCGCGGGTGGCGCGGTCGCCGGCGCCGGCGACGCCCCGCTCCGGGCGCTGACCAAGCTCGACCGAGTGCTGCCCACCCGGCTGCGGCGCGAGGTGCGCGCGCTGTCCGACTCGGTGGACTCCTTCGGCACCGGCCGCACCCCGGTCGACCCCGAGGTGCTCATGACGCTGGCCAGAGCCTGCCGCGACGAGGTCGAGGCCGGCTTCGACTACCCGTCCGGCAGCGAGGCGCGACGGCGGCGGGTCGAGCCCTACCGCCTGGTCGCCTCCGACCGACGCTGGTACCTGTTCGCCTACGACCTCGACCGCGATGACTGGCGCACCTTCCGCGTCGACCGGATGACCGTTGTGTCCGCACGGGCCTGGCGCTTCCACCCACGCGCGGCGCCCGACGCGGCGACCTACGTGCAGGAGGGTGTGGCGAGCCGGGTCTACCCCCACCAAGCGCGCTTCCTCGTGCACGCCTCGGCCGACACCGTGCGCAAGCAGATCTCGGCGTCAGCTGCCGCCGTACGCCCGCGAGGCGACCGGCGCTGCGAGGTGCTCAGCGGCGCCGCCAACCTCGACGCCGTCCTCATGCACGTCCTCCTGCTAGGACACGACTTCCAGGTACTCGACCCTCCAGAACTCGCAGGACGCTGCCGCGCGCTGGCGAACAAACTGCTCTCAGCCGGCGCGACCAACTCACCGATGCCAGACATCCAACAACCCTGAGCCGCAACCACACACCTGCGCCGAGAAGCGCTTCTGCACAGTCACGAACATCCGCTTCTGCCGCTGATCGCGCATTCCAATGAATGCACGCACATGCCGATGTGGGTGTGGCAGGCCGCGTGGCGGCAGACGGCGCTGTCGCTGTCGGCTATCTTTGCCTCCAAGGTCCGCCGCCCGCCGACCTAACATAGTTCGATGGAGATGCGTTCGGCCTGGATCAAGTGGGCGCGCGCCGTCGAGCTCCAGCGGATCCTCGGACGCGGCATTCGAGAGTTCGCTGTCGAAGACAGTCATGAATACGTCCGCTGCGACAACGCCCAAGACGCTGACGACCCACTGATCAGGATCCACTGGCGACTCAAGATCAAGAAACAGTTCCCCGAGCGATGGAGCGTCCTGATCGGGGACATCCTCACCAATCTCCGGGCCGCGCTCGACCACACGTTCTGGGCCGCCGCGGTGATGCACACCGGGCAGCCCGCGAAGCCGACGCAGGTCCAGTTCCCCATCACCACCAGGGCCAGCAGCTTCGCCATCGCTGAGCAGAAGCTCCGCACGCTCGTCGCGCCGGACGTCTGGGCCCTGATCGAGGCCATGCAGCCCTTCCACGGCGGCGACCAGGCGCACACCGCCCCGCTCGAGGTCTTGCGCTGGCTGTCCAACATCGACAAGCACCGGTTCGTGCACGTGGTCGGCCGCAACACCATCGACCTCGACCTGACGATGATCCGATCCGAAACCCCGCTCGAGGTCGTCGACGAGTGGCGGCACGAGGGGCAGGTCGAAGGCGATAACGCGGTCGTGATGCGGCTGAAGCTCAAGCGCCCCAGAAACAGTGCGCGGTCCATCGCCGACGTGATTCCGACCTTCGCCTACTTCCCGTCACTCCAGATCAGCGACGAACCCGTCGAGTTCCGCACGCTCGCCAGCGCCATGGAGGTCATGACCAACGACGTTCTGAAGGTGATCGGCCACGTCACCGACATCCTGGGCCTGCCGTTTCCCGATTCGGACAGCTTCGAACTCGGGGAGGAACACGACGCGATCGCCCCCGAATACGGCGGCGACATCTTCACCTTCCGCGAACACGACGGCACGATCCACCGGTTCAACCTCGCCGCAGGTGAGTTGGATCAGCGGAACGACTGACCCTCATCAGGCGTCTTCCTCTCCTGGACACCCGGCCGTCACGGGAGCCCGCTGGTAGTTCAGAGAATGCACAAGCTCCGCCAGCGTGTGGCCCGCGAACCGCTGAGACCGGGGCTGACGCATGGCGCCCGAGAGAGGATCAATTCCGCCCGCGCTTTCCTTGCCTGGCTCCGTGAACGCGGCGCGACGCCGGTGACTTGCACCCAGGCCCACCTGGACACCTGGATCGTCACCGGCAACTCTGGTCGCCAGAGCAGCCGGGCATTCGTCGTCTGGGCCACCAAGAACGGCACCATGCCCCGTCACCTGCACCTTCCCTACCACCAATCCGCCGCCCGCGAAACGATCACTCAGGAACAACGCCTGCAGTTGCTCCGCGACGTGATCGACCCCGACAGGCGCTACTTCCTTCGAGACCGCGCGGCTGCCCTGCTGCTCGTGCTGTTCGCTCAACCGTTTGACTCGCATCGCTGCACTCCCCATCGATGCCCTCGACCTCGACGGGGTCGAAGTCCGGATCAGCCTCGGCCCGCACGGGCCGGTCCCGGTACCCGGAACCTTTCGGGCAGGTACTTCGGGATCATGCAGCCAATCGCGGTCCGCGCAACATCGAGGCAAACCGAAACAGCCCCTGGCTGTTTCCCGGAAACCAACCGGCGCAGCACATTCACTCGACCTACCTGATGAACCAACTGGCCAAGTCCGGGATCAACCTGCTCGGCGCCCGGCTCGGCGCCATCCGCACCCTCGTCTTGGAGATGCCGCCCGCCGTCGCCGCCCAGGCCCTCGGCTACACCGCCGAATGCGCCGAGGACCACGCCACCCTGGCCGGAGCATCCTGGGCCAGCTACGCCTCCCATCGTCGTCGGCCCGGAGAACTCGCGACACCGTAATTCGCGATGCCATCAGTAATAGTTTGAGTCCTGAATGGATGGTCGCCACCAGCTCAGCCCTGTCGAGCGGCAGTGTTCTGCTGGTGCGGGTCTGGCGAGCCCGGAATTCCTCGGCGAGCCGCAGTCACAAGCGGCGCCGGGCTGCGCCCCGCGTAGCCGCTGGTCAGGGCTATCGAGAACGAGGGTTCCCCCGGATGCGGCCTATCCAAGCAGCGAGGCTGACACTGATCTCCATTGTCGGCGGACATGAAAATCTCCCTGCGGGGGCATCACCAAGGCTGGTTTCCATATCGTCACTCTCAGCATCAAGAGTTGATCACGGTGAGTAATATATTTGGTCACGGTAGGCCAAATGGAGTAGCGCCGTGGGTCGGGTGCGCGGCTTAAGGGGTGTCCTGTTCCAGTGAAAGGGAGGTCGCCATGCGATACCTCATCAAAACAACCCTCGTGGGCTTCGGCGCGGTGGCCGCGGTCGTGCTGGGCGCGGGCGCAGCCAGCGCCGACATCAAGGGTGACGTCAGCGTGAACCCCGACTCCCCCGCGTCCCCTCTGGACGCCAACGTGACCGTGCCCGTCGACACTTCGGACAACGCCATCGGAACCCCGCTCGGGCAGGCCGACCTCCCGGGCTACAAGGGCGATCTCTCAACCAAGTCGACCACCGAGGTCGCGACCGCCGAGGCGGACCTCTCCGCCAAGTGATCCGGTGATAGGGGGCGCTGGCCAGGTCTGGCCAGCGCCCCCTATCGCTGCGCGAGCCCTGAAGGAGGGCCGCCGGAAATACGGGAAACCTGCCGCGCCGGGGCATAGCCGCTGGTCAGGGGCAGTGTTTCCTGCGGGGCAGCAGCGTATCGAGTCGGGGCTTATCTCCGTATGCAGCCTGCAGCGCCGAGCGCTGTCAGCGCCCGCTGGTAC
>NZ_VTHK01000072.1 GCF_009765355.1 Amycolatopsis anabasis | reverse complement strand
TGCGGCTCGTCGAACGGAAACGCCAGGTCACCAGTAGGCGACCAAATGAGAGTCCGCTCCAACCGGCCCGAACACTCACGAGCCCTCGGGTTCGTAGGCGAGGTTCGGGCGCAGCCAGCGTTCGGTTTCCGCGAGGTCGTGGCCCGCCCGGCGGGCGTAGTCCTCGGTCTGGTCCTTCCCGATGCGGCCCACGGTGAAGTACCGCGAGGACGGGTGCGCGAAGAGCAGGCCGCTGACGCTGGCGGCGGGGGTCATCGCGCAGGACTCGGTCAGCGACAGGTCGAGTTCCTTGGCGTCGAGCAGATCGAACAGGGCCCGCTTCTGGCTGTGGTCCGGGCTCGCCGGGTAGCCGAAGGCGGGTCGGATGCCGCGGAAACGCTCGGCGTGCAGCTCCTCGATCGGCGGGTTGGCGTCCGGTTCGTACCAGTCGCGCCGCGCCTGGAGGTGGATGTGTTCGGCGAACGCTTCGGCGAGCCGGTCGGCGAGGGCCTTCACCATGATCGCCCGGTAGTCGTCGTGCCGGGCTTCGGCCGCGGCGGCGAGCTTTTCGGCGCCGTGGATGGCCACGGCGAACCCGCCGAGGTGGTCCCCAGCCGGTGCCACGTAGTCCGCGAGGCACCGGTTGGGCCGCCCCTCGGGTTTGACGGTCTGCTGGCGCAACATCGGCAGGCGAACGGTTTCGCCCGCATCGACGTCGACGAGGATGTCGTCGCCCGCCGAGCGGGCGGGCCAGAAACCGTAGGCGCCGACGGCCTGGAAGTGGCCCTCGGCGATGATCTCGTCGAGCAGGGCGTTCCCGTCGTCGAAGAGTTCCCGGGCCGCGGGCTGGTCCAGGATCGCGGGGTACTTGCCCTTCAGCTCCCAGGCGATGAAGAAGAACTGCCAGTCGATCAGCTCGCGCAGCGTGGTCAGGTCCGGCTGCACGGTCCGCAGACCGGTGAACGCGGGCACGGGCAACTCGTCGAAGGAGACCTGCTCGCGGTTCGCGCGGGCCTGCTCGAGGGTCAGCAGCGGCTTGAGGTCCCGGTTCGCGTGCTGCTCGCGCAGGCGTTCCTGCTCCGCGCGGTTGGCCTTGTCCAGTTCCGCCGCCCGGTCCTCGTTGAGCAGATCGCTGACCACGCCGACGACCCGGGACGCGTCGAGCACGTGCACCGTCGAACCCTCGTAGGCGGGCGCGATCCGCACCGCGGTGTGCTGGCGGGACGTCGTGGCGCCGCCGATCAGCAGCGGCAGCTTCAGCCCGCGGCGATCCATCTCCGCGGCGACGGAGACCATCTCGTCCAGCGACGGCGTGATCAGCCCGGAAAGCCCGACCGCGTCCGCGCCCTCGGCGACCGCGGTGTCCAGGATGACCGACGCGGGCACCATCACCCCGAGATCGATGACCTCGTAGTTGTTGCACCCGAGGACGACGCCCACGATGTTCTTGCCGATGTCGTGCACGTCGCCCTTCACGGTGGCGAGCACGATCTTCCCCTGGCCGCGTTCGACTTCCAGGCGCCCTTCCCGACGCGCCTGCTCCTTCTCGGCCTCCATGTACGGCTCGAGGTAGGCGACCCCGCGCTTCATCACCCGCGCGCTCTTCACCACCTGCGGCAGGAACATCTTCCCGGCGCCGAACAGGTCGCCCACGACCTTCATCCCGTCCATCAGCGGCCCCTCGATCACCTCCAGGGGGCGGGCGGCGCGCTGCCGGGCTTCCTCGGTGTCCTCTTCGATGTAGTCGACGATTCCGTGCACGAGCGCGTGCGTCAGGCGCTCCTCCACCTCGGCTTCGCGCCAGGACAGGTCCACCGTGCGGCGGGTGCCCGAACCGCGCACCGTCTCGGCGAACTCGACCAGCCGGTCGGTCGCGTCGGGGCGGCGGTTGAACAGGACGTCCTCGACGAGTTCCAGGAGATCCGCGGGGATGTCCTGGTAGACCGCGAGCTGACCCGCGTTGACGATGCCCATGTCCAGCCCGGCGCGCACGGCGTGGAACAGGAACGCCGAATGCATGGCTTCGCGCACGACGTTGTTGCCGCGGAAGGAGAACGAGAGGTTCGAGATGCCGCCGCTGGTCCGCGCCCCGGGGCAGCGCTGCTTGATCAGCGGCAGCGCTTCGATGAAGAACTTCGCGTAGTCGTTGTGCTCGGCGATTCCGGTCGCGACCGCGAGCACGTTCGGGTCGAACACGATGTCCTCGGGCGCGAAACCGACCTTCTTCGTGAGCAGGTCGTAGGCGCGGGCGCAGATCTCCACCTTGCGCTCGGTGGTGTCGGCCTGGCCCTGCTCGTCGAAGGCCATGACCACCACGCCGGCGCCGTAATCCCGGATCCGCCGCGCGTGTTCCAGGAACGGCTCCTCGCCTTCCTTCAGGCTGATCGAGTTGACCACGCCCTTGCCCTGCACACATTTCAGCCCGGCCTCGAGCACGCTCCACCGCGAGCTGTCGACCATGATCGGGACGCGGGCGACCTCCGGTTCGGTCGCGATCAGGTTCAGGAACGTGGTCATCGCCTGCTCGCTGTCGAGCAGATCGGCGTCCATGTTGACGTCGAGCAGGTTCGCGCCGCCGCGCACCTGGTCCAGGGCGACGTCGACGGCGGCCTGGTGGTCGCCCGCCTCGATCAGGCGCCGGAACTTCGCCGAGCCGGTGACGTTGGTGCGTTCCCCGATCATGACGAAACCGGTGTCGGCGCCGATCTCGAAGGGTTCCAGACCGCTGAACCGGGTGCTCGGCGACGGCGCGGGAACCGGGCGCGGTTCGCGGCTGCGCACCGCCTCGGCGATCTGCGCGATGTGCGCGGGAGTCGTACCGCAGCAGCCGCCGACGATGTTGACCATGCCCGCGCCGGCGAAGTCGCCGAGCATCCGCCCGGTCTCCTCGGGGGTCTGGTCGTACCCGCCGAAGGCGTTCGGCAGCCCGGCGTTCGGGTAGCAGGCCGTGTAGGTCCCGGCGAGCCGGGAAAGTTCGGTGACGTGCGGGCGCATCTCCTCGGCGCCCAGCGAGCAGTTCAGGCCGACCACCAGCGGTTCGGCGTGCTCGATCGAGCGCCAGAACGCCTCGACCGTCTGCCCGGAAAGCGTGCGGCCGCTCAGGTCGACGATCGTCACCGAGATCCACAGCGGCACCTGCGGGGCGACCTCGCGGGCGGCGGCGATCGCGGCCTTCGCGTTGAGCGTGTCGAAGATCGTCTCGACCAGCAGCACGTCGACCCCGCCGTCGGCCAGGGCCTGGATCTGCTCGGCGTAGGCGGCGTAGACCTCGTCGAACGACACCGCCCGGAACGCCGGATCCTCCACCTTCGGGGACAGCGACAGCGTCACGTTCAGCGGCCCGATCGACCCGGCGACGAACCGGCCGCCCGCCTCGTCGGCCGCCTGCCGCGCCAGCCGGGCGGCCTCGAGGTTCATCTCCCGCACCAGCGACTCCAGCCCGTAGTCCGCCTGGCCGATGCTGGTCGCGGTGAAGCTGTTCGTGGTGGTGATGTCCGCGCCCGCGGCCAGGTACTGCCGGTGCACGTCGAGGACGACGTCCGGGCGGGTGAGGTTCAGCAGGTCCGGGTCGCCGGTGACGTCGCGCGGATGGTCGGCGAGCCGCTCGGTGCGGTAGTCGGCCGGGGTGAGCCCCGCGTTCTGCAGCATCGTGCCCCAGGCGCCGTCGAGCACCACCACACGCTGGTCCAGAAGTTCGCGCAGAGTCCCGTTCGAATCCATCGAGCCACCTCCCATTGATTGGGAGGCGCCCTTGTTGCCACGGTTCCCAGGCCGAGCGTGGCGGGTTCGCACCCGTTGCAGCGCCTCTCGGCCTGGCAGTCACAAGGTACCGAGAACGCAATGGCTGCGCCAGACACCGCTCTCGCTATTCGCTCGAGGAAGCGCTGCCGAAAGCGGCGAGTGCCTCGGCATCCGACGGCGTGGCCAGCAGGTTCTCCGCGATGAATTCGGTGAGGCCGGGATAGTCCGGCGCGGTGGCGCGGAATTCCCGGGCGGCGGCGTCCACATCGTAGGACGTGCGCCGCAGCACTACGTCCGGGCCGAGCAGCGCCCAGTAGGCGCCGGTTCCGCCGTACGGCATTCCGACGCTGCCCGGGTTGACGAACCGGCGGCGGTCGGCGAGCCGGTCGAACGGCATGTGGGTGTGGCCGAGTACGACGGTCGGTTCGGCGGTCTCGCCGAAGGCGTTCCGGTAGCGCTCCACCGGCGAGTCCACGAGCACGATCTCGGTGTCGGCGCGCGGGGTGGCGTGGCAGAACCGGACCGGCCCCAGCCCGGTCACTTCCAGCACCACCGACAGCGGAAGATCGGCGAGCAGGTCCCGGTGCCGCCGGAGGATGCGGGACGCGCCGTATTCGGCGGGCCGCCGCGCCACCTCCGGCAACTCGGGGTTGGGTTCGCCGTCGTAGGCCGCGACGAGTTCGCGGTCGGCGTTGCCGCGCACCCAGATCGCGGTGTCGCCGAGTCCGGCCAGCCGGTCGAGGGTTTCCGCGGGCATCGGCCCGGTGGCCAGATCGCCGTTGAGCACGATCGCGTCCACGCCCGCGGCGCCGACCTCGCGGAGCACGGCCTCCAGCGCGGGCAGGTTGCCGTGGATGTCGGCCAGTACCGCTACTCGCATGGGAACTCCCGCCGGAGGTGTCGGTGGAGATTCTCGCCGGCGGGACAGCCGGTTGTCGCGGGAGTTCGCCGAGCGCTGAACCTCACGCGGCCCCGGGGCGCAGTGCCGCGTGCCAGCGTTCGGTGTCGGTGTACTGGTGCAGATGGGAGATCCGCCCGTCGGTGACGCGCCACAGGTGGACGAATTCGGCCTCGTACGCCCGCCCGGTCGCGCGGGCGGTGCCCCGGTAGTGGCCGGTCACCACGATCAGCCCGTCGCCGGTTTCGTGCCACGACTCGTCGTAGGGTGCGGTGTCGAACTCTTCGAACACCGGCCCCCAGATCCCGGCGAGCGCGGCCCGCGGTCCGCGCACGGCGTCCCCGGTCACGCAGGGCAGTCCCGGCGCCACCTGCGCCTCGAACTCGGGATGCAGGATCGCCAGGATGGCGCCGCCGTCGCCGGTTTGCGTTGCCGTGTAGAACTTCCTGACTACTTCGGTCTGTTCGCTCATATCCCGATATTAGAGAGCCTTCTCTAGAATGTCGCTATGACGCACGGCACGCGACCGGTCCCGTGCCGCGGCGGAGTTAGCAGTCGGGGTCGCCGGTGTGCTGGCTCTGCACCTCGTAGGCCCATTCGCTGAGTCCGGCGAGGAAACCGGCCTGATCGCGGGGGGAGAGGCGGGCGAGCGCGCGCAGCAGCGGCGCGGAACGCACCGCGATGAAGGATTCGAAGGCGGGCCGGTGTTCCGCGGCCAGGGTCACCAGGGTGCGCCGCCGGTTGCCGGGATCCTCGTGCCGGGCGACCAGCCCGGCGCGGCTGAGGTCGCCGACCAGTTCACTGGCGGTGGACAGCGAAACGTGCAGCCGTTTGGCCAGTTCGCTGACGCTGGCGGGTTCCCCGGCCAGCAACTGGGTGAGTACCGCGCCATGCCGTGCGCTGAGCCCGTGCCGCTGGAAGGTCTCCCGCAGTGGCTCGGGCATTTCGCCGTGCACTCGCCGGAAGAACGTCGCCAGGAGCGGCACGTGGCTGAGGGCCCGGAGTTCCTGCGGGGTCGGCATCGATGTCTCCGGCTCGCCCTTGCGCGTCTTGGCGTTCTGCGGCATGGTGGCAAGCATACATGTTCGGATATCCCAACTATTGGGTTTCACGAACATCATGGGGAAGCGTTGACGTGAGGAGGCGCCGGATGGCGTCGATCAGCTATCAGGACGCGGTGAAACCGCGGCGGTTCGTGGAACGGCACGAGCAAACCTCGCGCTCGGCCGATGAAGACAAGGAGTAGGTCATCGACAACGCGCTTCTGGCCGGCCAGGTGACACTTGCGCCGGCATTGACGGTTCTGCTCGGCCGCGGTTTGCCCGGCGGTCCGTGGGTGGCCGCGGGAGTGTTCTCCTCCGTGGTGACCCTTCGCCTGTCGCGCACGGAGAAACCGTTGCGCGGCACGG
Source organism: Amycolatopsis anabasis (assembly GCF_009765355.1). GTDB lineage: Bacteria > Actinomycetota > Actinomycetes > Mycobacteriales > Pseudonocardiaceae > Amycolatopsis > Amycolatopsis anabasis. The sequence continues at coordinate 32,695 of NZ_VTHK01000072.1, read as the reverse complement.
CACTGGCCGGTACCGCGGCCGCGCGGCGGCCCGCGTTCGCCGGGGAGGTCCGATGAAACTCACGATTCTCGGCGCCACCGGTGGGGTGGGCCGGTACCTCGTCGAACATGCCCTCGCCGACGGGCACCGGGTGACCGCCGTCGTGCGGGATCCGGCCCGGCTGCTGGTGCGCGACGAGAACCTGACGGTCGTACGCGGGAACGCGCTCGACGCGGCCGCGGTGAAGACGGCCCTCAACGGCGCCGACGCCGTGCTGTCCGGGATGGGCGCGTCCAGCCGGCGCGATCCGCTCAACCCCGCCTCGACCTCGGCCCGGGCCGCGACCGAGGCGATGGCGGCGACCGGTGTGCGGCGGATCGTCGTGGTGAGCGCCGGGCCGATCAACCGCTCCGGAGCGGGGCAGTCGTTCGCCGTGCGCCGGGTGTTCTCGCCGCTGCTGTGGGCGTTTCTCCGGGACGTCTACACCGATCTCGAGCGGATGGAAGGCGTCCTGCGGGAAAGCGGCCTGGACTGGATCTCGGTGCGGCCACCCCGGTTGCTGGACAAACCGGGCCTGGGCCACTACCGGCACGCGATCGAGGCGGGCCCGTCCGGCGCTTCGATTCCCCGCGCGGACGTGGCGCGGGCCATGCTCGACTTCCTCACCGAACCGGCGACCGTCGGCCACGCGGTCGGCGTCAGCAGCTGAGGAGCTGCCTCGCCGCGGGAACTATGGGGGTCGTGACCGGTTAGGGCGGTTAGTCATTGCTGCCCCGGCGGGGCGCCGGTTGCGGGGTGAGAATTCGGGTGGGTTGCCTCGTTCGGTCGCGTCGAAAGCGCGCAAACCTTTCGGGGCCGCATCGCGGCGGTACTTCCCCGCCACGGCGGGTCCCCGTGCACACGGAAGGGCACTGGGTACTTGGGGTCGTGAGTGTTTCGTCCGGTTCTAACCGGCCGGAACACTCACGACCGATTGTTTACCGCCCAGGTGCTCGCCGGGAACGCGGCGATTCTCTGGCCGGAACGGGGGTGCCGCCGCTGGTGTCCTATCTGGACGGTTGCCGGTTGCCAGGGGCGGCGGTCTGGGTGAACCGGCGGCCGGACGATCTACCTCATCACGACTTGCCCGGACACCGCAGCCGCCCGGCACAACGTGCCCCGTTACCTGGAACGGGTGCGGCACATCGTGCGCGCTGACGCGTGGACATTCCCGGGTCGCCGGGACCACTCGCGGGGAAACCTGTGCCCAGGTGCGGGTTTTCCGGCCGGAGCCTGTCATCGGGATGTCTAGTAACGCCGATCCGGATCGCCCTAGCCTGGAGCGGCCCTGGCTTTCTCGAGGAGAGGTGCGGTATGGACAAGCTGATGGCGATGGTGCTGTCGGTGGTGGCGGCGATCGGCGGGCTGACCCAGGTCACCGAGGACACTGTGGACGGAACGCCGAGCCCGCGGGTCTCGTGCGATGCGACCGAGGAAGCCATCTACACTCCGCCCGCCCAGTTCGGCGCCGGGCCCGGGGACGTGCTGGCCTGCGCGCCCGCGGCGTTCCCGAAGATCCCCGACCAGATCCCGATGAAGTCGTGGAAGATCCAGTACCAGTCCACCGACGTGCACGGTAAGCAGGTCGCCGTGTCCGGCCTGCTGGCCGTCCCGGAGGCGGCGTGGCCGGGACCCGGCCCGCGGCCGGTCGTGGCGTTCAACCCGGGAACCGTCGGCCTCGGGTCGCAGTGCGCCTACTCCAAGCAGATGTCCGGCGCGTACGTCGACGCCTACGAACTCGCGCAGCCCGCGGCCGCGTTGAAGGCCGGGTACGCCCTGGTCGTGCCGGACGGTGTCGGCTACCTGAACGGGCAGGTGCACACCTACATGGTCGGCGACAACTCCGGTCGCGCCCTGCTGGACGCCGCGCGGGCCGCCGCCCGGGTGCCGGAGTCCGGTTTGGACAAAGCCGCGCCGGTCGGTGTCTGGGGCTACTCCGAAGGAGGGCAGGCCGCGCTGTGGGCCTCCCAGCTCGCCGCCTCGTACGCGGGCGAGCTCAAGATCGCCGGTACCGCGGCCGGCGGCGTGCCCGGCGATCTGCGGCTCGTCGCGAACAAGCTCAACGGCGGTGACTTCGCCGGGTTCGCGGCCGCCGCACTCGTCGGGTTCCACGTCACCTTCCCGGACATGCCCTGGGACGACCTGATGAACGACAAGGGACGCGAGGCGGTCAAGACCCTGCAGTCCAACTGCCTGATCAAGACGATCTTCGGTTTCCGCGGGGCGAAGATCGAGGATTACAACAAGGACGGCCTCGGAGTGGACCAGCTCTTCGAACTGGCCGGCCCGAACGGGGTGAAATGGGGCCAGATCGCCGACGGCCAGAAGCTCGGCGTGGACATCGGCCCGGCCGGTTCCGGGGCCAAGTACCAGATCGGGTTCCCCACCTTCCAGTACCGCGGCAAGACCGAGCAGATCATCCCGGTGGAGACCGAGGAGGCGACGAAGCAGGCCTACTGCGCCGCCGGGGTGCCGACCCGCTGGAAGGGTGACGTCGAGGGCGACCACCTGGGTGCGGCGAGGGCCGTGATTCCGGACGTCATGACCTGGTTCGCCGACCGGTTCGCCGGAAAACCCGAACCGGGTACCTGCGCGGGGTAGTGGTGTAGCTCCTGGCCCGACCGGGTAACCGGCGAACTGGACCTGACCAGTCGGGAAGGAGTGACACGTGAAGCACGACGAATTCATCGGACAGGTTCAGGCCAGGGCGCGCTTGGCGAGCAGGGGAGACGCGGAGCGCGCCACCCGGGCCACGCTGGAGACCCTGGGCGAGCGGGTGCCGGAGCAGGTCGTCGCCCACTTGGCCGCCCAGCTGCCGCTGGAGATCGGCGAGCATCTGCGGCGCACGGTGACCATGGGCGGCGCCGGCTCCGGCGAACGGTTCGGCCTGGACGAGTTCACGCATCGGGTCGCGCAGCGCGGGCACATGGCGGATCCGGACGCCAGCTACCGGTCCCGGGTGGTGCTCGAGGTGATCCGCGAGGCGACCAGCCCGGGCGCGCTGGACAAGGTTCGCGATTCGCTGCCCGAAGACCTGCGCGAGCTCGTCGACTCCGGTAGCTCGGGCGGGTTGCGCTGATGGCGCACCGGGACACGGTCCGGCGGTTGCTGGAAAAGGCGGGCCGCACCTATGCGGAGGAAGCCGGGATCAAACTGACCGACAAACCGGCGCCGCTGTACCGGTTGCTGGTGCTGTCCACCCTGCTCTCCACGCGGATCAAGGCGGGCCTGGCGGTGGACGCCGCCCGGGAACTGTGGAAGGCGGGTCTGGGCAACCCGCGGGCGATGGCGAAGTCGGACTGGCAGGCGCGCGTCGACGCATTGGGCCGGGCGCACTACAAGCGGTACGACGAGCAGACCTCGACCGCGCTCGGTGCGGCCGCCGAACTGCTGCTGGACAAGTACTCCGGCGATCTGCGCAAGCTCAAGTCCGAAGCAGACGGTGAGCCCGCGGCCATCCGGAAGCGGCTCGCCGAGTTCCCCCGGCTCGGTCCGGTGGGGGCGGACATCTTCAGCCGCGAGGCCCAGCTGGTCTGGCCCGAGCTGCGTCCCCACCTGGACAAGAAGGCCCTTCAGGGTGCCGGGAAACTCGGTCTGCCGACCGATCCGAAACGGCTCGCGCGGCTGGTCTCCGAGGAGGAACAGGCCGTGTTCGCCGCCGCCCTGGTCCGCGTCGCCCTCGAACCACGCCTGGCGGAGGAGGGCTAGGGTTGAGGGGACGAGCAGGGGTGCGATGCGGCGAGGGCGAGAGTCGAAGGGACACCGGCGGCCGGAACGCGGGCCGATGCCCGGGCGGTATCCGGTGCGCTTCGGGACCGCGGAACTGCTGCGTGACCTCGACCGGCCCGACGGGTGGCTGCTGACCGTCGACGGCGTCGCCCAGTCCTACGTCGACCTCGACGATCCGACCCACCTGGAATTCGACTACGTCCGCCGCCTCGGTGACGTGCTCGACTGCCTCCCCGAACCCGGCAGCCCGCTGGACGCCGTGCACATCGGGGGTGGCGGCTGCACCCTGCCCCGCTACCTCGCCGCGACCCGGGCGGGATCGCGCCAGCTGGTCCTGGACGCCGACGGGGAACTCGTCGAACTGGTCCGCGAACAGCTCGGCCTGCGTGCCGTGCCCGGGGTCCGGATCCGCGTCTCCGACGGCCGGGCCGGGGTGGCCGGCCGCCGCGAATCCTCGGCCGATCTGGTGGTGACCGACGCGTTCGAACAGGCCGCGATGCCCGGTGGCCTGGCGACGAGCGAGTTCACCCAGGACGTCGCCCGCGTGCTGCGGCCGTCCGGCACCTACCTGCTCAACATCTCCGACGGCCCCGGGCTCCGCTTCGTCCGGCGGGTCGTGGCGACCGTGGCCGGGGTCTTCCCCGAACTGCTCGTGCTCGCCGAACCCGGGGTGCTGCGCGGCCGCCGGTTCGGGAACCTGGTGCTGGCCGCGTCGGCGCGGGCACTGCCGGTGGACGCGGTGCGCAGGCGCACCGCGTCGGCGGCGTTCCCGGCGCGCTGCGTGGCCGGGGACGAGCTGCGGGAGGTGTTCGGCCGGGCCGAGCCGCTTTCCGACGCCGCCCCGGTGACCGGTCCGACCCCACCCGAAAACGCGCTCGGCCTGCGGAGCTAGCCCCGGGGGACGCGCACACCGGTGACCTCGCCCGCGGAAGGTTTGAAAATCGGCGGACTGGATACGCTGAAGTGCCTCCGTGGCCGGAGGCGTCCCTTCTCGCGTGGTCAAGGACGGGATATGGCAGACGACGGCTCGGCCGGAGCACTGTCGACGGTGGCGGCTCTGGACGAGCTCTCCGCGTTGGTGTGGGCGCTCGAAGGTCCCGAACACACGGTCGTGGCCGTCAACCGCGCGGCGGCTCGCGCCACGCCCGTCCTCGGCCTGCCGCTGGCCGCGGCCTGGCCCGGCCCGAGTGAAACCGTGCTGGATGCCTGTGACGAGGCGGTCCGCACCGGCCGGCCGGTGACCGCCTACCAGCCCGGTCTCGTGCTGACCGCCGCTCCCTGGCGGGAAGCCGGCTGCCTGCTGCAGGCGATCGAGCTGACCCCGCCGATGACCGAGGCCATCTGCCGGGACCAGGGCCACGACGCCTTGCCCGCGTCGCTGCCCCTGGTTCCCGGCTACGACCTCGGGGTCCGCTATGTCGCCGCGTCGGAGGGGTGGCGTGCGGGCGGCGACTGGTACGAGGCGGTCGTGCTGCCGGACGGCGGGCTGGCCGTGGCCGTCGGCGATCTGGTCGGCGGCCAGGCGTCGGTGACCGCGTTGCTGCGGGGCGCGCTGATGTCCGCACTGCGCGCGGGCGAGGACGTCCCGACCGTTCTGGGGCGCCTCGACGACATCGCGGCCCAGGTCCCCGGCGCGGCGGGTGGCACGGTCGCCGTCGCCGTGCTCGATCCGGACCGCCGCGAGTTGTGCTTCGGCAGTGCGGGGCACCCGCTCCCGATCGTGCTCGCGGCGGACGGCACCGCGACGAGCCTGGACTGCCCACGAGGGGTGCCGCTGGCCACCACCGGGGACCGTCCCGTTCGGACGGTTCCGCTGCCCGTCGGCGCCGTGCTGGTCCTCTACACCGACGGCCTGCTCGACGGCCGTTCCGACGCGACCCTGCGCACCGCGGTCACCACCGGTCGCCGGTTGACCTGTCCCGAGCTGTGCGAACGTTTGGTGACGGAACTGCTGCCCGCGGGGCGCCCGGTGGACGACGACGCCGTGGTCCTCGTCGTGCGCGCCATGCCGGTGCGGATGCGCCCGCTCCGGCTCGATGTGGCCGCGACGCCCGATCAGCTCGCCGTGGTCCGGCGTGCGTTGCACGAGTGGCTGACCGGGCTCCGGGTCGACCAGGAAGACGCCGTGGGCGTGCAGCTCGCGGTGGGGGAGGCCGTGGCCAACGTGGTCGAACACGCCTACCGCGGCCGGGAACCGGGACGGGTGCTGATCAACGCCGACCTGCTGCCCGAGGGCAGGCTGGGGTTCGAGGTGCGCGACCACGGGGGATGGCGGGACGCCGATCTGGTGGAGAGCGCACATCGCGGCCGCGGGCTGCAGTTCATCCGGGCCTCCATGGACGACGTGCGGCTCGACCGCACACCCGAGGGCACCTCGGTCCGGATGACGCTCCGGCCGTCCCTGGGCGTGGACGGGGAACCGGTGGTGGCACCGTCCCGATCGGACACGGATTCCGTCGAGGTCGAGGTGTCCGCCGAAACCACGCCGGTGCGGGTCCGGCTGGCCGGGCAGCTGGACGCCGCCAACGCCGAGCCGGTGCGCAACGAACTGCAACGCGCCAGCCGCGCCGGCACGGTGCCGATCCGGCTGGACCTCGACGAGCTGGACCACCTCGACAGCGCGGGGGTGCGGGTGCTGTTCGAGCTGGCCATGGCGGCCCGGGACAGCGGCGAGCGGTTGAGTGTGCGCGTGCCGGAACGCGGCATGGTGCGGCGGGTGCTGCGCACCGCGGGATTCGAGCAACTCGCCGAGTTCGTCTCCCCCGACTGAGGTAGGACTTGTTGACGCGCGGCCAGCCCCCCGTCAATACTTCGAACAGATGTTCGATTGTCTGGCGCTGGCTTCCCCACGGCGACTGGAGCGGGACGTGGGAGTGATGCGGTGTCGTTCAACAACCCCGGGGTGTCGTGGACCGAGCTGGAACGGGCCCTGTCCGGCCGGCCGGAGCCGGTCGGCGACGGCGGCGACAGCCCGGCGTGGTCGCGCAAACGTGCGGCGTACACGGCTCCGGCCCGGCCGCGGCTCAACGACGCGGTCGAGATTCGCGTGCCGTACGCGGAGTTGCACGCGCATTCGCATTTCAGCTTCCTGGACGGCGCGAGCTCGCCGGAGGCCCTGGTCGAGGAGGCGGTGCGGGCCGGGCTCGACGTGATCACGCTGACCGACCACGACGGCATGTACGGCGCGGTGCGGTTCGCCGAGGCCGCGCGGGAACTGGGCGTGCGCACGGGATTCGGCGCGGAGCTGAGCCTGGGACTTTCCGGGCCGCAGAACGGGATCGCCGATCCGGAGGGGGAGCACCTGCTGGTGCTCGCCCGCGAACTGGAAGGCTACCGGCGGCTCTGCCGGGTGATCTCCAACGCGCAGCTGCGGGGCGAGGAGAAGGGGCGCCCGGTCTACGACCTGGACGAGATCGTGGCCGAACTGAGCGGCCACTGCGTGGTCCTGACCGGATGCCGCAAAGGCCCGGTGCGCCGCGCGCTGATCCGCGACGGCCCGGCCGCCGCGGCCGCGGAACTGCGTCGGCTGGTGGACCGGTTCGGGCGCAACCATGTCGCGGTCGAACTGATCGACCACGGCCTGCCGACCGATTCCCTCCGGAACGACCTGCTCGCCCGGATCGCCGACGATCTCGGCCAGCCCACGGTCGCCAGCAACGCGGTGCACTACGCGCGGCCGGAGAACGGTCGGCTGGCCGCGGCGGTGGCGGCGGTCCGGGCGCGCCGGAGCGTGGCGGAGATCCAGGGCTGGCTACCGCCCGCGCCGGCCGCGTTCGTCCGGTCCGGTGCGGAGATGCGCGCGCGGTTTTCCCGCTATCCCGGCGCGGTGCAACGCGCGGCGGTGCTCGGCGTGGAGTGCTCGTTCGATCTGCGCCTGGTGGCGCCGAAACTGCCGCCGTTCCCGGTGCCACCGGGGCACACCGAGGTGAGTTACCTGCGCGAGCTCACCTGGGCGGGCGCGCGGCGCCGCTACGGCACCAGAGCGGACAACCCGGCGGCCTACCGGCAGCTCGAACACGAGCTGAAGATCATCGAAGAGCTGCACTTCCCCGGTTACTTCCTGGTGGTCTGGGACATCGTGGAGTTCTGCCGCCGCAACGACATCCTGTGCCAGGGGCGCGGTTCGGCGGCGAACTCCGCGGTCTGCTACGCGCTCGGCATCACCCATGCCGATCCGGTCCGCTGGGGCCTGCTGTTCGAACGGTTCCTCGCCCAGGAACGGGACGGGCCGCCGGACATCGACGTGGACATCGAATCCGATCGCCGCGAGGAGGCCATCCAGTACGTCTACCGCAAACACGGGCGCCACCACGCGGCGCAGGTGGCGAACGTGATCACCTACCGCGCGAAATCCGCGGTGCGCGACATGGCCAAGGCACTCGGGTACTCGACCGGGCAACAGGATGCGTGGAGCAAGCAGATCGACCACTGGGGTCCGGTCGCGAAGGCCGATCCGGCCGCGGAACACCCGATCCCGCCGGAGGTGCTGGCCCTGGCCGACGAGATCGGCGACGCGCCCCGGCATCTGGGCATCCACTCCGGCGGCATGGTGATCTGCGACCGGCCGGTTTCCGAGGTGGTACCGGTCGAATGGGCGCGGATGCCCGGCCGCACGGTGTTGCAGTGGGACAAGGACGACTGCGCCGCGGTCGGGCTGGTCAAATTCGACCTGCTCGGTCTCGGGATGCTTTCCGCGATCCATTACACCCTCGATCTGGTCACCGAGCACGAGAAGGTCGAGATCGACCTAGCACAGCTCGACCTCGCCGATCCGGCCGTCTACGACATGCTTTGCCGCGCCGACGCGGTCGGCGTCTTCCAGGTGGAATCCCGCGCCCAGCTGGGCACGCTGCCCCGGCTGAAGCCGCGCGAGTTCTACGACCTGGTGGTCGAGGTCGCCCTGATCCGCCCCGGCCCGATCCAGGGCGGTTCGGTGCATCCCTACCTGCGGCGGCGCAACGGCGAACCCTGGAAGCACGCGCATCCCTTGCTGGCCAACGCTTTGGGCCGCACGCGCGGGGTGCCGCTGTTCCAGGAGCAGGTCATGCAGATGGCCGTCGACGTCGCCGGGTTCAGCCCGTCCGAAGCCGATCAGCTGCGCCGCGCGATGGGCGCGAAACGGTCCACCGCCAAGATGGAACGGTTGCGGGCACGGCTGTTCGAGGGGATGGCGGCCAACGGGATCACCGGCGAGCTGGCCGAGGGGATCTTCCACCAGATCCAGGCGTTCTCCGGTTACGGGTTCCCGGAAGCGCATTCGATGTCCTTCGCGATGCTCGTCTACGCCTCCGCGTACCTGAAGCACTACCACCCGGCCGCGTTCTGCGCGGGACTGCTGCGGGCCCAGCCGATGGGGTTCTACTCGCCGCAGTCGCTCGTCGCGGACGCCCGGCGGCACGGTGTGGTGGCGCACGGGCCGGACCTCAACGCCAGCCTCGCGCACGCCACGCTCGAACCGGATCGCACCAGCACCGGCGGGCACGCCGTCCGGCTCGGCCTCGCGACCGTCCGCGGGCTCGGTGATCTCGTCGCCGAGCGGATCGTCGAGGAGCGGAACCGGGGCGGGCGGTACCGCGGGATCGCGGACCTCGCGCACCGCGTTCCGCTGACCGAGCCCCAGCTCGAGGCGCTCGCCACCGCGGGCGCGTTCACCCGGTTCGGCCCGGACCGCCGCCAGGCGCTGTGGGCGGCCGGGGCCGCCGCCCGCGACCGGCCCGGGCACCTGCCCGGGGTGGTACCGGGCACGGACGCCCCCGCGCTGCCCGGGATGACCCGGTTCGAGATGGCCGCGGCCGACGTGTGGGCCACCGGAATCTCGCCGGACACGCACCCCGTCGAATTCCTGCGGCGGCACCTCGACGGGCTCGGCGCGCTGCCCGCCGATCGGCTCGGCGAGGTCGAGGACGGCACCCGGGTTCTCGTCGGCGGCGCGGTGACCCACCGGCAACGGCCCGCGACCGCGGGCGGCATGACCTTTCTCAACCTGGAGGACGAAACCGGCATGGTCAACGTCATCTGCTCGCCCGGGCTGTGGGCCCGCGACCGGGCCACCGCGCGCAACAGCCCCGCCCTGCTCGTCCGCGGCATCCTCCAGAACACCGGCGGCGTGCTCAATCTGGTGGCGGACAAACTGGAAACCCTGGAACTGCGGATCGTCCACCAGGCCCGAGATTTCCGTTGACCTCGATATTGGTCGAGGTTCTACCGTCCGGAGGTGATGAACGAACCACGTTATCTGATCCGCGGTGGCGCGGTGCTCAGCATGGATCCCGCGGTCGGTGATTTCCCGGCGGCCGACGTTCTGGTGGAGGGCCGCAAGATCGTGGCCGTCGGACCCGATCTGGACGCTAGGGCCGAAGTGATCGACGCGACCGGCACGATCGTCCTGCCGGGTTTCGTCGACACCCATCACCACCAGTACCAGACGGCGTTGCGCGGCACCCTGCCGGAAGGGCTGCTGGGCGACTACTTCGACTTCGTGAACCTGAAGATGACGCCGGTGTACCGTCCCGAGGACGTCTACCTCGCGGAGTTCGCCGCGTCGGTCAGCCAGCTGGACGCGGGGGTGACGACCGTGGTCGACACCTCCCACGTCAACCATTCGCTCGAGCGCGCCGAGGCCGCGATCGCCGGTCTCCTGGAAGCGGGTCGCCGCACGGTGTTCACCTATTCCACCTTTCTGGGCGAGGAACATTACGCGCGGGACCTGCCGGTTCTGCGGAGCCGGTACTTCTCGTCCGCGGACCAGCTCCTGACACTCGCCTTGAACGCCGAACTCGGCGACGAGGTGCGTGCGCAGTGGGCGCTGGCCCGCGGCCTGGAGATCCCGCTCGTCTCGCATGTGCTCGGGCAGTACGGTCACGCGGAACTCCTGGGCCAACTCGGCCGCGAGGGGTTGCTGGGGCCGGACAACGAGTTCGTCCACGCCACCGGTCTCACCGACGAGGCGTGGGCGGTGATTCGGGACAGCGGCGGCGGAGTGTCGTTGGCGGTGCCGATCGAGATGTCGATGCGCCACGGCACGCCGCCGATTCTGCAGGCGCTGGAGCACGGTGTTCAGCCCTCGCTCAGCACCGATGTCGAATGCACGATGACCGCCGATTTCTTCACCCAAATGCGCTCGGTCTACACTCTGCAACGCATGCTCGTGAACGAACGCTCGCTCGCGGGTCTCGTGGGTGATCTGCCCCAGTTGCTGACTCCGCGCGATGTCCTCCGCTTCGCGACCGTGGAGGGCGCTCGTACCGCACACCTGGCGGACAAGATCGGGACGCTCACCCCGGGCAAGGAGGCCGATCTCGTCCTGTTGCGCGCTGATGCCCTGAACGTCATGCCGCTCAACAACATTCCCGCTGCCGTGGTCACCTTGATGGATCGGGCGAACGTCGACACGGTGCTGGTCGCCGGGCGGTTGCGGAAGTTCCGCGGAGTTCTGGTGGACGTCGATCTGGACTGGCTGCGGGGTGAGCTTGAGGAGTCTCGGGATTACTTGTTCGCGGCTGCTGGGGTGCGGCGGGAGTTGTTTTGACGCCGTTCTGGCGCTGGTGGCCGTGTGGGAGAGCTGGGTTGGGTTTCAGGCACGCCTTCGGCGCGCCGTGGGAACTTTGCTTGCGTTGGCGGCCGTTCCCGATTCAACTTCCGCGAGTTCCCCGTTTCGGTAGGGCGAGTTGCGCGTTCGGAGTGGGTGGTGGTTGCCGTTTCTTGGAGTGGGGTTGGGTTTCAGGCACGCCTTCGGCGCACCGTGGGAAACTGTCGCTCCACGGGTCGATTCCCGTCGTTGGTCACCAGCGACAGTTCCCCACGGAACGAGCACGTGTTGTTGCGTTGACAGCCGTGCCCGATTCACCCATTCGGGATGGGTGTTGATCTTCCGTTTTCGATAAAATGGGAGACGTGGAAACAAATACCAGACTTGTTGAGCTGAAAGACATTATTCAATCGGAAGGGGAGGTGATCGCGCGGGCGCAGGCCCGACAGTTGAGAGCCATTGCGGAACTGGACAACCTGCAAGAAAGATCCAGGGGTGTGCCCGTCGAAGTCGCCTGGATGCTGAAACTGACCGAGCACAAGGCGGCGAGGAAGGTGGTGCTTGCGCGGACGCTCACCACGCGGCTGCCCGAGACCCTGAAAGCCATGGAGGGTGGGGTGATCGACGAGGAGAAAGCCGCCAAGATCGCCGAACCCACAGCGTACTTGAGCGACGAGAAAGCCCGTGAAGTCGATGCCATCATGGCCAGCCGGTTGCCGGGCAAGAACCCGTCCTCGCTGCGCAAGATGGTGAACTACTGGATCGCCAAGATCGACAAGGCGGGGTATGAGGCTCGGTGCAAAGCCAGGCGCGCTGACCGGCAGCTCCAGTTGATCCACCAGGACCACGGCATGAGCACTCTAGTCGCCGACGTGCCGGTGGAAAAGGGCAGCGCCGCCTACCGCAGCATCGACCGCGAAGCCCGCAAACGCAAAACCAAGGATGAATCGCGCTCGCTGGACCAGTTACGGGCCGACATCCTGATCGAACGCTGCCTCGGCACCACCCACGGCGACCCCAAAGCCGACATCTTCGTGTATGTCGACCTCACCACCCTGGCCGGATTGAACAGCGACCCCGCACAGTTGGCCGGATACGGCCCCATCCCCGCCGCGATCGCCCGCGACATCGCCCACAGCAAAGACTCCACCTGGCGGCGCATCGTCACCGACCCGGTCACCGGCTTGCCCGCCGACGTCGGCCGCACCCGCTACCGGCCACCACCCGCCCTCGACCGCTACATCCGGCTACGCGACCGCGAATGCCGAGCACCGGGTTGTAACCGACCGGCGCAGGCAGGCGATATCGACCACACCCAAGACTGGGCCCAAGGCGGCACCACCGACAAAACCAACCTTGGCGGCTGGTGCGAACGACACCACTACCTCAAAGACCAACCCGGGTGGAACTTCGAACCAAAGCCCGACGGCTCTATCACCATCACCACACCCACCGGCGGCACCTACACCAGCCAACCCGAACCACTCCACGAACCCCGGCCCACGGGTCCATCCTTGACCTGAAGCGAAATTGAGGTTTTACGTTGGCGGAACAACGTCGTCGCCTCAGTTGAAGGAGCGCTAGCGATGCCTGAAGGCCAGTTTCGCTTCACGTACTTCACGCAGGACTACGAAACGACGGTTGCCTTCTACCGCGACGGTATGGCGCTTCCGATCGCGGGCTCGTGGGACCGTGGTGGCGAAGACAAGGGGACGCTCTTCGCCGCCGCGTCGGGGTTCATCGAGGTCCTCATGCGACCTGCGAGCGACGACGCGGAGCCGTTGTTCGACCCGCGTCCGCCGCAGGGCGCGTTCATGGTGATCGAGGTGGACGACGTCGAGCAGGCGTACCGCCGAGCCGTCGGCAACGGCCTGCCCATCGAGAAGGTCGCGTGGCCGACGTCACAGCTCGTGCCGAATTGACCTTCACATCTATGTGAGGGTTTGACTATGGGGTCATGGACAACGAACTCTACGACTACAGCCCGATCGTCGAACGCGAGCCGATCCAGTGGCCGGATGGGGCCCGGGTCGCCTTCTACGTCGGGCTGAACGTCGAGCATTACCAGATCGACCGCCCTTCGACGAGCATCTTCGCGGGTACCGCGGATCTGGTGCCGGACGCGCTGAACTACGGCTGGCGCGACTACGGGCCCCGGGTGGGGTTCTGGCGGCTGCTGGAAAGCCTCGACCGGCACGGGATGCGCGCGAGCGTGCTGCTCAACTCGGACGTCGGCGAGCGCTACCCGCAGATCATCCGGGCGGGCCGGGAACGGGACTGGGCGTGGCTCGCCCACGGCAAGAACAACTCGATCTTCCAGGCCGATATGTCCGTCGACGAGGAGCGCGCCTACCTGACCGAGGTCGTCGGCGCCATCGAGCGGGCCACCGGGCGGCGGCCGCGCGGCTGGATGGGGCCCGCGCTCACCGAAACCTTCCAGACGCCGAAACTGCTCGCCGAACTCGGCCTGAACTACGTGCTGGACTGGACCAATGACGATCAGCCGTACCGGTTGAACGTGCCCGGCATGCTGAGCGTGCCGTACTCGGTCGAGCTGAACGACATCGGCCTGTTCGTCGGCAAGAGCCTGAGCGGACCGGACTTCGTGCGGATCGTCCGGGACCAGTTCGACCAGCTCTACGCCGATTCGGCGGACAGCGGCCGGGTCATGGCGCTGGCCCTGCATCCGTTCGTCATCGGCCAGCCGTTCCGGCACAAGTACCTGGACCAGGCACTGGAGTACATCGCGAGCCGGCCGGGGGTGTGGCTGACGACCAGTGACGAGATCGCCGAACACTACGCCCGGACCGCGAAGAGTCAATAAACTCGAGATCATGATCTCGCCACCACCACCGCCGGACCGGCCGGTCGACAGCCGTCCGGAGGCGGCGCTGGGGACGGTGGTGCGGGCCTGGGTGCACGGCTGGGCGCTGTCCCGGAACATCGCGACCCCGGTCGAGGTGTCCGGCGCCTTCCGGCTCGACGTGGACACGCCCGGCCAGCTGGTGCGGTACGTGTTCACCGAATTCGATCCCGAGTCGTTGCGGCGCCGGGCCGCCGCGCTGGTGACCCCGGGAACCTGGCTGAAGGTGTGCGCCGGACGGGAGGTCGTCGAGGGCGCGTTGCCGCCGCCGTGGCAGGTGGGCGTCCAGGAATTCCTGATGACCACGGCGTTGCGCCCGCCCGGTGCCGCGCCGGCCGTGGCGGGCTACCGGACGGAGACGGTCACCAGCGGCGCGGCGACCGACGTGCTCGTCTGGGCCCCGGACGGGGAGCGGGCGGCCGCCGGGCGGGTCGCGGTGTGGGGTGACGCGGCCGTGGTCGACCAGGTGGAGACCCGGCCCGAACACCGGCGGCGCGGGCTCGGCGCGCTGGTGATGGACCTGCTCGGCGCGGCGGCCCGCGCCCGCGGCGCCACGCGCGGTGTGCTCGTCGCCACCGCCGACGGGCGCGCGCTGTACCGGTCGCTCGGCTGGTCGCTGCGCTCGCCGGTCACCCCGGCGTGGCTACCCCTCTGAGCGAGTCTGCTGTGGACAATCAGCTGGCGGCCTGGGCGCGGAGTTGCCGGGCCCGCAGCGCGATGATCATTTCGAGGCGGCGTTCGGGATCTTCCATCTGCTCACCGAACAGGTTGTGCAGGTGGTGCATCCGCTGCCGGACGGTCTGCGCGTGCAGGTTCAGCCTCGCCGCGATTTCCGTTGCGGTGCCCCGGGTTTGCAGCCAGGCGAGCAGTGTCTCGCCGAGCCGGTCGCGCTGGGCCGGGGGAAGCGGGTCCAGCGGGCCGAGGCTGCGCTTCGCCGCCTCGGCCACCAGCAGGTCGTCGGACAGCAGCCACAGCGTCGAGAGGTGGTCGCGGAACCAGGTGATCGAACCGTCCGGAATGGTGCCCAGCTTGAGGTGTTCGATCGTGCGCCGCGCCCACCGCCAGGAGGTCCGGGCGTCCTTGAGCGGGACGATCGGGCCGACCGCGGCGTGCCAGCCGCGGAGTTCGGCGTCCTGGCCGCGCAGGTGGCGTTCCGGGTACGGGGTGAGCAGGCACGGTTCGGGACCTTCCAGATCCATCAGCACCTGATCGTCCAGTTCCGGGACGTGCGGTTCCGGCTGGCCCTCGCGCGGGGCGAGCGCGACGACCGCGATCTGCTTCGGCACCGGCCACCGCGCCGCGTCGGCGAGCGCGGAGATGGCGTGCGGTGAACTCGGCGTCTCCGCGAGGATGAGTTCCAGCAGCCCGCGCCGCCGCCGTTCGAGCACCCCGGCGGTGGACACGCGCGCGTCGCTGTACGCCTCGATGATCACCGACGAGACCTCGTCCACGAACGCGAACAGGGCCTCGGCCGCCAGGCAGAGCGTTTCGGTGGTCAGGCCGATGGTCCGCCCGGTGTCGGCCACATGCCGCCAGGCGACGCGGCCGGCGATGCGGATCGCGGTCTGCAGGGCGTCCAGATCGCGCCCGTCCGCGAACTCGTCGCGCCCGACCTTCCCGGCGATGAGCGCCAGATCGTTCGGGAACGGCGACGCGCCACCGATGGCGTCCACGCAGCGCAGCACCGCGTGCCGGGTGGTTTTCGAGATCGCCCGGCTGACCCGCGCGTACTGCGGCACGTCCCGCACGATCTCGCCGACGATGTCCTCGGCGATCCGGCTCGAGATCGGGCGCAGGGCCGCGGCGAGTTCCACCGGCAGCACCGCCCACGGGTCCGCGTCGCCGTCTGCCCGCCCGCCTTCCCCGCTGGATCCCCCCTGCCTGGCATACGCCAGTTCGTTCACGATATCCCCTCCAGGGCCGGAAAAAGGATGATGACAAGCAATGTCGCGATTCCCGGAACGGACAGTACGTCGGTAGCGGACGGCCGTCAATACTGGTAAGGGGCCTATTCGACCAATGGTAGTAGTCGATCATCGTCGATCGCGGGAAATTGGCCGAAGCAGATAAATATGCGCGGAAAATCGCGCATACCCGTGACAGATACCCGCGGTTTCCCAGCTCAGGCGACCGCGACCGAATCGTCACCTGGCCGGAACCGGTCGGCGCGCAGCGCCAATTGCAGCACGAACCGCTCGTCCGGGTTGTCCAGCCGGTCGCCGAACAGGGCGGCGACGCGGCGCATCCGGTCGCGGACGGTGTGCAGGTGCACGCCGAGTTTCGCCGCCGTGTCGGAGGCGTTTCCCCGGCATTGCAACCAGGCGAGCAGCGTTTCACCGAGGCGGGCGCGGCGGTTGTCGCTGAGTCCGGCCAGCGGCGCCAGGCTGCGCTCGGTGAGTTCGGCGAGCAGGTGCTGGTCGGCGAGCAACCACAAAGTGGACAGATGGTCCTCGTACCGGGTCACCGGCTCGTCCGCCACGATCCCGCCGCGCACCAGATCCAGGGTGCGCCGGGCCCACAGCAACGAAGTGGCCGCCTCGCCGAGCGGTACGCGCGGGCCGACCGCGGCTCGCCAGCCGGGACGCTGGAGCCGGAAGTCGTGCAGCGCGCGGTCCGGCCGCGCGGTCAGCAGGAACGGCCCGCGGTCACCGAAGTCCAGCAGCACATCGGGGTGCATGGCGGGCGCGGGCGCCGCGCCCGCGCCGTCCGGCGGCGCCACCGCGATCGCGGTGATCCGGTCCGGCACCTCCCAGCCGGCGGCCTGGGCGAGCGCTTCGAGGGACTGCGCCGAAGGCGCCGGCGTGCCGATGATCAGCTCCAGCAACCGGCGCCTGCGGTCCGCGGTCAGATCCTCGGCGCGCATCCGCTCCTCGGTGTACCCCTCGATGGTCTGCGTGGAGATTTCGTCTATATAAGCGAAAATGGCCTCCGCGCAGAGGCACAGCACGTTCGACGGCAACCGCGTCGACCGGCCGAACGCGGAGACGTAGCGCCACGCGGCCCGCCCACCGGCCCGGTAGGCGGCCTGCAGCGAATCCAGGCTGTGGCCGCCGGTGAACGCGTTGCGGCCCAGCTGGCGGAACACCCGGCCCGAATCCGGCCCGGACCCGCCGGGTGCGGCGATGGTGTCCACGCAGTGCAGTACGGCCCGTTCGATACCGCGCGCGACCAGGCCGCCGGTGTCCCGATCCAGCGAGCGCGTGAGCCGGGGGACCGCGCCCTCGATCTCCCGCAGGACCACTTTGGTCAGCGTCTCGACGTGCGGCCGGAACTGCTCGGCGACCTCCCGGGGCATCCGCGACCACAGCTGCCGGGCTTCGGCCGGTTCTTCGAGTAGCGTCGCGTTCATCGCCAAACCCCTTGCCGTCCAAGCGAAAATCGTGCGTCGTCGACGGTAAGTTCGTCACGAACGACCTGTCAACAAAGTTCGCTTTTCACCGGGGACTCGGCCGTTCGGGCCACCCGTTCCGGCGAGCGAACTATCGCGCACATGACAAATTCGCGTTCCGCGACTCGTACCGGCCTCACACCTGCCCTCAGGCGCCCCGGTACCGCGCCGGAGCGAAGGACAGCCGCGGATCGGTCTGGATGAAACTGCCCAGCAACTCGTCGATCTGGGTCAGCACGTCCAGGCCGAGCGCGGTGCCCGCCGCCTTCGCGTTCTCGGCGATCTGGGCGGGGGTGGACGCGCCGGCCACCGCGGACGCCACGTTCTGGTTCTGCAGGGTCCAGGCGATCGCGAGCTGCGCCATGGTGAGCCCGGCATCCTCGGCCACCCCGCGCAGCAACGCGACCCGGTCCAGGAGCGGCTCGTGGAGCAGCGGCCACACCGCGCCCCGGGCCTCGGCGTCCCCGGCCGCGCGGGAGTCCGGCGGGAGGTGACCCGGCCGGTACTTCCCGGTGAGGATCCCCTGCGCCATCGGCAGCGAGGCGAACTGCCCGATCCCGGCGCGCTGGCACACCGGCATGACCTGGGCTTCGGGCACCCGCCACAGCATCGAATAGTGCGGCTGGTTCGCGATCAGCGGCACGCGCAGCTCCGCCGCCAGGGTGCTCGCCCGGAGGATCTGCTCGGCCGTCCATTCCGCCGTGCCCACGTACAGGATCTTGCCCTGGCGGACCAGATCGGACAGTGCGGTGAAGGTTTCCTCGAGCGGGGTCTGGTAGTCGAAGCGCAGGAGCTGGTACACGTCGACGTAGTCGGTCCGCAAGCGGCGCAGCGAGCCGTGCAGGGAGTCGACGAGGTGCTTGCGGGACAGGCCGCCGTCGTTGGGACCCGGGCCCTCCGGCCAGAAAACCCCGGTGCACAGCACGAGATCCGCCCGCCGGACCCCGTCCAGCGCGTGCGCGAGCGTGGTCTCGGCGGCGCCCTCGCCCCAGGCCGCCGCGGTGTGGAACGTCGTGATGCCCGCGTCGAGCGCGGCAGCGACGCAGGCGCCCGCGCCGGTGCGGTCGTGCGTGAGCCAGTTCCCGTAGGAAAGCTCGCTGACGAACAGTCCACTGTGGCCGAGCCGCCGGAACTCCATGCGATCAGCCCCGCTTTCCGGTGGCGAGCGCGGTCCGCTCGATGGTGCGCTCGATCCAGGCGTCCGGCTCCCGGGCCTTCTCCGCGTAGGCGTCCCGGACCGATTCGTGCGGCAGGATCAGGAATTCCTCCCGGCCCAGCCCGGCCACCGCGGCCTCGGCGACCTCCTCGGGTTCGAGCAGGGGAGCGGCGGCCGCGATGGCGACCGCGGCGGGATGTCCGGCTTCGATGCCGGGGACGAGCAGATCGGTCCGGACGCCGAGCGGGCACAGCGCGCTGACCCCGAGCCCGCGTTGCCGGTAGGTCACGGCCAGCCATTCGGCCACCCCGACCGCGGCCTGCTTGGTCACCGAGTAGGGCGCGTCCCCGGGCGCGCCGAGCAGGCCCGCGCCGGACGCGGTGAGCAGCAGGTAGCCCCCGCGCCGCCGCAGCATGGACGGCAGGCACACCTGGGCCGCGTAGACGTGTTGCATCACGTTGACCGCCCAGGACCGCGCCCACTGCGCGTCCGCGGCGTGGATCCCGGTGCCGAAGGCCAGCCCGGCGTTGGAGCAGAACAGGTCCACCGGCCCGTACGCGTCCTGGGCGGCTTCGACGAGACCGCGCAGGTCGTCCTTCACGCCCGCGTCGGCGCGGCAGGCGAGGGCCTCCCCGCCTCCGTCCGCAATGGACGCCGCGACCGCCTCGGCCCCGGCCAGGTCGAGATCGGACACCACGATCCCGCGGGCGCCCTCCCGGGCGAAGCGGCGGGCCAGTGCGGCGCCGATGCCGTGCGCCGCGCCGGTGATCACCACGACTCGGTCTGTCAGTTTCACGAATGCTCCAGTGCTTTTCGTGATTTGTCACGCCAGTGCGCCCGGCGCGCGGGAAAGACGTGCCGGGCGTGCCAATTTTCGGATCCGGACGCGTCGTCCGCGGGGAATCGGACCCTAACACGCGGAATATTTTTGTGCCGCAGGCTCAGGCGTCCATCAAGCCGTGATCAAGGAAAGCATTCGAGTGTTGCGTTATTCGAGCGTGATCCACTATTTGTTTTCCCGCAAACGTGGCAGGAGGTTCGCCGGTGACTGAAGCGGCATGGCCCGACCGGACCCGGGTGCTCGGCGTGAGTCCCTTCGGCGCCCCGGACCCCCGGGTGGTCGCCGCGGTGACCCAGGGCGGCGGGCTCGGTGTGCTGGATCTCGGCGGCCCGGCCGGAAACCCCGCCGAGGCGCTGCGCCGGACCAGCGCGGACCTCGGCACGTCCTTCGGCGTCCGCGTTCCGCACGGCTGCCCGCTGCGGCCCGCCGACGTGCTGCCCGACTACGAGATCGCGCTCGTGGTGCTCGGCTACCGGTCGCCGTGGACGCCCGCGTCGATCGCCGCGGCGGCCGGTCCGGGCAACCGGCCCCGCGTGCTGGCCGAGGTCACCGGCCTCGAGGAGGCCGAGCAGGCGCTGGCCGCGGGCGCGGACGGCGTGGTCGCGCGCGGGCAGGAGGCCGGTGGCCGGGTCGGCGAGCTGACCTCGTTCGTCCTGCTGCAGCACCTGGCCGCACGGCTCACCGCGCCGATCTGGGTCTGCGGCGGCATCGGCCCGCACACCGCCGCCGCGGTGGCCGCCGGCGGGGGCGCCGGGGTCGTGCTGGACACCCAGCTGAGCCTGTTTCCGGACACCGACGTGCCGCGCCGGGTCCGCGAGCACTTCGTCCGGATGGACAGCGCGGACGCCCAGCTCGCCACCCTGTTCGCGGCCCGGTTCGCCACCGCGCGGCAGGCCGTGCAGGCGATCGCCCGGACGCCGGCCGAGCCGCCGGAGGGCACCGGTCCGGCGGAACAGGGCGCCGCGCTGTGCCGCTCGCTGGGCATCGACCTGCCGATCGCGCAGGGCCCGATGACCCGGGTGAGCGACCAGCCCGGATTCGCCGCCGCGGTCGCCGGGCAGGGCGCGATGCCCTATGTCGCGGTCGCCCTGGCCACCGGCGCGCAGACCCGCGAACTGCTGCGCCGCACCGGTGAACTGCTCGGCGACCGCCCGTGGGGCGCGGGCATCCTCGGGTTCGTCTCCGAGCGCCTGCGCGCCGAGCAGCTGGCGGCGATCCGGGACGCGGGACCACGCAGCGTGCTCATCGCGGGCGGCACCCCGGCGCAGGCGAAAGCCCTGGAGGCCGAGGGCATCGCGACCTACCTGCACGTGCCCTCGCCGATCCTGCTGGGGCAGTTCCTGGCCGCCGGGGTCCGGCGATTCGTCTTCGAGGGCGCCGAATGCGGCGGGCACATCGGCCCGCGGTCGAGCTTCTCGCTGTGGGAAGCGCAGCTCGACGCGCTGAGGTCCTTTGTGGACGAACAGCGGGCGGATCCGGGCATCGAGGTGTTCTTCGCCGGGGGCATCCACGACGCGCGGTCCTCGGCGATGGTCGCCGCCCTGTCCGCGCCGCTCGCCCGCCGCGGGGTCTCCACCGGGATTCTGATGGGCACCGCGTACCTGTTCACCGAGGAGGCGGTGCGCCACGGCGCGATCACCGGGACGTTCCAGCGGCAGGCGCTGATCGCGCGGCGCACCGCGACCCTGGAAACCGCGCCGGGGCACCAGACCCGCTGCCTGCCCACCCCGTTCGTCGAGGAGTTCGCCGCCACCAAGGCCCGGCTGGAAGCCCAGGACCTGCCCGCGCGGGAACGCTGGGAACTGCTGGAGGCGCTCAACACCGGGCGCCTGCGCATCGCGAGCAAGGGCCTGCGCCGCGACGGCGACGCGCTGCTCGCCGTGGACGACGCCGGTCAGCTCGCCGACGGCATGTACCTGGCCGGGCAGGTCGCCGTGCTCCGCGACCAGGTCACCGACATCGCCGCGCTGCACCACGCGGTCATCGAGGACGCCGCCGCGCTGCTCCGCGCCGGGGAGCGGCGACCCGCCCGAGCCCGGCGCGAAACCGATGCCGTCGCCGTGGTCGGCATGGCCTGCGCCTTCCCCGGCGCCCCCGATCTGCCCGCGTTCTGGTCGAACGTGCTGCGCGGCGTCGACGCGGTCACCGAGGTCCCCGCCGAGCGCTGGGATCCGGCGGTCTACCACGGCGAGCACGGCACACCGTCGAAATGGGGCGGGTTCCTGCCCCGGATTCCCTTCGACCCCACCGAATTCGGGATCCCGCCGTCGTCGCTGGGCAGTATCGACCCGGCCCAGCTGCTGTCCTTGCGGGTCGCCGCGCAGGCGCTCGCCGACGCGGGGTACCGCGACCGCGCGTTCGACCGGGAACGCACCAGCGTGATCTTCGGCGCCGAGCAGGGCGGGGACCTCGCGAACGCGGGGATCGTGCGTTCCCTGCTGCCCGCCTACCTCGACGAGATCCCCGCCGAACTCGACGAGCAGCTGCCGCGGTTCACCGAGGACTCGTTCCCCGGCACGCTGGCCAACGTCATCTCCGGGCGGATCGCGAACCGGCTCGACCTCGGCGGCGCCAACTACACCGTCGACGCGGCCTGCGGTTCCTCGCTCGCCGCGCTCGACCTCGCGTGCAAGGAACTCCGCCAGGGGTCCAGCGATCTGGTGCTGTGCGGCGCGGTCGACCTGCACAACGGGATCCACGACTACCTGATGTTCGCCTCCGCCGGCGCGCTGTCACCGACCGGCCGCTGCCGCCCGTTCGACCGGGCGGCCGACGGGATCGCGCTCGGCGAGGGGGTCGCGTGCCTGGCGCTCAAGCGGCTCGCCGACGCCGAGCGGGACGGGGACCGGATCTACGCCGTGGTCTCCGGGGTCGGCGCGGCCAGCGACGGCAAGGCGCTCGGGCTCACCGCCCCGCGGCCCGAGGGGCAGTACCGGGCGCTGGCGCGGGCCTACGCCGACGCCGGGCTCTCCCCGGCCGAGGTCGGCCTGGTGGAGGCGCACGGCACCGGGACGGTCGTCGGCGACGCGACCGAGCTGACCACGCTGTCCCGGTTCTTCACCGACGCCGGTGCGTGGGACGGCGCCTGCGCGCTGGGATCGGTGAAGAGCCAGATCGGGCACACGAAATGCGCGGCGGGACTGGCCGGGCTGATCAAGGCCGCGCTGTCGGTGTGGCACGGCGTGATCCCGCCGACCCTGCACCTGACCGAACCGAATCCGGCCTGGGATCCCGAGACCAGCCCGTTCTCGTTCACCACCGAGGCCCGCCCCTGGCCCGCCACCCGGAGCCGCCGGATCGCCGGGGTCAGCGCGTTCGGCTTCGGCGGCACGAACTTCCACGCGGTGCTCGCGCAGAGTCCGTCAGCACCGGCCGAGCGCCACGGGCTGCGCGACTGGGACGCCGAGCTGTTCCTGTTCCGCGGTCGGAACGCCGAACGGTCGATGCGCGAACTGCGCGAACTCGCCGAACGCGGGGACCGGCCGCTGCGCGATCTCGCGGCCCACGCCGGGGAACGGGCCGACCGGGAGGCCGATCCGGTCCGGTTCGCGGTGGTCGCGCGCGACCGGGACGAACTCGTCGGCGCGCTGACCGCGGCGCTCGCCGGGGAACCGGCCGCGTCCTGGTTCGGCGGCGACGGGACGACCGGCAAGCTGGCCTTCCTGTTTCCCGGGCAGGGCAGCCAGCGCACCGGCATGCTCGCCGAGCTGTTCGTGGCGTTCCCCGAACTCCGCCGCCATCTCGACGCCGACGCCGCGACCGCCGCGCTCGCGTACCCGCCGCACGCGTTCGCCGAGGCCGAGGGGGAGGCGCGGCGCCGGGCGCTGCGGGACACCCGGGTCGCCCAACCGGCGCTCGGCATGGTCGAAACGGCCGTCTGCGAACTGCTGGACCGGCTCGAAGTGCGGCCCGGACTGCTCGCCGGGCACAGCTACGGCGAACTGGTCGCGCTGTCCGCGGCCGGTGCGTTCGACACCGCGACCCTGCTGCGGCTGAGCCGGCGCCGCGCCGAGGCCATCGCGGCCGCGGCGGGCGGCGAACCGGGCGCGATGGCCGCGGTGAACGGCACCCGGGACGACGTCGCCGCGTTCCTCGAACGCGGGGGCCTCGACGTGGTGATCGCGAACCACAACGCACCCAACCAGATCGTCCTCTCCGGACGGTCCGCAGAAGTGGACCGGGCCGTCGAATCCTTGCGCGCGCGGGCTTTCCCGGCCAAACGGCTGCCGGTCGCCTGCGCGTTCCACAGCCCGGTCGTGGCCGCCGCGTCGGCCGAGTTCGCCGCCGACCTCGCCGCCGAGGACGTGCGCGCCCCGCGGCGGCCGGTGTGGGCGAACCGGACCGCGCGGGCCTACCCGGCGGACGCGGACGTGCGCGCCGAACTCGCCGGGCAGCTCGCCGCCCCGGTGCGGTTCGCGGACCAGATCGAGGACATGTACGCCGCCGGGGCGCGGGTCTTCCTCGAGGTCGGCCCCGGCAAGGTGCTCACCGGCCTGGTCGGCACGATCCTCGGCAACCGCCCGCACACCGCCGTCGCGACCGATTCCGGCACCGGGCTGCGCGGCCTGCTCACCGCCCTGGCCCGGCTGGCGGTTTCCGGGGTCGACATCCGGACCGAATGGCTCTTCCGGGGCCGTGCCGGCGGCGACGCCGAACCGGCGAAGCGCCCGCCGTGGACCGTCGACGGGCAGCTCGTGCGGCGCACCGACGGCGGCCGGACGCCCAACGGGCTGGTGCCCGCCCAACGGATACCGAGGATGACCATGACCGAGAACACCGGCACTCGCGACGACGTGGTCGTGGAGTTCCTGCGCACCAACCGGGAGATCATCGCCGCGCAGCGCGATGTGCTGCTCGGTTACTTCGGGCAGGCCACGGCCCCGGTCACACCACCCGCGCCACCCGCACCGGCGGCGATCGCCGAGGCGGAACCCGTTGCGGCGGAACCGAAACCGGAGCCCAAGCCCGCGGAAGCCGTCGACGTCCTGCGATCGGTGATCGAGGTGATCAGCGACCGCACCGGCTACCCGGCCGACCTGATCGAAGGGGATCTCGACCTGGAGGCCGATCTCTCCATCGACTCGATCAAGCGCGCCGAGATCGCCGGAACCCTGATCGCCGAACTGGGCCTGACCGGCCTCGCCGACGACGGCCAGGACGAGCTGAGCCGCAGGCGCACGGCGAACAGCGTCGCCGAATGGCTGACCGAACGCCTCGGCCCGGTCGGCGAACCGACGGTCCGGACCGAGCCGGTGGCGGTCCCGGGCCTCGCGCCCCAGCGGTTCGTCTCCCGGGCGGTCGCCGAGGACCTGCCCGGCGGCGATCCGCTTCGCTTGCGGGGCAAGGAGGTCGTGCTCGCCTTCGAACCCGGGCAAGCGGATCTCGCCGCGGCGGTGCGCGCCGGACTGGCCGGACACGGTGCGTCCGTCCGAACCGGACCGATCACCGGCCCCGATGTCCTGGTGTGCCTGGGCCCGCTGGCGGGCGGGGACGAACCGGTCGCGCCGCGGGTGTTCGGCCTGCTGCGCGAGGCGGCGCGGGCGGGGGTCGATTCGGTGCTGGTCGCGTGCACCCGGGGCGAGCACGCGGCCGGGCTGCGCGGCCTGGTTCGCGCGGCGGTCCGGGAAGGGCTGACCACCACGCTCGTCGAACTCGACGTCGACGCGGGCACCGAGGTCGCCGGGACGGTGGTGGCCGAACTGCTCGTCGCGGATCCACCGCCGGTGGTCGCCTACCGGGGCGGCGAGCGGACCGTGTTCCGGCTGGCGGCCGAGGAACTCGGCGCGCTCGCCCACGGCGGCGCCGGTCCCGCCGGTCCGGGCGCGGCCGAGGCCCAGGCGATCGGCCTGGACCGCGACTCCGTGGTCCTGCTCGTCGGCGGGGCACGCGGGATCACCGCCCGCTTCGCCACGACCCTGGCCACGGCCGCGGGATGCCGGATCGAGTTGGCCGGGCGCACCCCGTGGCCGCCGGAACCGGAAGACCCCGACACGCGTGAGCTGACCGACCGGCAGGCGCTGCGCCGCGTGCTCGCGGCCCGGACCGGCTCGCTCGCCGACGTGGACCGCCAGGTGTCGGCCATCCTCGCCCAGCGCGAGGTCGCGCGGACCTTGGCCGAGATCCGCGCGGCCGGGAGCGAGGTCGCCTACCGCGGCCTCGACGTCCGGGACGGCGTCGCGCTCCGGCAGACCGTGAAGGACCTGTACGCGCAGCACGGGCGGCTGGACGGGATCGTCTACGCGGCGGGCGTCATCGACGACCGGCTGCTCACCGACAAGGGCGACGATTCCTTCCGGACCGTGTTCTCGACCAAAGTGGACGGTGCGCGGGCACTGCTCGAATCGTTGCCCCAGCTCGGCATCCAGCCCGGGTTCGTCACCTTCTTCGGCAGTATCGCGGCGGTGCTGGGCAACCGCGGGCAGAGCGACTACGCCGCCGCGAACGACGCGCTGGAATCGCTCGGCGCCGCGTGGGCCGAGCGCACCGGGATCCGGGTGCTGACCGTCCACTGGGGACCGTGGGCGCCCGCGGCGGAGCACGGCGGCATGGTTTCGCCCGAACTCGCCCGCGACTACCGGCGGCGTGAGATCGGGCTGATCGATCCGGACGCGGGCACCGCGGCGCTGCTGCGCGAACTGGCCTACGGGCCGCGCGAGGCCCGCGCGGTCGTCTACACGGCGTCCCCATGGTGAGCCCGGAGCCGATCGCGATCGTCGGCATGTCGGTCCTGCTGCCCGGAGCGTCCGGTTTGGACGAATACTGGCACAACCTGGTGACCGGCGTGGACGCGATCACCGAGGTGCCGCCGGACCGCCGGGACCCCGAGTTCCACGATCCGGCGTGCACGGCGGACGCGGAACCGGCGCCGGATCGCACCTACTGCCACCGCGGCGGTTTCCTCACCGGGCCGGTCGCGATGGACGCCGGTGCGTTCGGGATCGTGCCGAATTCGGTGGCGGGCATCGAGCCCGATCAGCTCATCGCGTTGCGGGTCGCGGCCGCCGCGGTGGAAGACGCCGGGGGAACGGCCGGGTTCGGCGATCCGCGCCGGGTGGGGGTGATTCTCGGGCGGGGTGGTTACCTGTCGCCCGGGCTGATGCGGTTCGAGCAGCGGGTCCGGACGGTGCGGCAGGTGGTGCGGACGCTGCGCGAGGTGCTGCCGTCGGCCGAGGGGGAACTGCTCGATCGGGTCCGCGATTCGCTGCTCGAACCGCTCGGTCCGCTGGGGCCGGAATCCACCATCGGCCTGGTGCCCAACCTGGCGGCGTCCCGGGTCGCGAACCGGCTCGACTTCGGCGGCCCGGCGTACACGGTGGACGCGGCGTGCGCGTCGTCCCTGGTCGCCGTCGACCACGCCGTGCGGGAACTGACCGCGGGCCGCTGCGACGTGATGCTCGCCGGCGGGGTGCACCACTGCCACGACGACACGCTCTGGTCGATGTTCACCCAGCTGCGCGCCCTGTCGGCGACGCAGGCGATCCGGCCGCTGTCCCGGGACGCCGACGGGCTGCTGATCGGCGAGGGGACCGGGGTCGTGGTGCTCAAACGGCTGGCCGACGCCCGGCGCGACGACGACCGGATCTACGCGGTCATCCGGGGCGTCGGCGTGTCCAGCGACGGCCGGAGCGCGAGCCTGTTCAACCCGGACACCGGTGGCCAGGCGCTGGCCCTGCGGCGGGCGTGGGCGGCGGCCGGGCTCGACCCCGCGGCGCCGGATTCGATCGGGTTGCTGGAGGCGCACGGCACCGCGACGAAGGCGGGGGACGCGGCCGAGCTGGCCACGATCGCCGAGGTGTTCGGTCCGGGCCGCCCGGCGGTGATCGGCTCGGTGAAGTCGATGATCGGCCACACGCTGCCGACCGCCGGGGTGGCCGGGCTGGTCAAGGCGGCGCTCGCCCTGCACCACGCGACCCTGCTGCCGACGCTGCACTGCGCGGAGCCGAATCCGCTGCTGGCGCGGACCCGGTTCGACGTGCTCGCCGAAGCGCGCCCGTGGGCGCCTGGCGCCGGGCCCCGGCGGGCCGGGGTGAACGCGTTCGGCTTCGGCGGAATCAACGCGCACGTCGTGCTCGAGGAGGCGCCGTCCGCGCCGCGGCGGCCCGTCGCGGTGACCGAACCGGAACGGGTGCTTCGACTCTCCGCCGCTTCACCGGAAGGCTTGCGGCGGCTGCTCGACCGGCCGGATTCGGTGGAGCCCGCGGGCCGGTACCGGCTCGGGATCGTGGACCCGGTGCCGCGGCGCGTCGAGGCCGCGCGGAAGATCGTGGCCCGGGGCGAATCCTGGCGCGGGCGCAACGACATCTGGTTCAGCACCGAGCCGCTGCTGGCGGCCGGGGCGAAGACCGCGTTCGTGTTTCCCGGCCTGGAGGGCGAATTCACCCCGAACTGCGCTGATGTCGCCGGACACTTCGGGCTCCCGATGCCCGAAGTGTCCACCGAGTCCGTACCGGCGCGCGCGTCGAGCGTGACCGCGATCGGCCGCCTGCTCGACGCGGCGGTGCGGCGGCTCGGGGTGCGGCCGGACGGTCTCGCCGGGCACAGCGTCGGCGAGTGGTCGGCGATGATCAGCGCGGGGATGTACTCGCTGGAAGAGCACCAGCTGACCGACTTCCCCTTGCCGCAGCTGGACTTCGTCGTCCTCGGCTGTTCGGCGGCCGAGGCCCTGGACCGGATTTCCGGCGAACCGGAGCTGGTGCTTTCGCACGACAACGCGCCCCGGCAGACGATCGTCTGCGGTGCGCCCGAGGCCGCCGAACGCCTCGCGGCCGCGTGCCGCCGGGACGGGATCGTCGCGCGGATCCTCCCGTTCCGCTCCGGATTCCACACGCCGATGCTGCTCTCGTTCCTGGAACCGTTCGCGCGCCTGGCGGAGAACCTGGAGTTCCAGCCCGCCGAGGTGCCGGTGTGGTCGGCGACCACGGCCCGGCCGTACCCGGATGAGCCCGTCGCCGTGCGCGAGCTGTACCTGGACCACCTGGTCGAACCGGTGCGCTTCCGGCAACTCGTCGACGCCATGTACCGTGACGGTTTCCGGGTGTTCGTCCAAATGGGACCGGGACAGCTGGGTTCGTTCATCACCGACACGCTCGGCGACCTGCCGCATCTGGTGGTCAGCGCGAACTCGAGCCGCCGGCCGGGGCTCGCGCAGCTGCGGCGGGTGGCGACCGCGTTGTGGGCCGAGGGCGCGGATCCGGACTTCGCGGCGCTGGAACGGCGACCGTCCCCGTCCGTTCCGGTGCGCCTGGCGACCCCGCCGCTTTCCGTTGGCAGGGAGGCGCTCGGCCTGCTGGACGGCGCTTCGCCGCTGCCCGAAATCCCCGAGGGCGCGGGGGCCGAGGTGGTCCGCGAGTTCACCAAACTGCTCGCCGAGACGCAGGACGCGGCGCGCAGCGTGCTGGCCGCGGCGACCCGGACGAGGGCGACCCGGTCCGCGGTGCTGGAGGTCTCCCTCGAGCGCATGCCGTACCTGCGCGATCACCGGTTCTTCCGGCAGCGCGAGGGCTGGCCGGACGAAACCGACTGGCGCCCGGTGGTGCCCGCCACGACCCTCATCGACCTGGCCGCACGCGAAGTTCAGCGCGCCTGGCCGGGTTCGGTCGTCACCGCGGTACACGACGCCGCGTTCTTCCGGTGGCTGGTGGCGGCGCCCGCGTGCCGCGTCCCGGTCCGGATGGAACGCGAGGGCGATCGGATCGCCGTGGAGATCGGCGCTTTCGCGTCGATGAAACTGGAGATCGCGGGCGCGCACCGGGCTTCCGATTCACCATTGTGGACAGTCCGGGAACCGGAGCACCCGCCACCGCTGCCCGCCGCAGAGATCTACCGGCGCCGGGAGATGTTCCACGGCCCGCGATTCCAGGGACTCAGCGCGCTCAGCGGGCTGGGGGAGCGGCACCTCCGCGGTGAGATCACCGTCCCGGCGGCGCCCGGCGCGCTGCTCGACAACGCGGGCCAGTTGCTGGGCTGCTGGCTGATGGCCACGGAACGGGAGCGGTTGCTGGCCTTCCCGCGGCACATCCGGAAGATCGCCTTCTCCGGTCCGGAACCACCGCCCGGGGCCCGGGTGGGCTGCGTCGTCCGGGTGCGCACACCCGACGCACGGCTGCTCGAAATGGACGCCCAGTTGGTCCACAACGGACAGTTGTGGGCGGAGATCTCGTCGTGGCAGGACGTCCGCTTCGACTGCGACCGACGCGCGCACCGGGTGTACGCGTTCCCGGACCGGAACCTGCTCGCCGAACCGCGTGCGGACGGCTGGTTCGTGGTGGCGGACCGCTGGCCCGGGGCCGCCACGCGCGATCTCTACGCGGGCATCTACCTCAACGCGGCCGAACGCGAGGATTACGCGCGCCGCGCGCCGGGGGAACAACGGCACTGGTTGCTCGGGCGGATCGCGATCAAGGACGCGGTGCGGGCCTGGCTGTCCGGTCACGGCGTGACCGGGGTCTACCCGGCCGAGCTGACCGTGCACACCGACGAAAACGGCCAGGTGCGGGTGGCCGGTTGTCCTGGCCGGACGGTGCCGGACCTCGCCGTGTCGATGACCTGCCGCGGCGAATTCGGCATGGCGAGGGTAACGCGATGAACGGGAGTACGAGCATGGTGACACCACAGACCACCGACGTTTTCGCCACCGTGGTCGGATTGCTGGGTGAGATCATCGGCGATGTCGAGCTGGTCGGCTTCGACATCACGCGGGACACGACGTTCCACGAGGACCTCCAACTGGAGAGCATCGATCTGGTGACGTTCGCCGGGATCCTGACCGAGCACTTCGGCACGGGGGTGAACCTCGCCGACCACCTCGCGGAGAAGGATCTCGAGGAGGTCATCGAACTGCGGGTGGGGGACATCGTCGACTACGTCGCGGCGCGGACGGGCTGACCGATGCCGACGGCGATGGTGAACGGGCTGCGGACGCATTACCAGGTCCTGCCCGCGGCCGAAGGGGCCGAGACCGTGGTTTTCCTGCACGGCCTGGGCACCGACAGCCTGGCCAGTTTCTACCTGACCCTGGCGCCCCCGGTTTCGGCCGCCGGGATCCGGGTGGTCAGCTACGACCTGCGTGGTCACGGGAAGACCGAGCGGCCGTCGAGCGGTTACACCATCAAGGACTTCGTGGCCGATCTGGACGATCTGCTGCGCGAGCTGGGCGTGGATCAGCCGGTTCACCTGGTGGGCAACAGTTTCGGCGGTACGATCGCGTACAGCTACGCGTGGACCTATCCGGAGCGGGTGCGCAGCATCGTGTGCATCGAAGCCGAACCGCCCACCGACGCGTGGAGCGCCAAGATGGCGCGGATCCTGACCTATACCGTGGAATTCCTGCGGGCCGAGGAGAGTTACGCCTGGATCGAGGCGAACTACAGCGCACACCACCGGCGGCTGGCCCGGATGGCGGCCGAGCGCATCACCGCCACCACGATGGCGGATGAGGTTCCGCTCGGCCCGCTGCTGACCTGGGAGCAGGTGGCCGAGATCGGCTGCCCGGTCCTGTCGATCCTCGGGCAGCAGGGTTACCAGTCGGACGATCTGGAGGGGTTGACCTCCCTGTTGCCGCGCGGTGAGCTGTTCGTCTTCGACGGGCAGGGACATTCCGTGCTCGTCGAACAGCACCGCGAGGTCCGGGCCCTCCTGCTGGATTGGGTGGCCCGGCATTCATGAACCGCTTCCTGTTCGTGGTACCGCCGCTGACCGGGCACGTGAACCCGCTGCGGGCGGTGGCCGCGGAGTTGGCGGCTCGTGGCCACCAGGTCGCGTGGGCGGGGCCCGCGCCGCTGATCGGCCGGCTCACCGGCGCCCGGACCGTCTACCGCGCGGCCGACGCGGCCCGGTTCGCCGTCGAGAAGCGCCCGGCCGGTCTGCGCGGATTCGCTGCCCTGCGCTATCTCTGGGCGGAGTACCTGATCCCGCTCGCCGACGCGATGGCCGAGGGGGTCGAGCACGCGATCGCCGATTTCGAACCGGACGCGGTGGTCGCCGACCAGCAGGCCCTGGCCGGCGCGCTGGCGGCCACGCGCCGGGGCGTTCCGTGGGCGACCTCGGCGACGACTTCGTCCGAACTCGCCGATCCGCTGAAGGCGATGCCGAAGGTCGCCGCGTGGATCTCCGCCCTGCAGGCGGATCTGCGGGTGCGGCACGGGTTGCCGTCGACCGGTCCCGACCTCCGCTTCTCCCCGCACCTGGTGCTCGCCTTCACCACCGAAGCCCTCGCCGGACCGACCGCCGTCGCCCCCGTCCGCTACGTCGGGCCTTCCCTGGCTGAACCCTCCACAGTGGACGACTTCCCCTGGGACCGGCTGTCCCCCCGCCGCCCCTTGGTCCTCGTCACCCTGGGTACGGCCAATGTGGACGTGGGACACCGCTTCCTCACCGAATGCGCGCAAGCGCTGGACTCGCTCTCCGGCGAGGTCCAGGGCGTGATCGCCGATCCTTCGGGCCTGCTGCCCAATTCGGCCGGTGCCGGCGCGGTCGTCGTTCGCCGCATCCCCCAGCTCGCCCTGATCCGCCGGGCCGCCGTGGTCGTCTGCCACGGCGGCCACAACACGGTCTGCGAAAGCCTCGGCCACGGCGTCCCGCTCGTGGTGGCCCCGATCCGCGACGACCAACCCATCCTCGCCGAACAAGTCGTCACCGCGGGCGCGGGTCGCCGCCTCCGCTTCGACCGAGCCAAGTCGCCGGAAATCGCGACGGCGGTCCTGGACGTGTTGCGCTCACCGGAGTACGCGGCGAACGCCCGCCGAATCCGCGATTCCTTTTCGGCGGCGGGCGGCGCCCCGGTCGCCGCCGACCACCTGGAGAAACTCCCCACGATCGAGTGAAGCCCGCCATGCGGCGGCCACCCCCCCGCCCGTTCGGCCACCCGCGGTCACCAAAAAATAGCGGGGGACCTTTACTACGGTCTGGCTGTAGTAAAGGTCCCCCGCTCCCGTTGAGGCGGAGCAAAGGTCCCTTGCTTTTTTGGCGGCTCCGAGGGGGCGGGGGCGCGGGTGGTGGTTCCGAACGTGCAACTCGCTTCCCCGAACGTGTAACTCGCGTGCGCGAACATGGAACTCGCCTGCCGGAACGGGGGACTCGCGCGACTGGAACGGGGGACTCGCGAGTTGTGGTTAGGGGGTGGAGGTTCCGGCGGGGGAGGTGGGGGTCGAGGTGGGGTTGGGGGTGCTCGCGGG
>NZ_VTHK01000071.1 GCF_009765355.1 Amycolatopsis anabasis | reverse complement strand
GCTCCTGTCCGTGGGCCGTGATCGCTCTTACCCTGCTCGGTCCACAGAGGACGCGTAGGTTCCCAACACGGTGACGCGAAGGTGTTTGGCCAGTGCGGGCAGGCCCCGAGTCGCTGCGCGTGCGAGATCGGCTGGGGCCCGGTTGGTGGTGAGAGCACGACACCCGGCTACGGAAGGCGGCGCACCTGTTCAGGTGGTCCTTGCCCGGTGTCTCATCGGGCTTGCAGGTGCAGGGGTGTTCCGTCGGTCGTGTTGTGGATGTGTTGGGCGATGGGGCCGCGGATGCGCATGCAGGTGGCGGCGGGTTTGGTGGTGAGGTTGGCGAACTCGTAGGTGCCGTGCAGGACGAACGGGCGCCACGGGATCAGGCGCTGGTCATAGTCGAGGGGGCCGTGGTGGTGTTGCCAGGCGGTGGCGAAGGCGCGGCAGCCGTGGAGGTCGGGCTCGTCGAGGAGCCAGGCGGCCCAGTCGTGCAGCGAGTCACCGAGGGTGGTGCGGGTGCCGGTTTCGGGGTCGAACCGCACCACCCGCCGATGGTGCTGGTCGAGGCCGAATTGGACACCGAAGAGGTCTTGTCCGAAGCACCACAAATCGTCGGCGAGCCCGGCGTAGGTGTTTTTCCAACTGTCGTCCCGGTTCCAGGCTTGCAGTTCCGGTCCGAGCCCGGGGTCGCCGGCGCGGAAGATCTGGATTCCGGCGTTGAACACGAAGAACCCGTTCCGGGCGGTGAGCAGGGTGGCGAGTTCGCCCAGGGGACCGGAGGTCGTGCCGAATTCCACGATCCGGGGTTGTCCGGTGGGGCCTCGCGAGCGCGCGAGCAACTGGTCCAGGGCGCTGGTCATGCGGTGTAGCCGGGGACGGTGGTGATGTCGACGGCGGCCAGGACCGCGGTGTGCAGCGTGTCGGTCAGGCAGGGCCGGAACCGGGGTTGGAGCACGAGTTCGGCCGGGACGAGATCCCAGCCCGCGTACCGGACCCGGGTCGGCAGCGCCGCGATCAGCAGGTCGGTGGCCTCGGGCGCCTGTCCCCCACTGATCAGGTGGCCGGCTGCCCAGACCGCGATCGGCCACCGCTCGGGGTAGTGACCGGTGGCCAGGAGTTGGTGGGCGAGGTCGGTGTGGCCGCGGCTGTGCGCGGCCTGCCACAGCTGCCGCCGCTCCTCGCCGGTGAGGCCGGCAAGGTCGCGCTGGGCGAGCTCGGCGTCGCCGCGGCGCAGCGGCCGCGCCGGTTTCTCGATCAGTGCCCCCCGGACCAGTTGGTGGGGTTCGCGCCCGGGCAGGTTCTCACTCAGCCAGGTCAGGCGTTTGCCCAGCACGCTGTCTCCGGGCACGAGGGCGCGGGTCGCGGCCAGCACCGCGGCAGGGTCTTGACCGGTGCCGGTGGTGCCGAGGAGCAGGGCCTCGTCGAAGGGCACGTCCTGGTCGAACAACCCGCCCGGGTCGCCCGCGAGGTCGCGGAGGGTGGCCTGGGCCAGTGCGCGGGCGTCGGTGAACCGGTCGTGCCACCACAGCAACTCGATCGCGGCGGCCGCCGCCGGCCACACCTCCCGCGCCGGGCGGTCTCGCCGTTCGGCCGCCGCGAGCAGCTGTTCCAGATCCGTGTCCGCCACCCAAAGCCCCTCGATCGTGTGTCTTGCCTTTGCCGGTGTTTTAGCCGACGGAGATGTGCACCGGGGTGCCGTTCTCCAAGCCTTTCATCTGGTGCATCATCGACGACCCGGATCCCCGGTTGTCGCCGCGGTCGATGTACTTCACGCTCGCGCCTTCCCCACCCTCGCGGAACACCGCGGGCGGGTACTCGTCCCGATCAAGGTAATCACCGCCACGGGTGGGGATGCCGTTCAGGGACTCGCGGCGGTTGATGTCCGCGCCGGGCCGGTCGATGGTCACCTCCGCCGGTTTCGCCTGGCCGGGGGCGGAGGTGTCGCCGCGCCAGATCTCCCCGTTCTGGGCCTCCAGGATGTGGTCGGCCGATTCGGGGTACTTGTCCTCGTTGATCACCACATAATGCTTCTGGCCCGGATCCGGCACGTACTGGTCCCATTCGTGCGGTTCCGCGCCCAACTGCTCGGCGATCGTGTCGGCCCGGTCGTGAAGGGTGGCCGCTTCGCGGTCGAAGTAGCCCTCGACCGCGTGCCCGGCATCCCGCGTCGCCGACGTGGTCGCCGAGGCGGCGGTCTCGGTCGCCTGCTCGACATCCCGGCCGGTCTCGTCCAGCCCGAGCGCGTCGAGGCCGGCTCCGACCACGTTCCCGGTGCCGTCGACGGCCTGCCCGGCCAGCCAGCCCGCGCCCTCGACCAGTTTCCCGACTCCGGTCCCGACCGCGTCGACCATGTCGCCGAGCTCGTCCAGGGCGTTGTGCACCACGTTCCCGGGGATATCGCCGATCGTCTCCAGCGCATCGCCCATATCGTCGAGGAGCGTGCGTTCCTGCGGTGCGTGTTCCTGCGCCTTGTCGACGATCGCGACGGCCTGGTCCCCCGCCGCAGTGAGCTGGTCCCGCGCCCGGGCCAGCACCTCCCGGGCCTGGCCACGCAGCGCCTCCCCGGGATCGGTGAATGGCGCCTCCGGCGGCGGTGCGGAACCCTCCGCGGCCGCCTGCTGCGCCGCCGCGGCGATCGCCTGGTCGTGCTGGGCCTTGGCTTGGGCGCTGGCCTGTTCGCCCTGCTGCCACAACGCGACCGCGCGGGCGGCTTCGCCCTGCGCCCACTCCAGCGTCCCCGCATACGTCTCGATCGCGGCGGCCGCGGAGTGGAAGGCCTCCCCCGCGGTGATCCACCGGCCCGCCTCCGGATGCGCGATCTCGTGATAGGCGTCCGCGGCCGGGCCGGTCCAGCCGCCCGTGTCCAGCTTCTGGAACCCGCCCCCGATCTCGATCATGGTGTCGCCGTAGGTCACCAAGTGCGCCTTCGACAGCCGGATCTCGTGCGCCTCCCCCGGGATCAGCTGTTTCGGATCCGCGGTCTCCCCCAGCTCAGCCACCCGCACCACCCGGCGCGGCCGGGTCGTTGATTCCGTCCAGGATTCCGGTGAGATTGTGGCGGTGCTGCTTGTCCGCCTCGATATACGCGCCCGCGGCATCAACCAGCCGGCGTGACAGTTCTTGACCGTCTTCGGTCAAGTTCGACACGCCGACGTTCCATCGGGAGGTGAACGACTCGTAGGCGTCCGCCAAACCCTTGTGTCCCACGAACTTCCGGTCGCAGTCGATATCCTCGACCTTCAACTCGTCCAGCATGCCCAGCAACTCGGCCATGCCCACCCCGGCGGCCTTCAACGCGTCCACGTCGACGTGAAACCCGGTCCCGTCTCCCAAAGCACCCTCCCCGTGCCGCAACGGACACCGCCACTGTACGAAACCGTCCGCACGCTCTGCGCCACCGGGGCAATCGCTTCACCCAAACAGACCACGCCATCCTCGACCGACCGCGCCTCCACACACTCAGGGTATGGCCATGCCGCCTGATCACATCGGGTACTGCCGAGGGCCCGAGCGCCACACGCCTCCAAATGAGTTACCTGGTAGTCGTCTGGGCTTTCGATAACGTCGTGAAACTGGTCGCCAGCGGAAGATCCTGGATCCGCCCGTTCCCCGGAACCCCACCCCAGGATGCGGTGCTGCCCTCAGTGGCGTTAGATCGATCACCGGTGCGACCTGGTTAGGAGGATCGTGAGCATTCAGCAAGATCTTCGACAGCTGAAGACCAAGCAGAAAGCACAGGCCGACAGCGCGAAGAAAGCCGCCGATCTGCGAGCCAAAGAGGCCCGCAAGCGCGCCGACGCCGCGAAGGCGGAACAGTCGGCAGCCCGGTCCAGCAGCCTCTCCCAATCGCGAATGAAGAAAGGCCAGGCCGCACGCGCATTGGAGGCCGCGAACAAGTATGGCAAAGATGCGTCAGCGCTGGAGACTAAGGCCGCCAGCTATGGAGCCGAGGTAGCCAAGCTACACGCCAAGATCGCTAAGGCGGAAGCCGCAGAAAGCCAACGGGCTGCGCGTCAGCAGGCCATCGCCGCGCGCGCGGCCGAGCAAGAACATCGTCGGATCGCACAACAACTCGCATCGACGCAGCAGAGAGTCGCTCTGACAGAAAGCAAGGCGGAGAAGGCGCTACGTGCACTCAGCGCCCCGAAGGCCGAGAAGCTCCGCATTCTCATGCTGGGCGCCTCTGCGCAGGGGGACCTGCGAATTACCCGCGAGCACACCAGAATCCGCCGAGCCGTCGAAGCTGCCCTGCACCGTGATCAGGTGGATATCGAGGTCCGATTGTCGGCTACCACCCAGGACCTCCAGGAGGGCATCGCGAAGTTCCGACCTCATGTCGTGCATTTCTCCGGCCACGGGGACGAGCAGCTCATCTCCTTCGAAAACGACGTGGATGACTTCCACGAGGGTGTCGTAGTGACCGCCAGCGCCTTCGCTTCGGCGTGCGAGGCCACCGATCAACCGCCGACCCTGATCGTGTTCAACGCTTGTAGCTCGGCCGGTACCGCAGACTCCCTCGTTGAGCGCTTCGCCCCTCTGGCGATCGGCATGACCGACAACATCGACGACGGCGATGCCCTCAGCTACGCCGCGTCGCTCTACTCCTCAATCGCCAACGGTCAATCGGTCGGGTCCGCCCACATGGCAGGCAAAGCCGCGATCGAACTTGCAGGAGGAGATTACGAATTGCCGTACCTCGCCGCAGCTCCGGGCATCGACGCAACCGCCGTTATGCTGGTGAAGCGGCCACCGGAAACAAGGAACTGACGAAGCCGTCGATGACACCGCCTCTCCGCGCCTTTCGACAAGTACCAACTGGCTGATCGGGTGCCCCTGCCCGCGCGACGGCCGTATGAGCTACGTTGCCGCGGACGTGAGGAGAGGACGGTGGACATGCGGCATGTGGAGTTGACGTCGATCGACGGCCTGCGGTTGGAGGCGGCGGTGCACCTGGCTGGTGGGCGGGATGCGCGCGGCACGGTCATCCAGGCTCACGGGATCAACGCGAACATGACCGAGGGCGGGATGTTCGTCCGCCTCGCCGAGAAGCTCGCGGACGCTGGGTTCACCGTGCTGCGGTTCTCGTTCCGAGGGCACGGCGCGAGCGGCGGAACCCAGCGCGGCGCGACGATCGCCGGGGAGATGCTCGATCTGCAGGCCGCGGTGGAGTACGTGGCCGACCAGTTCCCAGGACGGTTGTCCATTGTGGCCGCGAGTTTCGGGGCGGTGTCGACGTCGCTGTCCCTGCCGTGGCTGGAGGGACGCCTGGATCGGCTGGTGTTGTGGAATCCCGTGCTGGACCTGCAGCGGACGTTTGTCCATCCTGAATTGCCGTGGGGCAAGGAAAACTACGGTCCCGAGCAGCAGGAGTTGTTGTCCACGCAGGGTTACTTGGTGGTCGATGACGAGTTCGAACTTGGGCGGGTGCTGTTCGAAGAGTTTGGACACTACCGGCCGCTGGACACCTTGACGGCGAGCACCGTCCCCACGCTCGTCGTGCACGGTGACCGGGACACCGCGGTCTCCTACGAGATCGCCCGGCAGGCCGCCGCAGTCAAACCCAACGCCGACTTCCACACCATCCAGGGTTCGGATCACGGGTTCGACACGCGGGAGCGTGAGGATGAGGCGATCGCCACCACCGTCGCGTGGCTGACGGGCAGCGATCGGGAGCGGGGGCGGGGGCGGGCGTGAACATCACCTCGCTGTACGCGCCGGTCCACATCGACGACAGCAGCGTCGTGGGCGAGCAGTGCGTCTTCGGCTATCCGAAGGAGGCGCGCCTGCGGGAAGAACAACGCAAGCCGGGGTCGGTGCTGATCGGCGAGCCGGTGTCGATCGGGCCGGAGTGCCTGGTGGCCAACCAGGTCGTGGTCTACGAAGGGGTCCGGATCGGCGCGGGCTGCGTGATCGAGGACCGGGTGCGCATCGGCTACGACAGCACGATCGGCGAGCGGACCCGGGTGGTGTACGGGGCGTACGTGTGTGATCGCGTCACGGTTGGCGCGGACGCGTGCGTGGCCGGGTTTGTGTGCGACG
This sequence comes from Amycolatopsis anabasis, assembly GCF_009765355.1. Lineage (GTDB taxonomy): Bacteria > Actinomycetota > Actinomycetes > Mycobacteriales > Pseudonocardiaceae > Amycolatopsis > Amycolatopsis anabasis. The sequence continues at coordinate 34,142 of NZ_VTHK01000071.1, read as the reverse complement.
GCACCATGATCGGGGAGCGTTCCACTGTGATGGGCGAGCTGGTGCACGAGTACACCCGGCCGCACGAGGGCTGGTGGGGTGTCGACGAACAGCCGCCGGTGATCGAGGCGGACTCCGTGGTCGGCTACGGGGCTCGCGTGGTGGGCGGGGTCCGGATCGGGCCCCGCAGTTACGTGGCCGCCGGCGCGGTGGTGACCAAGGACGTGCCACCGGAACATGTCGTGACCGGCGTGAACGTCCACACCCCGGCAGCGGAATGGCCCGGCCGCCGTCTGCGTGGCCTGCTCCAGCACTGGCAGTCGATGCCCGGCTCGCGGACACCGTGACCACCGCCGCGCTCGGCACGGACGCGGCGGAGCGAACCTGTCCGTCAGGGATCGATGAAGGCGGAGTCTTCGGTGTCGCTGCCGGCCTCGTCCTTGGGACGTTGGCCGACCAGGGGCGGGTCGAAGGCGAACGCGGTGAGCTGCCGGGGGAACCGGGCGCGCAGGTCGGGGCGTGGGTGGTCGAGGTAGAGCGCGGGGAGGAACTCGTCGACCGGTACGAGGGCCTGCTCGAGCTGGGTGGCCAGGAGGATGTCGAGCGCGGGCCGGGTGAGCAGGTAGCCGAAGGTGCAGTGGCTGTAGCCGGGTGAGACGAATCCTGGCAGCGCGGACTGGTCCGGCTCCAGGGGGTAGCGGCCTAGGTAGAGCAGGTCGAACCGGGTCTGGGAGGTGAGGCGCTCCAGCCCGCGCAGCAATTCGTCCAGGAAGGTGGGGCTCAGGACCGCGTCGTCTTCGAGCATCAGCACGAACGGCTCGGTCCCGGTGTTGGCGGCGTGCTGCCAGCAGGCCAGGTGCGCGAGCGTGCAGCCGATTTCCCCGTACTTCAGCGGGCGGTTCCACCACGGGTTGTCGGTGTCGATCTGCCAGGGAAACAGCTTGTACCCGGCGGTTTCGAGCATCGCGCGGGACAGGGTGTGGCCGTCGAAGGGACCGGTCCAGTCGGAGGTGACGGTGACCGCGAGGTCCGAGGGAAGGGACCGTTCGATCCAGGCGCGGCGGTCCGGCCGTCGGGGCAGGTTGACCACGTAACCGCGGATGTCGGGGGCGGTGATCACCGGGCGCGGTGACCTCATGCGGGTCGAAGGCCGAGGTAGCGGTCGGTGTTGTCGATGGCCACGCGGAACGGGTTGTTGTTGCGCCGGGCGAGCAGCAACAGCGGGTTGACCATCGTCAAATCGGCGACGTCGGTGATCCCGCCAAGGCGCCGGGCTTCGGTCACCAGGACGAAGTCGTCCTCACCGACCTGCTCGGTGATGTAGCCGACGCTGCGTGCCCCGCGTTCGGCTTCGAGCAGGCACCGGGCCGCGCCGAGCACGCCGAGGGTCAAACAGCCGCCGAGCAGGAACACGGTGGTGCCCTGGGCCAGGGTGAGGCGGGTGAACACCGCCAGGTCCTCGAGCAACTCCTGCCGTTCGGTCCACCGCGGGCCCAGCGTCAACCCGTTCAGCTCGGGTACGACGAGGGGGTCGTCTTCCCCGAGCGGATGGGGTTCGAAGTAGAACGGCAACTGCGGCAGGAACTCGCGGTAGGTCGCGTTCCAGGGCGGCCCGCCGACCACGACGAGAACATCGGCATGCGTGTCGTAATACTCCGAGGGAGCGAAGTCCCGGATGGTCACCATAGGCGCCAGCTGCGCGAACCTGGTCCGCAGGTACATCAGCGTGTCGAGGTCGGCGAACTTGGCGTAACGCAGGTAATTGCGATCGGTCGGCGAGGCGTACTCGGGACGTTCGTTCTCCGGGATCTCCGAGCACACGATGTCCACGCGCGCTTCACCGGAGAGCCGCCAGAACACCCGAAGATCCTCCCACCACGGCGCGGACGGCCCCACCGCGCGAGCCTGGTTTCCACCTGACGGCGCCGCGGTGCTGCGGTCCTGGGACCCCGTGGAGGGGCCGGCGCTCAGGAGCACATACGCCAGCGTGTCCAGCGCGCGGTCGGCGTGCCGGCGCACGGTCTTCGCCGCGCATTTCCGCAAGCGTGCCAACGATTCTTGTCGCTCGGTCAGCGTGGGGTAGCGGTGCTCGGGGACGAGGTTGAAGTCGAACTCGACGTGGAGACGCTCGTCATCGGCAAGGTCGTCGATCGCGCGGCGCAACACCGACACGAGCTTTCTGATCTCGTCAACCGAACCGGGCTCGCTCACGCCGCCGCGCGCGAGATGCGCCCGCACATGATCGGGAAACGCGGCGAGCAGCGCGGTCGGGCGGGCCAGCCCATGGCCTTGACGCAGGCGTTTGAGACCGTCCTTGACCTCCTCAACGGAGAGCGCAGCGCTGGACACCACCTGTCCAGGATATGTCCAGCACTGCGACCGGTGACCAGCAACACGGGTAGCGGGTGGCCTGGTCGCTCACTCACCGGAGCGCGAGGCTCAACGGTGCGGAGGTCACGCCCCTTGCGGAGCCGACCGGACGCGGGCGGAGCGCTCTCGCGACCCTCGGAGGACCGAGGGCCACCCGGCGCGTGAGAACCGCACGAGTTCGACGGCGCGGCGGAACCGCCAACCGAACAACAGCCGGGTCCTCGCACTCGGATGCCCAGCCCAATCTCGTCGGGAGCCCACCATGAACACCGAACACGGCGCGTTCATCAGCGTCGACGGTCCTCGCGGTGTCGGTACCTCCACGACCGTCCAAGCGCTCGCCGAACGTCTCCGCGCGGCAGGACTCCCCGTATTCGTCAACTCCGAACCCACCGACAGCGACATCGGCGCGCTGGCCTGCTCGCGAGCCAGTACCGACACCTCCCGACACGCCCGCGCGTGCCTGTTCGCCGCGGACCGGTATCAACGCCTGAAAACCGACATCCGGCCCCGGCTGGCTGCCGGCGACATCGTGATCAGCGACCGCTACGTCCCCACTGGACTGGTGCGGCACCGTCTCGATGGAGTGGATCTGGGCTTCCTGCAGGCTCTTCATGCTGCGGCGGATCCGCCCGACCTCGCGGTCATCCTCACCGCCGATCCGAGTGTGATCGCTCAACGCCGAAAGCAACGGGGCTCGTGCACCGGTTGCCAGCCGGATGTCGACCTCAGCACCCGGGAAACTGGCTTCTATCGCGATGCCGCTCGCGCGCTCGCCGCCGCGGGCGTCGTGGTGCTGCCGCTGGAGACCAGTCTCTACTCGCCGCACACTCTCGCCTCCATGATCCACACCCGGATCGATGTCCTGCTTGCACACCAACGCCGCCGGAATCCGGCGCCCCAGGAGCCGGCGTCATGACGACGACCATCCAGCATCGCGCCGCGTCACGGGGCGGGACACGCCGCACCAGCGCAGACCTCCCACGCCGTCGACGTGGCGGCTCGAAGATCACCACGTCGGACGTCGACCGTTCGGCGGTGGTGTGAGCGATGGGCGGGATACGCGAGAGCGTCGCCGTTATCGTCGCGGCCGACAGCCCAGCCGGGAAGGCCGCTCGGGCGATCGATGATGTCGCCGCGCACCTGCCGCCGCCGGAACAGCCGTACACCTGCCCGCTCTGCTCCAGCCAGCCGTGGCCCTGCACCGAATTCCACGATGCGGCGCATCGTGTCCAGGCTGCTGGGGTTCGCCTCGGAGCGCTCGTGCCGCTGGACCTGCACCACCGCCTCTGGCCCCGCACCGCCGTTCCACAGCACCCCGGGTCTCCTGTTCAGCAATCACGCCCCTGGTTCGACAAGGAGCAGCCCGATGGCTGAGGTTCCCAGCGCCACCCAGCGCGAGGCCGTCATCAACCTCCTGGACTACCTCGATGTCCTGCTCGAACGGGCCGACGAGCCCTCGAAGGCGGCCCTGGCCGAGTCCGAAATCGCCCGCCTGACCATGGGCTTGGCGCCAGCTGCTCGACCAGCACACTCCCGATCCCCGCGGCCAGTGCTGCCAATGCTCCCCGCGGTGGCGGCGGTCCACGTGCACCGTCTGGACGGTGGCCCACCAGTACTTGATCGGCGATGACCTACCGAGCGAGAAGGCCACCGGCCACCGGCGCGGACGGCACGCCGAAGGCGTGTTCTTTCCCGCGGGGAACCTCAACGGCGGGTGAAGCCCGACACCTCATCACCGCACACAACGTCCGATCGCTTCTCGAACCAAGCCAAAGAACAGGAGGGCTGCATGGACATCGCAAACCAACAATCAATCCCCGAGGAACGGTTGACCATCACCCGCCGATTCCATTTCAGCGCCAGCCACGAATTGCGGAAACTGCCGCCGACGCACAAGTGCAGCCGCAATCACGGCCACAACTATTCCGTCACCGCGTCGGCGCTGGTGCACGACAGCGCCGCTTCCGAGACCCTGTCCTGTCTCGGGGACTACCTGGACAAGACCTTTGATCATCGTTTGCTCAACGAGCAGGTCGACTTCCCTCCGACCAGCGAACTCCTCGCCCGCCACCTCGCCGACTGGTTCGACGACACCATCGCCTCGGCCATGCCGATGACGCTGGCCGCGATGGTGGTCTCCGAAACCGACACCACCTCAGCCCGCTGTGACGGCCCGACCCGCGAGGTCACCATCGCGAAACGCTTCCCGAGCAGCCACGGCGACGTCACGCTCGTCCTCGGCGCGGACGGACTCGACGAGTTCGGGTTCGTCACCGACTTCGGGGCCCTTCAACCGTTCGCGCAGCACCTGCGTGCGCACGCCAGCGACGCGGGGCATCGCGACCTCGGCCCCGTGGTGTCCCATCTGGCCGGGTGGTTCCTCGACAACGTCGAGCCGAAAATCCACGGCCGGTTGGCGTCCGTCCGTGTCGAGTCGAGAACCGCCACCGGACTGTGGGAACGGGGTGCAGCAGCGTGAACGCCCCGGCCGCGCTTCCCGAACTCGTCGAAGGTTCCGCGATTCTGACCGAGAAGTTCGAGTCGTTCCAGGGCGAAGGACCCTGGACCGGGCAGCGCTGCGCGTTCGTCCGGTTCTCCCGCTGCAACTTCCGCTGCGGCTTCTGCGACACCCCGGAAAGCTGGGACTGGAGCAGGTACCACCCGACCGAGGTCAGCGAGCGCGTGCCCGTCACCGACCTGGTGTCGTGGGTTGGTGAGCGCGCCGTGGACCTGGTGGTGCTCACCGGCGGGGAGCCGATGCTGCAGCAACCGGCCATGGCCGCCCTCGCCCGCGGCGTGAAACCCGCCGCGCGGGTGCAGGTCGAGACGAACGGATCGATGCCACCCACGCCGGAGCTGGTCTCCCTGGTCGATCTGTGGGTGGTGAGCCCGAAACTCGCGAACTCCGGCATGCCCTATGCCACTCGGATCAAACCCAGGGCACTCACCGCCCTGGCCGAGACCGGCCGCGTGGCATTCAAGTTCGTCGTCACCGACCCGGACCGCGACCTCGACGAGATCGCCCAGCTCGTCGAGGAGTACCAGCTGGATCCGGTATGGGTGATGCCGGAAGGCACCACCCGCGAGAAAGTCCTGGCCGGCATGGACGCGCTCTACGCCCCGGCAACCGCACGCGGGTGGAACATCTCCACCCGCCTGCACATCCTGACCGGCGCCCGATGACTCCGAGAGCCGGAACCAAGCACGAACGCGCACAAATCTTCCGCGCGGCCATTGCACTCAACGCCAGCAGATCCCGGCTTTCACCACGGCCCGATCGCTGACCTACCCCAGTCACCTGTTCCTCAGATCCGTGGAAGCGAGGCGAAGTCCATGACCAACACCCTCTACAGCCCGACGCCCGCCGAGAGCCCGGCCATGGTGCCCGCCGAGCCTGACGCTGCCGCGGCGGGACCGGTCGACACCGAGCGCGTCACCGATCTGGTCGGCCAACTGCTGACCGCGCTCGGCGAGAACCCCGGACGGGAGGGCTTGGTCGACACGCCGGCGCGGGTCGCCGCGTGGTGGAAAGCCTTTCTCACTCCCGATTCGTCGCCCGCGCCCACCTGTTTCCTCGAGAGCCAGCTGAGCAGCCAGCTGGTCGTGATCGGCGGCATGAGCGTTTGGTCGCTGTGCGAGCATCACCTGCTGCCGATGCACCTCGAGGTCACCGTCGGCTACATCCCGGACGGCGAGGTGATGGGCCTGTCGAAATTCGGCCGGATCGCCCAAGCACACGCGAGCCGCCTTCAGGTGCAGGAACGCTTCACCCGGCAAGTCGCGGACGAGATCGCCGCGATGACCGGCAGCACGGACGTGGCCGTCGCCGTCCGCGGCACGCACCTGTGCATGAGCATGCGCGGAGTGCGGATGGAAGACGCCCGCACCACCACGCTGCAGACCGACGGCCGATTCCACAGCGATCCGGTGCTCTCCCAACAGTTCCTCACCCTCGCCACCAGCCGGAGGAACGCCTGATGGCCACGAGCATCGACGTCTCCGTGATCGCCCCGCCCGACTACCTGGACGCCTTCGTCGCCCAAGCCCCCGCCCGCGTGCACCACGTGGCCGCCCAACGGGTGCTGACCGACCCGACCTATCGCGCGTTCTTCCGTCGCGAGGCCCAGCGCGGCGCGGACATCATCGTCGACAACGGGATCTTCGACCTCGGCCACGCGCTGCCGCCGAACGACCTGATCGCCGCGGCGCGCGCGGTCGCCGCACGCGAGATCATCCTCCCCGACGTCCTGCGCGACGGGCCCGCGACCATCACCGCCAGCGACGCCGCCGCCCGCGAGATCCGCGACCGGTGCGACGACCTCCGCCTGTGCGCCGTGCTGCACGCCGCCGACGATCACGAGTGGCTGCGCTGCTACGACCAGCTCGTCTCCCGCGAGTACGTCGACGCGATCGCGCTGCCCGCCTCCCGGCGCCCCGACCCCGAGAACCAGCTGTGCCGCACCCGCTGGACGGCCACCCGATACCTGGACGACCACGGCATGATCGAGGACCGGATCGTCTACCGGCTGCTCGGCCTCGGCCGCACCGGTCACCTGGAACTCGTCGAACAGCGCGAGCACGAATGGACCGCCTCCGTCGACGGGGCCGCCCCGGTCATCCTCGGCGCGATGGGCATCGCACTGCTGCCCGAGGGCCCCTACGACAAGCCCCCAACACCCCGGATCGAGAACCTGGGCCCCATCCCCGAGCACCGGTTCGACCTGATCCGACGCAACATCGCCGTCCTCCGCGAAGCCGCGGGCAGCGCCGTGCGGATCCCGGAGGCGGCCCGATGAACCTGCTCACCGACACGCTCCCGGCCACCGGTCCGGGCAGGGTGCTGCGCGCGGCGCCGATCGCGGTGGACCGGCACACGATGGCCCCGGCGAGCCTGCTGCGCTACCTGCAGATCAAGGTGCACCACCTCATCCAGGACCACGACTGGGACCGCATCCACGTTCTCGGTGGCTACGACCGCCAAGCCGTGATCTCCGCGCACGAGAAGAACGGCAAGCTGTTCAACATCGAACGCCCCACCGCGCGGATCCACGGCCGCGTCCTCGTCGTCAAGGCGTTCCCCGGCATCGACTACGTCCACCACTACGCGCTGATCATCGCGACCTACCTGGCCATGACCGGTAAGGCGGCCGACATCGTCACCTACGAGCTGCCCGACCCCGCGGTCTCCCGCGAGGCGGTGGGGCGACTGGACCTCGACCTCGACGGCGACCTCGTGATCGTCGGCTGGGGATTGACCCACCTCACGCCGCGCCCCGGAAGGTGGACTTATGGCCCGGGATACGCCTGGCAACGTGCCCAGGTGCACGGCCGCCGGGTGGTCTACCTCGGGTTCCTGCACAGCATCTGGGGGGACGTCGCCGGCCGCGTCGTCACGCGCCTGGCCGAGCTCGGCGCCCGCGCCGTCGTCTACGTCGGCAAGGTCGGCGCGCTGCACCCCGACATCGAGCCCAACACCCTGCTCGCCACCGGAAACACGAGCCTCGTCGGCGGGAAGCCGGTCACCTGGCCCGATTTCTTCGGTGACGTCGCGACCGCCCAACCGGGCGTGCACACCGGCATCCACGTCACCTCACCCTCGATCCTGCTCGAAGATCGGGACTGGCTGACCGAGCACGCCGACCACGCCTTCGTCGATCCGGAGATCGGACCCATGGGCGCCGCCGCCCGCGACGCGGGCACCGCGTTCGGCTACCTACACGTCATTTCCAACAACCTCGCCCGCCGCTACCCCGCGGACCTGTCCAACGAACGTCATCGCGACGTCATCCGGCGGCGCACCGTTCTCGTGAGCCGGATCCGCGACATCATCGCCCGCCGCCTGGCCGCCCGTCCGGTCTGAACCCCACGGAGGAACCACCACCATGACGAACCCCCATCCGGCTACCCCCGCGAGGGGACGGGAGATCACCGTCGTGGGCATCGACGGCGCGGGCAAGTCCACCCTCGCCGCGCGCCTGCACCAAGCCCTCAACGACGCCGGCCACGACGCGATCCTGGTCGGCAAGCACAGCACCGAAATGCCCATGGACACCGAACTGTCCGCCTACGTCGACCGCCTCAACGCCCTGGTCTACCGCCGCGACGCCCGCGTCGCCCAGGCGTGCGGCGACCACTACTGGCTGCTCGCGCTCGCGGCCTGGTACACCCTGCAGGACAAGCTCGTGATCCAGCCCGCGCTCGCCGCCGGCACCCACGTGATCCTGGACAACGCCCACCACAAGATCCTCGCCCGCTACGCCGTCAACCCCAAGGTCTCCACCGAGCTGGCCGAGCAGGTCTTCGCCCACCTCACCGAACCCGACCTGACGTTCTTCCTGCGCATCAGCGCCCGCGACGCGCTCGCCCGCAAGGGCGAGTTCAGCTCGCTGGAGACCGGGCACACCGGCGCCGGGGACGAGGACTTCATCCACTACCAGGACATCGTGCTGGAGAAGCTGCGCGAACACGAGCAACGCGGCGGGTGGCTGTCGCTAGACGTCACCGACATGGACCGCGACACCGTCTTCACAACCGCCGCCGACGCGCTTACCGACCGCCTCCAGCTCACCCTCTGACCCCCCGCATCCACACCCCAAGGACCGCACCATGCCAGCGACCCCACCGACCGACGGCGAGTACGTGTGCCACGGCGTCACCTGGGCCACCGGAGACCCCCGGCTGCTGCTCGCCCCACTCCCCAGCGGGCCACTGATCTACGCCGAGATCATGCAGCGGCGACTCGGCTTCACGATCAGCGGCGGCCGGCGGTGCACCGGCCGGTACCAGTTCGCCGACACCGTGCGCGTCGAAGCACTCGCCTGCCCCGACCGCGCCCCCACCGGACACGGCGGCGATCAGTGCCCTCGGTGCTTCAGCCAGGACGAGTTCCGCTTCGCCCACCAGGCCCACCGCGACGGCCCCATCCCCGAGGCACTGCGCCGGTACCTGGACCAACCGCACTGGCTCTACCTGGCCACCTTCGCCGACGGCGCCACCAAGGTCGGCACCGCCGCCGAGCCACGCAAGCAATCCCGCCTCGACGAACAAGGCGCGCTGTTCGCCACCTACCTGACCGAAAGCCCCGACGGCCGCGCCGTGCGCCACCTCGAAGACGCCCTCACCCGCGACCTGCAACTGCCGCAGACCGTCCGGGCCGCGACCAAACTCAAGGCCCTGGCCACCCTCACCGACCTGTCCACCGCCAGCGCGGCCCACGACCACCACGTCGCCCGCGCCGCCGACACGCTCGCCGCCCTCAACACCCCGGCGACACTGGAAAAATGGGCACCGCCCGCCCACGGCGACCGCCTACGCGCCGCCAGCGGCGCGCGGATGGTGTACCCGCACGATCTGCGAGACGGCGCACACGGATTCGCCGTCATGTCCTGTGTCGGCACCCAGGTACTGGCCCTTCTGGACAGGGACGAGGAGGTGGGCTACGTGCTCGACCTCCAGGCCCTCAAGGGACGCCGCATCACCTTCGGCCCGTTCAGCTCGCCCGCCGTCGCAGTTCAGGACTCGCTCTTCTGACCGATCCAGCCGCCCCTACTCCGCGAAGCGAGGTACCCCACGATGGCACCCCCGGATGCCGTTCTCGGTTGGGACGCCGACACCACCGCGCGGGCGTACGCCGCGTTCACCCGCGACTTCCCCATGTACAGGGCCACCAGCCGAGACCTGGCCCGCCGCGCCAACCTCACCACCAGCCGCCTGGTCATCGACCTCTGCGGCGGAACCGGCGCGACCGCGGAGGCCATCCTCGAACTCGCCCCACCCCAAGCCCAGGTCCTCTCCCTGGACAACGCAGCCGCCATGCAACACGTCGGCCGCCACACCCTGACCGACCCGCGCCTGACCTGGATCACCACACCCGCCGAAAACCTGGCAGACCACGTGCCCGGCCCGGCCGACGCCGTGGTGTGCAACTCCGCGATCTGGAAGACCGACGTACCCGCGGTATTCACCGCGGTCCACCGCGTCCTTCGCCCAGGTGGCCGGTTCGTGTTCAACATCGGCGGCGGCTTCGCCGGAGTCCGCCACCGCGACGAGACGAGCACGCGCAATGGGCCGTCGCTGAACACCCTGATCCACCAGATCGCTGCCCGCGACTACGGCTACACCCCGCCACCGGCCGCCGAGGGGCCGCCCGCACTGCCGCTGGAGAAGGCCACCGAGCACCTGTCCGCGGCCGGGTTGAGCGTGCTCGACACCGAGGTCATCGCCCAGCGCAGCACGATGGCCGAGAAGAAGGCATGGCTCTCGATTCCCGTCTTCGCCCGCCCCGCCGGAGAGTTCACCCACGCCCAGCGGATGGACATCCTCACCAAGGCGTACTCTCTGTGCACCCCCGACGCGCCGACCGTGACCAGCTGGCTCGTCGTGGTCGCCCAACGACTCGAGGCGCAGCGCTGACTACCTCGCCGCCGTCCGCCGCAAGCCTCGCCGACTGGACGCCATCCTGCGACCACGTCAGCGATTTCCACGCCGACCGGCCTGTTGCTCGTCGAACGGGCGAGGCCGCCCGCCGGGATCGGCCCCGGCTGCCGGCCATGTCGACCAGCACGGAGATCCCGAGCAAACCGCCCGCGCGGAGGTCACCGAAGAAGTCGGCCGCGCCGCCAGCTCCCTGCGCCTCCTGCCGACCGAATGGCGGTCCCACCGGTGCCGTCGGCCGACCACTGGTCACGTAGGGACCTCTCTGGTGGATCTGCGAAGCCAAGCGACCGGCCCGATCCGCCTCCCTGCCTCGAAGTGCGGGCCGCCCGGTAAGTCGACCACGAGCACCTCCAGCAACTCGCGCACCGCTCCGCGGCCTACGCCACCGGGAAACTCGGCATGGACGCGTTCACGGCATAGTCCGGCATCGAGCCGGTATAGGTCCGATTCCTGCACACGTCGCAGCTAGTGACGCTGCCCGGCGACAGCCTGAACCTGACCGACAAGGTCATCTGACCGAGTACCCGAAGCCCGACATCAGTGCGCCGGTGCCGCCTGCTCCGCCGCCATGCGACGCACGTGCGCCCGGATCCGGTCGCGGTCCTCGGGGAAGGCGCTATCCCACACCTCGTCCAGGTCGAACCACCTCGGCGGCTGGCCACGTTCTCCAGCCAGCGGCACTTCGCGGTCGATGACGGCTGCGTAGGACAAGCCCAGCGTCGGCTCCCAATCGGCACGGTAAGACCGGACCGCAACAGCGGCTGGCAAAGGCAGCAGTTCACCCCGCACGCCGGTCTCCTCCGCCAGTTCACGGGCCGCAGCTGTCCGCGGCGTCTCGCCGGGCTCGACCGTGCCGCCGGGCGGAACCCATCCGCGTACGCGGTGCCGCACGAGCAGGACGTGGCAGTAGGACGGTTCGGTGACCCAGACCTCGGCCGCGAGCGGCACCATCGGCTTCTGACGGGCCCGTTCCAGCCACGTCAGGGCGTCATCGAACTCCACCATAGCAAGGCGGGCATCGGCGACCGCCGCTTCCACGGTCCTCTGATCAACCACCCGGCTCACCCTAGCCCGACCCGTGACCAACGTGACACGACCCGGACTTACGTGGCGCACATCCTCACCCGCGCAAATGAGTGATCACCGCCCTGTCACACCATCGTGGGCGTGTCCACATCAGACACCGCCTTGGGCCAAAACTCCCTGTCCGACCCCGCCGGGGCCACAAACCACCGACCAACGTGGGCCGAGATCATCTGTCGAAAACAAGCAGGGCGATGGAACACACGGTGTCCGTTCTCTTGCTGGCAGCGGCACTGGCTGGTGTGCGGTGTCCAGCTCCGAGCCGAACAGCAACAGGGAGGCGCAGACGACCCGCAGCCACCGCACCACGAGGCCGCCGTCGTCGCATGAGGTGTTGTGCGTGAACGTGACGGTGCCCCAGCCTGGCGTGGTGGTCGTGACGGCCACGGGCGAGATCGACCTGTCCACCCTGGGAACGTGGTCAGCGTGCCTGGTCGACGTGCTCGACCCGCCGCCACCCGCGGTGCTGGTCGCGGATCTGAGCGAGGTCGCGTTCTCCAACTGCGCGGGGGGTGACCACGCTGATGCGGGTCGAGGCCAAGGCCGAGCGCGCCCACGCCGACTTCCGCGTCGTGGGCGCGCATCGGCCGGTGCGCCGCCCGCTGGAAATCGTGGGCCTGACCGAGCATCTGCACCTGTTCGACTCCCGGGCGGCGGCGCTGGCCGCCTGAGTGCGTTCCGGGGCCGCCCTGAGCACAACCGGTCGGGATTCGCGGCCGCATGCGAGACCGCGGCCAGCGCCCAACTGGGCGCTTGCGAGATCGCCCAGCTGGAACTCGACGAGTGCATCGGCCTCCCCGGGGCTATCGCACGCCGCGAATATGCGTGGTGACGCCGATCGGTCAGCCACCCGATGATGGCGCGAACACCGCGACCCGCAACAACATCTCCGGTACGGTACACGGGACTGCGGTGCAGGCCGGACGCATCGACGCTGTGCACTTTCACAGCCGCCGCAGGTTGTTCCGGTTGTTCGGCACCAAGCGAAAGCGCGGTCGGCAGCAGTAGATCCAATGCTGCAACCATCTTTATGACCAGCGCAGGCCGTGAAGCGTGCAGGACGAACTTCGACTTTTCCACGCGCACCCGGACATGCTCACCGGCGGCACGATGCCGGAGTACCTGTTCCGCCGCACCAGCGGCGTGGTCGGGCTGCTCGAGCGCCCCATCGAGGAAGCTGCGCCGAGGCTATCGATACCGGCGTCGAGCTCTGATCAACGGCTGGATGTACTACTGGCTCACCGAGACGACATCCTCACCGACTGCTCTGCGGTGGTGGCTCCGGTTCATGTCGGCTCGTTCACCGAGCAAGCCGCGTTCCTCGATCACTGCTTTCCGCCACGACCTGCCGGAGGCCAAGTTGGCGGCCGTGGGCACGGTAGTATGACCGAGCATATGCACGTGCATTACCGTCGGCATGAACTTCAATTTGTCGATACCCGATTCATTAGATCGAAAAACAATTTGCCTCGAATAAAGCTTACGCCATCTGGTGATTTCTCTGAACATCATTTATCGCGCAGTGTCACATCGTGAAAGAATACGATGTTCCGCTGTTCCCCCTGTTGGCCGTCGCCATTGCCCGCCGATCGGGGTAAGCTCAAGCGTCGCGACGCTGATGCAATAGGTGCTATGCCTTGCAGGCGTATGAAGGTGACATCAAGCCAGATTTGGTGCCGGTGAGTCGATTTTAGTCGTATCGGGCTCGCCGGGGGTGCCGTGTGCCTGATCGCAGCTGTCGCGCAAAAGTCGTGACGGGCTGCGAGTGTGTGGCCTGCCGAACACGAATGCCGGTAGCACGACGAGGTCGACCATGAGATAGCCCGCCCATGTCCTTTGTGTCCAGATCAACAATCGATGCCACGCGATGCCGGCGCCGGGGGAACTTGCGGAGCGCGTCGATAGCCGCGCGCTGTAACAAGTGCTGACCGTGTGGACGTCCGGTTTCTATTCGGAAGTGTGGTTGTGGTGATGACGATTCCGCCGGCTGTGGGGCTGAAGGCTCCGGAAATCCTGGAGCGGGCGCGGTGTCTGGTGGAGCCGGTGTTGCGGGAGTCGGTGGGGCAGTTGCCCGGGTCGATGAGTCGTGCGCTGGGTTATCAGTTGGGCTGGTGTGACGAGCACGGCGCGCCGGTGCGTGCGGGGCGTGGGAAGGGGGTCCGTCCGGCGCTGGCGGTGCTGTCGGCCGAGGCGGTGGGGGGTCGGGCCGAGGACGCGGTCCGGGCGGCTGCGGCGGTGGAGTTGGTGCACAACTTCTCGTTGGTGCATGACGACATCATGGACGGGGACGCGACGCGGCGGCATCGGCCGACGGTGTGGGCGGCATTCGGGGTGCCGATCGCGGTGTTGGCCGGGGACGCGCTGCTGGCGTTGGCAATGCGGGTGCTGGCGGCCTCGTCCTCGCCGGGTGCGGCACGGGGGACCAGAGGATTCGCCGAGACGCTGATGGAGTTGCTGGCCGGACAGGGGGCCGACCTGGATTTCGAGGAGCGGGCCGAGGTCGGGTGCGCGGAGTATGTCGCGATGGCGGGCGGTAAGACCGCCGCGTTGATGGGCTATGCGTGCGCGGCCGGGGCGTTGTTCGGTGGTGCGGACGAGGCCGGTGTGGGGTGTCTGCGGCGGTTCGGGCGGCATCTCGGGCTGGCTTTCCAGATGGTCGACGACCTGCTGGGGATCTGGGGCGATCCCGCGGTGACTGGGAAACCGGCTCGGTCGGATGTTCGGTCGAAGAAGAAGACGTTCCCGGTCATCTCGGCGCTGGCTTCGGATTCGTCGGCCGGGCAGGCACTGGCGGACTGGTATCGCCGGGCCGGTCGGATCGACGAGGAGGAGGTCAGGATGGCGGTGCGGTGGATCGAGCAGGCCGGTGCCCGGGAACGCACCGAGGCCGAAGCGCAACGCCACCTCGGCCTGGCGCTGCGTGCCCTGGACACGGCCAACCCTCCGCCCCGCACCGCGGCCGAGTTGTGCGCGCTGGCTCACCTGGCCACCCGTCGAGACCGCTGACCCCGAAAAGCGTCCCATGCTTACAAATTTCCTGCGCGCACACCACATTCCGGCTCTCCCACGGCGATGCCGACGAGGTGGCCGACGACCGCCCGCGCCACTGCTAGAAGCACGCTCCGGCGCCGGGCAGCGTCCACTGTGACTGCCGACCCTGAAGCCCTCCGCCTGCCCAACGAGAAACCCACCCAGCAAAAGTAAAGGGAGAGACCACTATGACCACCACCAAACGACGCACCGGAATCATCAAATACCTCGGCAACATGATCGACGACACCAAGGACCTCGTCGACGACATTCTCGACCGTGCCCGCGACGTCGAACACGACGTGCGCGACACCGCCCGCAGGCAACTGGACTGCAAAGATGACGACGAGAAAGACGACGACACCGACAGCGACCGGGACCTCGCCGAGTTGAAAACCGCGGTGCTGGAGCTGACCCGCAAAGTCGACGAACTCGCCACGCTGCAACAGAACAACAAACCCACCACGGCGTCCAAGACGAGCTAGACCCGGCACCCAGGCAAGCCGACCCACCGGGCACCTGCTGTGTGTTCCCGGGCCCGGTCCGCATCTCCGCAGCCCGGGAACACCTAACCGACTGGCAAGGGAGCCGCGCGGCCATGGGCGAACACCGCTTCCGCATCCTCGTCGCCGCCCTGCGCGGCCTGCTCACCTCCGAGATCACCCACACCCTGCACCCCGATCCCGACCACGGCACCACCGGGCAACGCCGCGCCCGCGACGTGCGGGCCATGCTCGAAGGACTCGGCCCGTTCTACGTCAAGGTCGGGCAGATCCTGTCCACCCGCCCGGACATCGTCTCCGACGACATGATCACCGAACTGCAGAAGCTGCACGACCAGGTCGCCGAACAACCCTTCGCCACTTTGGAAGCGGTCCTGGCCGACGAGATGGGCCCACTCTGGCGCAGTCACTTCACCGACATCGACACCACCCGAGCCCTCGGCTCCGCCTCCCTCGCCCAGGTCCACGCCGCCACCCTCGCCGACGGCCAACCCGTGGTGATCAAGATCCAGCGTCCCGGCATCCGGCCCATCGTGCACGCCGACATGGCCCTGCTCCGCCGCGCGGCCAAACTGTTCGCCAAGATCGCCACCGAGTTCAACGCCGTCATCGACGTCGAATCCATGCTCGAACGTCTCTTCGACGCGATGAGTACCGAACTCGACTTCACCCTCGAAGCCCAGAACATGGAACGCGCCCGCGCCGAGGTCACCACCTTCAAACACCTCGACATCCCCGAGGTCCTGCTCGCCACCCCCCGGGTCATGATCCAGAGCAGAGCCCCCGGCTGCTCCATCCGTGACGCCAACCCCACCACCTTCACCGCCGGCGAGCGTACCGCCATCGGCCGGGACCTGCTCGCCTACATGTACCAGAGCTACTTCACCACCGGCTTCTTCCATGCCGACCCCCACCCCGGCAACATCTTCGTCCACCCCGGCGAAAAAGCACACCTCATCGACTGGGGCATGGTCGGCCGCGTCGACCGCGGCACCCGCATCGCCCTCCTGCTCATCCTGGTCAACATCGCCATGAACGACGGCAAGGGCCTCGCCCGAGCCTGGATCGCACTCGGCCGCGCCACCGCCGGCGCCGACGTCCCCACCTTCGACGACGACATGCAAGCCCTCGTCACCCGCATCGCCGACTCCACCCTCGAGGAACTCAATTTCGGCGTCACCCTCACCACCCTGCTCATCAAAGCCACCAAACGAGGAATCCGCACCAGCCCGGCAGTCTCCGTCCTCGGGAAATCCTTCGGAAATATCGAAGGCTCCATCCGCTACCTCGCCCCGGAACTCAGCCTCACCGACACGTTCCGCGACGTCCTGCGCGACATCATGCTCGACCTACTCGACGACACACTCTCCGAACAACAAGCCGCCCGCACCACCCTCGAGATCCTCACCGCCGGCTCCGCCGCCATTCAATCCGCACACACCATTCTGAACAACATCGTCAACGGGGAGATCGCGATCAACATATCCCAGAAAAGTCGCCTCGAAATCGGAACCAAACGCAGACGCACCTACCTCTTCGCAGCAATCGCCATCTACCTCTGGAACAAGAAACAACGCACCAAAGGAAACAGATGACACCAACAAGCGTGACGACGGCGGGTGGCGTGGCACTGAAGATGATTATGCCGATGCCGCCGTTCCAGGATCCCCTGATTCGTGGGAACCATACTGATCATGATTCCCGCGCGTAACAGCAGTGACCATCGGGTATCCCGAGCCAGGACGCACGCGGTGGCGACGGCGCCTTTCGGTGTCGAGCCTCGCTTTCGCCTGGACCCCACACCCACCGCGCTGGCCCCGCTCCGCGGACACGGCAGAATAGCCGAGAATCCGCACGTGCGTCACCAACACTGTGGCGTTCAGATTTTCTTACCCATCAAATCGCCGATCAGACAATTGACCCTGAATAAGGATACGTCATCTGCAATAGGCACTAGACCTTTGCAGGCGGACGCAGGAGTAATCATACCGGAGGAAGCTGATTGTGAAGAGCCTGAGGGAACTGTGGCCATGGTTCGACTGAGGGCGCCCGGATGGCATCCGTTGCGGCGGGCACGTTTCGAGGCCGAACTCACCCGGAAGCTCATCGTTGACAACGCTGGTGCCGCGTTCCTGCCCGGCTTGGCCTTCACCGCGGCAGCGTGCGCCCACTACGGTGTGACCGGCTGGCCACTGGTCTGGACCATAGCAACCAGCCTCCCCCTGACCTTCCTGTACATCTACGTCTTCGACACCTCCAACCAGGCAACCGGCGCGGACGAGGACCGGATCAACAAACCACACCGGCCCATCCCCCTGGGCCTGACCACCCCGCATGGACTGCTGCGCCGATTCTGGTCAGCCGCGCCTCTCTATCTGCTGCTCGGGTGGCTGACCGGCACGCTGGCCTGGGTCGCGCTGTGGCTGGTCGACGTGATCGGCCTGAACCTGGTCGCCACACCCCGGCACTACCTCTGGACCAAACCGATCGGCATGTTCGTCGGCACCATCGCCCAACTCGCATGCTTCTGGCAACTCGTCGGCCCGATCGACGCGACGGGCTGGACCTGGATCCTCGTGCTCGCCATCGGCTTCAACCTGCCACTGCGGTACGAGGATGTCCGCGACATCGACGGTGACCGCACACGCGGGCGCGTCACCCTGCCGATGTTGATCGGCCACTGGCCGATACGGCTGTGGTTCGCCGTCGTCATGGCCGCGATCCCCGTTGTCCTGCACGTGATGTTGTTCGCCCCCAGCCCCGCCCCGACCCCCGTCGTTCTCGCGTGCGACGCCGTCATCGCGGCGATGTCCTGGACCTGCACCGCCACAAGCCTGCTCGTGCGGACCAACACCACTGACCGGCGTAGCTATATGCTCTACACCTTCACCTACGCCGCATCCGTCACCTGCGGAGCGATACTTCTCTGACAACCAGGACAGGGGGCAGTACACGGACCCCAGTTCCCGTCGGGCATGGTGTGGAATGCGGCGGCCTCGGTGATGCCGCCGATGGGGCGGCTGACCACGCGTAGCCGGGCGCGCGGGGAGTTCAGGCCGCCGACCGCGCGGATCAGGTCGAACACTCCCGTGGCGGCAGGGGTTTGCCCCCGCCGCCACGGCGATGGTTACTCGCAGTTGGTTGGGGCTTCGATACTGGTGCAGGTGTCGGTGCCGGGGCCCGCATCGGCGGTGTCGGTGCCGGACTGTCCGTCGATGGTGTCCGACCAGCCGTCGGCGATTACCCCGATGACGTTGTTGCCGACGCGTTCGTCGCCATAGATGGTGTCGTTGCCGGCGCCGCCCTTGATCCTGTCTTTGTAGGTTTCGCTGAGGTAGGACCCATCAGGTCCGATCAGCGTGTCGTGGTCCCCTACCAGGGTGTCGGCGCCGTCCCCGCCGTCGATGTCGTCATCGGCCGACCGCAGTACGAGGGCACCGCTGTTGATCGTGATGGTGTCGACTTCGCCGACGATGGTGTCGTTGCCCGCGCCGCCCTTGAGAGTGTCGTCGGCGGTCTCAGCCGCGGCGAATCCTGCCACCGTGGCCGTCTCGACGTCACCGGTGATGTGGTCGTCGCACTGAGCAACGGCATCAGCTCGAAGAGCGGCCGGGCCAGAATCCGCGTATCGGCGAACATCGCGTGGTCGTCCAGCTGATCCTGTCCAACCCACCGAAACGGATGCTCCGCGGCCCGAACCATCACGGTGGGATCTGTAACAAGCCCAACGAAATGATGATCCACATGCGTGTGGCGCACTGCACAGCGAGAATCCGGGGGGACCGAGTGCTCGGTGATCCACCACGGCATCGGCAGCACAGCACGCGGAAAGCGCGCGGGCACCGCCGGACCCGGCGGTAGGAGCAACCGCACCCGCCGCCCGGTCTCCTCCTCTACCTCGCGAACCGCCGTATCGATCTCAGACTCACCCGGTTCGACGTGGCCCCCAGGGTTCATCCACCGCTGAAGCCGAGGATGCCGGATCAACCCCAGCTTCCACACCTCATTCACATGTGCGAACACGAACACACTCGACGTGAAGTGTTTAATCACGCCGGGAGCTTGCCACGGCCGCTGTCCAGCTCAGACGCGCCGCGAGCCGCTCACTGCGGGAGGACTGGCTCGACTATCGCCGTACCTAACCTTCCACATCCGTCGGCTCGGCACCATCAACAAACCGCACATCCCGCCCCGACGCGTTCGCCCCGCACGGGACAAGGTGAACTTCGACACCGACGAGGCCCTCCGCCGCCTGGCCGCCTCAGGACCCGGACGCCCCGGCGGCAACTGACCCACCACCGTGCAGGAAGGGAAGCCTCAGAACCCCGGCGAGGAGTGCGGGCCTAGCAACGTCGTAGCCATCGGCGGTGTTGTTCCCGCCGTGCACATTGCAAGCTGAAGGACACCAGTACGGGTTGAATTTGCGGGGCTCAAGGTTACCCGCCACGGGTAACCCTGAGCCCCGCCACTACTTGCGGCGGGCGCGGCGAGCGGTGATCCAGTATCCGCCGGCGCCGAGCACGGGGATGCTGATCCAGGGCGAGACGACTGCGATGAGGGCGGCCGCGCCGAGGATGAGGATGATCAGCAGCAGGGCCGCGCGCAGGGCTGGTGCCCAGTCCCCCAGCACCATCTTGGCCAGGCCGAGCAGGCCGTGTCGGCCGTCTGGTGACCAATCTGGGAGTTTCCCGTCATGATCACCGGGCTCTTTCGTTTTCGTCATTGTCCGCCGGGGCTCCTTCCCGGATGAGGCGAAAAGGGTGGGCTCCTCGGGGAGATCGGGGAGCCCACCCGCTTACCGGACAAACGCAGAAACCCCGTACGCGTTGGCGTACGGGGGTCTCGCGCGTCTGTCTATGCATGGCACTAACGAGGGAGCTGGCTATGACGCGACTTTGTCCGCGAAGCCGGTTCCCGATCGGGTGATGTTGGGGCTGGCGTCGTCGAGCACTTCGTCGCCAGTCCTGCGGACCGTGCGCGCTTCCGGCTTCAGCTGGGTCCGGGCCTGGCTGGTTCCGACGCGGAACCGCGGCGGTGGATCTGGTCGTGCGCCTTCCGAACCTGGGCCAGCTGCTCGTCGGTGAGTGAGGTGATCAGCCCGGTCTCGGGATCCTCGCGAAGGAGGACGATCGTGCCGAAGCAGCGTCGGCCGGGGGCGCCGAGTACGGCGAGCAGCTTGCTCGCGACCGGGTTACGCGGGTAGCGACTCCGATCGAGTACGGCGTCGTCGGCCATGCGCGCCCACAACCCGCCCGGCAGGGCGATCCCGTTGCTGCGGCCGCGGAGAGGATCGACGTCGGCGTGGATCGCGGCGAGCAGCCCGGCCTGCAGCACACCCCACTCGTGGCGCTCGAGGCCCTCGTCGGCCTCGCGCACCACCAGGCGCCCGTCCACGGGGATGGCCACGTAGATCACCTGGCCCCGCATGGCTCCCGCCTCCCCCAGCTCCCCATCGTTGGCGGCCAACGCAGCGGCGAGGGTAGCGGTCAATGCTGAACCTGACGGCTGCAGCTTGGGAAACCCCCGGACGGGCGACCGCAACACGTTGTCCGCCGCACGGCCGTTCGGCGTAACGCGGGCTGATCACCACGCGACATTCGTTAGACCCACCCCGTACGAGGTATCGCCCATGAACACCGGTTCCGAGCTCGCCGCCCTGCTCGCGGCCTAGCGCGCCGACATCCGCAGCGTCCCGATCCCGGCGCTGGTCGACGTCGAGACCGCGATGGCGATCCTGGCCACCGCCCCACGCCACCCGCCCCAGGCCGGGCCGACCGGCCCGGGTGCTTGTGCCGAGGCCGGTAGGTGTGACCGCGGGAGATCATCACGGCCGTCGAGAGGTCGCGCGCCGGTGCCGAAATGCGCCCGGCGGAGCGCAGCACCAGGGCCGCCGTGGATGAACGGCAGGAATTCCCTACATCGTGTCGGCGCGTCGGCCACAGCCAGCCAACCTGCGGTAATCGTGGGTGACACACGCGTGTGGACCTTGCGCCGGGCGCACGCCGATCGGCAACATGTCCGTTCGGACGTCCGTTGCAACACGCGCTGATCAGCGAAACGGGCGAGGCCCCGGGCAAGCAACCTTTGCCCGGGGCCTCGCCTTTCTCGAAAAGATCAGGCCGAGTCGACACGGCCTGCCTGGATCGCGGCCAGGAACGCGGCATGGGCCGCGAGGCTGACCAGCAACATCGGCTGTGCGCCAGTTTGGCGTCCAGCCTGCTTGGTGTCGCGGTACCCGACCACTTCGGTGGTCCAGCCGACCTCGACACAGTCGCCGTTCTGCACGCTCCGGCGAGCCTTTCGCCAGTTCGTGATCTCTCGATGTCGTCTCATCGCTCCTGGTGGAACTCCTTCCTGATCGTCAGCGCGAGGTCGCGCGACTGCTTCGGCTTCAGAGCGCAGTGCCGGAGATGGTTCATCGACCGCTCGTACTCCTCCACGTCGCGCGCCTGGCCGTAGTAGTAGGCCGACTTCATTGTCTCCTCGTACACCACCCTGCGGTCATCCTCGAACCGCAACAGTGTGAACGACCCCGAAAGTCCCGGGTGAACATCAACAGTCTGCGGGATCACCTGGAAGGTGACGTTGGGGCGCTCGGCCATGGCCAGCAGATGATCGAGCTGCTTGACCATGACCTTCGACCCGCCGATCGGTCGGCGGAGAGCTTGCTCCTCGCAGATAAACCAGAGTTCAGTCGGGCTCTCGTCCCGCAGAATTCCGGCCTGCCGCGCGTGTCGAACCTCCAAGGCCTGCTCGATGTCGATGCCTGCGGTCAGCGACGCGTGATACGAGATGATCCGCCGCGCGTAGTCATCGGTCTGCAGTAGCCCGGTGACTACCGCCATCTCGAACTTCTCGATGTGAGTCGTTCGAGCTTCGAGCCCGATGAAGAGGGTGAAGTCGTCCTTCGTGCGCGTGGGCGGCGGTCCTCCCTTCGTCTTCGGCTTGAGCTTCGCCGTGGCGAGCAGATCTTGCAGGTCAGCCAGTTCCTTTTGGCTGATATGGAACACGTCCTGGGCCAAGACCTTGAGTGCTGGTTTGGAGGGCAGGTTCGTTCCGTTCAGCAACTTCGTCACCCCGGTCCGCGTCATGCCGAGCGCTTCAGCGATCACGCCTTGGCTCACGGGCTTTTCAGCGACGAGTTGCTGGAGCCGATAAATCAGGACGCGACGAGCGATGTCGGCGCTGAACGTGACCTCCACCTGGGCCCTCCTCGTATCGGTGTCCGTCCGAGACACCGTAGGTAACTGGAGCCAAGCTTACGAATCACTCATTCGGACGCAGCACACCCACTAGCGCGTCACATGTGACGGTCGTAACCTGTGACGGCACAGGTGACGGACGAAACACGTGACGAAGCGAGCAGTGTAGTGAGTCGCCCTGCACCTGTGGCTGGCTCCCCCGGAGACAGCGTCCTTGCGAACTGCGGCGATCCGCTGCTTCGAGGCGAAGGCGGGTGCGAACGGACATGCGCACGACGGTGTTCTGGGTGGATTGCGTCGACAGAAGGAAGCACGCCGGCCTGACGGGCCCAGCAACGCCGGAGGCCGGGAGCGTCATCGACGCGGTGTGCGGCGTGTTCGTGACCGCGAGACCTACGTCGGACGCGGACTGCCCGCACTGCCCGCACTGTCAACGGTCGCTGGACGGCGCGCTGGTGGAGCTGTCGCGGTTCGATGACGAGCTGCGCAGGATGACCTTGGGGCTGGCGCTATGAGCGGCCGGGAGCTGTCGTCTTTGCTCGCGGATCTCCAGGTCGACGAGCCGGACGAGCGTGACCTTCCCGGCGGCTATGAGCGACCGGCCAGCATGGCTGTGCCCGGCGAGGCGGAGGCGCTCGGTCGGTTCAAGCCGACGAACAAGCGCCCTTGGCCGGATACCGAGGTCCGGTTCATCCACGAGGGTGTGGAGCGCGTGGGCACGGTCCTGCGCTACGAGTGGTGGTGGCGCGGCTACACCTTCCCTGTCCGGTTCCGTATACCGACGCTTCGCTGGGTGGAGACGAACCTCGTTCCCAGCGAGATCACGACGGTCGCGCAGCCGTGGGAACGTACCGAACGTCGTGCCGCCGAAGCGGCCGCGAAGGTTCGGGCGCTGTCGGTGAGCAGGGCTGATGTCGCGTGATGCCTTCCGCTGGATCGACACGGGCCGGGGCATCCCCGGTGTCTGGTTCGGCACGCCCGCGCCCCACGTCCCGGCGGACCGCCAGTTCACCCACATCGTGTGGGCGGGCGGTCCGCATCGCGGGTTGTGTCATGCGCGGGTGCTCACCGTCTGGGAAGGACGCCCCGGCAACGCCCCGGTGCTGTGCCGGAAGTGCTGCGTGCTCGCCGTGGCGACCTGGTTCCCCGCCTCTGGCAGGCCACCCGCGCGTGACCAGGGCGAGGCACCGGACCCCGCTGCGAACTGGTGGATCGCGCGGTTCGGCGAGCTGCCGCCCGCGCTCGACCCGATCAACGACACCGGCCCGCTCCGTGGCATCGACGCGGACGGTGAGGGCGGCCTGGTCGACGGCCCGGTCCCGCCCTGAGGCCTGCGAGCCGTTGCGGCTCGCAGTTTTGTTGGCACACAACAGAAATAGAGAGGTGAAGGTGAAGAAGAGAATCGCGATACTCGTCGCGGGCGTCGCCGCGGTGGCGGCGGGTTTGACCACCGGAGTCGTGGTGTCCAGTCCGGACGCGACCGCGCCGGAGGCCCCGGCCGCCATCAGCCAGGCCGCCGGCCTGGCGCACGACCAGCAGGGTCAGCCGGGTCCGGGCATCCCGGCTGACCCGCTGGCCCTTCGCGCGGCGGCGAACCCCGAGGGCGGCGGCGATGTGTCGCCGATGATCGTCGGCGGCGAGGAGGTCAAGCAGCCTTACTCGTTCGTCGGGTCGCTGCAGGTCAAGCGCTACAAGGGCGAGGACGGCTTCCACAGCTGCGGCGCGAGCCTGATCACCGGGTGGCTCGGTGACAGGTACGGGCAGTGGGCGGTCACCGCCGCGCACTGCGTGGACAACATGCCTGCCTCGGCGCTCGGCGGCCGGGCCGAGAACCCGGCCCAGGCCAGCCTGGTGTCGCTCGCCTCGCGCACCCGCACCGAGGGGATCGACTGGACCGACCCGGCGCAGTTCCGGATCCGGTTCGGTTCGCTGGACCGCAAGCACGGCGGCGTGGTCGTCGGCATCTCCCAGATCGTCCGGCACCCGTCCTGGGGGTGGACCGGTCCCGGTGATGTCGCGCTGCTGCGCCTGTCCGGGCCGGTCAACCTGAAACCCGCGCTGGTCCTGCCCGCCGACCGGCAGAGGTTGATGCGGGAGATCGGCTGGGGCTACACCACTCCCGACCGCAGCGACAAGCTGCCGATGCGGCTGCGGCAGATCGACGTCCCGTTCCTCGACCCGTCCGAGTGCGCGGCGGCGGGCATCGGCGAGGGCGAGTACTGCCTGGCCGATGCGTTCGGCGGCCCGTGCAACGGCGACTCCGGCACCGGCGGGCTCCAGCAGCAGGGTGATGATTGGCGGGTCGTGGTCGGCCTGACCAGCCGCGGCGCGGGCGAACAGCTCTGCGGCGCGACCCCCGCCGTCTACACCGACCTGTCGGCGTACCTGCCGTGGATGAAGCAGGTCGTCTTCCAGCTGCCGCCGGGTGTCTCGGCCGCGAATCGTGAATTGACTGCGGCGGGATTGTAAATGAATACGCGGGCACGTCATCGGGGGAATGGCGCGGAGATGGCGTGCCCGCCTTTTGTATCGGGTAAATGCTTGTTGTTAACGCAATGCACATTGTCTAAGGTTTTAAATGTTAGACAATATGCATTGTTTAAGAAAGGAAACGTGCCCGGAATGCAGTCTCCCCTCCGGTCTCGAGCGAAAGCTCTCCTCGAGGCCGGACGGGGGCCCAACCCGCGACCCGCACGCAGCACCCCTCGGCTCACAGGGCGATCCCCAACGTGGCCGGGCGGCGCTCGGCAGGTCGCTCCCCGGCGGAACCCAGGTCACACCGCGGATTCGGGCCCACGGTGAGGACCGGATCATGACGCCCCGGTGAGGGCCTGATCACACCCAGGACCTGGGTTCCGCCCCTCCAGCCACGGCAGGCACGACCTCGGCGGCGGTCCCAGTAGGTCTGCCTGCCCTGCGAAGGCGAGGATCACCCGCCGCGGCGAACCGCCCCGGAGGTTCGCCGGTTCGCCATCACCATGCGGCCGGTGGTCCTCGCCACCCAGACCCGCTTTGCCACGCAACGGAAAACGCGAAACCGGAGGAAATGAACTCGTGAGAACACAGCCGAGGGTGCTAGCGCCCGGCCTCGTAGAAGTGCACGTTCTTATCGTCGGGCCAGAACCGGATAAGAAGACCGGGGAAAACCCGCCCCTTACCGAATCCTCGATGGAGATCCGGCATTTCATCGAGTACGGCGGCGACGACACCGCCTACCACGCGTGCCAGGCGAAAAAGGGCGTCTACCGGTCGGAAGGCCGCGAGGTCCACGAGTTCACGCTGTACCGAGAGCCCGAGGAGGAGGACCTCGCGGAGCAGGCCGTGGTCACGGCGCTGGACGTGTTCGGGCTCGACAAGCCCGACCTCGCCAAGCTCAAGATCACGCCGATCCCGAGCGACACCGCACGCAAGCAGGTCAGCCTGGAGCAGGCCGCCCACTACCTGGCCACCGAGTTCGGCATCGACATCGGCCCGAACGAGGACGACCTGTTCGCCGCCGCGTTGCTGGACAGTGGGCGCCGCGCGTACCTCGGCGACCCGTTCGCCCGCGTCCATCTTTCCGAGATGCGCCGGTCCATCAACGCCGTCGTCGACGAGGCATCCCCGGTGCCCGACGGGAACGCGGAAGCCGAGCGGTCATGAGTTGCGCGACGACCGAGCACCCGACACCCGCCGCGGCCGCGCGGACCCTCGCCGAACTGGAAGCCGAGCACGCACACCTCAGGAAGGTGCTCGTGGCTTTGCGGTCCTGCGCGAGAGCGGCCTTCTGCCTCGGATGTGGAGGCGGGTATGCCCAGCTGGACCGGGACATCGACGCGGCCCGGGACCGGTTCCGCGACGTGGGTGTGCTGATCGCGGCCGCGCGGGCATCCGGGAGCGCGCCATGAGCACCCTGATCCTCGCCGAGCCCGAGCGCGGTGGAGCGCGCAGCCCTGAATCCGAGACTCGCCAGCTTGTCCACCTTGTCCGGCACCGTTCCCCGGCCACCGTCGCGGGACGCCTCCGCGACCGGCTGGCCAGCCTGCTCGCCGATGGCTGGCGTCCCGACCTGAACCTGCGGTTCCGATCCGGTCGCGCACGCCGTCCCCATCCGCCCTACCAGCGGCGGGTTCGTCCCGTCGACCACGCACCGACCGCGGACGAGCTGGATCCCGGCGGCGGCCTCGCGCGATTCGCCCTGATCGGCACGGCCCTCGTCTCCAGACCCCGAACCACCCGCAACCCCGGAAGGACCATCCCACCCGCCTGACCATCCCTTGGGAGACCGCGATGACCTGGACGCTGATCACCACCGGCCCGGACGCGAGCGTCGTCAAACGCGCCGACGAACTCGAACCCGGCGACGAGATCCTTCCCCGGTTCCGCAGTTGCAGCATCGGCGTCGTGACCACGCGCACGGAACGGAAACCCCTGCTCGGACCGAAACGCCTCACCTGGCGTCCACAGTGGACGATCGTTCGGGTGCGCCTGAGCCTGTCCAACGCCACAAGCCGCACCGTCCGCGCAGGACACCGCTTCCGCGTCCTGGTCCGCTCCACTCCCCCACCGGCTCCACCCGTTCCGACACCAAGAGAAGGGAACCCTTGTGACCACCAGCCCACCGACCCGCCGCCGCACCTCGACCCGGCTGGCCCAGGCCGAGCCGGGTGACCTCATCGTCGGCAAGGACGCCCACGGCGTCGAACGGTGCGGCCGCGTCCGGCGGCTCCGCCACCCCGGCAAGCACGCCGAACGCTACGAACTGGACAGCTACGCGGTGCCCCCACCGCCGCCGGGCGACAGCGCACGATACGTCGTCCACCTGGTCGACTATCTCCCGCAGTGCGCCACCTGCGGCGGGCAACTCCGGACCGTGCCCGACTCGGACGTGGCCGTGCACGCGGACGGCTCCGAGAACTGCCCGAATGACACCGTCGACCAGGACGGTCGGCCCGGCCGCGCCCGCCTGGTGCCGCGCTGCTTCGTGTGCCGATCCCGCGAGTTCCACACCATCGACGGGGTGGCCGTCTGCGAGAACTGCGGCGACCGCTTCGATGCCCCGTCCGGAGCGTGACGTGTGGGACTGGTTCACCCCGATCCACAGCGGACCCGCCGGTTCGATGGCGGCCGCCCTGCTCGTGGCGGCCGCCATCCTCTTCGTGCTCGCCGCGCTCTTCGCCGTGCTCGGCACCGTCGCCCTCACCCTGGCGGTCCACCTGCTCACCCTGGAGCTGGCCGCCCCGCCCGCTCGCGGCGAGCCCAACCGATGACCACGGTGCTGTGGCTCGCCTTGGGCATCTGGCAAGGCCCCGCCGTGCTCTTCGCCGTGCCCTTCGGGCTGCTCACCTGGTGGACACGCCGCGCCAACCGGCCACCACCACGACCTGAAGCCCGCCGTCCACCGGCCACCGAGCCGGAACCACCTGACCTGCCAACCCAGCCCATACCGACCGGAGACCTCGACGTGACCGACCCCGTTCCGCGACCACACAGCCGACCCGCCCCCAACCTCGAAGGGAGCAGCACGCCCCGGGAATCGCCGGGGAGCGGCGCATGACCGACCAGCAGGTCACCTCGACCCTGTCCGGCACGAACCACGGGCAGGTGGTCCAGGCCAGCACGATCCACGGACCCATCTACTTCTCACCCCAGAAGCCGAAACTCGTCCCCCGCCAGCTGCCCCTCTACGGCGAGTTCGCCAACCGGGTCGACGACCTGGCCCGGATCGCTGACCTCGCCCAGCGGCGCGGCGGCCGCGCGCGGGTCGTGAACCTGTTCGCCGACCGCGGCATGGGCACGACAGCGCTCGCGATCACGTGGCTGCTCGACCGCCAGGACGAGTTCGCCGACGGGCAGCTCTACCTCGATCTCAACGCGACCGCCGCCACCGACGCGCTCGGCATGGCCCTGCGCGCCCTCGGAATCCCGCCGGAACAGGTACCGCAGGAAGCAGCCGAACGCGTGCTGCTCTACCGGTCGGTGACCGCGGGCAAACGGCTCGCCGTCCTGGCTGAGGCAGGCCTCAGCGGCACCCAGGTGCTGCCGCTGGTGCCCGCCTCCCCCGAGGCCCTCACCCTCGTCACCAGTCGGCGGCCGCTGCCCGAGCTGATCGCCACCGGCGGCCGCCGCATCGAGATACCCGCGCTGACCAGGCGGGGGGTCGATCAGATGCTGGCGGCCTACCTCGGCCACGACTACGCCAACGGTGATCCGGCCGTGGCCGACCTCGTCACCGCATACACCGGCGGCCGCCCCGGCTCGATCATGCCGCTGATCATCAGCGCCTCCGTCGGAGACGGCTCGCTACCGAAACTCCTCAACCGCCTCGGCACCCCGCACCACGACGGTGCCTCGATCACAGAAACCGCGATGACCTACACCCTGGAAGCCCTCAACACCGTCCACGCCACGTTCACCCGCCCGCAGTGCTACCTGTATCGCGCGCTGGGTGTCACGGCTCCTGACGCCGAGTTCGACAAGACACTCCTCCTCTCCCTCCTCTCGGGACTGCTGACGGCCGAATTCGCCGGCGAACTGCTCGACAACTTCGTGCGGGACAAGCTGGTCCTGGAAACCGGTGAGGACACCTACCGCCTGGACCCCACCGTCCACGAGCACGCCTACCGGCAGGCCAAGACCGAGCCGGTATCCGCGAGCCTGCGGTGGAGCCAGGTGCAGTGGTTCGTCGAGACCGCGCGCAAGGCCGCCGCCAGCGTCATGCCGCGCCGCTCGGCGCTGGAGTGGCACCCCCCGGCCGGGGCCACAGGTTTCTCGCTACCCGCTCGGCTCGACGACCGGGACACCGCCCTCGACTGGCTCGACGCACGCCGCGCCGCGCTCCTGCCGGTGCTCGAGATGGCCATGCAGGCCGGGCACTTCCGCGAGGTGACCCGGATCGAACACGCCTGGGCCGTCGCGGTCATCCAGCTCGGCGACCACGGCCTCGGCGCCCAGCTCAGCGAACTCGCCGTCCAGGCCGCGCGGAAGTGCCACGACCCCGCGGCCGAGATCAGCGCGCTCCACCGGCAGGCACGCAGCGAGGCCTACCTGGGCAACGCCGACACCGCCCGCGCGCTGGCCGAACAAGCCGACCACTGGGCGAAAGCCCACTGCGACGATCGCGCGGCAGCCAAGGCGCACCGCACGTTCGGCATCCTCGCCGCCCTCGTCGGCGACCACGAGCACGCCGCGTACCGCTTCGCGCTAGCCGCCACCGGATACGACCGACTCCACCGCCACCGGAGCCGGGCCATCGCCCTGATGGCGACCGGCGAGCAACTCCTCAAACTCCCCGGGCGCGAGAACGAAGCCGAAGCCGCCCTGAAGACCGCGCAGACACTGTTCACACGCGACACCGAACCCGATGCCCACAACCTGGCCTGCACCCGCCTCCGGCTCGGAGAACTCGAACTCGCCCGCGGCAACGTCGCCACGGCGCGCGCACTGGCCGACCTCGCCGACACCGGCCTGGCCGCCCGCGCCGCCGAACGCGCCAAACTCCAAGACCTCCGCGACCGCTGCGAGCGGCGGGACGCCGACAACGAGTGACCAGCGAGCGGTCCCAGATGTCACCACACCATCCGAACGGAGACAACACGACATGCCTCGCGGACTCAGTGGCCCCAGGCTTCCGCCACCACAACCCGGCAAGCCAGCCCGCCCCATCGACCTTCCCGAGAAACACCGGCGAGTGCTGGATCTCGCCCTGCAGGGAATCAACCGTCCAGAAATCGCGCGGAGACTCCTTCTCAGCTTGACCACGGTCACCACCCGCCTCCACGAGGTCTCCTTCCGTATCGGCGCGAACGACAACACCGGCCTCGTCGTCTGGGCGTATGAGACGGGCTACCGCACCGCCACCCACGCCGAGCGCAAAATCACCCATGACCTGACGAACCGCGCGCGGCTGGCCCACCTCATCGCGATCGAACGAGCGAAAAGTCACGATCTGCGCCGCCGTTATGAACAGCTCACCGGGCAGCCGGCCACGACGGAGGCCACCCGCTCCGACCCTCACCTGCCGGACCTGTTCTCATCTCAGTCGGAACCTCGTCCTAACGCGACATCCCTCGGCCTTTCCCAGAGACAGCGGCACGTGCTGGACTCCGTGCTGCTCGGAAACTCCAACTTGGAGATCGGCCGCGAGCTCGGTGGCGCAAGCGTTGAGGCCGCGAAGTCGCGCCTGCAGGTGATCTACGGCAAGACCGATACACACAACCGCACTGAACTCGCTGTTTGGGCCTACGAGTCGGGCTACTGCACCGCCGCCCTGACCGACCACGAACTCACGTCCAGCCTCCCCAGCAGCGTGGAGCTGTATCACCTCTTGGCAGCGGAACGGGCGAAGCTGCAAGAACTGCGCCGTCGATATGGCCAGCTCGCCCGATCCAGTACGGAGCAACTCACCACAGTGTGCGACAGCCGCGGCGGAGGACTGCGCGAGCAGCCGCGCCTCCGTGAGACCGGCTCCAGCGCGTTGATCAGCACACGAGCCGGAGGGAATAACCGATGAGCCGAGCGCAGCCTCCCGCATCTCTCGCAACCGTGGAACAGGCCCTCCAACGCGTCCAGGAGCCCGCGCCCCTCCGACCACTCGGACAGGGGGCGCTACGGGTGCCACTGTCCAAACGACACGACGACGTGCTGCAACTCATCCTCCGGGAGAAAACCAATCAACAGATCGCCCGCGAGCTCGGCATAGCCGAGGAGACCGTCCGCACTCACGTAAAAGCGATCCTCGAACGTACCCGTGTACTGAGCCGTGTGGGGCTCGTCGTCTGGGCCTACGAAACAGGCAGGGTCGTTCCTGGTTATGTCCAGCGGACGACCCGCGAAGGCCCCGGGTCATGAGGCGAATTCGAGCAAGAACCCTCCGGACAACGTCAACCGCTCGTCGCAAGGTCGAGTGCGGGTACGGCCCGTACCCATCCCGAAATAGGAACTAACTGAAGAGACGATAATCAATGAGCACTTACAAGACATTACGTGAAGCTGCTGAAAATGCCGGTATTAAAAGTATCGGCGTGCATGGATTGGTGTCTCATCAAGGAAGGCTGCTTCTGGTAGCCCGGGCGCGTACGTCCGCGCCGACTCTCTGAACTCTGCCTGGAGGTACGGTCAAGGCTGGTGAAGAACTCGATGCCGCACTGGTACGGTCGGTCCGGACGACTACCGGCTTAGGAGTAACCGAAGTCGGCAGCTATCTTGGCGCCATCGACGACCGCAGTGAGATTGGCGGGATGTCCCGCTGGTTCACCTTTTCCATAAAGGTAGCCAACCCAGAGCGCGTCACGGTAGCCAACAGCGACGGGGTCTTGTGGAGATCAGTATTAGATAATTCCGTCTTCAATGACGCCGGATTAACCGAGGCAATCTCGAGCTATCTCTCCACCGAGGAGGGCACTACTGCCGGACATCAAGCCCTGCTGCGATTCTACGATGAAATGACCAAGGAACGCGCGAGACGCGACCAGGCCGCAAGGCGAGGGATCTGGACTTCCGACGCTGAAGCCGGTTACCGCACGCGGAACACCGCGCTCGCCAACTGGACCCTGCGACTCGGCCCGCCACCCGGGGTGGCTGTGCGGATCTTCGGCGATCAATGACGAGGGGAATGATCCGGATACACAACACCTTCTGCATACACACAAAGCACCATATACACGGACGACGATTGACAAATTTCACCCCAGAACCTCTCGGATAGCTCAGCGGTCATTATGTAGATCACGTTTTCCTCTTGTTGCTGCGACATAAAGCCCGCGGAGGCGAGGGACGCCGGACGGCAGAGTCGGGGCGTTCGGGAGCCAGGGCCCGCCGACCATCTCGGCGGCGAATTGCGCCACCGGACGGCCCGCCGCAATCCGCACGACCAGACCAGTCGACCATGCGGCGTCAGCCGCGCATTCCCATGCCCCACAGCCACACCCCGACACCGGGGCCGCCCGGCGCAGCCCGTCCAACTCAGTACGGCATCTGAGATCAACCATCCGCGCCAACGATCAACAACGATGCGAGTCAGTACACCTAGCAGCCCAATCCATACAGGCATGCTCGATCGAACGCGAAGCATGCGGGTCTATCCCGTGATCGGTGTTTCCGGCGGTTTTGGTTAGTAGGTTTCGGCTCCCGGCCAGCGGTCACCGAAGGTGATGGCGAAGGCGTTGATTACGGGTTTCGTGCGCCGTGAGGCGCTGTGGTTTGAGTGGAGGTGAGAGGCCACCACCGTCGGGTCGTCGCAGCGGCCCGGCAGGAGCTGAGGGCAGGCTGATCCGGGAGGTGCCGGGGAGGCTGGGAGCAGCCCTGACAAAGCCGGGACGTGCCAGTACTGCCAGATGGTGCGGGTCCGGCGAGCGGGATCGAAAGGAGCACGCGAGGAACCGATGTCGTAAAGCCTCTCAATGGTTTACCGGCTCGAATCTGGTGGATGTGGGCCGGGAGCGGTGCGTCCCTGCCGTTGTAGCGGCGGTTGGGGAACTTCCGGGTGGTGAAGCCGACGGCTCGGAAGGCCGCGCTGAAAGCCTGCGGCGTAGGCGCGGCGAGACCGCAGGGGCAGAGTCGGGCTCCTCCTCGATCAAGCGAACCGCAGTGAACACGGGAACCACCCCGGGTCTCGCCCTCCGCCATGAATCCATTGTGGATGGTTGGGCTGGGTTCATCGTCGACCGGTCGGCCCGGGGTGGGGCGGAGTCGCCGTAGTACTCCGAGCCGGGGAAAGCCCGGTGCATGGGGAAGGGCGACAGCGGATGGATAGGAGATGGTGGCTGTAATGCCGAAAGACGCACCACCGAACGGTGGTGCCCCGGCCGAGGTCTCGAAGGGGTCGTGGCAGCGGGTATCGGAGATGCAGGCCAAGCTTCACCGTGGGGCGGCGGCCGATCCCGGCCGCAGGTTCGACGATGTGTTCAACTTCGTGCATGACCCGGCGACGCTGATCGTGGCGTTTCACCGGGTCGCGGGCAACCGGGGCGCGAACACGCCCGGTGTTGACGGTCTCACCGCCGCCGATGTCGAGCAGCGCCTGGGTGTCCCGGGGTTCCTGGACGACCTGCGTATGTCCCTCAAGGAGGGCTCGTTCCGGCCGGTGCCGGTGCGGGAGCGCAGGATCCCGAAGCCCGGTGGTTCGGGGAAGCTCCGCAAGCTGGGCATCCCGACCATCGCGGATCGGGTGGTCCAGGCGGCGTTGAAGCTGGTGCTGGAACCGATTTTCGAGGCAGGCTTTCTGCCGGTTTCGTATGGGTTCCGGCCGAAGCGGCGGGCGCAGGACGCGATCGCCGAGATCCACATGTTCGGCTCCCGCGGTTATCGGTGGGTGCTGGACGCGGATATCGAGGCGTGCTTCGACTCGATCGACCATACGGCCCTGATGGACCGGGTGCGCGCTCGGGTGAAGGACAAACGCGTGCTGCTGCTGCTGGTGAAGGCGTTCCTCAAGGCCGGTGTGATGACCGAGACCGGCGACCGCGAGGACTCTGATACCGGCACCCCGCAGGGTGGGAGTGCGACACGAAAGGTGCACGTTGTGAGTGGATCACGTTGGACGGAGGTTCGGCTGATG
>NZ_VTHK01000070.1 GCF_009765355.1 Amycolatopsis anabasis | reverse complement strand
ACCGTCAACCCCACTGACCAGCACCAACAGGATGAAAACTCCCCAATGTGGCTTTCGGGACACTCAACGCCCCGAAAGCCGCATTGGGTACCTTCAACGCCCCGAAAGCCACATTGGGGGCTTCGGCGAGCATCGTAATCTACTGGGGAGTAGGTTAGGGTGCTCGGTATGGGCGCGAAGTATCCGCGGTTGCTGGAGCCGCTGGACCTGGGCTTCACCACGTTGCGCAACCGCGTGGTGATGGGGTCCATGCACACCGGCCTCGAGGACCGGGCGCGGGATACCGGCCGGCTCGCCGCGTACTTCGCCGAACGCGCCCGCGGCGGCGTCGCGCTGATGATCACCGGCGGGTACGCGCCGAACAAGGAAGGCTGGCTGCTGCCGTTCGCCTCCGCGCTCACCACCCACGGGCAGGCTCGCGCGCATCGCCGGATCACCGAGGCCGTGCACGCCGAGGGCGGGAAGATCGCGTTGCAGATCCTGCACGCCGGGCGGTACGCCTACCACCCGTTCAGCGTTTCGGCGTCGACGACGAAATCGCCGATCACGCCGTTCCGGGCGCGCGGGCTGAGCGGCCACGGGGTGCGCAGGACCATCGACGCGTTCGTCCGGTGCGCGCTGCTGGCGAAGAAGGCCGGGTACGACGGCGTCGAGGTGATGGGGTCCGAGGGGTACCTGATCAACCAGTTCCTGGCGCCGCGCACCAACCGCCGCACGGACGAATGGGGCGGTTCCTGGGCGAACCGCATGCGGTTGCCGGTCGAGATCGTCCGGCGCATCCGGGAAGCGGTCGGCGAGGAGTTCATCGTCGTGTACCGGCTGTCGGTGCTCGATCTGGTGCCCGGCGGGCAGTCCTGGGACGAGGTCGTGGAGCTGGCGCTGGCCGTGCGGGAGGCGGGCGCGACCCTGATCAACAGCGGCATCGGGTGGCATGAGGCGCGGGTGCCGACGATCGTCACGTCGGTCCCGCGCGCCGCGTTCACCGAACTGACCGGCAAGCTGCGGCCGCACCTGGACATCCCGGTCATCGCGTCGAACCGGATCAACATGCCCGAGGTCGCGGAGGGGGTGCTGGCGCGCGGGGAGGCGGATCTGGTGTCGCTGGCCCGGCCGCTGCTCGCCGACCCCGAATGGGTGACCAAGAGCGCGCAGGGACGCGCGGACGAGATCAACACCTGCATCGCCTGCAACCAGGCCTGCCTCGACCACGCCTTCCAGCACAAGACCGCGAGCTGCCTGGTGAACCCGCGGGCCGCGCACGAGACGAAACTGGTGATCCGGCCCGCCGGCGATCCACGGCACTTCGCGGTGGTGGGCGCGGGCCCCGCCGGGCTCGCCGCGGCCACCACGCTGGCCCGGCGCGGGCACACGGTCACCGTGTTCGAGGCCGGGCCGGAGATCGGCGGGCAGTTCAACCTGGCCAAGCGGATCCCGGGCAAGGAGGAGTTCGCCGAAACGCTGCGGTACTTCGGCCGCCAGCTGCAGCTGCTCGGCGTCGAACTGCGCCTGAACACCCGGGCGACCGCGGGCGAACTCGCGTGCGGCGGCTACGACGAGGTCGTGCTGGCGACCGGCGTCACCCCGCGCACCCCCGCGATTCCCGGGATCGGCCACGAGAAGGTCGTGTCCTATGTGGACGTCCTGGGTGGCGCGCCGGTCGGCGACCGGGTCGCCGTGATCGGCGCGGGCGGGATCGGGTTCGACGTCTGCGAGTTCCTCACCCACGACCGCAGCCCGGCACTCGACGTGCGGGAGTGGCGCGCCGAATGGGGTGTGGGCGATCCGGCCGCCGCGCGGGGCGGGGTCGAAGGGGTGACCAAGGTGGTCGCGCCCTCGCCGCGGCGGGTGTTCCTGGTGCAGCGCAAGACCAGCAAGATGGGCGCCGGGCTGGGCAAGACCTCCGGCTGGGTGCACCGGACCACGCTGAAGAACAAGAACGTCGAGATGATCACCGGCGCGGCCTACCGCCGGATCGACGACCGGGGCCTGCACCTGAGGGTCGGCGACGCCGAACGGCTCCTCGAAGTGGACACCGTGGTGGTCTGCACCGGCCAGGAACCGCTGCGCGAACTCGCCGCCGATCTGCGGGCGGCCGGGGTGCGCACGCATCTGATCGGCGGCGCGGACGTCGCCGCCGAACTGGACGCCAAACGCGCGATCGACCAGGCGACCCGGCTGGCCGTGGCGATCTAGGGGGATAACCGGATAGGCGGCGGCCCGGGTCGCGCGGCAAGCTGGGGTGGTGAACACGTTCCTGGCCGAGCCCGATCGGCGCGCCGCCGTGGCCGCCTGGCTGCGGCGGTTCGTCGTGGCGCCGTGGAGCGGCTGGCTGTGGGCGGAGCTGCTGTGGGTGGTCCTCGGGCTCCCGCTCACGCTGATCCTGCTGGTGCTGACGCTGCTCGGGCTGGCGGCCGGGGTGGTGTTGTCGCCGCTGTTCGTGGGCCTGCTCGTGATCGCGGGGACGCTGCTCGCGGCCCGCAGCCTCGGCGGGCCGCACCGCCGCCTGGCGCGCCGGTTGCTCGGGATGCGGATCGGCGCCCCGCCGCCGCACCCGCTCGAGCCGGGGCTGTGGAG
The DNA here is from genome assembly GCF_009765355.1 of Amycolatopsis anabasis. GTDB lineage: Bacteria > Actinomycetota > Actinomycetes > Mycobacteriales > Pseudonocardiaceae > Amycolatopsis > Amycolatopsis anabasis. Next base: position 38,526 of record NZ_VTHK01000070.1, on the reverse strand, counting down.
CTGGGTGAAGGGCCGCGTCGGCGACCCGGTCGGCTGGCGCGCGGTGGCGTTCCTGCTGCTGCGGCTCCCGCTGTCGGCGCTCCACGTCGCGATCACGTCGACCGTGCTGGTCTACGGGATCGGCGCGATGGTCTACCCGTTCGTCTGGGACTCGCTCGCGGGCAAACCGATGCCCGTGTTCGACATCCACGCCGACCAGTGGCTCCAGACGATCCCGCTGGCCCTGTTCGGGTTGGCCCTGCTGATCACGCTGCCGTGGCTGGTGCACGGCCTGCTCGGGGTGGATCGCCTGCTGGTGCGCGGGCTGCTCGGCCCGACCACGCTGTCCGAACGGGTGCGCGACCTGGAGCGGAGCCGGGCCACCGCGGTCGAGGACGCGACGGTGAAACTGCGCCGGATCGAACGCGACCTGCACGACGGCGCGCAGGCGCAACTCGTCGCGCTGGCGATGAAACTCGGCGCGGCCAAGGACGAACTGGCGTCCGGTGACTTCGACGTCGACCAGGTGCGCGAGCTGGTGGCGGCCGCGCACACCGGGGCGAAGGAGGCGCTCACCGAACTGCGCGACCTGGCCCGGGGCATCCACCCGCCCGCCCTGGACGCCGGGCTGGACGTGGCACTGTCCACATTGGTCGCCCGCAGCGCGGCCGACGTGCGGCTGCGGGTCGAGCTCCCCGGGCGTCCCCCGGCCGCGCTGGAGACGATCGTCTACTTCAGCGCGGCGGAGCTGCTGGCGAACGCGACCAAGCACGGGGGCGCCGAGGTGTCGATCCTGGTGACCGGGGACAGGGACGGCCTGCGGCTCGAGGTGACCGATTCGGGGCCGGGCGGCGCCCGGCTCGTCCCGGGCGGCGGCCTGGCCGGGCTCGTCGACCGGATGCGGACCGTGGACGGCGGCCTGGAGATCCACAGCCCGGCGGGCGGACCGACCGTGATCACCGCCGAGATCCCGCTACCGGGCTAGGGTGAACCGTGCGCATCGTCATAGCAGAGGACTCCACGATCCTGCGGCAGGGGCTGGTCGAACTGCTGCAACTGCGCGGGCACGAGGTGCTCGCCGCGGTGAAGGACGCCGAGCAGCTGCGCGCCGCGGTGGCCGAGCACCGGCCCGATGTGTCCATTGTGGATATCCGGATGCCGCCGACCTTCACCGACGAGGGCCTGCGCGCGGTGATCGCGCTGCGCAAGGAGCACCCCGGCCTCGCGGTGCTGCTGTTCTCGCAGTACGTGGAGACCAGGTACGCCGCGGAACTGCTGGCCGACCGCGCGGGCGGAGTCGGTTACCTGCTCAAGGACCGGGTCGCCGAAGTGTCCGATTTCCTGGACGCGCTGCGCCGGGTCGCCGAGGGTGAGACCGTGCTCGATCCCGAGGTGGTCAGCCAGCTCTTCGGCTCGACCCGCCGGACCGACGCGCTCGCCGGCCTCACCCAGCGCGAACGGGACGTCCTGGGCCTGATGGCCGAGGGCCGGTCGAACGCGGCGATCGCCTCGGCGCTGTTCTTGTCGCCGGGGTCGGTGGAGAAGTACGTGACGAGCCTGTTCGGCAAGCTCGGCCTGCCGCCGTCGGACGGGGACAACCGCCGAGTCCTCGCCGTCCTGCGCTACCTGGAATCGTGAGTTGTTCTACCGTGGGAGGCATGTACTCCACGGAAATCGAGGTCCGCACCGGCCACGAGGCCGTGGTGCACGACCTCACCAAGGACGCCGAGGCGTTCCTCGCCGAGAGCGACGCCGGGGACGGGCTCCTGCACGTCTGGGTGCCGCACGCCACCGCGGGGCTGGCGATCCTGGAAACCGGCGCGGGCAGCGACGACGATCTGCTGACCGCCCTCGACGCGCTGCTCCCCCGCGACGGCCGGTGGCGGCATCAGCACGGGAGCCCCGGGCACGGCCGGGACCACGTGCTGCCCGCGCTGGTGCCGCCCTATGCCAGCGTTCCGGTGCTCGGCGGCGTGCTGGCGCTGGGCACCTGGCAGTCGGTGTGCCTAGTGGACACCAACCTCGACAACCCGGTGCGCCGCGTGCGGTTCAGCTTCCTGCCGGGCTGATCCCGGCCAGAGCACCACGATCAGACCCGCGACCAGCAGCGCGCCGAGCACCCAGACGCCGGTGGTGACATCGGGCGCGTCCGGGGTGCCCAGCAGGAGGCTCCGCAGGCCCTCGGTGGAGAACCGGAACGGCGTCCACGACCACAGCAACGCGCGGTAGGCCGGGTTCAGCATCTCCGGCACCTGCCCGGCGACCGCGGGTGCGACCAGGTAGAGCGGGCCGAGGATCGCCATGGCCCGCACACCGAGCAGTCGCAGCAGCGCCGCCTGGATGCTCGCGAACGCGGCGGTGGCCAGGAACGCGAACCCGAGCACGTCCCAGCCCAGGGGCAACGACGAGTCCCACAGCTTGACGAACCCGGCCAGCACGGCGGTGGTCAGCACGCTCACCCCGGCCACCTGCGCCAAGCGGGCGCCGACCCCGGGTTTCGCACCCGACCGGGTGGTCAGCAGCGTCAGCACCGCGCCCCCGGCGAGGCAGCCGACCCAGGCCAGCGCGCTCAGCGCGAGCGGAGCGGTCCGGCCCGCGGCGCTCGCCGGATGCACGGTTTCCACCTGCACCGGAACCGGCGGCGCGCCGGGGCTGGCCTGCGCGAGCCCGGCGGCGAGCGCCTGACCGGCGCCGGTCAGGGCCTGCTGCGCGACCTGCGCGCCGCCCGGGTTGATCGCGCCGGACACCACCACGGTCACCGCGGGCCCCGGCGCGAGTTCGAGCACGCCGTAGACCTCCTTGTCGTCCAGGAGTTCCCGCGCGTGCGCCGGTGTGGTGATCTGCCAGCTCAACTGGCCGCCGCCCTGCCGCGCGACCCGGTCCGCCGCCGCCCGCACCGGACCGCCCTCCGGCGCCGCGATCGCGACCGGCAGCCCGTCCGGCGCGACGGTGGCCTGCGCACCGAACGTGAGAAACCCGAGTACCCCCGCGATCAGCGCCCCGGCCAGCGACGCGAGCGCGACGAAGGCCCACGGCCCCCGCTGAGTCCGGCTCGACATGACGTCCTCCATATTTCATCACGCGTTTAATTAGGTGCCAAGGTAAGGGTTGATCGCCGCCGAAGTCAACGCGTGTTGAAAAGGGCCTCCGGTAACGTCGATCACGTGACTGAGAAGCGGTTGGTGCTCTGGGACATCGATCTGACACTGGTGGATCTGCGGGGACTCGGCGGCGCCTGGTACACCAGCGCGCTCGCTTCGGTCACCGGCGCCACGCTGACCGAACTGCCGTCCTTCCCCGGCCGCACCGAGAAGGCGATCACCACCGAACTGCTGACCGCACACGGCATCGAGCCGACCGACGAGCTGATCGAGAAGATCTGGGCGGAACTGGAAGCCCTGTCCCTGCAGGCGTTGCCCACACTGGCCGACTACGGTCACGCACTGCCCGGGGCCGCGGCCGCACTGTCCACAATGGCTGGTCGAGAGGATGTCGTGCAGTCGCTGGTCACCGGGAACCTGCCGGAGGTCGCGCGGCACAAGCTGTCCGCGTTCGGGCTGCACGAACACATCGACTTCGAGATCGGCGGCTACGGCACGCTGTCCACGCACCGGCCCGATCTGGTCGCGTTCGCGCGGGCCCGCGCCGCCGAACGGCACGGCACCCGGTTCGCCCCGGACGCGGTGGTGGTCATCGGCGACACCCCGCACGACATCGAGGCGGGCCTGCACCACGGCGCGGTCGCCGTCGGGGTGGCGACCGGGAAGCACAGCGAAGCCGAGCTACGCGATTCGGGCGCGCACACCGTACTGCCCGACCTCTCCGACACCTCGGCCGTACTGGCAGCCGTCCTGGGGTCGTGAGGGTTCGGACCGGTTAGTCACCGCTGCCCTGGAGGGCTCGCTCGGTCGCGTCGAAAGTGCGCGCACTTTCGGGCCGCATCGCGGCGGTACTCACGACCCACCAAGCCTCCTCGGCGAGCCGGAAAACCTTCGGCGATGGCGACTGCGAACGCCTCCCAGACGGAAGTTCTTCTATTTTGGATCAGAACCGGCCGGAACACTCACGGCTAGGAGGTCGGCGTCGCGGGGATGGTGGTTCGCTGGTTCTCCGGCACGAGCCGGTAACTGCGCAGGAGCCCGAGCACGTCGTCCCGGCTCGCCTCGCCGGGGACGGCCTGGTCGGCATAGGCGACCAGCACCGCGGTCTTCGCGTCCGAACCGCTGGTCCCCTTGACCGCGACCGCGCCCACCAGCGCGCGGGGCGGGAGGCAGGCGTCCGGGCCCGGCGGGACGGTCACCTCGACCAGGACCAGGGTGGCGTCCAGTTTCCCGGTGCCGGTGGGCAGCTGGACCTGCTGGGGCGGCCCGGGAGCGAGGGTGGGCTGCACCCCGCCTTCCTCGGGGGTGAAGGCGTACTTGGCGACCGCGGTGGCGGTTTCGGTCGCCGCGAGTGCGGCGTCCGGCTGCTTGACCGTGGTGACCCCGCTGCCGCCGCGATCGTGGTCGGGATCGGCGGCGCAACTCTTCTGCCCGAGGAACGCGCTGGTCGCCAGGCTGATCCCGGGCCCGCTCGCGTCCGCCTCCCAGCCGTGGACCGTCCCCGGTTTCGGCGTCCAGGCGGGTGGCACGTCGTAGGCGTAGGCGCCCTTGCCGCCCGCGACCGACTGCCAGCCCGGCACGACCGCCGGCACGACGACCTGCGGCGGCGGGGTGTACGGCGTGCGGGAGGTCGTCGGCGGGGTGTACTCGGGTGTGCGGTCCGAATTCGCCCGGCTGCCCAGGTAACCCAGGCCCAGCAGCACGAGTACCGCGAGCAATCCGTACGGCGCCTTGGATCTCCGCTTCTTCGGCGGCGGGGGCGCCTCGGGTTCGGGCTGGGGTGGCGCGGGCGGGTACCCGGGCGTCGGGGCGTCGGCGGGTTCGTAACCGCCGAACCCCTTGAGCGCCGCGTTGTCCTCGTAGCCGCCCGGTTGCCCGCGCCTGCCGCGCAGCCAGCCCATCTACCGGCCCACGAGATCGGTCAGGTGCGCGACCACCTGATCGACCGGGATCTCCTCACGGTTGCCCGAGGCGCGGTCCTTGACCTCGACGACGCCGTTGGCCAGGCCGCGGCCCACCACCAGGATGGTCGGCACGCCGATGAGTTCGGCGTCGGCGAACTTGACCCCGGGGGTGGCCTTGCGGTCGTCCAGGAACACCCGGACCCCGGCGGCGTCCAGTTCCGCGGCCAGCTTCTCGCCGCCCGCGAAGACCGCCTCGTCCTTTCCGGCGATCACCACGTGGACGTCGGCGGGCGCCACCGCGCGCGGCCACACCAGGCCGAGGTCGTCGTGGTGCTGTTCGGCGATCACGGCGACCAGGCGGGAGACGCCGACGCCGTAGGAGCCCATGGTGATCCGGATCGGCTTGGCGTCGGCGCCGAGCGCGTCCAGGCCGAAGGCGTCGGCGTACTTGCGGCCGAGCTGGAAGATGTGCCCGATCTCGATCCCGCGCGCCGCCACCAGGGTGCCCTTGCCGTCGGGCGACGCGTCACCCTCGCGGACCTCGGCGGCCTCGATCGTGCCGTCCGGGGTGAAATCGCGCCCGGCGACCAGGTCCACCACGTGGTGGTCCAGCTTGTCCGCGCCGGTCACCCAGGCGGTGCCGGTGACCACCTGCGGGTCGACGAGGTAGCGAACCCCGTTGTCCTGCAAGGCTTTGGGGCCGATGTAACCCTTCACCAGGAACGGGTTGGCGGCGAAGTCGGCCTCCTCGAGGAGGGAAACCTCGAGGGGCTCGAGCGAAGCCTCCAGCCGCTTGAGGTCGACCTCGCGATCGCCGGGGATGCCGATGCCCAGGATCTCCCAGTCCTCGGTGCGGGGCTGCCGGACCTTCACGATCACGTTCTTGAGCGTGTCGGCCGCGGTGAACGTGCGGCCCAGATCCGCCGAATTGAGGAAATCCACCAAAGTTTCGATGGTCGGCGTGTTGGGCGTGTGGTGGACCTGCGCTTCGGGCTTGCCTTCGATCGGCTGCGCGGGGGGTGCGGGCGTGGTCACCGCTTCCACGTTCGCCGCGTAGTCCGACTCGGTGCTGCGGACGTAGGTGTCCTCACCGGTGGGCGCGACCGCGAGGAACTCCTCGGACGCCGACCCGCCCATCGCGCCGGAGGTGGCCGCGACGATCACGTAGTCCAGGCCGAGGCGGTCGAAGATCTTGATGTAGGCCTCGCGGTGGAGCTGGTACGACTTCGCCAGCCCGTCGTCGTCGAGATCGAAGGAATAGGAATCCTTCATGACGAATTCGCGGCCGCGCAGGATTCCGGCGCGCGGGCGGGCCTCGTCCCGGTACTTGGTCTGGATTTGGTACAGGACAACGGGATAGTCCTTGTACGAGCTGTACTCGCCCTTCACGGTCAGCGCGAAGAGCTCCTCGTGCGTCGGGCCAAGCAGGTAGTCCGCGCCCTTGCGGTCCTTGAGCCGGAACAGGCTGTCGCCGTATTCGGTCCAGCGGCCGGTCGCCTCGTAGGGCTCACGCGGGAGCAGCGCGGGGAACTGGATCTCCTGCCCGCCGATCGCCGCCATCTCCTCGCGGACCACGGCTTCGATGTTGCGCAGCACCCGCAGGCCCAGCGGCAGCCAGGAGTAACCACCCGGGGCGACCCGGCGGACGTATCCCGCGCGCACCAGCAGCCGGTGGCTGGGCACTTCGGCGTCCGCCGGATCCTCGCGCAAGGTGCGAAGGAACAGCGACGACATCCTGGTGATCACTACTGCGCTCCTCGGGGAAAACCGCTCATAGACGTTTCGCGAAGCGTAGTCAACCACCCGGGTCGCGCTTCAACCGGATTATGTCGGTGGGTACCCATAAGGTGCCGGGCATGAGTCTGCACCTGGGAGCTGTCACCGTCGACTGCGCGGACCCGCAGGGTCTCGCCCGATTCTGGACGGCCGTGCTCGGCGTCGAAGTGGACGCCGACTACGGCGAGTACGTGTTCCTCACCAAGCCGTCCGAAGCGGCGGCCGGCCTGGGCTTCCAGCGCGTGCCGGAGGAGCGGGCCGGGAAGAACCGGCTGCACCTGGACCTGATGACCGACGACCGGGCGGCCGAGGTGGACCGCGTGGTGGGTCTCGGCGCCAAGGAAATCGGCGAGCACGAGGTCCCCGGGCTGGCGTGGACCGTGCTCGAGGACCCCGAGGGCAACGTGTTCTGCATCGGTCAGCACGAGCACTGACCGGCGCTACTCCTCGGGGAGGTGCGCGGACAGCTCGCCCAGCTTCGGCGGGTTCAGCAGTTCGCGCATCCGCTCGACCGCCTCGGGACCCGGGTCTCCGATGATGTCGTGCGCGGCTGCCAGGCCCGCGCGGGCGACCAGGCGCTTCTCGCCGAGCGCCCATTCGCCGCGTTCGGCCAGGATGCCGTGCGCGGTCTGCAGGGTCGCCCGGGCGAGCAGCCCCGCACAGCTCGTCCGGTCGCCCTGTTCGGCGTGGTGCCCGGCGAAGAGCAGGGAGAAGGCCGCGTTCCACCGCCACCGCTGGGACGCGGCTTCCCGCAGCGCCTCGGGATAGGTCACCCGCGGCAGGTCGCCCTCGAGCACCCGCGCGAGGGCGATCTCGCCGACCGGAACGTACGTGGGCAGGCCCACCAGGTGCCCTTCGACGTTGTCGATCTCGAACCGGCCCTCGCGGGCGTCCGCCCACCACCGCTCGATCTGGTCGAGATCGCGCAGCAGCACGTCCACGGGCGTCCCGTCCACAGACAGCCAGGCGCCGCCGTTGACCAGACGGCCCCATTCGCCGGGTTGCGCGGTGTGCCCGGGATACCCCAGCTCCGCCAGCACCCCCGCGTCGAACGATTTCCGGTAGTACAGGCCGAGATCCCAGTCGCTGTCCGGGCGGTGCGTGCCGGTGGCCCGGCTGCCGCCCAGCGCCACCGCGACCACCCCGGGCAGCCGCACCAGCTTCGGCACGAGTTCTTCCAGTACGGTCACGGAGTCGATCATGCCCTAACCGCGGGGCAGCACGGCAGCGAGTTCCCGGGCGGCGGCGCGGAGGGCGGGCACGAACTCCTCGAGCCGGGCCACGGTCATCCGGTACGCGGGTGCGGCGGTGGACAGCGCGGCGAGGGCGACCCCGTCCGGACCGCACACCGGGACGCCGACCGCGCGGATGCCCGCCTCGTGCTCCTCGTCGGCGATCGCGAAACCCCGGTCGCGGACCGCGGCGATCTCCTCGGCGAACGCCGTGCGCCCGGTGATCGTGTTCGGCGCCAGCGCGGGCAGGCCGAGTTCGGCGACCAGCCGGGCGCGATCGGCCTCGGCCGCGAAGGCGACCAGGCACTTGCCCATCGACGTGCAGTGCAGCGGCCCGCGCCGCCCTGGTTCGCCGCGGATCTGCACCTGCTGGCGGCCCTGGACCGCGTGCACGTATACCTGGTCCGTGCCGTCCAGCACGGCCATCAGCGTCGGCTCACCGGTCTCGTCGCTCAACCGCTGCATCACCGGCAGGGCGACCCCGGCGAACCCGCGTGCGTGCGAAACCTGCTGGCCGAGTTCGAACAACCGCAGCCCGAGCGCGTACCGCTTGGAATCCGGGTCGCTGCGGACAAAACCTTCCGCCTGTAGCGAGCCGAGCAGCCGGTGCGTGGTGCTCACCGGGAATCCGGCGGACCGCGCCAGCTCGGACAGGCCGACCCCGTCCGGGTATTCGCCGAGCAGCGAGAGCAGGCGCAGCGCCTTGCCGACCATATCCGCCATGGCACCCCCTTGACGCGAGGACAGACTCCGCCGACACTTGCGTTCACCGTATTGCGGAATAGCTTTCCATATTACGGAAAGCGGTGTCAAACGCGGCAGGAGGATCCGATGGCTGCCCCACCCGCCGAACGGGCCGCGCCCAGCCAGCGCTGGCTGCGGCTGATCCCGATCGTGTTCGTCACCTACAGCCTCGCCTACCTGGACCGATCGAACTTCTCGATCGCCGCGGCCGGGGGCATGGCGAGCGATCTCGGCCTGACCAGCGCGACCTCCGGGCTGGTCGGCGCGTCCTTCTTCCTCGGCTACTTCCTGCTGCAGGTGCCGGGCGTGCTCTACGCGGACCGCCGCGGCGTGCGCGACCTGATCTTCTACTCGGTCCTCGCCTGGGGCGTGCTCGCCACCTTGCAGGGCCTGCTCAGCTCGGTCGCCGCGTTGATCGTGGTCCGGGGTTTACTCGGCGCGGTCGAGGCCGCGGTGCTCCCCGCGCTGGTCGTGCTGCTCGCGCGCTGGTTCACCAAGGCCGAACGCGGACGTGCCAACGCGTTCCTCATCCTCGGCAACCCGGCCACCATCCTCTGGCTCTCGGCGGCCTCGGGTTACCTGGTCGAGGCCACCTCCTGGCGCGGCATGTTCATCATCGAGGGCATCCCCGCGCTGGTCTGGGCGTTCTACTTCCGCGCGCAGGTGCGCGACCACCCGCGGCAGGCGCGCTGGCTGGATCCGGCCGAACGGGACGCCGTGGAGTCCGCGATCGCCGCCGAGCAAACGGCGTTGCGCGGCGCCCCGGCCACCCGGCGCCCGGTCGCCGAGGCACTGCGGTCGAAGCTCGTGCTCGTGCTGTCGGCGCAGTACCTGCTGTGGAGCATCGGCGTGTACGGGTTCGTGTTCTGGCTGCCCTCGATCGTCAAGGCCGGATCCTCGGCCGGGATCGGCACGACCGGCCTGCTCTCCGCGGTGCCGTACGCGTTCGCCATCGCGGCGATGCTGGTCAACTCGCGGTTCTCCGACCGTTCGGGCCTCCGCCGCCGGTACGTCTGGCCGTGGCTGCTGCTCGGCACGCTCGCGTTCTACGGCTCCTACCTGCTCGGCAAGGACGCGTTCTGGTGGTCGTTCGGACTGCTGGTGATCGCGGCGATCGGGCTGTACGCGCCCTACGGCCCGTTCTTCGCGCTGATCTCCGAACTGCTGCCGAGCCGTATCGCGGGCATCGCGGTCGCGCTGGTGAACGCCTGCGGCGCGCTCGGTGGTTTCCTCGGCACCTACCTGGTGGGCTGGCTGGACCACGCGACCGGTGGCACGGCGGCCTCGTTCCTGATGCTGGCGGCCACGATGGCGGGTTCGGCCGTCGTCCTGCTGGCGGTGCCCCGGCGAGAAAGGACAGCATGAAAAGGCGAGTACTGGTTCCGTGGCAGGACATCGAGATTCCCGGCGACCTGCGCGCCGACTACTTCGACGGCACGGGCGAGCCCCCGGCCGAGCTCGGTGACGTCGAGTTCTACGTCCTGCCCTACGACAGCGGACCGGAACCGGCGAAGCTGATCGCGAAGATGCCGTCGCTGCGCGCGGTGCAGTCCCTGTCGGCGGGCGTGGAGAACCTGCTGCCGCTGCTGCCCACGGGTGTGCCGCTGGCCAACGGCCGCGGGCTGCACGACCTGAGCGTGGCCGAGCACGCGCTGGCGCTGATCCTCGCCGCGCAGCGGGATCTGCCGCGCTGGCTGCGCCAGCAGGAAACCGGGACCTGGGCACGCGAGCACACGCGCTCCCTCGCCGACAGCCGGGTGCTGCTGCTCGGGTACGGATCGATCGGCAAGGCGATCGAGCGTTACCTGGTGGCCGGGGAGGCCGAGGTCGTCCGGGTCGCGCGCACCGCGCGGCCGGGCGTCCACGGGATCACCGAACTGCCCGCGCTGCTCCCGGAAGCCGACATCGTGGTGCTGATCCTGCCGGAAACCCCGGACACCCGGGGCCTGCTCGGGGCGCCGGAACTGGCCGCCCTGCCCGACGACGCGCTGGTGGTGAACGTGGGCCGGGGCGCCACCGTGGACACCGGCGCACTGGTCGCCGAGGTGTCCCGGGGCAGGCTCCGCGCCGCGCTGGACGTCCTGGACCCGGAACCCCTCCCCCGCGACCATCCACTGTGGACGAACGAGCGGGTGCTGATCACGCCGCACATCGCGGGTGGTTCGGCGTCCTTCTACCCCCGCGCGAAACGCCTGGCCGCCGAACAACTCCGCCGCTTCGCCGCGGGCGAACCCCTGCTCAACGTGGTCAACCCGCCGAGCACCTAGCCTCAGGCGGGTGCGAAGCTCAGGACCGCCTTGCCCTCGCCCACGGCCACGGCTTTCACCTCGAGGCCGTTGATGACCGTGGGTTGCCCGGGGTCCAGCGACGACGTCATCGATCCGCTGCCGAACTTCGCGCCGATCGCCATCGCGCCGCCGGAAATGCCGCGCACCCGCACCAGGGTGAACCCGTACCGCCGCGGCGCGGGGACGAGGGCCGAGGGGGACACCAGCACCTCGCACCTCCCGTCCCCGCAGGCGGCCAGGTTCTCGCCGTCCTTGGCCGCGGGCAGGGCGACCGGCGCGACCGAGGGCTTGTCCTGGTTGGTGTCCTTCGCGGGGTGGCAGTGCTCGGCCTTCTCGTGCGCCTGGGCGACGGTCCCGTCCGCGGCCATCAGCGCGGCCAGGTCGAGCCCGTCCGGTTTCAGCGCCTTGAGCGCGGCGGAGGTCTCGGCGACGAACCCGCGCAACGCGTCCTCGGGTGCATCGTCCTGGCTCGTGTACCCGTCGACCTTGGCGCCCAGCCGCCCGGCCGCCTTGGCGTAGGAGTCGACCAGCTCCGCCCCGCGCGGGAACGCCTCCGGCGTCAGGCCGGTGGTCCGGTACTTCACGGTGTCCAGCAGGGTGTCCACCGAGCTCAGGTACGAGTCCAGGTCCATCGAGACGAACTCGTCGCGCAGGTCCGGCGGCGGCTCCGGCGGACTGATGAACACCCCGATCGCCTTGCAGAACCCGTTCAGCCACTCCACCTGTTCCGGGGTCGGTGGCGGAGCCGGGGTGCTCGGCGCGGGCGGGCTGGCCGGTGGCGCCGCTGTCCCACCGGAGGCGCCACAACCGGTGAGACCGCACAGGATCAGGGCAGCGGCGCCGAACCGCACGTCTTTTCGCATGCTCTCGTCCTACCGGCCGGAGCGGGGAGCGGTCCCTCGTCTGGCAGGTTCAGGCCGGCCGCGATCACGGCCAGTGGGTGCGGCTGGCGACCCAGCGGCGGGTGACCGCGGCGAGCCGGGCCTGGTGCGCGCGGACCCCGGTGGTCGCGGGCGGTTCGGGGAGCCGCGAACTGCGTTCCGCGTGCCCGGCGAGCGCCACGCCGAACGCGGTCACCGCCCACGCGGGCACCTCCGCCAGCACCGGCCGGCGCTTGAGCAGGCGGTCCACGTCGGCCGGCTCGTGCCCGGCGGCCAGCATGTGCGGCACCAGCGAAACCAGATCGAGCCAGGCGGCGCCGCGCGCCGGGTAACGCCAGTTGACGACCTGCACCCGCCCGGGCCCGGTCAGCACCAGGTTGCCCGGATGCAGATCGCCGTGCAGCAGGGTGTTCCCGGTCGCCCACGGATGCCAGGACGTCTCCATCGCGACCAGCGAATCCAGGTTGCGCACCGACCATTCGTCCAGGTCGTCCGGCGGGTCGGCGCGCAGTTCGTCCCAGCCGCGCAGCAACGGCCCCAGATCGTCGAGCGCGTCCGGGGCCCGGGACACCGGGCACGGGGTCAGCGTCCGGGCGAGCGCGCCGAGCGCGGTCAGCACCGCGGACAACTCCGGCGAACCGGGCCCCAGTCGCGGCCGGGTGCCCTCGACGTCGGTGAACACCAGGACCAGCCACGCACCGTCCACAGTGGTCAGCAAGGTGGGCACCGGCGCGGCGCCGGGCAGGCGGACGCCGACCTCGGCCTCCGCGTGGTAGTTGCCGCAGCGGGGACTTCCGGCGGGCAGCCCCTTGGCGAACACCCACCGCCCGTCCTCCAGCGCCAGCCGCGTCGCCATCCCGCCGTCGAACTCCGGCGGCTGCCGCAGCGATCGGATCACCCGCGCACCGAGTTTGCGTTCCACCGCGGCCCGCACCGGAGCCGGGAGATCGTGCCAGCTCGGACGCGCGAGCGCCCGCACCGACAACGTCATACTTCCCCCATCAAGCCACCGAACCCCGTCCCCGCAGCTCTCCACCATAGCGAAATTCGCGGTGACTCCGCCGGTGCCTTTCCGGTTACGGCAGCGCGCGAATCCAGCCGTACCAACGATCCGTGACGGAAAAGCCACAACGCTGGTAAATCCCCAACGCGCCGGTGGCGTTGTCCACATCGACCCCGAGGACCGATCGCTGGAACCCGTGGGCCTTCGCCTCGGCGAGCGTGTGGCCGAGCAAGGCGGTGGCGACCCCGCGCCCGCGCATCGCGCGACGGGTGCCGACGTTGCTCACGTACAGCTCGCGGATCCCGGTGGCGGCGGTGTCGGATTCGAAGTGCGCGCTCAGCACGAACGCGGCGACCTCGTCCTCCCCCGGCGAGAGCAGCAGGAACGACAGGTCCGGGCGGAACGATTGGCTGCCGGTGATCATGTGCCGCCACGCCTCCGGCGACTGCACCGTGCTCCCCCAGTGCTCGGCGAAGGTGTCGTTGCGGGCCTGCCGGGTGAGCTCGTCGTACTTGTCCTCGAAGCGGACCAGGCGCAGATCGGTCGGCAGCGGGCGGTTCGGCGGCAGCACGGACAGATCGGCCCGCATGTCGACGAAGGACCGAGCATGCCGGAAACCGTGCGTTTCGAACAGGGCGGTGAGCCACCGCTGGTTCTCGTGCGTACTGCCGTGGAGTTCCAGCGGCGCGTCCGGGAAACGGCGGCGATGCAGTTCGGTGGCGGCCCGCACCAGCCAGTCGATCAGGCGGGCGCCGATTTCGCCGTCGCGGTAGCCCGGATGCACGCACATCTCGAACCGGAGCTGGTGGACCGGGTTCGCGGCGTCCCGCACGCGCGGGATCACGACGGCGACCAGGCGATCGCCGTCCCAGGCGGTCGTGGTGCCCCCGGCCAGGTCCACGTTCGGGCTCGCCACGTCCTCCCGCACGTCCTCCGCGCTGTAGTGCTCACCGGTCGGATCAACCTGGTTGGCGGCGGCGAGCAGGCCCGCCACGGCTTCCGCGTCGGCCAGGGTGAGCGGGCGCCACGTCAAGTCCATGTGCGCGAGGTTATGCCGCCACCGGCGGGTGCGCCCACCGATTTTCCGCGCGGCTACCCTGCTGACGTGCTGGTATTGCTGCCCCCTTCGGAGACCAAGGCGATCGGCGGGGACGGCCCGCCGCTGCACCTGGACGAGCTTTCCTTTCCGGAGTTGAACCCGATCCGCCGGAAACTGGCCGACGCGCTCGCCGACCTCGCGGCCGACGTACCGGCGAGCCTGGCCGCGCTCGAACTGTCCGCGCGGCAGGAAGACGAGGTCGCGCGCAACGCCGAACTCTGGTCGTCGCCGACCCTGCCCGCGCTGGAGCGCTACACCGGCGTGCTCTACGACGCGCTGGCCATCGGGTCGTTCCGCAAGGCCGCGCTGGCCAAGGCGCAGGCGCGGCTCGCGGTCGCCTCGGCGTTGTTCGGGATCGTGCGGGCGACCGATCGCATCCCCGCCTACCGGCTGTCCGGCGGCAGCGTGCTGCCCGCGTTCGGCGGCCTGCGCGGGCTGTGGCGGCCCGCGCTCGAACCGGTGCTCGCCGGTCTCGACGGCCTGGTCGTGGACCTGCGATCCGGCGCGTACGCGACGCTGGCCCGCGTCCCGGACGCGGTGACCGTGCGCGTGGTGACCGAGAACGCCGCCGGGCAGCGGAAGACCGTCAGCCACTTCAACAAGGCCTACAAGGGAAAGCTCGCCTCGGTGCTGGCCAGAAGCCCCCGCGAGCCGTCCACTGTGGAGGGATTGCTGGGCGTGGTGTCGCGGGCCGGGATGCGGGTCGAGCGGGTCGGCGACACCGCACTGGAACTGGTCACCGAGTAGCGAACCGGCCCGGTCCGAACTCGTCGACCGCGATCGCGGGCTCCTCCCCCAGCGCCAGCGCGGCGACCAGGCTCCCGGCGTACGGCGCGATGTTGAGCCCGGCCGGACCGAAACCGGTGGCCAGCAACAGCCGCGGATGCCCGGGGACCGGGCCGAGCAGCGGCGCGCCGTCCGCGGAGGCCGGGCGGAAGCCGACGCGGGTCTCCAGCAGGGTGGCGTCGGCGAGTCCGGGCGCCACGGCCAGCGCGTGCTCGAGGACCTCCCGTTGCCCCGCGGCGGTGACGCGGTGGTCGAACCCCGAACCGGTTTCCCGGGTCGCACCCGCGACCACCCGGGATCCCGGGAAGGCCAGGAGGTAGTGGCTGGACACCGGGAGGACGACCGGCCAGCGGGTGGTGTCGATGCCGGGCAGCTCGAAGTGGCTGATCTGGCCGCGTTGCGGGCTCACCTCGAGGTCGATGAGCGGGGCGAGCAGTTCGGTGCTCCAGGCCCCGGCCGCGACGACGACCGCGTCGGCGTCGAGCGGATCGCCGTCCACGCGGGCGCCGCGTCCGGTGAGTTCGGCGCGGCCCGTCCGGTGCTCGGCGCCGCGGACGGCGGCCGCGGCGAGCAGGGCTTCGCGGAAGCGGCGGCCGTCGACGCGGGCGGCGCCGGAGACATGGACCGCGCCCAGTTCGGGAGCCAGGGGCGGGAAGAGTTCGCGGGCCTGGGCCGGATCGAGGCGCCGGACTTCGCCCGCGGTGGGCTCGCGCTGGGCCCGGGTCTCGGCCCGGCGCCGCGCGTCGGCGAGTTCGTCCTCGTCGGCGGAGACGACCATCCCGCCGATGACCTCGTAGGAGGTGTCCCGCTGCCCGTCCTCGGCGAGCCGGGCGACCAGTTCCGGGTAGTAGGCCGCGGCGCGGGCGGCGAGCCGGTATTCGGCACCTGAACGGCGGCTGGTCCAGGGGGAGACGATGCCCGCACCGGCGGCGGTCGCCATCCCCGGTCGCTCGGAATCCACGACGACGACCTCGGCTCCGCGGCGGGCGAGGTGGTAGGCGGTGGCGGCCCCGGCGATTCCCGAGCCGATCACGATCACGCGCATGATCCACAGCCTGCCCGGTGCGCGGCCGGACGTCGACTCCATTGGCCCCGCGACGTACCGTGCCGGGATGAGTGATCGGTACGACGTGGTCATCGTGGGCGGCGGGCACAACGGGCTGGTGGCGGCGAGTTATCTCGCCGGGGCCGGGTTGTCCGTGGTGGTGCTGGAGCGGCGGGAGGTGCTCGGCGGCGCGGCGGTTTCGTCCCGGGCGTTCTCCGGGGTCGACGTCCGGTTGTCGCGGTATTCGTACCTGGTCAGCCTGCTGCCGAAGAAGATCGTGTCGGAGCTGGGGTTGCGGGTGGAATTGCGGAAGCGGCCGACCGCGTTCCACCCGCCGGTCGCGCCGCGGGACGCGCCCGCGTGGCGGGAGTTCGCCGAGCTGACCGGACGGGTGGGGCGGCGGTGCTTCGCTTCGCTGACCGAACCACTCGTGAGTCGGCGGGAGTTCCGGGCGTTGATCGACGACGAGCGGGCGTGGCGGATGCTGTTCGAGGAGCCCCTCGGAGTGGCGCTGGAGGAACTGTTCGCCGACGACACCGTGCGCGGAACCGTGCTGACGGACGGATTGATCGGGACGTTCGCCGACGCCCACGATCCGGAATTGCGGCAGAACCGGTGCCTGCTTTATCACGTGATCGGGAACGGGACCGGGGATTGGGATGTCCCGGTCGGCGGGATGGGCGCGGTCAGCGGGGCGCTGGAACACGCGGCGCGCGCGGCCGGGGCGGAATTGGTGACGGGTGCGGAGGTGTTCTCGGTCGACCCGGATGGGGAGGTCCGGTATCGGCACGGCGAAGTGGAACGGGTGGCCGGTGGCCGGTTCGTGCTGGCGAATGTGGCGCCCCGGGTGCTGGCGGGATTGCTCGGCCCGGGAACCTCGGTTCCGTCGCCGGAGGGGGCGCAGTTGAAGGTGAACATGGTGTTGCAGCGGTTGCCCCGGTTGCGGGATTCGCCGGTCCCTCCGGAAACCGCGTTCGGCGGGACGTTCCACGTCAATGAGGGCTACGCGCAGCTGGCGAGGGCTTATGCGGAGGCGGCTCGCGGTGAGGTTCCGTCGGTGCCGCCGTGCGAGATCTACTGCCACTCGCTGACCGATCCGTCGATCCTGGGGGCGCGGGAGCGTGCGGCGGGCGCGCAGACGTTGACCTTGTTCGGGCTGCACATGCCGGGCAGGTTGTTCGCCGGACGGAACGACGAAGTCAAGGCGGTCGCGCTGCGGGCGACCTTGGCCTCGTTGAACGCCGTGCTGGCGGAGCCGGTGGAGGAGTGCCTGTGGCTCGACGGGGAAGGGCGGCCGTGCCTCGAGGCGAAATCACCGGTGGATCTGGAGGCGGAACTGGGAATGCCCGGCGGGCACATCTTTCACGGGGATTTGTCCTGGCCGTTCGCCGAGGATGATCGCGCGGGCACCTGGGGGGTGGAGACCGAGCATGATCGGATTTTCGTCTGCGGGGCCGGGGCGATTCGCGGGGGCGGGGTCAGCGGGATTCCCGGGCACAACGCGGCGCGGGCGGTGCTGGCACGGTCCTGAGTGGTCCGGTCCTGGAACAATTCACGGCCCCGCCGATCCCGGTCACCACGCGAAGAAAGACCCGCCCCGGCCGGAAAGGCCGAGGCGGGTCAGCGGAGAACCGGGGTCAGTGCGCGAGCATGACCGGGGCGGCCTCTTCTTCGCCGGCCTCGTCCGCGGCCGGCGGCGCCGGTGGGCGCCGCGGCAGGAACAGGGCCGGAATCAGGCACACCGCGATCAGCACCAGGGCCCAGACGAACGTGGACGCGAACGAGTCGGCCGCGGCGACGGCGGCCGCGTCGTGGGTCTGCGGGTTCATCGTCGCCGCGGTCGCGGCGAGCTGGCCCTGACTGGTCGGAACGCCGAACTTCCCGGCGAGCAGGCCGGCCAGGATGATCGACATGATCGCGGTGCCGACCGCGCCGGCGGTCTGCTGGACGATGTTCGCGGCGGTCGACGCCCGGGCGACCTTCTTGCGGGTCAGGGTCTGCAGGGCCGCGGACATGATCGGCATCATGGTCGAGCCCATGCCCAGCCCCATCACGAAGAGGGCGCCCAGCAGCTGCCAGTACGGGGTGTCCGCGCCGATCTGGGTGAACACCACCAGCCCGGCGAGGATCAGCACCATCCCGGGCAGGACCACCTTGCCCGCACCCATCTTGTCGGCCAGGCGGCCGGCGATCGGCATGGTGATCATCGCGCCCAGGCCCTGCGGGGCCAGCAGCAGACCCGCCTGCAGGGCGGTCTCCCCGCGCACCAGCAGGAAGTAGGTCGGGAACAGGAACATCGCGCCGAAGAAGGACACCGCGAAGAACGCCATGGTCAGCATCGCGACCGAGAACGTGCGGTCTTTGAACAGGCTCAGGTCGACCAGCGGGTTCTCGATCCGCGAGGCGCGGGCGATGAATCCGGCGATCAGCGCCACCCCGGCGACGACCGGGAGCCACACCTCGGTCGCGCCCACCCCACCGGCGCTCGGGATGTTCGACACGCCGTAGATCAGCAGCGCGAGCCCCGGGGACAGCAGCAGCATGCCCAGCACGTCGAACCGTTCCGCCGGCTCCGGCTTGTCCCGCGGCAGCAGCCGCCAGGCGAGGAACAGCGCGACCGCGCCGAGCGGCACGTTGATGTAGAAGATCCAGCGCCAGCTCACCGAGTCGACCAGCCAGCCACCGAGGATCGGGCCGCCGATCGGGCCGAGCAGCATCGGCACCCCGAGCACGGCCATCACCCGGCCGACCCGCTGCGGCCCGGCCGCCTTGGTCAGGATGGTCATTCCGGCGGGCATCAACATGCCACCACCCAGGCCCTGCAGCACGCGGAAGATGATCAGCGACTCGATGTTCCACGCCAGCCCGGCGAGCACCGAGCCCACCAGGAACAGGAAGATCGCCAGCATGTACAACCGCTTGGTGCCGAACCGGTCCGAGGCCCAGCCGGTCACCGGGATGACCGTCGCCAGCGCCAGCATGTAACCGGTCGCGACCCACTGGATGGTGTCGAGCGACGTCTTGAACTCGATGGTCAGCGCCTGGAGCGCGACGTTGACGACCGTCGTGTCCAGAATGGCCATGACGGTGCCGAGTACGACGACAGCGGCGACCTTGAGGACGCCGCTGTCGAGCTTGTCGGTGGCCGAAGGCTCCGCGCCCGCTCTCATTTCAGAGGTAGTCATAAATTCCGTTCCCGCAGGTGCCCGGTCCCCCGGGCGGTTCACCGATGCTCTTCGAAGGCAGCGTGCGACCACGCTGAAAAATCCGCTGGCTGAAATTCCCCCGCCAGCCCCCAGCGACGTCCTTCAGTACACGACAGAAGCGTGGGCAGGAGTGATCACGGTTTCGATCGTAGCGGTGCGTGATCGGCGGTGCCAATAAGATCCGCGTCTGTGTGCGCGATCACGTTTTCCAAGGCAAGGCGCGCCGGACGACTTCCGCCAGATGAACCGCCGTACGCGCCGACTCCTGGTCGATCTGGGTGCGGCAGCTGAAACCGTCCGAGATGACCAAAGTTTCCGGTGCGGCTTCGCGAATCGCCGGTAGCAGGCGGTCTTCGGCGCAGGCCACGGACACCGCGTAGTGGCCGCGTTCGAAGCCGAAGTTGCCGGCCAGCCCGCAACACCCCGAATCCAGGGTCACGTTTCGAATACCGGCCTGCGCGAGCAGTTTTTCGTCCTCAGCGAAACCGAGCACCGCGTGTTGGTGGCAGTGCACCTGAGTGATGGCGTCAATACCGAGTGTGCGCAATGACAATGGCGAATGGGCAAGCAGTTCGGCAAAAGTTCGCGTGCGCTCGGCGAGCAGTTTCGCGGCCGGGTCCCCGGGCAGCAGGCTCGCGAGATCACCCCGGAACAAAGCCGTGCAACTCGGTTCCAGGCCGACCACCTGGTAACCCGCGTCGAGATAGGGACGCAGCACCGACAACGTGCGGCGCAAAACCCGGCGGGCGACGCCGAGCTGACCGGTCGACACCCAGGTCAGCCCGCAGCACACGCCGCGATCCGGCAGGACGACGTCGAACCCCGCGGCGGTGAGCACCTCGGTCGCCGCTTCCAGCACCCCCGGGGTGAAGTAGTTGTTGAAGGAATCCGGCCACAGCAACACGGGTTTCCCGCCGGACCCGCCCCAGCGCCGCAGATCCGCGCGCGAACGCGTGAACGGCTTCGGCGCGAACACCGGCAAGGCGCGTTCCGGCGCGATCCCCCCGGCACGTTTGAGCAGGGACGCGAGCCGCGGGCGGCGCATGACCGCGTTCGCCGCGCCCGGGGCCACCGCGGCCAGGCGCAGCCACAACGGCAGCCACCCCATCGAATAGTGCGCGGCGGGCCGCAACCGTCCGCGGTAGTGCTGGTGGAAAAACTCCGACTTGTAGGTCGCCATGTCGACATCCACCGGACAGTCGGACAGGCAGCCCTTGCAGGACAGGCAGAGATCCAGCGCCTCGCGGACCTCCTCGGACCGCCAGCCGTCGGTGATCAGCTCGCCGTTGATCATCTCGGCGAGCAGGTGGGCGCGGCCCCGCGTCGAATGCTTCTCCTCGCGGGTCGCCCGATAACTCGGGCACATCACACCGCCACCGGTGGTGTTGCGGCATTTGCCGACGCCGACGCACCGGCGCATCGCCTCGCCGAAACTGCCGTGGTCCTCCGGATACCCGAGGAAGGTCACCGATTCGATCGCCTCGGGCGCCCGGCGGACGCGCAGATCCGCGTCGATCGGCCGGGGATCGACCAGGATCCCGGGGTTCATCCGCCCGTCCGGATCGAAGATCGCCTTGAACCGGCGGAACAGGTCCAGGATCTCCGGGCGGTACATCCGCGGCAGCAGTTCGGACCGGGCCTGCCCGTCCCCGTGCTCGCCGGACAGCGAGCCACCGTGGGCGGCGACCAGATCCGCGGCCTGCTCCAGGAACGACCGGAACCCCGCCTGCCCGGGTCCGGACAGCAGATCGAAGTCGAGCCGCATGTGCAGGCAGCCCTCGCCGTAGTGGCCGTAGACCACGCTCTGCCGCCCGTGCTCGGCCATCAGCTCCTTGAATCCGCGCAGGTACGAGCCGAGCCGCTCGGGCGGGACCGCCGCGTCCTCCCAGCCGGGCCACGCCTCCGAGCCGTCGGCCAGCCTGGTCGCCAGCCCGGCGCCCTCCTCCCGGATCCGCCACAACCGGCGCTGCGCGGCCGGATCGGCGAGCACGAGATGCCCGGTCAGGTGGTCGGCGACCGCGCGGGCCAGGTCCCGCGCGCGCTGCTCCGCCTCGGCGGGTTCGTCGCCGCCCAGTTCCACGAAGAGCCAGGCGCCGCCGGGCGGAAGGTCGGCCGCGGCGCTCGAAGTCCCGAGCAGCGCCACGAGATCGGAGTCCACGCCCTCGACCGTGAGCGGCGACCACGGCAGGATCGCCGGAACAGCGTCGGCCGCCGCGATGTCCGAGGCGAAGCCGAGCACCGCCAGCACGCGGTGGCGCGGCAGCTCGGCCAGCCGCAGCCGCGCGTCGAGCACGGTGACGCAGGTGCCCTCGCTGCCCACCAGCGCCTTGGCCAGATCGAAACCGTTCTCCGGCAGCAGGTGCTCCAGCCCGTACCCGGAAACCCGGCGCGGCCAGGTGGACAGCTCGGTGCGCAGCAGCGACAGGTTGTCCCGCACCAGATCGCGCAGCGCCGCGTACACCCGGCCCTCGGTGCCGGGCCGGGCCGCCCGAGCGTCCACTTCGGACGGTGTGGTCGGCCCGGCGGTCAGCCGGGTCCCGTCGTAGAGGAGCACCTCGAGCTGGTCGACGGTGTCCGCGGTCCGGCCCCAGGCGACCGAATGCGAACCGCACGCGTTGTTCCCGATCATCCCGCCGATCGTGCAGCGGCTGTGCGTCGACGGGTCCGGCCCGTACCGCAGGCCGTGCGGTAAGGCCAGGGCCTGCAGGTCGTCGAGCACGGTGCCCGGCGCGACCCGGACCGTCCGCGCCACCGGATCCAGCTCCCGCACCCCGGCCAGATGGCGGGAGGTGTCCAGGACCAGCCCCGGGCCGCAGGAGTTCCCGGCCACGCTGGTGCCCCCGCCGCGGGCGATCACCGGCACGCCGAACTCCGCGCAGGTGGCCACCGCGGCCACCACGTCGTCCACGGTCCTCGGCAGCACCACCCCGAGCGGGGCGTGCCGGTAGTTCGAGGCGTCGGTCGTGTACAACGCCCGGGTGCCGGCGTCGAAGGCGACCGCACCGCTCATCCGCTCGGTCAGCCGCTGCCGGAATTCATCGCGCACCCTCCCATTGAAGACAACCGATCAAGACTTCGCCGGGGCAGGGCCTCTCCACACGGGTATGTCCGGATCACGCCGGGTGTGCCAAAGTGTGACGGTGGCGACAGAGCACAATGTCGCGGCGGAACGAGCCGTCGAGCAGAGCAACGCACTCGACCGGCTGCTGCGCGAGCGCGAGGGACTGCTCGGCACGCTCGACCGGGTGGCCGCGCTGCACGGCACCGCGCGCCTGATTCGCGACTCCATCGGCGTGAACGCCGGTTTCGTGGCCGAGATCGACGAGGAGAACCGGGGCGTGATCCGCTGGATCGCGGGCAACCGGACGAACGCGTTGCAGAACCTGCGGGTCCCGATGGGGCAGGGCGTGGGCGGCCGGGTGGTCGCACTCGGCGAACCGGTCCGGGTCACCGACTACGTCAGCTCGAAGACCATCACGCACCAGTTCGACGCGCAGGTCCGCGGCGAGGGCCTGTCCGCGATGGTCGCGGTGCCGATCATCAGCCGCGACGGGCCCGAGGCGAAGACCATCGCCATCGCATACGCGGCGATGCGGGAGACCGCGAACTTCGGGGACAGCGCGGTGCAGACGCTCGAGGGCATCGCCGAGCACGCGGCCACCGCGCTGCGGCTGGCCGGGGTGGCCGAATCCACCCGGGAGAACGCGGTGTCCGCCGAGCGGCAGCGGATGCAGAGCGCGCTGCACGATTCGGTCGGCGCGCTGCTGTTCTCCATCGGCGTGCAGGTGCGCAACCTGCACGAGGACATCCAGGACAACCCGGCGCTGGAATCCCGGCTGCGACGGCTGGAAGGCGATGTCTCGGCGGCCTCGAGCGCGCTGCGCGAATCGCTGCTCGCGCTGTCGGAATCCAGCCCGGAACGCGCGCTGCCGGTCGAGATCGCCGAGCACTGCCGGTCGTTCGAGGCGCGGTGCGGGGTGCCGGCCCGGTTCGTCCAGCTCGCGCCGGTGCGGCCGCTGGACGCCGAGCGGACCGCGCTGCTCGTCGCCGCGGTCCGGGAGGGCCTGCTCAACGTGGAGAAGCACGCGCGGGCGTTCTCCGTGGTGGTCAGCGTCGGGCCGAGTGAGGACGGAGTGCAGGTGGTCGTCGCCGACGACGGCACCGGGAAGCCGGCCGAGGACGCCCCGGGCACCGGGATGGGCCTGCGCACGCTCGCCGAACGCGCGGCCCGGCTCGGCGGGCGGGTCAGCCTGGTCCGGGACGAGGACGACGGGTGCACGCTGCGTGCCTGGGTGCCGGAAGTCGCCTCCTCATGACGACCAAGGTCATGGTGGTCGACGACCACCCGGTCGTCCGCGACGGCGTCACCCTGCTGCTGCGCTCGGATCCCTCGCTGAAACTGGTCGGCTCCGCCGAGTCCGGCCGGACCGCGATCCAGCGCGTCGCCGAACTCGACCCCGATCTGATCCTGCTCGACCTGCGGCTGCCGGACATGCTCGCGCCCGAGGTGATCGCCGGTTTGCGGCAGGTGCGGCCCGCGGTGCGGATCGTCGTGTTCACCGCGCACGGTGACCACCTCGGCGTGGTCGCCGCGCTCGACGCGGGCGCGAACGGATGCCTGCTCAAGGACGTCGCCGGGACCGATCTGGTCGCCGGGCTGCGGCGGGTGCTGCGCGGCGAGAAGGTGGTCGACCCGCGGATCTTGCCGGACACCGGGCAACGGTCCGACGCGCTGTCCCGCAGCGGCCTGACCCGGCGGGAGTACGAGGTGCTCCGGTTCGCCGCGCAGGGCCAGACGAACCCGGAGATCGCCGAGTCCACCGGGCTGGCGCGCAACACGGTCAAGACCTACCTGCAGTCCGCGCTGCACAAGCTCGGCGCGCGCAACCGGGTCGAGGCGATCGGCAAGGCCAGCGAGGCCGGACTCCTCTGAGCGGGCGGCCGGGTCAGTCGAAGGGCGGCCCGGAGGCGGCGATCTCGTGCTTGAGCACCTGGTCGTCCTCGATGCCGATGGCGACCGAGGGCCGCGGCGAGATCGCGCGCCAGGCGTCCAGCCGCTCCTTCGATTCCCAGTACTCGAAGATGTTCACCCGGCCCGGATCGAGCGGGTCCGGGGAGATCGACAGGTCCAGGCAGCCCGGATACTCGCGCGCCTGCTCGACGATCGAGCGGTGCCCTTCGACAAACCGGTCCCGCTCCGGCGGATTGACGTATACCTTCCCGGCGACGATCAGCGTCACGGTGCCTTCCTTCCTTCTCGGGGATCATCCGTACGACGAACGGCCCCCGCGCGGGCCGACATGTTGACGGAAGGCGCTCAACTGAGCGCGGTTCGTATCGGTCACGGAGCCTTAACCTTTTCTGGCACCTCTCCAGGTGGGGGTTGCCGTTTGTCCGGTTCAGATTCAGGATTGCCGCCACTGAGCGTGACTCATGTCACACAAGTGGAGGACGTCTTGGCCGAGCGCGGAGAACGACCGTGTTGAGCGTGCGGGATCTGCACGTCCGCTACGGCCGTTCGGTCGCGGCCCTGCACGGCATCGATCTGGAGGTGCCCGAAGGCGGGGTACTGGCCGTGCTGGGCAGCAACGGGGCCGGGAAGTCGACCCTGTTGCGCGCGATTTCCGGCACGCTCCGGATGCACCGCGGGGCGGTGTCCGGCGGCGACGTGCGCTACGACGGCACGTCGATCGCCCGGCTCGATCCGGCGGCCATCGTCCGGCTCGGGGTCGGCGGGGTGCCGGAAGGCAGGCAGATCTTCGCGCGGATGACCGTCGAGGAGAACCTGCGTGCCGGCGGCATCGGCGCCCGTTCGGCCACCGGGCGCGCCGCGGCCAAACGCCGGGTGCACGAGTTGTTCCCGGTGCTGGCCGAACGCGCCAAGCAGCGAGCGGGGCTGCTCTCTGGGGGTGAACAGCAAATGCTCGCGATCGGCCGGGCGCTGATGTCCGGGCCGAAACTGCTGCTGCTGGACGAACCTTCACTGGGGTTGGCGCCGAAGATGGTGGAGCGCATCGGCGACATCATCTCCGAGATTCACGCTCAGGGCACCGCGGTCGTGCTCGTGGAGCAGAACGCGGTGATGGCGCTGCGGGTCGCCGATCACGCGGTGGTGTTCGAGGTCGGCCGGGTCGCCCTGGCCGGGACGACCGCCGAACTGGCCGGAAGTTCCGAAGTGCAGCGCCTGTACCTGGGCGGGCACGCGGAATCCCAGGCCACCGCGGAGGAGGAGGCCCGCCTCGCCGAGGTACACCGATCCCGGGCGCACGGCCTGTCGAGGTGGGCGGGATGACCGCCGACGCGGTGCCGGAACTCAGGGTGGACGGCATCACCCTGAGTTTCGGCGGGATCCACGCGCTCGACGGGGTTTCGTTCACCGTGCGCCCGGGATCGCTGCACGCGCTGATCGGCCCGAACGGGGCCGGGAAGTCCAGTTGTTTCAACGTGATCAGCGGGCTGTACCGGGCCGATTCCGGGCGGGTGCTGCTCGGTGCGACCGAGCTGACCGGGCTGCGCGCGCACCGGCTGGCCGCGCTCGGTGTGGGCCGCGCGTTCCAGAACGCCGCGCTGTCGCACGCCTCGACGGTGCTGGACAACGTGCTGCTCGGGCGGCACGCGCTCACCCGCGGCGGCTTCCTGTCCTGCGGCCTGCGGTTGCCGTGGACCGTGCGCGAGGAACGCAAGCACGCCGCCCGGGCCGCCGAGATCTGCGACTTCCTGGGGATCGGGCACCTGGTGCACTCCCCCGTCGGCGCGCTGCCGTACGGCGCGGTGAAACGCGTCGACATCGCGCGGGCGCTGGCCGTCGAGCCGAAACTGCTGCTGCTGGACGAACCCGCGGCCGGGATGAACGCGCCGGAGACCGCGGAGCTGGCCACCACGATCCGGGAGGTCCGCGACGAGCTGGGCATCTCGATCCTGCTGGTGGAACACGACATGGGGCTGGTCATGGGGATCGCCGATCGGGTCACCGTGCTCGACTTCGGCAAGCGGATCGCGGACGGCCCGCCCCACGAGGTGCAGGCCGATCCCGGGGTCATCAGGGCGTACCTCGGCACGGAGGCCGCATGAACACCTTTCTCCAGCTGGTGGTGAACGGACTCGGCAAGGGCGCGGTATTCGCCTTGCTGGCACTGGGTTTCGTCGTGATCTTCAAAGCCACCGAAGTGATCAACTTCGCGCACGGCTCGCTCGTGCTCTTCGGCGGCTACCTGGTCGTGGTCACCCGCGAATCGCTCGGCTGGCTGGGCGCTTCGCTGGTCGGCATCGTGAGCGCGGGCGTGCTCGCGCTGCTGGTGGAACGGCTGCTGCTGTCGCGGTCCCGGCTGGCGGATCCGAACAGCCTCGCGCTGCTCACCATCGGCGTGGACGTGATCGTCACCGAGGAGATCGTGCGGCGGCTCGGGGTCACGCTGCCGTTCATCGGTGAGGCGTGGGACGCGCAGCCGTTCCAGCTCGGCGGCATCACGCTGTTCCGGACGCATCTGGTCGCGCTCGGCGTGGCGGCGGTGCTGATCACCGCGTTCTCCCTGGCGTTCAAGTACTCCGACTGGGGCGTGGCGATGCGGGCGCAGGCGGAGAACCGGGAGGCCGCCGCGTTGATGGGCATCCGGTCCTCGCGGGTCACCGCGACCGCGTGGCTGGTGGCCGGCGTGCTCGCCGGGGTCGCGGTGCTGTTCCTGGCCACCCAGGATTTCTCCGGCGCGGGGCTTTCCCGGGGCACGCATTCCCTCGCGCTGGCGGCGTTCCCGGCCGCGATCCTCGGCGGGCTGGACTCGTGCGCGGGCGCGGTCGTCGGCGGACTGGTCGTCGGGCTCGCGGAAGCGCTGTCCGCGCAGTACATCTCGTTCGACTTCTCCAAGAGCGCGGTCTTCCTGGTGATGCTCTTGGTCCTGGTGATCCGGCCATCGGGGCTGTTCGGAACCAGGGAGAGCACCCGTGTCTGAAGCCACTGTGGACTCTCCTTCCGCGGTGCGCCTGGTGACCCGGTGGGAGCCGCTGCGGGTGCTGCGGATCCTCGCCTGGCTCGCGCTGCTGCTGGTGCTGCTGGCGTTGCCGCTCTACGTCGACGCCGCGTGGCTGAAGGCGGGCCAGTACACGATGATCGGCGCGGTGGGCGCGATCGGGCTGACCATGCTGGTCGGGCAGGCCGGGCAGCTCTCCCTCGCGCACGCGTTCTTCCTGCTCGCCGGGGGCACGGCGTACAGCGTGCTCGCCGGGCCCACCGATGATCCGCGGGTGGTCGGGTTCGGCCTGGACCCCGGGCTGTCCCTGGTCGGCGCCGTGGTGATCACCGCGTTGCTCGGGCTGGCCTTCGCCCCGGTTTCCGGGCGGTTGCGCGGAATCTACCTCGGGGTCGCGTCGCTTTCCCTGGTGTTCCTCGGACTCTACTTCGGACAGTCGGCGGACGAGCTGACCGGTGGCACCTCGACCGGTCGCGCCCCGGCGCAGTTCACGCTGTTCGGTTTCCCGTTCTCCAACGCGGGCCCGGAGATCTCGGTGCTCGGCGTGCCGCTGCGCCAGGCCGAGCGGATCTGGTACCTGTTCCTGCTGCTCACGCTGATCGCCCTGGTGATCGCCCGCGGCGCGGTCCGCGGCCGGGTCGGCCGGGCGTGGCGGGCGGTCCGGGACAACGAGGCGGCGGCCGCGGTGATGGGGGTCAACGTGGCCCGGGCGAAGGCGGGCGCGTTCGCGGTGTCCTCGGCGTACGCGGGCCTGGCCGGGGTGATGACCGTGCTGTGGTTCGACATTCTGAAACCGGACGAGAGCGAGTTCGGCACCTACGGCATCAACACCTCGATCGCGTTCCTCGCCATGGTGATCATCGGCGGGCTCGGTTCGGTGCCCGGCGCGCTGGTCGGCGCGCTCGTGGTGAACGGGCTGCCGCAGGTGCTTTCGCTCTACTCCACCGAACTGGGCTGGTTCACCGGCACCGGTGACGGCGCGGTCACTCCGATCCTGATCAGCTCGTTCGTGTACGGCGCGGCGATCATCCTCGTCGTGCTGTTCGAACCCGGGGGCCTCGCGGCGATAGGCCGCAGGATCACGGGCCGGATGCGCGGTTCCGGCCGCGCCCGTGGAAGAAACCCCCGAGAGGAAGAGAAGTCATGAAAAGTTCTGGTTTGGCGGTGATGGTGCTCGCCGCCGCGCTCGTCCTTTCCGCGTGCAGCACGAAAGGGAGTTCCGGGAATTCGGGGGGCGACAACGCGGGGGTCAAGACCGGAATAGGAGTGACCGACAGCGAGATCGTGCTGGGCGCGATGACCGACAAAACGGGGGCGTTCAAGAATCTGTCGACCGGAATCACGCACGGCAACGAGTTGTGGGCGAAGGATTTCAACGCGGCGGGCGGGGCCTGCGGCCGCAAGGTGCGGCTGGAGGTCGTGGACCACGGGTACAAGGCGGACACCGCGAAGACGCTGTACCCGCAGCTCGAGCCCAAGGTGCTCGGTTTCGTGCAGCTGGTCGGCTCGCCGATCATGGCGGCGCTGAAGCAGAACCTGGTGGCGGACAAGGTGACCACGACCCCGGCGTCCTGGTCTTCGGAACTGCTCGACAATCCGTACGTGATGATCGTCGGCACCACGTACGACGTGGAAATGATCGACGGCCTGTCCTATTTGCGGGAGCAGGGAAAGATCGCCGACGGCGACGCGATCGGGCACATCTACATCGACGGTGAATACGGCGCGAACGGTTTGCGCGGCGCGCGCTACTACGCGCAGAAGCACAATCTGAAGCTGAAGGAAGTCAAGATCACCTCGTCGGACAACGATCTGACCAATATCGTCACCGGCCTGAAGGGCGAGGGCGTCAAGGCGATCCTGCTGACCACCTCGCCGACGCAGACCGGTTCCGCCCTGGCCGCCAACAAGGCGCTCGGCCTGAACGTGGACGTGCTCGGCAACAACCCGGTGTTCGATCCCGTGCTGCACAACGGCCCGGCGGCGGGCGCGCTGGACAAACTGTTCGTGGTGGCCAGCAGCGTGCCGTTCTCCGCGGACATCCCCAAGGCGAAGGAAGTCGCCTCCAAGTACAAGTCGGCGGGATTCCCCGAACCCCCGAACGCCGGTGTCCACTACGGATACGCGGTCGCCGAGGTGTGGGGCGCGGTGCTGCGGCAGGCCTGCGCGAACAAGGACCTGACCCGCGACGGCATCCAGGCGGCACTCAAGCAGACCACCTCGGCGAACACCGGCGACCTGGTCGCCGCCCTGGACTTCTCCAAGCCGGGCCACCCCGCCACCCGGCAGGTCTACGTGGCCACCCCGGACGCCTCCGCCGACGGCGGTATGCGCTACGTGAAACCCCTCTTCGAAGCCGCCGATGCCAAGGACTACACCGCACCCCACCAGAAGTAGACCCGCGCGTGCGGCACGGGCCGCCTTCCGCTCCTCCCGCGGCACGGAAGGCGGCCGTCGCCGCGCCGACCCGTGTGCCGGTGAGCGGGACGGGGGGCTTGCGGGTGAAGTGGGCGGCGACGAAAGTTCAGCGGTATGGACGCCAATGCGGTGCATGCGGTGGCCGCGCGGCTGCTGGATGCGTACAAGACCGGTACGCCCACCGAGCCGGTGATCGCGACGCATCCGGACGCCACGTTGACCGACGCGTACCGGATCCAGCAGGAGCAGGTCCGGGCGTGGACCGCGGACGGCGACGCGGTCAAGGGGCACAAGGTCGGCTTGGCGTCCGCGGCGATGCAGCGGCAGATGGGCGTCGACCAGCCGGACTACGGCCACCTGCTCGGCGAGATGTTCCACCTCGAGCACGATCCGATCCCCGCCGGCTCGTTCCTGCAGCCGCGGATCGAACCGGAGATCGCGTTCGTGCTCGGCAAGCGGCTCTCCGGCCCCGGGGTGACCGTCGCCGACGCGGTCCGCGCGGTCGACTTCGTGCTGCCCGCCCTGGAGATCGTGGATTCGCGGATCCGGGACTGGAAGATCTCCATCGTGGACACCGTCGCCGACAACGCGTCCTCCGGCGGCGTGGTCCTCGGCAGCCGCCCGACCTTGTTGTCCGCGGTTTCCTTGGACTTGCGGCTCGCCGGGTGCACGCTGCACACCAACGGCGAACTCGCCGCGACCGGCGCCGGGGGCGCGGTGCTCGGTTCGCCGCTCAACGCGCTGGTCTGGCTGGCGAACACGGTCGGCCCGCTGGGCATCGACCTCGAACCCGGGCACGTCGTGCTGCCCGGCTCCATGACCCGGGCGATCCCGCTCCAGCCAGGCGACACCGTGGTCGCGACCGTCGCCGGGCTCGGCAGCGTGACCGCCGTCTTCGGCACGAAAGGGGCGCGGGCATGAACGTCGACCAGGCGGCCGAGGCGCTGCTGACCGCCGAACACGACGCCACCGCACGCGGCAAGCTCACCGACGACTGGCCCGCGCTCGACCTGCGCACCGCCTACGCCGTCCAGGACGAGGCCCTCCGCCGCAGGCTGGCCCGCGGCGAGCGGCTGATCGGCGTCAAGCTGGGGCTCACCTCGCGCGCGAAGCGGGAACGGATGGGCGTCGACCGGCCGATCGTCGCCTGGCTGACCGACGCGATGGTCCTCCCGGCGGGCACCCCGCTCCCCCGCACCCGGCTCATCCACCCGCGCGCCGAACCGGAGATCGTGTTCGTCCTGGGCAAGCGCCTGGCCGGTCCGGGGGTCACCGCGGCGACCGCGCTGGCCGCCGTCGAGGCCGTCCACGGCGGGGTGGAGATCATCGACAGCCGGTTCACCGAATTCCGCTTCGACCTGCCGGACGTGGTGGCCGACAACGCCTCCTCCGGCCTGTTCGGCACCGGCACGATCGCCCGCCATCCCCACGACCTCGACCTCGCCCTGGAGGCATGCCTGCTCGAAGTGGACGGGGCCGTGGTGGACAGCGCGACCGGAGCCGCTGTGCTGGGCCACCCCGCCGAGGCGCTCGCGCTGGCCGCGAACCTGCTGGCCGAGCGCGGCCTCGCCCTCGAACCGGGCTGGCTCGTGCTCACCGGTGGGATGACCGATGCGGTCGAGGTCACCCCCGGCTCCCGGGTCGCGGCCCACTTCAGCACGCTGGGAGACGTGACGATCCAGGGGTGACCCTTAGCCTGAACAGGTAATTACCCCAAAGGTTCCCGGGCGCTACCCCTATCTTCACGAAAACCACGAGACATTCCGCACACGCTCCCGGAAACTGTCGGTGCGATGAGTTTCAATTGGGGGCATCGGAAGGAGGCAGACATGCCTCACGAGGACGTGGAACTGAATCATCGAGAACGCGCCACCCTTCGCGCGGTGGCGCTGGGTAAAGCCGAAATCACCTGCAGCTGCGAACCCGACCTGTTCATCGACGGGCTCGCTTGCTGTGACCAGACGACCGCACACCGTCTCGCCAAGGGCGGCCTGGTCGTACCGGCTCGAGCGGGTCGCCCGGGCGAGCGGGTACCGGCGCTGATCTCCGATCTCGGTCGCGCGGCACTCGGCGAGAAGCCGGTGGCGACGATCGCCGCCTGATCCCGGGCGGGCACTGGGGCTGGGGATTGTTTCACCCGTCGCCAGATTTCCGGTCCGGAATTGATTCGGCGGAAAATTCGTGGAGTCGTGAGTGTTTGGACCGGTTCTAACCGTCCTAAACACTCACGACCCACTCGAGAAGGCAACCGCACGTTTCCGCCTCCCCGGCCCCCACGACCACCCGCTTCCGCTTCGCGCGCATCCGGAATCGATCCCGATGCGACCGAGCTGCGCAGGCACACCGCGCGGCGACACCCCTCCTGACCTGGAACAATGATCACCGTCATCTTCCGTCGACCGAATTGTTCGCCGAAGGTTATCGAGCACACTCGGTGATCTTGTGCCCGCTTTGCCCGTTTTGCGGCTTTGATTGACCGCCGAACGTGTAATAGATGATCACCCTGGGTACCGGATTTCCGGGTGTCGCTCTGCCGTTCGGGGGTTTCCGGAGACCGGTCCGGATGGCGATCCGCACCCTGGTCTTGCCAGCGATCGGGCAACGCCGTAGCGTGCGCCGACGGCGGACCAGTCCACGTTTTCCCTGTTCAGAGCCGCTACCACGGGCACACGCGCGGACCCGCGCGTCCGCGATGTGGGCATGGGCGCGCCAAGTCAACGGCACGTGGTATTCCCCACCCGCGGCAGTCGACGTATGTCGATAACAGCGAATTCACACTATCGTCATGAGACCCGGCGAACCCGGGAGTAAGTAGTGCGCGCCGGCTGTCCTTCCACCACCCGAGGGTTGCCGGTACCCAGCGCCCCGCTGCACAAAGACGTGCGCGATGCGGCCACCCAGTGTCGTGTGGCCTCGCGATGACACCTGCCCAGTTGTTCCGGGCTGTCTCGCGGTTCCCTCTCGACTGACCATCGCTGGCCAGGGCGAGCCCGTTAGCCAGGTTCTTGAAACCTGCCCTTTCGAGTGAACCCTTGCCGCGCCGACGCCTTGGGAGGCGGCCAGCCGTGACCCGCCACACGCAGCATCCGAGCAAGTCAGCCGGCTTGTACGACGAGCAGTACGAGCACGACGCCTGCGGCGTTGCCTTCGTCGCCGACCTCGCCGGTCGCCGCGACCACGGGATCGTGCGCAAGGCTCTGGTCGCGCTGCGCAACCTGGAACACCGCGGGGCAAGAGGGGCCGAGCCGGAAACCGGTGACGGCGCGGGAATCCTGATCCAGGTCCCGGACGCGTTCTTCCGCGAGGTGGTCGATTTCGAACTGCCCGACGCGGGTTCGTACGCCGTGGGCACCGCGTTCCTGCCGGTGGACACGAAGGCCCGCGGCCGGGCGATGAGCGCCATCGAGCGGATCGCCGCCGAGGAGGGCATGCAGGTCCTCGGGTGGCGCGAACTGCCGGTGGACACCGAGCACGTCGGCCCGACGGCGGCGACCACCATGCCGCATTTCACGCAGCTCTTCCTGTCCTCCCGCGAACCCGGGGTCACCGGGCTCGCGCTGGAGCGGCTGGCGTTCTGCGTACGCAAGCGCGTCGAGCACGAGCTGGTCGACGACGACGTCTACTTCCCCAGCCTCTCCGCGCGCACCATCGTCTACAAAGGAATGCTCACCGAGCCGCAGGTCGAGAAGTTCTTCGCCGACCTGACCGACGAGCGGGTCACCAGCGCGATCGGCCTGGTGCACTCCCGGTTCTCCACGAACACGTTCCCGTCCTGGCCGCTGGCCCACCCGTACCGCTACGTCGCGCACAACGGGGAGATCAACACCCTGCGCGGCAACCGGAACTGGATGGACGCCCGCGAGTCGATGCTGGACAGCGACCTCATTCCGGGCGAGCTCAAGCGGATCTACCCGATCATCACCCGCGGCGCCAGCGACTCCGCCTCCTTCGACGAGGTGCTGGAGCTGCTGCACCTCGGCGGCCGGTCGCTGCCGCATTCGGTGCTGATGATGATCCCGGAGGCCTGGGAGAACCACGAGGAGATGGACCCGGAACGCCGCGCGTTCTACGAGTTCCACTCCACCCTGATGGAGCCGTGGGACGGCCCCGCGCTGGTGTCGTTCACCGACGGCACCCAGATCGGCGCGGTGCTCGACCGCAACGGCCTGCGCCCGGCCCGGTACTGGGTGACCGAGGACGGCCTGGTGGTGCTGGCCAGCGAGGTCGGCGTGCTGGAGCTGGACCAGGCGAGCATCGTGCGCAAGGGCCGCCTGGAGCCCGGCCGGATGTTCCTGGTGGACACCGCCGAGGGCCGGATCATCGACGACGAGGAGATCAAGGGCGAGCTCGCCGCCGAACACCCTTACGGCGACTGGGTCAACGCGGGCCTGCTGCATCTGGAGGAGCTGCCCGAGCGGGAGCGCGAGGTGCCGACGCACGCCTCGCTGGTCCGGCGCCAGCAGGCGTTCGGCTACACCGAAGAGGAACTCGACGTCCTGCTGGAGCCGATGGCGCGCACCGGCGCGGAGCCGATCGGCTCGATGGGCAACGATTCCCCGCTCGCGCCGCTGTCCAGCGGTTCGCGGCAGATCTTCGACTACTTCACCCAGCTGTTCGCCCAGGTGACCAACCCGCCGCTGGACGCGATCCGCGAGGAGCTGGTGACCGCGCTGGGCACCCAGCTCGGCGCCGAGCCGAACCTGCTCACCGCGAGCGCGGACTCCTGCCGCCGGATCGTGCTGCCGTTCCCGGTGCTGGACAACGACGAGCTGGCCAAGCTCGTGCACATCAACGACGACGGTGACCTGCCGGAGTTCCAGGCGGTGACCGTGCTCGGCCGGTACGAAGTGGACGGTGGCGGCGCGGCGCTGCTCCGCCGGCTCGACGAGATCCGCACCGAGGTGTCCGAGGCGATCGAGGACGGCGCCCGGCTGATCGTGCTGTCCGACCGGGGCGTCGACGAGAAGCACGCGGCGATCCCGTCGCTGCTGCTCACCGGCGCGGTGCACCACCACCTGGTGCGCGAGAAGAGCCGCACCCAGGTCGGCCTGGTGGTCGAGGCCGCCGACGCCCGCGAGGTGCACCACATCGCGCTGCTGATCGGCTTCGGCGCGGCGGCGGTCAACCCGTACCTGGCGATGGCGACGGTGGAGGAGATGGCCGACCGCGGCCTGATCCCCGGGGTGGACGGGCACCAGGCGACCCGCCACCTGATCAAGGCGCTGGGCAAGGGCGTGCGCAAGACCATGTCCAAGATGGGAGTGTCCACTGTGGCCTCCTACACCGGCGCGCAGATCTTCGAGGCGATCGGGCTCGGCGAGGAGGTCATCGAGACCTGCTTCACCGGCACCACGTCCCGGCTCGGCGGCGTCGGCTTCGACACGCTCGCCGAGGAGGTCGCGAAGCGGCACCGGCGCGCGTTCCCGCGCGACGGGGTGCGCGCGAGCCACCGCGAACTGGAGACCGGCGCGGACTACCAGTGGCGCCGCGAGGGTGAACCGCACCTGTTCAACCCGCAGACGGTGTTCAAGCTGCAGCACTCCACCCGCTCCGGGAAGTACGAGATCTTCAAGGAGTACACCAAGTCCGTCGACGACCAGGCCGCGAAGCTGATGACCCTGCGGGGCCTGTTCGACTTCAAGGTCGGCGAGCGGCCGCCGGTGCCGATCGACGAGGTCGAGCCGGTTTCCGAGATCGTCAAGCGGTTCTCCACCGGCGCGATCTCCTACGGCTCGATCTCGATGGAGATGCACCAGACCCTGGCCATCGCGATGAACCGGCTCGGCGGGAAGTCGAACACCGGGGAGGGCGGCGAGGATCCGGAACGGCTCTACGATCCCCAGCGGCGCAGCGCGATCAAGCAGGTCGCGAGTGGACGGTTCGGGGTGACCAGCGAGTACCTGGTCAACGCGGACGACATCCAGATCAAGATGGCGCAGGGCGCCAAACCCGGCGAGGGCGGCCAGTTGCCCGGCGCGAAGGTGTACCCGTGGATCGCCAAGACGCGGCACTCCACCGCGGGCGTCGGGCTGATCTCGCCGCCGCCGCACCACGACATCTACTCGATCGAGGACCTCGCGCAGCTCATCCACGATCTGAAGAACGCCAACCCGGCGGCGCGGATCCACGTGAAGCTGGTGTCCGAGGTCGGGGTCGGCACGGTCGCGGCGGGCGTGTCCAAGGCGCACGCGGACGTCGTGCTGATCTCCGGGCACGACGGCGGCACCGGCGCGTCACCGCTTTCGTCGATCAAGCACGCGGGCGGCCCGTGGGAGCTGGGGCTCGCCGAGACCCAGCAGACGCTGCTGGCGAACCGGTTGCGCGACCGGATCGTGGTGCAGACCGACGGTCAGCTCAAGACCGGCCGGGACGTGATGATCGCGGCGCTGCTCGGCGCCGAGGAGTTCGGTTTCGCCACCGCGCCGCTGGTCGTGTCCGGCTGCATCATGATGCGGGTGTGCCACCTGGACACCTGTCCGGTCGGCGTGGCCACGCAGAACCCGAAGCTGCGCGCGAAGTTCAGCGGCAAGGCCGACTACGTGGTGAACTTCTTCGAGTTCATCGCCCAGGAGGTCCGGGAATACCTGGCGCAGCTGGGTTTCCGGTCCATCGCCGAGGCGGTCGGGCACGCGGAGATGCTGGACAAGCGCAAGGCCGTCGAGCACTGGAAGGCGGCCGGGCTGGACCTGTCGCCGATCTTCCACGTGCCCGAGCTGGAGCCGCGGGCGGCCCGGCACCAGGTGGTCGGCCAGGACCACGGGCTGGACAAGGCGCTGGACAACACCCTGATCCAGCTCGCCGAGGGCGCGCTGAACTCCGGCGACAAGGTGCGGCTGGAACTGCCGGTGCGCAACGTCAACCGGACGGTCGGCACCATGCTCGGCTCCGAGCTGACCAAGCGCTGGGGCGGTGAGGGACTGCCGGACGACACGATCGACATCACCTTCACCGGCACCGCGGGCCAGTCGTTCGGCGCGTTCGTGCCGAAGGGGATCACCCTGCGGCTGCTCGGCGACGGCAACGACTACGTCGGCAAGGGCCTGTCCGGCGGGCGGCTCATCGTCCGGCCGCCGCGCGAAGCGCAGATCACCGCGGAAGAGCACATCATCGCGGGGAACGTGATCGGTTACGGCGCCACCAGCGGGGAGATCTTCCTGCGCGGCAAGGTCGGCGAGCGGTTCTGCGTGCGCAACTCGGGCGCGCTGGCCGTCGTCGAGGGCGTCGGCGACCACGGCTGCGAGTACATGACCGGTGGCCGGGTCGTGGTGCTCGGGCCGACCGGGCGGAACTTCGCGGCCGGGATGTCCGGCGGCGTCGCCTACGTGCTCGACCTGTCGTCGCTGCGGGTCAACCACGAGATGGTCGACCTGGACCCGCTGGACGACGAGGACCACGAGTTCCTGCGCGACGCGGTGGAACGGCACTACGTGGAGACCGATTCGGCGGTGGCGCACGCGTTGCTGACCGACTGGGAGACCGCGTTCGAACGCTTCACCAAGGTCATGCCGAAGGACTACAAGCGCGTCCTGCTCGCACAGGCTGCCGCCGAACGCGACGGCCGGGACGTGAACGACGCGATCATGGAGGCCGCTCATGGCTGATCCTAAGGGCTTTCTGACCACCAAACGCGAAAATGCCACGACCCGGCCGGTGTTCCTGCGGTTGCAGGACTGGCGCGAGGTCTACGAGGACTTCGCGACCAGCAAGGTCGAGAAGCAGGCGAGCCGCTGTATGGACTGCGGCATCCCGTTCTGCCACCAGGGCTGCCCGCTCGGGAACCTGATCCCGGAGTGGAACACCCTGGTGTGGCGGGATGATTGGCGCGACGCCATCGAACGGCTGCACGCGACCAACAACTTCCCGGAGTTCACCGGAACGCTGTGCCCGGCGCCGTGCGAGACCGCGTGCGTGCTGGGCATCAACGACGATCCGGTGAGCATCAAGCGCATCGAGATCTCCATCATCGACCGGGCGTTCGACGAGGGCTGGGTCACGCCGCAGCTCCCGCAGACCCGCACCGGCAAGAAGGTCGCGGTGGTCGGGTCCGGGCCGTCCGGGCTGGCCGCGGCGCAGCAGCTGACCCGCGCCGGGCACGACGTCGTGGTGTTCGAGCGGGCCGACAAGATCGGCGGGCTGCTGCGGTACGGCATTCCCGAGTTCAAGATGGAGAAGCACCGGCTGGACCGGCGGCTCGACCAGATGCGCGCGGAGGGCACCGAATTCCGCACCGGGGTGAACGTCGGCGTGGACATCACCGCGGAGGAACTGCGGTCGGGCTACGACGCGGTGGTGCTCGCGGGCGGCGCGACCGCGTGGCGGGACCTGCCGATCCCCGGGCGCGAACTGCCCGGGGTGTACCAGGCGATGGAGTACCTGCCTCCGGCCAACCGGGTCGCCGCGGGCGAGCTGGCGAAATCGCCGATCGACGCGGCGGGCAAGCACGTCGTGGTGATCGGCGGCGGTGACACCGGCGCCGACTGCGTGGGCACCGCGCACCGGCAGGGCGCGGCTTCGGTGACCCAGCTGGAGATCATGCCGAAACCGCCGGAGTCCCGTTCGGACGCTCACCCGTGGCCGATGTACCCGATGATCTTCCGGGTGTCCTCGGCGCACGAGGAGGGCGGCGAGCGGCTGTACTCGGTGAACACGCAGGAGTTCCTGGCCGATGCGGACGGGAACCTGCGGGCGCTGCGGCTGGTCGAGGTGCGCAACGAGGGCGGCAAGTTCGTCCCGGTCGAAGGCACCGAGCGGGAGTTGCCCGCGCAACTGGTGACGCTGGCGATGGGTTTCGTCGGGCCGGAGCAGAAGGGCCTGCTGACCGAACTCGGCGTCGAACTCGACCAGCGGGGCAACGTCGCCCGGGACGCCAACTTCCGGACCAGCCTGGACAACGTGTTCGTGGCCGGCGACATGGGCCGCGGGCAGTCGCTCATCGTGTGGGCGATCGCCGAAGGCCGCTCCGCCGCGGCCGGGGTCGACGCCTACCTCACCGGCCGGGACGTCCTCCCGGCCCCGATCGCGCCCACCGACCGGCCGATCGCCTAGACGGTTGATTCCGTGAAGTTGGTGTTAGTGGTCGTAGGCGGTCAGTGATCGTTTG
>NZ_VTHK01000007.1 GCF_009765355.1 Amycolatopsis anabasis | reverse complement strand
CAGGTCCACCGATCCCTCACCGCCTACGACCACTGACCTTGGAATAGGTCATCTAGGCGCGGAGCGCCTGCACCCTCGCTGACGTCGACCGATAACCTCAGCCCGTCAACTGCGACGACACGACGCTAGGAGCACTAGGTGGGACGGTCCGTTCTGGTCACCGGCGGCAATCGGGGCATCGGCTTGGCCATCGCGCGCGAACTGGACGCGCGGGGGCACCAGGTCGCGGTCACCCACCGGGGTTCCGGCGCGCCGGAGGGCTTGTTCGGGGTCCAGGCCGACGTGACCGACGCCGAGCAGGTGGACGCGGCGTTCAAGCAGGTCGAGGAGCACCAGGGGCCGGTCGAGGTCCTGGTGTCCAACGCCGGGATCACCGACGACACGCTCCTGATGCGGATGAGCGAGGAGCAGTTCACCCGGGTCCTCGACGCCAACCTGACCGGCGCCTACCGGGTCGCCAAGCGCGCCTCGCGGGGCATGCTGCGGGCGAAGTGGGGCCGGTACATCTTCATCTCCTCGGTGGTCGGCCTGTCCGGTTCGGCCGGTCAGCTCAACTACGCCGCGAGCAAGGCGGGACTGGTCGGCCTGGCCCGCTCGCTCGCCCGCGAACTCGGTTCGCGCAACATCACCTCGAACGTCATCGCGCCCGGGTTCGTGCGCACCGACATGACCGACGAGCTGAAGGAAGACCGCAAGGAGGAGATCATGAAGCAGATCCCCTCCGGCCGGTACGCCGAGCCCGAGGAGATCGCGAGCGCGGTGCGCTTCCTCGCCTCCGACGAGGCCGGGTACATCAACGGCGCCGTGCTGCCGGTCGACGGCGGCCTGGGCATGGGCCACTGAGACTTCCCCGCAAGAACCACCAACCCCCAGATTTGGAGGACCTGTGTCCGGACTGCTCGAAGGCAAGCGCCTGCTGATCACCGGGGTGATCACCGACGCGTCGCTGGGGTTCCACGCGGCGAAGGTCGCGCAGGAGCAGGGCGCGAAGGTCGTGCTCACCGGATTCGGCCGGATGTCGCTGGTCGAGCGCATCGCCAAGCGGCTGCCCGAACCGGCGCCGGTGCTCGAGCTCGACGTGCAGAACGCCGAGCACCTGAGCACGCTGGCCGACCGGGTGTGCGAGCACGTCGACGGGCTGGACGGGGTGCTGCACTCGATCGCGTTCGCCCCGCAGACCTGCCTGGGCGCGCCGTTCATGGACGCCCCGTGGCAGGACGTGGCCACCGCGCTGGAGATCTCGGCGTACTCGTACAAATCGCTCGCCGAGGCGGTCCTGCCGCTGCTGGGCGAGGGTTCCTCGATCGTCGGCATGGACTTCGACGCGCGGGTCGCGTGGCCGGTCTACAACTGGATGGGCGTGTCCAAGGCGGCGCTGGAGTCGGTCAACCGCTACCTGGCGCGGGACCTCGGGCCGAAGGGGATTCGGGTGAACCTGGTGACCGCGGGCCCGATGAAGACCATGGCCGCGAAGTCGATCCCCGGTTTCGTCGAACTCGAGGAGGGCTGGGACGGCCGCGCGCCGCTCGGGTGGAACAGTTCGGATCCGACGGCCGTCGCGAAGTCCGTGTGCGCGGTCCTCTCCGACTGGCTGCCCGCCACCACCGGCTCGATGATCTGGGTCGATGGCGGCGTGCACGCCCTCGGGGTCTAGCGGTCGCGGCGGGTGGCTTCGGCCACCCGCCAGCTGTCCTCGAACATCAGGTACTTGGTGATCCGGCCGTCCTCGACGGTGAACCGGACCGCGAACGGGGACTCGATGACCCGGCCGGTGGCCAGGACGGTGGACCGCAGGTGGCCCACGGCGATCGCGTCCGGCCCGTCGACCAGGATCTTCTCGACGGTGAAGTGGTCGCGCTCGAGGTAATCGCGGTCCAAGGTGCGGAAGAACTCGGCGACCTCCGCGCGGGACTTGCGCGGGCCGATCCACGGCACGTGCTCGGTGGCGCCGGGAATGTTCCAGTCCACCCGTTCGGCGAAGAGCGCGGCGGCGCCGGGAACGTCCCCCGCGTCCAGGCGGGCGTAGAAGTCGGTGACGATCTTCCTGGTTGCTTCGGACATGGTGTTCTCCTTTTCCAGTAGGGATTTCACGCGGTGACGAGGGTTGGTTCGGGCAGCCGGTCGTCGCGGCGCTGGATGATCGCGGCGAGCGTGATGCCGCCGAGCGCGGCGACGCCGAGGACCGCGCTCACCCAGGCGACGCTCGCGTAACCGAGCCCGGCGTCGATCGCGAGCCCGCCCAGCGCGGGACCGGCGGTGTTGCCGATGTTGAAGGCGGACGTGTTGCTGGCCCCGGCGAGGGTGGGCGCGCGGTGCGCGAGCGCGAACACGCGGGCGTTCAGGGCGGGGTTCGCGGCGAACCCGGCGACCCCGAGCGCGAAGATCGCGGCCAGGGTGAGCGGCGCGTTCGAGGTCGCCGTGCCGAGCACGACCAGGGTCACGAGGGTGGCCGCGAGGCTGCCGAACAGGGTCGCGAGCGGGTAGGCGTCGGCGAGTCGCCCGCCGAGCGTGATCCCGATGAGCCCGCCGACGCCGAACAGCGCGAGCGCGCCCGACACCCAGCCTTCGGGCAGGCCGGTCACGTCGGTCAGCACCGGCGCCAGGTAGCTGAACGTGCAGAAGACCAGGCCCGAACTCAGGGCGGTGATGCCCAGCGCCAGCCAGACCCGAGCGTCGCGGTACGCCCCCAGTTCGCCCCGGAGCCGGGGCATCCGCTCTGGATCCGGCCGCAGGGCGGGCACGAACA
Organism: Amycolatopsis anabasis; assembly: GCF_009765355.1. Classification (GTDB taxonomy): domain Bacteria; phylum Actinomycetota; class Actinomycetes; order Mycobacteriales; family Pseudonocardiaceae; genus Amycolatopsis; species Amycolatopsis anabasis. The sequence goes on along the minus strand of NZ_VTHK01000007.1, from coordinate 295,801 downwards.
GCAGGACCCCGACGACGGCGAGGGCGGTCAGCGCGGCGACGGCCCAGAACGCCGAGCGCCAGCCCGCGTGCTGGCCGAGGAAGGTGCCCGCGGGCACGCCGACGATGTTCGCGATGGTCAGCCCGCCGGTGACCACCGCCATCGCCCGGGCGCGCCGGTTGACCGGCACCAGCGTGATCGCGCTCGCGGCGGCGACCGCCCAGAACCCGGCGCAGGCGAGCGCGCTGACGACCCGCGTCCCGAAGAGCACGCCGTAGCTGGGCGCGATCGCGCCCACCACCTGCCCGATCCCGAACACGGCGAGCAGCGCGAGCAGGGTGGCGCGGCGCGGCAGGCGCAGGGTCGCCGCGGCGAGCAGGGGTGCGCCGACGACCATGCCGATGGCGAACGCGGAGATGAGCAGCCCGGCGTCCGGGATGCTCACCCCGAGATCCCCGGCGATGGCGGGCAGCAGCCCGGAGAGCATGAACTCCGAGGTGCCCAGGGCGAAGATGCTCAGGCCGAGGATGTACACGGCGAGGGGCATCGGGATCCTCCAGTTATGGATTGGTCAGTACAAAACGAACACGCGGCAGGCCCGGCTCGGTTTCGAGCAGGGATTTACAGCGCGCTGAGGGCGATCTCGGCGACGTTGGTCATCGTGGTGCGGTCCGCGCCGTTGCGGGAGATCATCCGGATGCCGCCGATCTGGCAGTGCACGAACTGGGCCAGTGCGCGGGCGTCCTTGCCCCGGTCGATCTCACCGTCGCGCTGGCCGGAACGGATGCACGCCCCGATCGCGGCGATCAACCGGTCCGTGTCGGCCCGCAGGATCGCCCCGATCTCGGGGTCGCGGCCGCCCAGTTCCGCGATGGTGTTCACCACCAGGCAGCCGCGGCTTTGGTTCTCGACCTCGTCGTCGATCACCCGGGCCAGCATCCGGTGCAGTCTTTCCCGTGCTGTGCCCGGTCCGTCGAGCAGTTCGACCCAGGCGCCGGTCGCGGTGTCGCAGTAGTGCCGCAGCGATTTGCGGAACAGCTCGTGCTTGCTGGTGAACGTGTTGTAGATGCTGCTGCGGCCCAGTCCGGTGGCGGCGCAGAGTTCCTGGGTGGAGGTGCGCTCGTAGCCGCTCGACCAGAACGCCTGCATCGCGCGCTCCACCGCGCGTTCCTCGTCGAACTCCCGTGGCCGTGCCATGGGGTGACCCTAGCATGTTTTGGATCGAGCAGTTCAAAACCAGTACCCGATTCGTGGTGGGCCTCGCCACAGCGGCAAGATGGGTGGGTGGGTTACGACGCGTTGCTGTGGCTGTCCTTCGGCGGCCCCGAAGGTCCGGACGATGTCATGCCGTTCCTGGAGAACGTGACCAGGGGGCGGGGGGTGCCCAGGGAGCGACTGGCCGAGGTCGCCGAGCACTACCAGCATTTCGGCGGTGTCTCGCCGATCAACGCGCTGAACCGCAACGCGATCGCCGCGGTGGAGAAAGAGCTTGCCGCGCAAGGGATCGACCTGCCGGTGTACTTCGGCAACCGGAACTGGGACCCGATGGTCGAGCGGACCGTCGCGGCGATGGCCGCCGACGGCGTCCGGCGCGCGCTGGTCTTCCCGACGAGCGCGTACGGCGGGTATTCCGCCTGCCGCCAGTACGACGAGGACATCGTGCGCGCGCGGGCCGCGGTCGGCGCGGGCGCGCCCGATTTGGTGAAACTGCGGCAGTTCTTCGACCATCCGCTGTTCATCGGCGCGATCGCGGACGCCGTGCGCGTTGCCCATGCCGAGGTCGGCGTGGAGAGCGGGGCGCGCACGGTGTTCGTGGCGCATTCGATTCCGGAAAGCGCCGACCTCGCCTCCGGTCCGCCGGAAGAGGGCGGTCGCCGGTACTCCGAGCAGATCGCCGAGGCCGCGCGGCTCGTGGCCGCGGAGACCGGGATCGAGACCTACGACGTGGTGTGGCAGTCGAGGTCCGGTCCGCCGCAGGTGCCGTGGCTGGAACCGGACATCGTGGACCACATCGACGCCCTGCACGCCCGGGGCGTTCCGGCGGTCGTGGTGTGCCCGGTGGGTTTCGTCTCCGACCACCTCGAGGTGATCTGGGACCTGGACAACGAGGCCGCGGAACGCGCGGGCGAGCTGGGCATGGGTTTCGCGCGCGCGGCGACGGCCGGGACCGATCCCCGGTTCGCCGAACTGGTCGTGGAACTGGTGCGCGAACACGTGGCGGACGCCCCGGCGCGCAAACTGTCCGAGTTCCCCGCGGCGGGCTGCACCCTCAACGGCGAACCCTGCGCCCCCGGCTGCTGCGAACCCGCGAAACGCCCCACCCGCGCCTGACCGGGGTCGTGAGTGTTTACGCCGGTCAGAACCGGTCTGAACACTCACGACCCCACTCACTCGGCGACCCTGCAAAGAAGTGCTCGCCATGCTGCGGCGGTGCAGATCAGCGCGCCGCCCTCGGTCATTCCGGCGCGCTCGCGCGTCTCGCGGAGCTTGCGCCCAGGCGGCGCTTCTGCCGATTGGGATTGCTCTTCCGGACAACGCGAGGACCTTTCTGTGCAAGGGAGGCCCATGGTTTCACCCACCCCCGACAGAATCGGAATTTCCGGAAACGCACAGGAAAGCTCGGCCCGAAAGGTGCGCGCACTTTCGGAGTCCGGCTGGTCAGGGTTGCCGGTCGGCCTGGTCGGCGAAGACGCGGACCGCCTCGTTCACCGCGGCGCACTGGGCGGTGCGGACCGCGGTCGCCAGCGGCCGGAGGGCCTGGGCGCGTTGTGCGGCGGCGGAGGCCGACACCGCGCCGCCGGGGTCGTCGGCGTGTGCCAGTGCGAGGATCGCGTTCACCTCGGTCGCCCGTTGCAAGACGCGCAACGCGCGCCCGGGGGTGCCCGCCGGCCAGTCGAGCCGGGGCGCCGAGCGCAGCCGCGCGGACAGCTCGTCGCGCACCCCCGGCCGGTCCCGCGCGATGTCGAGCGCCTGCAGGGCGCCGGCGCTGTCCCGGATCGCGTCGGTCATCGCGTGCTCGGCCTCGCCCAGCGCTCGGTACTCCGGTACCGGCGAGGTGGCCAGCGGGAACACCGTCCACCGCAACAACCCTTCGGCCAGGATCTCCGGAACCACGCCGTACCCGAGACCGGCGAGCAGCACCGCTTCCCCGGCGCGCAGCGCGGCCTCGGTGAACGGGCCGCCGCCCCCGAGCCCCCGGGGGTCGCCGGGCACGGGCAGCACGAGATGCGCCCCGGTCGCGCCGTGGCGGCGCAGCGCCGCGAGCAACCGCGCGAGCGTGGCCGGGCGGTTTCCGGTCACCGGAACGTCGAAGGTGTCCGCGGTCGGTTCGTCGGCGGCCACGACCTCATGGGCCTCGCCCCAGGCGAGCAGGGCGTCAAGCGCGTCATCGGACGCCGCGGCGCCATGCAGCCACGCGGCGGACCAGACAGCGAAAGTCGCACTCGGACAGCACACGATGACCCAGAATACGCGTCGCGGCGGGCTGGAGTTGGTCCACATCGACGATCGCCTTCGCGGGAAGTAGCGTTTGCAGGGTGAACTCCGTACCCGCACATCTCCCTCGCACGGCAGGGGAGCTGCGCGCCGCCGGTTACGCGCCGCGCGGCGTGAAGACCGAGATCCATGACAATCTGCTCGCGGCGCTGCGGGACGGGAAGGACCCGTGGCCCGGTATCGTCGGTTTCTCCCGCACCGTGCTGCCGCAGTTCGAACGCGCGCTGCTGGCCGGGCACGACGTCGTCCTGCTCGGCGAACGCGGTCAGGGCAAGACCCGGCTCCTGCGCACCCTGGCCGGACTGCTCGACGAATGGACGCCGGTGATCGAAGGTGCCGAACTCGCCGAGCACCCGCTCGACCCGATCACCCCGGTGTCCCGGCGCCGCGCGGCGGAACTCGGGGACGACCTGCCGGTCGCGTGGCTGCACCGCGGCGAGCGGTACACCGAGAAGCTGGCCACCCCGGACACCTCGGTCGGCGACCTCATCGGTGACGTGGACCCGGTGAAGGTCGCCGAGGGCCGCAGCCTCGGCGATCCCGAGACCATCCACTTCGGACTCGTGCCGCGCGCGCACCGCGGGATCGTCGCGATCAACGAGCTGCCCGACCTCGCCGAACGGATCCAGGTCGCGTTGCTGAACGTGATGGAGGAGCGGGACATCCAGGTCCGCGGGTACACCCTGCGGCTGCCGCTGGACGTGCTGCTGGTGGCCACCGCGAACCCCGAGGACTACACCAACCGCGGCCGGATCATCACCCCGCTCAAGGACCGGTTCGGCGCGGAGATCCGCACGCACTACCCGCTCGACGTCGCGGCCGAGGTGGGCGTGGTGCGGCAGGAGGCGCGACTGGTCGCCGAAGTCGGCGAGCCGCTGCTGGAGGTGCTCGCCCGGTTCGTCCGCAACCTGCGCTCGGCGAACGTGATCGACCAGCGTTCGGGCGTGTCCGCGCGCTTCGCGGTCGCCGCGGCGGAAACCGTTGCCGCGGCGGCACTTCGCCGGTCGGCGCTGACCGGCGAGGAACCACCCGTGGCACGCCCGGTGGACCTCGACGCGGTGCCCGCCGTGCTGCGCGGGAAGGTCGAGTTCGAACCGGGGGAGGAAGGCCGGGAGACCGAGCACCTGGTGCACCTGCTGCGCCGCGCGATCGCCGAAACGGCCCGCGACCGGTTCGCCGGGCTCGACCTGCGCCCGCTGGTGACCGCCGTCGCGGACGGCCACCTGGTGGCGACCGGGGAACGCGTGCCGGGCAAGGAGGTGCTCGCCGCGCTGCCCGAACTGCCGGTGCTGCACGAGGTCGCCCAGCGGGCCGGGGTGTCCGCCGACGAGTCGCCGGGCCGGATCGCGGCGGCGGTGGAACTCGCGCTCGAATCGCTCTACCTGGCGCGGCAACTGGCCAAGGATTCCGACGACAACACGACGGTGTACGGGCCATGACCGCCCTGCCCGAGGGGTACTCGTACGGTCCGTGGCACGAGGGGCCGGATCCGCTCGCGCCGCCGGTGGACCTGCGGGCCGCGATGGACGAGATCGGCCGCGACGTGCTGGGTGGCTCGTCGCCGCGGTCCGCGCTCGAGGAGGTGCTCCGGCGCGGCACCCGGGACACCGCCGGGCTGGACGAGCTGACCCGCCGCGTGTGGCAGCGCCGCGCCGAGATCCAGCGGCGGCACCGGCTCGACGGCACGTTGCAGGAAGTTCAGCGGCTGCTGGACGAAGCCCTGGACGCCGAGCGCCGCGCGTTGTTCCCCGATCCGTCCGACGAGGCCCGGTTCGCCGAGGCCGAACTGGACGCCCTGCCGCCCGGGACCGCCGCCGCGGTGCGGGAACTGGCCGAGTACCGGTGGCGTTCGGAACAGGGGCGGGAGAACTACGAGCGGATCCGCGAGCTGATCGGCCGCGAGTTGCTGGACTCGCGGTTCGAGGGCATGAAGGACGCGCTGCGGAACGCCGGGCCAGAGGACGTCGAGCGCATCAACCGGATGCTGGAGGACCTCAACGCGTTGCTGGACGCCCACGCGCGGGGATTCTCCGATGTGGACGAACGGTTCGCGGAGTTCATGCGCCGGCACGGCGAGTTCTTCCCCGAGAACCCGCGGAACGTCGAGGAACTGATCGACGTGCTCGCGGCCCGGGCGGCCGCGGCGCAGCGCATGCTGAACTCGATGACACCGGAGCAGCGGGCCGAACTGGCGGAGCTTTCCCAGCAGGCGTTCGGCGATCCGCGGCTCGCGCGGCAGCTGTCCGCTTTGGACGAACAGTTGCTGGCCTTGCGACCGGGGGAGGACTGGACCTCGTCGGCGCGGTTCCGGGGCGAGGATCCCCTCGGGCTCGGCGAGGGCGCGCGGGCCATGGCGGATCTCGCCGAACTGGACGCGCTCGCCGAGCAGCTCGCGCAGTCCTATCCGGGCGCCCGGCTGGAGGACATCGACCTGGAGGCGCTGGAGCGGCAGCTCGGCGAGGACTCCGGCGTCGACGCGCGCAGGCTGGCCGAACTGGAGCGGGAACTGCGCGCGCAGGGCCTGTTCGAACGGGCCCCGGACGGTTCGCTGCGGCTGTCGCCCAAGGCGTTGCGTCGGCTGGGCGAAACCGCGCTGGCGGACGTCCTGAACGCGTTGCGCGGCAAGACCGGCGAGCGGAACACCGAATCGGCCGGGGCGGCGGGGGAGCCCACCGGGGCCACCCGCGCGTGGCGGTTCGGGGACACGCAGCCGTGGGACGTGTCGCGCACGGTCCGCAACGCCGTGCTGCGCACCGCTTCCGGTGCGGGCGGCCGGGTCCGCCTCGATGTGTCCGATGTGGAGGTCGTGGAGACCGAGCACCGCTCGCGCGCCGCGGTCGCGCTGTGCGTGGACACCTCGTGGTCGATGGTTCAGGAGGGTCGCTGGCTGCCGATGAAGCGCACGGCGCTCGCCCTGCACCAGCTGATCTCCACCCGGTTCCGCAACGACGCCCTGCAGCTGATCACCTTTGGCCGGTACGCGACCTCGGTGGAACTCGACGAGCTCGTCGGCCTGGAAGGCGTGTGGGAACAGGGCACCAACGCCCACCACGCGCTGCTACTCGCCGGTCGGCACCTGCGGCGGCATCCGGACGCGCAGCCGGTCGTGCTCATGGTGACCGACGGGGAGCCCACCGCGCACCTGGAACCCGATGGCACCGCCGAATTCAACTACCCGCCACCGCCGCGCACCCTCCGCAAGACACTGTCCGAAGTGGACAGGCTGGCGAAGCTCGGTGCCTCGGTGACGGTGTTCCGGCTGGGCGACGATCCGCGGCTCGCCGCGTTCGTCGACCTGATCGCGCGCCGGTCCGGTGGCCGGGTCGTCGCGCCCGAGACGGACGGCCTCGGCGCGGCGGTGATCGGCGACTACCTGCGCAGCCGCCGCTGAACCGAGGAGCCGCCATGCCCCTGCCGGACGGCGTTCGCCGGTTGCCGCTGGACGACCTGTCCGCGCTCGCCGAGCTGATCGGTGACGCGCACGTGGTGGCGATCGGGGAGAACAACCACTACATCCGCGAGTTCACCCAGCTGCGCGAGCGGATCCTGCGTTTCCTGGTGACCGAACTGGACTTCGGTGTGCTCGCCTTCGAATCGGGTTTCGCCGAGGGGCGCCTGGTCGACGACTGGATTCGCGGTGGCCCCGGCGAGGTCGAGACGGTGGCGCGGGACGGGTTCACCTTCGGCTACGGCGACGCGGGCGAGATGCACGACCTGCTCGGCTGGCTGCGCGCGCACAACGCGGCCGGTGGCCGGGTGCGGTTCGCCGGGGTGGACGTGCCGGGTTCGGGCGGTTCCGGGGTGCCCGCGCTGAGCCGGGTGCGCGAGTACCTCGCCGCGCACGGCCCCGACCAGGTTCCCCTTGCCGACGCGGCGATCGAGGCGGTCCGGTGCTACGACGCGGCCAACAACGGCGTGGCGCCCGCCCGCTATGCCGCGCTGAGCGTACCGGACCGCGACGCCGCCACCGCCGCGCTGACCAGGTTGCTGCTGCGGCTGGACGCGCTGCCGCCCGGGCCCGACCCGCGCGAGCACCTGATCGCCCGGCACCACGCGCTCGGCGCGCTGCGGCTGGACGAGCACTTGCGCGAACTCGTCGAGCTCGGTACGGCCGACCCACCCGCTTCGGCGATCTCTTCGCGGGACGTCTACCAAGCGGAGACCGTGCGGCTGCTGCGCGCACTCTCCAGCCCCGGGGAACGGATCGTGCTGATGGTGCACAACGCCCACGTGCAGCGGGTGCCGATGGAACTGCTGCCCGGGGTCCGTATGCGGTCCACCGGCAGTTACCTCGCCGACGACCTCGGCGCGGACTACTTCGCCCTCGGCGTCACCGCGCGCGGCGGCAGCACCGCCGATATGCGGCTGGACGAGGACGCCAGGCTGGGGATCGAAGTGCTGGCCCGCTCGCTCGACCCGCCCGCCGAGGACAGCGTGGAGCGGGCCGTCGAAGCGACCTCGCCGGGCGACGAGCCGGTACTGCTGGACCTGCGGCCCGCTCGCGGCAGCACTCTCGGCCCCGCGTCCATCCGGCACGTGCACACCCATGTGCCCGTGGATGTGGTGACCGCCTTCGACGGCCTCGCCTGCCTCCCCAAGATGAGCCCGAGTTCGTTCGTGCGAGGCGCCGAGGCGCGCTGAACGGTCACCGGTCGGGCTGGGCGGCAACTTCGGCGAAGCGGGCGAGGGCGGCCGTCACGGCGGGTCGTTCCGCGGCGTCCAGGCGGTTCAGGATGTGGTGGAAGCGGTTCCGGCGGTGGTCGCGGACCCGTTCGAGCACCTGGTGCCCGCGGGCGGTCGGCGCGAGCAGGACTTCGCGCCTGTTCAACGGGTTCTGGCGGCGGCGCACCAGGCGCAGGGTGGCCAGCCGTGCGCAGGTTCGGGTGACCGAGGACGGGTTCATGTCCAGTGCGTCCGCGACCTGGCTGACGTTGACGGGTGTCCGTTCCGCGATGATCCGCAGTGTGTGGAACTGGGACAGCGACAGGGTGCCGACGGCTTCGGCCAGGGTGCTGTCCGCTATGTCCACCATGGCGTAGAGCGCCCCGATCGCGGCTTCGACGTCCGCGATTTCCGGGGTGCCGGGGAAGGACCAGGCGGTGTCGGTCATGGCCAGGGCCTCCCGGGGGTGCGCGGTGCGGGGTTCGTGCGGGCAAGTATGGCTCGTTTCGCCAGCACCGGCTCCTCGAGGTGAGAAAGCTGACATGGAATCTTGGAAACGTGACATGTTGAGTGGCAATCTTGCTATTCGGGGTAATGGTCAGCGAATTGTCTGAATTGGGTCCGTAAAGGATGCGCAAAGCTGGGTGTGCACTTTTGTAAAGTCCTGGCGTGTCAAGGGTTTTCGCATGTCAGGGCGGCATAAATTCTGAGTTTGGTCATCCGGTCGTGGGACTCGTGCAACACGCAAAGGTGTGTACTGTGGTGGCCGTATTCGTATTGTCCTGCGGAGGCGATGCACGACTATGTCCGCGCAAAAGCGTCGTGGCGAGTTTGTTCCGGAATTGACCGAATCGGCGACCGATTTCCTGCTGAAAACGGGCCGCTTCCTGTCCAGATCGGAGGTGTCACCGGACCTGCGGTCGGTGTACCGGTCCGGCGGCACCGAGGCGGATTCCTTCTACCGCGAGCTGTGGAGCCACGACAAGGTCGTCTCGTCCACGCACGGGGTGAACTGCACCGGTTCGTGCCGCTGGAAGGTCTACGTCAAGGACGGCATGATCACCTGGGAGAGCCAGGACACCGACTATCCCTCGGTAGGTTCCGACAAACCAGAGTACGAGCCGCGGGGCTGCCCGCGCGGCGCGTCTTTCTCCTGGTACACCTATTCGCCGACCCGGGTCCGGTACCCGCACGCCCGGGGTGTGCTGGTCGAGGCGTACCGCACGGCCAAGCGCGAACTCAAGGACCCGGTGCTCGCCTGGGAATCCATTGTGGAGGATCCGGTGCAGCGGCGGGTCTACCAGCGCGCCCGCGGCAAGGGCGGCCTCGTCCGGATCGACTGGGCCGAAGCGGTCGAGATGATCGCCGCCGCGCACGTGCACACGATCAAACGGCACGGCCCCGATCGGATCGCCGGGTTCTCCCCGATTCCGGCGATGTCGATGGTGTCGCACGCGGTCGGGTCCCGGTTCATGGCGTTGATCGGCGCCCCGATGCTGTCCTTCTACGACTGGTACGCCGATCTTCCGGTGGCCTCGCCCCAGGTGTTCGGCGACCAGACCGACGTTCCGGAGTCCGCGGACTGGTGGGACGCGGCCTACCTGATGATGTGGGGCTCCAACGTCCCGGTCACCCGCACGCCCGACGCGCACTGGATGGTCGAGGCGCGGTACCGCGGGCAGAAGGTCGTGGTGGTCTCCCCGGACTACGCCGACAACACCAAGTTCGCCGACGAATGGCTGGCCCCGCATCCCGGCACCGACGGGGCGCTGGCCACCGCCATGGGGCACGTGATCCTCAAGGAGTTCTTCGTCGACGCCGAAACCGAGTTCTTCACCGGCTACGTGCGCCGGTACACCGACCTCCCGTTCCTGATCACCCTGGACCACCGGGACGGCGGGTACGTGCCGGGGAAGTTCCTCACCGCCGCGGCCGTGGGCAGCGCCGAGGAGGCGGGCGAGTGGAAACCGGTGCTGCTCGACGATCGCACCGGCGAGGTCGTGACGCCGAACGGATCGATCGGCTTCCGCTGGTCGGAATCCGGCGCGGGCCGGTGGAACCTCGACCTGGGTGACGTGGTGCCGCGGCTGACCCTGCACGGGACCGGGAACCAGGAGACCGCCGAGGTGCTGCTGCCCCGGTTCGACGCCGCGGACGGCTCGGGCGCGGTGCTCCGCCGCGGCGTCCCGGTGCGCCGGATCGGCGACCGGGTGGTGACGACCGTGTTCGACCTGCTGCTCGCCCAGTACGGGGTGGCCCGGCCCGGGCTGCCCGGGGAATGGCCCGCCGGGTACGACGATCCGGGCCAGCCCGGCACCCCCGCGTGGCAGGAGGCGATCACCTCGGTGCCCGCCGGGCGGGCCGTCCGCATCGCCCGGGAGTTCGCCCGCACCGCCGCCGAATCCGGTGGCCGCTGCATGATCCTGATGGGCGCGGGCACCAATCACTGGTTCCATTCCGACCAGGTCTACCGGAGCTTCCTGACCCTGCTGCTGCTCACCGGGTGCCAGGGCCGCAACGGCGGCGGGTGGGCGCATTACGTCGGGCAGGAGAAGGTCCGCCCGCTCACCGGCTGGCAGACGCTGGCCTCGGCGAGCGACTGGTGCCGCCCGCCGCGGCAGATGATCGGGACCGCCTACTGGTACCTGCACACCGACCAGTGGCGGTACGACGGCTACACCATGGACGCGCTGAGCTGGCCGATGGCCCGCGGAACGCTGGCCGGGAAGACCGCCGCCGACTGCCTGGCCGAGTCTGCCCGGCGCGGCTGGATGCCGTCCTACCCGACCTTCGACCGCAACCCGCTCGACCTCACTGACGAGGCCCACGCGCGGGGTGCGGATCCGGTCGAGTACACAGTGGACGCCCTGAAGGCCGGGGAACTGGGCTACGCCGGGGAGGATCCCGACGCGCCGGAGAACTGGCCGCGGGTGCTCACCGTGTGGCGGGCCAACCTGCTGGGTTCCTCGGCCAAGGGCAACGAGTACTTCCTGCGCCACCTGCTGGGCACCGACACGAACCTGCGCACCGGCGCGTCGGAACCGGCAGTGCGGCCGCGGTCGCTCACCTGGCGCGAGGAAGCCCCCGAGGGCAAGCTCGATCTGCTGCTGGCCCTGGATTTCCGGATGACCAGCACCACGCTGTTCGCCGACATCGTGCTGCCCGCCGCCACCTGGTACGAGAAGCACGACCTGTCCTCCACCGATATGCACCCGTTCGTGCACGCGTTCAGCGCGGCGGTGGATCCGCCGTGGCAGACCCGCACCGATTTCGACGCCTTCCACGCGATCGCGCGCGCGTTCAGCGACCTGGCCCGCGTGCACCTCGGGGTCCGGCGGGATCTGGTGGCCACCGCGCTGCAGCACGACACGCCCGGCGAGGTCGCCCAGCCCGGCGGCGTCGCCGGGGAGGCCGAACCGGTGCCCGGCCGCACGATGCCGGTGCTGACCGTGGTGGAACGCGACTACCCGGCGGTCGCCGATCAGCTCGCCGCCCTCGGTCCGCTTCTCGACGACAAGGGCGTCACCATCAAGGGCATCACCCTGGACGTCGGCCCGGAACTCGCCTGGCTCGGCGAGCACAACGGCCTCGCCGTCGGCGGCGCGGCGGCCGGGCGGCCCCGGCTGGACACCGATCGCCGGGCGGCCGAGGCCGTGCTCGCCCTGTCCGGCACCACCAACGGGCGGCTCGCGCGGCACGGATTCGACGTGCTCGCCGAGCGCGTCGGGAAACCCCTGGCGCACCTGGCGGCGGAGAACGAGGGCAAGCGGATCACGTTCGCCGACACCCAGTCCCGGCCCGCGCACGTGGTGACCAGCCCGGAGTGGTCGGGCAGCGAATCCGGCGGCCGCCGGTACGCACCGTTCACGATCAACGTCGAGCACCTCAAACCGTGGCACACGCTGACCGGGCGCCAGCACTTCTACCTCGACCACGACTGGCAGCACGAACTGGGGGAGGCGTTGCCGGTCTACCGCGCCCCGCTGGACATGCAGCGGTTGTTCGGTGAACCCCGCATCGGCCCGAACGGCGAGCGCGAGGTCACCGTCCGGTACATCACCCCGCATTCGAAGTGGTCGATCCATTCGGAGTACCAGGACAACCTGCTGATGCTCACGCTTTCCCGCGGTGGCCCCGCCGTCTGGCTGAGCCCGGCCGACGCGGCCGCGATCGGCGCCGCCGACAACGACTGGATCGAAGCGGTCAACCGCAACGGCGTGGTGGTCGGCCGCGCGATCGTGTCGCATCGGATGCCCGAGGGCACCGCGTTCCTGTACCACGCGCAGGACCGCACGGTGAACGTGCCCAAGAGCGAGGCCACCGGGAAACGCGGCGGCATGCACAACTCGCTGACCCGCGTGCAACTCAAACCCACCCATCTGATCGGCGGCTACGGCCAGCTCTGCTTCGCGCTGAACTACCTCGGGCCCACCGGGAACCAGCGCGACGAGGTCACCGTGCTGCGCCGCCGCTCGCAGGAGGTCGACTACTGATGCGCATCATGGCGCAGCTGGCGATGGTGATGAACCTGGACAAGTGCATCGGCTGCCACACCTGTTCGGTCACCTGCAAGCAGGCGTGGACGAACCGGGGCGGCGTCGAGTACGCCTGGTTCAACAACGTGGAAACCCGTCCCGGACAAGGGTTTCCGCGCCGGTACGAGGACCAGGACCGCTGGCGCGGCGGCTGGGAACGCACCCGCCGCGGCCGGTTGAAGCTCCGCGCGGGCGGGCGGGCCCGCAAGCTGCTCTCCCTGTTCGCGAACCCCGATCTACCGGAGATCGGCGACTACTACGAGCCGTGGACGTACGAGTACCGCAATCTGACCGAGGCCCCGCTCGGCGACGACGTGCCGACCGCCCGGCCGACCTCGCAGCTCAGCGGGCGCCCGTACCAGCCGAAGTGGGGGCCCAACTGGGACGACGACCTCGGCGGCGCGGCCGAGCACGGCGAACGCGACCCGCTGCTGACCAGGATCAGCGACCAGATCAAGTTCGAGTTCGAGCAGACGTTCATGTTCTACCTGCCCAGGATCTGCGAGCACTGCCTCAATCCGTCCTGTGTGGCCAGTTGCCCGTCCGGCGCGATGTACAAGCGGGTCGAGGACGGCATCGTGCTGGTCGACCAGGACGCCTGCCGCGGCTGGCGGATGTGCGTGACCGGTTGCCCGTACAAGAAGGTCTACTTCAACCACAAGACCGGCAAGGCGGAGAAGTGCACGTTCTGCTATCCGCGCGTCGAAGCCGGCCAGCCCACGGTCTGCGCGGAAACCTGCGTCGGTCGGCTGCGGCACATCGGGGTGGTCCTCTACGACGCCGACAAGGTGCTCGCCGCGGCGAGCGTGGCGGAGGAGCACCAGCTCTACTCCGCGCAGCTCGACGTGTTCTGCGATCCGGACGATCCGGCGGTGATCGAGGCGGCCGAACGGACGGGCATCCCGCACGACTGGATCACCGCCGCGCAGCGGTCCCCGGTGTACGACCTCATCTGCCGCCACCGCGTCGCGCTCCCGCTGCATCCGGAATACCGCACCATGCCGATGGTCTGGTACATCCCGCCGCTGTCCCCGGTGGTCGACGCGGTCGCGGGCAGCGGATTCGACGGCGAGGACGGGAACAACCTCTTCGGCGCCATCGACACCCTGCGCATCCCGGTGTCCTACCTCGCCGAACTGTTCACCGCCGGTGATCCGGAACCGGTCCGCGCCAGCCTGCGCAAGCTCGCCGCCATGCGGTCGTTCATGCGCGCGGTCAACCTCGGCGACGAGCCGCGCGACGAGATCGCCGAGGCCGTCGGGACGACCGGGGCCGGGCTGAAGTCGCTGTACCGGCTCCTCGCGCTGGCCAAATACGAAGAGCGGTACGTGATCCCGACCGCGGGGGTCGCCCAGGCGCACGACCTCGAAGCCATCGCCACGAAGTGCAGCCTGGACACCGACGGCGGTCCGGGCATGGGCGGCGGCGGAACGGTGAACCTGTTCAGCTGGCGAGAGGGAAGCCGTCCGGACGGCCTGTTTCCCTCGCTGCGCGGGGAAACCGCGGATCGAGGCCGGAAGTGATCCGGCGCCGCGGGTGCGCGGACTCCGAGCGCGCGGTGGCGGTGATCCGGCGTGCCGCGGGCTGGTGCCTGCAGTATCCGGACGAGGGCGCGTTCGGCGCGCTGCCCGTAGTCCGCGCCGCCGTCGACGCCCTGCCCGAGCAGCCCGCCCGCGCCGAGTTGTCCCGGCTCCTGGAGCACCTCGCCGCGACGAGCCCGGCCGAGGTCGCGCAGCACTACGTCCGCACCTTCGACACCAGCCCCCGCAGATGCCTGTACCTGACCTGGTACGCCGACGGCGACACCCGCCGCCGCGGCGCGTCGCTGGTGCGGATCAAGCGGCTCTACCGCGCCCACGGCCTGACCCTGCTGCCCGGCGAACTGCCGGACTTCCTGCCGGTGGTGCTCGAGTTCGCCGGGAACGAGGGAGCGGCCGGTACCGCGCTGCTGACCGAATACCGCCCGGGGCTCGTCCTGCTCGCCGCCAACCTGGAGAAGTTCGGCACCCCGTACGCCTCGGCCGTGCGGGCGGTGCTGGAAACCCTGCCCCGCGGGGATGCGTCCCTGCCCGTGGTGCCACCGGCCGAACAGGTCGGCCTCGATCCCTTCCCCGTCGCGCGTCCGGGAGCACACCGATGACCGACATCCTGCTGTGGGTGGCCGCGCCGTATGTCACCCTCGTCCTGTTGATCGCCGGCACGATCTGGCGGTACCGCCACGACCGGTTCGGCCTGACCACGCGATCCTCGCAGCTCTACGAATCGCGGCTGCTGCGGATCGGCAGCCCGATATTCCACTTCGGACTGTTGTTCGTGGTGGGCGGGCACGTCCTCGGCCTGCTCGTTCCCAAGAGCCTCACCGAGCTCGTCGGCGTGGACGAGGAGCGGTACCACCTGGTGTCGCTGGGCCTGGGCACGGTCGCGGGCGTCGCCGCGATCGGCGGGCTCGGCGTGCTGCTCCTGCGCCGGTGGCGCACCCCGGCGGTGCGGGCAGCGACCACGCGCAACGACACCGTGATGTACGTGCTGCTGGGCGTCGCCCTGGTCGCCGGGCTGACCACGACCGTGTTCACCAACGGCGTCGGCGGCGGTTACGACTACCGCACCACGGTCGCCCCCTGGTTCCGCGGCGTGTTCGCGCTGCACCCGGATCCCGCGCTGATGGCGGGTGCGCCGCTGACCTACCGGATCCACGTCCTCGCCGGGATGGTCCTGTTCGCGTTCTGGCCGTTCTCCCGGCTCGTGCACGCCTTCAGCGCGCCGGTGCGTTACCTGTTCCGGCCCTACATCGTCTACCGCAGCCGGACCGCCCGGCTTCCCGCCCGGCGCCGGATGAGCCGCCAATGGCAGCGGATGTGACCACGACCTAATCCGCGAGTCGTGCGTGCCAGGGATGTTCGCCGTAGGTCGTCGCGATCGCGTCCCGCAGCCACCGGCGCTGCGGTGCGGACAAGCCGGGCAGCGCCGCCGCGAAATCGGTCTCGTCCTTCGGGCGCGGCTCCCGGGCCTTGTAGAAGAGCTGGATTTCCGGTGCCAGGTAAGGGACCCCGTCGTCCCCGGTGCGGCCGATCGACGAGATCTCCCGGAGCACGCGCGGATCGCGCCGGGACACCCAGTACTCGCCCATCGACTCGTCGAGCATGAGCTGGACGCGCCAGGGCGCTTCCGGTCCGGGACGGCACCAGATGTCATGCACGCCAACGGGAAGCAGTTCGCCCGGCGCCCAGGGGCGCAGCGTCCCGGGTGGCTCGGCGGCGTGCCACTCCCAACCGGCGAGGGCCTCCTGCGCCGCGAGCTGATCGCGGCGCAGGAGCAGCACGTCGATGTCGCCGTGTTCGCGCAACCGCCGCCCCACGGCGGACTCGATCGCGTACCCACCGGCCAGCCACCACGGCACGCCGAGCTCCGCGAAGAGCGCGTGCACTTCCGCGGGAGTAGCGGGTTCCCAGGCGCCCGGACTCGCCACTACTGCGGTTCACCCTCGGGCGGCAACTGGTACTCCCGGGCCAGTTCGACCTCGGCCACCCCGGGGACGGAGCGCAGCGCGTTCACCGTGCTCGAACCCAGCGACCCGGTGACCGTGCCGATGGGTTCGAGCACGTGATCGACGTTCATCCCCGCCGCGCGCAGGGCCGTGACGACGTCTGCCAGGGCGCCGTGCCGGTCCTCGGCGACCGACACCACCACCTTGCGGTCCGGTTCCACCGGCGGATCCCGTCCTTCCGCTACGGAGCTTGTACCAATCCGGCGCCCGCGTCGGTCGACAGCAGCGGCGCCCGGCGAGCGGACTGGCTGAGGCGAGCCCACAGTTCCCAGCCGCGCGCGTTGTGCGCCTGCGCGGTGAGCGCGGCGACGCCCGAGACGTGCGGGGTGGCCATGCTGGTGCCGCTGATCCTGCGGTACCGCGTCGGCACCGGCCAGCTCGAGTGCACGTCCACGCCCGGGCCCACCACGTCGATCGCGCCGTGCTGGTCCACCGTGCCGCAGGAGAAGTCGGCGATCGCGCCCCGGACGTCGATCGCGCCGACCGCCAGGAACGACGGGCAGTTCGCGGGGTGCCCCACCGGCGCGACGAGCCCGCGCGAGCGCTGGCTCGAATTCCCCGCCGCGGCGATGATCAGCGTGCCGCGGGTGAGCGCGCGGCGGCCGATCCGCTCGAACGTGCGGGAGAACGGCTGGCCCGGCTGCGCCGCGGCGCCCAGCGACATCGACACCACCGCGCACCCGTTGGTGATCGCCCAGGAGATCCCGGCGAGGATGCCGCCATCGGTGCCGGATCCCGCGTTGCTGAGCACCTTTCCGGCGTGGATCTCGGCCTCGTAGGCCAGCCCGTAGCCCGGTGCGACTTCCGGCTTCCGGGGCCCGCAGGAGGTGCCGATGCAGTGCGTGCCGTGGCCGTGGCCGTCCTGCACCGCCTCCCCCGGAATGAAGGAGTTGTGCACGACCGTCCGCCCGGCGAAGTCGGGATGCCCGAGGTCGAACCCGGTGTCCAGCACGGCCACCTTGATCCCGGCGCCGGTGGCCTTGCTGTCCGCCGCCCGGACCGCCTGCAGCCCCCAGGTGAAGGCGCTCTCGTCGACCGGGAAGGCTTCCGGGGCGGAGGCGGGTTCGGCGGGCGCGTCGATCGCGTAGACCACGCGTTCGGCTTCCACCATCGAGATCGGCCCGGGTTGGTCGACCGCGTTGGTGAGCGCCGCGTACTGATCGGCGTCCGCGGAGACGACGGCGACGTTCAGCTCGTGCATGAGCAGGCCGTCCGCGGTGTCCAGGAGCTCGGCGGCCGAAGCGCCGTCGAGATCGGCCGTGCTGGACGCGCGGATGCCCGCGACATCGGCGATCGACGTCAACCCCTCCGGGCCGGCGTCCGCGTCCAGCAACACCAGGTAGCGACCGGTTGTGCCGCCTACCGGATCCGTCATGATCGTCATCCCTCTCCGCTTCGGGCATTCAACACCTTTAGGTGAGTCGCCCGTCGGAGGGGTTTTGTAACCTAGTTCACATCACTATTCGATTACACCTTGTTTCGGGGGGTAATCACGATGCGGGCGCCGCGGGCCGGGACCAGGGTGATGTTGCGGGCGC
Organism: Amycolatopsis anabasis; assembly: GCF_009765355.1. GTDB lineage: Bacteria > Actinomycetota > Actinomycetes > Mycobacteriales > Pseudonocardiaceae > Amycolatopsis > Amycolatopsis anabasis. The sequence continues at coordinate 278,048 of NZ_VTHK01000007.1, read as the reverse complement.
GGGCGGGTTCCGGAGACAGGCGGTCCGGGGCGAGGCGGTAGCGGGAAAGGACTTCCCGCAACACGATCGTGGCCTCCAGGAGCGAGAAACCGGCGCCGAGGCAGCGGCGCACCCCGCCGCCGAACGGGAACCAGGAACCGGTGGCGGGGCCGCCGTCGAGGAAGCGTTCCGGCCGGAACTGCGCGGGTTCGGGATGGTGGGCGGGGTCGCCCTGGACCAGGCTGATCGAGGGCATCACGGTGAAGCCCGCGGGGATCCGGTACCCGCCGATCTCGACGTCCCGGGTCAGCCTCCGCGCCACCTCGGAGATGACGGGGTGCAGGCGCATGGCCTCCTTCGCGACCGCCTCCAGGTACTTCTCGTCGCCGTCGTCGGCCGCGCGGGTGGCGGTGTCCAGCCGCGCGGGATCGCGGGCGAGTTCGTGGAACGACCAGGCGAGCGCGGTCGCGGTGGTCTCGTGCCCGGCCAGCAGGAGCGTCACCAGTTGGTCCCGCAACTCCGCGTCGGAGAGGCGATCGTCCTCGGCGGGGACGGTGAGCAGGCGGGACAGCACGTCGGTGCGGTCGTCCAGATCGTCCGCGCGGCGCCGGTCGGCGATCTCGGCGTAGATCAGCTCGTCGGCGCGGCGGGCGGTGGCGGCGTTGCGCCGCCACGGACCGAACCGCTGCAACGCCGGTTTGTGCCAGCCCAGCACGTCGAGCGGGCCGACGGCGACGATCTTGCGCAGCAGCGTGCGCAGTTCGTCCAGGCGCGGGCCGTCGGTCACGCCGAAGACCACGCGCAGGATGATCTCCAGGGTCAGTGCGTGCATCCGGTCGTGCGACCGGAACGGCCGCCCGGCGGGCCAGCGCTCGACCTCCGCGGTGGCGAGTTCGGTGACCAGCTCCCGGTAGCCGCGCAGGGCCGCGCCGTGGAAGGCGGGCATGAGCAGTTTGCGGGCACGCAGGTGCACGTCCTCATCGGTGATCAGCACCGAATGCTCGCCCATGATCGGCTTGAGGACGACGTTGCCCTCGCCCGCGTGGAAGGTGCTGACCGGACCGCTGAAGACCTCGCGGATGTGCTCGACATCGGCCAGTTGCACGAGGTTGCGCTCGGGAAAGATGCGCAGGTGCACGATATCGCCGTAGCGGCGCCGGACGCGCGGGAGCCAGCGGTGCCGCCGCGCGCCGAACAGGTAGGACTGCACCGGGAGCGGCAGCCGCGGTCCGGGCGGCAGGGGCAGGGAGTCCGTCGCGGCGGGGGACTGGAGGGCGGGCGGTGCGGCGTCGGTCGTCATCGGCACGACTCCTCGGCGTAGTTGTATACGTCCGTTTTATACGCCCGTATAGATCCTGTGTCCAGTGTCACGGTCTACGCTGAGCCGGTGGGCCACCGCGAAGACCTGCTCGCCGCCGCGCGCAGGTTGCTGGAAGACAAGGGCTACGCGCACATCACCACCCGTGATCTGGTCGCCGCCTCGGGGACGAACCTGGCCTCGATCGGCTACCACTTCGGCTCCAAGGCCGGTCTGCTCAACGCGGCGATCGGTGAGGTCTTCGAGGAGTGGACCGATCAGCTGGCGAGGGTGGCGATGGCCGATCCGGCGGCCTCCCCGATCGAGCGCGGGCGCGTCGCCTGGGTGACGATGCTGGACAGCCTGGCCGGGAAGCGCGCGCTCCTGCTGTCCTATGTGGAGGCTCTGGCGCAGGCCGAGCGGGTGCCGTCGCTGCGCGAGCAGTTCGCCGAACAGTACCGGCGATGCCGCGCGCGGGTCGCCGGGCTGGTCGCGGAGTCGCTGGGCGACGGCTCGGCCCCGGAGGACCCGCGCTGCCTCGCGGTGGCGAGTTTCGTGATCGCGATCTGCGACGGGCTCTCGGTCCAATGGCTGCTCGATCCGCGGGGCGCGCCCGCCGGTGCGGATCTCAGCGAGGGCCTCGCGGCCATGTGGGCGGTTTCGTTCCCCGGCGCCGAATCGCTGCGAAACCGGTCCTGATTCAGTCGCGGGCTTGTCCCTTGGGGTACACGGCGACCGCGATCTTGAACGGGTCGCGGTCGGCGTCCGCCGGGCCGCCGTAGCGGGTGCACAGCTCCTGGAGGGTGTCGCGCAGTTCGGCGAGGAACGCGGAGCGGTCGGCCGCGGCGAGCTGGATTTCCCCGGACACCGCCAGGGACGGCAGGTCCACCGCCGCGCCGCCGAGATCGGCGAGGTCGGTCTGCACCTGCTCGACCAGGTTGAGCAGGTACCCGAAGCTGAGCTCGTCGCCCGCGCGCCGCGGCGCGATCGTGCCGACCAGGCGGGGCGACAGCCAGTACGCGCGGGCGCTGGCCTGGTAGATGCCCTCGGTGATGCCGCGGACCTGGCGGGAGTCCACCTGGTCGACCAGTCCGGCCTCGGCGAGCCGCTGCACGTGGTAGTAGATCTTCTGCGGGCTGTGCCCCAGCACGCCGGAGATCTCGGTGCAGGTGCGCGGTTCGGCGAGCTGCCGGAGCACCTCCACCCGCATCGGTTTGAGCAACGCGTCGGCCTGTTCGAGGGACTCAAGGTACAAGACGTCTTTCATGACAAAAACAGTTTGTACATGCGGTGATGCGCGTGTCAACCGATCAATCCCACCGGGCGGGAACGGTTTGCTGAGGCACGCTTAGGGTTGGGGTATGCAGACTTGGTCATCGGTCACCGTTCCCCGAGTGCCGGGAACCGCTCGCCCGCTGCGGCTGTACGACACCGCGACCGGGCAGGTGCGCCCCACGACCCCGGGGAAGCTCGCGCGCATGTACGTCTGCGGCATCACGCCCTACGACGCGACCCACCTCGGGCACGCCGCCACGTACCTCACGTTCGACCTGGTGCACCGGCAGTGGCTGGACGCCGGCCACGAGGTGTACTACGTGCAGAACGTCACCGACGTCGACGAGCCGCTGCTGGAGCGGGCCGAGCGCGATCAGGACGACTGGATCGTCCTCGGCATGCGGGAGACCGCGCTGTTCCGGGAGGACATGGAAGCGCTGCGCGTGGTGCCGCCGCGCGAGTTCGTCGGCGCGGTGGAGAGCATCCCGGAGATCGTCGAGGTGATCGCCAAGCTGCTCACCGACGGTTCGGCCTACCGGGTCGACGATCCCGAGTACCCGGACGTCTACTTCGACCACAACGCCACCGGGCGGTTCGGTTACGAGTCCAACTACGACGCGGAGACGATGGCGAAGTTCTTCGCCGAACGCGGCGGTGACCCGGACCGGCCCGGGAAGCGCGACCCGCTGGACGCGTTGCTGTGGCGCTGCGCCCGTCCCGGCGAACCGGCCTGGGAGTCCGAACTCGGCGCCGGCCGCCCCGGCTGGCACATCGAATGCAGCGCGATCGCGATCAACCGCCTGGGCATGGGCTTCGACGTCCAGGGCGGCGGATCGGACCTGGTGTTCCCGCACCACGAGTACAGCGCGGCGCACGCCGAGGCGCTGTCGGGGGAGCACCCGTTCGCCCGCCACTACGTGCACGCCGGGATGATCGGCCTCGACGGCGAGAAGATGTCGAAGTCCCGGGGGAACCTGGTGTTCGTCTCGCGGCTGCGGGCCGACGGCGTGGAGGCCGGGGCGATCCGGCTGGCGCTGTTCGCCGGACACTACCGCGAGGACCGCGCCTGGACCCCGGATCTGCTGGCCCGCGCCGAAGAACGGCTCGCGCGCTGGCGGGAGGCGGTGGCGCTGGCGGCCGGTCCGCCCGCCGAGGACACCGTCGCCCGGTTGCGCGACCACCTGGCCAACGACCTCGACACCCCGAAGGCGCTGACCGCGGTGGACGCGTGGGTCGAGGAAGCCCGGCAGCGCCAGGGCGGCGACCCGGACGCCCCCGCCGTGGTGCGCGCGGCGGTGGACTCCCTGCTCGGGATCGCCCTCTGAGGCGAGCTTCCCGCGCACTGGTTCCCTTACACACGCGAGGGAGCCGGGTGCTGGGGTCGTGAGTGGACAGACCGGTTCTGACCGGCCCGAACACTCACGACCCCCGGAGCCGGACGGGCAGGGCGGTCAGGCCGTTCATGGTCATCGACGGCTTGCGGGTCAGCGTGTCGGCGGGGACCGCGAGGGACAGCCGCGGGAACCGGTCGAGCAGGGCGCCGAGGGCGATCCGCGCCTCGAGCCGGGCCAGGGGCGCGCCCAGGCAGTAGTGGATGCCGTGCCCGAAAGCGGTGTGCGTGCCGCAGTCCCGGCTCAGGTCCAGTTGGCCGGGCTCGCCGAACTGGTCCGGATCGCGGTTGGCCGCCAGCAGGGAGAACACGACCACGTCTCCGGGTTCGATGGTCGTCCCGGCGACCTCGACCGGTTCGGTGGCGCGGGCCGGGACCGTGTTGTGGACCGGTGCGTCGTAACGCAGCAACTCCTCGATCGCGTTCGCCAGCCGGTCCGGATCGGCTGCCAGCAACGCGCGCTGGTCTTCGTGCCGGAGCAGGGCGAGCACGCCGTTGGCGATGAGGTTGACGGTCGTGTCGTGCCCGGCCACCACGAGCAGCAACAGCATGGACGTCAGCTCGTCCTCGGTGAGCCGCTCCTCGCCGTCGCGGACCGCGACCAGATCGGAGAGCAGGTCCTCGCCCGGCTCGCGCCGCTTGACCGCGATGAGTTGGCGGAGGAACGTCAGCAGCGTCCGGGCACTCGCCGCGTAGGTGTCGTACCCGGCCACCTCCGGGGCGATGAGGGGTGCGGTCCAGGCCCGGAAGTCCGCCTGCGCGTCGCGGGGAATGCCCAGCAGGAAGCTGATCACGGTGATCGGCAGCGGGTAGGCCAGCGCCGGGATGAGGTCGACCACGTCCGCGCCCGCGACCTCGTCCAGCAGCCGGTGGGTGGTCTCCTCGATGCGCGGGGCGAGGCCGTCCACCCGGCCCCGCGTGAAAGCCTTGGCGACCAGGCGGCGCAGCCGGGTGTGCTCGGGCGGGCTCGCGTAGAGCAGGTGGTGGTAGATGCCCCGGGCCACGTCCGGCGGCAGCCGGTGGGCGTACGGCGCCTGCTCCGGCCCGACCTTCACGATCCGGGGATCGGTGAGCAGGCGTTTCGTCTCGGCATGACTGGTGATCAGCCAGACCGGCACCCCGTTGGGCAACCGCAGGCGATGCACCGGGCCCGCTGCCCCGAGCGCGGCGTAGCGGTCGCGCCGCTGCCCCTCCGCGGTCGCGGTGACCGCCTCCAGCACCTGATGATCCCCGGCCTGAGTCCGCATGATCTTCCCGAGCGTAGGGGCCCCGCGGCTCAGCCCGGCACCGCCTTTCGGGTCAGCGACCCGGATTCCCGAGCGCGCGGGCGACCGGCAGGGCCAGCACGATCCCGGCCAGGACCAGGTGCACGGCCAGGAGGAGAACCGCGACGGTGCCCGGCTGGTGGTTCGCCGGGGCGTGGACGAGACTGGTCTGTCCACAGTGGAGGGAAGGTTCCGGTTGACCCGCCGGACCGAGGACGTCGCGGACCGGCAGGACGTGCTCGGTGTCCGGTACCGGGACACGGTGACCGGGCGGGCGGCAGAACCCTGTACTGGGAATGCGCGCGGTTGATCCCGCAGTACGCGGCGGCGATCCCCGTCCGGTGAATTCCGGTGACGGTCCGGGGCTTCCCGGCTAGAGTGCATTCGTGGCCGTCGTAGCGAGCGTTCGCCGATTTACCGGCCCCCTGGCCCACCTCGGGTGGCGCGGGGGCCCGGTTTCGCCACGCCGTATGCGCTGACCGGTCTCGTCGAGCTCGCGGGTCAGGGGGAGCAGAACCCCTCTTCCCATCCGCTCGACTCCGGAGGCCGTTGTGCGTACCCAGCTCACCCCCGATCAACTCGCTCGCGACTTGGCCGTGCGCGATCTGACCGATCCCGCCGCGGGCCCGCATGCCCTGCAACTCGTCCTCGACCGCGCGGTGACCGCGCTGGCGGATGCCTGGGGCTGCGAGGTCCGCTGGTGGCGGGGCGACCGGATCGTGTCCATCGCGGACAACTACGACAACCTCGGTTACGACAGCGCGGACGTCACCCGCGACGCCCGGTACACCCGGTACGTAGACGGCGACCGGATGCTGCGCAGCCATTCCAGCGCGATGATCCCGGCGGCGCTGCGGTCGCTGGCCGCGGATCCGGCCGAGGACGTGCTGCTGGTGTGCCCGGGAGTGGTGTACCGCCGCGACGCGATCGATCGGTTGCACACCGGGACCCCGCACCAGCTGGACCTGTGGCGCCTCACCCGCCGCACACCCCCGCTGGGCGACGCCGACCTGGACGAGATGATCACCGCGTTGCTCGGCGCGCTGCTGCCCGGGGCGACCGACCGCCGGGAGGCTCGCGTCCACCCGTATACCCAGCGCGGCCGCCAGGTGGACGTGCACCGCGACGGGGAATGGGTCGAGGTCGCCGAATGCGGCCTCGCGCATCCCGGCGTGCTGGCCAAGGCGGGGCTGGACGGCTCCTGGACCGGGCTGGCGCTGGGGATGGGACTCGACCGGATGCTCATGCTGCTCAAGGGCATCCCGGACATCCGGCTGCTGCGCTCGGCCCATCCGGCCGTCGCGGCGCAACTGGGCGACCTGTCGCCGTACCACCCCGTCTCGGCGATGCCGCCGATCCGGCGCGACCTCTCCCTCGCCGTGGACGCGGACGATTTCGCCGAAGACCTCGGCGACCGCGTCCGCGACGCGCTCGGCGACGAGGCGGACAGCGTCGAATCGGTGGAGATCCTGCGGGAGACCCCGTGCGCCGCGTTGCCCGCCCGGGCGCTGACCCGCCTCGGCGCGCGCCCGGACCAGAAGAACGTGCTCGTCCGGATCGTGCTCCGGCACCTGCGGCGCACCCTGTCCGACCACGAGGCGAACCTGATGCGGGACCGGATCTACGCGGCCCTGCACCGGGGCGCCACCCACCAATGGGCGGCCACCGGGGAATCCTGAACCGCGTTACGGTTTCCGCATGCCCCGATCAACCGAAGAAGCCTCGCCGGTCACCGCGGACGACCTCGACCAGGCCGTCCGGCTCGCCGTCGCCACCCTGCGCGAGGCACCCGCGGCGGCCTGGGAGGACAAGGCCGGAACCCTGGAACGGACCTGCTGGGAAACCGTCGAACACCTCAGCGACGACCTCTTCGCCTACGCCGCGCAACTGGGTCCCCGGCAGCCGCCGCTGGACGGCGAGGTGCCGTTCGTCTGGGAGAGCCGGCGGCCCGGCGGGCCCGCGAACGCGATCCACGCGGACCGGTCGGCGGGCCCCGCCGGGTTGCTGCAGGTGCTGGAGGCGAGCGGCGCGCTGCTGGTCGCCATGGTGCGCACCACTCCGCCGCACGTCCGCGCCTACCACGGTTTCGGGGTGTCGGACGCGGAAGGCTTCGCCGCGATGGGAATCGTGGAAACGCTGGTGCACACCCACGATCTGGCCGAGGGCCTCGGGCTGGCGTGGACCCCGCCCGCGGACCTCTGTGCACGGGTGCTCGCGCGGCTGTTCCCGGACGTCCCGGAGACCGCGGACCCGTGGCCCGCCCTGTTGTGGGCCACGGGCCGCGCGGAACTGTCCGGCCACCCGCGCCGCACGAAATGGCGCTGGTACGGCGAACCCCGGTCCTAACGCGTCGCGGCCGGGCTCGGCGCACCGAGGTCGAGCACCGGGCCGGGGAAGCGGCGGCGGAGCGCGCGGTCGTGGGACACCACCACCGCCGCGCCGCCGAAGCGGTCCAGCGCCGCCTCCAGATCCTCGACGAGCACCGGCGAGAAATGGTTCGTCGGCTCGTCGAGCAACAGCAGGTCCACCGGTTCGGTCAGCAGCCGCGCCAGCCGGAGCCGCCGGTACTGCCCGACCGAGAGCATCCCGGTCGGCAACGACAGAACCGCCGTGCGGAACAGGCCGAGGCCGAGCAACGCCTCGGCGTGCTCCTCCCGCGTGCCGGCGCGACCCGCGGCGAATTCGGCCAGGACCGAACGGCGTGGATCCGCCGGGGTGCTTTCCTGCGGCAGGTAACCGACCCGCCCGGCGCGCCGGGCCGTGCCGGTGCGCGGTTCGAGTTCACCGGCGAGCACCCGCAGCAGGGTGGTCTTGCCCGCGCCGTTCGGCCCGCACACCAGCAGCCGCGAACCCGGCTGGATGGTCAGCCCCTCGAGGCGCAGCCGCCCGGGAACGTCCACATCGGACAGTTCGGCCAGCGGCCCGTCGAACTCCGTGCCGGTGGTGGCGGGGGAGCCGGTGAACCGCAGCGGCGCCGGGGGAGCGGGCACCGGAGCCGCCCGCAGGCGGCGCAGGCGTTCCCGGGCACCGCGGGTGCGGGTCGTGATCGACTGCTGCACCCGCCGCCCGTCACCGTGGTACTTGCACTTGTTGTGGTCCGGAATCGGCCGCCCCGGCGCCACCCGGTACGCGGTCGTCCGCGCGAATTCGGTCCACTGCGCGATCTCCTCCTGCCACGCCCGATGGGCTTGTTCCCAGCGCACCCGGGCGGCGGCGGCCTCCCGGAGGTAGCCCGCGTATCCGGTGCCGTAGCGGCGCACCTCCCGCGCGTCCGCGTCCACTTCGAGCAGGGCCGTCGCGACCCGCTCGAGGAAGACCCGGTCGTGGGAAACCACCACGACCGTGCCGCGCTGCCGTCGCAGCCGGTTTTCCAGCCAGGACAACGCATCGGCGTCCAGGTGGTTGGTCGGCTCGTCGAGCAGCAGCAGTTCCGGGTCCGCGGCGAGCACGGCCGCCAGTGCCAGCCGTGCCCGCTCGCCGCCGGACAGGGTGGCGAGCTCGCGATCGCGCGCGAGCCCGTCGAGCCCCACCGCGGCCAGTGATTCGGCGATCGCGGTGTCCACCGAGTACCCGCCGCGGGCCTCGAACGCCGCCGTCAGTTCGCCGTAGCGGGCCAGGTCCCCGCCGCCCTCGGCCAGCGCGCGTTCCTCCGCACGCAGGTCTTTCTCCAGCGTGCGCAGGTCGATCAGCGCGCCGTCGAGCGCGTCGGAGACCAGCGCGGTACCCGGCAGGTCGGTCACCTGGTTCAGGTGACCGATCCCGCCCGCGGCACGCACGGTGACCTCGCCCGCGTCGGGGCGGTCGAGGCCCGCGAGGATCCGCAGCAGGGTGGACTTCCCGGAACCGTTCTCGCCGACGATGCCGACGCGCTCGCCGGGACGGACGCTGAAGGTGACGCCCCGGAACAGGACGCGGCCGGGGTAGGCCTTGGCCACGTCGCGTGCGGTGAGTTGGGTTGACATCAGCGTTCCTCCTTTCCGTCGACGAGGTGCAGCCGCCGCCCGGACCAGCCGCGCCGCAGCCATCGGTCGTGCGAGGCGATGACCACCGCGCCGGGTGCGGTGTCCAGCGCGTCGAACAGTTCCTCGGCCAGCGTCAGCGAAATGTGGTTCGTCGGTTCGTCGAGCAACAGCACATGCGGCGGGCGGGCGACCAGGATCGCCAGCGCGAGCCGCCTGCGCTGCCCCACCGAGAGCCGCGCCACCGGCCGGTCCACGTCACGCGGGGCGAGCAGCCCGAGCGTGCTCAGCGGCGGGCCCTGCTCGCCGACCGCCTCGGCGTAGGTCCGGCGGGCGGTCCGCGCCGGATCGGCGAACGCGACATCCTGTTCCAACAGGCCGACGCGCACCCCGCGCCCGCGCAGCACCGCACCGCGTTCCGGCGCCAGCCGACCGGCGAGCACCCGCAGCAGGGTGGATTTGCCCGCGCCGTTCCCGCCGGTCACCAGCAGCCGGGCCGAAGTGTCCACATCCAACTGTCCGATGTGGAGTCTTCCGGGCACCTCGACCTCCCGCAGGGACAGGGCGAGTCTCTCCTCGGCGGTCTCCCCGGTGAGGGCGCCCGCGAACCGCAAGGGCGCGGGCGGTTTGCGGACCTGGTCGCGTTCCAGCTCGTCCAGGCGCTGCTGGGCGTTGCGGACGCGCCGGGAGATCTGCTTCTGCACCCGGCCGGTCTTGAAGTCGTAGAGCATTTTCGCGTTGTCGCGCTGCGGCCGGTTGTGCGCGACGTTGCGCGCGGTCACCGCGACGGCTTCGCGAAGCTCCTTCAGCTCGTCCTGCTCCTCCGCATAGCGTTGCTCCCATCTCGCGCGCTCGGCGCGTTTGCGCACCAGGTAGTCGGAATACGCCCCGCCGTAGCGGGTCGGGCCGCCGAGCGCCGGGTCGAGGTCGACGATGTCGGTGCACACCGCGTCCAGGAACACGCGGTCGTGCGAGGACAGCACCACCACGCCGGTCAACGCGGCCAGGTGCTTCTCCAGGAAGTCCATTCCCGCGTCGTCCAGGTGGTTCGTCGGCTCGTCCAGCAGCAAGGTTCGCGGCTGCCGGATCAGCAGGGCGGCGAGCCCGAGCCGGGAACGCTGCCCGCCGGAAAGGGTGTCCAGGCTCCGGCCGGGATCGATGCCGCCCAAGCCGAGCCCGGCGCAGACCAGCTTCGCGCGCCGGTCGGCGTCCCACAGGTCGTGGGACTGCGCCCAGTCGAGCACCCGCCCGTACTCGTCGAGCGTCGCGGTGTCCTCCGGGTGTTCGGCCAGCCGTTCGGTCAGCTCGTCCAGACGCGCCGCCGCGGTCCGGATCTCGCTGAGCGCGTCGTCGATGACGTCGGAGAACCGGGCCGAGCCGGGGAAGGGCAACTCCTGCAGCAGGAACCCGAGATCGGTCCCGCGCCGCACGGAACCGGCCTGCGGCTCCTCCAGCCCCGCCAGCAGGCGCAGCAGCGTGGATTTGCCCACCCCCGAATTATGACACACCCCCTTTTGGTCTGCTAGAAAGCGGGTTTTTCTGCTGGCCCCAAGCCATTTGTGGTCCCTCGGAGTATCGTAGGCGCGGCCAGGAACCCCTGGTTGGACCCGGACATTAGTAGAGAGGCCCGAACATTGGCAAAAAGAAATCGAGTAGCTGAAGCGCGCTCGAAAGCGACCGTGGAGTTGGCGGAGGTACAGCAATGACTCCCCGCCATCGCATGAACGACCGGACGCAAGTCGTTCTATCCGGAGATTTGTGGGCTGACAGTGATGGCGCGGCTTCCTCCGCGTCAGTCATGCGGGGGGAGTCGCACGAGTTCCGGGTGGAGATGGAGTTGGACGAAGGCTCGCGGTTCACGCGCGTTGTGACTGCGGCCGATTCGGAAGCTGCCGCAAAGGAGGCGAGTGACCAGCTCAGGGCGCTGATTAGGCCCGGCTATTTGATCACGAGGTTCCACGTGACTGAAATCGACGACGCGCCGCTGGCGCCGAGGCAGGAGGCGCGCTCGTGATCAAGGGGAACTTGGAATCAGGTGAGCAGGTGGTAACAGCAGAAAAGCTCGCTGAATGGGGAGCTGTTTTGCCGCAGGGATGGACGGTTACGGTCCGGCCGGACCGGTTCGACAGCGACTGTACTCCGTTGTCGTTCTCGGAGGGTACCTACTCGGCACACGACTACGAGGCATTCCTTAACAAGGGGTTGGTGTTCATCGTGGTGGTTGCCGAAGTGTACGACGAGCACGGCTTCAGCCTTGGGGTTTCGGAGGCGTCAGGTGTGGAGTGGCGTGAGCCGGGTAGGCATGTCGGCGAGGCCAATCTGGACGATCTTGTTAGCGACGCCGATCGTAGGGAACTCGTTGAGGACGCGGTAGCTTCGGCGGAGGTGACCGCGTGAGCGAGGAGCTCCTTCGAAAGATTCAGCAGGCCACGGAGGCGTGTAAGGAGGCCACCCGCGAGGCTCACGGGCTCCTGAAGGACCTCAAGGTCGCCCGGAGGGACATCGAGCAGTTCCTCAGCGGCAACCCTGTCCAACAGGTTCAGGACCGCATCGACGGCGAAGTCGATCGACAGATCGACCGCTTTATTCGACGGTTTGACCAGTCTACGGAAGGGCTTTTGAAGTCGTTAAACACGAGGATAGCCAGCATAGATCAACGCCTAGCAAACGCGTTCGTCATCGAACTTCCCCAACCTGAACCAGGGACACGAAGCCGGGAGGATGAGCGATGAGCAGCAACGAACCGGTGCGTGGTCTGCGGGCGGCCATCCTGCGGAGTTGGCACAACAAACGCCCGAACCCCAACAATCCCATCAGCGGGAACCTCGACTACCAGGAGGTCTTCGTCGTGGGTCTTCCTGTGCAGGGTAGGCCCGTGCAGGAGGGACTTCCCTTGGTGGTGCTGAGCGAAACGGCGCCGGGCTGCGTGGTGGCCCGGCCTGCTGAACCGTGTCCCTCCGATCGGCGCGGGTACCAGGCCAGCGGTGCCTACATCGTCCACTCCGACTGCTCGAAGGACTGGGAGTCTGTGTTCGGGCACCGGCTTCCGATCCCGCTGCACGATCACACGGAGCGGAGGCTGGATTCGTAATGGCGACCCTCAACGTGACGGTCAAGAACTATGCCGAGATGCTGGCGCTCGCCGAGGATGCTCTGAAGTCCGCGGAGGAGAAGCGGGATCGGTTGAAGCGGAAGTTCGATGCGCGCACCGCGCCCGGGTCCGAAGCGGAGACCGATCCGGCCATTGTGTCCGGTATCCGGCGGCGCACGACTCCGACGCAGGCCAGGAAAGCGGAGAAGAAGTTCGACTTGGACATGGAGGCGTACAAGGCGTACGAAGCAGCGGAGCGGGAGTACAAGCTCTGTCTCTCCCGGGTGGAGTGGCTGCGCAAGTCGGCGCCCGTCCCGTACACCGAGGACGAGCTGCGGGCGGCGAACGCCGTGCGAACCGACGACGGGTGGTACCGGCTGCTCAAGGTCAACCGGACCACTGTGGGCGTGAACGCGGGATTCCCGTGGCCGCACAAGGTCCCGCGTGACCGCGTGCTCGAAGTGCGGCAGGTGACCCAATGACCGTCTTGGACATCGAGTCTCTGGCCACCACGGTCCGGGACGCAGTCGCCGCGTTCCGGGCTGCGGCTGAGGGTGACTCTGCCGACGCCGAGTACGACGTGGCGACGGAACTGGCCTCGGCTGCGGAGGCGCTTGGCGTGGCCGTGATGGAGGTGCCCGATGGCCGGTGAACCGGATTTCGTGGAGGTGGGCCGACAAGCCTTCCTCGCGGGCGAACCGGCCACACCAGCGCTCAACGCCACTGTGGCCAGAGCCCTCGCGGACTTGGAGTACGCGAGATGTTCGTCCGTGGAGGCCACGATGCGCGGGGCCGACATCATGCGCCAGTTTCAGCAGGGCTGGACCGAAGCGAACCTCGCCAGCGAGGTCACGGTCCACTTCGGCTCGCCGGTCAATCCGGGGCGCACGGCCTGTGCGAGCAGGGTGGCCGAGCCGGTGATGACCGAGAACCCCCGGGCGGTCAACTGCTGCGGCTGCCGGGAGACCGAGGATTGGCGGTCGTACGCGGACATGGCCGAGTTCGCTGACCTTCTGCCAGAGGCGACCGACACCGAGCCGGACAAGATCGTGATTCTGCGGGAGGTGCGGGACAAGTTCGTGATGCGCAAGATCGAGGGCGTGGTCATGGAGCCGCAGACCGCGAACGCGATCCTCACCGTGTACGACTCGGACGCGGCCAAGAATAAGGAAGGGTTCCGGGAGAAGTTCGCCGCCCTGCCGATCCTGCGCATGGCCGAGGTGGCGTGGAAGCTGGTGAAGTAGCCAACTCGTTCGAAGCAGAGCCCCCGGCCAGCCAAGCTGACCGGGGGCTCGCTTGTTCGCAGAAGGGTCTGTGCTCTGTGGTGGTTCGCTTCTCCGACAATCGATCGGGATTTCTCGCTCGGATTTCGACTTTGTCTTGCTCGCCGCCCAGGACGGCCATAGAGATCAACGCGGTTTCGACAACACAGGTTATTGAAAGCTCGTCCTTTTGCTGAGTTAGAGTTGGCCAACTTGGACCCGGAGTTGGGGTTAGCTAATTCCAACTTCTTTCTAACTTTCGAGAGTTGGTCGATTTACGTTGAAGGGAACATGGCTGTCCTTGCTGGGGCGCGTGCTCGGTGGCGTCCTTGCAGGTCCTGCACCTGCGCTGCATGGAGCGGGTGGCTCGCCGTCGGTGAGGTGGCGGCGAGTGGCGAAAGGATGGGAAATGGAATTCCTCGCCTTTTGGCCCGATCGGGGTATATTACTTAGCGCGGTCGTTAGAGAACACGTAATCAAATCACGGTTGACACTGAATCGGGGGTTTCTTGGGTGTTGACGGCGTGTCTTGAACGTGATTAGCCTGGGCGTCATTCAACGAACCGCGCACCACGCAGATCCTCACCCTCCTGCCGACCGATGCGCTCCGAGTGAGAAAACGAAAGGCCACTCCCGCATGACGGTCTCAGTACGTGTGCGCGACCTCAACGCCCTGGTCGAGGCCACAATGGCCAAGGGCTCCCAGCGCCAACTCGCGCGGCGGAGCGGATTGACCCCGACCTCGATCAACCTGCTGATGCAGGGCAAGCGGTCCACGGTGACCCCGGATACGGCGGCCCGGATTGAGGACGCCCTGGAGGTCGAGCGGGGCTCCCTGTTCGAGCTGGACTGCCCCGAGCTCGTTGGCCCGTACGTCAAGGCGGTCGACGCAGCATGAAGAACGCCGCCGAGATTCGCGCCTCCGTCGAGAAGGCTCGCGCCGCCGCTGGCGCGACGCTGCCCGAGGACGAGTGGGCGGCGATCGTGGGCCTCGTGGACAGCGCGCCACCGCTACCGGACGAGGTGATCCGCCAGGTCAGCGGGCTGCTTCGCCCTGTGACCTTGCCCCCGGCGGCCGCCGCCGAGCCTGCGAGCACGCGGAGACACCCCGATGCGCGTCCGCGCCGTCGTCGGCGGACGGGCCGCGCGGCCTGACTCCCCTGGGCCGCGCAGGGTGCGTCCACCCCGCCGCGAACGCCCCCATTCCGCCGGGGTGGGCGCACCACCCATCACTTCCTGAAAGGCGAATCCACCATGGCCGATAGCCCTCACTCGCACGCGTTGACCAGGCGGTCCGCGCTGGTCGAGCTGCTGTTGTGGCTGGTCTGGAGCACCGCTTACCTCCTCCGCCGGGCATGGGGCGCCCTGGCCGGTGGGTCGCCTGGCTCCTCCCCAAGCCCCTGCAGGACCCGGACAAGGACCCCGAGGAGGAGGTGATGCCGCAGCAGCCAGAGCTAGACGTGCCCGAGGTCGGGCCGGGCACCGAGTAGCTCACCGCGTCCCACCGGCCTGAACCTCTGTCCTCGCATCGCCCCGGAGAGAACGTGGACCTCAACGAACTGCCACCGATTCTGTACCACTACACGTGTAACCACCGGTTGAACGGGATCATCGCCGAGCGTGCCCTGCTCCCGAATCCGCATCCCTGGCTCGGCGCTGCGCTGGTGTGGCTGACCGATCTGCACTTGCCCGACCGGTCCGCGCTCGGGTTCACCATCGAGCACCTGGGGTGCGACCGCACCGAAAACCGGGTGGAAGTCCGGCCCACGACCAACATGCAACCCTGGCCACATTGGGCGCACCACCACGCGATTCCCGCGCTGGCGCGCGACATGATCGAAGGCGGCGGGGCGCTCCCGACACGCTGGTGGGTCAGCCCGGCACCGGTCGAGGTGCTCGCGTTCGACCGCGCCCGCGGCCACCTCGGGCGGCGGTCCGCATGACTCGCGAAGTTCCACTCGACCACGCCGCCGAACTGGTGCGTCGGGCGCGAGACGGACGGGCCGCCGCCGGCCGGGCGCGCGCCGCCGAACGCGAACTGCTCGACCTGCTCGGGGACGCCGAGGTCGGCACCATCGACGGCCACCCGGCCGTGATCCGGGAAGTCGAGTCGCGCCCCGGTATCGACCTCACCAGCCTGTGGCGGGACCACCCCGAGCTGTGGGACCAGTACCCGGCCCGGCGGGAGCGGACGCGGCTGAAGTTCCCGCGCCGACCGCGACGGGAAGCCGCCGACCCCCCGGAGACGATCCCGTGACGATCAGCCTTCGCGTCGTGGCCTTGCTGGTCATTCTCCGGCTGCTGCTGTTCGACATCGAGTTCGCCCACGACTGGTGGGGCTGGGCGACCGTCGGGTTCGACGTGCTCATTGCCGGGCTCATCTTCGGCGACCGAGAGGACCAGTCAGCCGGAAAGGACAGTGCCCATGACCGCGACTGAAGTCGATGGGGTAGCGGTCGTTGCTGACACGCCCCACGTCGCCCCGTTCACGGATCGCTCCGGACAGCCGGTTTACCAGCCGCAAACACGAGTGCTGACCCTCGCGGACGGCTCGACCGTGTACGGCTGCGCGCATTGCGACTACACCAGCGAGAACCCGCGCAGCATCCGGCCACATTTGGGCAAGCACAATCGCCGCCGCAACGGGCTTCGCCCGGCCAAGGACGCCGTGCTCGACATGCCGTTGACCGACTTGATGGACCGGCTGGCCAAACTGGACGCCATCCTCGAGGAGCGGGAGCAGTGGAAAGCTCGTGCACTGCAAGCTGAGCGGCGGCTCCGCCAGCTTCGCGACGCGTTGGGGATGAGAGCGTGAGGTGGCGACAAGGGCCGCACGTCGACCTCCACGTGTACGAGCAGCGCGGCGCGCGACCCCATGACCTGGACCGGCCCGTCGCGACCTTCCACCGCAGTGAAGACGCGCGGCTGGCGTGCGGAGCCGTCAACGACCGGATGGCGCTCGCGCTGCTGCAAGACCGCCTCGCCGAGGCCCTGGCCTTGATCGAAAACCTGGCCTCGAACCCCACCAATCCGACCTGGAAGGACCTTGCCCGCATACGGGCGGTCCTGACCGGCCGCGACCCCGCCCCGTGAACCAAGGAAGGAGACCGATCCGTGTCGGTCAAACTCGCTCCCGCCCTTCCGGCCGACGACCGGAACGGGATGCCCTCGATCGCCGCGTCCCTGATCGATCACCCGGACGACGTGCACGTTGCTGTGCTTCTTGTGCGTACCAAGGAGATCCGCACCAACGTCCGGACCGGGGACGTGGTGCCCACGGCGGAAATCCTGGCCGCCGAAGCGTTCACCGGAGCCACAGCGGACGCCGCAACCCTGCACCGGCTGCTGCGCCGCCAGCACGAGCGCCGGACCGGCAAGGTCGAACTACCGCTGGAACTGGAGGAGGCCATTGACGCCCTACGCCCGACCACCAGCGACGAGCAGGCCGAGCCCGAGCCCGAGTCCGACGAGACCGAGGCCGGGGACGACGGCCTGAATGATCCGCCGTGGTGACGGCCACCCCCGCGCCCCGGAATTTCCGCCCGGCGGACGGCCCGCCCTACCGGGTGCCGTCGTCGGTGGTGTGCGAGCTGTGCGGGCTCCCGGCCGTGGCGTTTCTGGTCTGCACGGTCACCCCCGTGCGCCGTCGCGTCCGGCTGTCCGCGCCCGGCGACCGCAGGGGGGGCGCCGCGTGAGCGAGTACACCCCACCGATCCGGCGACGCAACCACGGCCGAGGCCATTCCTACGTGGACGCCAACGGTGTGAAAGTCCCGGGTGTCACGACGATCCTGTCCGAGGGTGTCCCGAAGCCCGCGCTGATCAACTGGGCGGCGAACACGACCGCGGAGTACGCGATCGACCATTGGGACCAGCTCGCCGAGTTGGCCCCGTCCGCGCGGCTTAAGGAGCTGACCGGGGCGCGGTTCGCCGACCGGGACGCCGCCGCGAAACGCGGCACCGAAGTACATCGACTCGCCGAGCAGTTGGTCGCCGGGGCCGAGGTGGAGGTGCCCGACGCTCTGGCCGGACACGTCGAGTCCTACGTCGACTTCCTCGACCGGTTCCAGATCGAACCCGTGCTCGTGGAATTCGTGGTCGTCTCGCACTCCTACGGGTGGGCCGGAACAGGCGACCTCATCGCGGACTTCCCGACGTTGCGGAAGCGGCTGCTGTGCGACATCAAGACCAGCCGGTCCGGCGTGTTCGGCGAGACGGCGTGGCAGCTCGCCGGGTACCGCTACTCCGACGCCTATGTGGACGGCGACGGCCATGAGCGGCCGATGATCGAGGTGGACGGATGCGCCGTGATCCACGTGCGCGCCGATGGATTCGACCTGTACCCGATGCATGCGGGGCCGCAGCAGCTCCGCGAATTCCGTTACATCCGAGAGGTTTCCCGCGCCTGCGCCCGCTCCCGCGAGTACGTGGGCGATGCGATCCTCCCTCCCCCCTTGGAGGTGAGCGCGTGAGCAGCGAACTCCAGCGCTACGAGGGCGGCGAGGTCGCCGCCGCCCAGCCGGTTCACCAGGCCCCGACCGAGCTGGATCAGTGGGTGCTCGTCGTCCGCGACGTGTCCCGATTGGCCGCCCAGATCGCGGACACCCCGTTCGTTCCCGAGGGGATGCGCGGTAACCCCGCCGCCGTGACGGCCGCGATCCTGACCGGCCGGGAGATGGGGCTCGGCCCGATGACCTCGCTTCAGCACATTCACATCATCAAGGGCAAGCCGGGTAAGTCCGCCGAGATCATGCGGGGCATGGTGCTGGCCGCCGGGCATCACCTGCGCGACATCGAGGTCACCGACACCCGCGTCGTCCTGGAAGGCCGCCGCCGGGACGAAGAGTCCTGGACCAGGGTCACGTTCACGGCTGACCAGGCGCGCAGAGCCAAGATCGACCTCGGCGGCTACCCCGAGGACAAGCTGTACGCCCGCGCGACCACGAGGTTGTGCCGGAGGAAGTTCGCCGATGTGGTGGGCGGCATCGCCTTGACCGTCGAGGAACTGGAGGACGGGGACTACCCCGAGACCGACGCCGTCAACGGCCCGGTAACGGCCCCTACCGGCCCGGCCCGGCCGAACCCGCCTGCCCCTGCCAAACGCACCGCAAAACGCCGTACAGCGCCGAAAAACGGTGCCCCCGGGGTCGCGCCCAGCAAGGGGGAGACGCGGGGTGAAACCCGCTCGCCGGACGCGGCCGAGACCCCCGTGCAGAACGCCGCCCCGCCGCCCACGTTGCCCGGCGACGACGGGCACGAAGACCCTCGCCCGGCCGAGTTTGTCCAGGATGACTCAGAGGCGATGGTGACCCGCTCCCAGCTCGACAAGCTGCACGCCCAGCTCGGCGAACTGGACGTGAACGACCGCGGGGACAAACTCACCATCGTCGGCCTGCTCGTGCAACGGACGCTCACCTCATCCAACGAACTGACTAAAAAGGAGGCTGCACAAGCGATCGACACCCTCGCCGGGGTCCTGGACAGCGACGAGCCGAAGCGGATGCTCGACGCCGTGCTCGGCAGCCTGGAGTCCTGACCGGCCATGCCGTGGTTCAAAGTGGACGACAAGTTCCACTCGCACAACAAGGTCCGCAAGGTCCTCGCGGACGATCCCGCCGCTCTGGCCCTATGGGTGGTCGCTGGCTCCTGGTCGTCGGACAACCTCACCGACGGGTTGATCCCAGACCATCAGCTCCCGTGGCTATTCCCGGCAGGCGCGGACGAGCAGGCTCGGAAGCTAGTGACCGCGCGGCTATGGCGGCGAGTGCGCGGAGGCTACGAGTTCCACGAATGGCAAGCGGACAGCGATGGAACCAAGCGGAACCCCAGCAAGGAAGAAGTCGAGGAAGAACGACGGAAGAAGGCCGAGGCTGGACGCAAAGGTGGTCTGGCCAGCGGGAAAGCCCGAAGCACACGGCAAGCACCCGCTGAAGCGTCTGCCGAAGCGGCTGCTGAAGCACCTGCTGGTGGTGTGGTTGAACTCCCGACCCGACCCGACCGGGAGCCCTTACAGGGCTCCCCGGGAGGGCGCGCGAGCGCGCAGGCGCCCGAAGCGCCCGCTCGCCCGCCCTCCTCGGGCCGTTCGACCACACCGGCCAGAGCATCCCCGAATGCGGTCCGGTGCCTCGACCACGAGTACGACGACGACCCGCCCCGCTGCGGCGCGTGTGAACGCGCCCGGCGCCAGGCCGAGCAGGACGCCTACGAGAAGCGGGTCGAAGCCCGGCAGGCCGAACTCCGCGCCACCACGGCCGATAAGCGCCGCGCCATCGCGAACTGCTCGCTCTGCGACGAGGACGGCTACCGGGGCACCGTCCTGTGCAACCACGACCCCGACGCCGAAGACCGCGCACGGCGCGGACGCCAGCTCCTCAACGACGCGATGGGCTGGCCCACCAACCACCAGGACCCGCCATGACCACCAACCTCGACCGCTGGCGCGGCACCTGCGGCACCTGCGGAGCACCGATCCTGTGGGCGACCACCCGCGCCGGGAAGCCCATGCCGGTCAACCCCGAGCCCGCACCCGAACGCGGCAACGTGCTCCTGGCCGTCCAAGACGGCCAGCTCGTCGCCGGGGTCCTGCGCCGCAACCAAGCCGCCGGAGCACACGACGCCGGACTCGTGCTGCACACCAGCCACTTCACCGACTGCCCCCACGCCGACCAGCACCGGAGAAGCCGATGAACGGACCCGAGCACTACCGGAAAGCCGAGGAGTGCTTCGACCTCGCCGACCGGCAAGGCCCGTCCTACGAGGACGCCGGGCTCTGGCTCGACCTCGGCATCGGGCACGCCCTGCTCGCCATCGCCGCCGCGCTCGCCCAGCAACTCGCCGACCGGTACATCGGCGACGGCGACCACATCAACGCCTGGCACCGTACCTGGCGAGCCACATCGGACCGCGAAAGCGATGACGACCAGCAGATCGTGCACACCTGGGGGCGGCTCCAGCACGACGAGCAGGTCACCGACCAGAAGGCCGACCAGGAATGGGGGCCAGCATGACCGACATCGTTGCGGGTTCCGGCCAACCGCTGTCGCCGTTCGACCGGATCAAGCAGACTCGTCTGGACGGCACGGAGTTCTGGTTCGCCCGCGACCTTCAAGGGCTCATGGCCTACGGGACATGGGAGCGGTTCTCCAACCCGCTCCAGCGGGCGATCCAGTCCGCCAGTAACACAGGCATGGCTGTGACCAGCCATTTTCGCCGATCTGCGAAACCGCCGCGCACGGGCGGGAAACCTCGCGAGGACTACGAGCTCTCCCGCGAGGCCGCGTACCTGGTCGCGATGAACGGCGACCCGAACAAGCCCGAGGTGGCGGCTGCGCAGGCGTACTTCGCCGCCCGCACCGTGCAGGCCGAGACCGTGGAACGACGCGTGGCGCGCCTGCCGAGCTGGGCGATCGCGCTGCACGAACTGGTCGACCAGCAGGCCACCCTCGAAATCGAGCAGCAACGCCAGGCCGACCAGCTCCGGGAAGTCGCGGCCCGAGTGGACTCGATCGAAGGCGCGCACGACTGGTACTCCGCGCTCGCCTACGCCCGCCTCCACGGATTCACCACCGAACGCACCTACCTCCAACGGGTCGGCGTCCACGCCGGACGAATCCTCCGCCAGGACGGGGAACAACCCGGCAAGACCCAGCATCCCGCGTTCGGCACCGTCAACACCTACCCCGCCTGGGTCCTCGAGCGCGCCTTCGCCGAAACCCCCATCGCCCGAGGAGGGGCAGAATGACGAGCCTGGACCGCCGCACCCGTGCCGACATCGGCCGGGCCGCCAACAACAAAGGCAAGGAGGCCGAGCGAGCCGTCGCCCGCTACCTGCGTGAGCACGGCTGGCCCGACGCGCAGCGCATGGTCCGCACCGGCTGGAAAACCGGCGACCGCGCATCCCGCGACCGTGGCGACATCGACGGCACCCCCGGACTCTGCTGGCAGGTGAAGACCTCCGCCGGGGACTTCACCGACCACCGTGTCCTCGACGTGCTCGCCGAAACCGCTGACCAGGCCGTCGCCAGCGGCGCCGACTACGGCATCGCCGTCGAACGCCGAGCAGGCAAGACCAACCCCGGGCGCTGGTGGGCCTGGATGCCCGCGGGCGACCTGTACAACCTCGTCGAAAACGCCCGGTACCCCGACGTCCTGACCGCCTCCGGACCGGACCTCAACGTGCCCGTCCGCCTGCTGCTGCGCGACGTGGTGACCCTGCTGAACGCGGCCGGCTACGGCGCACCAGCCACAACCGACACCACCCCCGAGGAGAGCCCGTGCACCTGATCGTCACCACCGAAGAACTCCCCGCCCCCAGCATGACCGCCGTCGACGGCGACTCGAAGGTCTGGCAGGTCCACGGCCCCCTCGGTGTCGCCTGGATACCGCCCGTAGAGGACCTGGCCAGCGAGGTCGGACTCCTCATCGGCTACACGGTCATCCCGCTACGCGGCGACCTCGCCCACAAACTCGCCCTCGCCCTGCTCGCCGCCCACGAAACCAGACCGGAAACCAACCATGCCTGAACTCCACCGCTGCTACCGCGGTTCTCGCTGCACGCACCATGAGACTGATCCGGACTACCCGACGATCAAGCGGGGCGCGCCGATCAACGCCGCCGAAGGCTTGTGCGACGCCTGCACCCGGCATCTACGTCAAGCCATTGTGGACATGCCCCGGGACTATCTGGACCTCGAAACCACGATCGCCGGAACCCGCGATGGGCTCCGCCAGCTCGTCGCGGGAACCCCCGAGCTGCCGGTCCCGATCTCCCTGACCATCGCCTCCGTGCAGGCCGAGCTGCTGCACGAGGCGCAGTGCTGGGCCGAATCCACGGCCGAGGTGCTCGGTGTCTGGTGGGACACGCAGAAGACCCAACGCAGCCGCCCCGGCGTCGTGCTGGAGCGGGCCAAGCATGTGCTGACCGGTGGCCTGTCCGCGTTCCTCGCCCTGCGCAACGTCGTCCACACCGGTTGGGTCTTCGACTGCTGGACCACCCTCGATCGGGACGGGCTGGACGGTGCGCTCGTCCTGCTCGACCTGCACTATCGTGCCCGTGCCCTGACCGGGCAGCGGCGGCTGGTCAACCACCTGCCCGTGCCTTGCCCGAACTGCGATCACATGGCGCTGATCCGGGAGGACGGCGACGAAACCATCGAATGCCGCGCTTGCGCCCAGCGCTACACGCAGGACGAATACGAGCGCTCGTGCACGCTGCTGGCCAGGGTGGAACGTGCCGCATGACCCGGGATCGGTGGCCGTGGCCTGGCGACAGCCCGCTCGATCGGGCTCGCCGGGTCGCCCGCACCTACCGGGAGGCGCTGATGCTGGCCGACCCCGAGGCGTGCGCCGAGCTGGATAACCGGTGCCGGGATCTCGGGCAGAGCTGGGCGGTTCCGAAGCCGCTGACGTTCGGGCAGGACGACTTGCTCGACGCCGCCGAGGTGGCCGAGATGTGCGACGTGCAACCGGGCACGGTCCGGCAATGGCGGCGCCGAGGTTTACCGGCAAAGAACACTGTGGACGGTGTTAGGTTCCGGGTCGCCGACGTGCTCGCCTACCATGCCGGTCGCCGACGCCGACGAACCAAGACGACCGCAAACCCAGATACGACAAAGGAATCCTGACCTGCGTCAGTTGTTCGCAAACGCGTGACTGTACTAGCTTCCGCAGCAAGCACCCGTCTGTCTGCACGGGCCAGACGGGATGCTTGCCCCCTGCGGACCCGGGCACACGACCAGGGGCCGCAACCGTGGCGGGGGCTGCACCAGGAGTTCGGTTCGTTGAAACCACGTCGTCAGCGTGAGAACCCTGACCGAACCCGGCCGGGAAACCGGACGGGTGTGCAGCCCCCGCCACCTAAGAAAACCCCGGAACGTTGGCCCCGTACGAAGGCCAACACCCCGAGGGTTTCCCTAGTGCCGAAAACGATCCGGCCTCGTTCCAGCTCCCGCTGAGGAGCGGCATACCGCCGCGCCAGGCGCGCGGCCACCACGCCGATGCGGCTTCTCCGGAACAGCGACACCGACGACGACCGAAGTCTAATGCCCAGCAAACCGCCGCGCATCTGTTCCACCTGTCGCCGCACAATCCCGCCCGGCCCATGCCCGACCTGCCGACCCGAGCAACGCCGCGACTCCGACCGCCGCCGGGGAACCGCCGCCCAGCGCGGCTACGGCTACGACTGGCAGCAGTCCAGCGCCACCTACCTCCGAGAGCACCGGCTCTGCGTCCTCTGCCACCGGCCAGCCACAGTGGCCGACCACCACCCCGAAACCCGCCGATCCTTGATCGCCCGCGGAGTCCCCGATCCCGACGCCTGGCACCGGCTCCGGCCGCTTTGCAAGTCCTGCCACGACAGGCACACCGCGCTGACTACTCCTGGCGGTTGGAACCAGGCGGCTATAAAACTCGCTGGCCGACAGAAGAATGCGGAAGCTTTTAACGGAAGGGTCGACGGGAGGCGCGCCGATGAAACCAAGCAATGACACCACGGTCGCGGTGACCAGCGTGGCCGGTGCTGTCGCGGTCATCCTCGTGTGGATGCTCAGCCTCGTGCACGTGGACATGCCGCCGGTTGTCGCCTCGGCCGTCACCGTCGTGGTGTCCGCGCTCGCCGGATACCTGTCACCAGCCCGGCGCGGACACGGAGAAGCCCCTGACCCGCCGGAAGCCAGGGGCTAGTCCAGCAGGCGCGAGTTACCCGTCCGTCTTGGCCGGGCTATGGCGGTCGATCTCCTCGTCCGCCGCCGCCAGCCACGCCTCGCGCGCCAGCCCCTTCACGTGGTACCTCAACGACGGCCAGTCGGCGCGGTCGCCCGGCTCGTAGTGCTCGGCCACGTATCCGAGCAGGTACCGCACCATGCGTAGAGTCCACACGCCCTGCTCGTCCCAGACGCTCGCGTGCTGTCGAGCAGCGAAGAACCGCACACACCACTTCCCTTGCTCGCGGAACACGTTGGCCGAAAGCCACTCGTTCGACAACGGGTCGCGTTCATTGCTCCACGAGTACAGGCCGTGCTTGCGGTTGCTGAGCTTCACCGGCTTCGTCATTAGGGGTCCTCTCACCTTGTCCGGGTCATGATCGGCGGTGGCCGATCCCCTAAAGGATCTACGCGCAGCACGAGACGCGAGCAGGAGACAAACGGGTGCTTACAAAAAGAAAGCCCCCGGCCGAAGCCGGGAGCTCGATCGTCACGTCACCGGTCGTACTCCAGCGTGCCGATCGGGTACTGCACCATTTCGATCTCGCGTGCAACCTCTTCTGCGCAATACGCGCACAGCCGCATCGGCGTCGGTTCCGGGTCGTACAGGTTCGGCACGGGGGTAAATACCGCTATCGCTTGGCCAGTGCACGGAAGGATCGCCGCCGGACTCGTCATGAACTCCCGGCAGCCTTCGTTCGGCCCCCAGTCCTCATGTTCGTTCTCGCAGAGAACAACGCTGCGCTTCTGGCGTCTGCCCGACATTACACCGGCCACCATCACGACGATGGCGACTCCCGCGTAGGAGAACCCGATGATCGGGTTGTTGCCGAACGTGATCACGCTCCACCACTCGTACAACTGGTAGATCGCGGGAAGCACCACGCCGTCCCAGATGAATTCCAACATGCGCCTAGCTCCTTCAGTCCTTGTCCGGGTCTCGACCGGTTAACCGGTCCTGGAAAGGATCTCCGCGTAGCGCCGCCCGGGAGCAGGAGCCAGTCGGGTGCTTAGCCGTCGTTGTCGCGTAGCCATGGGTCGGTGTCTTCTACGGTGGTAGCAACGGAAATCCCCACGGATGCCCGTGGGGATGACGCCTTGCTAATCAGTCGAGAGTGATGTCTACGATGTCCTCAAAGAGAACGTCAACCTCCATGTCGAACTTGCAGTTAAGGGTGCCGTCGCCGAGTGCGAACACCTCGCCAGCGGCCTCGCGTTCTTCGCCGTCTTCCAGGTAGCGCATCCACACACCAACCTCGCCTTCCTCCTCGATCAGGGTTGGGAGCTGTTCGATCGCCTTCGCGACGTTCTTCTTGCGGCGTTCCGCCTGCTGCTGCTCGAAGGCGTCGTAGTCGAATTCCTGGTAGTTGCCGGTTGCGTTTTCCATGACTTCCTCCTGGGTTTGTGTCCGGGTCTCGATCGGCTTTCCGATCTCCTAAAGGATCTCCCCGCAGCGCCGCGCGAGAGCAGGAGCCGAACGGGTGCTTGATCGCGGTGCCCTTGGCTCGCCCGCGGGCGACGTCGCCGAGCTCGGCGGGGCAAGGGGGTCGCCATCACGAGGGCCGCGCGGCCCCCAGACCGCGCCGGTGGTGTTCCTCGTGGCGTCCCGCGTTTCGCCAACTCAGTTCGTGCTCGAGCTGCCGTGCAAGGTGGGACCCGCTCGGCCGGTGCGGGCGGACCGGCCGACGTTCGAACGCAAGGAAGCCCCCACGCTCGGCATGGGGGCTTCCGGGGAGCAGTCGCTAGTTGAGGTCGAGGATGTCGAGGTCGGGCGCGGCGGCGGCCTGCTGTTTGCACGCGGTGATGATCGTGCGCAGCGCGGGCAGTTCGGTGTCGCGGTAGCGGGGCGAGTTGGTGAACTCGGTGGCGACCTCTTCGAGGCGGAGCCGGGTGACCGGAACGGGTGCCTTACTGTCGTCCGGGAGGGTGCGCGCGGTCCGGCAGTTCACCCGCGCGCGCAGCGCGATCATCTCGGCCAGCTCCCGCTTGCCCTCGGGTGGTTGGCGGGTCACTGGTCCTCGAACCTGTCGTGTGTGACCGGCAACGACCGGTCGTCCCGCCTGCGCAGCTCGTCGCGAATGATCCGGACTCGGCGCGTGAAGTGCCAGGGGTCGTCCTCGTGCGCGGTAGCGTCAGCCGCATCGGCAAGACGTCGAAGGTTCTCGGTGGACTCCATCGTGAGTCGGTGTCGAAGATCCTGCTCGTCACGCTCGTTCTCCAGTGCACGACGGTGCAGTTCGGTGACGATGTACGCCAGGCACTCACGTGCCAGATGTGCAGACTCCGCGACGTTCAGGTTGTTGTACTCGACCCCGTTTTCGATGCCGGTCGCGTACTCGCGTGCCATCTGCGCCAGGCCCTCTGTGGTGAAGCTGGCTAACGGGTTGTCGTCGGGGTTCATGGTAGCGATCTCCTGTCCGGGTCGTTTTCCTTGTGTGCCTTAATCTTCGACGCCTAGGTGCGATCGGGACCAGCGATCTTCGGTTCCGATCGTGTTCCGTGGGCCACGCGACGGCGCACGGAATCGTTGGCATGGAACGAACGGAGGGTCTCCCACGCGGGGCGCGCGAGATCCTCCGTCGGGTATCAGCTCAGGTCGTCCTGTACCGCTCGCTTCCACGCCTGTTCGGCGTCGTGCTGTGCCTGCTTCAGCGTTTCCGCCTTGCCGGTCTCCAGCAGGCGACCAGCCGGGAAGCACTCGCCCACGGCCCATTCGGACGGGCCGTGGCCGGTTACCTCGGCGTAGTAGTCCTCGGCGCGGTCTCCGTATTCGCTGGAGAAAGACCACACGTCGGTGCCGTCTTCGTCGGGGATCTCCTGCTCCCACTCGCCGGAGACGATCTCGGCCGCGTATGCCTGTTGGTCGCGGCGGCGCGGGTCCTGCTCGTTCCGTGCGATCTCCAGTGCGCGAGAGTGCAGTTCGGTGACCACATTGGCCAGGCAGTCGCGTGCCAGGGCCGCCGATTCCTCGACGGTCAGGTTGTTGTACGCGATCCCGTTTTCAATGACTTCAACGAAGTCGCGGGCGAGGAAAACCAGGTTCTCGTCCGAGAGTGCGCTCAAGTCGCGGGGCTCGTCCTGCGTAGTGCTGGTGCTCATTGTGGTGTTCCGTTCTGTCCGGGTCCTTCTTGGTGATCCCAGGATCAGCTCTCTCGGCGCGGTCGGACCAGAGATATTCGGTTCCAATCGTGTTCCGTAGACCACGCCACCGATCGTGAGAATCGTTGGCACGTAAGGTGAAGCCCCCACGGTTGCCCGTGGGGGCTTCGGCCCAAGGGATTAGCGAACGGACTTCTTCTTGCCCTGCAAGTAGATGACGGTCTGCCCGTCCTCCTGGACCTGGTGGCGGACGTTCACGCCGAGTCCCTTGCTCGCGGCGGCCCGTCGAACGGCAGCCTTGATCTGGGCCACGGTCTTCTCGTCGTACTCCACCGGGGGCAGCGAGTAGACCTTGTTCTCGGTGAAGCTGGTCAGGACCAGTTCGGCCAGCGGGTTCGGCTTGCCGTTACCCTTGGTGGGGGTCGGCATGGCCTCGGCCTCGGTGGCGCCTTGCGCGAGCTGGCCGTAGAGGTCGCCGTTGCCGCGCTTGGCGTTGTCGTTGATTACGGCCATCGCGTCGTTGGCCGGGGTAGTGTTGCCGGTGTTGTCGGCCGCCTTGGGGGCGGTCTTGGCTGCGGTCTTGCGGGTGGTGTTGGTGGCCATTTCTGGTGCCTCCTTGGTGTTGGTGGTGGGCCTGTGTGCCCCCCCGTTGACAACAACCTTCGACGCGGTCGCGCGCCCGAGACAAGCGAGATCGGAAGGTATTCGTTGAGCCGTTCGTGCGGTCACGATCAGGAATCCGACGCTCACCAGTACGTCCCGTTCGTGAATACAATGAAACCCCCACGGGTAACCGTGAGGGTTGCTCGTTGTTCGGAGATTAGACCGGCTCGACTTCGGTCAAGGGCACTCGCTGTTCCAACAGGCTGCCCGGCACACGGAGCGTGCACAGGCGGCTCGTGACGTTGCCGACGTAGACCGTGGTGCCTGTTGGGCGGGTAACGATTTCGATGACCTCACCCGTGGCGTCCTTGCGAGTAAAGGTGATCTGGCGACGAGTTGTGCCGGTCATGTCCTTGTCTTCTTCCTGTCCGAGTGGTGTCCACGTGCCGTGAACACCACCGATCGTCACCGCATCCGCGCCGAGCGGACAAGCGCGGTCCCTGCGACGTTCGGAGGGATCACGAACAGGAGTGTTATGACCGACCGGTACGTGGAGTACGTGCCCATCGCCGACATCGAGGCCGCGCCCCGTAACCCGAAGGGACACGACACCGTGGGCATCGGCCGGTCCATCGGCCATTTTGGACTCGCGGAGCTGCCGTTGATCGACGAGCGGACCGGGCGGCTGGTGGCCGGGCACGGCCGTCACGAACAACTGCTCGCGTGGGCGGCCGAAGGTCGCGACGCGCCCGAGGGTGTCCGGGTGGACGAGGACGGCCAGTGGCTCATGCCGGTCATCCGCGGTTGGTCATCGCGCTCGGACGACGACGCCGAGGCGTACCTGATCGCCTCGAATCAGCTCACCGTGAAAGGCGGCTGGGACGACCATCTGTTGGCCGAGGTGCTGCACGACCTCGGCGAGGCGCAAATGCTGGACCTGACCGGGTACGAGGCCGACGACCTGGCCGCCCTGGAGGACACGCTGACCGCCAGTTCGGAGGAGTCCGACGACGATGGCGAGCAGCCCGGAAAGGGCGATGCGCTGCGGCTGGCCGGGCTGACTGTGGGCGAGCCGGATTACGAGACCGCGCCGGGGCAGGTCTGGAGCGTGGGGCGTCACGCGCTGGTGGTCGCGGACGTGCACACGGGCTGGCCACTGTGGACACCTTTGCTTGGCGAGGGGGATGTGTTCTGGCCGTACCCGACGATGCTCGCCCCGTTCACGGAGAAAGCCGAGGCGCATCGGGTGGTGATGGTGCAACCGTTGCCGTACCTGGCCGGGTGGCTGCTGACGAAATGGAAGCGCATCTCGGGTGAGGAGCCGATGCTGTCCACTCCGGCCGCCGGGCGTGCCGCGTGATCGCCACCGCTGGCGGGCGGTTCGACCCGCACGCCGCGCCGATCTACTTCGCCGCCGGGGAGTCCCCGATCTACCCGCGTCACATGCTGCTCGCGGTCAACGACCTGTACCACCGCAGCCAGGAGAACCGGCTCGCGCGGCTGCTGGACGAGGGGCACGTGATCCTGATGGATTCCGGGATTTTCAACCTGACCAACGAGCACAAGCGCACGGTCGGTTGCACGATGGACGAGGCGCTGAACCTGGCGCCGGACGAGATCACCGGGTTTGACCGGCTGTTCGACCGGTACGTGGAACTGGCCACACGGTACGAAGATCAGCTCTGGGGTTACATCGAGCTGGACCAGGGCGGGCGGGACAACAAACGCCGCACCCGGCAACGACTTCACGACCTCGGGTTGAACCCGATCCCCGTGTACCACCCGCTGAACGACGGGTGGGACTACTTCGACGAGCTGGCCCGCGGTTACGACCGGCTGTGTTTCGGCAACGTGGTGCAGGCCAACCATCCGACGCGGATTCGGCTGCTGCACACCATGTGGGAACGCCGCCGCGAGTACCCCGATCTGTGGGTGCACGTGCTCGGCCTGTCCGCCTCGGAGTGGTGCCTTCCGTGCCCGCCGGACTCCTGCGACTCCAGCTCGTGGTTGAACAGCCTGCGGTACCCGGCCGTGCGTACCGAGTCGGCGGCGCTGCGCAGGCTCGGCGACCTCGGGCACCGGTTCCTCTACGGCGCCGGGGCGCACCGAGACGAGGCGTGCCAGATGCACTCCGACGTCATGGAACACACCTTGCAGACCTGGCAGGCGCTGCAAGCCCTGCACACCGAATTCGGCGCGGTACCGCACCCTCCGCGCCACGAACGCGAAGGCGAGCTTTCACCACGATGAGCACCACCGTGTGGACCCGCGTCACCGCGCCGGGCTTTCACCGCTGGCCGAACGCGACCGGGCCACGGTCCTATCTGGCCGATCGGCACCGGCACCTGTTCCACCTCACCGTGCACGTGCCCGTGGCCCACGACGACCGGGACGTGGAATTCCACGACCTGCAAGACCTGATCCGGACGTGGTGGGGACCGGGTACCCGCGAATGCGGCCCGGCGAGCTGCGAAGACCTGGCGCGGGAGTTGTGGACCTTCCTACAGAACGACTGTCACCTCACCCCCAGCCGGGTCGAGGTGTCCGAGGACGGCGAGTCCGGCGCGATCGTGACGGAGGTGTCCTGAATGGCCGCCACCGTGACCGTCCGCCACAACTTCGAGACCGCGCACCGGCTCCCGCATCTGCCGGGCAAGTGCGTCTCGCTGCACGGGCACTCGTGGTGGGCCGAGGTGACCGTGACCGCCCCGGCCACGGATGCGGCCGGGGTGGTCGTGGAGTTCGGCCCCTTCAAGCGGGCACTCCGCTCCTGGATTGATGAATACCTGGACCACGGGGTCATGCTCGGCCCGGACGACCCGCTCGTTCCGGTCCTGCGCGAAGCGGCTTGCAAGGTGTACGAGGTGTCGGGGTGGCCGACCGTGGAAAACGTGGCGGGGCATCTGGCCGAGGTCGCGGACGGGCTCCTGGGCGAGCTGGAGCACATGCCCGGCGCCCGCGTGACCGCGGTCGAGGTCCAGGAAACCCACGTCAACCGGGCCGGGTGGAGCGCATGACCGGCGTCTCGGCTCCAGCCACAGCGGACACGCTCGTGGCGTCCGAGGTGTTCGGACCCACGGTGCAGGGCGAAGGCCCGACCGCCGGCCGCAGGGCCAGCTTCGTCCGGCTGGGCGGCTGCAACCTGGCGTGTTCCTGGTGCGATACCCCGTACACGTGGGACGGCTCCCGGTACGACCTTCGCGCCGAGTTGGCGCGCAAACCGGTGCGGGACATTGTGGACCGCGCGCTCGTCGGGGACCCCGGGTTGGTGGTGATCTCCGGGGGCGAGCCGCTGCTGCACCAGCACCAGCCCGGGTGGACGCGGCTGCTGTGGGCGCTGCGGCGAGCCGGAGTGGACATCGAGATCGAGACCAACGGCACCGTCGCGCCCACGCCCGCGACCCTGAACATCGACCTGAATGTCCGGTTCAACGTCTCGCCGAAGCTGGCGCACTCCGGTGACCCGGCCGAGCGTCGTATCCGGCCCGAGGTGCTGACGGCGCTGGTCGAGTCGGCGCGGGCGAGCTTCAAGTTCGTGTGCGCGACACCAGCCGATGTGGACGAGGCCGCCGAGCTGGTCCACCGGTACGAGATGGGGCCGGGCAACGTGTGGATTTCGCCCGAGGGAACCAGCGTCGACACCATCGTGGGGCACACCAAGATCCTGGCTGACCGGGTGGTCGAGCACGGCTTCAACCTCGGGACACGGCTGCATGTGCTGGCGTGGGGAAACGAGAGGGGCCGATGAACGCCGACCTGACCGCCGGGATTCGTTCCTGGCTGGCTGACCGCGGGCTCGACCCCGACGATCCGAACCTGCGCGACACCCCCGGCCGGGTGGCCCGAGCCTGGGCGGAGCTGACCTCCGGCTACGACCAGGACCCGGAAACCGTGCTGTCGCGCACGTTCCCCGTCGACCGCTCGGACGGCATGATCGCCGTGACGGGCGTGCCGTTCACGAGCTGCTGCGCGCACCACCTCATGCCGTTCACCGGAACCGCGACCATCGCCTACCTGCCGGTCGCCGGGGCGCCCGTGGTCGGGTTGAGCAAGCTGCCGCGCCTGCTCGACATCTTCGCGCACCGCCTCCAGGTGCAGGAGCAGCTGACCTACCAGGTCACCGACGCCCTGGACACGCACCTCAAGACCGAGGGGTCGGCCTGCCTGGTGCGGGCCGAGCACGGCTGCATGACCCAGCGCGGGGTCCGCAAGCCCGGCGCGTCGATGCTGACCACCTCCGTGACCGGCCGTTTCGCCACCGACCCCGAGCTGCGGGCACAGCTGATGGCCCTGCACCAGGGAGGCTGAATATGGGACGCCGGGGAGTGCCGCCGAAGCCGACCGCGCTGCGGATCATCGAGGGTGACAAGCACACCGAGCGGTACAACCACCACGAGCCGATCCCGCGCCCGGGGCGGCCGGAGTGTCCGGACGATGTGTCCGATGCCGTCCGGGAGATCTGGGACTACACGGTGGCCGAGCTGGACGCGATGGGCATCGCGCACGCCTGCGACCGCGACACCCTGCTCTGCTACTGCGAAGCCGTGGTCGCGCACCGCCGCGCCTCGGTGGTCGTCGCCAAGACCGGGGTGCTTCAAAAGGGAGTGCACGGCGGGTACGTGCGCAATCCCGCACTGGTCATTCAGCGGGACTCCGCACACGTGATCCGCGCCTTCGCGCAGGAGTTCGGCCTGACCCCGTCCGCGCGGACACGGATCGAGCAGAAGGACGGGGCCGGCCGTGGCGACGAAGCCAACCCGTTCGCGGGCACCGGCTAAACGCCCGCCGAGCCGCGCCACGCTGGAACGCCTGAACATCTCGCCCGAGGTCGGGTGGTACCTGCACTCGCGGGGCATCGGCCTGCCGGATTGCCCGCCCGCGATTAAGACCCCGGAGGGAGGGGCGCGGCGAGGCGCACGGTTCGATCCGGCCCGGGTAGACCGGGTGCTCGACGTGTTCTCCCGGCTGCGCCACACCCAAGGCAAATGGGCAGGCCGCCCGCTCGTCCCGGATCCGTGGCAAGTCGCCTACATCCTGGCGCCCGTCTTCGGGTGGGTGTACCGCAACGAGGACGGCCAATGGGTCCGGGTGACGCGGCGAGCCTATGTGGACATCCCCCGCAAGAACGGGAAAACCACGCTCGCGGGCGGGATCGCCACCTACCTGACCGCCGCCGACCACGAGCAGGGCGCGCAGGTCTACGCGGTCGCCTCCGGCCGGGATCAGGCCCGGTACTGCTTCGACCCCGTGAAGCAGCTCGCCGAGAAGTCCCCGGCGCTGTCGCCGTACGTCAAGGCGTTGCAGCACCGGATCATCCACCAGCCCAGCGGCTCGTACTTCGCGGTCGTGTCGCGGGTGGCCGACATTCTGCACGGCGCGAACGTGTACGGCGCCATCATCGACGAGCTGCACGTCCACAAGTCCCCGGACTTGGTGGAGGCAGTGGAGACCGGCACCGGCTCCCGGACACAACCGCTGGTGTTCACAATCACCACGGCCGACGACGGCCGGACGGCGACGATCTACGCGCGGCGGCGCCACTACGTGGAACAGCTCGCGCGGGGCGCGCTGCGGGACCCCTCGCTGTACGGGGTGGTGTGGGCGGCCGACCGCGAAGATGATCCGTTCGCCGAGTCGACGTGGAAGCGGGCAAACCCCGGCTACGGCATCTCGCCATCGAAGGCGTACCTGAAGAACGCGGCCAAGGAAGCCCACAACTCCCCGGCCGACCTGGCGAAGTTCCTGCGCCTGCACCTCGGCATCCGCACACGGCAGCAGACCCGCTTCCTCGACCTGGAGGTGTGGGACCGCAACGCGTCCATCGTGGACGAACGCAAGCTCGCCGCGCGGGTCTGCTACGGCGGGCTCGACCTAGCCTCCACCTCTGACTTGTGCGCCCTGGCGTGGGTGTTCCCGGACTGCACGGGCGGGCACGACCTGCTGTGGCGGCTGTGGTGCCCCGAGGGCGCGCTGCCCGCGATCGAGCGCCGCACCGCCGGGCAAGCAACCGTGTGGGTGCAGCGTGGCCTGTTGCACGTGACCCCGGGCGATGTCGCGGACTACGACTACATTCGCTCCCAGATCAACGCCGACCGCGAACAGTTCCGGGTCCGGGAGATCGCCTACGACCCGTGGAACTCCAGCCAGCTCGTGACCGACCTGCTCGGCGACGGGGCGCCGCTGGTCAAGATGCGCCAGGGGTTCGGCAGCATGTCCAGCCCCACCAAGGAATTCCAGCGGCTCGCGCTCGAAGGCACGGCGGAGTGCCCGCGGTTACGGCACGGCGGGAACGCCGCGATCCGCTGGCAGATCGACAACTTCGCCGTCGAGATGGACGCGGCCGGGAACGTCAAGCCCAGCAAGCGGAACTCCGGCGACAAGATCGACGGCATCGTGGCGATGATCATGGGCTTGGATCGCGCGGTCCACTACACCCCGCCCCGCCGCTCGGCCTACGACCACGGAGACCTCGAAATCGTGTGAAGGGGGCCGGGGCCGGTGGAGCTTGCCATCATCACCGTGGCCCTCGTCCTGCTGGCGTGCTCGGTGATCTGGCACGTCACCGAGGAATACCGGGGCCGCGTGATCGCCACGCGCCGCCGCGTCGTGGTGTCGCTGGTGGACGACCAGGCCATCACGGGCGTGCTGTGGCGCAGGCACCGCCGCCTCGTCGTGCTGCGCTCCGCGCAACTCGTCCAGCCGGGCCGCGAGCCCGTGCGCATGGACGGCGATGTCGTGATCGAACGGGACCGCATCAACTGGGTGCAGATCGTGGGGTCCTGATGCCGTTCGTGATCTCCCAAGGGGTCTTGGCCTCGGTCCACCAGTACCAGACCGCGACCATCCCCCTCGGCGGGTCCGTCACGCTCGCGGACGGGCTCGCGCAGGACTACGCCACGATCTGGAAGACCCAGCCGCAGGTGCGCACGGTGGTGTCCTTCCTCGCGCGCAACATCGCGCAGCTCGGCATCCACGTGTACCGGCGCATGTCCGATGTGGACCGCGTGCGGATCTCGGACCATCCGGTCGCGGCGCTGCTGGCGAGGCCGAACGGGTTCACCACCCGCTACCGGCTGATCGAAGCCCTCGTGTCGGACCTGGCGATCTACGACAACGCCCTGCTCGCGAAGGCAAACCTCGGCTCGCCGGGGCTGGTGCGCCTCGACCCGCGGTTCGTCACCCCGATCAGCGCGAACCAATTCACGGTCGAGACCTACCGCTACCGGGGCACCACCGGCCACCGCGACATCCCGGCCGAGCAGATCGTGCACTTCCGGGGCTACAACCCCACCGACAACCGGTGGGGCTGCTCGCCGATGGAGACCCTGCGCCGCACCCTGTCCGAGGAGTACCAGGCTTCGCAGTACCGCGAACAGCTCTGGCGCAACGGCGCCCGGCTCATGGGCTACCTCAAGCGTCCGCTGGACGCCCCGGAATGGGGCGAGCCCGCGCGGGAACGGTTCCGGCGCTCCTGGCAGGCCCAGTACACCGGGACCGGCGGCAAGGCGGGCGGTACGCCGATCTTGGAGGACGGCATGGATTTCGTGCCCGCCTCGGTGACACCGGAGGCGGCACAGTACATCGAAGCCCGCAAGCTCACCCGGGAAGAAGTCGCCTCCGCGTACCACATACCTTTGCCGATGGTGGGCATCCTCGATCACGCCACCTACAGCAATATTCAGGAACAGCACCGGAACCTGTATCAGGACACCCTCGGGCCGTGGCTGACGATGATCACCGAGGAACTGCAACTCCAGTTGCTCCCGGATTTCGAGGACTCCCAGGACATCTACCTCGAATTCAACCTCGGCGAGAAGCTGCGCGGCAGCTTCGAGGAGCAGGCGGTCCAGCTTCAGACCGCGACCGGCGCCCCGTGGATGACCCGCAACGAAGCCCGCGCCCGGGTCAACCTGCCGCAGGTGGACGGGGGCGATGAGCTGGTGACGCCGCTGAATGTCCTGATTGGCGGGCAGGCCAGCCCGACCGACACCGCGCCGGAACCGAAGGCGACGCGTGATCGGACGCTGAAACTGCTGGAGGGGTTGGCATGAAGGTGAAGACGTGCCCGGTCCGGATCAAGGCCGCTGGGGAGCAGGACGGCACGGACGACGGGGTGTTCGAAGCGATCGTCGCCGCGTACAACGTGGACTCTGTGGGAGACAAGATCCGGCCCGGCGCGTTCGCCGACACGCTCGCCGAGTGGCAGGAGTCCGGTAACCCGATTCCGGTGCTGTGGTCGCACATGTCCCACGACCCGGACTACCACATCGGCTACGTCGAGGAAGCCGAGGAACGCGAGGAGGGGTTGTGGGTTCGTGCCCGCATCGACCTGGACGAGCCCAAGGCCCGCAAGGTGTACCGGTTGCTCAAGGGCAAGCGCGTGCGGCAGTTCTCCTTCGCCTACGACATTCAAGAGGGCGGCTGGGTCGACGCGAAGTCGGAGGACGACGACGCCGCGGGCGAGGGGTACTACGAGCTGCGCAAGCTGCGGCTGTACGAGGTCGGGCCGACGCTGATCGGCGCGAACTCCGACACCGAGCTGCTGTCGGTGAAATCGGCGATCGGGCCGCACTCGACCGCGACCGATGACGGCGCGTGGGACGGCCCGGCCAACGAGGCCAGGTTGTCCAACGACGCGGGCGGGCAGGTCTACCGGCGCGCGTTCGCCTGGCAGGACCCAGACGGCGACCCGGACGCCAAGTCGAGCTACAAGTTCATCCACCACAACGTGAGCAGCGACGGCGAGGTGGGCGCGGCGAATCTGCAAGCCTGCACCACCGGCATCGCCGTCCTGAATGGCTCGCGCACCGGCACCACCATCCCGGACGCCGACCGCCAGGGCGTGTACAACCACCTCGCCCGGCACCTGCGCGACGCCGACGTGGAGCCCCCGGAACTCAAGTCCACCCCCGGCCGGGCCGAGGCCGCCGAGCACACCCCCGGCGAGAAGGCCGGCAGAGTGCTCTCGGCAAAGAATGAATCCGCTCTGCGGGCGGCCCTGGAGAAGATCGCGGACGGCACCAGCGCTATCGAGACCGTGCTGTCCGCCTTGAAGACCGACGAGGACGGGAAGGCCGCCACGCCCGCCGAGCCCGCGACGACCGACGAGAAGTCGGCGCCGCCCGCCCGGCCCGCTGGCCAGCCAGCCCCGCTCCGCGTCCAGTTGGCGGCGCTCAACGGCGTCGCCGATCCCAACACGCTCACCGCCTGACAGAAGGAGACGACAGAACAGGCCACGCCCGCCTGTCCGCGACCCCGCCCACGGGGTTCGCCAGCAGCGCGAGGAACCGCCTCGATTCGTCTGCGCGCACCAACGCACACGAACTGAGGAACCCATGAGCGACAAGATCGCGCGGCTTACCGAGGAACTGAAGGCGCACCTGGAGAAGGCCAACGCCATCGCCGTCAAGGCCGATGACGAGGGCCGAGACTTCACCGACGAGGAGCGCGCCGAGGTCACCGAGTCCATGCGCAAGGCGCAGGAGGTGAAGAAGGCGCTCGACACCGCGAAGGCCGACAGCAACGTCCGCGCGGCCATTCAGGACCTCGGGGACGCCGTGGGCCTGATCGACGGTCAGGCCGAAGCCAAGGACCGGCGGGCACAGGCCGAACAGGACGGCTACCGGTCCGGCACGGCCAGCATCGGGGAAACGTTCATCACCTCCGAGCAGTACCAGGACCTGCTCAAGTCCGCGCCGAACGGGATGTTCGCCAAGGACATGCGGGTCCAGTCCCGCCCGGTCGGCTACAAGGAACTCGTGACCGGGGCGTCCCCGACCTCCGGCGGCGCGTTCCGCACCGAGGACTACCGGGGCGTCCTGGTCGGCCCGGAGCAGTTCTTCCGGCCGCTCACGTTGCGGCAGCTCGTGACCGGCGGCACCACGACCTCCGACCAGATCGAGTACACCCGCATCACGGGCTGGAACAACCGGGCCGCACCGGTCCCGGAGGCCGTCACGTCCGCGCCGGTCGGGTCGGGCGAGCCCGCGGTCACTCCCACGCAGGCGGGCGTGAAACCCGAGTCGGGCTTCTCCACGGTGCGGGTCACCACGCCCGTGCGGACGATCGCGCACTGGATTCCGGCGACCAAGCGCGCGTTGTCCGATGCCGCGCAGGTGCGCACGCTCATCGATTCGTTCCTGGAGACCGGGCTCGAGGAAGAGCTTGAGGACCAGATGATCGCCGGGGATGGGATCGGCGAGAACTTCGAGGGTCTGGCCAGTGTGTCCGGTACACAGACCCAGCCCGCCGTGCCCGATCCGGCCGGGAAACCGGCCGGGTTCGGCAAACTGCTCGCGGTGCGCCGGGCCAAGACCAAGATCCGCACCGTGGGCCGCTCGGTCGCCAACGCGGTCGTCATCCACCCGAACGACCTCGAATCCCTCGACGAGATCTCGGACAACCAGGGGCGGTTCTACGGGGACGGCCCGTTCGGCGCGAACCTGGCGCAGCGGCTCTGGAACCTGCCCGTGGTCGAGTCCGAGGCCGCGATTCCGGGAACTCCGTGGGTGGGCGACTTCCGCAAGGCGATCTTGTGGGACCGCCAGCAGGCCAGCCTGACCGTGACCGACAGCCACGCGGATTTCTTCGTGCGGAACCTGGTCGCGATCCTGGCCGAGATGCGCGCCGCGTTCGGCATCATCCAGCCGTCCGCGTTCTGCAAGGTCACCCTGTAACCCGCGCCGATGCCCGACCCGATCGGTTGCCCCGTCTGCGGAAGCCACGATTTCTCGTGCGGGATGACCACGACCACGGTCGGCGTCGACGAGCGAATCGAGGAGGCGCCAGCCATGGCGGAACTACGCGAGTACCGCGTGACCGTGAACGGGTACGAGACCACCATGAATCTGTCCGAAGAGGATGCTGCCCGGCTCGGCGGCACCCTGGTCGAGAACGAGCCGGAGGCCAAGCGCACCGACGCGCAGACCAAGGCGCGGACGGCGCGCAACAAGACCGGCGAGTAGGGCGATGCCCGAGCTGGACGGCCAACTCACCCCGGCCCAGCAGGTCCGGTGCGCGTGCGTGTCCGCCGCCGCCCGCGCGGTCCCGGGCGAGGCGCCCCTGACGGACGACCTGCTCGCGATCGCGCGCTACGTCGAGACGGGCCTGATCTCCGGCGATTCCGCCGGCAGCAGCTCCGGCGCGGAGGGCGACGACCATGCCCCTTCCGCTGCTGGCTGACCCGGCCGTCGTCGCCCGCTGGACCGGCCGTGACGTCGACGACGCCGCCGTGACCGATGCCGTGGCCTCGGCGTCGGCGCGGTTCCGGGGCGAGGTGCGCCATCCCGTGTCGCGTGTGGCCGACGAAGAAGTGTGGCTCGACGGGACCGGCGGGACGGTGCTCACGCTCCCGGCCGCGCCCGTGGTGGCCGTGACCACGGTCGAGGTTGACGGCCAGCCGGTCACCGATTTCACCTGGTCACGACAGGGGCAGCTCCGGCGGGCGACCGGCTGGCCGGACGAGCTGGACGTGGTGCGCGTGGTCTACACCCACGGGTACGAGCCGGTCCCCGAGGACATCGCGGACGCGGTGATGACCGAAGCCCGGTACCTGCTGACCGTGCAGCCCGGCATCTCGGCCATGACCGTGGGCGGCGAATCGCTGTCCTTTTCGTCCCCGGCCGGGACCATGCCCGAGTCCTGGACACGCGCGGTGGACCGCTATCGGCTCAACCGCGGGGACCTCCCGTGATCTTCGGCGACACCATCACCATCGTCCGGCCGCTGGTCACCCAAGACCGGTACGGCTCGGACGTGCTGGACTACGCGGCCGGAACCCGGCAGGTGGTCAACGGGGTGTGCGTGCAGCCGCGCTCGTCGACCGAGAGCAGCGCCGATGCCCGGGACATGGTGACGACCGGCTGGCGGATCTACACCCCGGCCGGAATGGACCTCGACGTGACCCCGGTCGACCGGATCGAGTGGGCCGGTCGCACCTGCGAAGTCATCGGGGAGATCGCGCGCTGGCCGCACCCCATCCGGCTCGGTGCGGTGCACCACTGCGAAGTCGACATTCAGAAGGTGAGCGGCTGATGGCTCTGTCCCACCGCGAATTCCGCAAGCTCATGCGCCTCCCCGGGCTGCGCGCCCGGCTCCGGGGCGTGGCCGAGCAGGTCGCCGACCGCACCCGCGCCAACCTCGCCGCCGCCGGAGTGGACGCGGAGGTGACCGTGGAGGAAGGCATCCGCCCGAGGGGCCGCAGCTACGCCCGGGTCACGCACACCGACAAGTTCGGTGAGTTCGGCACCGAAGACGTTCCCCGCCATCGCGCGCTGGGGCGCGCGATCGGCAGCAAGTAGAAGGAGTCCACTGTGGCCAAGGTGATTATCGCGTTCGACCGCGATGACACGCGGGTCGGCAAGACAATCGACCTGGACGACGACCAGGCGGCCGTCCTGGTCAACGAGGGACGCGCCCGCTACGTCGGCGACGAGAACGACGCGAAGACCGGCGCCCGCAAGATGACGCCGCCGGGCAAGGCCGCTGAGAAATGATCGACGTTGAGGCCCTGGTCGTGGCCTGGCTCGCCGGGCGCCTCGACGGAATCCGCGTGGTGGCCGAGCTGCCCGCGCGGTTCGAGCAGCAGCTCCCCACGGTCCAGGTCACCTGCCTGCCGGGGCCAAAGCAGGGTCGTCCGTGGAACCACGGTCGACCGCTGCTGTGGCGTCCCCGAATCGACCTCGACGTGTACGCCACGACCCGCGCCGCCGCAACGGATCTCGCCACGCAGGTCTCCGGGCACCTGCACGACCTGATCGGGCAGGGCAACCAGTGGGGCCACGTCACCGACGTCGCCGAGCCCGCCGGTCCGGCCTGGCGCCCCGACTACAACCCCTCGGTCCGCCGAAGCGGGCTGACCACCGAACTCACCATCCGGGCTGACTAAATCGCCGCCTATTGCGGGAAGGTGCTCAAGTAGCTTTAACCAGTGGCGCAGACAGCATATGCGGCAATGGTCCCACCAGGCACGTCGATCTTGGCTGCCCAGGTGTTCGGTCGCGAAAGAGAAGGCGCATTTGCTTTGATGTAGGCGTCATATGACTTGCCGCCAATGACAGGGCCGGACTGAACGCCATCAGACGCGTAGCCGCCGCCGATGAGCGCGGTTCCGTCCGGACATTTCGCGAAAGACAATTCATTGGTCCCAACATCGTTCCCTTTGACGATCTTGGGAGGTGTGGGGGCCTGTGCCGGAGCCGCCGTAGAGGTAGCAGCGTTGCCGACAAGGTAACCAGCAGCACCGAAAGCAGCGATTGCAAACCCAACAGCGATCCGCTTCGTCACCGTATTGACTGTCATGACATTCTCTCCCGTGCCCTGTGAGACTCGCTCTAATCCGAGGACATGTGGAACGAACATAACAGCGCGATGACGTTCGTTTGAAGGATATTCACGTATTCGTGGATGTAAACCTTCGATTGGCCGTACCTGCTAGACGGTGGGTTAGCTCGGCTCTGCGGCGCGCGTGGTACGCGACGCCACGTATCCGGTACTCGATCGTGTACGCGAACACAGAGGGACAGCATTCAGCCTGGCCCTGCCATCACTATCCGCACCCCGCTCGCTCACCCGGGGCTCCGCATTTCAAGGGAGATACCCGTGGCTTTGAACTCTGCTCTCGCGCGCCTGGGTGTGACCGGGGCGCTCTACGTCGGCCCCCTGGGGACCACCGCGCCGAGCGCGACGGCGATGACGCCGTGGGACGCGGCGATGAGGGACCTCGGCTACATCAGCGACGACGGGATCGTTGAGGGTAGGGATGAGGACAAGGAGGAGTTCACTCCGTGGCAGTCCGCGACCCCGATCCGGGCGGAGATCACGAAGTCCACGCAGACCTACCAGGCCACGCTCTGGGAATCGAAGTTCGACACCATCAGCTTGTTCTACCGCGTCGGGCTGGCGGACATGAAGCAGACCGGCACCGGCAAGGACGCTGTGGTGTCCTTTGTGGAGGAAGGTAAGCCGGACCGCGACCTTCGATGCTTCGGCATCGACGTCATCGACGGTATCTACCACCGCCGCATTTTCCTGCCCATGGCCGAGGTGTCCGAGCGCGGCGAGATCACCTACAAGTCCGACACCCTGATCGGGTACGAGGTGACCATCACCGCCTACCCCGGCTCGGACGGTTACTCCGCCCTGCGGGTCTACAAGGAAGGCTGGGAGCTTCCGACAGCTCCGCCTCCGGCTGGCTGACCCGCCCCCGAAGCGGGGACCGATGTGGACATGTGGTGAGCGGTCCACATCGGTCCCCTTCCCACGCTCACCGACGCTCACCAGATGGAGAACACCACCGTGGCCACGATCGACATGGACGCGATCCTCGCCCAGCGCGAGGAAGCCACCGGCTCGGCCGACACCTTCTCGTTCACGTTCAAGGGACAGGAGTGGGTTTGCACCGACCCCATCACCGCGGCCGACGACTGGAAAGACGGGCTGCTCGATCTGGACAACGACGTCGAGGTCGCGGAGTACTACCTCGGTGAGGACCAGTACGCGCGCTTCGTCGAAGCCGGGGGCCGCGCCGGGTACGTGATTCTGGCGATCAACCAGTACATGCAGCAGATGCGGCAGGAGAACGAGGAGGGACGCCCTACACGGCGGCGGACCTCCTCGGCGAAGCGCCGGAAGCGATAGAGGCCGCCCTCTGCGCCACCTACGCACCGCGTAACCCGATCGCGGAGTACTGGCGCGGACAGATCACCCTGCGCCACCTCCGCGTGCTGATCGAACACCTCCCGCCGACCAGCGCGTTCCACCGCGCGGT
Organism: Amycolatopsis anabasis; assembly: GCF_009765355.1. Taxonomy (GTDB): domain Bacteria; phylum Actinomycetota; class Actinomycetes; order Mycobacteriales; family Pseudonocardiaceae; genus Amycolatopsis; species Amycolatopsis anabasis. The sequence continues at coordinate 235,362 of NZ_VTHK01000007.1, read as the reverse complement.
GCACGGGCATTCCTGGACCGACGTGGAATATCTGCTCGCGATCGTGGCGGACCGGCTGGCCGAGAACACGTTCGTCACCGGACGGGCCGGACAGATGAAAGGGCTGCACCGGCCCAAGCCGCTCGCGCGCCCCGGCGAGGAGGAGCAGGGCCGCATCGGCGACCGGGGCGAGCACTCCACCGAGGACGTGGTGCTCTACCTCGACCAGTTCAAGCCCGATCGGACACCACTGGCTTCCTGAAACACCCCGCGGGGAGGTGTCCAGGATGGCCGAATCCGGCGAGGCGTACTGGGTCGAAGTCCTTCCCTCGGCGCGGCGCTGGGGAACCATGCTCGCCAAGGAAGCCTCCGGCGCGGGCAAGCGGGCCGGGGACCAGCTCGCCAAGGAGCTGGACGCGGCCTCGGCGAAGGCCGGGCAGTCGGCCGGCCGGAACCTCTCCGATGGGCTGGCCGCCGCCGAGGCCGAGGTCAAGAAGATCGGCACCCAGCTCCAGGCCGCCCGGGACAAGGAGGCCGACGCGGCCGGGCGGGTGCGGGTCGCCGAGCAGCAGCTCAACGAGGTCCGCGCGAACTCGAACGCGCGGGCGTCCCAAGTGGCCGCCGCCGAAGAACGCCTCGCCGCCGCGCAGCGCAACCACGCCGCGACGCAGCAGCGGGTCACCACGGTCACCGAGGACTACGAGCGGGCGCAGCGCAACGCCACCGAGGCCACCGAAGCCATCAAGGTCTCGGGTGAGGACTCCTCGGTGGCGATGGACAAACTCAGCAAGGCGCTGCACTCCGTCGATGACGTGAACCTGCGCCGGGCGCACAAGTCCATGATCGGTTTCGGTGCCGGGGCCTACAGCGCTGCCGCAGCCGTGTCTCTGCTGGGGCACGCCGCGCTCGGTATGTCCGGGTTCGCCTCCGCGATCGGCACCGCGTCCGGGGCCGCGCTGATCCTGCCGGGCGCCGCGTTCGCCGGGGCCGCCGCCGTGGGCACGCTCGCCCTTGGTGTGAACGGCCTGGGCGACGCGATGAAAGCCGTGGCCGAGGGGGACGCGAAGAAGCTCGACGAGGCGCTGAAAGGCATGGCACCCTCGGCCGCCGCCGTGGTGCGGGAGCTGGCCGCCCTGAAACCGCAGTTCGACGCGATGCAGGACGCGGTGCAGCAACGCCTGTTCGAAGGCGTGTCCGCGCAGCTCCGCCCGCTGGCCAATCAGTACCTCCCGATGGCGAACCGCGAGCTGACCGTCATGGCCGCCGGGTACAACGCCGCCGCGCTGCAAGCCATCGCATTCGTCCGCGAGGCCCGCACAGTCAACGACGTCAACGCCATGCTGGGCAACTCCAACACGGCGATGCGCGAGCTGGGCACCGCGACCGTGAACCTGCTGCCCGCGTTCCGCGACATCGCCGCCGTGGGAAGCGAATTCCTGCCCAACCTGACCGGCGGCGCCGCACTGGCTGCGCGCTCGTTCAGCGACATGATCGCCCGGATGCGGGAGTCCGGCCAGCTCCAGCAGATCATGATCAACGGGCTATCCCTGCTCGGGGACATCGCGATCGTGGCAGGAAACCTCGGCTCGATCCTGGCGTCGGTGTTCCACGCGGGCGCGACCGCCGGGGGCAGCTTCCTCGACACCCTCAAGTTCCTGTCCGGCGAGCTGGCCGCGTTCCTCAAGACCCCCGAGGGATCGGCCGCCCTGCTCACGTTCTTCACCACCGTGCATGACGTGGTGGTCGGGCTCTCGCCCGGCCTGCGCGCGGTCCTCGGGGCACTGGCCCAAGGGGTCGTGATCCTCGGGCCGAGCGTGCCGCCCCTGGCGAACGCCTTCTCGGCCGTCGCCGTCGCGCTCGCCCCGCTGCTGGTGGACGCCGCCTACCTCGCCGCCGACCTGATCCCGAAACTGGCGGCGGGGGTCCAGTTCTTGGCCCCGGCGCTCGGGCCGCTGCTGGCCGCCTTCGGGGCCGGGGTCCTGGCGATGCGCGCCTGGTCGCTGGCCATGCGCGGCATGATGTTCGTGTCCACTGTGGTCAGTGTCGTGCAGGCGCTCACCACCGCGCAGCACGGGCTCAACGCGGCGATGCGGGCCAACGTCATCGGCCTGATCGTTACCGCGATCGCCGCGCTGGTCGCCGGGTTCCTCTACCTGTGGAACCACTCGGCCGGGTTCCGGGATTTCTGGATCGGGATCTGGGAGGCGATCAAGGCCGCCGTCCTGTTCGCCTGGCAGAGCATCCTCAAGCCCGCGTTCGACGGAATCGTTGCGGCGCTGCGGTTCCTCGGTGACATCGCGACATGGCTGTGGGTCACCGTCCTCCAGCCGACGTTCTCGTTCATCGGCCAGGCCGCCGGAATCCTGGCCGCGATCCTGACCACGGTCCTGATCGGGCCTTCGGTGCTGGCGTTCCAGGCGCTCGCCGCCGTGGCGACGTGGCTGTGGGACACCGTGCTGCAACCCGTGTTCTCCGCGCTGGGCGCGTTCTTCGGCTGGCTGTGGAACACGCTGCTCAAGCCTTACTTCGACGCCTGGGTGTTCGTGTTCACGCTGATCGGCAACGGAGCGATGTGGCTGTGGGCCAACGCGCTCCAGCCCGCGTTCTCCGCGATCGGGTCGTTCCTGGGCTGGGTCTGGAACACGCTGCTCAAGCCGTACTTCGACGGCTGGCTGTTTGTGATGCGGCTGGTCGGCGACGCGGCGACCTGGCTGTGGGACCACGCGATACGGCCCGCCTGGGATGCCATCACGGGCGCGCTGTCCTGGGCCTACGACAACGTGATCAAGCCCGTGTTCGGCTGGTTCAAGGACCGGATCGACGACGCCAAGCGCGGTTTCGAACTGTTGCAGGAGACCACGAAGCGGGTGTTCGACACCATCGTGGGCTTCATCAAGCCACCGATCCAGTTCGTGATCGATGTCGTCTGGAACAACGGCCTGCGCCGGGTGTACAACGCCGCCGCCGCGCTGATCCCCGGCGTGAACGAACTGCCCGAACTCCGTCTCGCCCGAGGCGGAGTGATCCCCGGATACGCACCGGGGCGGGACACGGTGCCCGCGCTGCTCTCGCCCGGGGAAGCGGTGCTCGTCCCGGAGCTGGTGCGCGTGATCGGCCCGGCCACGATCCTCGCGGCCAACGCCGCCGCCATGTCCGGCCGGGCGTACTCGCGCGGCGGACTGGTCGGCCGGTTCGCCGAAGGCGGGATCGTCGGCCCCGCAACCGGAACGGCCGGGGCCGCTGCCGCGACCACGGCCACCGCCACGAACCCGGCCGCGTCCACAGCTGCCACCGAGGCGTTGAACGTGGCCTCGGCGGCGCTGGCCGAGACGGTGAACACGGTCCTCATCCCGGCCGTGCTCGTCCTGGAACAGCACACCGGAGTGCTGCTCCCGCAGGCGAACACGCAGCTCGGGATGAGCCTGGCCACGCTGCAACTGAACGCGATGACCGTGTGGACCGCGATCACCAGCCACATTGTCTCCAGCGACACCGCGCTGACCCTGCGGCAGTGGCAGCTCCAGGCCGATCTGGCCACCTCGTGGAACGTCATCGCCGCGTCGGTGTGGGGTTCGGTCAACGCGCAGAACAGTGCGTTCGGCGCCTTGCATGGTGGGCTCGCCGCCGTGCGGGACGCGGTGAGCTTCACCGCGGGTTGGGTGCATGACCGCTTCGCTGAGATGCAGGGGCACGCGGCCCGGCCGGTGTCGTGGATCTTGGCGTGGCCGGTGAACGCCGGGCTCGTGGCCGCGTGGAACAAGTTGAACGCGGACTTCTCCCTCGGCAAGTTCGTGCCCCCGGTCCCGATTCCGTTCGCCTCCGGCGGCCCGGTACCCGGCTCAGGCAACACCGACAAGATTGCGGCGCTGTTGACCCCTGGCGAGTACGTCTTGCCCAAGCGAGTGGTGGAGGCGTGGGGCGTCGGCAACATTCGGGCCGCCCATGTGGCCGCGCTGCACGGGAACTTCCCCGGTCTGGAAGGACTGCTCGGCGACGACATTCACCGCGCGCAGGTGGTTCCCGGCTACCAGTCGGGCGGACTGGTAGCGGACACGGGCTCGGCGATGAACGCGGCCATTGCCCGGGTCGTGCAGTTCGGCCGGTCCATGCATGGCCGCCCGTACGTGTGGGGCGGCTCCTCGACGGCCGGAACCGACTGCTCGGGCTGGCAGGCCATGCTCAAACGGGCCGCACTCGATCAGCAGCCCTATGACCGGCGGGAATGGGCAACCGGCGGTGTGAGCCCCGGCAGCCCTCCCCCGGGGTTCGTCAGCGGTATCAACGGCACGTTCGCGATCGGCGTGTCCCACGGACACACGGCCGGGACCATCGCCGGGATCAACGCCGAGTCCGGCGGCTCCCACGGCTATGTCGCGTTCGGCCCTCCCTCGGCCGGGGCCGACCACCCGCAGTTCCCCATGCACTTCCACATCGCCGAACTCGGCGGCCAATTCGTCTCGGGCGGAGGCGGGTTCGACCCACGAGCCATAGTGGACGCCGCGTTCGCCAACACCTACCGGATGGTCGACGACGTGACCCGGTTCTTCCCGGGCAACATCGCCGCTCAGCACGGACAAGGGATCACGCGGCAGGCCGCCGACCGCGTGAAGGAGTACGCGGTCGGGAAGCTGACCGAGCTGTACGCCAGCACCGCCCTGGGCGCGGGCTCGCCCGAGGTCGTGGCCGCCGTGCGGGCCGTGGCGACCCGCTACGGGTGGGGGAGCGGCCCGCAGTGGGACGCGCTGTCATGGCTGATCGGTCACGAGTCCGGCTGGAACCCGGCCGCGAAGAATCCGACCAGCAGCGCCCGCGGGTTGTTCCAGAAGATGGAGAGCGTTCACGGCCCGGTCGAACCGACCGCCGCCGGGCAAGCCGAGTGGGGGCTCCGCTACATCGCCAGCCGCTACCGTGACCCGCTCGGCGCGAAAGCGTTCTGGCAGGCGCACCACTGGTACGACGAGGGCGGCTGGCTCCAGCCCGGCTACACCCCGGTCTACAACGGCACCGGCAAACCCGAACTGGTGTTGCCGCACGACACCGCCCACAACGTCCTCGGCGCCCTCCAGCAGGCCAGCGAGCCCATGCGGATCGTCGGCGAGCTGTCCATCGCCGACGACGGGCTCAAGGTCTATGTGGACGGCCGGATCGAGGAACGGGACCACGCGACCGGCACCGCCATCGCGCGAGGCGTACGAATCTAGGAAGGCACAGCACCCGTGAGCTACGAGTACCGCGACGCCCGGAACTACTACTTCGGGACGCTGCTGAACGGGGCCTCGGTGTCGGACACCAGCCTGTCGGCCGCCGTGTTCGCCAGCCTGCCCGGCGGCTGGTACAGCTCGAACACCCCGAGCGTGTACATCCCGCTGGTGCTGGGCGATCCCGCGACCGGCAACCACGAGATCGTGTGGGTCATCGGCCACGAAGCCTCGTCCCAGACGGTCACTGTCCTGCGTGGACGCGAGGGCACCACCGCGCAGGCGTGGTCGGCGGGCACGCAGGTGGTGTCCGCGCCGACCGCCAACCGCGACAGCATCCCAGTGATCTCCTGGTCCGCCCTGCCTGGCGACGCGCACGTGGGGATGCGTGCCGCCGCGACGGACAAGGCGTACGTCGCCGAGAAGACGTATGCCTCGGGCTGGCAGGCCAGTTGCGGGGTCGCGCTTCCTGATCAGGTCGGCAAACTGCGGGGCGGCGCGGCGCCACCTTCCTCGGCGGCGATCGTGATGCGGGGCGGGCACAGCACCGCCACCACGAACTCGGGCGGCGAAGCCACGCACACCTTCCTTGCGCCGTTCCCGAACTCCTGCCTGGCTGTATGCGTGCTGCCCAGCGCCGATACCTGGATCGGGCAAATGCTGCTCGTGTCCGAAACCGCGTCCGGGTTCACGCTGCGCGCGTACCGGCCCGTCGACTTCAACACCTCCGTCCCGGTCGGGGCTGGCATCGCCCTCACCGTGTCCTACGTGGCTCTCGGGTACTGACGAGGTGGCGCGATGACCTACGCGCGTGACCCCTGGGCGCGGTCTCCCTACGGCGCCGGGACAGGGACGGAGAGCCCGCGACCGCCCGGCCAGGTCGAGCTGCCGCCGCCGATCCCCGGCGGGACCGCGACCTGGACCTACCTGGCCCACCCCGTCTTCGGGTGGGCGCGGCTCGGGTGGGCTGGGGGAGCGCCCGCGGTCACCTACCCCGGCGGCGGGGTGTCGATCGCCCCCGACCCCGAGCGGGGCGTCATGCGGGTCTCGGCGTGGTGGCCGAACGCGACAACCCTGCTACTGCTCCGCCAGCACCCCGACGCCAGCCTGCACCCGGTCCGGGGAGCCTGGCCCATCCCCGTCCCCGAACCGACCCGGAAGAACCACTGCCTCAACCCGTCGCTCGAGGCCGGTCTCCACGGGTACGTGCCCGAAGCCGGAAACCCCGCGCTCACCCGCATCACCAGCTCGGTGCCGCGCGGATCCGCCGCGCTGCGCGCCACCGTGGCCACTGGTAGGGCCTGCGGCATCACCGTGCCCGTGTCCCTGCCCGGCGGGCAGGACGTGACCGTGGGCCTGGACCTGCGGTTCCCGGAACGCCCGAGCACGGTGACCGTCCAGATCGGCTGGACCGACAGCGGCGGGGTCGCGCTCCCGCCGGCCGCCGCGACCCTGACCGCCGACGAGATCAACCAGTCGGTAGCCCAGTGGAGCCGCCACGTGCTGCACTTGCCCACCCCGGCCCAAGGCGTCGACCCCACGGTCAAGCTCATCGCGGACGGGCTTCCCGACTCCGGGGTGATGGACGTCGACGGCATCACCATCGAACGCGGCACCACGGACGGCTCGTTCTTCGATGGGAACACCCCAGGGGGCACTTGGCTCGGCGTCACCAACCTGTCCGCCTCGCTGTTCGCCGCCGTGCACACCATCGACGACGGCGAATGCCCCCTCGACACCTCGGTCCGCTACCTCGTGGCCAACCCCGCACCGACCGGCGGACGCATGATGTCCGGCCTGGCCAACCTGGACAGCCGAGGCCGCACCTGGCTGACCCACCCAGCCCATGTGGACCGACCGCTCGTCGTGCAGGTCGGCGCGGTGCCCGACCGGGAACGGGCGATCGACCAGGGCGTGTTCTACCCGCTGGGCGCGCAGTACCCCATCGTGGTGTCCTCGGCCCGCCGGAAAGCATCGACCGGCAGCCTGACCCTCGGCGTGTTCAGCTTCGCCGAGCGGGACCGCCTGCTCGGCTGGTTCGCCGACCTGCAACCCGTGCTGCTCCGTGCCCCCGGCGAGTTCGGCTACGGGCCGGGTATGTGGCTCGCGTTGGAATCCATCACCGAGTCGGCCGGGTCCCGCCGCGCCTACCAGCAGACGCGGCTGCTCACCATCCCTTTCCGGGAGGTCGCCGCCCCCAGCCCGCTCACGGTGTGACGAGGGGAGCGGGGCTGTGTGGTCGCTGTCCACCGCCGCACGGATGGCCCTCGGGCAAACCCACGCGATGCAGGCACGGGCCACCGTGTACAGCCCCGGGTACGGCGTGCTGGAACTCCCGATCTCCGGCGGCACGGTCGAGATCGACGCGACCAGCAAGGTCCGCCGCACAGCCACGCTGGACGCCGACCCGCGGTGGTGGCCACGCAGCCCGCGTGACCTGCTCGCCCCGTTCGGCTCGGCCTGCCAGATCGACTACGGCATCGTTCTGCAGGACGGCCGGGTCGAGTGGGTGCCCCTGATCTACGGCTACCTCGACGAGACCACCCGCACCCGGCCCTCGACCGCGGGCGGCGCGGTGTCGGTCAAGCTGGTCGACCGGGCGGCCAGGGTCGCCGAAGACCGGCTCGACGTGCCCGCCCAGACCATCCCGAACGCCACGGCCGTCTCCGAAATCGCGCGTCTGGCCCGCGAAACCCTCGGTACCGGTGTCGAGCTGGTCGACCAGACCGGCGCGGGCACCATCGCGCCCGTCATCGTGATCGAGCGGGAACGCTGGGACGCGGTGGAGAAACTGGCCGACTCCATCGGCGGCGAGGCGTTCTTCGACCCCCTCGGGCGGCTGGTCGTGCGCAAGCAACCCACCCTCGACGCGGTGCCGGTATGGACGGTACGGATGGGCGATGGCGGGAACCTGCTCACCGCGAAGGACAAGCTGTCCCGCGAGCTGGTCTACAACCGGATCGTCGCCTCCGGACAGCGCACGGACGGCGTGCCCGCCGTGTACGCCACCGCGACCGACACCACTAGCCCGGCCTACTACGGCGGCCCGTTCGGCAAGAAGCCCCGCTTCTACACCAGCGAGTTACTGACCACGGTCGCGCAGTGCCAGACGACCGCGGACTCCCTGCTCGCCCGCGTGCGTGGAATCGCGGCACAGATCGAGGTCGAGCTACTGGTCAACCCGGCGCTGGACGCCGGGGACGTGCTGATCGTCCTCGACCCCGACACCGGAGAAACCCGCCACATCATCGACAAGGTCTCGATCCCGCTAACCCCGGACGGCACGCAACCCATCACCACCCGATCCGACGAACTGCCCGCCGAAACCTGACAAACGGGGATGGCCGATGAACATCGCCGAAGCCGTAGCCCGCGTGATTGACCAAGCGCTCGCCTCGCGCCGGAAGGTCGGCACCGTCACCGGAGTCTCCGGAACCCGGGTGATCGTGTCCGTCCAAGGCGGCTCACTCACCCTGCCCCGGCTCGCCAGCTACACCCCAGCCACCGGAGACATCGTGCACATCGACGCGACCGTGCCCGGCGCATGGCTCGTACTCGGCAAGACCGCCTGACACGCAAAGGAGAAAACCCGTCATGGCCAACGCGCTCAGCGATGTCGCCGACCTCGCGGTCAACCCGACCTTCATGCGCAAGGTGCAAGCCGCAGCAGTGCGCACCGCGCGCAACATCAGCAGCGAAGACCAGACCGGCATGGACCCCGTACGGGCCGGGCAACGCCGCGACCTCGCCCGCCAGGTCCTCCAGGACTCGACACACTGGGCAGGCGCGTTCGCCTTCGCCATCGCCGCCGACGCCACCACCTCCACCGCCAGCACCGACGCCGTGATCATGACGCAGGTCGCCGCCGTATGGGACGGCATGATCGGCGCGCAATCCTCGCCGCCCGCCGAGTAGCCCGCGCACCAGCTCCTTCTCACCGGCCCGGGTAGCGCGGCGCCCGGCGCGACCCCCGTTCCCAGGGAGGCGCGCAGGTGCAGCTGCTCGCCGCCGACACCACACCCGCCGGTCCACCGTGGCTGGTCATCACCCTGGCCTGCGCCGCCGGGCTAGCCACCTTGCTCACGGCCGTGATGCCGCTGCTCACCGAGAAGGTGAAGCAACGCCACAAGCCCAGCGATCCGCCCCCGCCTCCAGTGCAGCGCGCGGACAAGGCGCTCGACCTCCTCGAACAGGCGATGACCGACCTGCGCGCCCAACTCGACCGATGCCAGCGCGAAACCGCGCGACTGCGCCGACTTCTGGAACGCCGCGCCACCAAACGAGCCCACCGCGGGGAGCAGACATGACCGACGACCACACCCGTGTCCCCGAGTCGCTGGCCGAGATCCGGCGCGGAATGCACGCGGCAGTCGAGCAAGCCCCGCGCCAGGCAGCCGAAGCCGCCCGCCACGAAATGCGCCGCTGGTGGGTATGGGCCGTGCTCGCCTCCTGCCTCGTCGCCCTGTTCGTCGGCGCCGCCGCCGGCCTCGGCGTGCTCAACCTCTACGGCAGGCAGGCCACCACGGACGCGGCCGTCGACGCCCTGCGCCACCAGGCCGAGACCTCCAAAGCCAGCGGCGAGGTTGCGAACGCCGAACTCGCCCGGCGCGGCCAAGCCCCCGTGCCGATCCCGCAGCCGGGAACCGGAGACGACACCGAAGTCCTCGTCAGCTCCGCCACCGCCCGGGTACTCGCCACGCTGCCCAGCACCCGGCCCGGCCCCGCCGAGCTGGGCCGGGCCGTCGCGGACTTCCTCGCACAGAACCCCGTCACCCCGGGAATGCCAACACCCCAGCAAATCAACACCGCGCTGGCCGCCTACCTGGCCACCAGCCCACCGCCACCCGGCCCTCCCGGAACCGCCGGACTGCCCGGCCCACCGGGACCGTCCGGAACCCCCGGAAGCGAAGGCACACCCGGCGAGCCGGGAGCCCCCGGACCTCCCGGCCCGGCCGGGCCGCCCCCGTCGCCCGAGGAGATCCAGGGCGCGTTCCTCGCCTACGTCCACAACAACCCCGACGCGCTGTGCCCGCGCGGGGGCACCTACTCCCAACTCCGGGTCGTCACCGTCGAGGGCGGCACGAGCGACACCTGGCAATGCGTCGTCGGAACCACGCCACCCCTTCCGACGAGATAGCTACTACAGGTAGATGTACAGGTCGAACCACGGAGGCGTGGGCGGCCAATACACAAGCCGACAGTCCCAGGCTTGCCAGCGCCCAGCGAGTCGGCCGTTCTCGCCGATTTCCCCGCAGGTTTCGCCGGACCAATACCAGTCGTAGTACACCCAGCGCGCTTGAGCGGACGCGTCCTGATTGTCCACTCGCTGTACGGACGAGTTGCTCGCCGCGCTCGCTGGACTCGCTGACACGGCCAACCCGGCGGCCATGGACAACGCGATGGCGGCTGCACCGACCAGCTTCTTAGCTTTCATCACTTCCCCCAACTCTTTTCGTGAACACGTATGCGGTCACGTCTTAAAAGCGTGCCGTGCCGTGTGCCCTCCCGTTTTCCCCTTGAAGCACGATTCCTCTCCCTCCCCAGAGGGATTAACGGAGGTGGGTAATGACGTGGCGTGTAGCGCGCGCCCTGGACACCCTGCTGGCCCAGCTCAACGCCAGGGCGCCGAACCGGTCCAAAGCGTCCGATGGGTCGATCGGCGACGTCGCCCACGCGAGCCGGAACTCCGACCACAACCCGTGGTACATCGTCAACGGCGTCGGCGTGGTGACCGCTCGGGACTTCACTCACGACCCGCGCGGCGGGCTCGACTGCCAGTGGCTCGCCGACACGCTGGTCCGCTCCCGCGACCACCGCATCAAGTACCTGATCTGGCAGCGCCGCATCCTCGACACCCGGCCGCAGTACCACCCATGGCAATGGAGGCCCTACAGCGGCTCGAACCCGCACACCAAGCACCTGCACATCAGCGTCCAGCCGAACGCGAGCTGCGACGACACGCGCCCCTGGAACCTCGGCACGGAGGACGACATGTTCAACGATGACGACCGCCGCATCCTGCGGATGATCAATTCGGACCTCGGCAAGGTGTACGACACGACCGGGGTCACCGCGGGCGCGTTTCTCGCGCGCCTGGCCAAGCTCTTCCCGCCGATCGACGACGCTGGGATCGCGAAGCGACAGGGCCATTCGGCCGGCGACCTCACCAACGCGGCTCATTCCGCGTGGGAGCACGCGATCTTTACGGCCTGGCCGCGCATCCAAGCGATCGAAGCAGCGCAGGCCGAACAGGGCCGCAAGCTCGACGCCATCCTCGCCGGGTTGGAGAAGCTCGGAGCGGCACGGCCGTAGCGCCCACATACCCGCATTGGCGAGAAAGGCCCCCAGGATCCTGAGTGGATCTTGGGGGCCCTTCTCGACGGAAATCAGGAATCGAGGGTGATGCTTTGCCGGTCGGGGGAGATGGTCCAGCGCCATGCGGACAACGGAGGTTCACCCCGCTTCTGCCACCATCGGTAGGCTACTTCCGCCTCATCCCATAACCGGCGTGGCCCGTACTGCCGCACGGCGAACCGCTCGTTCTTGTCGGGGACCACACTTGCCCACGAGCCGGTCAAGGGGTCCCGGAGCCACGCCACCCCGTGAGACCGCTCGTCAGTGCGCTTCCATACAGTCGACCGGCACGAGGGCACCGCGACAGCGATTGGCCACCGATGATCGTCAGCGAGCAGCGGCACCCACGGGGACAGGTCGGTATGGGACAAGTCGGCCGCCGGATCATCCCACTGTTGATCTCCCACCGGAGAGGAAGCGACCCGCTGAGACCGCATCTCCATGAACCCGACTTGCATATCGGCAGCGCGGCCGTGCGCGATCCCATCATCGCCCACGACGAACCGCACCAGCGGCCCGGATGCCAAATCGGCCCGCATCGGCGCGAGGATCACGCCGCCAGGCCGTGTCCGGTCCACCCACCAATACGGCAACTGGCCAATATGGATGCCAGCCGTGGCGATGACCCGATCGAACACGCCAGCCACGGTGTCGGACGCAGCATCGGCCACGTGCGTGCGCACGTCGGCGAACCCCGCCGCGTCCAGCCGTCTACGTGCTTCGGCCGCCATCACCGCGTCAATCTCCACGGTGTCAACGTTCCCTTGCTCGCCAACCATGGACGACAACAGCGCGGCGTTCCAACCGGTACCGGTACCGATCTCCAGCACCGACTGCCCTTGCTGCACATTCAGCTCGGACAACATGCCGAGCACCGCGGAGGGCATCGAGGCCGAGCACGTCGGCCGCGTGCCAACATCGGGCCACTCGGTCGCGCCGTCGTCGAACTGCGTGACGATCACACGATTCGAGTGGACGGCTCGCAGCCACCGCTGTTCGTCCGCCGTACGATCGACGGGCTCGTACGGACCGCTCTCGTTCTCTTGAACCCACATTCGCGCGGGAATGAACGACGTCCGGGGAACCGTGTGCAGCAATGAGAGGTGCTCGGCCGGGAAGGTCCCGGCCGAGCGCAACTCTTCGATCAACGCGAGCACGTTGTCACCGCTGGCGGTGAGGTTCACTTCCCGTACTCTTTGGGATCGATGTCATCGCTGGTCTTTCCGGTCTGCTTGTCGTCTTCCAGTGAATGGTCGTTCTTGTCGTCACCCATGGTTGGACCTCCTATCAGTGGTTACCCTATTCGCCCACGCGTGCCGCGTGGAACCTCTATCACCCGCGAGCTGTAAACTCGCTGGCCGACGCACCGAATCAGCCCGCTGAAACCTGGACCTTCACGGGCTCTTGGCCCTCGGACAGGGAAGTCACGTTCTCGACGAAGTCCTTGTGCGCCACCGCGTCCGTGATGATCATAGGCATCCCGCTCGATTCGGTGGACACGACCGCTCCTCGGCTACCCAGTGCCACCAATCGCAGTTCGCCGTTGCGCTTCCGCACCAGGGCCCCGCCCGAATAACCTTCGCGTGCGCCGCCGGGCGGTTCAATGTTGGCCGCGCACAGCTCGGCTACGCCGATTCGACCGAGTTTTGCGCATTGGGGTGGGATGATCGTTGTTTCGAGTTGTTCCACCTCGCAAGTTCCCTTCAAGCCGTCTGGCCACCCCAGAAAGCTGACTTGATCACCCACCACGGCTGCCATGTCGTCGATCCTGATCGTCGGCAGATCCACGGGTTTGTCCAGCTTGAGGAGAATGATGTCGTGTCGCCAGGGACGCTTGCCCTTGATACGGGCCTCGGGATGTCGAACCAGTTGAACGACCCTCCGCAACTCCCCGCCTTCCTCGATACGTCGCGAACCCACACGAACCTTGAACGACTTATACCTCAGGGGAACTTCATTCGGGTCCTGCGGGTTCAGTGGTTCCACAGTGAAGCCATGTCCGCAGCTGACCACCCATTCCGGATGCACCAACGCGCCAGCACACGTGTAGTGGTCCTTACGTTCACGGGCAGGCGCGTCATACATTACGGCAGCGAGCCATGGGGTGTTGTGCCACACCTCGTCACCTGTGGCAATGTGCGGTTTTTTGGGAAGTTTCGCGACCGCTTCGTCGTAGAGATTGGCCATTGCCCATTTAGCGTAGGCGAGCCATCCCTTGCCGATTAGCTTGAATATGAACGATACCAACTTGTTTCCTTGATTTAGTTAGTTCAGTTATCGTCGAGGTCTCTCGTTGGCCACAAGGGCCATGTGGGTGTCTTGGCTAGCAGCCAATCATGCAACGGGCGAGGGCGTTCCGGCCCGGCGTTCTCCTCGATCGGTTCCTCGTCCTCCGGGGTCACGGCCGGAAACTCGACAGTGGGCTCGTCATCCCTGCGAAACCAACGAAACGAGTCCGCCATTGCCTTCCCTGTCGCACACTTGGCGAACGGGGGAGAGTTACCCGGTTTGGTCGACCTCGGTCCCGTCCGGTTTCAATTCGTCGATCTGTTGCTTTCCTGCTTCAGTGCAGAAGTAAATAAGACTGAGCAGGCCAGGCGTTCGCTCCTCTCTCTTGTTGTCCAGCAGGCCTCTTCGGTGCAAAATCTTGACGAGGTTGTATGCGCGGGATATCGAAAATTCGGCTTTAACTGCGACTTCATTGCAGGTAAGGCCATTGCCGAGCATCCCGTCGAACGCGAGAAGCGCCTGCTTCTCGTCCTTGTCGATCTTTATGCGTGTCGCCATTCTCTTCCCCGAGTTTCGGGCTCTATGGAATCCGGCCGAGGGCGCGTCGGGGGATGGGGAGGTGCACGCCCCCGGCCGGAAACTTGGGGGTCAGAAGAAAGGCCACTCAAGCACTTGGCGCACTACGTCCACAATGGTTCCCTCGGCGACCTGTTCGACCTCTGGCTGCGTGCCCTTCGGCCACGGATAACCACGCCGTTCGTACCGCAGAGCGCCAGAGGCCCGGGGGCCGTCGGGTACCAATGTCATGAGATCAACAAAGGCTCCGACGAACCGCCGAAAGAACAGGTCGCCATTTTGTCCGGGTCCATTGTAGACAAAGCGACCACGCAAGATTGCGACTTGAATTGCTTTCGCGTCGCGAGCGGTGGCCAGATCGGGTGCGAACCCGATCGAGAAGCCACTCAGTTTCTTGTGCTGGACCCCAAGGGGCGGGACCCAGAGACAGCTCTGCGTGCTCATCGCCTTACCTCCTGTACCGGGGTAAGACGCTACGAAAGGCTTAGGAACGGGTGTGCGCTAAAAGTACACAACCGTTGACTTTCACCCGTTCGACGCAATTCCGGTCGGCGCGACACCCATTCGCCAGGCCAGTCCGCGAAGCTCTTGACCGCCCGATTCGCGCTGGACCGCGCGGAGCGCCGCTGAGACCGCTTCCCGGTCGACCACGCTGTTGCGTATGCGCAGCGGGGCCATGTCTTCGGCTTTCAGCATGTACGCGACGCCCTGCTTGCGGGTCTTGGCCCTTCCCATCAGCGACCGGGCCAGAGTTGCCCAGTACTCAGCCTGGCGGCTGATCGAGGGCAACTGGTCGATCGGTACACCCTCGGCCAGCTCGATCACCTTGCCGGGCTCCTGCTGCTCCTCGGCGACCGCCATGCGCCACATTCGATTGTTGACCGTGCCGAACCACAGCGAGGCCCAGCGCATCACGGGGTCGGGCATCCGGTCGGCCAGAGTGTCGGCTTCGGCCAGGTGCTCGGCGGCCTGGTCGGTGTTTCCTTGCGTCGCGGCCGACAGCGCGGCATTCAGGTGCAACATGCCCGCGGCTTGCATCGCATCCGATCCATCGGACGCACCGGTCAGATTGCCAGTGGCGTTCACAGCCCGGTCATAGTGCCGCGCTCGGTCAAGCGCTGCTGCGGCCTGCCCCCGCAGCCACACCGAATACGCGCGCCACTCAGGAGCGTCCACTTCTTCCGCGACCTGCTCGGCACGCACCGCTGCGAGCAGTGGAAGGCCACGACCACCGAGGCGTTTCGTGGTGTACATCGCCGCCGCGTAGGCGTGCAGGAGATTGACAAGCACCGTGGGGCGCAGTGAGGGCTGCCGTACATAGAACGCATGTAGCTCGCCGAGCAGCTTGGGGGCGAGGCGGCCCTGCTCCGCGTAGTTAGAGGCCCAGTGCGTCGCCTTCACCAGCCGATCGACATCGGTCTGCACCTTGGGCCATTCGCGGGTGGGCACCTCTGGGTCGATGCCTAGCTCGTAGCTGTCCAGGGCGCACTCCAGCTCGTAAAGCGCGCTGTGTGCCTCGGAGCTTTGTGCATCGGTAGGCGCCCACGGCTTGCCCGTGATCTCCAACGGGCTGACCCGGTAGGTCATGGCCAACCCTTCGAGTACGCGTCGGTTGTTGATCGGCTTCTCGCCTCGTTCGAGCTGGCCAAGGTAGCCGTGCGAGATGCCCGAGAGTTGGGCCGCTGTGCGCAGGTCCAGACCGCGCCACGACCTGATTTCGCGCAACCTGCGGCCGATCACGCCGTGGTCGTCCGGGAGCTGGTGCTGATCCATGGCGAACCTACCTCTCGTTCGCGGAGTACGTAACTCGCGGAACCGCCTCGGGTGACTGCCGAGGCTCACTCGTTAGATGCAACCAAGGCTACCCGCAGCCGTTTACCAGGGGGTAACGCGAGGGGAAAAGCCCCTGTTCAATGCGCTTGAGCAGGGGCTTTCTGCTAGATCCGGAAGCGAGGGCTTCCCCCTTCGAAGCAGGTTGCCAACGCTGGCCACCGGTCTAGCCAAACGGGCTGGTGAGCGCTCACTAGGAGCAGAACAACGAAGGCCCCCGACACGGCGGGCGCGCGTGTCGGGGGCCTGGACAGATCGGCAGAGGGCTTACTCGGGCGGGTTCTCCCCGTCCCGCACATCCCGCTTCGGGTTGTTGAATGCTGGTGCCTCGAGGTCGTGCTCGGCGGGCTGGACGTAGACCGGCACCTCGTCCGAGAGTGGCCACGCCTCCAAACCGGCCTTGCTAGCGCACCCACCGCACACCCGCACAGCCAGCGGGAACACCCCTGCTGGAGCGGTGACGGCCATACCTCCGCCGGACTCCAGGGTGGGCTCGTGCCCAGTCCCGACCGCCAGAGTCGCGAGGGCCTCGTTGGCGGGTAGGCCGAGAGCGACGAGCCCCGCCAGAACGAATTCGGCCTCGCCGAGGAGCACCAGAGCAGTGTCCGTGCCGCGACCGCACACGGTGCACGCACCGCGGTAGTCCCCTCGTAACCCCGGCGCGGGGAATCCTGCCGGCCGGGGCGGCTCCTGCTCGGTCACGAGGCCGCTCCGTCCGGTCGGTCCAGCACCACGTACGGGTCGGTCGTCAGCACGATGGAGGTGCCAAGGTCTCCCTCCCATGTGACCCACAACTGCCCCCCGTTGCCGTCCACAATGGTGCCTTCGGTGCCGACCGGAACGGGGTACGGCTCCTCCGGCTGCTCCCCGGTCATGCGTATCCGCGTACCCACCGGCTCGGGGGCGGCCTGCGAAGTGGACCGGAGGAACGCGCGGACCTCTTCGGACGGGTCGGTCATCGTGCCGGTCACTCCTGTTCCCGGTACTCGTCGCGGAAGTCGGGATGGTCGGCGTAGTCCACGGCGTGCTTTAGTAATGCCCTGTGCAGCAGATGTACGGCGTCGGGTGCCAGCGCGCCATTCGCGGCGAATTGAAGACACTGCTCATAGCGCTCGAGCAGCGTCAGCTTGGTTAGCAGCTCACGAAGCTTGGGCGACCCCTCCGGCTCCTGAACCACTTCCTCTTCCCAGCGTGCGAGGAGGAACCGGGCGACGTCGGGCTCCTCCGTAGCGGGCTGGGTAGCGAGAAGGCGTTCAAGGAGTTGGTTCGTGCGGCGCTGCTCGTTGAGCAGGGACAGGCCGGTCCGGTTGTTTTCGCGGTTGGCGGTTTCGAATTCCAGCTTTGTCACCAGTGGCCACAGTGTCTTGAACACGGCAGTGGTCGACTCGTCATCGGTTGTCATCGTTTAGTCCTTTTCAGCTTGGGGTGACAGGCGTGCGGCTGCGGCCTGCTGTTCGTCGTCGTTCCTCGTCGAGGCCCTTGCGGACGAGGTGACGGATCGCCCCCGCCCGCCTCATCTCGTTGTCTCGTGCCCACTGCTCGACATCTCCCTTGAGTTCGTCGCCGAGGTTCAGCCGGCGGATCTCGCCGCCGATTCGACGCCGACCTCGGTGCCCGGCTCGTCCCGGATGCGGACGCAGGAGCGTGTATGCGCTGTTTCGGAGGTCGACGCAGGGGTTTCCTGCTTGCTGCCTGCATGCTGGGCAGTCTTCGTACTGTGACCAGTCGACTCGCCTAGCACGCCTTCCTGCGTAGACGTGGATCCGCGCGCTCATGTGCCCAGGTCCCAACCCGGGAAGAACACGATGATGCCGAGTTCGTCCATGTTCTGAATCCGTGCATCCCTGAGCAAGGTTGTGACGTCGGGGGAGACGCCCGCGGGTTCCTGAATGGCCGACTGCGCCAGCCTCGCGCCGAACAGTGGGAGCCGCTCGTCGGGCATGACCACGCCCCAGCCTTGCTGGTGCCAGCGGGTTCGGAACGGGTCGCGAAGGCAGTCAGGCGGGAGGTCTGCTCTTTGGATGGCCTCCTCGACGATGGATCGGGGGAATGTTCGTCGCATGGTGTCTGGGTCCTTTCGCTCATGTCCGGGTCCGGTTTCGTCCTGTGTGGACGCCGCACGCCTGCCTCTGGGCGGGAGGCAGGCGACGGGATCAACACACGACCGCCCTAGGCGACCTCGTGGAGTTGCTCGTTGTCGTCGTAGGCGAACACCCGGACTTGCTTGAACGGAGCGGCGAAGAAGATCGCGTACCCGCCGACCATCTTGAGCTTGAAGTCTCGCGTGTACCCTAAAATCCAGCGGTCAGGTTTAGTGTCGATCCAGCCCGGCGGTAAGCCGTCATCGTCCTGCCGGTGCACCTGCCTCCGCTTGTGGCGCTTCACCGCGAGGTGTGGGCACAGGTCCAACGACGCAATCGCGCAAGCTTCATGCATGGGCGGATCACCATACGTGCGCAACTCAGCGGCTTTCGGCCCGCCGAGGAACGTGATCCAGTAGTCGAGGCCCTCTCCGCACAGTCCACATAGTCTGAGTTCGGTGCACTCGAAAGCTCGCTCGTTACTGACCACGGCGAAGTTCACGTCCACGGTGCCGTCGTCCCGGACGTGCTCGTTCGCCCACGGGGTTGGAAGATTCCGCTTCGGGTCTATCGGTCTCGCCGCTAGTGCTTCTGGGATGGTTCTGTTCACGTCACCGGTACCTCTCGTGGTCGCGTCCGGGTCCATTTGCCGTCCTGTGTGGACGCCGCGCGTCTACCTCCGGGGGTCCGGGGAGGCAGACGACGGGATCAACGCAGGATCATCTATTGGGTTATCGCTCCCATCGATTGATTTGGTTCGCCCGTACATCATCAATGACCACGGTCACGACGATGGATTGATTACAGAAACGCTCAGTCATGTCACTGCGAAGCTTGGTGCAATGTTCCAGGTTGAAACTATCAACCCATTCACCGAGGTAGCGGATGTTTGGAAACGCAAGGTCAATCTGGTTGAAGCCAATACCCTCGACTTCCGTGTAGATGCTTCCGTGTACTTCAGCGTGTCTTGCGGATTGTGTGATGCGCTCCTGCGCTTGCCTATGAAAGTCGGGGATCTCAGGTGTGTTCATTACGGCTGCGCCTTCCCGTCCGCTTCGGCAGCTTTTCGTGCGCGCTGGGCCGACATGCCCATGCCAATGCAGACTGGCCCGTCCTTGCATACGTAGTGCCGCTTCAGGTGACCGTCGCGGTCAATGTCGGCGTCGTTGCCGCATCGCGGGCACCGAACCTTTGACGGGGGAAGCCCGAGTTCTTCCCGGAGCCACGCGCCCATGTCCGCCGCGGTGCGCCACTTCCCAGTACGCATACCACCGAGTGAGATCTCCGATGTGGCGTCCAAAGGGGCCTTGTCAGCGCGTGCACGTTCGATCTGCTCGGCGATATAGCCGGGAAGGCTCCCGAGTGCCTGGCCGACCTTGCGGATCCACGGGTATGCGTCGGCCGGTAGACCGTTGAAACGGTCGCACTGGTGCCGATCGTTGCGCACGGTCTGCTCAGCGCAGCCACATGCGAGGATATTGACTTCGTCCACAATGGTCTCCTTTCGGTTGTACTTGCACACGTGATAGAGGTGGTGAGCTAGCTGATCCAAGGCTTCGGCGAGGTTTTCCGGGTATGCCAAGGGAACCTCGTCGCCGTCCCGAGGGCAGAACAGCCGCCAGGGACCGTTTTTCCACCGCAGCATCACCGTGTGCTCGCGAATCCGGTAATGCCGTCGAGGAACGATGACTTCCCGTTCGGCCTTCCAGTTTCTCCAGTTGGGCACGGGAGGCGGGTCCTTGACGACGGCGTTCGCCCAGGCTTCACGCCCAGCCTTGGTGATCTTCCACTGGTAGCGGGGCTTGCGCGCCCGCGACTTCGGATCGCGGACACACTCGACCCACCCACGGCGCATTAGGGCGGGTAGAGACCGGCCGTCCTCTATCCGGACTACTTGATCTTCACCGGCTGACTCCAACACTGCGTGTTGGGCAGAAGTCATCGTCAGGTTAGCCATGCTCGCCCTCGGATGTGTCGTAGCCTTCTTTCTCTCGCCTGGACCGCTCAGCGCTGATGAAGGCTTCGGCGAACGCAGCGCCTTCGACTGTGTAGCGTTGCCGAAGGAAGTCCACCGACCACCGAGATAGCGCCTCCTGCAACAACTCCGTGGCGATGCCTTCTCGCCGCCGGTCAGCCCGAACCTGGATGGTGACCGCCCCGGCCCGCTCGTGCGGAGGGAAGTCCTGCGGGAAGTGGTTGAGGATGCCGATCAACGTGCCGTCGGTGCCTCGGTAGAGCAGGCAGTCCACATAGGCACCCGGGCCGAACTGCTCCGAGACGTCACCCCGGAAGTAGCTGATTCCAGGTGATCCCTCGGCCGGATACTGCCCGGCCTGCGAGGGCCAAGCGAACACCACCATCTCTCGGATCAAGCGGGAAAGCCCGCGTCCGCTGTTCACTCGGCAACCTCCTTTGTGTCCTCGACGGAGACCAGACCCATCCGCCACGAGGGGCGGCAGGCCGTACCGTGGGAGTGCGGGCACTCCATCTGATCCAGGTCCAAGTTCCACGCGTTGGTGGCTTCGTCCCGGACCAACGTCGGAGGCCCTTCCAGCTCGGTGACGTGCAAGTCGCACCAGAAGGTGTAGGCGCCGTCCTGAACCGGTGCGATGTTGTCGGCAAAGGATCGAAGCAGATCGGCTAAGAGGTTTCGTGCCACAGACCGGAATTCGAACTTCTGAATCTGGCCGGTGGAGGTTTCCTCGAAGCTGGCGCGCACCGTGCACCGACCGTCACCGCGATCGGTGACGGACCCGTACAGGCCCATCGTTCCTTTCTCGAACGCGTACCGCTCAGGTTCGACCACATTGGACTCGTCGGTCATCAGGATTGCCTCCCTCGATTGCCAGGGAGACGCAGCCTGCCCGTTTTGATCGCCCACATGAGGTGCCGCAGGTAGATCTCCGCCTTCGGCGTGATCGACGTGTCGTCCCCCGCGCGGTTAACGCCACCGAGGAACACGGCGGTGCCGTAGTACATCTGGTAAATGTCGCCGTTGAAGCCGTACACGGCCGCCGTGGCGTACTCGTTGGGCATCGGGAGCTGCACGAGCATCCCGTCCCCGTCGACGTACATGGTGGCGTCCAGCCCGTCTCGGCCGAGGCGCACGGCTTCCACGTGGTCGCAGTTGATCGTCCGGTACAGCGTGTCGAGCAGGCCGCGCCCGGCGTCGGGTGCGACGTTCTCGCTGAGTTCGCCGTCCGGGGTAAGTACGAGGAACCTGACCTCGGTCACTGGTCATCACCCCCGACGCGTCGTAGCGGCCCGTCGACGGCCTCTCGTAAGGCTTGGTGGAGTCCCCACAGGTGGAGCACCTGGCCCAAGTCCATTCGCTGGCCATGTTGCTGCTTGAACACCTCGGCCACGCGGACGAGCAGAAGTGCCCAATGCCCCGCCTCGATCAGGCGGGCACATGCCTCGCAAGCGGCCCAGCCACCTCTGCTCCACCTGTTTGGGTTGTTCGGATCCTGGAAGTCCCCGGCAGGCAGCACGAAAGTGCCCATGTCGGCCGCGCAGAAGTCGCACTGACCAACCCAACCCGGGGGAGCTTGTACAGGGACCACCTCGTGATCACGAGGCTTTGAGCCCCCGTGGACGTACTGGCCGCCTTCTTCCTCGATGCCGACCAGGGTGAGGGCTTCTTGGCACGTTTCGCAGATCATGATCGGTGGCCTAGACATCGACACGTCCCTCGGGAGCGCGGGAAGAGTCGATCTGCCAGGCCCAGCGGCCCGCGCCAAGGGCGTACCGGCCGTCCCCGTCCTGTTCGTAGATCACCGTTGGGAAGATCGGCGACTCCTTGGTGAACTCCAGGATGTTCCCATTCCGGGCGAACCCGAGGAACGGGTTGTCGTCGTCCTGCTCGACCAGGGCATTGTTCCAAGCCGCGACCGTCTGGGCCGTCTCGTACGTGAAGCGGGGCTCCACGACCTCACACGCCGAGCGCCGGTCATCGGGCACATAAGCCGGAAACCGCGGCGACTCGCCGTCAACCATCTCGATGTAAACGAACGCGTTGTTCTCGACAGTCACCGAGCCACCTCCCCGATGTTCCCGCCGACGATGGCGAGCGCGACGAAAGACACGAGGTCGGGTGCACCGAAGCGGCAGATGCCTGCCCGAATCAAACTAATCAGAGAGCCGCATAAAGTCAGTGCAGCCAAAACGGCAAGCACGACATTGAAAGAGCTAATCATCTGTGTCCGGGTCCATTTCCTGTTTGGGTGTTGAAGTCCCCCGAAATCCAGCATCACCGGCCCCGAGCAACCTGGCCGGCCACTCCCGCAGAGCACACGAGTAGCGGTGAGCCAGATCACATGAAGCTGGGTCAATGTGGATCAAGAGGGTGTCCGGGTCCTCTGCACCCGCAATAAACGGGTACCCCTTAATCGTAGGACTGGCCCCGCTCCCTCGACAACGAAATCAGCCTCGAACGGCTCAATGACCAGGGCAGATGCTCTGCCCAGACGAGGGCAGCCCCTGACTCAGAACGAGCCAGGGGCTGCGGCGCCGACACCTTCAACGGACCCGGACAAGGACCCAAACAGGAGGTTTCGGCGTGCCTACTGTATCAGGAACGCCCTGCGCCTCCCGGTGCCGTACCGCCCCGAGGCGCCGCCCCATGGCTCGCGTGCACAGTACGGGGGTATGGTGAATTGCCTAGCTTTTCCGCGACCGTGTTTACTCGCGTGACTGATGAAACTCGACCGAGCTGATCCATCCTCGTTCTGATCTGCTCGACAGTCTCGGACGGATGGTTCCCGATTACGCGGTCACCGTTCGCTCCGCCTATTGTCGAACGAGCGGAGGAAGTCCTTTCAAGGTGAGTTCGATTTCCGACTCGCTGAATCGCTGCGCGCAAAGCTCGTGTGCCAGATACGCGGCGGCCGTATACGTCTCGCCCTGTGCATCGAGGCGGGCAGACTCGTCGTCGACCGGCCCGGCCGCGAGCTGCACAACCGCCTGCCCGTTGCCCAACCGCTCCGGACACAACGGACAGGCACCCGCCGCCACAACATGAGTCGGCCCTACCGGCGGGAACCGCATCCCCAAGCGAGGCTCACCCCGACGCCACCGCACCGGCATCAGGACATACTGCCGGTTGAGCAGCTCACCTATCTCCCCGAAGTCGTTGCTCATCCGTTCACACCGCCTTTCCGAAGTTCCTCCGTTAGTGCGTCGAAGATCAGCGCGGGCACCAGCGACAGGCAGCCGTACCCTGGAACGCCCCACCACCAGGCGCTCGTCTTGGTTGCCACCGACACGGCCCCGACACCGATCACCAGGAGCGCCGTCGCCCAAAGCAAACGCCCGTGCCGAGGCTTGCTGTCCGCCTGGGCTGGTGCGCTGGTCATGCTGCTGCCCGCTTCCGGCCGCTTCTCGCCGCGGGTTGGCGTTGGGCGGGCACCTTGGCCTGCTTACGAGCGGAGGCAAGCTGAGCCTCCAGGTCACGGCGGATCGCGACCTCCCGGACAGACCGCCGTTTGATCCGAGTCCCCCGGGCGACGTACCCCTTGGCCTCGCTGTAATCGCCCCGGGCATCCAGCTCGATAAAGCTCACAACCCGACCCCGGCGGATCTTGATCTGGAACCGCTGACGCTTCTTCGCCTTGCACGTCGGGCAGGTGAAGACCTTGTGGTGGGTCGCGGATGCGTCGTTGTATGCCTCCACGAGCGGAACGTCGTCCTCGTCCGGGTAGTCGTGGCCCTTGCGACGGCACGCCTCGAACTCTGGGTGTTCTTCTACATAGCTTTTCGTGCGCTCGAAATCATCGTGTGAAACAGGCATAGTGTCCTCAAACGTGAAGTGCTGAGTTGTTTTACTTCTTCATAGTGTTGCGGCGCCTCGCCGGTCTGGCCGCGCTGTCGTGGGCCTCTGCCTCGGCCGCATCGAGCGCCTCCCAAGAAGGCTCGTCCAAAGCGGACCACACCTCGTCGAACCATCGGTCGTAGGCTTCGCGAGGAACCATGCCCCGGGCACCAAGGTTCGACCACCCATTGACCAGTGCCCACCGTCGAACCCGTCGCCGGGCATCCGCGAACAGTTCCTGTGTCGCCCTGGAGAACGGCCGAGGCGGATCAGACCACCATGCCTGTCCCTTCACAGGTACCGGGACGATCGTCTCCAAGGGGCTTTCAGTCGATCGATGCCGACCCGAATCGGGCCATGGTTCGTCGTCGTGGGGGAGTCGTTCAGCCGCCTTCGTCCAGAACCTCATCTCCCGGTCGAAGCGCTCGGCGTTCTCCTCACTGAGATCGATCTTGTACCGCCGCCGGCCGACAGCGAACGTACGCGTCCTCGTCGCTGGGACAGAGTTGTCCAGGTCATCAACGACACTGACGATGGTTTGCACCCGTTGCGCCACGATGTTCCCCTTTGCCAGTTTGCTTATCGGCCTCACTCTTCGGAACTTCGGTACGGCCGGTCAGACGGACAACGTTCTCGCCGTAGTCCTGGGCGGCCTCGTTCACCGCGTCCGCCACGGTCGTCCAGTGATGAGGGGGGTGGTCGGGGTGATCATGGTGCTCACGTTCGTACTGCTGCCAGATCTGCGCCGGGATGCGCCCGCGGTCGCTGACCGGCAGCTTCCGCTTCCGAGCCCACGCCCGAACGTTGGCCGCCGTGTCTTCGTCCGGCATCGGCGCACGGCCACCCGAGATCGTGCGCAGGTGGTGCCGCAGCATCCCGCGCATCGTGGAGCAGTAGTTCCGGCCGTTGAGTTCGATCTCGTAGAACGTCGACCGGCTACTTCCTAGGTTTTCCGTGTCGTCGTCGGCTTCGGTGAACAACACGATGAACGCCTTGTGGCGCATGTGAGGCACTCCCCTTCCCTCGGACTAGTGGTTTCACTACCCGGCGCAACCCCCGATGCGTCCCCCGGGCGAGTGAGTAATCCGGATCTTGCATGTCCGAGCTTGAGCAAGCAAGGGATGCGTACGCGCGTTCCAGAACGCCACAACCAGCGGTTATACGCTTTCTTGAGCGCAGCAGTGGGCGGCGACCTGGGGTCTTGACGGACGCCGCCCACTGCTAGTGAACATAGGTAACTCTTATGGAGTAGTCATACCTCGGATGTAGTACTCCAGGATGACCACCCATTTGGGGGATACCTATGCGCTCGTGTGCAGGTCTCGCGGCTGCTTCCAGGCGATATCGATCGCGTCCGGATCGAGACGCTTTGCTCCAGGCCGTGTTCGATGGACCGCCACCTTGGCCAACGTGTCCAAGACGGCCCGCTTCGTTGCAAGTGGCTGTAGCTGCCACACGGCACGCACGTCGTCCGCGCCGATGAAGGGTCGTAGCGGCGAGTCGGATGCGGCGTCCGCGAGTAACTGGCGGATCTCACCGAGACGGTCCTTACCTCGTTGGGTGCCCTTGATCATCTGCGCGCGATCGATGACGCCCATCGCGCGGTCCTCTGCCAAGCCGTTTAGGTTGATGCGGATCTTGTGCGCCTCGGCCTGCAACGTAGCCACATCCACCTCAGACCCGACCCTGCGCGGAATGAACTGCTCAACGAAACCCGGCTGACTGACTCGCGCAAGCAATGTGTCCTGCACAAACTGATCGAGTAGCAGCGCGTTGCGCGCCAAATGCCTGGACGTAAAGCAGACGTAGCTCGGCGTGCCATGGCCTCCGTTACGGCCCACTCTGAGCGAAGGATTCTCGCAGACGCCACACACGTACAGCCCCGACCCGAGCCACCTCGGCGTCGGCCCCGGTGATGTCTTACGTGCCGGATCGGTCAACACCCGCTCGACTGCCCGAAACGTATCCAGGTCCACGATCGGTTCCCAAGGCGCCTTTCCAATTTCTTCTCCCCGGAACACCATGATTCCTGCATTGCGAGGACGGAGAAGGTACTCTCGAAGGATTGCGGCCCTCATCGGCTTACCCGTGGCCGTCAGGACACCTTGCTCGCGCAACTCGGCCGCCAACATCCTCAACGACAACTCGTCGTCTGTGCTCGCGGCAAGTTGGACCACCCGTTCCGAGTATTCAGCAATCACCTCGGTCTCAGTTGGGCGATGGGTAATACCATCCGGTTCGAAACCGAACCGCCGTACCCCGCCGCCGAACAGGCCATTAACTGCCTGCCGCTCCCGTGCATCGGCGACCCTTTGCGCGGTGTCTCGGCTGGCCTTATTGCCCGAGGTGACCATGAATCGAGCGATGGTGATCTCGTTCGAGGTTCCACCATCGGTCAGTGTAAGGGAGCCGGTCAATGATCGGGCATTTATTTTCTTCGCCTCGGCTACGTCGATGAGGTCTTCTAGGTCGCGAGGGTCGCGCGTCACCCGGTCCAGATCCTCGGCGAGTAATGCGGTCGCCCGACCGTGAGTAAAGTCGTCAAGAATGGACCGAAAGCCGGGCCGCCACACCCGCATTGCGATGGACCCATTCGGCAGAGTGACACGTCGGCGCTTGAACGCTGACGCGGGACGAGGTTTACCAGTCTTGCGATCGACATCGTTTTCGATGACAACCTTCAAGACTGGCCATCCGAGTCGATCGGCGAATTCTCGTAGCTTTTTCTCGCGGTCTCCGAACGTCTTACCGTCGCCTTTTTCGTCCAAATCTTCCAGGCGAAGGTCTGACAATCGGAGGTAGATGATTGCCAGCGGAGGGGGTAGCACGGTCTTGCGCATACAACGACACTTCCAGTCCACGTATGTCATATTCAAGTGGACGGCTTGCCGACCCCGTTCTCGCCGACCAGCCCGAGCCGTTGCCCGGCGGAGGCGGTCAGCGAGACGCCGTCGAAGACGACCCGGTCACCGTAGGCGAACGCGAGATCGTTGGCCTGCAGGAAAAGAGCATGAGACATAACGCATCACCGACCCGGAATCGAACGGGAAATGCCCGCCGGGCAGATGGTTCCGGGAGTTCGCTCGACCGGAACGCGCCTCGGGCGCGGGCAGGGCACGGTGTCAGCTGTCCATGATGGTGGCAGCTTAACGCAACACGAGTAGAGTTTGGCAACCGGATATGCCCCAGCTCACACCTTGACCGAACGGTCCTCGTCAAGGCAACCTGAAAGAGGTCTTTCGAAAGAACTCTTTCAGAATGCGGGGGGACCATGGCCGAGCTGCCGCCACGCAGAAGGGTGCGGGACGCGGGGTTGATGCGCGCACTGGCGCATCCGCTGCGCTCGGAACTGCTGAACTACCTGATGGCGGTCGGCCCGCGGACCGCGAGCGAGTGCGCGGACGCCGTGGATTCCTCGGCGTCCAACTGCAGCTGGCATCTGCGGCAACTCGCCCAACACGGCTTGGTGGAGCGGGTGGAGGCGACCGACGGCCGGGAACGTCCCTGGCGGGCCACCGCGGTCGGGCTCGACTTCGGCGAGGTCGCCGAGGATCCCGCGGTCCAGGCCGCTCAGCTCGCGGTCGTCGGCGCCCGCCTGGGGGAGGAGGACCGGCTGACCCAGCGGTTCCTGGACACCGCGGCGAACCTGGAATCCAGCTGGCGGGACGCGGGCGGCCTCAATACCTACGCGCTGCGGGTCACCGCGGACGAGCTGGACGAGCTGGTACGCGCGATCGACGCGCTCGTACGGCCGTTCGTGGCCACCATCCGCACCGACGTCCCGGCGGACGCCCGGCCCGCGCACCTCGGGCTGCGTGCGTTCCGGCGGATCGAGGCGGACGGGAAGCCCAGCTCGTGACCGGGCTGCTGGCCGAGCGCGCGTTCGCCCGGTTGTGGCTCGCGGCCTTCTTCTCCGAGACCGCCGAGTGGATGCTGCAGGTCGCCCTGCCGGTGTTCGTCTTCCAGCACACCGGTTCGGCCACGTCGACGGCGGCCAGTATGGTGCTCGGCCTGCTGCCCGCGGTTGCGCTGAGCCCCATCGCGGGCGTGCTCGCCGACCGGTGGGACCGGCGCGTGCTGCTCTGCGCGGTTTGCGCGGGGCAGGCGGTGGTCGCGTTGCCGTTGCTGCTCGCCGACGGGCTGCCCCTCGTCTATCTGGTGATGGCCGCGCAGGCGGGGTTGGCCTCGTTGTTCGAACCCGCGCGCAGCGCCTTGGTCCCGGAGCTTGTCGGCGTCGAGCGGGTCACCGCGGCGAACGGCCTGCTGAGCGTGAACAACAGCGTCGCCCGGCTGATCGGCAGTGCGCTGGGCGGGCTGTTGCTGGGCTTCGGCGGGCTGGCTCCGGTGTTGGCCGCCTACCTCGGCGCGCTGCTCGTCGCGGCCGCGCTCCTGGCGCCCCGGTTCGCCGCGGCCGCCGCCCGGCCGGTGGCGGCGCGGCGAACACTCGTGCGCGAATGGCTGGACGGACTCGCCGAGATCCGGCGCAACCGGGCCCTGCGCATCGCCGGGGTCGTGCTCGCGCTGACCTCGCTCGCTCAGGGCATGTTCCTGGTGCTGTTCGTGCTGTTCGTGCTCGAAGCACTGGGCGGGAGCGAGGCGGACGTCGGGCTGCTGCGCGGGGTGCAGGCGGTCGGCGGGCTTGCGGCGGGGCTCGCGCTGGCCACCGTGGCGCGACGGGTGCCACCCGCGCGCCTGCTCGGCTGGGCCACCGCGGTGATGGGGTTGCTGAGCGCGCTGATCTGGAACACCGCGTACCTCACCACGGCGGTCGGCGTGTTCGCGGGGTTGTTCGCCGTGGTCGGCGCGCCCGGGGTCATGGTCGGCGCGGGACAGCTCGCCCTGGTGCAGACGGTGACCGATCCGCGCCGGTCCGGCCGCGTGCTCAGCACCGCGTTCGCCGGGATGGCCATGTGCCAGGCGGTCGGCATGCTGCTCGCGGGACTGCTCGCCGGGCCGATCGGACTGGCCGCCCTACTCGACGTGCAGGCCGCGTTGCTCGTGGCCGCCGGGGCGATCGTGCTGGTCACCCTGGCCGGACGACCCAGGATCGCGGTGGCCGCCACCATGCGGTAGCTCGAATGGATACGGTGGAGGGTGTGCCGCACCTGTTTGCCACCAGCGATCTGCATGTGACCCATGAGGGCAACGGCCCCATCGTGGAATCGATCCGGCCGGATTCGCCGGACGACTGGCTGCTGGTGGCGGGCGATGTCGCGGAACGCGCCGACGTCGTGATCAAGACGCTCGCCATGCTCAAGGAGCGGTTCGCCGAGGTGTTCTGGGTGCCCGGCAACCACGAGCTGTGGACCACCAGCGGCGATCCGGTGCAGCTGCGCGGGCAGGAGCGCTACGAACATCTGGTTGCCCGGTGCCGGGAACTCGGCGTGCACACCCCGGAGGACGAGTTCGTGGTGTGGCCGCACGCCGAGCGGCCGCTGACGATCGCGCCGCTGTTCGTGCTCTACGACTACAGCTGGCGCACCCCGCGCGCCGAGGGCGTGTCGCTGGAGGAGGCGCTCGGCCAGGCCCGGGAGGCCGGGGTCGTCTGCACCGACGAGTACTTCCTGCACCCCGATCCGTATCCGACGCGCCAGGAGTGGTGCGCGCAGCGGCTCAAGGTCACCGAGCAGCGGCTCGCCGCGATCCCGGACGATCACCGGACGATCCTGATGTCGCACTGGCCACTGCACCGGCACCCGACCGAGCCGTTGTACTGGCCGGAGTTCGCGATGTGGTGCGGCACCACCGAGACCGCGGACTGGCACCTGCGGTACCGCGCCGAGATGGCGGTCTACGGCCACCTGCACATCCCGCGCACCACCCGCGCCGACGGCGTGCCGTTCGAAGAGGTCTCGCTGGGTTACCCGCGCGAATGGCGCAAGCGCCAGCGGGGCCCCGTCGCTCTCCGCCGCTTGCTCTGATCACCGCCGAAAGTGCGCGCACTTTCGGCGGCCGCGGTCAGCGCGGGGAGCCGGGGCCGCCGGGGCGACGGCGGCGCAGGTAGCGTTCGAACTCCGCGGCGATCTTGTCCCCGCTGGCCTCGTCCAGGGTGATCTCCGTCTGCGCGTCGCCCCGCTCCTCGAGCGAGCGCACGTAGTCGGTGATCTCCTCGTCCTCGTCGGCCATCTCGCTGACCGTCCGCTGCCACTCCTCGGACTGCTCGGGCAGCGCGCCGAGCGGGATCTCCACGTCCAGTACGTCCTCGAGCTTGTGCAGCAGGGCCAGCGTGGCTTTCGGCGACGGCGGGTGCGACACGTAGTGCGGCACCGCGGCCCAGATGGAGACCGCCGGGATCCCGGCCTGCACGCAGGCGTCCTGCAGGACCCCGACGATGCCGGTGGGCCCCTGGTAGCGGTTGCGTTCCAGGCCGAACCGGGTGGCCGCCTCGGCGTCGTACGCGGTCCCGGTCACCGGCACCGGCCGGGTGTGCGGAGTGTCGGCGAGCAATGCACCGAGCGTGACGACCGTGGACACCTTGAGCTGCTCTATGTGCTCCAGCAGCTCGGTGCAGAACGCGCGCCACCGCATATTGGGCTCCGGCCCCTGCACCAGGACGACATCGCGGTCGTACCCGTCCGGCCGGCAGACCGAAAGCCGGGTGGTCGGCCACTCGACCCGCCGGGTCACCCCGTCCACCATGCGGACCGTGGGCCGGCTCACCTGGAAGTCGTAGTACTCGTCCGGGCTCAGCTCCGCCAGTGGTTTCGCGTCCCAGCTGAGCTGGAGGTGCTCGATCGCCGTGCTGGCCGCGTCACCTGCGTCGTTCCAGCCTTCGAAGGCCACCACCATGACAGGCTGGGGGAACTCCTCCGGGTCCGAGTCGGGGAGCTGGGGCTGCGGGGTCTCGTCGGCGGGCTTGCTCACTTGACCAGCCTACGACCCACGGCTCGTGTCCGGTCCGTAGCCTAGGCTTCATGCAAGACCATCTTTCGTCGCCGCTGCTGGATGCCCTGGCCTCCCGCGTCGTGGTCGCCGATGGTGCGATGGGGACGGCACTGCAGGCACACGATCTGACCCTGGATGATTTCTCCGGGTTGGAGGGGTGCAACGAGATCCTGAACGTGACCCGTCCGGACGTGGTGCGGGGCGTGCACCGCGGCTATCTGGAGGCCGGTGCGGACGCGGTCGAAACCAACACCTTCGGGTGCAATTTCGCGAACTTCGCCGAGTACGACATCACGGACCGTATCTTCGAGCTTTCCGAGGTCGGCGCGCGGCTGGCGCGGGAGGTCGCGGACGAGTTCTCCACCGCGGACCGGCCACGGTTCGTGCTCGGCTCGGTCGGGCCGGGCACCAAGCTGCCGACGCTGGGCCACGCGCCGTACGCGACGCTGCGTGACGCCTATGTCGAAGAGGTGCGCGGGCTGCTGGCCGGCGGGGTGGACGCGATCCTCGTCGAGACGACCCAGGACATCCTGCAGACCAAGGCGTCGATCGTCGCGGCGCACCGCGCGATGGCGGCGGAGGGGCGCCGGGTCCCGGTGATCGCGTCGATCACCGTGGAGACCACCGGCACCATGCTGCTGGGCACCGAGGTCAGCGCCGCGCTGGCCGCGCTCGAACCGCTCGGGATCGACCTGATCGGGATGAACTGCGCGACCGGCCCGGCCGAGATGAGCGAGCACCTGCGCCAGCTGTCCAAGCACGCCCGGGTACCGCTGTCGGTCATGCCGAACGCCGGGCTGCCCGAGCTCGGCCCGAACGGCGCGGTGTACCCGCTCGGGCCCGAGGCGCTCGCCGAGGCGCTCACCGGGTTCGTCCGCGAGTTCGGGGTCGGCCTGGTCGGCGGCTGTTGCGGCACCACCGACGAGCACATCCGCCAGCTCGCCGCGGCGGTCGCCGGCGAGCAGCCCGGCGCGCGGAAACCGCGCCCGGAGCCGGGCGTGTCCTCGCTCTACCAGGCGGTGCCGTTCCGCCAGGACGCCAGCGTGCTGATGATCGGCGAGCGCACCAACGCCAACGGGTCGAAGAAGTTCCGGGAGGCCATGCTCGACGGCCGGTTCGAGGACTGCGTCGAGATCGCCCGCGAGCAGACCCGCGACGGGGCGCACATGCTGGACGTGTGCGTCGACTACGTCGGCCGGGACGGCACGGCGGACATGGCCGAGATCGCCTCCAGGCTCGCCACCGCGTCGACGCTGCCGATCATGCTGGACTCCACCGAAGTCGACGTCCTGCGCGCGGGGCTGGAGCGGCTCGGCGGCCGGTGCGCGGTGAACTCGGTGAACTACGAGGACGGCGCCGGCCCGGATTCGCGGTTCCAGAAGGTCATGGCGATGGTCAAGGAGTTCGGGGCCGCCGTGGTCGCGCTGACCATCGACGAGGAGGGGCAGGCGCGGACCGCGGCCAAGAAGGTCGAGATCGCGAGCCGCCTGATCGAGGACATCACCGGCAACTGGGGACTGCGCCCCAGCGACATCATCATCGACACGCTGACCTTCACCATCGCCACCGGGCAGGAGGAGTCCCGGCGCGACGCGATCGAAACGATCGAGGCGATCCGCGAACTCAAGCGGCGGTATCCGGACGTGCAGACGACGCTGGGCCTGTCGAACGTGTCCTTCGGCCTCAACGCCGCCGCTCGCCAGGTGCTGAACTCGGTGTTCCTGCACGAATGTGTGCAGGCCGGCCTGGACACCGCGATCGTGCACGCGTCGAAGATCCTGCCGATGTCGAAGATTCCCGAGGAACAGCGCGGTGTCGCGCTCGACCTGGTCTACGACCGGCGCCGCGAGGGCTACGACCCGCTGCAGGAGCTGATGAGCCTGTTCGAAGGCGTCTCCGCGGCCTCGAGCAAGGCCTCGCGCGCCGAGGAACTGGCCGCCCTGCCGCTGTTCGACCGGTTGGAGCGGCGGATCGTCGACGGCGAGCGCAACGGCCTCGACGACGACCTGACCGAGGCGCTCAAGGAACGGCCCGCGCTGGCGATCATCAACGAGACCCTGCTGTCCGGGATGAAGACGGTGGGCGAGCTGTTCGGTTCCGGGCAGATGCAGCTGCCGTTCGTGCTGCAGTCGGCCGAGGTGATGAAGGCGGCCGTGGCCTTCCTCGAACCGCACATGGAGAAGGACGATTCCGGCGGCAAGGGCCGGATCGTGCTGGCCACCGTGCGGGGCGACGTGCACGACATCGGGAAGAACCTGGTGGACATCATCCTGTCGAACAACGGGTACGAGGTGGTGAACCTGGGGATCAAGCAGCCGATCAACGCCATCCTGGAGGCCGCGGAGGAGAACAAGGCGGACGCCATCGGGATGTCCGGGCTGCTGGTGAAGTCCACGGTGATCATGAAGGAGAACCTCGAGGAGATGAACTCCCGGGGGGTGGCCGCCCGGTGGCCGGTCCTGCTCGGCGGGGCCGCGCTGACTCGGTCCTATGTGGAGAACGATCTCACCGAGGTCTACCTGGGCGAGGTCCGTTACGCGCGGGACGCGTTCGAGGGCCTGCGGCTGATGGACGCGATCATGGGCGCCAAACGCGGGGAATCGCCGCTGGTGGACGAGGAGGCCGAGGCGAAACGCGCCGAGCGCAAGGCCCGGCGCGAGCGGTCGCTGCGGATCGCCGAGGCGCGCAAGGCCCGGCAGGCCGGGGAACCGGACGAACCGGTGCCCGCGCGGTCCGACGTGGCCACCGACGTCCCGCTGCCCACCCCGCCGTTCTGGGGGAACCGGGTGATCAAGGGCGTCCCGGTGGCCGACTACGCCGCGATGCTGGACGAGCGAGCCACGTTCATGGGCCAGTGGGGCCTGCGGGGCGCCAAGGGCGGCACCGGGCCGACCTACGAGGAACTCGTGGAAAGCGAGGGCCGGCCCCGCCTGCGGTACTGGCTCGACCGGCTGGCCACCGACGGGCTCCTGCAGCACGCCGCGGTGGTCTACGGGTACTTCCCGTGCGTGGCCGACGGCGACGACGTGGTGGTGCTCGCCGAACCGCGGCCGGACGCCGCCGAACGCACCCGGTTCACCTTCCCCCGGCAGAAGCGCGACCGGCGGCTGTGCCTGGCCGACTTCTACCGGCCCCGCGAGCTCGCGGCCGAAGCCGGTGCGGTCGACGTGCTGCCGCTGACCCTGGTCACCATGGGGCAGCCGATCGCCGACTACGCCAACGAACTGTTCGCCGCCGACGCCTACCGGGACTACCTCGAGGTGCACGGACTCGGGGTGCAGCTCACCGAGGCGCTCGCCGAGTACTGGCACCGCAGGATCCGCCAGGAACTGCACTTCGCCGGTGGCCGTGCGGTGGCCGAGGAGGATCCGGAGAACGTCGAGGAGTTCTTCAAACTCGGCTACCGGGGCGCCCGGTTCTCCCTCGGCTACGGCGCCTGCCCGAACCTGGAGGACCGCGCGAAGATCGTGGACCTGCTGGAGCCCGAGCGGATCGGGGTGAAGCTCTCCGAGGAGTTCCAGCTGCACCCCGAGCAGTCCACCGACGCGATCGTGTGCCACCACCCCGAAGCCAAGTACTTCAACACCTAGGAGAGTACGTGAAGATTCCGTCCACTGTGGACGGCCTGGAGGCCGTGCTGTGGGACATGGACGGCACCCTGGTCGACTCGGAGAAGCTGTGGGACGTCGCGCTCCACGAGGCGGCGGAACGGCTCGGCGCGACCCTGACCGAGGCGCAGCGGATGTCCCTCGTCGGGTCCAATATGGACAGCACGTCGAGGTTCCTGCTGGAGGTCACCGGCCACGCGGCGACCCCGGCGGCGGTCGCCGAAATGGGGGAGTGGATCCGGGAACGCACCTCGGGGCTCTTCGACGACAAGCTGCCGTGGCGGCCGGGCGCGGCCGAGGCGCTGGCCGCGGTGCGCGCGGCGGGGCTGCCGTCCGCGCTGGTCACCTCCACCGAGCGCTCGCTGACCGAGTTGGCGCTGAACAGCATCGGGCGCGAGTTCTTCGACGTGACCGTGTGCGGGGACGAGGTGGACGGGCTGAACAAACCGCATCCCCGGCCCTACCAGTTGGCGGCCGAACTGCTGGGGGTGAACCCGGAACGGTGCGTCGCGGTGGAGGATTCGCCACCGGGGACGGAATCCGCGGTGGCCGCGGGCTGCACGGTGCTGGTGATCCCGAACGACGTGGCGGTCCATCCCGGGGAACGCCGGATCTTCCGGTCCTCGCTGGTGGGGGTGGACGCGGCCGCCCTCGCCGAGTTGCTCGGGAAACGTGAATCGAAGTGACAACGCGCGGTTCGTGCACCTGAACAATTGTGACAACAAAATAGTTCTGCAAACATATTGTGGTGCGGTTCGCAATTCGTCTACCGTGTCTTTTGCGCTGGCCACGTGTGGTATTTCCGATTCTAGTGCAGAAGGAACAACGACGTGTCCGAATCGAATCGAAGACGCGGTGGATCCTGCCGTTTTCTTGTCACGCTGGCCATGATCGCCACCCTGGCGGGCGCCGCCGTGCCGTCGGCCGCGGCAGCCGCCAATCCGTACGAACGCGGCCCGGCGCCGACCAGGCAGAGCGTCGAGGCCCCGCGCGGGCCGTTCGCCACGAAGACGATCGCCGTCCCGGCCGGGAGCGTGCCCGGGGTCGCCGCCGGAACCATCTACTACCCGACCGACACCAGCCAGGGAACCTTCGGGGCGGTCGCGATCGCGCCGGGATTCACCGAGGGCCAGTGGGCGATCTCCTGGTACGGCGAGCGGCTCGCCTCGCAGGGGTTCGT
Source organism: Amycolatopsis anabasis (assembly GCF_009765355.1). Taxonomy (GTDB): domain Bacteria; phylum Actinomycetota; class Actinomycetes; order Mycobacteriales; family Pseudonocardiaceae; genus Amycolatopsis; species Amycolatopsis anabasis. Next base: position 199,633 of record NZ_VTHK01000007.1, on the reverse strand, counting down.
CGTGTACACCATCGACACCCTGACCCCGCTCGACTTCCCGGACGCCCGCGCGGACCAGTTGCTGGCGGCGCTGGACTACCTGACCAAGAGCAGTGCGGTGAAGGACCGGGTCGATGCCACCCGGCTCGGCGTGATGGGCCATTCGATGGGCGGCGGCGGATCGCTGTCGGCGTCGCTCAAGCGGCCGCAGCTGCAGGCGGCGATCCCGCTGGCGCCCTGGCACCTGACCCAGGACTGGTCGTCCGACCAGGTCCCGACGCTGATCATCGGCGCGGAGAGCGACTTCATCGCCCCGGTCGGCGCGCACGCGGAGCCGTTCTACGGCAAACTGCCCGCCTCGCTCGACAAGGCCTATCTGGAAATGAAGGGCGCCGACCACTTCGTCACCAACTCGCCGAACACGGTCATCGCGAAGTTCGCGATTTCCTGGTTGAAGCGGTTCATCGACAACGACACCCGCTACGAGCAGTTCCTCTGCCCGCCGCCGAAACCGGACAACACCATTTCCGAATACCGCGACACCTGCCCGCATTCGTCGTGAGCGGACCTGACTAGTTACCCGGTCGAATCACTCACGACCCCAGATCTCGCGGAGTGGCCGGTCCGGGTCCTCGGTGACCGTGCTGACGTCGTCGAACAGCATGGTGGCGCGCGACTCCGGAACGTACGTCGGCCAGGACGCGAGATCCGGGCCGGGCAGGCCGGTGGTGACGAACCGGACCCAGGCCTGGTGCATGGTCGCCGCGATCGCCTCGACCCGGGACGGGTCGGGGCGATCGGGGTCGAACAGGAATCGCCAGTTCCGGTTGCGCGCGTCGTCGAACATCAGCGGGATGTCCAGGGCGTGCGGTGCGCCGAAGCCCCGGCCGCGGGGCGCGAGCCGCCAGTCCAGGCGGTACATCCACGCCTCGCCGCCCGCGCGGTGGTGGGCTTCGGCCAGCCGGATGGCGGGGATCCACCAGTCGGCCGCGGTGACGGCGTGGTCGCGCACCTCCCGCTCGGCCCAGCCGGGCAGGTGCGTGCGGTAGGCGGCCGCCACCCGGTCGACGCGGGCGCGGTCGAGCATCGCCGAGTCGGCGCCGAGCGTGGTGACGAACTCGGGCGGCACCATGCGCACGAGGTCCTGTTCGTCGTGGTTGGTGCCGATCAGCAGGCGGACTCCGGCCGCCGACCCGGCGGCGACGAGGTCCCTCGGCTGCCCGGTGAGCACCGACCCGTCCACCACCACCCGGTACGGGACGCGGATCGACGCCTTGCCGGAGAACCGGCTCTGCGCCTGGAGAATCCGGTCCGCGGGGAGTTCCCGCAGCCGCGCCGCCGCGGACCAGTCGAGCCCGAGTTCGGCGAGCACGCCCTTGGTGGTGCGCAACGCTTCCTCGGGCTGGTCGACCAGGTAGCCGACGCCGGTTCCGCTCTGCACGATGGCCCGGGTGAACAGCCCGGCCGCCTCGGGCACCGCGAGCAGGGTGCCGACGGTCCGGCCGCCGTTGGACTCCCCGGCGAGCGTGACGCGGGCCGGATCGCCCCCGAACGCGCCGATGTTGTCGCGCACCCAGCGCAGGGCCGCGAGCTGGTCGAGCAGCGAGAAGTTCCCGTCCGCCTCGCCGGGGAAGACACCGGGCAGGTGCAGCAGGCCCAGGACGCCGAGCCGGTAGGCCACGGTCACCACGAGCACGCCGTTCCGTGCGAAGCTCACCGGGTCGTACTGCTGCGGGGAGCCGGTGACCCCGCCACCGCCGTGCAGCCACACCAGGACCGGATGCGGTCCGGGGCCGGCCGGGGCGTACACGTTGAGGTACAGGCAGTCCTCGTCGCCCATCGGCCGCCCGGCGAACAGGTCGGTCTGCAGGGACGGGCGCGCGAACCGGTTCGCCGCGCGAACCCCGGGCCACGGCGACACCGGCCGAGGTGCGGCGAACCGCAGCTCGCCCACCGGCGGCGCGGCATACGGAATGCCCTTGAACACCCGGATCTCGCCGCGGTCCGCACCCCGCAGGACACCCGCCTCGACTTCAACGTCCATCCGTGAGGCCCCCTTCATCGGATCACCGGGGCCAGATTACGGATGTCCCCGGACATCCCGGTTCGCGCGGTGGTCACCCCATGGTCTTGGCGCCGTCCAGGGACTCCCGGATGATGTCGGCGTGGCCCGCGTGCTGCGCGGTCTCCGCGATCAGGTGGAGCAAGACGCGCCGCGCCGACCAGCTCGCGCCCGGTTCGAACCACGGGGCCTCGGGCAGCGGGTGGGACACATCCAGATCGGGCAGGGTCGCCACGATCTCGTCGGTCCGGCTCGCCACTTCCGCATAGCGGTCGAGCAGCCCGGCCAGCGTCTCGCCCTCCACCATGCGGAACTGGCCTTCCCAGTCGTCCTGCGCGTCGGCCATGGCCTCGGCGCCACCGAGCACGAAGTTCAGCCACGCCCGCTCGACGGTGGCGACGTGCTTGATCAGTCCGCCCAGGCTGAGTGCGCTGGCGGTGGTGCGTCGCGCGGCCTGCTCGTCGGTCAGGTCGCGGACCGTGAAACGCAGGAAGTTCCGGTGCTTCGTCAGGGTCTCGAGGAGGTCGGTGCGCTCGGCGGTCGCGAGCTTGCCGGTGGTGGTCATGGTGTCCGCCTTTCCCTTGGGGTCTGTCGGCAACGACGTTAAAAGGCGTATCGGTCAGGTTCTGTCCTAGTTGCTGGTGCAGGATGATGTCGTTTTTTCGCTAGACCCCGGCCCGGGGAGTCGGCAGTCTTGGCCGGGTGTACGAAGACGTGGAGCGTTGCCTGCGGGCGGTGCGGGCCAAGGACGCCCGGTTCGACGGCTGGTTCTTCATCGCCGTCCGGACCACCGGGATCTACTGCCGTCCCAGCTGCCCGGTCGTCGCGCCGAAGCCCGAGAACATGCGCTTCTACCCGAGTGCGGCCGCCGCGCAGCAGGCCGGATTCCGCGCCTGCAAACGCTGCCGCCCGGACGCGAGTCCCGGTTCGCCGCAGTGGAACGAGCGGGCCGATCTGGTGGCCAGGGCCATGCGGCTGATCGCGGACGGCGTGGTCGACACCGACGGCGTTCCCGGACTCGCGCGCCGGCTGGGCTACAGCGTCCGGCAGGTCGAGCGGCAGCTCTACGCCGAGCTGGGCGCCGGTCCGCTCGCCATCGCCCGGGCGCAACGCGCGCAGACCGCACGGGTGCTGATCGAGACCACCACGCTGCCGATGGCCGAACTCGCCCTCGCCGCCGGGTTTTCCAGCATCCGGACGTTCAACGACACCGTGCGCGAGGTGTTCGCGCTCTCGCCGACCGAACTGCGCCGTCGCGCCGGGCGCCAGGCCACGCAGACCGCGGGCGCGCTGACCCTGCGCCTGCCGTTCCGGCGGCCGCTGTGCCCGGACAACCTGTTCGGGCATCTGGCGGCGACCGCGGTGCCCGGGGTCGAGGAGTGGCGGGACGGCGCCTACCGCCGGACGCTGCGCCTGCCGCACGGACCGGGTGTGGTGACGCTGCGGCCGGGTGCGGAGTACCTCGGCTGCCAGCTCAGCCTGGCCGATCTGCGCGACCTCGCCCCGGCGATCAGCCGGTGCCGGCGCCTGCTCGACCTGGACGCCGATCCGGCCGCGATCGACGATCTGCTGGCCGCCGACGAGGTGCTCGCACCGCATGTCGCGGCGAACCCCGGCCGCCGCGTGCCGCGCACGGTCGACGCCGCCGAGTTCGCCGTGCGCGCGGTGCTCGGCCAGCAGGTCTCCACCGCCGCCGCCCGGACGCACGCCGCGCGGCTGGTCCTCGCGCACGGCGAACCGGTCGACGACCCGGCGGGCGGGCTGACCCACCTGTTCCCGGAGCCGGCCGCGCTCGCCGAACTGGATCCGGAGGCGCTGGCCATGCCGCGATCCCGGCGCACGACCCTGACCACGCTGATCGCCGCGCTGGCCGACGGCGAACTGGACCTGGGCGCGGGCAGCGACTGGCACCAGGCGCGGGCCCGCCTCGCCGAACTGCCCGGCCTCGGGCCGTGGACGATCGAAACCATCGCCATGCGGGCGCTCGGCGATCCGGACGCGTTCGTCGCCACCGACCTCGGCATCCGCGTCGCCGCCCGCGAACTGGGCCTGCCCACCGGGGCGACCGCGCTCACCGCCCGCGCGGCCGCCTGGCGGCCGTGGCGCGCCTACGCCGTGCAGTACCTGTGGGCCACCGGCGACCACGCCATCAACCACCTGCCCCGAGCGAGCTGAGAGGGACGTCCGAATGTTCAAGATCGATCTGGCGGGGCGGGCGCACACCGTGATGGACAGTCCGGTGGGGCCGCTCACCCTGGTCTCCACCGAAGGCGCGCTCAGCGGGCTGTACATGGAAGAACAGCGGTACCGGCCGCCGGAGGAGACCTTCGGCGCGGCCGATGCCGAGCTGTTCACCGACGCCAAGCGCCAGCTGGACGAGTACTTCGCCGGTCGCCGGACCGAGTTCGACCTGCCGCTGACCCTGCACGGCACCGAGTTCCAGCGCACGGTGTGGACCGCGCTGCTGGAGATCCCGTTCGGTGAAACGGTGTCGTACGGGGAACTGGCCGACCGGCTGGGCAGGCCGACCGCCGCGCGGGCGGTCGGCCTGGCCAACGGGAAGAACCCGATCAGCATCATCGTGCCCTGCCACCGGGTGGTGGGCGCCAACGGCGATCTCACCGGTTACGGCGGCGGGCTGCCCCGGAAGCGTTACCTGCTCGACTTCGAGGGCGGTCGCGACGACCGGGACGGCACGTTGTTCCGAGTCCGGTCACACTCGGCGATCTGACCGGAGCCCGGAACCGCCCGTCCGGGCGATCAGGGAAGGAATTCCTCCGGAATGTCCGCATGCTTGGTGCCCACCAGGGCCACGTAGTGCAGCGGTTCTCCGTTGACATTGCGCCGGTGCTCGTAACGTTCAGAAGTTAGCAGTTCGAGCACATTCTCCTCGCGCAACTTGCGCACGAGGGTCGCGAAACCGGACGTGTCGTCGGGGGAGAGGAATCGATCCTTGATGTTGAACGCGATCCATCCGCCGTTGCTCACGAGATTGAATGCGGCGCGGAACGCGCTCGGTGGAATGTCGGCATAGCCGAGTGCCGCGACACAGCACATGGTGTTGAACTTGAAGCCTTCCAGCTCCGTCTGAATCGATGCGGGAAGGTTCGTCATATCTACGACATAGTAGGCGTCGTAGACATTCGGGCGGTCGCGCAGCGCGGCTTGCTGCGCTTCCGGAATGATGTCCACGCCGACGAGCGTGCTGACGCCGATATTGCGCAGCTGCTCGCCGACCAGGCCGTTTCCGGCGCCGAGATCGAGCACGCGCAGTGACTCGGCCTCGAAGCCGTCCTGCTGCAATTCCTCCTTGAGGACCTTGCCGATCACATCGGGTGACCGGCAGTCGAGAATCCCGTGGAACAACTGCTCGTAGAGCCCCGGAATTCGATAAATCTCGTCGTAGTCGTGAAAACGGATGTCACGCCACTCGCCGTCGACCAGAACCGAGCAGTGCTCGGCGTCCTGATCGAGTCGATCCGAAGGCTGTGGGAGTCTGATGTCCAGAGTGCCCTTGCGGGTCGAGGTTTCGACGAAGTTTCTTCCACGTGACTCCTGGTTGGCCATCTCACTTCTTTCCGTTCTCGGTTGTACCGGGCATCGGAATTACTACCCAAGTGGAATAGATCAGTTCCGTCAACATTCATTGATCCGTTCGGACTATTGCCGGAACTGATCGCTCGGGTGGGTGAGGGCCTGGATGTGACCCGTTCGTCAGCCGCGATGGGGCGGATCAGCGCAGCTCACACGCGGATGGAAGGATCTACAGACCGTGAAGACCTTCGATGAGCTGTTCGCGGAGCTGGCCGAACGCGCGCGTACCCGGCCGGCGGGCTCGGGCACGGTGACCGCCCTGGACGCCGGGGTGCACGCGCAGGGCAAGAAGGTGCTCGAAGAGGCGGGCGAGGTGTGGATCGCCGCCGAGCACGAGTCCGACGACCGGCTGGCCGAGGAGATCTCCCAACTGCTCTACCGGGTGCAGGTGCTCATGCTCGGCCGTGGCCTGTCCACCGAGGATGTCTACCGGTACCTGTGACCCCGGCAGAGACGATCGCGAAGGAGCTGAAGTGCTGCGTGTAGCCGTGCCGAACAAGGGAGCGCTGGCCGGGGCGGCCGCGGAGATGCTCGGTGAGGCCGGTTACCGCCAGCGACATGAGTCGCGCGATCTGACCGTGCTGGACCCGGCGAACGAGGTCGAGTTCTTCTTCCTGCGGCCCAAGGACATCCCGATCTACGTCGGCTCGGGTGAACTGGACCTCGGGATCACCGGCCGCGACCTCGCGCTCGACTCCGGCGCCCCGGTCGAGGAGGCCCTGTCGCTGGGCTTCGGCGGTTCGACGTTCCGCTACGCCGCGCCGGCGGGGCAGGACTGGAACCCCGCCGACCTGCACGGCAAGCGGCTGGCCACGTCGTACCCGCGGCTGGTCCGCGACGACCTTGCCCGCCAGGGCATCGAGGCCGAGGTGATCCGCCTGGACGGCGCGGTGGAGATCTCCATCCAGCTCGGGGTCGCGGACGCGGTCGCCGACGTGGTCGGCTCCGGGCGCACGCTGCGCCAGCACAACCTGGTGGCGTTCGGCGATCCGATCTGCGTGTCCGAGGCGGTGCTCGTGCACCGGGCGGGCAGTGAGATGACCAAGGCGAAGACGCAGCTCACGGCCCGGTTGCGGGGTGTGGTGTTCGCGCAGCAGTACATGATGCTCGACTACGACTGCCCGCGCGAGCTGCTGGACCAGGCGGTCAACGTGACGCCGGGGCTGGAGTCGCCGACCGTGGCGCCGCTGGCCGATCCGGACTGGGTCGCGGTGCGGGCCATGGTGTCGCGCAAGGACGTCAACCGGATCATGGACGAACTCGCCGAGATCGGCGCCAAGGCCGTGCTGGCTTCCGATATTCGGTCCTGCCGTCTTTGAGCGGTGCTCTGTCGGCGTTCGCGCCGATCTGGGTGCTGACCGGCCTCGGCTACCTGCTGAGCCGGTTCGCCGTGCTGGGCGAGCGTGCGGATCAGGTGCTGACCAAGCTCGCGTTCAACGTCGCGATGCCCGCGGTGCTGTTCAGCACCCTGATCGACACGCCGTTCTCGGCGTTGCTGAACCGGGGACTGATCGCGTTCGGTTCGTCCACGGTCCTGGCCGGGCTCGCGGGCGCGCTGCTTTCGCGCTGGGTCTTCCGCCGCAAACTCGCGGAATGGGCGATCAGCGGCACGGCGGCCTGTTACGTCAACGCCGCCAACCTCGGCATCCCGGTGGCGCTGCAGGTGCTGGGCGACTCGTCGTTCATCGTGACCGTGCTGCTGTTCCAGACGCTGTTCATGATGCCCTCGCTGCTCACCCTGCTGGAGTCCGACGCCCGCCGGTCCGGGGTGCCGCGGTGGCGCGCCCTGGTCCTGCTCCCGGTGCGGAACCCGGTGATCGCGGCATCCCTGCTCGGGGTTCTGGTGGGCAGCACCGGGATCCACCTGCCGGACCTGCTGCTGCAGCCCATCCACACGCTCGGCGGCGCCGGGGTGGCGACCGCGTTGCTGGTGCTCGGCATGTCGCTGAACGCGGGCCGGTCGGGGCCCGCCGAGGCCACGCCCGGGCGGCGCTGGGAAACCGCGACCGTGGTCGGCCTGAAGCTCATCGGGCAGCCCGCGATCGCGCTCGCGGTGGGCCTGGCGTTCTCGGTCCCGGGCCCGGCGCTGTTCGCCGCGGTGGTGTGCTCGGCCCTGCCCACCGCGCAGAACGTCTTCATCGCCACCAGCCAGTACGCCATCGACACCCGGTTCGTCCGCGACTGCGTGCTCATCTCGACCCTGCTGTCCATGGCGACCCTGTCCCTGATCGCCTGGCTCCTCGGCGGCGGCGTCCTGCCCTGAGAGCCGAGGTAGCTGACGGGCGCCCAGCCCCGGGGCCGTAGCCGATCTCTGGTGCTGACCGTGTTCACCTGATCGCGGAGTGAGTAGGCTCATAGCCGCACGCACTCCGCGAACGAGGTCCCATGGTCGAGAGCTTCGGAGAGGCGCTGCGCCGACTGCGCGGGTCCGCCGACATTTCCCAGCGCGAACTCGCACGGCGTGCGTACGTTTCCCAGACAACTCTCTCCCGCTACGAGTCCGATCGACAGACTGTCGATCCGTCGACGGCTGACAAGCTCGACGAGCTGCTCGGCGCTGACGGTGCTCTGCGAGCCCTGCTCAACCCGAAGACCGCCTCAACTACGGTGCTCAACCCTGACGACTTCGGCAGGCTCGCTTATGTGGCCGAACGGCCGCGGGCCGTCGACTCGTCGGCGCTTGGCTCACTGGCCGCGGTACTCGCCGAGTCACGACGGATGGAAGACACTCTCGGCGCAAGGGCGGTACTGGAACCGGCGCTCGGCTATTTCCAGCTGCTCGAGTGCCTGGTGGTCGATGCCCGTGGACCGCTACGGCCGTCCGTAGTGAGCCTCGCGGCCCAGTGGGCGCAGTTCGTCGGGTGGCTGCACGCGGCCACCGAGCAGTCGTCGGCCTCCTGCCGGTGGCTGGACCGCGCTACCGAATGGGCATTGGAGGTCAGCGACTCGAGCATGGTCGCCACCACGTTGTCCCTCAAGGGCTACAACGCCTGGAAAGTCGGCCAACTCGGCCCCATGCTCGGCCTCTCCGAAGCCGCGCAGCGCAGCGATCGCGTGAGCCCCGGCCTACGGGCGATGGCAGCACAGCAGGAAGCGCGAGCACACGCCCTGCTCGGCGAGGCCGATGCGACAGATCGGAAGTTGGACGAAGCAACCGATCTAGCAGCATCGATAGTTCCTGAAGACGAACCACCCTGGGTGTACTTTTACGGCCCCGATTTCTTGCAGATGCAGCGCGGCCGGGCGTACCGCTACCTCGGCCGATATCAGGAAGCTGCCAACCTTCTCGCCGCTGGTCTCGACGCGTTGCCACCCGAGCAGCGGGACGCCGAGTGGATCACGAGCTACCGCAACGACCTTGGCGCGGTCCAGTCCGCGCTGTAACCACCAGCGGTGACGGCCACCGGATTCACCACGGAGGCGGCGCCCGGTCTGGCTCGTCGGGACCTTCGTCCTGCGTTGAGCGAACCGGGGCCGTGCCGAAGATCTTGACGTACAGGTCGGCGCCGTGGGCGGTGGGGGTCGGTTCGCCGGGACTGATCCGGAAGGTGCGTTCGCCGTCGTCGCGGCGCGTGGCGCGCAGGAACACGCAGCGCTCCGGAGCCTCGGTGTGCATGCGGCGCGCGAGTTCGTACAGGTGGGTCACGAACACGATCCGCACCCCGGAGTCGGTCAGGGCCCGCACGATCTCCGCCGCGATGTCCGCACCCTCCCGCTCGTTCGTCGACGCGAAGGATTCGTTGCACAGCAAGAGGGAACCAGGCGTGACGTGGTCGGCGATCGTGCTCATCCGGGCCAGTTCCTCGTCGAGTTTGCCGCTGGCCATCGAGGCGTCCTCTTCGCGCTTGTAGTGCGTGAAGACGCCGGTGACGGTCGACGCGGTGAACTGCCGCGCCGCCACGAACATCCCGGCTTGCATCATCAGGTGCGCGATGCCCGCACCGCGCAGGAACGTCGACTTCCCGCCCTGGTTCGGGCCGGTGATCAGCACCAGGCTCCGGCCGTCGGCGTCGAGATCGCTGCCGACGACACCCCGGCGGAGGCGCAGCGCGAGGCAGGGCTCGTGGAGTTCTCGCGCGGACAGCACGTTCCCGCCCGGGGCCCGCGGTTCGGGCCAGCAGGTCGGCACGCCGAGTTCGGAGAGGGTTTCGGCGAGGTTGACGCAGCCGAGGTAGAAGCCGAGTTCGTCGCGCAGGGCGAGGAAGAAGTCGCGGACGTGGTCGGCCGACTGAGCGGTCGCGTTCGCGATGCCGCTGAGGGCGCGGCCGCGGAGCGCGGTCAGCGAGCGATAGTCGCTCTCATCGCGGCCGGTGACCGTGAAGCTGAGGTTGGACCGCTTCAGCGCTCGATGGCCGGGGGACTTGCGGCCCTTCCCGGGTGGCTTGCGCAGCACGAAATCGACGCCCTTGTTGCCGTCCCCGAGCCGCGCGCTCACCACGATGCCGTGCTCGAAACGCAGCTGCTCCAGGACCGCGTCCATGGTCCGCAGGTAGTCGTCGTCCAGTTCGGCGAGGATTTCCCGGAACAACCGGGTGAACGCGCTGGAGGAGAACGTATCGACCTGGCGTTCGGCGATCGCGCGCAACCGGTGCAGGAAGTCGCCGAACACTTCCAGCACGCGCACCGAGCGGTTGAGCAGGGGCGCCGATTGGCCGGTGAACGCGCCCCGCAGGAGTTTCCGTTCGGCGGCGATGGCCTCATCGGCCACCCGGTGCAGTTCGCGGACGGCGCCGGGGTGACGCAGGCAGTCGGCGAGCACCTGTTGGCGGTAGCGGATCTCGGCCGGATCGGTGAGCGGGTCCAGCAGGGCGGCCCGCGCCGCGGAGAGCAAGCCCTCGTCCCCGCGGGCCATGGCCTCGCAGAGGGTGGCGAGCTCGAGGTCGGCGATCAGGTCCGGCGCGTTGACCGGCGGGCGCGGGGTGGAGTCGTCCTCGGCGAACATCAGGTGCGGCTTCATCGGCTGACCCGCGTCCTGAGCTGCTCGTAGGTTAGGCCGTGTTTCCGGGCGATCGCGTGGGCGTAGGCGCGCCCGTCGGCCGGGGCGCGCACCAGTTTGAAGGTACGGGTCGCGGCACCGTCCCCGGCCACCGTGCTGACCATGCTCACGGTCTTTCCGCCCAGGCGGGACAACTCGTCGATGAAGCTCACCCACAGGCACAGCGCGTCGAGCTCGGAGAGGACGCCGAGGATCGTCTCGCTCAGCGCGCGGGCGTCCCGCAACGTCGTCGAGGTGAAGATCTCGTTGAGGATGATGACGCTGTCCGGCGTGGCGCGGTCCAGGATCGCGCGCATCCGGCGCAGTTCCTCTTCCAGCTTTCCGGCGAGGGTGTCGAGGTTCTCCTCGCGCTCGTAGTGGGTGAGGATCCGGTCCGGCAGGTACACGCGCACCTCGCGGCCCGGAACGGGACAACCCAGCGCGGCCAGGTGGTGCAACTGGCCGAAGGTGCGGGCAAGCGTCGTCTTGCCGCCCTGGTTGGGGCCGGACACGAGCAGGATCCGTTCGCTGCCGGTGAGGTGGACGTCGTTGACCACGGTCGGCTCGCCGCGCGCGGTCAGCGACGCGGCCAGGGCGAGATCGAACGCCTCGCGCGCGGCGAACTCCTTCGCGGTCTCCGACACCGACGGGTAGCAGGTGGGCAGCCCGGCCGCCCGCAACGGCGCGAGGAAGTCCAGGTAACCGAGGCAGAACCGCAGTTCCCGGTCCAGGCGGACGAGGTCTTCGGCGACGAAGTCGCGGTGCTCGTCGTGGAACGCGGCGACAGCGGCGAACACGTCGGGATGCAACCGCGCCACGAGATCCAGCACGCTCGCCTCGACCTTGTCCAAGCCCAGATCCGCGGGCGGATCCTTGCGGTAGTCCCGCGCCGCCGCCTGGTGGAACCGCGCGAACGTCGCCAGCACCCGCGCGCTGTAGTCGTCGCCGTCCGGGTCGTGCGGCGCGATCGTGATCGTGTCTTCGTGGAGCAGCATGTCGTAGCGGACCGCGTCGAGCCGGTCGCGCAACCGCCGCGCCCGTTCGCACAGCGACCGGAACTCCGCCGAACGCGTGTGCTCGCCGAGATCGTCGCGCACCGCGCACAGGCCGGGGGAGGAGAGGGCGGCTTCGCCGAGGCCCTCGGCGAACGCGGTGACCGTTTCGGTGTGGGCGAGCACGATGTCGAGGAACCAGCGTTGCCGCTGCGGCGGATGGGTCATCCGGCCCAGGATTTCCAGCCGCCGCCGCATCGCGCGCATCGAACCAGTGAACCGCTCGACGACCGCGCGCACCCCGGTGTCCTCGAGATCGCGGAAGACCTGCTGGCGGAACGCGACCAGTCCGGCGTCGCGCAGCGGGTGGCGGAAGTACGGCGCCAGCGGGCAGTCGGCGTTCGCCCGGACGATCGCCTGCTCGATCTGGTCGAGGTTCAGATCGCGGAAGTGCTCTGGTTCGGCCGTCGACTCCAGACCTGCCGGAGGGCCAGGGGAACCGAACAGGATGCTGCGGATGGCCACGCGCTCAGACCATACCGACTGAATCCGGCACAGATGTACCAATATGGGTGGTTACTTAGGGATTCGTCAAGTTCACACTTGGTGAGCTCAAGGGCCGATCAGGAATCGGTCAAGTCCGAAAGGGCCCACGCGGGAGGCGACGGCTGCATCAAGGTGTCCAGCGCGCCATTGCTGACCATCAACGGGCTTTCGGTGCAGACCTGGGCGGGATCAAGATCCGCCGGTGAATCAACGGGACGGACGAGGCCGCTTCGGCAGGAGGTCGTAGAGTTTCTTCCGGGCGCCGTTGTCGTTGGTGTTGCGGGCTTCGGCGACCTCGGTGATGAAGTCCTCGAACACGAACTCGTGCTCGGCCGGCACCACGGGCGACTCGGGGCGCTGTTCGGCGTAGGTGTCCAGAGCCTGCGCGATCTCCCGGAACGACACGGCTTGGATGGTCTCCGGCGCGAAACTGGTGACCGGCACGCCGTGCGCGGCGGCCTCGTTCATCACCACCCCGAGCGGGATGTGCGACAGGACCGGGATGCCGAAACCGTGCAGTTCGTTCAGCGCGGCCGTCGCGTAGTGCGACATCGGTCGCCGGTACAGCCCGGGGACCAGTCCGAAGTACGGGATCGGCGCCCGGTTCACGGTCTGCTCGACGAACCGGATCTGGTCGCGCAGCAGCCGCAGCGCCCGGATGCTCGTGCGGTCCGGCTGCACCGGGACCAGGATCCCGCTGCTCGCCGCGAGCGCGTTGTTCGTGAGCACGTCCAGCGCGGGCGGGCAGTCGATCACGATGTGGTCGTAGTTGGCGAACTGCACCACGCGCGCGAGCTGCCAGCCGGGCACGCGGAACTGGTCGAGCCGGCGGATGAGGTCGAACATCCCGGGCGAAGTCGGGATGACGTCGAAGGCGCCGCCGCGCCCGATGTTGCACCGGGGATGCGGGACGACGAGTTCCTCGATCGGCCCCTTCCACATCTTGGTCAGCGCCTTGGCCAGGCTGGGCGCCTGCGGCGGTGCCTCGGGCAACCCGAGCATCTCCGTGGTCGCGTGCCCCTGCGGGTCCAGGTCGATCAGCAGCACCCGGCGCCCGCGCTCGGCCAGGGCGGCCGCCGCGCCGACGCTGAGTGAGGTCTTACCGACCCCGCCTTTCTGGTTGACCACCGAGGTGATCTGCATACCACCGGGCTCCCGGGTTGTGTGGTTGCGAGCAGGCTAGTGGATTCCGCGGCCGAAGCGGGGGACCTTGCGGCTAACGCGGCCGGACGAGCAACGCCTGCGCCCCAGTGGCGAGCTGGCCGCCGAGGTCGTGCAGCTTGCTGGTGGCGGTGCCCACCCCGTTCGGCCCGATCACGGTGACCGCGTCCAGCCCGATCCACTCGCCCTCCGGCTCACGCAGCAGGTGGACGGTCAGCTCGGCGTTGATGAACCACCAGTCGCGCGGATCCAGCAGGCCGGACACGCCGCTGCCGGAGTCCGCCACCGCGAAGAGGCGTTGCAGCGGGCTGGGCTTCTCCCCGTCGACCAGGGCGACGCGCTGCCGTGCCCAGACCGCCGCCGCGCCGACCTCGCCGAACCCGCCGGTGATCGGACGCCATTCCATCGCGTCGAGGTAGCCACCGAGCCAGTTCTCCGGCCGGGGCCCGACGGGGAACCCCTCGGGCGAGGGCAGCGGTGGCGCGGTTCCCGTGGCCACCGTGCTGGTGTCCGAAGCGGCGAACCGCCAGGCCTGCGCCCTGGCCACCGCGCGTTCCCCGGCGACGAGTTCGGCGGTGAGGAGTTCGACCGAGCGGCCCGGCCGGTCCAGCCGGGACCGCACGGACAGCTCGGTCAGCGGGGCCGGGCCGAGGATCTCCACGGTGACCCGGCCGAGCTGGGTTTCCCGCGCCGCCGGGATCTCCTCCAGCGCGCGGACGAGCAGCGCCGAAGGCGGACCGAAGTGCTGGGCGTCCGCGGTCCACGGCCCGGCCGTGTGCTCGGTGGGCTGGAACCGCCCCTCGCCCAAGGGAAGGTAGAACGCTTCAGGCAATGCTGCTCTCCATCAGTCCGCGCGATCCAACGCCGTTTCCTCGCCCGGATCCGGCTCCGGCCACCCCGGATACTCGGGTGGGGTACCGCCGAACGAGGGACAGCGTGACTGATGGTCGCACCACCCGCAAAGCTTGCTCGGATTGGGCCGGAAGTCGCCGGTCTTGCCCGCTTTGAGGATCGCCTGCCAGATGGCCTCCAGGGTGCGTTCGAACCGCCGCAGTTCGGCCTCGTCCGGGGTGTAGGCCAGCGACTGGCCGTCGGTGAGGTACATCAGTTTGAGCTGGCGCGGGACGACACCCCGCAGCCGCCACAGCACCACCGCGTAGAACTTCATCTGGAACATGGCCTTGGCCTCGCCGATCTCGCGCGGCGCGGTGCCGGTCTTGTAGTCGACCACGCGGATCTCGCCGGTCGGCGCCACGTCCAGCCGGTCGACGTAACCGCGCAGCCGCACCCCGGAGTCCAGTTCGATTTCCACGTGCAGTTCGCACGCTTCGGGTTCGAGCCGCCGCGGATCCTCGAGTTCGAAGTAGCTGTCCAGCAGTTTCGAGGCGCTGCCGAGCCATTCGCCCACCTCGTCGGCGTTGTCCTCGGCGAACAAGTCCGTCCACTCCGGACGTTCGGCGGACAGCTCCGACCAGGCGGGTTCGAGCAGTTCCTTGGCCCGGTCCGGCACCCGGTCCGCCTGCGGCAACGCGAACAGCTTCTCCAGGACCGCGTGCACCAGGGTGCCGCGCAGCTGGGCCTTCGTCGGCGCCTCCGGCAGCCGGTCGACCGCGCGGAACCGGTAGAGCAGCGGGCACTGCTTGAAGTCGCTGGCCCGCGACGGCGACAACGCCGGTCTGCGCACCGTGGCGGGCGGACCGTCGGCTGGACTCACTGTCGCTGTCTCAGGCATGGCCCGAGACTATTGCAGCCCACCGACAGTCCCGCCGAACGGCACGCGCGGGCGGGCTGTCCGGCGAATCACCCGCACGGGGAGACCAGATCACCCGCGTCCCACACCGGACGTTCTACCCTTTTCCGCATGGCCGCGACCAGTGAACACAGGCCGAGCCGACCCCGGCGCGCGATCGCCGTGGACGGCGGCCTCCTGCTGTTCCGGGTCGACGGCGTCCCGGTGCTGCTCGCCCCGTCCTGGTGGATCGGCTCGCTCGCGGTCGTGGTGCTGTACGCGCCCCTCGTCGGGCGCCTGCTGCCGGGCGCGAGCATGGTGACGTCCTGGGTGCTCGCCGCGGCGTTCGCCGTGCTGCTCGGCCTGTCCGTGCTCGCCCACGAACTCGGGCACTGCGTGGTGGCGCTGCGACTGGGCATCCCGGTCCGCAGGCTGCGGTTGTTTCTGCTCGGCGGCCTGTCCGAGGTCGCCCGCACGCCGCGCCGGCCCGGGCAGGAGGGCCTGGTCGCCGCGGCGGGGCCGATCGTTTCGGTGCTGCTCGCCGCGTTCTGCGGGCTGCTCCTGTTCGCGGTGCCGTCCGGCGGCGCGGCCTGGCTGCTGGTCGCCGAATGCGCGGTGGCGAACCTCGCCGTGGGCTTGTTCAACCTGCTGCCCGGGCTGCCGCTGGACGGCGGCCGGATGCTCCGGGCGGGCGTCTGGGCGCTCACCGGCGCCCGTGCGAAGGGCACCAAGGCCGCGGTGTTCGGCGGCGGCGCGGTCGCGGTCGGGCTGCTGGTCTGGGCGTTGTGGGGATTGGCCGAGGGCAGCGAGGACCGCTGGCTCCGGCTCGGGGTGTGCGTGGTGACCGCCTGGTTCGTCGCACTGGGCGCGAGCGGCGAACTGGCCGCCGAGAGCCGCCGTAGCTGGCCGACCGGGTTGTCGGTCACCGAACTGGTCCGGCCCGTGCTCCAGCTTCCCGCGGAGAGCCCGGTTTCGGACGCGCTGGCCGCTTCGGCGGGGCGCGGGGTGGTCCTCGTGCGCGCGGACGGCGTCGCCGCCGGTCTGCTCGACGAGACGGCCGCCGAACGGCTCGCCGCCGCGAGCCCGCACTCGCCGGCCGAACTCGCGGCCGAGCCGATCCGCGCGGAAACCGTGCTGCTCGCGTCCGAACCGGGGGAGGAGATCGCCGAGCGGGTCCGGGAAACGCCCGCCTGGCAGTTCCTGGTGGTGGACGACGAAGGCCGCCCGGCCGGGGTGCTGCGCCGGGAAGACCTGCGCGCGGCGATGGCGTCCCGGCCCAAGTGGGAGTCCTGAGCGCCAGGGGGTCGGGAGGGTTCAGGCCGGTCAGAACCGGACCAAACACTCACGATATCCCCGCCGACCGGTGCACCCGAGTCTCGGCCCAGGTGCGTCCGCAACGGTCCCATCTGCGAGGATCGGTCGCTGCTCAGTGGCGGATCATGGAGGTCGAGTGTTGGCAAGCGGGCCGTTTCGCACCGGAGACCGGGTGCAGCTGACCGATCCGAAGGGACGGCGGTACACCCTGGTGCTGGCCGAGGGGGAGCAGTACCACACCCATCGCGGGGCGCTGGCCCACGACGACGTGATCGGGAAGCCGGAAGGCTCGGTGATCACCTCGGCCGGGGGCACCTCCTACCTCGCCCTGCGCCCGCTCCTGGCGGACTACGTGCTGTCCATGCCACGCGGCGCGCAGGTGATCTACCCCAAGGACGCCGCGCAGATCATCATGTGGGGCGACATCTTCCCCGGCGCCCGGGTGCTGGAGGCGGGCGCCGGATCCGGCGCCCTGACCTGTTCCCTGCTGCGCGCGGTCGGCCCGCAGGGGAGCGTCACCTCGTACGAGGTCCGGGAGGACCACGCCGAACACGCGGTGCGGAACGTCGAGCGGTTCTTCGGGTGCCGCCCGGAGAACTGGTCGTTGACGGTGGCGGACCTGGCCACGCACGAGGGCGAGGTCGACCGGGTCGTGCTGGACATGCTGGCCCCGTGGGACCAGCTGGCGACGGTCGCGAAGAACCTGGTTCCCGGTGGGGTGCTGGTGGTCTACGTCGCCACGGTCACCCAGCTCTCCACGATCACCGAGGCACTGCGCGAGCAGAAATGCTGGACCGAGCCCGAATCGTGGGAAACCCTGCAGCGGCCGTGGCACGTGGTCGGGCTCGCCGTGCGCCCGGAACACCGGATGGTCGCGCACACCGCGTTCCTGCTCACCACCCGGAAACTCGCCGAGGGCGTGACCCCGCCGCGACCGCAACGTCGCCCGAGCCGCGGCTGAAACACTTCGGCCGGGCCCCGGAAAGCCCGGGACCCGGCCGAAAGTTCACGTCACTTGCGGGCTTCGCCCTTCTGGTAGCACCAGCCGGTGACCTCCTTGTTGAAGGTCAGCGTGCCCGGGCTCGGCGCGCCACCGGGGTCGGTGATCGACACGTCGATGGTCGCCGTGGTGCCGGATTCCTTGAGCTCGCCTTCCTTCTTCATCACCGCGCCGGTGCGGACCTTCAGCGAACCGGACCCGGCCGGGCAGGCGAGCGCGTCCATCTGCTCCTTGTTGCCCGCGTTGTAGGCGGCGATCTCCGCCTCGACCGCTTCCGCGGCGGTGGGTTTGGCGCCCGGCGCGTGCCCGGCGGACGGCGACTCGGTGGACCCGCTGCTCGACTTCGGCGTGCTCGGCTTCTTCCCGGAGCTGCTGGGCTTGCTGCTGGGAGCCGAACTGGACGGGGGCGGGGCGGCCTGGTTGCCGTCGTCGTCCTTGCCGGTCAACACGATGATCAGCGTGACCACGCCGCCGATGACCAGCACCGCGACCACGGCCAGCGCCACGATCAGCCCGGTCTTCTTCTTCGGCGGCGGCGCGCCCGGGTCACCGGGGTAGTTGGCGAACCCGCCGGGCTGCTGGCCGTAGGGGTCCTGTTGCTGCCCGTAGGGATCGGGCTGGCCGAACTGCTGCGTGCCGCCCGGCTGCCCGAACTGCTGGGTGCCACCGGGATAGCCCTGCTGAGGCTGCGGACCGCTCTGCGGGTACGCACCACCGGGTTGCTGGCCGTACTGGCCGGGCTGCCCGTATTGACCGGGTTGACCAGGTTGGCCGGGTTGACCGCCGTACGGGCCGGGCTGGCCCGGTTGGCCGTAGGGCCCGGGCTGGCCCTGCGGTTGCGGCCCGTTGGGCGGGTAGGTCATGGGGTGCCCCCTAGCTTTGTTCGGTCGAGGCCTGGAACGATAACCGGAGTCTTCGTCGTGGCGCGGATTATTCAACAGCGTCCGGCGACTCCGCAGGCCAGGCCCCCTCGAACGGGGCCATCCCGGGTGGTGGAACCCGGAGCCGCCTGGAGGAGTTGACTCCCCGAACGCCACGTCGGTTCCCGTGATCACGATCTCGCTACGAGTGCGGCCGCCGCCGCCGTTTGACCGGGTAGGCCGGCGGGTAGCCGAGGCCATGATCGAGGCGACGTCGACGTGGGGGCCGTTACCGCCGCGCCGCAGGTCGGCGAGATCAACGGACGGTAGCGGACGGTGGTCTCCCACGTGCACCGGGTTGGACTCTTGCCTGTTGGCCGTGATCGTGCTTTCTTCGCGACGCGCCGATCCTGTGATGCGGATAGGGCTTTTCATGTCGGTGATCGCCGGTACCGTGGAATGAAAAGCACTCCGAGGAGGTGCCGACATGCAACACGACCTTCCCGGAGGTCGGCACGAGGACGCCGACCCTTCAGATACGAGTGGAGCTGGAACTACGCCGGATGACCAGGCACGGCAGGTGCGATTCCTGGAAGAGGAAGTCGCCCTGCTGCGGAGGAAACTGACCGATTCACCACGCCAGAATCGGGTACTGGAGCAACGGCTTGCCGAGGCTTCGGAGCGGGTGAGTCAGCTCACTGAGCGAAATAGCAAGCTAGTTGAGACCTTGCGTGAAGCACGTGGTCAGTTGCTCGCTCTCCGTGAGGAAGTCGACCGGCTCGCTCAGCCGCCCAGCGGCTACGGCGTGTTCGTCGGCTCGTACGAGGACGGCACGGTGGACGTGTTCACCGCGGGCCGGAAGATGCGGGTTTCCGTGTCCCCGGCGGTTGAGGTCGAAACGCTCCAGCGGGGTCAGGCGTTGCGGCTCAACGAGGCGCTGACCGTGGTCGAGGGCGGCGACTTCGAGCGCACCGGTGAGGTGTGCGCGTTGCGCGAGGTCCTCGCGCCGGAGGTCGAGGGCGGCGCCTCGCGGGCGCTTGTCGTGGGCCATGCGGACGAGGAGCGGGTGGTCTGGCTGTCCGACCCCCTCGCCGACCAGACGCTCAAACCGGGCGACTCGCTGCTGGTGGATTCCAAGGCGGGCTACGCCTACGAGCGCGTGCCGAAGGCGGAGGTCGAGGACCTCGTGCTGGAAGAGGTCCCGGATGTCCGGTACGAGGACATCGGTGGGCTCGGGCGGCAGATCGAGCAGATCCGCGACGCGGTGGAACTGCCGTTCCTGCATTCCGATCTGTACCTGGAGTACCAGCTGCGGCCGCCGAAGGGCGTGCTGCTCTACGGTCCTCCCGGTTGCGGGAAGACGCTCATCGCGAAGGCGGTCGCCAACTCGCTGGCCAAGCAGGTCGCGGCGGGCCGGGGCGATTCGCCGAGCGACGCGTCCGAGGCGAAGTCCTACTTCCTCAACATCAAGGGCCCGGAGCTGCTGAACAAGTTCGTCGGGGAGACCGAGCGGCACATCCGCCTGATCTTCCAGCGGGCGCGGGAGAAGGCGTCCGAGGGCACCCCGGTGATCGTGTTCTTCGACGAGATGGACTCGATCTTCCGCACCCGCGGCAGCGGCGTGTCGTCGGACGTGGAGACCACGATCGTGCCGCAGTTGTTGTCCGAGATCGATGGTGTGGAAGGGCTGGAGAACGTCATCGTCATCGGCGCCTCCAACCGCGAGGACATGATCGACCCGGCGATCCTGCGTCCCGGCCGGCTGGACGTGAAGATCAAGATCGAACGTCCGGACGCCGAGGCGGCCAAGGACATCTTCTCGAAGTACCTCATTCCCGGTTTGCCGATACACGCCGATGATCTGGCCGAGTTCGGCGGCGACGCCAAGGCCACGATCGACGCGATGATCCAGCACACCGTGGAGCGGATGTACGAGGAGAGCGACGAGAACCGGTTCCTGGAGGTCACCTACGCCAACGGGGACAAGGAGGTCCTGTACTTCCGCGACTTCAACTCGGGCGCGATGATCCAGAACATCGTGGACCGGTCCAAGAAGGCGGCGATCAAGTCGGTGCTGGAGACCAAGCAGCCCGGCCTGCGCGTGCAGCACCTGCTGGACGCGATCGTCGACGAGTTCGCGGAGAACGAGGACCTGCCGAACACCACCAACCCGGACGACTGGGCCCGGATCTCCGGTAAGAAGGGCGAGCGGATCGTGTACATCCGCACCCTGGTGACCGGAAAGAACCAGGACTCCGGGCGGGCGATCGACACCGCCACCAACACCGGCCAGTACCTCTGACCGAACCCCCGTGCCCCGGCCGTTCCCGCGAACGGCCGGGGCACGGTCATGTCCGGGAGCGTCTTGACGCCGGATGGCCGGGTTACTACCGTCACTGTTCGGAAAGGTAGTTTACAAACCAAGGGTGGGTAAACGTTCCACCCCGATCCGCCGCCGCCAGCGAGTGGAGTCGTGTCAGCCGGACGCGACCATGATCCGAGGGAGACGCTGATGAGGCGGCGCAACACTTTCCGAGCCGTACTGGCGTTGGCGACCGCGTTGATCCTGCCGGGGGCCGTCGCCGCGGCCGCACCCGGTGGCGTGGCGGCCGCGACACCGGTGGGCACGCACGGCAAGGTCGCGGTCTGCGGGGTGAAGCTGTGCGACAGCGGCGGGAAGCCGGTCCAGTTGCGCGGTATGAGCACGCACGGCCTGCAGTGGTATAGCCAATGCGTGAACGACGCGTCGCTGGACGCGCTGGCCACCGACTGGAAGGCCGATGTTCTCCGGATTTCGATGTACATCCAGGAAGGCGGTTATGAGACCGATCCTGCCAAATTCACCGCGCTGGTGAACCGGTACATCGAGGACGCCACCGCGCGCGGGATGTACGCCATCGTCGATTGGCACATGCTGAATCCGGGGGATCCGAACTACAATCTCGCCCGCGCGAAGACCTTCTTCACCGAAATCGCCAAACGGCACAGCGGTAAGACCAATGTGCTCTACGAAATCGCGAACGAGCCGAGCAGGGTGAGCTGGGCGAAGATCCGGAGTTACGCCGAGCAGATCATCCCGGTGATCCGGGCCCAGGATCCCGATTCGGTGGTGCTGGTGGGCACCCGGGCGTGGTCCTCGCTCGGGGTCTCCGAGGGCGCCGACGAACAGGAGATCGTGCGGAACCCGGTCCGCGCCGACAACATCATGTACACGTTCCACTTCTACGCCGCCTCGCACGGCGCCGAGTACCTGAACACGTTGTCCCGGGCCGCGGACAAGCTGCCGATGTTCGTCACCGAATTCGGCACCCAGACGTCGTCGGGCGACGGCGGTAACGACTTCTCCCGTTCGCAGCAGTACATCGACCTCATGACGGCCAAGAAGATCAGCTGGACCAACTGGAACTACTCCGACGACCACCGGTCCGGGGCGGTGTTCAAGCAGGGCACGTGCAAGGCGGGGCCGTACCCGGGCACTGGGCCGTTGAAGCCCGCGGGGCAGTGGGTCCGCGAACGCGTGCTGTCCGGTCGCTGACCGCGAGTTCCCCGGAAGCGGTGACTGACCGGCGCGTCGAACGGCCGTTCCGTCTGTATAACGCCCTATACTGTCGGGCGTGAGCGAACCAGAGGGCGAACGGCTCCGCGCGCCGGTCAGTGTCGCGGAAGTCCTGGCGTGGCTGGAGAACACGGCGAACGCGGTGCGTGCGGGGGAGGTGTCCGCGGACGAGTTGATCCGGTTGCTGGGGGAGTTCCGGCGGGCGTCCGCCGCCTGTGCCGACGCCTCGGACTGGCTCCTGCTGGCCGCCCGGGAGGAGGGGGCGAGCCTGCGGCAGATCGCGCCCGTGTTCGGCAAGGGGTACGTGCGCGCACCGGCGGCGAGACTGGAGAAACTGCACCGCCAGGCGCTGAATTCCGCGCAGTGGCTGGAAATCCTGCATCGCCGCGAACAAGATGTATAACGACCTATACAGTGGGGCTTTTCAACGTACCCCCATTATCGGCTTGCCTATTGCCGGTGCCGGTCGCAAACCCCGGCAAGGACAGCGGGAGCCTTGGGCTATAGCGTGCGGAGTATGACGATCACCGGGCCCCTCGGCCGGATCGGACTCGGGCTGGCCGCGCTCGGCAGGCCCGCGTACATCAATCTCGGCCGGGTGGAAGAACTTCCCGCGCGGCGGGACGTGGCGGCGATGCGCGCCGCGACGCACACCGTGCTCGACGAGGCGTACCGGGCCGGGGTCCGCTGGGTGGACGTGGCGCGGTCGTACGGTCTCGCCGAGGAGTTTCTGGCGAGCTGGCTGGACGAACGCGGTCCCGCCGACGTCACGGTGTCCAGCAAATGGGGCTATGCCTATGTCGGCGACTGGCGGCTGGATGCCGAGGTGCACGAGGCCAAGGAACATTCGCTGACCCGGTTTCGCACGCAATGGGCGGAAACGCGCGCGCTGCTGGGCTCCTCGGTTTCGCTCTACCAGGTGCATTCGCTGACCGCGGACAGCCCGTTGTTCACCGACCGGCCGTTGCTCGAGTCGCTCGCCGCCCTGGCCGGTGCCGGTGTGCGCGTCGGGTTCTCCACCTCCGGTCCCGCGCAGGCCGACACGATCCGGCGCGCGTTCGAGCTGGAGGTCGCCGGTGCGCGGGTGTTCACCGCGGTGCAGTCCACCTGGAACCTGCTCGAGCGATCGGCCGGACCCGCGCTGGCCGAGGCGCACGCCGCCGGAAACCTGGTGCTGGTCAAGGAAACCCTGGCCAACGGGCGATTGGTGACCGAACCCCCGCCGGAACTCGCCCGGATCGCCGGAACGCGCGAAACCGGGACGGACGCGGTGGCGCTGACCGCCGTACTGGCGCAGCCGTGGGCCGACACCGTGCTGGTGGGCCCGTCGAGCAGCGCGCAACTGGACGCCAATCTCGCGGCGGTGGCGGTGAAACTCGACGAAGACGAGCTGGCGGCGCTGGACGGGATCGGCGAGGCGCCGGCGGAGTACTGGGCGCGGCGGTCCTCGCTGCATTGGCAGTAGCGGTCTGCACTAGGGTCGGCGTCTGCCCGACCGGCACGGTCGGGGACGCGGCGGGTGGAATCCGGAGGGGAAAGCAGGGTGCGTCAAGGGCGGGCGGTCGCCATAGCCGCGGTTGCACTGGTCGGTCTGACCGGATGCGCCGACCGGCCCAATGATCTGGACACCTACTACGACGACCCGACGACGTCGGCGCCGCCGGAGCGGGCGACGCCCTCGGCCGTCGCCGCGCCGGTTCCACCCCCTCCGCCGCCGATGAACCAGACCGCGGCGGCCGTGGCCGCCGCCACGTTGACCGATGCCGACGTGGCCGCCGAGGGCGTGCGCCCCGCGGGGATGCCAGTGCGGACAACGGGTTGCCTCGCCGCGGTCCCGCCCGGGGAAACCCCGCCGGGGTACCGGAACCCGAGCTGGGTGTACCCCAGCGGTTCCTCGCTGACCCAGCAGGTCACCGGGTATCCGCGTCGCTCGGCCGCGGACGTGCTGCGCGAACTGCGGTGCGCGGGAAACCCGCTGGTGGTCCCGATTCCGCCCGGCGCCGAGGCCGTGCGCGCGTGGTGCGCGGACGGCACCTGCACGGTCTTGCTGGCGCGGGGTGAGGTGCTTTCCGGTCTTCAGGTCACCGCGAGCACCGCGGCCCGGGCGGCCGACGCCGCCAAACGGCTGGCCCCGATCGTGGCGGCAAAACTTCCCACCCGCCCGTCCCCGCGATAGCGGATAATGTCCTCGCGGCCGCGGGCCGCGGCGAGGGGGCAGGGGCGTCGATGACCGCTCAGAAGCAGTCCGGGCGCGGGCGGCGAGACGACGATCCGGCGATTCGGGCCGCCCGGATCAGCCGCACCGGCGCGATCGTGGTCGCGGTGATCACCGCGCTGGCCACCAGCACGGCGGCCGGATTCACCGCGTACTTCAGCGGCAAGAAGGACGGCGCCCAGGCGGCTACCGCCACCGTGACGGTCACCGTCGCCGCTCCCGGCGGCGCGGCGCCCGTTCCGGAAGCGAAACCCGGCGACCGCGAGCTGTCCGAACGCGAGATCGTCGAAGGCAGTGGCTTCGGGGAGGCCGCGGCCAAGGTCGCCAATGCGAGCCACCCGTCCGCGCTGGTCGGCAACCTGTACGCCTGCGGGACCGCGACACCGACCGCGGCGTGGAACACCGGCGGGAAGAAGCAGTTGTACCTGCGGGCCGGGTTGATCGATGATTCGCCCTCGCAGCGGCCGGTGCGGTTGAGCGTGCTGGTCGACGGGCAGCGCGTGGGGGAGCCCGAAGTGCTGCAGGTCGGCACGATCCGCGAGATCACCCGGCCGATCGCGGGTTTCCGGGTGGCGATCGAGGCGAGGGCGGACTGGGAGGGCTGTGCCGACACCGAGGTGAAGGTGGCTTTGCTGGAGGTGGTGCTGCGCGGCGATCAGTCGTAGCGGCGGAACCATTCCAGGACGCCGAGCCGCCCGTCCGGGACCAGCGGGCTCGCCGGATCCTCGGCCCACCGCCGCAGCTCGTCCAGGGGCATCCAGCGGCCGTCGACGATCTCCTCGGGCTGGTGCACCACCGGACCGTCCCAGCGCACCTCGAACGCGAAGTTGTGGCAGCGGATCGGGGGCTCGTCGAAGACCAGGGTGTACAGCGGAATCGGGGTGACCCCGCGGATTCCCAGTTCCTCGGCGAGTTCCCGGGACGCGCATTCGGCCGGGGTCTCGCCCGCGGCCACCACGCCGCCCGCCCAGCAGTCGTACGCGCCGGGGAAGACGTCCTTGTCCGGGGCGCGCAGGTGCACGTACGCGGACCGGCCGTCCACCGAGCGGACCAGCACGACCCCGGCCGCGTGCCACAGGCCACGGGCCCGGACCTCGGCGCGTGGCGCGCTTCCGGTGACGGCGCCGGATTCGTCGTACAACGCCACCAGTTCGTCACCGTTCACCGGTTCGGGATCGTTCACCGCACTCCTTGTCGAGTCGTCTTCGCTGACTCTAGGTCAGATGCCATGCTGGAGGCAGCGCAGTCGAAGAGGCGGTGACCGATGAGCGTGGCCCACCAGCACACCGGCCCCTGGCCGCACCAGGGCCCGTGGACGGCCGATGACGTGCTGGCGTTACCGGACGACGACATCCGCTACGAAGTAGTGGACGGCGCACCCCGTCACCAGAGCGTGTCTTTTCGGCTGCATGAGCTATGGCGGAGCCCTTCGCTGTCGAGTTCGATCCGGCGAGCCTGGTCGATCGTAAGTAGGAACCTTGCGTAACCGCCCGTATGCCGTGCGACCCGCGCACGGGTGCCCCGTAGGGTGGTGACATGCGGCGGATCATGGGAACAGAGGTCGAGTACGGCATCGCGGTGCCGGGCGACGCGACCGCGAACCCGGTGCTGACCTCGACTCAGGTGGTGCTGGCCTATGCGGCGGCGGCCGATATCCCGAGGGCCAGGCGGGCGCGGTGGGACTACGAGGTGGAGTCGCCCCTGCGCGACGCGCGGGGATTCGATCTGGCGGGGCCGGGTGGCCCAGGTCACGATCCCGACGTCGAGGACCTCGGCGCCGCCAACGTCATCCTCACCAACGGCGCGCGCCTGTACGTCGACCACGCCCACCCCGAGTATTCGGCGCCCGAGGTCACGAACGCCCGCGACGCCGTGATCTGGGACAAGGCGGGGGAGCGGGTGATGGAGGAGGCCGCGATGAAGGCCGCCACCGTCCCCGG
Source organism: Amycolatopsis anabasis (assembly GCF_009765355.1). Taxonomy (GTDB): domain Bacteria; phylum Actinomycetota; class Actinomycetes; order Mycobacteriales; family Pseudonocardiaceae; genus Amycolatopsis; species Amycolatopsis anabasis. The sequence continues at coordinate 173,710 of NZ_VTHK01000007.1, read as the reverse complement.
GCAGCCGGCGTTGCAGCTGTACAAGAACAACGTGGACGGCAAGGGGGCCAGCTACGGCACCCACGAGAACTACCTGATGGCCCGGTCGACGCCGTTCACCGCGGTGATCGCCGGGTTGACGCCGTTCTTCGTGTCCCGGCAGGTGATGACCGGTTCGGGCCGGGTCGGCATCGGCCCGCAGGGCGAGGAGGCTGGTTTCCAGCTTTCCCAGCGCTCCGACTACATCGAGGTCGAGGTCGGGCTGGAGACCACGCTCAAGCGCGGGATCATCAACACGCGCGACGAACCGCACGCGGACGCGGACAAGTACCGCCGGTTGCACGTCATCATCGGCGACGCGAACCTCGCCGAGTACTCGACGTACCTCAAGCTCGGCACCACCGCGCTGGTGCTGGACATGATCGAGGCCGGGACGCGGTTCGACGACCTCAAACTGGACGAACCGGTCCGCGCGGTGCACCAGATCAGCCACGACCCGACCCTCAAGGTCAAGGTCGCGCTGGCCAACGGGCGCAAGTACACCGGGCTGGACCTGCAGTTCGCGTATCACGAACTGGCCGCGGCCCATCTGGAGCGCACCGGCGCGGACGAGGCTTCCAAGGAGGTCCTGCGGGTCTGGGGCGAGATCCTGGACGCGTTGGCCCGGGACCCGGCCGAATGCGCCGACCGGCTGGACTGGCCGGCCAAACTGCGGCTGCTGGAGGGCTACCGCGCCCGGGACCAGCTCGGCTGGGCCGCGCCCCGGCTGCACCTGGTCGACCTGCAGTACTCGGACGTGCGCCTGGCCAAGGGCCTGTACAACCGGCTGGTCACCCGCGGATCGATGAAACGCCTGGTCACCGAGGAGGAGGTGCAGGCGGCGATCACCACCCCGCCCTCGGACACCCGGGCCTACTTCCGCGGCAGGACGCTGGAGAAGTACGCCAATTCGATCGCGGCCGCATCCTGGGATTCGGTGATCTTCGACGTGGGCCGGGAATCCCTGGTCCGGATCCCGACGCTGGAGCCGCTGCGGGGGACGAAAGCCCACGTCGGAAAGCTGCTGGACGACGCGGCCACCGCGGAGGAGCTGGTGGAGGCGTTGACCGGTTCGGACTAGCCGGCGCGCGTTTTCCGCGCACCGAATGTCGGTTCCGCTAGGTAGGCTAGGAACAACAGCCACACCGGGAGGCGAGATGGCTCAGGAAAAGATCGAGAAGCACGGCGGCGGCGACTCCGACGACGAAATCGAGGGCGGTGCCCCCGCAGGTCAGGAGCGCCGGGAGAAGCTCGGCGAGGATGTCGACACGATCCTGGACGAGATCGACGACGTGCTCGAAGAGAACGCCGAGGACTTCGTCCGGGCCTATGTCCAGAAGGGCGGCGAGTAAGCGCCCGCTCCGCCGGCCACTAGGCTCACCGCACCGCGTCCCGCTGACCTTCGTTGATGGGAAACACGAGCACGTATGGAAAACACCTCGGGCCACTCGGGTGCCTCTTTGCCCGCTGCCTACTTCTCGAACGCGACGTCGTCGTTCGCCGAGTTCCTGCGGGTGCAGGCTCCCGACCTGCTGCCCGGCCGCCGGAACTCCGCCGGCGTCGCGGGTAGCGGGCTGGACGCGCCCCACGGCACCACGATCGTCGCGGTCACGTTCGCCGGCGGCGTACTGATCGCGGGTGACCGGAGGGCGACCTCCGGCAATCTGATCGCCTCCCGCGACCTGGACAAGCTCTACGTGACCGACGAGTACTCCGCGGTGGGCATCGCGGGCACCGCGGGCATCGCGCTGGAGCTGGTCCGGCTGTACGCGGTCGAGCTCGCGCACTACGAGAAGATCGAAGGCGTCTCGCTGTCGCTGGACGGCAAGACCAACAAGCTCGCGAACATGGTCAAGGGCAACCTGGACGTGGCGATGGCCGGGCTCGCGGTGCTGCCGCTGTTCGTCGGCTACGACACCGAGGCCGCCGACCCCAAGCGGGCCGGTCGGATCGTTTCCTACGACGTCACCGGCGGGCGATACGAGGAGAACGCGGGCTACCACGCGATCGGCTCGGGGTCGTTGTTCGCCAAGTCGTCGCTGAAGAAGCTCTACGACCCGGACGCCGACGAGGAAGCCGCCGTGCGGTCCGCCGTGGAGGCGCTCTACGACGCCGCGGACGACGACACCGCGACCGGCGGCCCGGACCTCGTGCGCCGGATCTTCCCGACGGTGGTCACCATCACCGCCGAGCACGGCGCCGAACCGCTGTCCGCGGAGCAGACGGCCGCGGTCGCCGAGGCCGTCGTCAACGGCCGCGCCGAGCAGGCGGCTCGCGAAGGCTAGCCGCACCCGACTTCCGTCCCCGTTCACCGACCAGCTTTTGGAGCCACCGCTGTGACGATGCCGCTGTACGCCTCTCCCGAGCAGTTGATGCGCGAGCGCTCGGAACTCGCCCGCAAGGGCATCGCGCGCGGCCGGAGTGTCGTCGTGCTGAAGTACCGCGACGGGGTGCTGTTCGTCGCGGAGAACCCGTCGACCACGCTGCACAAGGTTTCCGAGATCTACGACCGGATCGGTTTCGCCGCCGTCGGCCGGTACAGCGAATTCGAGAACCTGCGGGTGGCCGGGATCCGGCACGCCGACCTCAAGGGGTACCAGTACGACCGCCGCGACGTCAGCGCCCGCGCGCTCGCGAACGCCTACGCGGGCACGCTCGGCAGCATCTTCACCGAGCAGCTCAAGCCGTACGAGGTGGAGATCTGCGTCGCCGAGATCGGCGCGAACAACGCCGAGGACCAGCTGTACCGGCTCACCTACGACGGTTCGATCCAGGACGAGCCCCGGTTCGTGGTGATGGGCGGTCAGACCGAGCCGATCATCACCAAGCTGAAGGAGACCTTCGAAGAGGGTTTCGAGCTCGGGCAGGCGGTCGCGGTGGCCGTGCAGGCGCTGCGGGCGGTCGCGACGAACAGCGGCAACGGGGACTCCGCCGAGCCGGGCAAGCTGGAAGTGGCGGTGCTCGACCGCAACCGGCCGCGCCGCTCGTTCCGGCGGATCACCGGCGCCGCGCTCGACGCGCTGCTGCCCAGCGCGGACGCCGGTGACGAAGGCAAGGACGGCAAGGGCAAGGCGGACGAGAACGGCAAGGATTCCGGCGAGGCCCCGAAGAACGGCAACGGGAAGTCCGCAAAGGACTAGAGTCGTGAGTGTTTGGACCGGTTAGAACCGGTCCAAACACTCACGACCCAGCACGCGCACCGCCGAGTCGTTTCCGATCCGGACAGTCCACAGCGGACTGGTCAGAGTTCGGTCGAAGTGCTCAGCTCTTCCCATTCGTCCAATTCGGACCGCAGCCGTTCGTTATGCGCCCGGATGTTCGTCACCGCATCGCGGCCGAGGGCCAGGCGCAGTGGCGGGTTCTCCTCGCCGACCACGCGCAGGATCGCCGCCGCGGCCTTCGCCGGATCCCCGGGCTGGGTCCCGTCCATCGCCTCGACCGCGGCCCGGGTTCCGCCGGTGGAGACGTGGTACGCCTCGATTTCCCGCGACCGGTGCATTCGCTGCCCGCCGAACTCGGTGCGGAACGCACCCGGTTCGACGATGAGCACCCGGACGCCGAAGGGGGCGAGTTCCGCCGCGAGTGCCTCGGACAGCCCTTCCAACGCGAACTTCGCCGCGCAATAGGCCCCGAAGCCCGGCATGCTGAGCCGGCCGCCCATCGAGCTCATCTGCACGATGGCGCCGCTGCCCTGCGCGCGCAGGTGCGGCACCACGGCCTTGGTCACCTCGACCGCGCCGAAGAACATCACCTCCATCAGCGCGCGCAGTTCGGCCATGGTCAGCTCCTCGACGGCCCCGACCGAACCGTGCCCGGCGTTGTTCACCACCACGTCGATCCGGCCGAACTCGGCGAGGGTGGCGGCCACCGCGGCCTCGACCGAGGCCGGATCGGTCACGTCCAGGGTCGCCGTGCGAACCCCGTCCCCGCCGGTGGCGACCAGATCGGCCAGCCGCTCGGTCTTCCGGGCGGTCGCCATCACGCGGTCCCCGGCCGCCAGCGCGGCGAGCGCGAGCTCTCGCCCGAAACCCGCCGAGCAGCCGGTGATCAGCCATACGCGTTCCCGTGTCATCCCGCTCCTTTGTGCTCGAACCTGGGATCAACCCTTCCGCTTCGCGCAAGCGGCGTCCAACACAGCGTTCCTGCAGCGGTTACAGTCTGGGCCTGTGAGCCCCGAGCTGAGGCAGTTGCGGTACTTCACGGCGGTTGCCGAGGAGCTGAGCTTCACCCGTGCCGCGGCGCGCCTGAACATCGCGCAACAGTCGTTGTCGCAACAGATCAACGCCCTGGAGCGGGCTCTCGGCGCCAAGCTGCTCGACCGGGACAACCGCGGCACCCGGCTCTCCGAGATCGGGCGGGTGTTCCTGCCGGAAGCCCAGGCGGTGCTCGACCGCGCGGACCGGGCGGTCGAAACGGTCGGCCGCGCGGTCCGCGGCGAGGTGGGGCGGCTCGATCTCGCCTTCCTGTCCTCGGCCGCGAACTTCCTGCTGCCGCCGGTGGTTCGTGCCGTCCGGCAGCGGTTTCCCGACATCGAGCTGACGACGGACGCGGTGAGCATCGGCGAACTGGTGACCGGTCTGCGCGAGGGGCGGTACGACGCGGCGTTCAGCCGTCCACCGCTCGTGGACGATCTCGCCGAGCAGCCGTTGATCACCGAACGGGTCTGCGTGGTCCTGCCGGAAGACCACCACCTCGCCGACCGGACCGAACTGCGGCTCGCCGATCTCGCCGGGGAGCCCTGGGTGCTCACCCCCCGCAGTTCGTGGCCGCCGTGGCACCGCAAGTACGACCAGGACTTCGCGAACGCGGGATTCGAACCGAACGTGGTGCAGCGGGCCGCGAGCGTGCAGAACCTGCTCGGGCTGGTCGCCGCGGGCGTCGGGATAACGCGGCTGGCGCAGTCGGCGCACAGCCTGCGCCGCACCGGGGTGGTGTTCGTCCCCCTGGCGGGCGAATCGGCGAGCACGGTCGCGGTGTGGCGGCCGGACGCCGAGAAACCCGCGTTGCGGAGCCTGCTCGCGGTGGTCACCGAACTGGCCGCCGACGGAACCGACCTCACCCAGGCCGGATGACGCGCACGCGATCCATGGTCCAGCGGTCCGGACTCGGCACACCTCGATGCCCCGAACGTGCCCTTCACACCGTATCCAGGGTGGCGAAGTCGGTGGGGGCCTGCTCGATCGCCTCTGGGTAGGCCTCTCGCTTGGCGTGCCCGGTCTGGCGTGCGGTCAGGACTGGTTCAGGGCCCGTTCGATCGCGCGAGCGGCGCACCTGGAAACTCCTCGGCGAACTGGCTACCGCGTAGCTAGCGGTGGAAGTGCTGATCGGCGAAGACCAGGAGGTAGGGGAGGGTGGCGCGGGCGGTGTGCCAGGTGTGGTTGAAACCGTGCTCGGAATGCACCGCCGCCTCCTGCCCGCGGGCCTGCAGCGCGGACGCGATGCGACGCGCGGTCGCCACGTCGGTCGGGGCTCCGGTGCCCACCGCGAGCATCACCGCCACCGGCTGGGGGAACGGCATGGTCGGCAGGTACGTCCGCGGGGTGTTCGCCCGCAATGCGGCCTGGTCGCCGCCGAGCAGGCCCGCGTCGTCGGTCAGCGAGTCGTAGGGCAGCGTGCTGAGCAGGGTCGCGAACTGGTCCAGGTGGTGCAGCCCGACGTTGAGCGCGCAGAACGCGCCGCCGGACATCCCGCCGAGCGCCCGGCCGTTCCGGTTCGCGACCGTCCGGTACTGCTGGTCGATCGTCGGCACCACGGTCTGGGAAAGGTAGCTCTCCAGCTGGGGGCCGCGCGGCACGTTGAGACATTCCCAGTCCTGGCTGGGTTTGCCCGCGGTCATGTCCACGCTGACCACGATCATCGGCGCCACGACGTGCTGTTCGATGAGCATCCGCAGGGTCGTCGGCGCGTCGCCCGCGGTGAGCCAGTCCTCCGGGCCGCCGTACGGATAGCCGTGGATCAGGTAGACAACGGGATAGCGGCGGCCGGCGTTGGCCGGGGCGCCGTATCCCGGCGGCAGCACCACGAAGGTCTTGCCCGCCGGGATGCCGTGCGCCGGATCGGCGATGTTGAGCTGGTCGATCCGCATGCCGCTCGGATCGGTCCGGGGCGCGCGGTCCTTGCCACCCGGCTGCCGCGCGTCACCGGGACCGTCGGTGCCGGTCGAACCGTCGTCGAGCAGGACGCCCAGCGCGTTGATCGCGCCCGTGCCGCGTTGCAGGAGGCGGCCGAGGTCGTGGCCGGTGCGGACGAACCCGACGTAACTGTTGACCGCGGTGACGCCCGCGAGCAGCAGGCAGCACACCGCGGCGGCGGCGCTCCAGCGCCGGAGGCGCCTGCGGTGGGACAGGCAGACCGCGACAGTGAGCAGCACGACGCCCCAGGCGGCCAGCGTCCACCAGATCAGCGGCGACTCCAGCGGTCCGAGGTCGCGGACATGCCGGGAGATGTCGTCCGGGATGTCCGGTACCTTCGGATCGACGGCGGTCCAGGGCAGCATCACGGCTGCACCGCCAATCCCATGCGCGCGGTGAGCCAGTCCAGCGACTGGGCGAAGGCGGCGGTCCACACGTCCCAGTCGTGCCCGCCGGGCAGCGGCAGCCACCGCACGTTCATCCCGGCGTTCCGGCAGGCCTCGTACACCGCCCGTTGTTCGGCGGTGTACGGTTCGTCGTCCTCGCCGACCGCGATCGTTCCCGCGGAATGGGGAAACCGCGTTTTCCGCAGAATCGCCAGCGGATCCTGGCGTGCGTAGGCGGCCGAATCGCCGTGGAAAACCTCGTCCACCGCATTCTGCACGGTGTCGTGCATGGGTTGCTTTTCGCCGGAGAAGTCCAGAAAAGTCGGGAATCGCGCCGGATGCCGGACGGCGAGTTCATACGCGCAGGTGCCGCCGTAGGAGAATCCGCCGACCGCCCAGGTGCGGGAATCGGGGTCGACGCGCAGGTGCTCGTCGACCCAGGCCGGCACGTCCTGGCTGAGGTACTGGTCGACGTTGCCCAGCGGGCTGTCCATGCAGAGCAGGTCCTCGTTGTCGACACCGGTGTCGTCCGGGGCGACCACCACCGGCGCCCGGCCGCCGTGCCGGGCGGCGAACGCGTCGAGTTCCTCGCGCACCCGGCCGTGGTCGAACCAGTCGTCCGTGCTGCCCGGGACGCCGGCGAGCAGGAACAACACCGGCAGCGGCCGTTCGGCTTCGCGTCCGTAGGCGGGCGGCAGGTACACCTTCGCCGCGCGGGCCCGGAACCCGGAGGCGGTGCCCGGGATGGTCACCGTGGACAGTTCGCCGCCGTCCGGGGCGGGTTCGGGATGGGCCGCGGGAGGTGGCGAGCAACTGCCGGCGAACAGTGCCAGCACGATCGACGCCGCGCGAGCCACCGAACGGCGCCGACTGGTCGTACGCATCAAAACCCCTCGCCCCTGTTCTTCCGCACCCCTATCCGTAGGAGAAAGACGTTCCATCGGGGGAGAAGTTGACCGGGATTCCTGAGGATCTGATGAGAATAGATTCAAGAACCGGCAATGCCGAGTTGTGTGAAATCCGGATCAGGTGTGGCGTTCGCGTTCGGTGTGCGGGGCGCCGAGCCGGTAGATCGTCAGTGCGCTCGGCCGGGACCGGAAGCGGAACTCGTTGCCGAGCGGGCCGACCTCGCCGTCAGTGGCGACCCGCCGGTTGGCGTCGAGCAGGCGCACGGTCAGCTCCGGCAGGTCGGCCTGCCGGTACACGTGGCTCGTGGTGAGCGTGTTGGTGATCAGGGCGAGCACGAACCGGGCCCGCGAGTACGGCAGGTCGGCCCGCAGGTAGCGCACGTCCAGCAGCCCGGTGTCCAGGCAGGGCCGCCGGGTGGGCCCGAAGCCCTTCGGCGCGTACGTGCCGTTCCCGACGAACAGCATCCACACCGACGCGTTCCTGCCGTTCAGCGTGACCCGCAACGGGCGGGCGTGGCGCAGCGTGCGGATGGTGGCGATCACCATGGCGGGCCATTTCGGGTAGTGCTGCTGGAGCTTCTCGCGCAACCGCACCATCTCCGGGTAACCGCCGAGGCTGGCCGTGTTGACGAACCAGCGGCGCTCGGTGCCGCTGGTCCCGTTGACCTCCACCTCGCCGAGATCGACCCCGACCGCCAAGCCGGCCTCGGTGGCCGCGTCCGCGTCCGGCATCGAGTGCACCCCGACGTCCCGGGCGAAGTGGTTCAGCGTCCCGGCCGGGATGAGCGCGAGCGGCAGCTGGTGGTCGGCGGCCACCGAAGCGACCGCGGCGACCGTGCCGTCACCCCCCGCCACGCCGAGCGCGCGCACCCGGCCGTCGCGGGCCCGGATCTCGTCGGCGAGCTGGGTCCGGATGTCCTTGCCCGAATCCGGGTACACCAGGGTCGCCTTCGGCCAGGCGAACCGCACGTCCTCGGTCGGATCCTCGGACTCCACACCGGAGCCCGGGTTGACCAGGGCGAGCATGTCCTCGCCGTCCCGCATGACCGGGGCTTCGGCGCGGTGCGCGGTGTGCGCGGGCGTGTCCGGGTGCAGCGGCCACCAGTGCCGGGTCAGCAGGGCCGCGCCGACGCCGATCAACGCACCGGCGCCGACATCGCTCGGCCAGTGGACGCCGGTGTGCACGCGCGAGTAGGCGACGGCGGCGGCCAGCGGGGCCACCGCGAGGCCGGTGGCGGGCGATTCCATGGTCACCGCGGTCGCGAACGCGGCGGCCGAGGCCGCGTGGCCGGACGGGAACGAGGACGAGGTCGGCCGCCGGGTGAGCCTGCGGTGTTCGGGCACCTCTTCGGCGGCGGGGCGGCGGCGGGGGAAGAGCGGCTTGCCGAGCAGGTTCGCGGAGGCGCTGGCCCCGGCGATCGCGGCCACTCCGCGTAACGCGCCACGCCGGGCCGGGCCCTTGCGGGCGGCCAGCAGGGCGGCGACGACCCACCAGAGACGCCCCTTGTTGGCGGATTTCGTCAGCAGCGTGAGCGCGCGGTCCGCGGGGGTTGGAGGGAGCGCCGCGCTGCGCCGGACCAGGGCACGGTCGGTGTGGCCGACCTGGCGTAACGGCTTCCTCAGGTGGTTGAACACGTTCGGCAACGTAGCTCACCGCGTGTCGCCGCCCGAACGGCGCACCGCCTGAGGGGGTGGAGCGCCTAGGCTTATGTCATGCAGCGGCGGATCTTTGGCATCGAGACCGAGTTCGGGGTCACCTGCACCTTTCACGGGCAGCGCAGGCTCTCGCCCGACGAGGTGGCCAGGTACCTGTTTCGACGCGTCGTGTCCTGGGGACGGTCGTCCAACGTATTCCTGTCCAACGGCTCGCGCCTGTATCTCGACGTGGGATCGCATCCGGAGTACGCCACGGCGGAGTGCGACGACCTGACCCAGCTGGTCACGCACGACAAGGCCGGTGAGCGGATCCTGGAGGATCTGCTGGTCGACGCCGAGCGCAGGCTGGCGGACGAGGGCATCGGCGGCGACATCTTCCTGTTCAAGAACAACACCGATTCGGCGGGCAACTCCTACGGCTGCCACGAGAACTACCTGGTCGGCCGGGCGGGGGAGTTCTCCCGGATCGCCGACGTGCTGCTGCCGTTCCTGGTCACCCGGCAGCTGATCTGCGGGGCCGGGAAGGTGCTGCAGACCCCGCGCGGGGCGGTGTACTGCCTGTCCCAGCGTGCGGAACACATCTGGGAGGGCGTGTCGAGCGCCACAACCCGGTCGCGGCCGATCATCAACACCCGCGACGAGCCGCACGCCGATGCGGAGCGTTACCGGCGGCTGCACGTCATCGTGGGCGACTCGAACATGGCCGAGCCGACCACGCTGCTCAAGGTCGGTGCGGCGAACCTGGTGCTCGAGATGATCGAGCAGGGCGTGCAGTTCCGGGACTTCACGCTGGACAACCCGATCCGCGCGATCCGGGAGATCAGCCACGACCTGACCGGGTGCCGCCAGGTGCGCCTCGCCGGGGGCCGGGAGGCGTCCGCGCTGGAGATCCAGCGCGAGTACTACGCCCGCGCGGTGCAGCACGTGGAGGCGAACGGGTCCGGGCCGACCGCCGAACGGGTCGTCGAGCTGTGGGGCCGCGCGCTGGACGCGGTCGAGCAGCAGGACTTCAGCAAGATCGACACCGAGATCGACTGGGCGATCAAGCACCGGATGGTGGAGCGTTACCGGGCCAAGCACAACCTGGACTTGTCCAGCCCCCGCGTCGCGCAGCTGGATCTGGCCTACCACGACATCCGGCGCGGGCGGGGCATCTTCGACCTGCTCCAGCGCAAGGGGCTGGTGCACCGCGTCACCGACGACGGTGAGATCGAGCTGGCCAAGGACACCCCGCCGCAGACCACCCGGGCGAAGCTGCGCGGTGACTTCATCGCCGCCGCGCAGGCCGCCGGGCGGGACTTCACCGTGGACTGGGTGCACCTCAAGCTGAACGACCAGGCGCAGCGGACCGTGCTCTGTAAGGACCCGTTCCGCGCCGTGGACGAGCGGGTGGAACGGCTGATCGGTTCGCTGTAGCGCGCAGGTAGAGGAAGCCGAGTCTCCGCTCCGACCTCCCCGCGGGAACCGCCCACGATGGGCGGATACCGAGTAGGGAGGTACCTCCGATACAAGCTCGGACCGGTGCAGGCGGCGGCGAAGGGGGTCCGTCGCCGCGGTCAACGATCCGGACGGCAACCGGGTCAGCGGTTCAGCAGGTTCGACCTGGTCAGCCCCTGCCGCGTCGGGGAAGGGCTACCGGGTTGACTCTTGTCCGGCGGCGGGCGCGGGAAACGCTGCTTGACCAGGTGAATCGCTGGATTGGCGCAGCCTGGCGCACTACTGTACCTACTAGTATGTACAGTAGTGCCGCTGACGGAGATGTCCGACCGGACGGGAGAAACCCCTTGTACGCCATGCAATACGAGATCACCCTGCCCGCCGACTACGACATGGGCATCATCCGCGACCGGGTGGCGGCCAGGGGTGCGCTGCTGGACGGGTTCGACGGGCTGGGGCTCAAGGCCTACGGCATCCGCGAGCGGGGGAGCGGCGGCTCGCCGGTCAATCAATACGCGCCGTTCTACCTGTGGAATTCGATTCGCGGGATGAACCGGTTCCTGTGGGGCGGCGGCGGATTCCGCGGGATCCACGACGATTTCGGCCGGCCCGCCGTGCACCATTGGACCGGGGCCGCCTTCCAGCGAGGCCCGGACCACGCGGCGACTCCCCGGACCGCGATCCGGCACACCGAGCCCCTTCCCGCGGCGGTCGATCCGGCCGAGTTCGTGGCCGGGGCGCTCGCCGCCTTCGACGCGGAAGCCGCCGCGCCGGGCGTGCACTCCAGCGCGCTCGCCGTCGATCCCCGGCACTGGGAACTCGTGCGCTTCACGCTCTGGGCGGAGCCACCCGCCGAGGCGCCGGGCACGCGGTACGAGGTGCTGCACCTGTCCGCACCGGAACTCACCGCCCTCGAAACGGGACGGCACTGGTGAGCGCGGTCCGGACCGTGCTCGGCGACATTCCCGCCGCGGAGCTGGGGGTCTGCGACGCGCACGATCACCTCTTCTTCGCCAGCCCGGTGCTGGCGGGTCAGGAACTCGACGATCCGGCCGCGGCCGAACGGGAGTTGCGGTCGTTCCGCGAACTGGGCGGTCGCGCGGTGATCCAGTGGACCCCGTTCGGGCTGCGGCGGCGAGCGGACGTACTCGCGGAGACCGCCCGGCGCGGCGGAGTGCACCTCGTGGCGGCCACCGGATTGCACCAGGCCGCGCACTATCCGCCGGAGCTGCTGGCCCGGGTCCGCGGGAGGCTCGCCGAACTGTTCGTCGGCGAGCTCACCCACGGCCTGCGCCGCGATGAGGATCCGGACGGGCCCGCCGGGCCGGTGCGAGCCGGGATGATCAAGGTCGCGGGCGCCTTCCACGGCGTCGACGAGCATGCGCGGGCCGTGCTGATCGCCGCCGCCGAGGCACACCACGCGACCGGCGCCCCGATCGGCGTGCACCTGGAACTGGGCACCGCCGGTCCGGAGGTCCTCGAGCTGCTCTGCGGCGACCTGGAAGTGCCCGCGGACCGGGTGATCCTCGGGCACCTGAACCGCTCGCCGGACCTGCGCGTGCAGCGCGCGCTCGCCGAGGCCGGGGCGTTCCTCGCCTTCGACGGGCCGTCGCGGGCGAACCACGCCACGGACTGGCGCCTCTTCGACGAACTCGCCGCACTCGTGGCGGCCGGGCACGCGGACCAGATCCTGCTCGGCGGCGATACGACCACGGCCGCCGCCCGGGCCTCGACCGGTGGCGGACCCGGGATGCCGTTCCTGCTGCGGAGCCTGCGCCCGCGGCTCGAGGCGGACCTGGGTCCGGCCGTCGTGACGAAGTTCTTCGTGGACAACCCGGCCCGCGCGTTCGCCGCCGAGTGGCGATGAGCGGTCACCGGCTCCCGCGTTCGAGCGCGCTGCGGGTGAGGTCGACCATGGACTGACCGGCGGCGCGGAGCGGCTCCCCGCTGCGCTGCGCCCGGCTCAGCACGAACGCGCCTTCCAGAATGGAAATCATGGCCAGGGCGAGCCTGCGGGCTTCCGACTCGTCGGGTACGAATCGCCCGAACCACTTCGCCCCTTCCGTCACCCATTCGGTGAATACGTCGGCCGTGGCGGTGCGCAGGGTTTCGTTGGTGCTCGCCACTTCCAGGGCGACGGTCGCGATCGGGCAGGCGTCCGCGTAATCCGTCGCCGCGAGGTCCTCGGCGGCCGCGCGGAAAGCGACTTCGAGTGCCTCCAGGGGATCCGGGACGCTTTCGAGCAGGGCATGCACCACGCGCATGTACTCCGGACCGGTGCTGCGGATGACGTCCTCGACCAGCTCGTCCTTGCCGCCGGGGAAGAAGTGGTAAATGGAGCCGAACGGCGCGTGCGACTCGGCGGCGATCTGCTTGAGGCCGGTGCCCGGGTAGCCCTGCCGGCGGAACAACCGCGCGGCCGCCTCCCGGATCCTCGTCCGGGTGTCCGGATTCCCGGCATCAGCGCGTCCGCTCGCCACGGCTCGACCTCCTCGACAGTGCCCTGCCCTCCAGGTTAGCCTATTAGAACGATCTATCTAGTGGAGGCGACATGCCGCGGATCGAACTGTCAGCCGGGCCGATCGACTACGTCGACACGGGTGGTTCCGGGCCCGTTCTGGTGTTCACGCACGGCTTTCCGATGAACGAGTCGCAGTGGCGCAAGGTGCTCCCGCTGCTGCCCGGCTACCGCTGCATCCTGCCGACGCTGCCGCTGGGCGCCCACCGGCAACCGATGAACCCCGGCGCCGACCTGTCCCAGCGCGGCCAGGCGCTCCTGCTCGCCGAGTTCCTGGAGCGGCTCGACCTGACCGGGGTCACGCTGATCATGAACGACTGGGGCGGCCCCCAGTTCCTGGTCTCCGAGGGCAAGGCGGATCGGGTCGGCCGGCTGGTCATGGTCGCGTGCGAGGCGTTCGACAACTTCCCGCCCAAACCCGCCCGGCCCATGGTGACGTTGGCGAGGATGCCGGGCGGGGTGTGGTTGCTGATGCGGCTGCTGCGCACGAAGTTCTTCCGCCACAACCCGCGGACCTACGGCGTGCTGAGCAAGCGCGGGATACCCGACGACGTGCTCGACGACTGGTTCGCGCCGGCTACCCGCAGCCGCGCGATTCGCCGCGATCTCGCCAAGTTCGCGATCTCGGCGCCGCGCCGGGAGGTGCTGCTGGAATGGAGCGGGCGCCTGCGCGAGTTCGACCGGCCGGCGCTGGTCGTCTGGGCTCCCGACGACGGCATGATGCCGCACGACCACGGCCGGCGGCTGGCCGAACTCCTGCCCCAGGGCCGTCTGGTCGAGATCCGGGACTCGTCGACGTTGATCCCGGAAGACCAGCCCGAACGTCTCGCCGAAGTGCTGGTGAAGTTCCTGGCCGACACCGGCGCGGCCGCGGAGCGCACCGGCTAGCGTCCGCACCCGCCGCCGGATTCGCTGCCGGACGCGATCGGAAAGTTCAAGTCTTTCGTAGCCAGTGGGCTTTCCCTACCGTGGAATGCGCCACGTGCCTACGGCGTCTGGCAGCGGGGAATCTCATCGACCGGATAGAGGAATACATTTATGCCATGCCGGGCGACCGCGGCCGGAACAATGGAAGGCAGGATTTCGGTTCCGGGGGGAAGGGTTTGGTATCGCAGGATGGGCAGCGGTGGTGTACCGCTGCTCCTGGTCCACGGTGGGCCCGGTTATCCGAGTGACGTGTTGTTCGAGGCGTTCGAGCCGCTTGCCCGGGATCGTGAGGTCGTCTGGTACGACCAGCTGGGGTGGGGCGCTCGGATCGCATCGAGGACACCGCGCTGCTGACGGTGGACCGTTTCCTGGACGAACTCGGCGCGGTGACCGAGGGTCTCTCGGCCTGGCGCGGCCACACGTCTACGGCCACTCCTGGGGCGCCATGCTCGGTCTGCAGTTCGCGGCGGAGCGCGCACCGGAGTGGACGAGCCTGGTCTGCGCCAACGGCCTGGCCAGCGTGCCACGGTTCGAGGCAGAGGTCCGGGGCCTGCTGGCGACCCTGCCCGGCGATGTGCTCGACCGTACCTACGGTCGCGAGCTGCGGGGCGAGACGGACGACCCGGACTACCAGGTTGCCCAGACGGAGTACCTGCGTGCGTGGTGCGCACCGCCACGCCGCGGCTTGTCCCGGAGCTGATGAGCCTGACGACGTTCCGGACGATGATCGGGCAGGCCGACTACCACGTCACCGTCGAACAGGGCAGGCTTCGGGTCCACGTGCAGGAGACCTTCCCGTTCGAGCGCGTCGCCGACGCGCACCGGCTGCTCGACGGCGGTCACCTCCAGGGCAAGCTCGTCCTCACCGTCTGATCCCGTCTGACGTTTCCCGCGCCGCGCCGGTCTGTGCCTCGGAGACCGACTCAGATCGGCTGGAGCGTGCCGAGCGACGAGCTGACACCGAAGTACGTTTTCACTCGGATTTCAGGTTCAGGATTGCGGTGCCGTTGGAGATATCCTTTACAGTCACCGTTTGTTTGACATACATACCCGGAATATCCTCCGGTTCTCCCGAGCACGATGTGTGCGCCAGCCCGCTGGCGTTGTTCCCGTGGAAGGCGGTTGTGCAGCCCTTCTTGATGGTGGCGCTGAGACTGGGCCCGGCGGGGAGGGCCATGCTCACCTCAACGCTGTCGGCGTTCACCTTCTGCACCGTAAAGGGACCGGCGTCGATCGGAGATTCGGACAACGTGATCGTGACCGGTTTGGACACAGCGATTTCACAGTCGCCGCCCAAACAGGCGTTGTAGTTCGTACCGTTCTGGGCGCTCGGCTGGATCGAGGTCGGGACGGCCGAGCTGCTGATTGCGGAACTGGCTGCGCTCTTCGAGGCAGTGTGCGGCGCGCTTGCGGAACCGGTGCCACCCACCTGCGCGCTTCCGCAGCCCACCAAGACACCTGTCGCCAGGAGCGCACCCGCCGTGGTGGCCAGGCAACGGAATGTCGCAGTCGTCATGTCGCGATGATGCGCCACCGCACGGGGACCGGTCCCAACATCGACAAGGCTAGACGGGCACCCGTTCGGCCTCCGGTCGCGGCGGATCGGTTTCGCTCAGCCCGAAGCGGTCGTGCAGGCGGCGCAGCGGTCCCGGCGCCCACCACGCCCGGTCGCCGAGCAGCCGCATCCCGGCCGGGACCAGGATGCCGCGGATCAGCGTGGCGTCGATGAGGATGGCGAGCCCGGTGCCGAGGCCGAACAGCTGGATGAAACTGACCCCGCTGGTGGCGAACGCGAACACGCTCACCGCCATCAGGGCCGCGGCCGCGCTGACGATGCGTCCGGTGTGGGAGAGCCCGTGCACCACGGCATCCCGGGTGTTCGCGCCGAGTTCGCGGGTTTCCTTGATCCGGCTGAGCACGAACACCTCGTAGTCCATGGACAGTCCGAAGGCGATGCAGAACAGCAGCACGAGCATGCTCATGTCCAGGGGCATCGGGGTGAAGCCGAGCACCGAGGACAGCCCGCCGTCCTGGAAGATCAGCACCATCACGCCGAGGGTCGCGGACAGGCTGAGGACGTTGAACAGCAGGGCCCGCAGCGGCTGGAACACGCCGCCGGTGAACAGGAACAGCAGCACGAACGTGGTGAGCGCGATCAGCGCGGCGGCGAACGGCAGCCGCTCGCCGATCGTGTCCTTGCTGTCCAGGAGCTGGGCCGCGCCGCCGCCGACCAGGGTCCCGGTCCCGTCCGGCGGGGCGGTGGCGCGGACCGCGGTGACCACGTCCTGCGCCGCCGCCGAGCGGGCTTCGGCCCGGGTGATCACGTTCAGGCGCTGGGCGTCCGGCCGGGCCAGCGCCGCGTCGGCCGGACTCGCCCCGATGAACTGGCCGTTCGCATACGTCCCGGCACTGGAGTTCACCGCGGCCACCCCGGGCAGCCGGGACAGGCGCCGGGCATAACCGTCCACTTCGGACCAAGCGGCGCCGCCGGTGGTGACGACCTCGATCGCGCGGCTGTTGTCGGCGGGGAAGTGGGCGCGCAACGTGTCGCCGACGACCCGGGTGGGCGCGCTTTCCGGCAGCACCCGGTCGTCCGGGCTGCCGAACTCCACTCGCAGCAGCGGCGCCGCGGCGATCAGCAGCAGGACGATCACCGGGGCGGCGGTGAGCACCGGGCGGCGCAGCGCGGTCGCCGCGAGCTTGCCCCAGAACGGGGAGAACGTGCCGGGGGAGCGGCGCCGGGCCCAGGGCAGGCGGCCCGCGTTGACCCGCGAGCCGAGGACGACAAGCAATGCGGGCAGCGCCAGCAGCGCACCGGCCACGGCGATGATGATCACGCCGATCCCCGCGTAGGCGAACGAGCGCAGGAAGTACATCGGGAACAGCAGCAGGGCGGACAGCGCGACGGCGACCGTGGCCGCGCTGAACAAGATCGTGCGGCCCGCGGTTTCCACCGTGCGCACGACCGCGTCCCGGGTCGGTGCTCCGGCCGCGAGTTCTTCGCGGAATCGGCTCACCATCAGCAGGGCGTAGTCGATGCCGAGGGCGAGCCCGAGCGCGGTGGTCAGGTTGATCGCGAAAACGGAGACGTCGGTGACCGAGCCGAGGATCGCGAGTTCGGCGAAGGTGCCCAGGATCGCGATTCCGCCGACGGCGAGCGGCAGCAGCGCGGCGACGGCACTGCCGAAGGCGAGGACCAGCAGCACCAGCACGACCGGCACCGCGATCGACTCGGCCAGCGCCAGGTCCGCGCCCACCTGCCCGCCGATGTCGCGCCCGGCGGCCGCGCCACCGCCGACGGTCACCGAGATCGGGCCGCGATCACCGCCGTAGCGCTCGGCGACCCGTTCCAGACCGGTTTCGCCGCCGGTCAGCCGCGCGACGACGAGTGCGTACCGGCCGTCATCGGAGCGCAGGGGCGGTACTGCGGTGCGCCAGTACGAGGTCACCCCGGCCAGATCGGGGTCCGCGGCGAGCCGGTCGGTGAGCTGCGTGCCCGCCGAACTCACCGCGGGACCGTCCACCGTGCCCTCGTGCGCGGCGACCAGGAAGACCAGGTCCGCCGCGCCGCCGAACCGGGCGTTGACGAGGTCGGCGGCCTGGCTGGATTCGGCGGCCGGATCGCTGAAGCCCTGCGACTTCAGCTTGCCGAAGGCGGTGAAGCCGAGCGCGCCGGCGGCGACCAGGACCAGGAGCGTGCCGGCGAGAATGCCCCGGGCGTGGCCGACGGCGAACCGGCCGAGGCTGGTGAACATGGCGCCCCCACGGAAGTTGACGGCCGCAAACTTTGCGGGTGTCAACTTGCCACGGATGTGTACGGGTGTCAACATTCTTCTGTGAGTTCCTCAGCCCCCGTTCGAACCGCCTACCACCACGGCGATCTGCGCAACGCGTTGATCGCCGCGGCCGCCGAGCTCGCGCAGTCCGGCGGCCCGGCGTCGGTGACGATCCGCGCCGCGGCCAAAACGGTCGGCGTGACTCCCACGGCCGCCTACCGGCATTTCGCGGGGCACGAGGAACTGCTCGCGGCGGCGAAGGAACGGGCACTGGAACTGCTCGCCGAATCGATGAACGCCGAGCTGGCCCGGTTGCCCGAGATCGCGGATCCGGTCCTGCGGGCGCTGGTCAACCTCGCCGCCATCGGCCGCGGTTACCTCAATTTCGCGGACGCCGAACCGGGCCTGTTCCGGACCTGTTTCGCGCACGGTATGGCGATGTCGCCGTCCCCGCGGCGAGCCCGGGAGAACAAGCCGTTCCTGCGGCTGAACGAGGCCATGGACGATCTGGTCGCGGCCGGTTACCTGCCCGCCGAGCGGCGGCCGATGGCGGAGGTGACCGTGTGGTCGGTGGTCCACGGGCTCGCCACGCTGTACCTGGACGGTCCGCTGCGGGCCGCCGAGGAAGGCGCCCGCGACCAGGCGCTGGAACGTTCGGTGGAGATCATCACCGTGGGGCTCGGCGGCGCCCCGCTGCCCGCCGAGTTCGCCGCGATGCTGCAAGCGAGTCTGCGGCCGCCGGAGGGTGAGCGCTCCTAGCGTTCCGGATCCTGGCCGGTCGGGCGGACCACGATCTCGTTCACGTCCACGCTCGGCGGCTGGTCGAGCGCGAAGCACACCGCGCGGGCGATGTCGTCCGGTTCGAGCGTCGGCTTGGCGCGCTGTTCGTCGGTGATCATTTCGGTGTCCACCAGGCCCGGCTGGATCAGCGTCACCCGCACGCCGGTGCCGACGGCCTCCGCGCGGATGGCCCCGGCGAGCCCGGTGACCGCCCATTTCGTCGCCGAGTACAGGCTCGCCGGGGCCGGGCGGATTCCGCGCCCCGCGACGGAACCGGTGAGCACGAGGTGCCCCGCGGTGCGGGCGAGCGCGGGCAGTGCGGCCCGCGCGGTGATCGCCGGACCGTGGACATTGGTGAGCACCATGTCCCGCCAGCTTTCCGGATCGGCGCCGCCGGTGCCGAAGAAGGAAACCGGGAGCATCAGCCCGGCGTTCGCGAACGCCGCGTCGAGCCGCCCGAACCGGCGCACGGTGGCGTCCACCGCGCCGGAGATCTGGGTCCAGTCGGTCACGTCGGCGCCGACCGCCATCGCGGTGTCCGGGCCGAATTCCTCGACCAGCGGGGCGAGGCTGTCCGCGTTCCGGGACACCAGGGACAGCCGGAAACCGGCCGCGGCCGCGCGACGCGCGGTCGCCGCGCCCAGCCCGCGCGACGCGCCGGTGATCAGCAGAACTCGATCATCCACATCGGCCACCGTAGGGGCCGTGGCCGGGGTGCGCCAAATGGACCAATTCCTCCGGTGGTGCGAGTTGCTAGAGTACCGCCATGATTGACTTCGAGAAGGCTTCCGTTTTCAAGCTCTCTCCCTGCAAACCGAAGGACATCGCGTCCTCGGTCGAGCCGATCATCATTCCGGGGGAGGAACTCGTTTCCTGCTTCAAATCGGTCCGGGATTTCGTGGTGTTCACCAGCAAGCGGCTCATCGCGGTCAACGTGCAGGGAATGACGGGCAAGAAGAAGGATTTCACCTCGCTGCCCTACAGCAGGATCCAGGCCTTTTCGATCGAGACCGCGGGAACATTCGACATGGATGCCGAACTCGAACTCTGGTTCAGCGGTCTCGGCAAGGTCCGCTTGGAATTCAAAGGCAATTCCGACATTCGCCAGATCGGCCAGATGATCGCTTCCTTCGTGCTCTGACCGGATCGAAAGGTGGGGCCATGCGCAGGTGGACCCGATTCTCCCTGGTCTTGGCCGCCGCGCTGCTGGCGGTGGCGGTGCCCGTTTCGGCCGAGGCCGCCGGGCTGGTCTGGCGACCCGTGCCGACCGGGGTGGACGCCCGGCTCCGCGGGCTCGACGCGGTCGACCGGGACACCGCGTGGGCCAGCGGCGGCAAGGGAACCGTGCTGCGGACCGTCGACGGTGGCCGAACCTGGCGGCAGGTGGCCCCGCCGGACACGGCCGGTTTGGACTTCCGCGACGTGGAGGCCTTCGACGCCGACCACGCGGTGGTGCTGTCGATCGGTCCCGGTGCCGCCTCCCGGATCTACACCACGGCCGACGGCGGCGCGCACTGGCGGCTGGCGTTCCGCAACACCGACGAGCGCGCCTTCTACGACTGCCTGACGTTCTTCGACCACCGGCGCGGGCTGGCGATGGGGGATCCGGTCGACGGCAAGTTCACCCTGCTGTCCACTGTGGATGGTGGTGGCAGCTGGCGGCCGGTGCCGGCCGACGGGATGCCGCCCGCGCTGCCCGGCGAGGCCGGGTTCGCGGCGAGTGGTCAGTGCGTGCAGGCCGGATCGAACGGCCGCGACGCCTGGATCGCGACCGGCGGCGGCGAGCGGGCGCGGGTCCTGCGCTCGGCCGACGGCGGGCGGCACTGGGCGGCGGTGGACACCCCGTTGCTGAGCAGCCAGTCGGCGGGGGTGTTCGCGGTGTCCTTCCGCGATTCCCGGCACGGCCTGGCGATCGGCGGCGACTACGCCAAACCGGACGCGGTCGTCCCCGGCCTGGCGATCAGCTCGGACGGCGGCCGGAGCTGGCGGACCCCACCGCACGCACCGGCCGGGTACCGCTCCGGCCTCGCGTGGCTCGGTCCGGTCGCGCTCGCGGTCGGGCCCACCGGCAGCGACCTGAGCCTCGACGGCGGGCGGCACTGGCGGTCGTTCGACACCGGCAGCTTCGACACGGTCAGCTGCGCGCGCCTGGCGTGCTGGGCGGCGGGGGAGCACGGCCGAGCGGCGAAACTCGGCCACTGACCAGCCGCCGGGGATCAGCCGGTCGCGGAGAGGTCGATGATCGCGAACCGCGCGCCCTGGTCGTCGGCGACGTTCGCCATCCGGCCGTACGGGGTGTCGTGCGGTTCGCCGACGACCTCGCCGCCCAGCTTCGCGATCAGGGCCGCGGTCTCGTCGGTGTCCGCCACGCCGAAGTAGGCGGTCCACTGCGCGGGCGTGTCCAGCGGGGTGTCGGCCGTCAGGCCGCCGATCCCGCCGACCTCCCGGTCGCCGACCCGGATGGTCGCGTACTGGAACCCGTTGTCGCCCATGTCGGCGTACTCGTAACCGAACACCGCCGCGTAGAACTTCTTGGCGCCGGGGAAGTCGCGGCTCATCTGCTCGTTCCAGACCAGGGAGCCGGGGACGTTGACAATATCGGCGCCGGTGTGCGTGCCGGACTGCCACAGCCCGAACACGGCACCCTCGACATCGCTCCCGGCGGCCATCCGGCCGAGGTCGAGCACGTCCATGGGCGGTGCGATCACCTGGCCGCCCGCGGGCTGGATCTTGGCGGCGGTCGCGTCCGCGTCGTCCACCGCCAGGTAGGTGGTCCACACGGTCGGCTGCCCCGGGTCCATCTTGGGCATGATCCCGGCGACCGGCTTGCCGTCCAGGTGAGCGACCGCGTAGCCGCCGGTTTCCGGTGGGCCGACCTGAACGTCCCAGCCGAACAGTCCGCGGTAGAAGGACTGCGCCTTGCCGAAATCGTCCACGCCCAGGTCCACCCAGCAGGGTGTCCCTTCCGGCCACGCGGTTTTTCGAACGACCATCGCCTGCTCCTTCCGCCCGGGATTTCTCAGCGCGGGAGTCGACGACCGGGGGAGCGGTGTTACGCCAGGAGCACCAATCGGCCACGAATGCGACCGCGGGTCGTTCTTTCGTGCGCCGCGGTCGCCTCGATGAGCGAATACGTCCGGTCGACACGGAGAGTGAGTGTTCGATTCTCGACGCGCGACGGCCGGACCTCACGATCGGGCTGGACGGAGCGAGCTAGGGTTGTCCCTGTGTCCACCGCCCGCGCGGAGCGCCTGGTCAACCTGGTGCTCGCTCTGCTGTCCACCCGGCAGTACCTGACTGCCGAGCGGATTCGCGGCATCGTGCCCGGATACGCCGACGCCGCCAGCGACGACGCGTTCTTCCGGATGTTCGAACGGGACAAGACCGAACTCCGCGAGCTGGGCATCCCGCTGGAAACCGGCCGGAACTCGGCATTCGATTCGGTCGAGGGCTACCGGATCGCGCGCCGGGACTACGAACTCGGCGAGATCGACCTGGCGCCGGACGAGGCGGCCGCGGTCGGGCTCGCCGTGCGGCTGTGGGACTCGCCGGAGCTGACCGGGCAGGCGCAGGGCGCGCTGGTGAAGCTGCGCGCCGCCGGGGTGGAGGTCGACCACACCGCGCCGACCGTGGTGGAGTCCCGCGTGCGCACCGAACCGGCGTTCTCGCCGCTGCTGGCCGCGGTGCAGAACAAGCAGGCCGTCCGGTTCGGTTACCGCCGCTCCGGCTCGCCCGAGCGGCTCGTCCGCACGATCGAGCCCTGGGGTGTGGTGTCCTGGCGATCGCGCTGGTACGTGGTCGGCCACGACCGGGATCGCCAGGCGCCCCGCTGCTTCCGCCTGTCCCGGATGCTGGGCGAGGTGCGGACGGTCGGCAAACCGGGGGAGGTGCGCCGGCCGGAGGACGTGAACCTGCTCGAGTTCGTCGCGGGGACCGGTGAACCCGAGACCACGCCGGTGGCCACGGCCAAGGTGTGGATCGCCGACCACCGCGCGGCCGGGGTCCGGCGCCACGCCCGGCTGGTCGGCCGGTTGACCGTCGACGGGGTCGAGGGCGACCTCGCGGAGATCGACCTGTACACCCCGGAACGCGCGGCGGACTGGATCGCCGCGCACGGCCCGGACGTGCTGGTGCTCGAACCGGACGTGCTGGCCAAAACCGTGCAGGACCGGCTGGAGGCCGTCCTGTCGGGGGAGGGCCAACCATGACCGGGTCGACCGAGCGGATGCCGCGGCTGCTCGCGCTCGTGCCGTATCTGCTGGCCCGTCCGGGTATCAAGATCGACGAGGCCGCGCAGGATTTCGGCGTCGCGCCCCGCCAGCTGCGCAAGGACCTCGAGCTGCTCTGGATGTGCGGGCTGCCCGGATACGGCCCCGGCGACCTGATCGACCTGTCGTTCGAGGGCGACACGGTCACCGTGACCTACGACGCCGGGATGAGCCGCCCGCTGCGGCTCACCGGTGGCGAGGCGACCGCGCTGCTGGTCGCGCTGCGGGCGCTCGCCGAAACGCCCGGGCTGCTGGACACGGATTCGGTGCGCCGGGCCATCGCCAAGATCGAGGCCGCCGCGGGGCAGGCGCAGCCCTCGGGCGTGGTGGTCGGGCTCGGGGTCCGGGAACGGGAGGCCACCGCGCGAACCCGGCAGGCGGTGCGCGACGCGCTGCAGGCGGGGCGGGCGTTGCGCATCCGGTACTACACCGCCTCCAAGGACCAGATCACCGAGCGCACCGTCGACCCGATGCGGTTGCTGATCGTCCAGGCCGTCGGCTATCTGGAGGCCTGGTGCCGCCGCGCGGAAGGCGTCCGGTTGTTCCGGCTGGACCGCATCGACGACTTCGAGGTGCTCGACGAGCCCGCGGTGCCGCCCGCGCACGCCGAGCCCAAGGACATCTCCGACGGCGTGTTCACCGAGCGTCCCGAGCAGCCGGAGGCCGAACTCGTCCTCGAACCGGACGCGCGCTGGGTCGCCGAGTACTACCCCTGCGAGGAGCTCGACGAACTGCCGGGGGGCCGCCTGCGGGTGCGGATGCGCTACGGCGACGAGTCCTGGATGGTCCGCCTGGTGCTCGGCCAGGGCGGCGACGCCCGCGTCGAACGGCCCGCTGAGCTGGCGGAAGCCGTTCGTCAACGCGCCGCCGACGCGCTGGCGCGGGCACGTCACCTTCCGTCAACGTTGAACCAGTAGGGTAATCGCCGTGTGGTACTTGCCGAGCATCGCGCTCGCCGTCCTCGGGCTGCTCCTGCTCGGCTTTCTAGTGGTTCGCGTGGTGCGGGTCTTGCGCCGCTTCCAGCACACCATAAGCATGGTTGCTACGGATACGCATGACCGTACGGGGCTGCTGCGTGCTCGCTCGGCGGCGGTACGCGTCGCTCTCGAGCAGCGACGCGGCGCGTCCGCCAACCAGTAAGATCGGTCCTGAACGAGATAGGAGGCCACCCATGCTGAACGGGCTGCAGCCGTGGCACTTGATCATTTTGGTGCTCGTCGTCGTCCTGCTGTTCGGCGCCAAGCGGCTGCCGGACGCCGCCAGGTCCATCGGCAAGTCCATGAAGATCTTCAAGGCCGAGACCAAGGACATGCGCGGCGAGGAGAAGCCGGCGGAGAAGGCCGAAGACGCCGAGACCAAGGCGCTTCCGGCTTCCCAGCAGCAGGCGAAGAACGCGGACCAGCAGGTCGCCGACCTCCAGCGGCAGCTGGACGAGCTGAAGAAGCAGCAGTCGACGACCCCGGCCGATCCGCAGAAGAACGCCAGCTGACGAGAACGGAACCTTCCCGTGGCGGACCCCGCCTCCCGCGAGCCTCGCGGCAGCAAACGCCGCAAACGCAGCCGTCGGCACAATCCCGACGGGACGATGACGCTCATCGAGCACATCTACGAGTTCCGCCGTCGACTGGCGTACGCGTTGCTGTTCGTGGCACTCGGCGGTGTTCTGGGCTTCATCTGGTTCGGCACCAGGGTCGGCCCGATTCCCTCGCTCGGTGACCTGATGACCGGGCCCTACTGTTCGCTGCCCCCGGCGCCGCACGGGGTGCGGGCGGAGTTTCCCGGGCAACCCTGCAGCCTGCTGCAGACGAAGCCCGGCGAAGCGTTCATGATCCAGCTCAAGGTCGGGATCGCGGCCGGAATGGTGCTGCTGGCACCAGGCTGGCTCTACCAGATCTGGGCCTTCATCGCGCCGGGCCTGTACTCCAAGGAGCGCAAGTACGCGCTCACGTTCGTGATGTGCGCGAGCGTGCTGTTCGCCGCCGGCGCGGTGCTCGCCTACGTGGTGATCCCGGGCGCGCTGCGGTTCCTGATCGGCGGCTTCGGCGGTGGGCAGTTCACCGCCGCGCTGGCCGGTGGGGAATACCTCTCCTTCCTGCTCGCGCTGCTGTTGATCTTCGGCGTGAGCTTCGAACTGCCGCTGCTCGTGGTGATGCTCAACCGCGTCGGCGTGCTCAAGTACGCCCAGCTGAAGAAGTGGCGTCGCTACATCATCTTCGCGCTGTTCGTGTTTGCCGCGTTCGCGACGCCGGGCAACGACCCGTTCTCGATGCTCGCGCTCGCGGGCGCGCTGACCGTGCTGTGCGAGATGGCGATCCAGATCGCCCGGCTGCACGACCGCAAGCTGGAACGGCAGCGCAAGGCCGAGGGCCTGGACCAGCTGGCCGACGACGAGGCGGCGCCGTTCGACTACACGCCCAGCACGGTCGACGAAGAGCCACCACCCGCGAAGCCCGCCGCGGGCAGGACCGACGACATCACCTAGTGGGGATCCACGCGGCGCTGGCCGTTCATCCGGATTCCGGGCAGGGCGCGGCGGCCCGGATCGCCGGGACCATCGCGTCCCGGCTGCGCGAGGGCGTCGACCGGCTCGATCTGCTGGTGGCCACCACGGTCGAGGAGTCGCGGGCGCTGATGGCCCGGTCCCACGACGACGGGCTGGACGTTCTCGTGGTGCTCGGCGGGGATGGCGCCGCGCACCAGGGCGTGCAGTTCTGCGCCGCCCGCGGGGTCGCGCTGGGGCTGGTGCCGTCGGGCACCGGGAACGACCTGGCGCGGGCGCTCGGGGTGCCGCCGGATCCGGTGCGCGCGGTCGGTGAACTGGTCGAGGCGTTGCGCTCCGGTCGCCGGCGCCGCCTGGACCTGGGGAAGGTGCGGGACTCCTGGTTCGCGACCGTGCTGTGCGCCGGTTTCGACGCCTCGGTCACCGAACGTGCCAACCGGATGCGCTGGCCGTCCGGACCCCGCCGCTACGACCTGGCCATCCTCGGCGAACTCGCCGCGTTCCGCGCCCGGCCGGTGCTGGTGCGCACCGGCACCGAGGAACTGGAGCTCGAGGCGACCCTGGTCGCGGTCGGCAACACGCCGTTCTACGGGGGCGGGATCCCGGTCTGCCCCGCGGCCCGGCCCGATGACGGCCTGTTCGACGTGACCGTGGTCGGCAAGGCGACCCGGCGGGAGCTGGTGCGCATGCTGCCGAGCCTGCGCGGGGGGAACCACCTCGAACACCCCAAGGTGCGGACGCTGCGGGCCCGGGAGATCAGCCTGGCCGGGAACGACTGGCCCGCCTACGCCGACGGCGAGCCGCTCGGCACGGTCCCGGTGTCGGTGCGCTGCGAACCCGGCGCGCTCTCCGTGGTCGGCTGAACGCGGCGCGATCAGCCCATTCACCCCACGTCGATGTATAACGCCCTATACGGCGCCGCCTTCTGCTGGCCAAGCAATACTCCGGGAACAAACCCACCGGGGAAGCGGGCACCCTCTGCGGACTACGGCGGGGGTATGAAACCCTGATCTCGTGGCCAGTCGCCCCTCTCGATCCCCGGCCGAGGCTTATGCGGTCTCGAAGCAACGCGGGAAGTACCCCCAGCTGACCAGGTTCGCCGCCGAAGTGTCGTTCGAATTCGACGACTTCCAGGTGCGAGGCTGCGAGGCGCTCGAAGACGGCCACGGCGTGCTGGTGTGCGCGCCCACCGGCGCGGGCAAGACGATCGTCGGCGAGTTCGCCGTGCACCTCGCGCTCGCCGAGGGGCGCAAGTGCTTCTACACCACGCCGATCAAGGCGCTGTCGAACCAGAAGTACACCGATCTGGCCGGGCGGTACGGCACCGACGCGGTCGGCCTGCTCACCGGCGACACCGCGATCAACGGCAACGCGCAGATCGTGGTCATGACGACCGAGGTGCTGCGCAACATGCTCTACGCCGGGTCGTCGACGATCAACGACCTCGCGTACGTGGTGATGGACGAGATCCACTACCTGGCCGACCGGTTCCGGGGCGCGGTGTGGGAAGAGGTCATCCTGCACCTGCCCGAGCACGTCCGGGTGGTGGGCCTGTCGGCCACGGTGAGCAACGCCGAGGAGTTCGGCGAATGGCTGGTCGAGGTCCGCGGAGACACCACGGTCGTGGTGGACGAGCACCGGCCGGTGCCGCTGTGGCAGCACATGCTGGTCGGCAACCGGCTGCTCGACCTGTTCGCCGGGGACAGCGGCGACGACGAGCTGCGGATGAACCCGAGCCTGCTCCGGCGGGTCGAGGAGGCCGGGCGCATGCACGCACCGGCGGCGCTGCGCGGCCCGCGCAACCGGCGGCGCGGCCAGCCGGTGCGCGCGCCGCGGTACCGGCCACCGTCCAGAGTGGACGTCACCGAGCGGCTGGACGCGGCCGGGCTGCTGCCGGCGATCGTGTTCATCTTCTCGCGCGCGGGTTGCGACGCGGCGGTCGCGCAGTGCGCGCGGGCGGGGCTGCGGCTGAACACCCCGGAGGAGGCCGAGGAGGTCCGCCGGATCGTCGTCGAGCGCACTTCCGACCTGCCCGAGGGCGATCTCGGCGTGCTCGGCTACTGGGAGTGGCGCGAGGCGCTGGAACACGGGATCGCCGGGCACCACGCGGGCCTGCTGCCCGCGTTCAAGGAGACGGTCGAGGAACTGTTCGTGCGCGGGCTGGTGAAGGTCGTGTTCGCCACCGAAACCCTCGCCCTGGGCATCAACATGCCTGCCCGCACGGTGGTCCTCGAACGCCTGGTCAAGTACAACGGCGAAGCGCACGTGGACCTCTCGCCCGGCGAGTACACCCAGCTCACCGGGCGCGCCGGGCGCCGCGGCATCGATGTCGAAGGGCACGCGGTGGTCCTCTGGCAGCCGGGGGTGGACCCGAAGCAGGTCGCCGGTCTCGCCTCCACCCGGACCTACCCGCTGCGGTCGTCGTTCCGGCCGGGCTACAACATGGCCATCAACCTGGTGGCCCAACTCGGCCCGCAGGAGGCGCGGGAACTGCTGGAGCAGTCGTTCGCCCAGTTCCAGGCGGACCGGTCGGTCGTCGGGCTCGCCCGCCGGATCGAGCGCAACCGCGAGGCGCTCAAGGGCTACGCGGAGGCGATCACCGGGGACTTCGACCAGATGCTCGAGTACGTCGAGCTGCGCAAGAAGATCTCCGACCGGGAGAAGGCCCTCTCCCGCCAGAACACCGCGGCCCGGCGGGCCAGCACCGCGGACTCGCTGGAGAAGCTGCGCAAGGGCGACGTGATCGCGGTACCGGCGGGCCGCCGGGCGGGCCTGGCGGTGGTCATCGACCCGGGCGTCGATCCGCTGCGCGAGCCGCGGCCGGTGGTGGTCACCGAGGACCGGTGGTCCGGACCGCTCTCACTGGCCGACTTCCCGTCCCCGGTCGAACCGCTGGGCCGGATCCGGCTGCCCAAGCACGTCGAGCTGCGGTCGCCGCGGACTCGCCGGGACATCGCGTCCACGCTGCGCAACACCGGGATCTCCGTGCCGCGGCGGGAGCGTCGGCGGTCCGGGGCGAACGAGGACGGCGAGCTGACCGCGCTGCGGCGGGCAATGCGCGCGCATCCGTGCCACGGGCTCGCCGAGCGGGAGGCGAACCTGCGGTGGATCGAGCGCCATCAGCGGCTCAAGGCGGAGACCGAGCAGCTGGAGCGCAAGGTCGCGACCACCACGCATTCGCTGGCCCGGGGATTCGACCGGATCTGCGCGCTGCTCGCCGAACGGGGCTACCTCGGCGAGACCTCCGGCGGGGAGGAGGAGCGGGTCACCGAGCACGGTCGCCGGCTTTCCCGGCTGTACAGCGAATCCGATCTGCTCGCCGCCGAGTGCATCCGGCACGGGGTCTGGCGGAACCTGAACCCGGCGGAGCTGGCGGCCGTGGTCTCGGCGCTGGTGTTCGAGGCGCGCCGGGATTCGGCGGGGGAGCCGCGGTTGCCCGCGGGATCGGTCACCTCCGCCTGGCAGGAGACCGTGCGGCTGTGGTCCGAGCTGGCCGAGGACGAGCGGCGGCACCGGCTCGACCGCACCCGGGAGCCGGACGCCGGATTCGCCTGGCCGGTCTACCGCTGGGCGCGGGGTGAGTCGCTGGAGAAGGTGCTCACCGCGGCCGAGACCAACGGGCAGGAGTTGTCCGCGGGCGATTTCGTGCGGTGGTCGCGCCAGGTCATCGACCTGCTGGACCAGATCCGGGACGTGCTCGGCAAGGGCGATCCGGTCGGGGCCGCCGCGTCCGACGCGGTGCGTGCCCTGCGGCGCGGAGTGGTCGCCGCGGGCGCGGCGTGAGGTCGTGATGAACGGGCCGTTCGTGGGAATGTTTCGCGCGAACGGACCTTTCGCGTGGTCGGCAGGCGGACAATCGGGCGAGACGCGCCCACCTTTACGTGTGCCGAACCGGACACTGTGGTTTGATCGCCCACAGCACAGTAGGACCTGCCTGAGTGATGGCCCGGACAGTGGCGGAGGCGAACGAGATGAGCACGCCGTACGGCGGCAACGACCCGCAGCAGTGGGGGCAGCAGCCTCAGGATGCGGGGTCGGCTCCTAACCCGAACCCGCAGTCCGGCGGGTTCCCCGCTCAGGGCGGTTACCCGCAGCAGCCCGGCTACGGTCAGCAGCCCGGGCAGCCGCAATGGGGGCAACAGCAGCCGCAGTACGGCCAGCAACCCGGCGGATACCCGCAACAGCAGCCCGGGCAGCCCCAGTGGGGTCAGCAGCAGCCGCAGTATGGCGAACAGCCGGGTTACGGCCAGCAGCAGCAATACGGTCAGCAGCCGGGCGGGGCCTACCCGCAGAGCGGGCCGCAGCAGCAGCCGCAGTACGGTCAGCAGCCCGGGCAGTTCGACTACGGCCAGCAGCCCGGATTCGGCGCGCCGCCCACCGGGCAGGAGCAGAAGAAGTCCAACAAGGGCCTGTGGATCGGCGCGATCGCGTTGATCGTCGTGGTGGCCGTGGTGTGCGTGCTCGGTTTCGTGGCACCCGGGTTCTTCGTCAAGAAGGTCTTCGATTCGAACAAGCAGGCCGAGGACGTCAAGGGCATCCTGTCCAACACCTACCAGATCCCGAACGTGGAGAGCGTGACCTGCCCGTCCGACCAGGAAGTCAAGGCGGACAACACCTTCGAATGCACCGCGAAGATCGGCGGCAAGGACCAGAAGGTCACCATCAAGGTCAAGGACTCCGACGGCAACTACGAAGTGGGCACGCCGAAGTAAACCCTTCGCACTCGGCGGTCGGCTTGGCCATGATCGCCTCATGACCGATTTCGCCGTGCGCACCATCGATCCGGAGGAGCAGCGGGCCGCGGCCGGGTTGTTCATGGAGGCGCTGCACCGCCCGGCGTCGGTGACGAACGAGGAGTGGGCGCGGCTCAAGGACGCGTTTCAGCCGGGTCGCACGCTCGCGGCGTTCGACCCGCGGATGATCGGCACCGCGCGGTCGTTCGACGCGGAGTTGACCGTACCCGGCGGGAGCACGGCACCGGCGGCCGCGGTGACCGGGGTCGGGGTGCGGGCGGATCGCACCCGGCGCGGCGTGCTGACCGAGCTGATGCGGGTCCAGCTCACCGAGCTGCGCGAGCGCGCGGTGCCGCTGGCGATCCTGTTGGCCACCGAAGGCGAGATCTACGGCCGGTACGGCTACGGGGTGGCGACGCAGGGCCGGTGGAGCACGATCGACCGGCGCCGCGCGCGGTTCCGCCCGGAAGTCCCGACCGGGGGTGAGGTCGAACTGCTCGACTCGGCCGACGCGGTGGCGCGGCTGCCGGAGATCTACGCGGCGCTCGGCGCCGGGCGTCCGGGCCGGATGACCCGGCCGGATTACTGGTGGGCCGCGTTCGAAGTGATCCAGCGCAGGGCCAATCCGCTGATGCGCTCGGTGATCCATCACGGTCCGGACGGCCCGGACGGTTTCGCGATCTACTCGGTCGAGGGCGCCGAACCCGGGAAACCCGGCGTGCTGGAGGTGAGTTCCCTGCACGCGGCCGGGGATGCCGCGTCCGCGGACCTGTGGCGGTTCCTGCTTTCGGTGGATCTCGTCGACCGGGTGCGGGTTCGGTCGCGGCCCGTGGACGAACCCCTCGAGCTGCTGTTCACCGATCCGCGGGCCTGCCGGTACGACTGGGTCAAGGACGAACTCTGGCTGCGCCTGGTGGACGTGCCCGCCGCGCTCGCCGCGCGCGAGTACTCCGGGGACGGGGTGGTGGTGCTGGACGTGGTGGATCCGTTGCTGGCGGCCAATTCCGGGCGGTACGCGGTGTCGCGGGCCGGGGTCACGCGGACGGACGCGCCCGCCGAGCTGCGGCTGGGGGTCGATACGCTGGCGATGCTCTACCTCGGCGCCTGGCGTGCTTCGGCGTTGGCCTCGGTCGGCCGGATCGAGGTGCTCGACCCGGCCGCGGCCGCGCGGGCGGATTCGCTGTTCGGTACGCGGGTGTCGTCGTGGTGCGGTACGGTTTTCTGACCTTGTTGATCAAGTTGCCCGGGGGTGTCTCGCGTTGCTTCCGCGCACCGTGACCCTGGTGGGTCTGGCGTGCCTCGGTGCGATGCTGCTCACCGCCTGCTCCGATCCGAAGAAGGAGGAGCGCCCGGCGCCCGTCCCGTCGATCTCCACCTCGTCCGCGGTGAGCGCGACGAACGAATCCATTTCGAGCACGTCGACGAGCCTGGCGCCGGTGCCGAAGGTGCTGGACTCCACCTCGGTGCAGGACGGCGTGCGGCGCGTGCTGACCGAGAGCTACCAGCTGGCCGGGGTCGAGAGCGTCACCTGCCCGCCCAACCAGCCGGTGACCGTCGGCTACGCGTTCGACTGCGCGGCGAGCGTCGGCGGCAAGGAACAGCAGGTCACCATCACGGTGAAAACCGAGCAGGGCGAATACGAAGTCGGCGTGCCGAAGTAAACCCCGGACAACAAAAAGGCCTGGGTCGTACCGGCGGGCTCCGGGCATGATCACCGCCATGACTGACATCGAGGTCCGCCCGGTGGCCGAGGGCGAACAGCGTGCCGTGCTGGGGGTGCTCAAGGCGGCGCTGCATTCGAAGCCGCCGTCGGACGAGGAATGGGAACTCGCCGGGCGGTCGTTCCCGGCCGATCGCAAGTTCGCGGTGTTCGCCGAGGGTCGGCCGGTGGGGCTGACCAGTTCCTTCGCCACCGAGATCGCCGTACCGGGCGGTGCGCTGGTGTCCCTGGCCGCGGTGGACGGGGTGGGCGTGCGCGCGGATCACACGCGGCGGGGGATCATGACCGCGTTGCTGAGCGAGCAGCTTCGCGACTGCGCCCGGCGGGGCGAGGTGTTCGCCGCGTTGCACGCGAGCGAGTCGACGATCTACGGGCGGTTCGGATACGGCGTCGCCACGCGCGGCAAGACCGTGCGGGTCTCCGGGGCGCGGTTCCGGCCGGAGGCGCCGACCGGCGGCCGGGTCCGGCTGCTCGAACCGGAGGTCGCGGTGAAGGAGATTCCCGCGCTGTACCAACGAATCGCGCCGTCGCGGCCGGGGATGATCGCGCGCCCGGAAGTCTGGTGGCCCAGTTATCACGACCGGTTGCTGGCTCCGCGCGGCGACTACCTGGTGGCCGTGCACACCGGTCCCGGCGGCGATGACGGCTTCGCGATGTACCAGCCGGTCGACCTGCGTACGTTCGAGACCCCGAATCGCGGGACCGCCCTGGAAGTGCGGGATCTGCAGGCGGCGAATCCCGTGGCGCGGGCCGGGCTGTGGCGGTTCCTCGTCGGCGTGGATCTGGTGTCCGAGGTGCGGGCGCCGATGCGGCCGGTGGACGAACCGATCGGAGCGATGCTGGTCGATCCGCGGGCGTGCGAGGTGGTGGGGCTGGCCGATCACACCTGGCTGCGGGTGCTGGACGTGCCCGCCGCGCTCGCGGCCCGGTCGTACCGGTCCGCGGATCCGATCGTGCTCGAGGTGATCGACGAGGCGCTGCCCGCGAACTCGGGCCGGTATCGGATCGGCGTGGACGGAGTGGGGCGAACCGACGAGCCGGGGCAGTTGAAGGTGACCGCCGAAGTGCTCGCGATGATCTACCTGGGGGAGTGGGCGCCGAGCGTCCTGGCCGAGGTGGGCCGGGTCGAGGTGGCCGATCCCGCGGCGCTCGAACCGGCGGATGAGCTGTTCCGCACCACGGTCCGACCGTGGTGCGGAACCTATTTCTGATCGCGGGAGCGGATGAAGACTTCGATGCCGTCCAGCACGCGTTGCAGGCCGAAGTCGAACGCCAGGTCCGGGTCGTAGATGCCGTAGGCCTCGCCCGCGGCCTGGCCCACCCGGGACGCCGTCGGGAAGCGGTCGGCGTCGAGGATCTGGCTCAGCACCGGTTCGTGCGCCGCCCACCACTGCTCGTCGGTCATCCCGGTGCGTTGTTCGGCTTCGGCGGCTTCGACCGCGCCCCGGACGGCGCCGTGCACGTAGCCCAGCACGAGGCTCAGGACGAGGTCCATCTCCACGTCGGAGAGCCCGATGCCCTCGAGCGCGCGGAGTTCGTAGTCGTACTTCGCGGTCAGGTTCGGTCCGAGCGGGGGGCGGGCGGTGGCGATGTGCAGCAACCACGGATGCCGGTGGTACAGGGCGGCGTTCTCCCGGGCGATCTGCTCGAGCTGCGCCCGCCACCCGTCCGGCACCTGGTCCGGGCGGGCCATGTCACCGTTCACCGTGTCGATCATGAGGTCGAGGAGCTCGGCCTTGCTCGGCACGTAGGTGTAGAGCGACATGGTGCTGACGCCGAGCTGCTCGGCGACGCGGCGCATGGACAGCGCGCCGATCCCGTCGGCGTCCGCGGCCGTGATCGCGGCCGCGGTGATCTCCTGCACGGTGAGCCGGGCCTTCGGGCCGCGGCTGGGCCGTTGCGCAAGTCCCCACAGCAGCTCGATGCTGCGTTTCGGATCACCGCTGCCGCTGTATTCGGTCATCTAGGTGCCACCCCGATCGTCACGCGGCCATTCTGCCGGTAACAAATTCTGTACGCCGTACGATGTCGTGCTAGAGTTACTCCGTACAGCATACAAGGTAAGGGGGAACACGGGCTTGAACACCAGAAACGCGGTGCTCGCCGAGGGGCTGCGCAAGCGGTACGGCGACACCGAAGCCGCGGCCGGGATCGACCTGGCGGTACCGGAAGGCACCGTGTGCGGCCTGCTGGGGCCGAACGGGGCGGGCAAGACGACCACGGTCCGCATCCTGGCGACCCTGCTGCGGTTCGACGGCGGCCACGCCGAGGTCGCCGGATTCGACGTGGCCCGCCAGGCGGCGCAGGTGCGGTACCGCATCGGGCTGGTCGGCCAGCACGCCGCGGTCGACGAGGTCCTCAGTGGACGGCAGAACCTGGAGATGTTCGCGCGCCTGTACCACTTGGGCACGCGGCAGGCGGGCGAGCGGGCGGACGCGCTGCTGACGCAGTTCGGCCTGGCGGACACCGGGAACAAGGCGGTCAAGGACTACTCGGGCGGGATGCGGCGGCGGCTCGATCTGGCCGCCGGGATGATCCTGGCGCCCCGCGTGCTGTTCCTCGACGAGCCGACCACCGGCCTCGATCCGCGCGGCCGGAACGAGGTGTGGGAGGCCGTGCGTTCGCTCGTGGCCGCGGGCACGACGGTCCTGCTCACCACGCAGTACCTGGACGAGGCCGATCAGCTCGCCGACCAGATCTCGGTGATCGACCGGGGACGCGTGATCGCGAACGGCACGCCGGACGAGCTCAAGTCCCGGATCGGCGGCGATCGCATCGACGTCGTGCTCCGGCACGCGGGCCAGCTCGCCGCCGCGGCCGAGGTCGTCGGCCGGGTGGCGGGCGCGGACGCCGAGGTGCGCCCGGACACCCGGGCGATCAGCGCGCCGGTGTCCGACCGGGTGACCTCGCTGACCGAGGTGGTCCGGGCATTGGACGACGGGGGAATCGCCGCGGAGGACATCGCCTTGCGCAGGCCGACCCTGGACGAGGTGTTCCTGCGGCTCACCGGGCATCCGGCCGAGCAACCGAAGGTGGAGGTGACGGTTTGACCACGGCGACCTTCGCGATACCCCGCACCCCGGGCGACCGGATCCGCTGGGCGGTGGCCGACTACTGGACGATGACGCGGCGCGGCCTGGCGCACTGGGCGCGGCAACCCGGGCAGGTGGTCTTCGGGCTGCTCTTCTCGGTGATGATCACCGTGATGTTCGCGTTCCTGCTCGGCGGCGCGATGATCGTGCCGGGCGGCGGGAACTACCGCGAGTTCCTGATGCCGGGCATGTTCGTCATGGTCACCGTGTTCGGCATCGGGGAGACCGCGACCGCGGTGCTGAACGACGCGGCCAAGGGCGTCACCGACCGGTTCCGCTCGATGCCGATGGCGCCGTCCGCGGTGGTCGTCGGCCGGTGCCTGTCGGATATGGCGCTCGCGCTGGTGAACCTCGCGGTGATGATCGGCTGTGGGCTGGCGATCGGCTGGCGGCCGAGCGGCAGCTTCGCCGAAACGCTCGCGGCGATCGGGTTGCTGGTGCTCCTGCGCTTCGCGTTCGTGTGGCTGGGCATCTTCCTCGGGTTGATCCTCAAGGGGCCGGAAGCGATGACGGTGGTGCACACCCTCGAATTCCCGCTGGGATTCCTGGCGAACGTGTTCGTCGCCACGGCCACCATGCCGAGCTGGCTGGCCACGATCGCCGAGTGGAATCCGTTGTCGTCCACGGTTTCCGCGGCCCGGGAGCTGTTCGGCAACCCCGGCGCGGGTGGTGACTCGTGGATCGCCGGGCACGCCATGCTGATGGCGGTCGTCTGGCCGTTGCTCATCTTCGCGGTCTTCTTCCCGCTCTCCGTCCGCCGCTACCAGAACCTGTCCCGCTGACCCTGGAGGTTTCCGACTTGACCCAGCCGAACAAGATCGCTCCGCCGCGCTGGCTGAAACCGATGAACAAGGTGTTCGTCGCACTGCAACGACTCGGCTTCCGGCTCGGCGGCATGTACCTGCTGACCGTGCCGGGCCGCAAGTCCGGGCAACCGCGCACGACGCCGATCTCGTTGATGAACTTCGAAGGCGGCCGGTACGTCGTGGGCGGGTTCCCCGGCGCGGACTGGGTGCGCAACGCCCGGGCGGCCGGTACCGGCACCTTGTCCTGCGGTCGCAGGGCCGAGCACGTCCGGCTCACTGAACTGTCCGAAGAGGACGCACGCCCAGTCCTGCGCGCCTTTCCGGCGGAGATCCCCACCGGAGTGTCGATGATGAAGGACGCGGGGCTGGTGCGGACCGGATCCCCGGAGGAGTTCGAAGCCCTGGCCGGTCGCTGCGCGGTCTTCCGCTTCGACCCGGTCGACTGAGTACGCCGCACGAACGCTGACGATGGGAGGACTGTGGCGTTGACGTTCGAGCCGGGAGATCCGGCTCGCCGGGGGAACCTGGTGTTCTGGGGGGAAGAAAGCCCGGCGGGGATCGGCACGGCGGGCACGGTGACCGTCACCGTCCCGGACGGCGCGGGAGTGTCCACTGTGGATCTCCCCGCCGTGCGGGTGCCGGTGGCCGAGGCGCTGACGATGCTGCTGGCGGCCAAGTCCGGCGCAGCGCGTGCGCTGGAGTTCTGGGGCGCCGCGGCGGCGGTCGCGCTGGAGCTGGTCGCCCGGGGCCGGCTGCTGCCCGGAGTCTCGCCGGGTGACTTCGACGCGTGGCGGGCCGGTCCGCTGGAGGTGGCCGACATCGAGCGGCTGCGGGAGCTGGCCGCCGCGATGCCGCCCGAATGCCGGGCGATTCCCCTGCCCGGGGCGGGTGAACCGCGGTTGCCGGAGAGCTATCCGCTGCTGCGGGCCTTCGTGGACGCGGTGGCCGACGGCGTGGTGCGCTCGAGCGCGCGCGGGACGCCGTTCGCCGGGGTGGAGCCGCGCTGGGTGCCCGAACTGCGCGAATGGTCGGAGTCGGTCGCGTATGGCCGGGACGCCGGAATGCGCCTGACGTTGCGGCTGGAGGTGCCGGACGCGGACTTCGAGAGCGCGTCCTTCCGGGCCGTGGTGCGGGTGCACAGCCTCGCCGATCCGACCGTGCACGTGGACGCCGGTGAGCTGTGGGCGAACGGCGAACACCGGCTCGGCGAGCAGGCGCGCCGGGACACCGTGCTCGCCGTCCGGCAGGCGGCGCAGACCTGGCCGCCCCTGGAACGGCTGCTCGACGCGGCGGTACCCGACGCGCTGGTGCTCGCCGACGACGAGGTGGGGGACCTGCTCGCCGGGGACGCCCGGCGGCTCGCCGACGCCGGGGTCACCGTGTCCTGGCCCGACGGCCTCGGCCACGGGCTCGGCGCGACGGCGGTGGCCCGGTCACCCGAACCGTGGCCCGCGGACGTCGAAGGGTTCTTCCGCACGGCCCCGCCCCTGCCGGTCGAGTGGCAGCTCCTGCTCGACGGCGAACCGCTCACCACGGCGGAGACGGACCTCGTCGCCAAGGCGCCGCGCCCGCTCGCGCGGCTGCGCGGGCGCTGGGTGCTCATCGCGCCGGAACTCGCGATCAAGGCGCAGGAGCGGGAAATCGGGGCGTTGCGGCCGTTCGACGCGCTCGCGGCGGTGCTGATCGGCAGCACCGAGTTCCACGGCCGCACCACCGGCATCGTGGCGGACGGGTGGCTGGGCGCGTTGCACCACCGGATCGCGGAACCCGCGGCGGGCGCGGAACCGCTGCGCCAGCCGGACGGCCTGCGCGCGACGTTGCGGGACTACCAGCTGCAGGGCCTGCGCTGGCTGGACCGGATGACCGCGCTGGGGTTCGGCGGCTGCCTCGCCGACGACATGGGGCTCGGCAAGACGATCATGCTCATCGCCCTGCACCTGTGCCGCGGATCGGGGCCCACGCTCGTGCTCTGCCCGGCGTCGCTGCTCGGCAACTGGGAACGCGAAATCCGGCGGTTCGCCCCGGGCACCCCGGTCCGGCGGTTCCACGGTCCCGGCCGCACCCTGGACGGCGTCGGGGACGGTTTCGTGCTGACCACCTACGGGACGATGCGGCTGGACGCCGACCGGCTCGCGGCCGTGCCGTGGGACCTGATCGCCGCGGACGAGGCACAGCACGTGAAGAACCGGCTGTCCGGAACGGCGAAGGCACTGCGCACCATTCCCGCCGCCGCGCGGGTCGCGCTCACCGGCACGCCC
Organism: Amycolatopsis anabasis; assembly: GCF_009765355.1. Classification (GTDB taxonomy): domain Bacteria; phylum Actinomycetota; class Actinomycetes; order Mycobacteriales; family Pseudonocardiaceae; genus Amycolatopsis; species Amycolatopsis anabasis. The sequence goes on along the minus strand of NZ_VTHK01000007.1, from coordinate 135,796 downwards.
GTGGAGAACAACCTCTCCGAGCTCTGGACGATCCTGGACTGGACCACGCCCGGGCTGCTCGGCCGGATCGGCGCGTTCCGGGCCCGCTGGGCCGCCCCGGTCGAATCCGGACAGGACACCGAGACCGCGCGGCGGCTGGCCCGCCTGGTCAAACCGTTCCTGCTGCGCCGCCGCAAAACCGATCCCGGCATCGCGCCGGAACTGCCGCCGAAAACCGAAACCGACCATCCGGTGGCGCTGACCGAGGAACAGGTGACGCTGTACGAAACCGTCGTCCGGGACACCCTGGCCGAGATCCGGGGCAGCCGCGATCTGGCCCGGCGCGGCCTGATCATCAAACTGCTCACCGCCCTCAAGCAGATCTGCAACCATCCGGCGCATTTCCGCAAACAGCCCCAGGGCGTGTTGCCGGGACGGTCCGGCAAGCTCGAACTGCTCGACGAACTGCTGGACACGATCCTCGCCGAAGGCGGCGCGGTGCTGGTGTTCACCCAGTACGTCACCATGGCCCGCCTGCTGGAGCGGCACCTGCGCGACCGCGGGATCGGCGCCCAGCTGCTGCACGGGGGCACGCCGGTGGCCCAGCGGGAAGAACAGGTGCGACTGTTCCAGGAGGGGCGGGTGCCGGTGTTCCTGCTGTCGCTCAAGGCGGCCGGGACCGGACTCAACCTCACCCGGGCCGATCACGTCGTGCACTACGACCGGTGGTGGAACCCCGCGGTCGAGGAGCAGGCCACCGACCGGGCACACCGGATCGGGCAGACCCGGCCGGTCCAGGTCCACCGGCTGATCGCCGAAGGCACGCTGGAGGACCGGATCGCCGCGCTGCTGGAGTCCAAACGCGAACTCGCCGACGCGGTGCTGAGCGGCGGCGAGGCCGCGTTCACCGAACTGACCGATGCCGAACTGGCCGAGCTGGTCACCCTGAGGAGGACGCCTTGACCTACGACGAGCGGGCGCGCAGCTTCCCGGCGTTCGCGGCGCGCAAACGCGGCCGCGGGCGGTTCGCCGCGTCCTGGTGGGGCAACGCGTGGATCGAAGCGCTGGAGTCGGAATCGATGGATCTCCAGCAGCTGACCACGGGTCGCAAGTACGCCTACGCCGGACACGTCGGCCTCATCACGGTCAGCCCGGGCCGGGTCGCCGCGGCGGTGCACGACGGCGACCCGTTCACGGCGTACCACGCCGAGATGCGGTTCGCGGAGCTGAGCGCTCCCGAGTGGGAGCGGTTCCTGGACCGCGTGGCGGGGCGGGCGAGTCACGTCGCCGCGCTGCTCGACCGGGACGTGCCGCAGGACCTGGTCGAATCGGCCGACGGCGCGGGCGTGCGGCTGCTGCCCGGATTCGGGGACTTCGAACCGGAATGCGACTGCCCCGGCTGGGAACATCCGTGCAAGCACGCGGCCGCGCTGGCCTACCAGGCTTCTTGGTTGCTGGACGCGGATCCGTTCTTGCTGCTGCTGATCCGCGGGCGCGGCGAGCGGGAACTGCTCGACGAACTCGAGCGCCGGAACACCACGGCCGCCCGCGAAGGCGTCCCGGCCGCCGAGGCCTACCGCGTGCCGGTGCCGCCGCTGCCGGTCGCGCCGCCCGTGGTCGCCGCGTCCGCTGCGGAACTCCGGGTGCCGTCCGGGCCGGGGATCGACGCGGACGAACTCGCGGCACTCGCCGCCGCCGCGGCCGAACGCGCCCGGGCCTTGCTGAGCGCCTGACAACTAGGCGGGCGGGACCGTGCGGTGCACGCTGACGTGCGCCAGCCACGGTTCCGCCCGGGCCCGCGGCACCCGGATGCGCAGCTGCTGCGCGGTGACTTCCTTGGGCAGCACCAGAATGCGTTTCGCGCCGACCGTGGTGGCCTGGGCCAATCGCTGCCAGGAGCCGTGCACCAGCCCGTCCACGGTGACCTGTTCGATCCGCTGGCCACGCGTGAGGTCCTCGCCGAGGGCGATCTGGTCGAACGTCCGGCCACCGGTGTGCACCACGACGTCGGCCCTCGCCGGGCGGCGCAGCAGGTTCGGGTCCCGGTAAGTGTCCGCGATGGACTTTCCGAAGGCGGTGAGCGAGCCGAGGTCCGCGTCGGCGATCCGGCCGTCCGGGCCGGGCGGGACGTTGAGCAACAGGGTGGCGTTGCGCCCGACGCTGCGGCGGTACAGATCGACCAGCTCCGCCGCGCTCTTCGGCCGCTGGGTGGCGTGGTAGAACCAGCCGGGCCGGATCGAGACGTCCGCCTCGGCGGGCATCCATCCGATGTATCGGGTTTTCGGGTTGGTCAGCGCCGAGCGCGAGCCGAGATCGGCGGCCTCGGCGCCACCGAGATAGGTCCACTCCGCGTAGTCGGTCCGGGGATCCGCGGTCATCGCGACCGGGCTGTACTCGGTTTCCCGGGCGATGCCCTTCTCGTTGCCGACCCAGCGGACCCCGGCCGCGGACTGGAAGATCACCGCCCGCGGCGCCAGCGCGTGGATGAGGTCGTAGTAGGCGGTGAAGTCGTAGTCCTCGACCAGGCCCTCGTCCTTCCACGGATTGGCGCCGTCCAGCCAGAACTCGTCGATCGCGCCGTACTCGGTGAGCACCTCGTAGATCTGGTTGAGGAAGTACGCGTTGTAGTCGTTGACCGTGTAGTTGAAGCGGGGCAACGGTTTCCCGGCGCGGTCGTCGCCCGCGACCAGGGTGGGGATGGTCCGGGGCACGGCCGGGCCGCCGCCCGCGTACCGGGCCTGCCCGGCCGGCGGGCGGCCCTGGTCGTCGACCCGGCTCTTGGGCAGTTCGGAGCCGTCGGCGGGGGAGAGGTACACGCCGACCTTCAGCCCGGCGGCGCGGGCCGCGCGGACGTACTCGCGGAACACGTCACCCCGCGCGTTGCGGCATCCGGCGTCGCGCACCTGCCAGTAGGCGTCCGGATGATCGGCGCGGGCGGCCTCGGCGCGTTCGCGTGCCCGGTGCACGGGTTCGGGGTTCGCGCAGGCGGGATCGAGCCACCACGGGCTGGCCAGCACGGAGTGGTTGGTGTAGCGGGACGGGTAGAGCACGAAACCGTCGTGGTGCTTGACGGTCAGCATCACCTGCTGGGCACCGGCCGCGCGGTAGGCCCGCATCCACTGGTCGATGTCGAGTTCGCGCGGCGCGAACCGGGATTCCGGTTCGGTTCCCTTGCCCCATTCCAGATCGGTGAACGTGTTCATGCCGAAATGGGTGAACGCGGTGACTTCGCGGCGCTGGTACGCGAGTTGTTGCGGGGTCGGCACCACGTTCGCCGCCTTGCGCACGATCCGCGCGGGCGAGTCGCACGCTTCGATTGCGATCAGCGGCGCCGGGCGGACCGGTCCGGAACACCGCCCCGCTTGATCGGACTGCTCGGCCTGGGCGGCTCCCGGCGAGACCGTCGCCGCGACGACCAGCGCCACCGCCAGTACCCCGGTCCGCACGCGCATCGGTACCTCCTCGGCTCGCACACATCCGATGTATTCATAGCCGAGGTCTGCGTGTTCATGCACGGAACCGCTCGAGAATCACCAAATCAGAGCAATACAGATCGGAGCTCTGTTCGGGGTCAGTTTCCGGGCAGGGCGGCGAGGAGGCGTTCCACGGACTTGCCGAGGTTCCAGCGTTCGGCGAGTTCGGCCACCCGATCCGGATCGGCGGGCGCGGACGGCACGGTGTCCGGGCGGGACAGTTCGACCGGGGCGTCGGCGGCGACCGCGACCACGGTCGGGGCGACCGCGAGGTAGTCGGCCGCCTCCGCGAGCTTGGCCCGGGTCTTCGCGGGCACGGCCGGATCCTCGTTCTGCGCGGCGGCCAGCAGCCCCCGCAGCGAACCGAACTGAGTGATCAGCTTCGCCGCGGTCTTCTCGCCGATGCCCGCGACCCCGGGGAGACCGTCCGACGGGTCGCCGCGCAGCGCGGCCATATCGGCGTACCCGGGCCCGGCGGTTTCCACCGGGACGCCGTAGCGCTCGGCGATCTCGACCGGGGTGAGCACCTCCGCCTTCGCCCAGCCCTTGCCGACGTAGACGACCGAGGCCGGGGTCGGCTCGGTCCGCACCAGCTGGAACAGGTCGCGGTCACCGGTGATGACCTCGACCGGAGCGGTGCGCTCGCGCGCGGTGAGCGCGCCGATGACGTCGTCGGCCTCGTACCCCGCCGCCTCGGCCGTGGCCAGGCCGACCGCTTCCAGCAGCTCGAGGATGATCGGGACCTGCGGGGTCAGCGTGTCCGGCACCTCCTCGGCGTTCGCCTCCGCGTCGGCGACCCGGTGCGCCTTGTAGCTGGGCAGCAGGTCCACCCGGAACTGCGGGCGCCAGTCCGCGTCGAGGCAGGCCACGAGCCGGGACGGGCGGCGGTCGGTGAGGATCCGCGCGATGGTGTCGGTGAAGCCCCGGACCGCGTTCACCGGTGTGCCGTCCGGCGCGGTCATCGATTCGGGCAGCGCGAAGAACGAGCGGAAGTACAGGCTCGCGGAGTCGAGCAGGGCAAGCGGTGCGGTCACGCGGACAGCCTGCCACGTCGATCGGGTGTTGAATCGGCGACGGGCCGAAGAAGGGAGTCATCGGATGGCCTTGATCGAGAATCCGCTGTTCGCGAAGTTCTTCGCCCGGTACGGGGCGCGCAACGAGGCCCGCGGCAACGCCCGGTTGCGCGCGGAGTTGCTGGCCGGGCTGTCCGGCCGGGTCGTCGAGGTCGGCGCCGGGACCGGGCTGAACTTCCCGCACTACCCGCCGGCGGTCGCCGAACTCGTCGCGGTCGAGCCGGAACCGACCCTGCGCGCGAAGGCGGCCGAGGCCGCGACCGGCGCGCCGGCGCCGATCCGGTTGGTGGACGGGGTCGCCGACGGGCTGCCCGCCGAGGACGGTTCGGCGGACGCGGTCGTCGTGTCGGGCGTGCTGTGCTCGGTCGCCGACCCCGCGGCCGCGCTGGCCGAGTTCCGCCGGGTGCTCCGGCCCGGCGGCGAACTGCGCTTCTACGAACACGTGCGGGCCCGCGGCGCGGTGTGGGCCCGGTTCCAGGACTTCTCGGATCTGCTCTGGCCGCGCCTGATGGGCGGCTGCCACCCGAACCGGGACACGCTGTCCGCGATCCGGCGCGCCGGGTTCGAGATCGTCCGCTGCCGGGAGCTGATCTTCCCGCCGACGGCGCGGATCTCGGTGGTGGCGCCCCGCGTCCACGGCGTCGCGGTGGTGTCCTCCCCTTCCAGCGTGCGGTGAGTTCGCCCAGGTCGCCGGGTGGTGGCCTGACCGCAAACGAGAAGGTGTCGGCCGCGGGCGTCGCTTGATCTCCTGGATCTCCCAGTGACGGGGCATCTCGTGACGAGGAGGAGGAAACGCCTGTGCGACCGACCAATACCGGCGATCCGGCCGGCACCATGACGCTGGAAGCGTTCGCCGACACGATCCTCCCTGGCGAGAAGCGCTCCCCGGCGGATCGGGCGATCGCGGGTGCGGCCGAGGGACCGGGCGCGGTCGCCGCCGGCGCCCTGGAACTGCTGTACACCCCGGCGACCGGGGTGACCGCCGGGCTGGAGTTCCTCGTTCCCGCGCTGAACGAGCACGCGCGGGCCCACGCCGCCGAGCACGGCGTCGAGCTGGACGATTCGGTGCCCCCGTTCGTGGCGCTCCCGTTCGAACACCGCACCGCACTGGTGCTGGCCCTGACCTCGCCCGGTCACCCGGAGAAGGACGGCTGGGTGAGCCTCGCGCTGTTCTGCAACATGGCCTTCGACAGCGCGGCGCACCTGCACACCGCGGAGGCGATGGCGGCGGGACATCCGGGACTGCGCGCGATGGGCTTCGCCGAACCGGATCCGGACGGTCTCTGGCGTTTCCCCGGCTACACCTACCGCCGCGCGCTGGCGGATCCGCACCCGGGCACCACGGCGTCGGGCAGCCCGGCATGACGGCCGTCGAGAAGACCGACGTCCTGGTCGTCGGCAGCGGCTTCGGCGGTGCGATCGCGGCCTACCACCTGGCCGCCGGCGGCGCGCGGGTGGTGGTGCTGGAACGCGGCCCGTGGCTGGAGAGCGCGGAGTTCGAGCACGACTTCCTGCTCGGCTCCTCCTACACCCGGATCTTCGACTTCGTGGTCGGCGACGGGATGAGCATCCTCGGCGGGAACTGCGTCGGCGGCGGCAGCGTGGTCTACTTCGCCGCGATGCCCCGCGCGCCGCGGTTCGTCTTCGAGCGGCACGGTTCGATCGGGCGGCGGATGTGGCCCGCCGAACTCACCCGGGACACCCTGGACCCTTGGTACGACCGGGTTTCCGAGGCGCTGCCGGTCACCAGGCAGACCTGGGAGGACGTCTCCTACGCCGGTGGGCTTTGGGCGGCCGCTTGCCGCCACGCGGGCCGGACGGCGAATCCCACCCCGGTGGCCATCGACAACGCGCTCTGCACCAACTGCAACTGGATGATGGCCGGTTGCCGGTTCGACGCCAAGCGGACCCTGCTGACCAACTACCTTCCGGCGGCGCTCGCGCACGGCGCGCGGATCCGGCCGATGCACGAGGTGCAGCGACTGTCCAAAACGGACGACGGCTACCGGGTGCACTACGAGATCGTCGACGACGAGGACTACCGGGTGCACACCGGGAGCGGGGCGATCGACGCGAAACTGGTCGTCCTGGCGGCCGGAGCCGGCGCCACCCCGGTGATCCTGCAACGCTCCGAACCGGAACTGGGGAAGCTGCCCCGGGCGGTCGGGCGGTACTTCTCCGGCAACGGCGAGCGGTTGAACACCGCGGTGCTGAACGAGGACCGGGTGCGGGAGGTGCTCGGCCTCGACCGCGGCGACGGCCTCGCCTACGGCGCCAACCAGATCGGCAAGGGACCGACCGTCGCGTCCTGGGACCGCCTGGACGAAACGCTGCCGGAGTACTCGCGGTACTCGTTGGAGCAGCTCTACTTCCCGCCCGGGCTCGGCACGATCCTCGCGCAGGTTCCGGGCCAGGCCCAGCCCACCTGGTTCGGCGCGGCCAAGAAGGAGATGCTCAAGAGCTGGCAGTCCTGGCTGACCATCTTCCAGATGACCGAGGACGACAACGAAGGCGTGTTCGGCCCGCCCCCGGCCACCGGCAACGCGTACCGGATCTCCCAGCAGATGCTGGGGCGGGGCTCACTGCGGTACGACCCGACCCCGAACACCCTGCGCGGATGGGCCCAGGCGGACGCCGAGGTCCGGGACATCCTGGAACGCGACGGGCTGGCCACCGTGGCGCCGTGGACGAACGACGTGGTCGGCGCCTACACCGTCCACCCGCTGGCCTCCTGCCGCATCGGCGACGACCCCGCGACCTCGGCCCTGGATCCGCGCCACGAACTGCGCGGCCATCCGGGCATCTTCGTCACCGACGGTTCCGCCGTTCCGGGTGCGCTCACGGTGAACCCGGCGATGACCATCGCGGCCCTGGCCGAACGCGCCATGCCGGGGATCGTGCGGGCCGCCCGCGAACGCGGAATCGACGTCCGCTACGGCGCCCCCGCACCGGACAGCGCGGCGAGCGGAGTCGGTGGATGAGGCCGTCCTTCCTGCAGCTGGCGCTGCGCCGCGCGCTCACCCAGGTCCGGCACGTCCAGGTCGTTCCGCCGAACGCGGCGAGCGGCCTGGTCGGCGAGGTCTACGGTCAGGTGGAACGCGACTTCGGCATGCTCGCGCCACCGGTCGCCCTGCATTCCGCCGCGCCCGGGCCGCTGGTCGGGAGCTGGCTGATGCTGCGGGAAACCCTGCTGGCGGACGGAATCGCGAGCCGTGCGGCCAAGGAGGCGGTGGCCGCGGCGGTGTCGCTGGCCAATGCCTGCCCGTACTGCGTCGACGTGCACGGTTCGGTCCTGGCCGGACTGGTCACCCGCGCGGACGCCGAATCGGTTGCCGGGGACGGGATCGACTCGGTCACCGACCCCGGGCTGCGTTCGATCGCGCGGTGGGCGCGGGAAAGCGCGAGCGCCGGTACCGGCCGCCCGCCACCCGTCCCGGACGACCAGGCGCCGGAACTGACCGGGGTCGCGGTGACGTTCCACTACCTCAACCGCATGGTCGCCATCTTCCTCGGCGATTCGCCGCTGCCACCGGAAGTTCCGGCGATGGCGCGGAACTACGCACGCAGGACGGTGGGCCGGCTGCTGCTCGGGCGGGCGGACCGGTCGTTGCGGCCCGGTGGTTCGCTGGGCCTGCTGCCCGCGGCGCCGGAACCGGCCGACATCCGGGCCTGGGCGGGCGGGCACCGGGTGCTCGCCGGTGCGTTCGCCCGGACGAACGCGGCCATCGAGGAGGCGGGCCGCGACGCCGTTCCGCCCTCGGTCCGGGACCTGGTGCTCGGCGAACTGGACGAATGGACCGGTGGCGCGCCCGGGATCAGCCGGAGCTGGCTCGAACCCAGGGTGGCCGGACTGCCCGAGCGGGACCGTCCGGCGGGGCGGCTCGCCCTGCTCACCGCCCTGGCGGCCTACCAGATCGACGAACCGGTGATCGCGGAGTTCCGCCGGGACCGGCCCGGCGACGACGTCCTCCTCGGACTGACCTCGTGGGCGAGCCTGGCCGCCGCGCGCCGGGTCGGCTCCTGGCTGAGCCCGGTACGCCAGGCGCGGCAAGAACATTCGTGAAGGCATCACAGGAGAAGCAGAGTCCGGCTTCGGCGGGTGAAGCTGGCTCTGCGGCAATCAGGGCAACGACTTCCAGCGAGGGCAGACGGGTGACAATGCTGCAGGACACCATCGCGAACCTGACCGCGGACGCCGAAGAGTTCGACGCCATGGTCACCGGACTGGACGAGGCGAGCTGGTCCCTCCCGACCCCGGCGCCCGGCTGGACGATCCGGGACCAGGTCGGGCATGTGGCCTTCATCTTCCGGATCGCCGGGATGGCGGCCGCGGACCCCGAGGCGTTCCGCGGGGTCACCGAGCGCATCGGCGCCAGGGGATTCGCGCAGGCGGTCGACGACGCGCTCGCCGACTACGCGGGCCACTCACCGGCGGACCTCCTGGCCCGCTGGCGGTCCGAACGCGACGCCTCGATCAAGGCGCTCGCCGCCGTTCCGGCGGGGCGGCTGGTGCCCTGGCTGGTCAACCCGTTGCCACCGGAGGTCCTGGCCTGTGCCGGGATGATGGAACTGTTCGGGCACGGCCAGGACATCGCCGACACCCTGGGGATCCGCCGCCGGCGGACCGATCGGCTCCGGTACCTGGCGGGGTTCGCCGTCCGCACCTGGGAGTTCGGCTACCAGGCGCGCGGGCTGACGCCACCGGACACCGAATTCCGGTTCGAACTGACCGCTCCCTCGGGCGCTCGCTGGGAGTTCGGCCCCGCCGACGCGCCGCAGAAGATCACCGGGCCCGCCGCGGACTTCTGCCTGCTGGTGACCCGGCGGCGCCACCGGGACGATCTCGCCCTGGTCGCGACCGGCGCCGACGCCGACGCGTGGCTCGACATCGCCCAGGCCTATCGCGGGCCCGCCGGACCCGGCCGCGTGCCGGGGCAGTTCGCGAACACACCGGGCTGACCGCGGCGGCACCCGATCCTGATCCGAATCCATACCAAGGGGAGTGCGGCGGAATGAGGGGCGAACGTATCGCGATCGTCGGGATTGGACTCACCTATCCCGACGCCGGTTCACCGGACGAGTTGTGGGACAACGTGCTGGCCGGTCGCCGCGCCTTTCGCCGGATACCCGACGAACGACTCAACCGCGACGACTACTGGTCGCCCGATCCGGCGGCCCCGGACCGCAGCTACGTGGACAAAGCCGCGGTGCTGCGCGACTTCGAGTTCGACCGGGTCCGCTACAAGATCGCCGGGAGCACGTTCCGGGCGACCGATCTGACCCATTGGCTCGCGCTGGACGTGGCCGCCCGGGCACTGGCCGACGCCGGATTCCCCGGTGGCCGGGGGCTGCCGAGGCGGACCACCGGGGTCATCCTCGGCAACAGCCTCACCGGGGAGTTCTCCCGGGCGAACGTCCTGCGGCTGCGGTGGCCGTACGTGCGCCGGACCGTGGCGGCCGCACTGGCCGCCCGCGGCTGGGACGCCGCGGAACTCGGCTCCTTCCTGGCGGATCTGGAGCGCCAGTACAAGGCGCCGTTCCCCGAGGTCGGCGAGGACACCCTGGCCGGTGGCCTGGCGAACACGATCGCCGGCCGGATCTGCAACTACTTCGATCTGGCGGGCGGGGGCTTCACCGTGGACGGCGCGTGCTCGTCGTCGCTGCTCTCGGTCACCACGGCGGCGAACGCGCTGATCGAGGGCGATCTCGACGTGGCACTCGCCGGGGGCGTCGATCTGTCCATCGATCCCTTCGAGACCATCGGTTTCGCCAAGGTCGGCGCCCTGGCCACCGGTGAGATGAAGGTGTACGACCGCGGTTCCAACGGGTTCTGGCCCGGGGAGGGCTGCGGGGTGCTGGTGCTGATGCGCGAGCAGGACGCGCTCGCGCGCGGCTCGCGGCTCTACGCCTCGATCACCGGTTGGGGCGTCTCGTCCGACGGCAAGGGCGGCATCACCCGCCCCGAAGCCGCCGGGCACCGTCTGGCCCTGCGGCGGGCGTACGCCCGGGCCGGATACGGCGTCGAGACCGTCTCCTACTTCGAGGGCCACGGCACGGGCACCGAGGTGGGGGACACGACCGAGATCGACGCCCTGTCCAGCGCGCGTCGTGACGCGGACGCGGCGGTCGCGCCCGCCGCGCTCAGCACGATCAAGGGCAACATCGGGCACACGAAGGCCGCGGCCGGGGTCGCCGGGCTGATCAAGGCCGCGCTCGCCGTGCACCACCAGGTGATCCCGCCCGCCACCGGCCACTACGACCCGCATCCGCTGCTGCTCGGCGCGGACGCGGCCCTGTACGTGCCGACCGGCCCGGTCCGGTGGCCCGGCGACCAGCCGATCCGGGCCGGGGTTTCGGCGATGGGATTCGGCGGCATCAACACCCATGTCGCGCTCACCCAGGCGCCGGACGCCCAGCGGCGGGAAACCCTCGACGAGCGCGCCCGATCCGTGGCCGGTGGCCGCCAGGACGTCGAACTCCTGCTGTTCGACGCCGACGATCCCGCCGGGCTCCGCGCCCGGATCGCCGAAGCGGCGGCGCTCGTGCCCCGGCTGTCGTTCGCCGAACTGACCGATCTCGCGGGCGCGCTCGCCAAACGGCTCGCCGGCCGCGTCTGGCGGGCCGCGGTGGTCGCCGCCAAGCCGGAGGACGCGGAACGCAAGCTGACCCGCCTGCTCGGCCTGCTGGACGAGGGCACGACGAACGCGAGCGCGATAGGCGAAGGTGTCTTCCTCGCCGGACGGGGAACCGCTCCCCGCATCGCTTTCCTGTTCCCCGGCCAGGGTTCGGGCAACGGATCGGTCGGCATGCTGCGCCGCCGGTTCGCCGCCGCCGAGGAGATCTTCCGGATCGCCGCGTTGCCCACCGGATCCGATCAGGTGGCCACCGAGGTCGCGCAGCCGCGGATCGTGGCCGGTTCCCTGGCCGCGGTGCGGGTGCTGCGCGGGCTGGGCATCGAGGCCGCCACCGCCGTCGGCCACAGCCTGGGCGAACTGACCGCACTGCACTGGGGCGGCGCGCTGACCGAACGGGAGGTGCTCCGGCTTGCCGCGGTCCGGGGCGCGATCATGGCGACGGCGAGCGGCGGGGGCGGGGCCATGGCGGGGCTCGCGACCACCGCGGACCACACCGAACGCCTGATGGCGGGCGAGGACGTGGTCATCGCCGGGTACAACGCGCCGGGCCAGACGGTGATCTCCGGTCCGTCGGACGCGGTGGCCCGGGTGTGTGCCCGCGCCCGGGCCGACAACGTGACCGCGACCCGGATCCGGGTCTCGCACGCGTTCCACTCCCGGGACGTCGAACCGGCGGCCGCGAAACTGACCGAGCGCCTCGACGAGTTCGGTTTCGCCCCGCTCGCCCGGCCGGTGCTGTCCACGGTCACCGGCGACCGCCTGCCGTCCACTGTGGACCTGCGTGCGCTGCTGCGCGACCAGGTGGTGCTCCCGGTCCGGTTCCACGAGGCGGCCGCGAACGCCGCGCGCGGCTGCGACCTGGCCGTCGAGGTGGGGCCCGGCCGGGTGCTGGCGGGACTGTTCCAGCAGATCGCGCCGGACACCCCGGTGCTGTCGACCGACACCGACAGCGACTCCCTGGGCGCGGTGCTGCGGGTGGTCGGCGCCGCGTTCGCGTTCGGCGCGCCGGTGGACACCGACGCCCTGTTCGCGGACCGGGTGGTGCGGCCGCTCGCGCTGGACGGCGAGCTGAACTTCCTCGCGAACCTCTGCGAGCAGGCGCCCCCGCTCGGCGCCCTCCCGGCGGGCGCGCCCGCCGGAGCCGTGGAGCCCGCCGCCGTGCCCGCGACGGCGGACGGGGAGGCCGGCACCCTCGCGCTGCTGCGGAAGCTCGCGGCCGAACGGGTGGAGCTGCCGCTGGAAACGGTCACCGCCGACACCCACCCGCTCGACGATCTGCACCTGAGCTCGATCACGGTCGGGCAGCTGGTCAACGACGTGACCCGGACCCTCGGCCGCCCGCCGCTGGAGGGCATGCCGAGCGTCGCGACCGCGCGCCTGGGCGAACTCGCCGAGCTGATCGATCGGCTCTCCGACACCGCGCGCCCGGACGACGAGGCCGCGCGCGAGGCGCCCGGGTTCGCCACCTGGGTGCGGCCGTTCTCGGTGGAGTACGTCGAATCCGCCCGCGCGGGCGGATTCGACGGCGCCGGCGAAGGCGACTGGTCGGTGTTCGCGCCGCCGGGCCATCCACTGGCCGAGCCGTTGCGCGCGGCCCTCGCCGGTGCGGGGCTCGGCGACGGGGTGCTGCTCTGCCTCCCCGCGGAATGCGACGCCGATCAGCTCGGGCTGTTCCTCGACGCCGGTCGCGCGGCCCTGGCGGCGGCCGAGGGCAGCCGGTTCGTCGTGGTGCAGCACCGGTTCGGCGCATCCGGCCTGGCCAAGACCCTGCACCTGGAGCGGCCGTCGGTCCGCACCACGATCGTGGAACTGCCCGAGATGGCCCCGGCCGGGAGCGCGCTCGGCGAGGCGGTGCGCCGGGTGGTGGCCGAGGTGGCCGCGACCACGGACTTCGCCGAGGTGCGTTACGACCCCGATGGCACGCGGACGATCCCGCGGCTGAGACTGCTCGCCGAAACCCCGGCGGAGCCCGCCCCGCTGGGCGCCGGGGACGTCCTGCTCGTCACCGGGGGCGGGAAGGGGATCACCGCGGAAAGCGCGCTCGTGCTGGCCCGGGACTCGGGCGCCGCACTGGCTTTGCTCGGCCGCAGTGATCCGGCCGGGGACGCCGAACTCGGTGCGAACCTCGCCCGGATCGAGGCGTCCGGCATCCGCTGGCGGTACGAGCGCGCCGACGTGACCTCGCCCGAACAGGTCCGCGCGGCGGTCGACCGGATCCAGGCCGGGCTGGGCCCGGTGACCGCGGTGCTGCACGGCGCCGGGATCAACGAACCGGTCGCGCTGTCCGGCCTCACCGAGGAGGCGTTCCGCGCGACGGTGGCCCCCAAGGTCGACGGCCTGCGCGCGATCCTCGCCGCGGTGGAGCCGGATCGGCTGGCGCTGCTGGTGACCTTCGGCAGCATCATCGGCCGGGCGGGGGTGCGCGGAGAGGCGCACTACGCGACCGCGAACGACTGGATGACCGAACTCGCGCTGCGCTTCGGTGCGAGCCATCCGCGGACCCGGGTGCTGGCGCTGGAATGGTCGGTGTGGTCGGGCGCCGGGATGGGCGAACGGCTGGGCGTGGTCGAGTCGTTGAAACGCGACGGCATCACGCCGATCTCGACCGAGCAGGGCATCGACGCGCTGCGGCGGCTGCTCGCCGTTCCCGCGGCCACGCCGCTGGTCGTCACCGGCCGGGCCGCGGGCCTGCCGACGCTGACCTTCGAACCCCGGGAGACGCCGCTGCGCCGGTTCGCCGACCGCGTCCTGGTGCATTACCCGTCCGTCGAACTGGTCACCGAGGCGGACCTGTCCGCCGGGAGCGATCCCTACCTCGGCGACCACCTGCTCGACGGGGCCCTGCTGTTCCCGGCCGTACTGGGCATGGAAGCCATGGCCCAGGTGGCGGGCGTGCTGATCGAGCACACCGGGCCGCCGTTGCTGGAGAACGCCGAGTTCCTCCGGCCGGTGGTGGTCCCCCCGGCGGGCGCCACCACGATCCGGCTGGCGGGGCTGGTCCAGGGGCCGGGCACGGTCGATGTGGTGCTGCGCAGTTCCGAGACCGGGTTCGCGGCCGATCACTTCCGCGCCCGGCTGCGGTTCCCGCGGCCCGAACCGCCCGCCGGGCCCGAGGCGGAAAGCGCCGTAGCCCGGATCCCGGTCGATCCGGCCACCGAGCTGTACGGCGGAATCCTGTTCCAGGGCAAGCGTTTCCAGCGGTTGACCGGCTACCGGCGGGTGCGCGCGCGGCAGGCGGTGGCGGAGATCGCCACCGGGGAACAGGGCTCCTGGTTCGCGCCGTTCCTGCCGCAGGAACTGGTCCTCGCCGATCCGGGCGCCCGCGACGCGATGATGCACGCCATCCAGTGCTGCGTGCCGGACGCGACCCTGCTGCCGCAGCGCGTTGACCGGCTCTACCTCGCCGCACCCGCGGACCGGGAGTCCGCGACGCTGGTGCTGGACGCGCGCGAGCGCTCACAGGACGGGGACAGCTACGTCTACGACCTGGTCGTGCGCGACCTCACCGGAACCGTCGTCGAGCGGTGGGAAGGGCTTGTCCTGCGGGCGGTTCGCAAGCGGGACGGCGCCGGGCCCTGGGTCCCCGCGATGCTGGGACCCCATCTCGAGCGGGCCCTGGAACGGGTGCTCGGCGCCGGTCCCGCCGTGGTCGTCGAACCGGATCCGGCGGGTGGTGCGGCGGCCACCGTCGAGGAGCGGCGCGCGCGGACCCGGCTCGCCGTCGGGCGGATGCTGGCGGCACCGGCGGGCCCGCGGTACCGCCCGGACGGCAAACCCGAAGTCGACGGGGTCACGGTGTCGGCTTCGCACGGGGCCGGGCTCACCCTGGCCGTGCTCGGATCCGGCGATCTGGCCTGCGATGTCGAGGCGGCGGCCGAACGGGGCGAACCGGACTGGGCCGGTCTGCTCGGCCCCGGGCTGCTCGCGGTCCGGGACCTGCTGACCGCCGAGACCGGGGACTCGGCGGCGGTCGCGGGCACCCGGCTCTGGAGCGCGCTGGAATGCGTCCGCAAGACCGGTTCGACCACCCAGGAACTCGCCCTGCACCGGGTCCATCCGGACGGCTGGGTGACGCTGTCCGCGGGCAACGCGCGGGTCGCCACCTGGGTCACCGCGGTGAACGACCGGCCGGATCCGGTCGTCTTCGCGGTGCTGACGGGCGAGGGGGAATGACATGGCGGCCTACTACGAGATGCGGCACACCGTCGGATTCGAGGAGACCAATCTGGTCGGGAACGTCTACTACGTGAACTACCTGCGCTGGCAGGGCCGGTGCCGCGAACTGTTCCTCAAGGAGAAGGCGCCCGCGGTGCTGGCGGAGGTGCGCGACGATCTCAAGCTCTTCACGCTGCGGGTCGAATGCGAGTTCTTCGCCGAGATCACCGCGTTCGACGAGCTGGCCATCCGGATGCGGTTGGAGGAGCTCACCCAGACCCAGATCCAGTTCAGCTTCGACTACGTGGCCCTCCGGGACGGACGGGAGGAGTTGGTGGCGCGCGGGCGGCAGCGGATCGCCTGCATGCGCGGACCGAACACGCGGACCGCCCCCGCCAGGGTGCCCGAGGCCCTGCGCCTCGCCCTGACGCCGTACGCGGAGAACGCCGGGAATCCGGCCACCGCATGACGGCGGGGGTGAACGGGCGCCGGATCGACGGGCTCCCGGACCGGGCCTCGGCTCGTTCGATGCGGCTGCTGCGCGAAGAACACCGCCTGCTGCGCCGGCAGATCGTCGAAGGCCGCCCCGAGGCGGCGGACCGGCAACGGGCGCTGGGCAAGCACACCGCGCGGGAACGGCTGGCCCTGCTGCTGGACGAGGATTCGTTCACCGAGATCGAGCCCTACCGCCGCCACCAGGCGCGCGGGCCGAAGGTGGACGGGGACCGCCCGTACACCGATGGCGTGATCGCTGGTTCCGGCACGATCGACGGGCGCCGTGTCTTCGTGTACGCGCAGGACTTCACGGTCTTCGGGGGATCGCTGGGCGCCGCGCACGCGGCGAAGATCCACAAGGTGATGGATCTCGCGATCGCCACCGGTTCGCCGGTGATCGGGCTGAACGACAGCGGTGGCGCCCGGATCCAGGAGGGCGTGCTCGCGCTGGACGGCTACGGCGGGATCTTCCGGCGCGAGGTCGAGGCCTCCGGGGTGGTGCCGCAGATCAGCGTGGTGCTCGGCCCGTGCGCGGGCGGCGCGGCCTACTCGCCCGCGCTGGCCGACTTCACCTTCATGGTCCGCGGCACGGCGCGGATGTACCTGACCGGCCCCGACGTCGTCGAGGCCGTCAGCGGGGAACGGGTCAGCCACGACGAACTGGGCGGCGCCGAAGTGCACGGGGAACGGTCCGGGCTGGTCACCGTGGTCCACGAGGACGAGGAGTCCTGCCTGGCCGACGTGCGCTACCTCGTCTCGTTGCTCCCCTCGAACAACCTGGAACCCGCACCGCGCACCCCGCCGCGGGGCGCGGCGACCGACGACCGGCCCCGGTTCGCCGAACTCGTGCCGGTGGAGCCGAACCGGCCCTACGACATCAAGGCGGTGCTCGAGGAACTGGTCGACGACGGCGACTTCTTCGAACCGCACGAGCTCTGGGCGCCGAACGTGGTCTGCGCGCTCGCGCGGATCGACGGCGAGGTGGTCGGGGTGGTGGGCAACCAGCCCTCGGTGCTCGCCGGTGTGCTGGACCGCGCCGCCGCGCAGAAGGCCGCGCGGTTCGTCCGGTTCTGCGACGCGTTCGGCATCCCGCTGGTGACCCTGGTGGACGTGCCCGGGTTCCTGCCCGGCGCCGAGCAGGAGCACGCGGGCATCATCCGGCACGGCGCGCAGCTGCTCTACGCGTACTGCGAGGCGACCGTGCCGCGGATCCAGGTGATCCTCCGCAAGGCCTACGGCGGCGCGTACATCGTGATGGATTCCCGATCGATCGGCACCGACCTCTCCCTGGCGTGGCCGACCAACGAGATCGCGGTCATGGGCGCGGAGGGGGCGGTGAACGTGCTGTTCCGCCGCGAGCTCGCGGCGTCCGCCGAACCCGAGCGGCTCCGGCGCGAGCTGGCGGCCGACTACGCCGAGCGGTTCATGCATCCGCAGTACGCCGCCGAACGCGGGCTCGTCGACGACGTGATCGACCCGGCGCAGACCCGCTCGGCGGTCGCCCGCGGCCTGGCCATGTTGCGCGACAAGCGCACCGCCGGGCCGCGCCGCAAACACGGGAACATGCCGCTGTGAGGTGCCCGGCCGCGGCCGGGCACCTCACAGCGAACCGCATTCACCCCGCGGGGCGCACCGTCATCGGCAGGCCGTCGCGCACCCGCAGGGACAGCATCGGCTCCGGAACCGCGCGGTAGCCCGGAAGCGTGCTCAGCCGGAGATCGCGGGTGACCACCGCGAGCACGAACACGGCCTCCAGCATGCCGAGGCTGTTGCCCACGCAGAATCGCGGACCCGCGCCGAAGGGGAGGTAGGCGTACCGCGGACGGTCCGCCGCGCGCGCCGGATCGAACCGTTCCGGATCGAACCGCTCGGGCAGGTCCCAGAAGGCCGGATGCCGGTGCAGCGTGTAGGTGCACACCACGACGTCCGCACCGGGCGGGACGCGGTAGCCGCCGATCTCGTCGGCCTCCCGCGCCAGCCGGGGGAGCAGCCACACCGGCGGGTAGAGGCGCATGACCTCCTGCACCACCTGCGTGGTGTAGGTCAGCCGGTGCAAGTCGTCGTACGCGGGCAGCCGGTCGCCGAGGACCTCGAGGGCCTCCTGGCGCAGCCGTTCCCGGACCTCGGGATGCCGGTCCAGGAGGGTGAACGACCAGCTCAACGTGCTCGCGGTGGTCTCGTGACCGGCCAGCAGCAGGGTGATCAGCTCGTCGCGGGCGCGCTGCGCGCCGAGCCGCGGATCGCCCTCCGCCCCGGCCGCGGCGACCAGCCGGGAGAGCAGGTCGTCGTCGCCGGTGCCCGGCCGCGTTCGCCGTTCGGCCACGAGTTCCTCGGCGATCCGGCGAAGCTGATGGCGAGCCCGGCGGAAACGCCGCTGCCTGGGCAACGGCAGCCAGGCCGGCACCCAGCCGAGCGTCACCGCCTCGAACATCGCTTGGTCCTGCACGGCTTCGAAGGATTCGCGGATGGAACCGAACGAGGCGATCTCGGTGTCCAGCAGCGCCCGCCCGAGAACGCCGAGCGTGAGCCGGGTCATCTCGCCGAGCACGTCCACCGGCTCGCCGCCCCGGTGCTCGCGCAGCCGGGCGACCAGTGCGGCGGCCTCCTCGGCCACCACCGCGGCCTGCTCGGCGATGCGCTTGTGCTGGAACGCCGGCTGGATGGCGGCGCGCTGCTTCCGCCACAGTTCGCCGTCGCTGGTCAGCAACCCGTCACCCAGGGCCCGGCGCGCCTCGGCGAGGCCGATTCCCTTGCGGTAGTTGGCGTTGTTGTCGGCCAGGATGTGCTTGGCGTGCTCCGGGTGGTTGAACAGGTAGAGCGATTTGGGCCCGATCGTGATCCGGACCGCGTCTCCGTATTCCTCCGCCGCGGCGGACAGCAGGGTGAGCCGGTCGGTGAACAGATCGCGCAGCAGGCGGGCGGTGGCGCCGCGCGGGGGCCCGGGCAGGGTCCCGCGCGGCGCGCGCCGCATGCTGATCTGGCTGGTCATGCCCGCACTACCCGATCGCGAGCGCCCGAATCGTCCACAACGGACGGTTCCGGCACCGCGGCGAGGTTCGCCCGCGCCTCCTGCTGCGCGCGCGCCTTGTGCACGAAGTGCAGCCCCCACAGGAAGAGCCCGCGGATCAGGCAGACCGCGGTGGTGGCGAAGAACAGCCCGTACGCGATGTGCGCGACCATGAAGAACCCGTAGAGCAGGGCCACCCCCGCGCCGAAGGCCACCTGCGCCCCCGGCCGCGACGGCGTCGTGCCCGGGTCGGTCACCATGTAGTTGGTGAACAGGACGAACGCGACCCCGGTCATCATGCCCAGCGCCGCCGGGATCGAGGTGTCGAACAGCAGTCCGCGGACGATCGACTGCAGCGCGAACACGATCAGCCACGCGCCGATCAACCACATCCGGCCGGTCAGCTTCGCGTTGAGCACCGTCCCGGAGATCAGGATGACCGCGACGATGAGCCAGCCGACCCAGGTGTTCACGTGTTCGGTGAAGTGGTAGGGCGGCGCGATGCTGGCCCAGGGGAAGAGCAGCAGGATCACGCTGATGCCCAGATTGGAGGGATTCATGTAGTGCCGCAGCTTGCCGCGCACCGGGGCGCGCAGGATCCACTTCGCGCTCACCGCCACCACGACCCCGAACATCATCACCAGAATCTGGTCGTTGACGTAGGTGAGCATGTTCAGCGCCAAACCGGTGATGTGCGCCGGGTAGAGGAACTCCAGGACACCGCGGAAACCGCCGCCCAGGAACCGGGGCGGGCGTCCGTCCGCCCGCGCCGCGATCAGCTCCAGCCCGATCTCGGTGGCGTACGCCGTGGCGATCGCGACCAGCGGCCACGTCCACGGCTGCTCGAAACCGAGCAGGGTGTAGCCGAGGATGTTGAAGATCGAGATCGAGATGGCGAATCTCCGCAACGCGATGACGACCTTCGGGTCGTGTCGCGGGGGACTGGTCTTCTGGTCGGCCATCGCCGTCACCTCTCGTTCGCCTGGGAGCCGAGCTGGAGGGAATGCCAGCCGGGACTCATCCGCAGATCCGATTGCCGTGCCTGGCCCGTCCGGTCCCGCCACTGCAGGCGCACCTGGACCGGTCCGGAAGCCTGGTCGCCGAGTCCGATGTGGACCTCGTGGCTGCGCTTGCCGGAATGCCCGCTCCCGCCGTCGACCCGGCCGATGTGCTTGCGGCCGTCGGCGGTCGTCACGGTCACCTCGGCGCCGATCACCGGCGAACCGGTCGCGGGCAGCGGTCCGGCGGCCGCGGGGGAGTCGTAGGTCAGCCGCAGGCCCAGGAAGGCGCCTGGGGACGGGCTTTCGTTGTGGTAGAAGACCGGAGCCTCCCACTGCCGGGCCACCGCGAAGTCGAGCCGGCCGTCGCCGTCCGAGTCACCGGTGCCGATGCCGCGGGTGGGCACCGGGACGGCGAGGCCGAGCCGGGGCGCCAGATCCGTGTACCGGCCGTCGGAACCCTTGACGAAGAAGTGCAGCGTCTGGTTTCCGGCGATGTCGTCCCCGCTTTCCACCTTCGGCCACCACAGCGGGTTGTCCAGCAGGGCGTCGTTGGCGGTGGCGAGTTCCTGGAGCTGCGGCCAGCGGTTGACCCCGCCCTTGACGAAACCGGTCGCCTGCGCGATCACCGGATCGCCGCTGTTGTCGAAGTCGTCGATCTTGACGTCCCAGCCCCAACCGGACCAGGCGGTGCCCGTTTCCCCGCTGCGGTCGGTGTACGGCGCCTCGCCGTCGTTCAACCGGGCGCGCAGCTCGGCCTGGTCCCTGGCGGTGGGGCTGAAGTGGAAGTTGCTCTCCTGGATGCCGAAGCTCGTGGTGATGTTGCTGACGAACATGTCGTACAGGCCGTTGTGGCCGAGGTCGCCGAAGTCGACCCCCATCCCCTTGAAGGAGTCGTTGCCCAGCCGCTTGGACTTGGGCACCCCGGGGGTGTGCGCGCCGATCGTCGAGCGGAACTGGAGGCGGCCCGGGGTGGACTGGTTGTACAGCAGGCGATCCGGGCCGAAGTCGTTCGCGACGTACAGCTCCGGGAGCAGATCGCCGTCGAGGTCGGTCGCGCTCGAGGCCAGGGACCAGCCGGTCCGCGCCTCCTCGGGGAACACGTCGTCGCGGCCCTGGTAGGTCGGCGCCCCCGCGGCCGTGCCGGTCCAGCGGAACAGGAGTTTCTGCCCGCTGTTCTGCGCGTGGGACATGGAATGGTTCATCTCGACGCCGGTGCTGGCCTTGTCGTCGAGCACCGGGCCGTCGGGGAAGTAGTTGCCGATGAAGATGTCCTGGTGCCCGTCGCCGTCGAAGTCCGCGACCGTGGCGGTGTTCGTGTTCCACTGTGGACCGGTGTACCGGCCGCCGGTGGAGTTCGGGCCGGGCGCCAGTTCGGTGGGCTGGTAGGCGCTCGCGTCGAGCCGGGTGGCGCCCGGTTTGGCCAGGTACAGGATCGAGGTCCGGCCCCAGTAGTAGACCAGCAGGTCGAGCCGGCCGTCCTCGTTGAAGTCCGCGGGCACGCAGCCCATCGGGGCCAGCACGTCGTTCATCGGCAGGGGAGCGGGGTCCAGCGCGAACGGCGCGTAGCGGTCGGCCCGCGCACCCGGGGTCGGGGTGAGCACGATCTGGTCGCTGCGCGGATCGACGAGGCAGAGGTCGTTGCTGAGCCCGTCCCCGTCGAGATCGTTCATCGCCACCGCGGCCCCGACCGAGGAGATCCAGGCGCGGATGTGCTCGTAGTCCTGGTTGACCTTGCGGATGTTCTGCTGCGTGGCCGCCGCCGGCATCGCGATGGACATCGGGGTGAACGCGTACCGGCTCGCCATGCGGTCCAGCTCGGCATCGGCCGTCGCCGGAAGGCTGACCACGAAGTACCCGATCACGACCACCGCGACAGCGATGACCCCGGCCAGTTGCCTGCGCAACCAGCTAGTAGTCGTGGTCATGTGCTAACACCTCCCAAGTGAGACGAATTCGTCGGCGATGCGCTGCCGCCAGATCGCGTGCCCCGGGACCCCGTCCTCGCCGTGCTCGGGCCGGGTTCGCAGGCAGACCTGCGACGCCTCGTGCGGTGACATGCCGCAGAACAGTTCGGTGGCGAGGCCGGTGTGCGGCACCACCAGCCCGGCGCGCACCCGGGCCTCCGCGGCGAACGCGCTGCCCTGGGCGACCTGGGGCCGGTACTGGCCCGCCTGATCCCAGAACACCCGCAGTTCCCGCGGATCGGCGCCGCCGGCGTAGGTGGCGGCCAGGCCCGCGCCGCTGTACAGATCGGCATGCCGCCGTTCGGTGAACTTCTCGATCAACGTGCGGGTGAGTTCGGGATCGGTGCCGGCCACGAACCACAGCGCCCGGCCGATGCCCTGATCGAGCACCCTGCCCACATAGGACGCCGGTGCGTCGGGCCAGGTGAACCCCGGATCCTCGTACTGCTCGTGCACGTAGCGATCGGTGTGGAAGTAGGCCTGGTGGAAGCCGTAGCCGTCGAGCAGGAACCAGCGCAGCGTCGGGTCCAGGGACTCGATGCGGGGCCAGCGGAACCGCGGCAGCCGGGCCATGGCCCAGCCGACGCCGATGTAGGCCATGTAGATGTGGTCCTCGCCCCGGCCCCGGAGGAACTCGGTCACCCGGCGGCCGCTGGTGAACGGCAGCGCGTCGACCACCGTGAACCCCATCGCGGCGCCCTCGTAGGCGAATCCGCGGAACCGGGTGGGCAGGTCTTCGAGGCGCTCTTCCGCGGTGCTGGTGGACTTGGCTTCCGCCGCGTAACCGTAACCGGTGAGAAACGATACGCCCACCGTTTCGAGTAGCTCTTTACTGGATTCGTTCTTGATGTGAAAACCACGTTTCGCCATCGTGGTCTGCGTGAAACTCGGTGTCAGGGCACGGCGAACCAACGCCCTCCAAGTGCTGGACAATTATCCCCCGCTCCTCGGTTCATTCCCTGTCGGAGTGCTGGACTGATCGTCGCAGCCCGGCCTGTGGGTTTTCTACTTCGGAAATGCTCGGCGGACCGGTGAATTGCCGTGTGCGGCTCAGGAATCCGTTTCGTCGAGTTGACCGCGAATCCGTTCGCGCCAGACCTCGTAGTTCGGCACCGCTGCCCGGTGGTCCGGGTCGACGGCCGTGCGGTCGGCCAGCTCGACGGCGTCGTCCACGGAGAGGCCGGTCAGCGCGGCCGCGATTTCCGCCGTGTGCGGCGGCACGAACTCGGCCAGCGCGCGGGCGCGGGCGGCGAAGACCGCGCCCAGGCCCAGCCAGGAGCGGCAGCGGCCGGCCGCGTCCCGCAGCTTGCCGAGATCCTCGGCCGCGCAACCGCCCGCGAAGGTGGCCGCCAGGCCCACCCCGCTCCACAGATCGGCCTGCCGCGCCGGGTCGAACCGGGCCACCGCCGCGGTGACGTCGTCGGGCCGCGCGCCGTGGATGAACCACAGGGCGCGCCCGATGCCCTGGTCGACCGCACGCGGGAAGTACTCCGGCGCCCCTTCCCAGGGATAGGGTTTCGGCACCTCCTGCCGATCCACCCAGCGCCGCGTGTCGAAGTACGCCCGGTCGAACCCGTACCCGTCGACGGCGAGCCAGCTCATCGTCGGGTAGTACGGGGAACCGGTGAGATCCGGGACCACTTTCGTCCACAGTGGACGAGGTAGGCGGGCCATGGCGAAGCCGATCCCGATGTAGGCCAGCAGGATGTGCCGCCGCCCCGGACCGCGGAGCAGGTCGCGCGTGTGGTGACCGCCGCCCATGGCGTCGAGCACGGTGAACGCCATGGTCACCCCCTCGTAGGCGAAACCCAGCAACTCGGGTTCGACCATCGCCAGCCGGCGCTCGACCTCCCACTGGTCGCGCGCGTCGATACCCCATTCGAACCCGCAGATCACGGCGTGCGGGATCGCTTCCAGGCGGCGGGTGACCTCGGGGTCGGTGGTGCGGAACCCCCGCGCGGCGAAACTCACCTTGGCCAGCGAGGGCGTGAGCACGAGCCGCCGGAGGGAACCGAGGGTGGTGGGCATGGGCTTCCTCCTGCTCGCGTAACCACCGCACGATGGGACGGGCTCAAGACCGGGCCCGGGTTGTGCGCGCCCTGCCGGACGGCGCGCACAACCCGGGTGTTCGGGTGGCTCAGCGGGGCAGCAGGCTCCCGTCCGGACGCAGCCTGGTCAGCACCTCGGTCACCGCGGCCGCCGCGCGCCGGGCCTGCTGCTGTTCGAACACCAGCGGCGGGGCGAGCACGATCGTGTTCCCGTAGTCGCGCACGACGACCCGGTGGGCTCGCCGCACCTCGGTGGCCGCCGCGCCGGCGAGGAGGGGCTCGCGGGTCTCCCGGTCGGTGACCAGTTCGACGCCGACGGTCGCGCCTTCGACCCGGATGTCGCCGACGACGGGCAGTTCGGCGGCGCCGGCGAGTTCCGCCCGGAACCAGTCGCCGATCGTGGCCGCCCGATCGATCAGGCCTTCCCCTTCCAGCACCGCCAGGTTGGCCAGGCCGACCGCGCAGGCGACCGGATGGCCGAAGTAGGTGTACCCGTGGAAGAAGCCGTCGCCGCTGGTGACCGCATCGGCGATCGCGTCGTTCAGCAGTACCGCGCCGAGCGGCAGGTAACCGCTGGTGACGCCCTTGGCGGTGACGATCAGATCGGGCGCCATCCCGCGCCGGGGCGAATCGAACCAGAAACCGGTCCGGCCGTAGGCGGTGACCACCTCGTCGGCGATGAGCAGGATGCCGTGCTCGCTGAGCAGCTGCCGCACCCGGGGCCAGTAGTCCGCCGGAGGCGTGATCACCCCGCCGCCGGCCATCACCGGTTCGCCGATCATCGCGGCGATCCGGCCCGGGCCGATCCGGTCGATGGTCCGCGCCAGCTCGTCGATGAGGAAGTCGGTTGGCGGGCGGCCGTCGTACCACTCGGCGTGGTAGGGGTGCGGGGGCGTCAGCTTCGCCACGTGCGGGAGGTTCGGCCCGACCGCGTGCTGCATCCCGTCGAACCCGGTGGCGGTGCCGCTGCCGTACGTCGCGCCGTGGTAGCCGAACCGCCGGGCGAGGATCCAGGTGCGGTCGGGCTCGCCCCCGCGGTGGTGGTAGAGGCGGGCCGCCTTGATCGCGGTGTCCACCCCTTCCGAACCACCGCAGGTGAAGAACACCCGGTTGATGCCCTCGGGGGCGAGATCGGCCAGCCGGGTGGCCAGCTCGATGGACTTGTCGTTGGAGAACACGTCGAAACTGGTGAAGTACTCCAGCCGGGTCATCTGCTCGGCGGCCGCTTCGGCCAGCTCCCGGCGGCCGTGCCCGACCTGGCACAGCCAGTTGGCGCCGCCGGTGGCATCGAGCAGTTCGGTGCCGTGGGCGTCCCAGACCACACATCCCGCACCGCGGACGATCACCGACCGCTCGTCGCGCGCGTCGCGCTGATGGGGGTGGATGAGATGGCGGCGGTCCCGGGCTTCCAGCTCGGGCGCCGCGACCGAGTCCGGCGGTGCCGTGGGAGAGATTGTCACGAACCCACTCCAATCTTCAGCGCGGATGCCGACGATTCCTTCGCCGCCTCAGCACGAACGTAGCAACCCCGCACCGCCCCGCCCATCTCCCAGATTGCCGCAATTGATCGCGCCCGGACAATTGCTTCAATTCACCCTTAATTCTGGCTAGTGTGAATGTTCGCCGACGTCGACGATCGGCGCAATTCTTCGACTTCTGTCCGTTGTGGACCGTCGTATGCGATCAAACAGGTGAGTAATGCATCCCTTCCTTATCGATATTCCACAGGAAAGACTCGACGACCTCCGGGAACGGATCGCGGCCACGCGGTGGCCCGGGGAACTGCCGGGCGTCGGCTGGTCCCGGGGCGTGCCGGAGGCCTACCTCCGGGAACTCGCGGAGTACTGGCGCACCACCTACGACTGGCGGAGCGCGGAGCGGGAGCTCAACCGGTTCCCGCAGTTCACCACCGTGATCGACGGGGCGAAGATCCATTTCCTGCACGTGCGGTCCCCGGAGCCGGACGCGTTGCCGCTGGTGCTCACCCACGGTTGGCCCGGCTCGATCGCGGAATTCCTCGACGTGATCGGCCCGCTGACCGATCCCCGGGCCTTCGGCGGCGATCCGGCCCGCGCGTTCCACCTCGTTCTCCCCTCGATCCCCGGTTTCGGCTTCTCCGGGCCGACCGTGGAAACCGGGTGGAACGCGCGCCGGGTGGCCGGTGCGTGGGCCGAGCTGATGCGCCGCCTCGGATACCACCGCTACGGCGCCCAGGGCGGCGACGCCGGTGCGGTCATCGCGCTGGAACTGGGCCGGATCGACCCCGAGCACGTCCTGGGCATCCACGTGAACATGCTGCTCACCTTCCCGTCCGGGGATCCCGCGGAACTGGCGGAGCTGGACGAGACCGACCGGGAGCGGCTGGCGAAGCTCGAACGGTTCGAGAACGAACTGTCCGGCTACATGAAACTGCAGTCGACCCGGCCGCAGACCCTGGCCTACGCGCTGACCGATTCGCCGGTCGGGCAACTCGCCTGGATCGTGGAGAAGTTCCGGGAGTGGACCGACTGCTCGGCGGTGCCGGAAGAAGCGGTCGACCGCGACCGGTTGCTCACCAACGTGACGATCTACTGGCTGACCGGAACCGGGGGATCCTCGGCGCACCACTACTACGAGGGCGCGGCCGATCTGCGCCGCGTGGGCGGTGCGGACAGCGTGCCCCGGCCGATCACGACGCCGGTCGGCGTGGCCGTGTTCGGCCGGGACATCCTGCCGCCGATCCGCCGCATCGCGGATCGGGACCTGCCGAAGATCGTGCACTGGACCGAATTCGACCGGGGCGGCCATTTCGCCGCGCTGGAACGGCCCGAGGAGTTCGTCGGCGACGTGCGCGCGTTCTTCCGGACCGTGGGCTGACTCCCGGCGTGGGGAGGGAAGCCCGGGCGTCCCTCCCCGAACTACGCCAACGACGCCGCTGGCAGCGGCTCCGCTCCCCGGATCAGATCGGCGGCCTTCTCGGCGATGGCGATCGTCGGCGCGTTGGTGTTGCCGCGGACCAGGCTGGGCATCACCGAGGCGTCGACGACCCGGAGCCCGGCCATCCCGCGCACCCGGAGTTCGGCGTCCACCACCGTTCCCATCGCACAGGTTCCGGCCGGGTGGAACAGCGTCTGCGTGTAACGGCGGACGTGCGTGCGCAGATCCGAGTCCGATTCGGACTCCGGTGGCAGGTGGAGTTTCTCGGTGTACCGTGCCAATCCCTCCTGCCGGGCGATCTCCAGCCCGATCCGCAGCCCGCGCACCGCGACGTCGAGATCGGCCGGTTCGGCGTAGTAGTTGTGCGAAATGCGGGGTTTCGCCGTGGGATCGGGGGAGACGATGTGCACGGTGCCCCGGCTGAGCGGTTTGAGGACACAGGCGCCGTAGGAAATCGCGTGACTGGTCGGGCTGCCCAGGCCGCCCTCGGCGAACATCATCGGTGCGACGTGGAACTGCGCGTCCGGCTCGGTGAGCCCGTCCCGGGTGCGGACGAAACCGCCCACCTCCGGCCCGTTGGAGGTCAGCGGACCGCTGCGCTCCAGGACGAACTGGCGGATGTACCGCTCCTCGGCGGTGACCATCAGGCTGACCGGTTCGGAGTGCAGGAAGTTGAGGTTGGTCTGCGGGTGGTCCTGCAGGTTCGCGCCGACCTGCGGCTGGTCCAGCACCACCGGGATGCCGAACGCCCGCAGCAGATCGGCCGGGCCGATCCCGGAGAGCATGAGCAACTGCGGGGAGTTGTAGGCGCCCGCCGCGAGGATGACCTCCCGTTCGGCGCGGATCGTCAGCGCCTGCCCGAACCGCTGCCCGGTGATCCCGGCCGCCCGCCCGTTCTCGACGAGGACGCGGTGCACCTGGAGATCGGTTTCCACGGTGAGGTTGGGCCGGGGCAGCGCCGGGCGGAGGAAGCCGGCCGCGGTGCTGCACCGCTTCCCCGCGCGCTGGGTGACCTGGTAGCGCCCGAAACCGTCCTGCGCGGGGCCGTTGAAGTCGTCGTTCGCGGGGTATCCCGCCTGGAGCGCCGCCTCGACGAACGCGGTGGTCATCGGGTTCCGCGACCGGCCCTCGGCGACGCCGAGCGGCCCACCGGCGCCGTGGTAGAAGTCGGCGCCGCGTTCGTTGTCCTCGGATCGCCGGAAGTAGGGCAGGAGCTCGGCATAGCTCCACCCCGGCTGGTTCCAGTCGTCGTAGTCGGCCCGGTTCCCGCGGATGTACACCATCGCGTTCATCGAACTCGTGCCGCCCAGAACGCGCCCGCGGGGAAGGTAGATGCGGCGGTTCTCGCAGAACGGTTCGTCGTGCGTGTCGTAGTCCCAGTCGAGTCCGGTGCGGAACAGCTTCGCGAAGGCGTAGGGAATGTGCACCTCCTCCGCGGTGTCCGGCGGTCCGGCCTCGACCAGGCAGACCGTGACCCCGGGATCCTCGCTCAGCCGTGCGGCGAGCACACAGCCCGCCGAACCCGCGCCGACGATGACGTAGTCGTACATTCGTTTCTCCTCAAGGGTTTCGCGGGGCGTCAACCGCCGGTGCAGAGGAACCCGGTGACGTCGTCACCACTGGTGCCGCCCGGGGGAAGGGAGACGGTCCGGCTCGGCGGCCCCGGGGACCAGGTGCCGGGGTGTTCTTCGATCGACCGGACCAGCGCGGCCGCCGCGGGCAGCGCCTGCGGCGCGTAGGGCTCCAGCACCCGCAGTTCGCCCCAGTCGCGGCCGGGCTGGCCGGACAGGTAGGTGGGCAGGACGCGAGCGGTGGCGAGCACGTTCAGCCAGCCGGACGGGCCGCCCTTCTCCGGGCACGACCAGCCGGAGAACCGGAAGTCGGCGGAACCGTCGATGCGGTACCGGGGCACGTCCGCGATGCCGTCCCGGATCCCGGCCACGGTGACGCACGGATACGGGAACGCGGCGGGCCAGTCGATGAGGACGGGCGCGTCGCCGACGACCTCGGTCAGCGTCCGGACCCGCGGCACGCGCGGCGGGCCGATCGCCTCCCGGAGATCGTGCGTGGCGGCCAGGAAACGGACCGCGGTGGCCTCGCCGTCCACCGGGATCCGGGCCTCGGGCGCACCGGAGCGGGGGACCGGGTGGCGGGTCGCCGGACGCCCCGGCTGTCCGAACTCGACGGTCAGCTCGCCCGCCGAGGCGGGCAGCGGGAGCACCACGGGCAGCCCGGCCCGAGCCCGCGGGGGCGGCAGTTCGTACCACGGCGTGCGCGACGAACCGCTTCCGTCGTCGACCCAGGCGGACGGCGGTTGACCGGGCGACACCGGAAGCACCCCGGCCGCGGCATCGGTTTCCACCAGGACGTGGTCCGCGAGCCCGCAACCGCCGCCGGTCAGCGCGGAGACGTTGTCGAGGCCCAAGCTGAAACCGTCGCGCTGCCGCGCCATCCCGATCGCGGTGGAGGCGAACTCGCCGAGGACCGCCAGCGTGCACACCAGCGGCAGCGCGACGAAGCGGGCCCGCGGCCTGCGGTGCGCGCCGCGGCGGGCGGTGCGCAGATGCTCGGCCAGCGCGACGATCCCGGCGACGGCCGCCAGGCCGAGCACGACCGTGCGGAGTTGAATCCCGCCGAGCTCCGGTACGCGGTCCGCCCACGGCACGCCCCAGCCGGACAGGTACCAGTACGCGTTCGGCCCGGACAGCGCGAAGGCGCAGGCCACCAGCAGCGCCATCGCGAACAGCGCGCGGTTGCGCCGCGAGCGCAGCACCGCGGGGCCGGTGAGCACCGCGGTCACCGCGCCGAGCGCACCGCCGAGCGCGGCGAAGGCGCCGAAGTGGTGGGAGAGTTTCGTCGGCGCGAGCATCAGGACCACAAAGGACAGCGCGGTCATCGCCAGCAGGCGGCGGACCGGCCCAGGCGCGAGCCCGCGGATCCGGCGGCGCAGGGTGACCACCGTGCAGGTGGCCAGGCACAGTGCGATGACCAGGACCGGGAAGCGGTAGGCGATCGAGCCCGAAACGGTTTCGCTGAACAGATCGAGGTAGCGGAGGTAGTCGTCGTACCAGCCGTGCGCGGGACCGAGTTCGAACCGCAGCCGGGTCACGTCCACAACGGACTGCCACGTGCGGTCCCAGTAGATCACCACCAGGATCGTGGCGAAGGCGGCCAGCAGGGGCGCGAGCACGGAAAGCCCGCCGTGTTCCGTTGCGCGGGCGCGGACCAGGCGCACCAGGGGCCGCGGAGCGACGGCGAACGGGAGCAGGCCCAGCAGGCCGTTCGGGATCGCCGCCACGGCCAGCCCGGCGGAAACGGCGGCCAGCGCCAGCGGCGTCAGCCGCCGGGTGGCCACCGCGCGTTCGACCCCGGCCAGGGCGAGCGCGGAGAACAGCACCACCACCGGTTCGGCGCGCAGGCCGGCGTCGAACGGCAGCCAGCACGCGAGGAAGGCCGCGGCCGCCGCCCACCGCGCGACCTTCGCCCGCCGGATCCGGGAACCGAGGCGGGGTAACAGCATCCGGCTGAGCACGAACCAGGTGGCCACCCCGAGCAGCAGCGAGGGCAGGCGCAGCCACGGCACCGACGTCGACACCCGAGCCCACAACGCGTAACCGTCGTAGAACCAGCCGAACAGCGACTCCGGCGAGCCGAACCAGCGGAAGTAGTTCGGCACGTAACCGGCGGCCGCCCGGTCGCGGGCCATGGTGAGCACGTACCCGTCGTCCGGCGTCAGCGGACCGATCAGCCACCACGCGGCCAGGGCGCCCCCGACCACGACGTCGGCCGGGCCGGGGCGGCGCGGACGGAAACGACGGGGACGTGCGCGGGGCGGCCGCGTACCGCGGTCCAGACCACGCAGCGCGAACCCGGCCCCGCCGCATGCCAGGATGGCCAGCCCGGCCACGGTGAGCTTGAGCGAGGACGGATCGGAGTCGAACCGGTCGTCCACCCGCGCCCGGACCGCGAGCCCGTGGACGTCGTCGGTCGCCGCGTCGAGATCGGAGAAGATCCCGGTCAGCTGGGGACGTTCGTCGCCGGAACGGACCAGCAGCGGCGTTTCGCCGAGCGACACCGCCGTGTGCTCGGCCGTCGAGATGGCCCTGATCGAACAGGCGCCGGCGGGCAGGGCGGCGACGACCGGTTCCTGCCCGCGGTTCCGGACGACGAGCCGCCCGGCGTCCACCCGCAGGCTGAATCCGGTGGCGGCGCCGGGCGGGGAACCCGGTGGGGTGGTGGACACCAGGACTCCCGGGCCCGGCAGCCGGGCGTCCAGCGCGTGCGCCGTCGCGCAGGGCACGGTGACGTCCAGCCGCACCGGCGAGTAGCTCACCAGCGGCGCGGACAGCGACCGGGTGCCCTGCGCGGTGGGCCATTCCACGGTGGTCACCGTGAACCGCGCCGGCAGGAACGGCAGGGAAACCGCGAGCAGGAAACCCGCCAGCCCGGTCACCACCGCCCAGCGCCGCGCCTTCGCCGGGATCTCGGATTCCATCCGGCCGGGACTATTTCTCTTCCAGAACCGAAAGCACGTTCCCCGCGGGATCCTTGAACCAAGCGATCTTCGGTCCCCGGCCGCGGTAGATTCCCTTCGCGTCGGTCTTGGGCTTCGCGTAGTGCTCGAACACGACACCGCGGCCGGCGAGATCGTCGACCGCCGCTTCGATATCGGTCACCGGAAAGTACAGCGCGGTATAGGTCGCCGGAACGTGGTCCCGTTTGGGGTAGATGAGAAGTTTCCGCCCCTCGTCCAGCGTTATCTGGAGCTGGCCGTACTTTCTGACCACATCGAGCCCGAGCTTCTCGCCGTAGAACTTCTGCGCTTTCTGCAGGTCGTCGACCGAGAACCCGCTGAACGCCTCGCTCGCCTGGAGCATATCCGGCTCCTTCGCCTTGTTTCGAGAATCAATAGGTGACCACCGCGCGGAATCGCACGGTTCCGTTCGCGACCCTTTCGACCGCCTCGCCGACCGCGGCTACCGGGAAGCATTCGACGCGGGGCGTCACCACCCCGGACGCCGCCAGGTCGAGCGCCTCGCGCAGCAGGTCCAGCCCGTTGTGCGTGGCGCCGAGCACCCGCTGGCGCTGGGCGAAGAACGGCTGTGCCAGGTTCGGCGCGATGGTGAACGCGCCGGCCGGATCGATCCCGGCGAGGACCAGCCGGCCGTTGACGCGCAGCCCCTGGAGGGCATCCGAGGCCGCCGGATAGGAGTTCCCGGTCACCAGCACCACGTCGGCGCCCCCGGCCGCCCGCAGTTCCTCGCCGTTACCCACCACCAGATCGGCGCCGAGTTCGCGGGCGAGGTCGTGCTTGTCGGCCGAATGGGTCATCGCGACCGTCTCCAGGCCGCACGCCTTCGCGAACTGCACGGCCAGATGGCCCAGCCCACCGATGCCGAGCACCGCGACGCGTTCACCGGGCCGCGGTTCGGCCGCACGCAGGGCACTCCAACTGGTGTATCCCGCGCAGAGCATCGGCGCCGCCAGCTCGTCCGGCAGGTCCTCGGGGATGAGCACCGTGGCCGCCGCGGCCGCGACCAGGTACTCGGCGTGCCCGCCCGGCGCGGTGAACCCGGTCATCACCGGCGCCGCGCAGTTCAGCGCGGCCTGACCGGAGACGGGCAGGCCGCGGCGGCAGTAGTCGCACCGGCCGCAGGTGGACTGCACCCAGGTCGTGCCGACCCGGTCACCCGGTGCGCGGGTGGTGACCCCGGCGCCGACCTCGACGATCTCACCGACCGGCTCGTGCCCGGTGACCGCCGGCGTGATCGCCGGGAACGGGATCACGCCCCGGGTCGCCAGGACGTCGTTGTGGCAGATGCCGCACGCGTGCACCCGGATCAGCACCTCGCCGGGACCCGGACGCGGGGTGGGCACCTCGCGCACTTCCCACGTTTCGTTCAAGCCCGGAATGACCGCAGCCTTCATGGAACTCCCCTTCGTAAGCCCGGTGAAACCATTTGTTCGGGCCGTGATCGCGGCCCGAACAAATGCGGAGAAACGGCGTGTTACCGCATCCGGATCAGAAGTAGAGCGTGTTCGGTTCCAATCCGCAGAGCACGCGGCCGAACAGTTCGAGGTTCGTGTTCGGGTGCATCAGGGCGTGCAGGTTGATCGTCTGCACGTCACGTTCGATCCGCTGGATCGGCACCGTCCGGTAGATCGACGACCCGCCGCTGGCGGTGTTCAGGATGTCCACCGCCTGCTTGCCGAGCCGGCACACCTGGCCCATGTCGGCCCGGGCGCGGGCACGCTCTTCGGCGGTCCACGGCTCGTCGCCGGCGCCCTTGGTGTCGACCAGGGTGGCCAGCCGGTGGGCGTGGAACTCCGCGGCGTCCAGGCTCAGCGTCGCCTCGGCCACCTGGAGATGGGTCAGCGGCGCCTCGCGCTGGCTCGAGTAGTCGGTGTAGGTGATGCGCCGCTCCGGCAGCCGCTGGAGGAAGAGCTCCCGGGCCGCCCTGGCCAGGCCGATCACGGTGCCGACCGAGGACGTGGACGCGGTCGGGAGCAGTGGCGCCCGGAAGATCGGGGCGGTCGCGTTGAGCCTCGAACCGTACTGCTCGCGCAGCACCGCGGCCAGGGGAAGCACGCGCGGATAGGGGATCAGCACGTCCTCGGCGACCGTGGTGACGCTGCCGGTGCCGCTCAGACCGGCGGTGTGCCAGTCGTCGACGATGCGCAGATCGGACATCGGAACCAGGCCCATGATCGGCTGCTGGGCGCCGTCCGGGGTGGGCGACATCGCGATGACCACCTGCCAGTGGCTGTGCAGCGCGCCGCTGATGAAACCCCATTTGCCGTTCAGCAGCAGCCCGCCGTCCGCGGGTACGGCCGTCGCGCTCGGGCTCAGGGTCCCGCACACCCGGACGTCGGGCGTCGAGAACACCTCGTCCTGCACCTCGTCCGGGAACAACCCGGCCATCCAGGTGGTGATCCACCACACCGAGGCCGTCCACGACGCCGATCCGTCGCCGCGGCCGAGTTCGGCGGCGACCGCGAGCATGGTCCGGGCATCGCTCTCGTATCCCCCGTAACGCGCGGGCACCCGCATCCGGAAGATGCCGGCCTCGGCCAGCGCTTCGATCGTTTCGTCGGGAAGGCGCCGGTTCTCCTCGGCCCAGGCGGCCTTCTCCCGCAGCAGGGGCACCAGTTTCGCGGCCCGGTCGACCAGTTCGGTCGTGGCCGGTTTGTGGACTGTGTCCACCTGTCCTCCTCAGGGCTAGTGGCGGGTGGTCGAACGAGGCGCCGGCTGTCCCCGCCGGTTCATCGTGCGTTCGGCGGACTTGGCGGCACACCTCCTGGATTGCCGTGCCCGGCGGGGTCGCGGGAGCGCAACACGCAAGGTGCCGGGCCCGGGAAACGGGTGTGACGATTCGGTGGCGAGGCCGACCGTGGAGTGCCGGTCGCCTCGTGTTCTGGCTTCAGTTACGCGCCACGCCCGCGGAGAAGGGAAGAAGCATGTCCGAAAGCGACTCGCCGTCCATTGTGGCCGACGTCGAAGCCGAACCGGTCGGCGTGCACGACGGCCGGTCGGAGGCCGCGCTGGCCGCGGCCCGGGCGACGCCGGAGCGCATCGTCGCCGCGTGGGCCAACCACGACGCCGCCACGTTCGCCGATGCGTTCACCCCCGACGGGTACATGATCCTGCCCGGTGTCTACGCGAGCGGGCGCGACGAGATCCGGTTCTTCATGGCGAGCGCGTTCGCCGTGCCCTACTACGGCACCCGGGTCGCCGGGACGCCGCTGGAGGCCCGGCTCCTCGCCCCGGGTGTCGCGGTGGTGGTCACCAAGGGCGGGGTCCTCGCGCCCGGTGACTCCGAGGTCTCCGCCGAGCGGGCGATCCGGGCGACCTGGGTGGTCGTCGAACGCGACGGCCGGTGGCAGATCGCCGCATACCAGAACAGTCCCGCCGGAAACGCCTGATCACGACGGAAGCGGAGGAGGTGGCCACGATGGGCGGACAGGTGGGGCGGCACGCGGTGGTCCTCGGCGGCAGCATGGCGGGCCTGCTCGCCGCGCGGGTTCTCGCCGAGGCCTACGACGAGGTGACCGTGGTGGACCGGGACGAGCTGACCGGTGCGGAGCACGCGCGGCGCGGGGTGCCGCAGGGCGCCCACGCGCACGCGTTGCTCGCGCAGGGGCAGCAGACGCTGGAACGGTTGTTCCCCGGGCTGACCGAGGAACTGTCCTCGGCCGGCATCCCGATGGTCGACATGGGGGAGATGCACTGGTTCCTCGACGGAGCCCCGTGGCGACCGGCGCGGACCGGGCTGATCGTCGCCTCGGTCACCCGGCCGTTCCTGGAGGCCCGGGTCCGGACCCGCGTCGCCGCCCTCGGTGGCGTGCGGTTCCTCGAACGCTGCGACATTCTCGGGCTGGAGACGTCCGCGAACCGGCGCGTGGTCACCGGAGCGCGGGTGCGCCGGCACGCCGCGGACAGCGGCGAGGAGACCCTGCGGGCCGATCTGGTCGTGGACTGCACCGGCCGGGGCTCCCGGACACCGGTGTGGCTGGACGCCCTGGATTTCGCGAAACCGGAGGAGGAGCGGGTCAAGATCGGGCTCTCCTACACCACCTGCGAATACGACCTCCCGGCCCGCCCGCTCAAGAACGATCTCTCGCTGATCCCGCTCGCGACCCCGAACAGCCCGCGGGGCGCCTTCTTCGGCCGGGTCGGCGGCGACCGGCACATCCTTTCCCTGACCGGGATGCTCGGCGATCGGCCGGAAGCCGGTCTCCGCGGTTTTCTCGACTACGCCCGATCGCTGCCGATACCGGGGATCTACGACGCGATCAAGGACACCGAGCCGGTCGCCGAGCCGGTCGCCATCCGCTTCCCGGCGAGCGTCCGGCGCCGTTACGAGCGGCTGACCCGGTTCCCGGAACGCCTGCTCGTGCTGGGCGACGGCGTCTGCAGTTTCAACCCGGTCTACGGCCAGGGGATGACGGTGGCCGCGCTGGAGGCGATGACCTTGCGGCGGCATCTCCTCGCCGGTGGCCCGCCGTCGCCTCTCCGGTTCTTCCGGGACATCTCCGGTGTCATCGACGCGCCCTGGGACATCGCGGCCGGCGGTGACCTGAGCTGGCCCCGGGTGGAGGGCGAACGCTCCGCGAAGATCCGCATGGTCAACGCCTACATGGGCCGGTTGCAGGCCGCCGCGTTGCGGGACAGCCGGATCACCGGCGCCTTCATGCGGGTGGCCGGTCTGATCGACCCGCCCACCGCACTGCTGCGCCCCGGCATGGCGTTGCGGGTGCTGCGCCACTCGTGGCGCCGGCCGGGCGGAACCGGGGCGGGCCGCGGGAGCCTCCCGGCCGAGCCGGCGGCGACCTCGGCCCGCCGGCGCTAGGTACCGGTGAGCAGCGGCGCCTGTTCGGGGAGCGGGAACAGCGTGAGCAGGCGAGAAACCAGCGCACGCGGACCGGCGATCCGCACGGCGTCGCCACGGACCGCCTCGGAGAGCTTGCGACTTCCCCAGAGCAGGGCGTTCAGGGTCTGAACGTCGGTGTCGATCACCGCGTCCGGCCGGTCGGCGCCGCCGCGGCTGACCCGGAACCGGCCCTGCCGCACCACGATCTCGAAGGATTGTTCGCCCAGCACCAACGTGAAGGTGGCGGCGAACGCCCGCGCGGCGACCGGGTCGAACAGCGTCCGCAACGCGAGGATCAGCGAATCGGTGCCCACCTCGGCGTCGTGGGCCAGCCACGGTGAGCGGCAGGCCCAGCGTCCGAGCTGGACGATCACCGGCTCGAGCTGGACGCCCCATTCGGTGAGCTCGTAGACCTTGGCGCCGTACGGCGGACCGAGCTTGCTCCGCCGCACGACGCCGGCCTGTTCGAGTTCGCGCAATCGCTGGGACAGGACATTCGGGCTGATTCCGGGCAGCCCTTCCCGTAGGTCGGTGAAGCGCTTCGGACCGAGCAGGAGTTCGCGGACGACCAGCAGCGCCCACCGTTCGCCGACCAGGTCGAGAGCATGGGCTGTCGCGCACCCGTCGTCGTACGAACGTTTCCCAGCCACGGGCGGCATTCTATCAGCGAAGACCAGGTCAGGAGGGTTGTTGTCGCCGGATTCGCTCAGCGCCCCGCCGTGCCGGCCCCTTCCTCAGCCGACGTCCTGCCGAGAAACCGCCGGCGCCCGGTCGAGCAGGGCGAGCAGGGCCGGTGGATCCACGATGCGCATGGGGTGCAGCCACAGATCCACGGCCCGGGTGCCGGTTTCCGGCCGGATCGTGATCGGCCCGTGCGCCGCGACCGAGGCGCCCGCCGTGGGATCCTCGTCGTCGTACCCGTCCGAAGGCGCGTGGGCGAGGACGTGCCAGGTGCCGGTCGGGACGCGTTCGAGCACGTAGGCACCGGCGCGGGGGAGCGTGCAGCACGCGACCGGCACGCCTTCGGGCAACGGGTCCGGGAAGAGGCCGACGAAGATCGGGCCGGCGACGTCCGCGCGCAGCGATCGCACGTGCCCCCGCACGGTCGTGGTCGCCGAACGGGCCGCGGCCAGGGCGCGCTGCTTGCCGACCTGGACCCGGCAGGGGAAACCACCGTACTGGCGGTAGACGGTCGGCGGGACGCCGACACTGCTGGTGAACCGGGACCCGAAGGTGCCGACGCTGTTGTACCCGACCCGGTAGCTGATCTCGGTGACCGTGCACGAGGTGACGGCGAGCAGCCGTTTGGCCTCCTGGAGGCGGATCGCGGAGAGGAACCGGCCGGGGGAGATCCCGGTGACCCGGTGGAAGACCCGCGAGAAGTGGAACTTGCTGTACATCGCTGCCCGTGCCATGTCGTTGACGGTTATTCGCTCACCAAGATTGTTGCGCATGAAATCGATTGAGCGCGCGATGGCGTCCTCGTTTTCCTTATCCATGAGAAAACTCCGTCCGGCTTATGTCCCCAGATCGACTTGGTTTCGTTTTCGGGCAGGCTGGTATCCCGGTTCCGGGCGTGGGATAACATGACATCGCGCGCCGGTTCGGGTGCGGCGTTTCGCCCGAATGGATTGAGTATCGCGAATGTTCGACGCGACGGATCTCTATGTTTTGCCCAAGGTATCCGCGTTCTCGCGGCGGATGGCGATTGTCCGCGCACGGGAAGTGGATGTTGCCAGTTCCCCAGTTGGTTCGATCACCGCTCCCCCTAAGTCAGGATCTGAAGCCACCGTACCGGCATTTGGGAGGAACAAGTACAGCTTCAGGTGAAGACAGCAATGTGGAAGATTCATTGCTTTTACGGAAGGTAACAACTTGGCTATCGGCCATACTGCAAATGGGTGGAACTACGCCGTTTGGGCGTACCCGTCCGGGTGTGCTAAGCGCGGAGATGTTGGAGTTTCAACCGCGCATTCGGTATTTCCTTGGTCCTGAATTAGTGCTGGGAGATATTGATTTCGGACTACCGCCGGGAGTATGACCGTGCTTTGGTGATCGGCTTGTTGCCGAGTTGTGACGCCGCCGGGTTGTTCAGTCTGGTAGCCCGTAGGTCAGGCCCGCGGTCTGCAGCAGAGCCAGCCGGAGTTGCGCGTAGGTCGGGGCCAGTGCGCGGAAGGTCGCCGCGGCGGTCGCCGTGTCCCCGGTGACGAGCGGCAGCTGCAGCGAACCGATCAGGCGGGCCTGGTATTCCATGATCCTGGCCGCCGCGGTGCAGCCGATCCTGGCGAACAGCGAGGCCGCGTCCGACAGGCGCATGGTCCCGCCGCTGATCTGGTACTCGACGAGGTACTTGTGCTGCATCCGGGTGAGCCCGGACTCCACCATGGCGGCCAGCCGCTCCGCGCTGTTCGCGGAGTCGGGTCCGTCCAGCAACCGGATGGCGGTCGGCACGGACTGGCGCAGCGCGGTCGCCAGATCGATCTCGCGGAGCCTGCGGAAGTTGGTCCGAGTGGTGTACGGCTGAACGGGATAGCCGACGGTGTCCGCTTCCCAGGCGGTGAGGAAGGCTTCGGTCGGCACGGTGGCGAACGGGTAGCCGTGCGGATCGTGCATCAGGATCAGATCGCCGTCGAACCCGAACACGACGAGGTGGTGGTCCGCGCCGATGGGCTGGCCGAGACCGGGGTGGTGGGGGAGCAAGCCCATCTCCACCGGGCCGGCCAGCACGGGCTGCTCCGGGGTCGCCCGGCGCAGAATCGCCATCGCCTCCTCGCGGGACCCGCCATTCTGGTCGAAGGTCCAGCCGAGCAGGCTCAACGAGTTGGCGATACCGTCCGGGGGCAGCCATTCCTTGGCGCAGAAGAACGGCAGGTCCTGGTCCACCATTCCGGTGCTCTGGATGCTCAATCCGAATGGCGAGCCGCTGAGCACTTCCAATGCGGCGGCGCCCGGGCTCGCCGAACCGATCATCATCGTGATGGCGTCCGAGGCGCAATAAGGGCCGTTTCCGTGATAGTTGACAAGCATAATTCGGAGTGTGTCAGCGGCCGCGCGGCCAGGCTACGGAAACAATGCTGCGTTGACGGCAACCACGGAGTGGGTGGCGGTCGCCGTGGCCCGTTATGGGCCCGCGACGCCCGTTCCGGCTCCGGTTGCGCATCGTCCGAGAGGGTAGGGCTGATCGGGCAGGCAATAATGGGCGGAGATCGCCGCGAAGGCGAGTCCGGGGGAGCCGAAACGTTCGCGTGGAAACAGTATTGGGGGAGCGATCATGCCCGCAGGCGTCGCGGTAGTCGTCGACCGCATTCCGGCTTTCCGCGCCGGGCTAGCCGCGATCCTGGAGGACGGCGGTTTCGAAGTGGTCAAACCGGAGCGACCCGAGGCATGGCTGCGCCAGAAACCGGCCGACGCCGTCCTGGTGACCCTGCACTCCGCCGACGAGGCGGAACGGATCCGGGCACTCCTCGACGAGTTCCCCGATCTGGTGGTCGTGGCGGTGCTGCCGTCCGCCGAGCTGTCCGCCTTCCTGCGCGCGCTGCGCGCCGGCGCGCACGCCGCCGTCGGCTGGGGATCGAGCCCGGACGAGATCGTGGACGCGGTGCGCTCGGCGATGGCCGGACACACCAGGCTGCCCACCGCGGTCGCGCAGGCGCTGGCCAAGACATCCGCGGAACGGCCGCGCGGCACCCCGCTGCTTTCCCGCGAGGTCCACTGGCTGCGGGTGCTCGCCAGTGGCGGTTCGGTCGTTCAGCTCGCCCGTGCCGAGGGCTATTCCCAGCGGGAGATCTTCCGGCGGCTTTCCGACATCTACCGGCGCATGGGGGCGCGGAACCGGCACGAGGCCATCGCGCTCGCCGGTCAGTGGGGCCTGCTGGTCGACGAGGCCGCGCTGGGCTCGGCACGCGGCGTCGGCGGGTAATCGCAGATCTTGACCGTCCACCCTCCGAGAAGCTAACCTTGGCTACGTAAAGTCCTGATCTAGGACTAGAAAGTCAGTATTAGCAATCGGTATTACCTGCTTGCGCTTTCGTGAATTCCCCTAACCCCACGATCTGGAGGTCAGGAAAAGCGATGTCGACTGAACACGGTGTTGGAATGGTTCGCCGGCTGGCCGCGGTTTTCGCCGCCGGCGCCGGGGTGGTCCTGCTCGCCGCCGCGCCCGCTTCCGCGGCGACACCGGAAATCACGGTCTCCCCGTCGACCGGGCTGCACGACGGGCAGTCGGTAACGGTCACCGGCCAGGGGTTCGCGGCCGGTGACCAGGTCGGAGCCATGCAGTGCGGGCCGGGTGACTGGCCGGCGGTGAGCTGCGACTTCGCGGACAGATCGGTGGTGACCACCGACTCCGCCGGTGGTTTCTCGACCACGGTCACGGTTCGCGCGGCGTTCGACGGGGTCAGCCCGGTGGACGGTTCGCCGGCCGGAAAGGTCGACTGCACGGCCACGCCGGGATGCTCGCTCCGCTCGGGCAGCATCGCGGACTCGTCGGTGTTCGCGAGTCCGGTGGCACTCGGCTTCGGCGGCTGAGAACCCAGCTTTCTCCTGCCCTGAATGGTCCGGTCCGGAACTCGTTTCCGGTCCGGCCATTCAGGGTTTTCTCATGCGCTGAGCCGATCCGGAGCTGGACATTCGGCTAGGGCACCCGACCGGCCGTTTGTGGACTTCGTGCCTTTCTCCGCCGTCGATAGGCTGAAACGGAATGAGGCAGACAACATTGTCCAGTTATCGGGGTGACGATCGTGCATGCCATCCTCTTGGTGGGAGGAAAGGGAACTCGCCTGCTGCCCCACACCGCGGATCAGCCGAAGGCGCTCATCCGGCTCGGCCGGTACGCGATCCTGGAGATCATCCTGCGCCGGCTTCGGGCCTTCGGATTCGACCGTGTGACGCTGTGCGTCTCCCATCTGGGAGAGATGATCCGCGCGGAGTTCGGCTCGGGTGCCGCCCTGGGACTGTCCATCGAGTACAGCGTCGACGAACGTCCACTCGGCACGGCGGCGCCGTTGCTGCTCACCGAGAACTGGGACACGCCGGCCGTGGTGATGAACGGGGACATCCTGACCACCATCGACTTCGGCGATCTCCTGCGCCGGCACCAGGCAAGGCAGAGCCTGCTGACCGTCGCGTTCGTCCGGCGCAGGCTGTCCGCCGGGGTCGGTCTGGTGCGGGTGATCGACGGGCGGATCCGGGAAGTCCTGGAGAAACCCACCTTCGATCTCAACGTGTCCTCGGGCATCTACGCGGTCAGCCCGGCCGCGCGGAAGTACATTCCGCGCGGCGGCCCGGCCGATATGCCCGATCTGATCAACGCCCTGATCCGGCACGATGAACCGGTCCACGGCTACGGATTCTCCGGGGCCTGGCACGACATCGGGACCCCGCTGCGGTACGACGAGGCGCGCAAGGCCTTCGAGGCGGATCCGGACCGCTACCTGGGACCGGACCCGGCGACCGGGCGCGACCAGCCCGCCGACGGGGCGCCGGGCGCCGGGCTCGACGATCTGGCCGCGGGCCTGGACGTCGGCGTCCTGCTCGACCGGAGCGAGGCCCGCGCGTGACCGGGCGGACGCGCAACATCCTGGTCGTGTTCGGCGGGTACCGGGAAGTGCTCGCCGGCGCCGAACGGATGGCCTGGCGGACCCTGGAACAGCTTTCGGCGCGGGGACACCGGGTCGTCATCCTGACCGACAGCCTCGGCTGGATCCGGGAAACTCCCGCGGGATGCCCGCGATTCTCGTCGGAAGCGGAACTGCGCCGTGGCCTGCCCGGCTGGCGGCCCGACGTCGTGCACGCCTTCGATCTCGCCAAACCGGATCTCGTCGACCTGGCCTGGCGGCTGGCGCGGCACCACGGCGCCGCGTTCGCCCTGACCCCGGCCTCGGCGTCCCGCGTCTGGCCCGAACCGCGCCGCGCGGCCGCGCTCTGCGAGGCCGCCGACGTCCTGTTCACGCTCAACGAGGCGGAGGCCGAGGGCGTTCGCGGGATCGGGATTCCGGCCGACCGCATCCGGCGGATCCCCCACGCCGCGGACCTCGCCGGTCACCCCGACCCCGGCGGATTCCGCCGCCGTTACGGGTTGACCGGCGAGCTGGTGCTCTTCGCCGGACGGCGGGTGGCCTTCAAGGGATACCGGACCTTGTTGCGGGCCACCCGGCTGGTGTGGCGCCGCTTGCCCGGTGTCTCGTTCGTCTTCCTCGGACCGGACGGTGACGCCGACGCCGCGGAAACCTTCCGCGCCCACGCCGATCCGCGGGTGCTCGACCTCGGCATGGTGGACGAGCAAACCAAGCACGACGCGCTCGCCGCGTGCGCGCTGCTCTGCCTGCCGACCAGCGCCGACGTCTTCCCGCTCGTCTTCGCCGAAGCCTGGGCCTGCGCGAAACCGGTGGTGACCGGCGAGTATCCCGGGGCGCGGGAGGTCGTCCGCGACCAGATCGACGGGCTGGTGGTGCCGGCCCGTCCCGAACCGGTCGCGGCGGCGTTGATCGCCCTGCTGACCGACCACGAGACCAGAACGGCCATGGGCCGCGCCGGAAAGGCCCGCGCGGCAGACGAGTTCGGCTGGGACAAGGTCGCCGCCGAGGTCGAAACCGGTTACCAGAGCGCCGAACGAGCCCGGACAGGGGGACGCGCATGACGCCGCAATGGCAGGTGGCCTTCGCGGACAACACGATCGGTGAACCGGAGATCGAGGCGGTGACCGAGGTGCTGCGTTCGCGCTGGCTCTCGGCCGGGCCGCGCACCCGGGACTTCGAACGGGAGTTCGCCGCGGCACTGGACGTACCGGACGCGGTCGCGGTCAACAGCGGCACCGCGGCACTGCATCTGGCGATGATGAACCTCGACCTCCGGCCCGGCGACGAGGTCATCGTCCCCGCGCTCACCTTCGTGGCTTCGGCCGCGGTGACCGCGATGCTCGGGGCCACCCCGGTCTTCGCGGACGTGCGCTCCGAACTCGAGCCGACCATCGATCCGGCCGATGCCGACCGGCTGGTGACCGGGCGGACGAAGGCGATCGTCGCGATGCACTACGGCGGCCACGCCGCCGACGTCGAAGCCCTGCGGACCGTCGCGGCGGACCACGGGATCGCGCTGATCGAGGACGCGGCGCACGCGCCGCGGGTCCGCGCGAACGGCGGCATGCTCGGCACGTTCGGCGCGCTGGGGTGTTTCAGCTTCTTCGCGACCAAGAACGTCACCACCGCCGAAGGCG
The DNA here is from genome assembly GCF_009765355.1 of Amycolatopsis anabasis. Lineage (GTDB taxonomy): Bacteria > Actinomycetota > Actinomycetes > Mycobacteriales > Pseudonocardiaceae > Amycolatopsis > Amycolatopsis anabasis. The sequence continues at coordinate 92,466 of NZ_VTHK01000007.1, read as the reverse complement.
GGATGGTGGTGGCCCGGGATCCGGAGGTGCTGGAGCGGATCCGGCTCATGCGGTCGCACTGGATGACCACCTCCACCTGGCAGCGCGCGCAGTCGGGCCAGTCCGGCCAGGCCGGGTACGACGTCGCCGGGCTCGGGCTGAACTACCGCCCGAACGAGATCACCGCCGCCCTCGGCCGGGTGCAGTTGCGCAAGCTGAGCGCGGACCGCACGCGTCGCCGCGAGCTCGTCGCGCGTTACCACCAGGCGCTGGCCGGGATTCCCGGGCTCGGCATCCCGTTCGCCGGACGGACCGGCGATTCGGCACACCACCTGATGGCGGTGCTGCTCCCCGCGAGCGCCGACCGGGACGCGGTCCGCGACGCACTCGCCCGCGCAGGGGTGCAGACCTCGATGCACTACCCGCCAACCCATCGATTCTCCTTCTACCGCGACAACTTCGCCTCGGCGCATCGCGAGCTGCCGGTGACCGACCGGATCTCCGGGCGCCTGCTGTCCCTTCCCCTGCACGGCCGGATGTCCGATGACGACGTCCTGCTCGTCGCCCGGGCGCTGCGCGACCGCGTCCGCGCCGCGGCCTGATCCGGTCACCATCCGCTTCCTGGGAAAGCCGACACTACGGAGGAACCATGACCTTGCTGAGCCAGCTCCGGGACCGCCTCGTCCCGCCCCCGATGCGCCCGGTCCCGGCGTTCATGACGGATTTCCTTTCGGCGTGGGGTTTCCGCGCGGTCTGCATCGCCTTCCGCAACGGCATCTTCGATTCGCTGAACGTTTCCCCGAAGACGCCGGCGGTGCTGGCCGAGGAGACCGGTATCCACCCGGGCGGGATGGCCCTGCTGCTGGACGCCCTGAACTGCCTCGGCTACGTGCGCGAGCAGCACGGGCGGTACGAGAACACGGCGATGACCAGCCGGTTGCGCGAGACCGTCAAACTCGGCGTTCCGTACTTCGAGAAGATCGTCTTCCGGGACTGGGAACACCTCGAATCGCAGCTCCGGGACGGCCGCGGTGTCCGGCCGGTGTGGTTCGGCGGCGACTGGAAGATCTTCCAGAACGGCATGGTCTCGCTGGCCCAGATGAACATCGACGAGGTGCTCCGGCGGGTCAAGATCAACCGCTCGGCCCGGCGGCTGCTCGACCTCGGCGGCGGCCACGGGCTGTACAGCATCGCGTTCTGCCGCCGGTACCGGCGCCTGGGCGCCGTGGTGTTCGACGTGCCGCAGGTCGAAAAGATCGTGACCACCACCGTCGCCGAACACGGCATGCAGGATCGGGTGAAGTTCCGTGCCGGTGACTTCTTCACCGACGAGCTCGATCCGGCCGACGTGGTGCTGCTGTTCAACATCATCCACTCCAAGAGCGAGGCGGAGAACCTGGAGCTGATGCGGCGCGTGTACGAGACCGTCGAACCGGGCGGCACGGTGGTGCTGCTCGACCAGTTCCCGTCGCCGAAACTCGGCAAGGTCGGCTACACCTACGGTTCGCTGATGGCGCTGTCCATGTTCAGCGCGGCCGGGCAGCGCACCTACCAGGGCGACGAGGTGCGCAACTGGTTCACCAAGGTGGGCCTGACCGACACCCGGTTCGTGCCGATTCGCAGCGCGCCGGGCAACGCGCTGGTCATCGCCCGCAAGCGCGGTTGACCCCGGCGAGAACGCGCCGGTCGTACCCCTCCACGACCGGCGCGTTCTCCTCCGGTTTCCTCAACCGCGGACGTTGCGCACCTTGATCCGGGTGTACTCCAGCAGCCCCCAGTAGCCGTATTCGACGCCGGTTCCGGAACACCGGGCGCCACCGAAGGGCACGGTGGGCCGGAGGTCGCCGTGGGTGTTGATCCAGACCGTCCCGCAGTCGAGGGCGTCGGCGACCCCACGGGCGTTCCGCTCGTCGCCCCAGACCGAGGCGCCGAGGCCGAACTCGGTGGCGTTCGCCCGCGCGACGGCTTCGTCCACAGTGGAGTAACCGAGCACGGGGATGACCGGGCCGAACTGTTCGGTCGTTTCCAGGCGAGTGCCCTCGGGCAGATCGGTGACCACGGTCGGCGGGTAGAAGTACCCGGGCCCGGCGGGCAGCCGCCCGCCGGTGACCACCCGCGCGCCGGCTCGCCGTGCCTCGGTGACCAGTTCGTGCACCCGGTCCCGTTGCGCGCGGCCGGCCAGCGGCCCGAGATCGGTCGCCGGTTCGGCGCCGGGGCCGACCACGGTGTTCCTCGCGCGTGCCGCCAAGGCGTCCACCAGATCGGCCCGTTGCGCGTGGGAGACGTAGATCCGTTTGATGGCCGCGCAGAACTGACCGCTGTTCTCCAGCGCGCGGTCGAACAGCGCATCGGCGATCCCGTCGACATCGGCGCCGGGAAGGACGATGGCCGGATCGTTGCCGCCGAGTTCGAGGACGACCCGTTTGAACTCGGCGGCCGCGTGCCGGGCGATCTCCCGTCCCACCGGGATGGAACCGGTGAACGAGATGAGCCGGACCGCGGGATGGGCGCACAGCGCCGCGCCCGGCCCGGCGCCGCCGGTGACCGCGGCGAGCACCCCCGGCGGCAGGACCTCGCGCAGCAGCTCGACCATCCGCAGGCTCGACAACGGGGTGAGCGGGGACGGTTTGAGGATCGCGGTGTTCCCCGCCAGCAACGCGGGGGCCAGCTTGGTGACCGCGAGAATGATGGGGAAGTTGAACGGGGCGAGGGCGGCCACCACCCCGTGCGGCACCCGCTCCAGCGTGATTTCGGCGCCCGGTTCGTCGACCAGCCGTTCCGGTTCGAGGCCGAGTTCAGCGGTGTGGCCGAACCAGTCCGCGGCCAGGCCGATCTCGCCGAGGGCGCCGCGAAGCGGCTTTCCCTGTTCCCGGGTGAGCAGTCCGGCGAGCTCGTCCCGGTGTGCGGCCAGCGTCCGGCCGCAGGCGAGGAGTGCTTTCCGCCGGTCCTGAAGGGACAGTCGTGCCCAGCCCGGGGCGGCCGCGGCGGCCGCCCCGGCCGTCCGGTCGAGTTCGGCTGGTGAGCACACCGGCACCTCGGCGAAGACCGCCCCGGTCGCCGGATCCTCCACGCCGATCCGCTCTTGGCTGGTGTCGCGCTCGTTCATCGGCCGCTCCTGGCGGTGCCGGACTCGGGCGGACACGGCACCGCCGCCAGCCTGCCGCGTGCTCGTTCGCGGGGGAACTGGTCGTTCCGGCATGCCCACGCGGCCAGGCTCATGGCGCGCTCACCGGGGCCTTGTTCAGCGTGAAGAGTGTTGCGATCGTTGAGTTACTACGACTTCGCCGTCCTTTGTAGACGGAGGCTGCACAATGGTTCTCAAAGCGTATACGGCCGCGGTGATGCGCGTCATGTCGGCGGCCTACCCCGATGTCGGTGGCGAGGTCACCGATGCCGGGGAGGCCCGGCGCATCCACGCGCGGGCCCGGTTCCCGCCCGGTCAGCCGGTGGCCGCGGTCCGGGACGACGTCGTGCCCGGCGAGCCGGATCTCGCGGTCCGGATCTACCGGCCCGTCGCCGGAGAAGCCGCGTTACCGGTGATCGTCTACTTCCACGGCGGCGGATTCGTGCTCTGCGACCTGGACACCCACGACGGGGTGTGCCGCCTGCTCGCCAACGAGGCCGGCGCACTGGTCGTCGCGGTCGACTACCGGCGTGCACCGGAACACCGGTACCCGGCGGCGGTGCAGGACGCCTACCGGGCGGTGTGCTGGGTGAGTGCGCGCGCGACCGAACTCGGTGGCGACCCGCACCGGCTCGCGGTCGCCGGGGACAGCGCCGGGGGCACGCTCGCCACGGTCACCACCCTGCTGGCCCGGGATCGCGGCGGCCCGCCGATCGGCTTCCAGCTGCTGATCTACCCGGTGACCGACTGCCTGGCGCCGCGCGACAACCACGCCGAGGGCTACTACCTCACGCGCACCCATATGCGCTGGTTCGCCGAGCAGTACCTGGCCGACACCGCGCAGGGCGAACAGCCCTACGCCTCGCCGCTGCGGTCGCCCAGCCTGGCCGGGCTGCCCCCGGCGGCGATTCTCACGGCCGAACACGATCCGCTGCGCGAGGAGGGCGAAGCCTACGGTGCGCGCCTGGCCGAGGCCGGGGTTCCGGTGGCCGTGCACCGGGTGAACGGATTGTTCCACGGAGTCTTCGGGCTGTCCGGGATCCTGCCCGCCGCCCGGCAGTTGGAGGACCTCGCCGGTGCGGCGCTGCGGGAAGCGTTCGCGAAGTGATCCGGAGTTTCCGGATTCGTCCGGACCGGACAGACGAAATGGGGATGAGATGCGAGATCAGTCAGCTGACCTCCGCGCCACCATCGGCAAGGTGATGGGGGAGGTGCTCGTGCGCGCGCCGTTGACCGCGCACGACGACTTCTTCGAATGCGGTGGTGACTCGCTGCGCGCCGTGGAGGTGCTGCAACGGCTGGTCGAGGAACACGGTCCGGCCGGCACCGAGGCGGCCGACGACCTGCAGGCGGAGCTGCTGTTGGCGATCTTCGACGACGCCTCGCCGGCCGGGCTGGCTTCGGTGATCGCGGCCCATGCGAACTAGCCGCGGGACCCGGCCGGAGGACGACACCGGGGCCTTCGCGCGGAAGACCCTGCTCGCCACGCTGGTGCGCAACCGGGAGCGCGCCGCCGACCGGCCGGCCGTCCGGTTCGCCACCCCGGCCGGGTGGCGGACGACGACCTGGGCGGAACTGGCCGACGCCACCGGGGCCGTCGCGGCGCGGGCGAACACCCTGCCCGCCGCCGAGCCGGTCGTGGTGGTGGTCGACGGGAGCGCCGCGAGCGTGGCCGCGGTACTCGGCCTCGCGGTGTCCGGAGTGGACATCGCGTTGGTGGAGGAGGGCAATTCCTACCTGGCCGACCGGGACTCGCCCTTTCACCGGCTGGGCGCGTCCCTCGTGGTGCGGCCCGCCGGGTGGATCCCACCGCCGGACGGTTCGTTCACCACGATGACCTACGACGAACTGGCGGTCGCCGCCGGGCCGGTCACCGCCGCCGCGAGCGAAGCGCGGCCGGACGGGGAGGTGCTGCAGGCGACCTCGGGGTCGACCGGGGAGCCGCGCCTCGCTCGCCAGCCGTTGCGCAACGTCCTGCGCGGCGGCGCCACCTACCGCGAGGTGTTCGCGCTCGGGCCAACGGATTCAGTGCTGGTCACCGTGCCGCTCGCGCATTCGTTCGGCCTGATCGGCGGGCTGATCGCCGCGCTGGTGTCCGGGGCGTGCGTGTGGACGATGCCCCGGTTCAACGTCCGGCGGATCTTGGAGGGGCTCACCGCGAAGGCCACGGTGCTGCTCGCCACGCCGCTGGGATACCGGTTGCTGGCCCCCGCCCTGCCGGTGCCCGGCGGAGCGCTCCGGATCGCGCTGTCCTCCGGCGGCCCGCTCGCGGCCGAACTCGCCGGGGAAGCCGAAAGCCTGCTCGGCTGCCCGGTCCGGCAGGTCTACGGCAGCACCGAAACCGGTTTGATCGCCTGCCATCCGGCCTGGGCCACCCGCTGGCCCGCGGACTCGGTCGGCACCGCCGCGCCCGGGGTGGAACTGCGGGCCCGCGACGGGCGGCTGCTCGTGCGCACGCCGACGTTGTTCCGCGGCTACGCCGGCGCGCGGGCGGAGGCGGGAACCGAGGAAGGCTTCTACGACACCGGGGACCTCGGCCGGATCGACGGGGACGGTCACCTCTTCCTGGCCGGGCGGAAGAACACCTTCATCAATGTCGGCGGCCGCAAGGTGAACCCGCAGCGGATCGCGCGGATTCTCGGCGAATGCCCGGGCGTGGTGGACGTCTTCGTCTACGGCGCGGCCGGCGACGCCCGGGAGCAACGCGTCCACGCGGCCGTGGTGGTCACCCCGGGCACCCGGGAGGACGACGTGATCGCGTTCTGCCGGGCCCGGCGGCTGATGCCCTACGAGGTGCCCCACCGCCTGCACGTACTCGACCGGTTGCCGCGCAACGCGATGGGAAAGGTGGACCGGCGCGCCCTGCTGGCGCGGACGGGAGACGGCGACGCCGGACTCGAGCAATCCGAGGAGAGCGAGGAATCGACGTGACTCATCCAGCGGGCCAGCGGACCGGCGGCCAGGTGGCCGTGGTCGGGCTGGGCTACGTAGGTCTCCCCCTGGCGTTGACCCTGGCGGACCGGGGCGTCCCGGTCGTCGGCGTGGACGTCGACCCGGCGGTGCGGGCCTCGGTCGCCGAAGGCCGCCCGAAGTTCTACGAACCGGGCCTGGACGAACTCCTGCACGGCGAAGCCGGTTCCCGGTTGACCATCGCCGACCGGCTGCCCCCGGCGCCGCTGGACGCGGTGGTCATCTGCGTCGGCACCGCCGTGGATCCGGAGACGAAACGGCCGGACCTGCGGCATCTGCGCGCGGCGATCGAGCACGTGGCCGAGCACGTCGGTGCCGGCACCCTGGTGGTCGTGCGCAGCACGGTCCCGGTGGGCACCTGCCGGCGGCTGGTCTACCCGCGGCTGGCCGAACGGGTCGCCGAACCCCTGCTCGCCTTCTGTCCGGAAAGGACGATCCAGGGGCAGGCGCTGGTCGAGCTTTCCGAGCTGCCCCAGGTGATCGGCGCGATCGACGACCGGTCCCTGGCCCGCGCCCGCGAGCTGTTCGCACCGGTCGCCGCCGACCAGGTGACGGTGTCCGATCTGGAGTCCGCGGAGCTGATCAAGCTGGTCTGCAACGCGCACACCGATCTCATCTACGGTTTCGGCAACGAGATCGCGCTGATGGCCGAGGCGCTCGGCGTCGACGCGAACGAGGTCATCGCCTCGGCCAACCTCCGGTACCCGCGGCCGGATCTGTCCCGCCCCGGGTTCGTCGGCGGAAGCTGCCTGACCAAGGACCCCTACCTGCTCCGCCACTCGGCGGAGGAGGCGGGGTATCGGCCGCCGATGGTTTCGGCGGCCCGGTCGGTCAACGAGCGGGTGCCGCACGTCGTGGTGGAACACGTGCTCAAGGCGTTGGCGGCCAAGGGATGCCCACCGGCCGAGGCGAAGGTGCTGGTATGCGGTATCGCCTACAAGGGACGCCCGGAAACCGATGACGTCCGGGGATCGGCCGCGACCGAGGTCGAGGCGGCCCTGCGGGACCGGGTGGCGGTGCTGGCCGGCCACGACTTCGTGGTGGCCGACGCGCGGATCGCCGAACTCGGGTTCCGGCCGGCATCGCTCACCGACGGGATGACCGGGGCGGACGCCCTGGTGCTGCTGGTCGATCACCCGCGCTACCGGGCCGAGATCGAGCGCGCCGGTGTGCTGTCCCGGATGAACCGCCCGGCGGTGGTCTTCGACCTGTGGGGCCTGCTCGAGGACGAGTTGGCCGACGTGCACGACATCGAGTACCGGAGGCTGGGCCGTGGCCGCTGAGCCGAAACAACCGTTGCGCGCCCTCATCACCGGTGGGGCCGGTTTCGTCGGGCTGCACCTCGCCCGGCATCTCCTGCTGGCCGGGGCCGAGGTCACCCTGCTGGACGACTTCTCGCGGGGCACCCCGGACGACGACTTCCGCGAACTGCGCGGACTGGTCGACGTCGTGGAGCACGATCTGACCGCCCCCATCCCGGACGGGCTGCTGACCGGCACGTTCGGCAGCGTCTACCACCTCGCCTCGGTGGTCGGCGTCCAGCGGGTGAACGAGAACCCGGCGCGGGTGCTGGACGTGAACCTGCGGGCGGCGCTGCACGTGCTGGACTGGTGCCGGCGCCATCCGCCGGAGGCGGTGTTCCTCAGCTCGACGAGCGAGGTCGCCGACGGCGCCGCGCACCTGGGACTCACCTCGTACCCGACCGCGGAGAACGGACCGTTCGCGCTGGCCGACCCCGCCCTGCCGCGTGCCTCCTACGCCCTGAGCAAGGTGGCCGCCGAGGGCCTGTTCCGGCACGATCGGACCGGTCTCCGGGTCCGGATCGGGCGCTACCACAACATCTACGGCCCGCGGATGGGGCACGAGCACGTCATCCCGCAGTTCATCGCCCGCGCCCTCGCCCGGCAGAACCCCTTCGAGATCTACGGCGCCACGCAGACCCGGGCGTTCTGCCACATCGAGGACGCGGTCGCGGCCACGGTGGCCCTGATGCGGCTGCCCGATCCGGAACCGCTCGTGGTGAACATCGGCAACGACCGGGAGGAGATCCGGATCGACCGGCTGGCCGAACGGGTCACCGAACTGGCCGGATACCGCCCCGAGTTCCGGATCTTCGCACCACCGGCCAGCTCGCCCGAGCGCCGCCTGCCCGGCCTGACCAGGCTGCGCGAACTCACCGGCTACGAACCCCGGATCGGCCTCGGCGACGGGCTGCGGGACACCTTCCACTGGTACGCCACCCATGCGGCCCCGGCGGCCACCCGGAGCGTTGGCGGAGGGGGCGCATGAGTTTCACCGTGCGGGACGGCCGGATACTGCGCGACGGTGTGCCGTTCGTCCCGATCGGGTGCAACTACCACCCCTCCCGCGCGGGTTGCCGGATCTGGCTCGACTGGAATCCGCACGAACTCGACCGGGACTTCCGGCAGATGGCCGAGGACGGCCTGAACACCGTGCGCCTCTTCGTGTTCTGGCGTGACTTCGAACCCGAGCCGGGCGGTTTCCGGATGGCGTCCTTCGCCCGGCTCCGGGACACCGTCGAACTGGCCGACCGCGCCGGGCTGGTCTGCGTGCTGTCGATCTTCACCATCTGGATGAACGGGCAGCGGCTGGATCTGCCGTGGCGAGCGGGCCGCAGCCTGTGGCGCGATCCGGCCCTGCTGGCGCGGCAGGAGGAGTTCCTGCGTGCGATCGGCCGGACGCTGGACGGCGCGGACAACGTGCTGGCGTTCGATCTCGGCGACGAGATAGCCAACGTCGAACCCGGCGCCGCGGCCGAACTGTCCGCGGCGGACGTGGCCGGATGGCACGACCGGATGGCCGCCGCGTTGCGCGCCGAACGGCCGGGCGCGCTGGTGTGCCAGGCGAACGACGCCTCCGGGGTGTTCGGCTCCACCCCGTTCGGTGTGGACAACGCACGTGGCCTGGACCTCATCGCGACGCACGGATTCCCCACCTGGGCGCCGGGTTCGATCGAGTCGACCCGGTCCTACAAGGCCACCAGCCTGGCCCCGTTCCTGGTGCGTTTCGCCGCCGCCTACGGGACCCCGTTCGTGGACGAGCTGGGCAGCTACGGGGTCGACGACGAGACCGCCGCGCGTTACCTGCGCGCGTCCGCCGCCTCCATCCTCGCCAACGGCGGGGCCGGGCTGGCGGTGTGGTGCTGGCAGGACATCGTCTCCGCCGCCGACCCCTACCGGCAGCGCCCCAACGAGCGGTACCAGGGGTTGCGCCGGATCGACGGCACGCCCAAACCGATCCTCACCGAACTGCGCCGGGTGGCCGCCGCGGCGGCGGACCTGTCCCGCGAACGCGGCCGGGCGCGGATCGCGCTGTACCTGCCCCAGGCGATCCGCGGCGGCAGCGAGTCCTATCTGGACGGTCAGTCCGGAACGGTGGCCACCTTCTTCGCCTATCTGCTGCTCAAACGGGCGCATCTGGACTTCGACGTCGTGTCCGGATCGCTCGACGGCTACCGGCTGGTGGTCTGCCCTTCGGTGACCCGGACGACCGAGACCGACCGGACCCGGCTGCGGGCCTGCCTGGACGGCGGCGGGTTCGTCTACTACTCGATGGGCGACCACTTGCACGGGTTTCCCGGCGCCGATCTGGCCGGGGTCGAGCTGGTGGACTACTCGCTGCGCGCGGCGGGCAAATCGGCGCTCGCCTGGACCGGCGACGAATGGCCGCTCGACTGGGCGACCGCCGCCGCCCGCCCGGTCCAGGTCGCGGCGAAGAACGCCGTCCCGCTCGGGCACTTCCCCGACGGCGACGCCGCGCTCTTCGCCAACCCGGTCGGGCGCGGCCGCATGATCTTCTGCGCCGCGCCCTTCGAACGGCAGCTCGACCAGCCCGACCGGCTGACCGCCGAACGCGGTGAACGGTTCTACCGCCGGATCGCGGAGTTCGCGGGGCTGGCCCCGGTGATCGGTTGCGCGGAGGCGGACGTGGAGATCGTGCCGGAACGGTCGCCGACGCCGAGCCGCGCGATCGTGGTCAACCACCGTGACGCACCGGTGCGCGCCGAACTGATCTGGGCCGGGAACGCGGTGCCGATCGAACTGGCGGCCAAGGACTGGCGCATCGTGGAAAGGGGAACGCCGTGAAGGGTGTCGTCTACTGCGGACCACGAGACGTCCGGTTGGCGCACGACCTCCCGGTACCCGAGGTGACGGGCCCGCGGGACGCCGTCGTCCGGGTGACCACGACCTCGATCTGCGGCACCGATCTGCACCCCTACCGGGGCGAACTACCCGACTTCGCGGCGGGAACCGTGCTCGGGCACGAGTTCGTCGGAACCGTCGCCGCGGCCGGGCCGGAGGTGCCGTTCGCCGCCGGTGACCGGGTGCTCGCCTCCGACGTTGTCGCGTGTGGACGGTGTGGCAACTGCGCGGCCGGACGGCACTACCAGTGTCCGCAGGTGACCCTGTTCGGGTACTCGACAGTGGTCGGCGCGAGCCTGCCCGGCGGGCAGGCCGAGTACGTGCGCGTCCCGTTCGCGGATGTCGTGCTGTCCCGGGTTCCCGCCGACCTCACCGACGAGGAAGCCCTGTTCGCCGGGGACATCCTCGCCACCGGGTACGCCGCCGTCGAAGCCGCCGGACTGGCACCGGGGGAGACCGTGGGTGTGGTCGGCGGCGGGCCGGTCGGCATCTGCGCGGCGATGTGCGCCGCGGCGGCCGGGGCGGCCCGGGTCGTGGTCTCCGATCCCGATCCCGCCCGGCGAGCCCGGGCGGAGACCCTCGGGTTCACCGGAGCCATGCCCGGGGAGTTCCGCGTGGCGCTGGCGCGCTGCGGCGCGGTGGACGGCGCCGCGGCGGTGATCGAGGCGGTGGGCAGCCAGGACGCGCTCATCGGCGCCGTCCACGGCGCCGGACCGTGCGGCCGGATCGTCGTGGTCGGCGCGCACCACGCGCAGGATCTCGCGTTTCCCGCCGGCACCGCGTTCGCCCGGGAGCTGAGCATCCGGTTTGTCGTCGGCAATCCGATCCGGTTCCGCGACCGCGTGCTCGCCCTGGTGCGCGCGGACCGGCTCGATCCGGCCGCGATCATCTCGCACCGGCTGCCGCTGTCCGACGCGGTGCACGCCTACGACCTCTTCGACCGCCGGGCGGCGTTCAAGGTCGTGCTGGACGCGACCGTCGAATCCTGAACCCGCGTGCCCGTACGGATATGCCCGTCCGCTCCGGTCCACGGTCCGGCCATTCGCGCCTTACCGCCCGTCCCGGAATCGGAGATCTTAGGAACACCAGGAAATCGAGCCAGGAGGACTAGATGACGTCGTTGGCGGCGGTGTCGAGTTACCTGCCGCCGGAGGTCACGCCGATCACCCCGTACCTCGAGGGAGTCGGCCTGAATCCGGGGCAGATCAAGCTTTACCATCGCTTCTACGGGTTCTCCAAGATCCGCCTGGCATCGGAAAGCTCCAGCACGGAACTCATGCTCGCCGCGGCGAACCGGTTGGAGGAACTCCGCGGGCGCGAACACCAGGTGCGATACGTGGTGCAGGCCCGCACGATCCAGCTCGCGGCGCCCTATCCGCGCAATCCGCTGCACGAGGTGCGCGACGCACTGGGACTGAAGAACGCGACCGCGTTCTCCCTCACCCAGCACGCGTGCGCCTCCGGTCTGCTCGCGGTCGACCTGTGCGGGAAGCTGCTCGCCGCGGACGGCGATCCGGACGCCCTCGCGCTGATCCTGGTGGGGGAGAAGGCGTTCACCCCGTCCGCCCAGGTGATCGCGGACTCGGCGATCATGGGCGAGAGCATGGCCGCGGTGCTGGTGCGGGCCGGCGGCGAACGCGACCGCATGGTCGGCTACGCGACGCGCACCTACGGCGAGTTCCACTCCGGACCGTTCCTGTCCCCGGAACTGATGGCCGCGTTCGACCAGCTCTACGCGCCGGCCCTGGCCGAGGTGATCGTGGCGGCGGTCGAACACGCCGGGCTCGCGCCGTCGGACGTGGCGCTCGTGCTCCCGCACAACGTCAACCAGATGTCCTGGTTCCGGGTGGCCAAGGCGATCGGGCTGCCGCGCGACCGGATCCTGCTCGACAACCTGCCCGAACTCGGGCACTGCTTCTGCGCGGACTCCTTCATCAACTACCGGACCGCGCTCGGCCTCGGCCGGCTGCGGCCGGGTGACCACTACGTGATGACCTCGGTCGGGCTGGGGGCGACGTTCTCCGCGATGGCCTTCCGGCACTAGCGGCCCGCTCCAGTCCCACCGGAACCCGGACGACCACACACCATCCCGCTGGATGAGCTGAGGAGAGGAACCATGACGGAAGGCATCGACCGGCAGACGATCGTCGAGGCGGCCATCGGCTTGCTCGCCGAGATGGTCCGGCGGGAGCCGAAGTCGCTGACCGAGGAGACCCGCCTGTTCGAGGAACTCGGCCTGGACTCGGTGAACACCCTGGAGCTGCTCATGCAGTTGGAAGAGCAGCTCGAGTTCCAGTTCGACGCCGACACGCTGGAACAGCGGTACCTGGAAACGGTGGGCACGCTGGCCAGCTACGTGGCCAAACAAGCGAGCGTGTGACCCGTGTACCTCGCGAAGCCGCCTCCGTTCGCGCCGGGGATTCCGCCGGGGGCCAAGGAGATCCCGCTGGGGCTGACGCTGAGCGTGAGCCGGGTGTTCGAGGCCGGGCGACCGTACGACCCCGGCCTCGTGCAGTACTTCGCCGATCTGGCGAAGCTCTACGGGCTGCGGCACCGGGACGACTACTTCACCCGGGTCCACCGGAACACGTTCACCGAACTGATCCAGGGAGCGCTGGACGGGCTGGGAGCGCTGGACGATCCGGTCGATCTGGTCGTTCTCGCGCACAGCACGCCCGATGCCGAGCCGGGGTGGCCCGCCTGCTACCTGGCCGACGCGCTGCCGGGTGATCCGCTCGCCCTGGCCGTATCCGATCAGGGCGTCACGGCGGCGTTCACCGCGCTGCGGATCGTCGCCGACTACTCCACTGTGGACGACTTCCGGCGCGCGATCGTGGTGCTGCTGGACCAGACCACCCTGATGAACGACGAGCATCCGCCGGCGGGCATCGCGCTCCCGGAACAGGACAGCGTGGTCGCGCTCGTCCTGGACCGGAAACCCGGCGCCGGCCGGCTCACCGTGCGCCAGCTGACCGACGTCGGCGCACCGGAGGCGGGCGCGACCGTGGCGGAGCTGCTGCGCGAACGGGCGCTACCGGTCGCGGTGCTCGGGCCCGATCTGGCCGCGGCCACCGAAGCACCGCCGGACGCCGAGATCGTCGCGGTGGCGCCGGGACGACCGTGTTCGGGGACCTGGGCGCACTTCCTGGAACACCGGCAAACCGGCCGGTCGATGGTGATCGCCGATTACGACCCCGCGCTGCGCTACCTCGGGATCTGCACGGTGGACTTCCCGGGCGGGGACGGGCCGCCGTGATCGCGCCCGCGCCGTGGGCCGACTGCCGCCGGGTGACCCGGTCCGCGGGAATCGCGGCCGGGCTGGAAGTGCTCTGCGATTCCCTCGCACCCGGCGGACTGCCGTGCGGGCCCCGGGGACATGCCGTGGTTCCGGCGCGCAGGGCGGAGGCCGCGGGCGGCGGGCCGGTGTTCGCGCGGGACCTGCTCGAGGCGGAAGGTGTGGTCGCGTTGCGGCCGTCCGGCGCGGGATTCCCCGCGGATTCGCGGTGGGTGACCGCGCTCGCCTGGCTCCGGCTCGGGGCTTCGGAGGCGCTCACCGACGACTGCCTGGCCTACCTCGGCTCCCGGACCGCCGGCGGTGAGCCACTGCTCGACCGGCAACTCGTCGCCGGGCAACTGGCGGACGCGCTGATCGAACAGCTCGAAGCCGGGGCCGTGCTCGAGGGCGCGGCCCCGGAAACGCTCGGCCCGGGCGGACTGCGCCTCGTGCACGGGCAGCTCACCACGACCGATCGCCTGCTGCTGCGCCTGCTCGGTGCCGCGGGCTTCCGCACCGACGGGCCCGGACGCCGCGCCTTGCTGTCCGAACTGCTCGCCGACGCCTACCTGGACCGGAACGCGGAGGAGGACCGGATGTGATCGAACTCGACGACCGGCTGTCGGCACTGCGTGCCCGGGCCCGGGCCTGGAGCGAGGACCTCCGCGCGATCGCGCTGGACCTGGACCGCGATCCGGCCACCATCGAACGGGTGCTGGACCTGCCCGCGATCGAGCACATCGGACTGTTCCAGTACCCGCCCCGCTTCCAGCCCGGTCCGCTGGTGCTCGGCGGGCACCGCTTCCACGGCGACAGCGCGGTGGAGCACGTGGTGTTCTTCGAGGAACTGGCCCGGGGCGACGTCGGCGCGATGATGGCCGCGCCCGGCGCCCCGATGGCCGGGCCGCTGGTCGCGTTGCTCGGCGACGAAGCGCAGCAGGAGTCGTTCTTCGGCCGGTTGCGCGCGCGTCCCACGTGGACGTTCCTCGCGCTGACCGAACCCGCGACCGGATCCGATCCGGCCGCGATGGAGACCCGGTTGCGGCCGGACGGCGACCGGTTCCTGCTGACCGGGGCGAAGCGGTACGTGGGAAACGCGACACGGGCCGGCCCGGGAGTCGTGTTCGCGCGCACCGGGCCGGGACCGCTCGGGCTGTGCGCGGTACTCGTCGAGGGTGGTGACCCGGGGTTCACCGCGACACCGCTGCCCACCCTCGGACTGCGCGGGGCGGTGCTCAGCGCGATCAGCCTGGACTCGGTCGAACTCGGTCCCGAACGCCTGCTGGGGCGGCACCTCTCGCCCGCCCGCCGCGGAACCTGGAGCTGGGTGCGGATCTTCAACCGGCTCCGCCCCGCGGTCGCGGCCATGGGCCTGGGCATCGCCCGCGCGGCGCACGAATACATCGGCGACCACCGGCGTGCCCTGAGCGCGGCGGAACGGACCAGGTTCGACGAGCTGGCCCGGCGCATCGACGCGGTGCGGCAACTCACCCTGCACGCGGCCGTGGCGGTCGACGCGAACCCGGCCGACGGTCATCTCGCGTCCGCGGCCAAGGTCCGTTCGGCCGCGCTGGCCGAGGAGGTCACCCGCGCCGCGCTCGACTTCTTCGGCGCCGGAGCCCGGTTCGACCACCCCCTGCTCGACAAGCTCGCCCGGGACGCCCGGGGAGTGGAGTTCATGGAAGGCGCCGGAAACGTGCAGAAGCTCGGCGTCTACCACCACCTGGCACGAGGGAGGACACATCATGGTTGAGCACGACGACAAACCCGTCGCCGCCCCGGGCCCGCCACCGGGATCGGGCGCCCCACCGGAACCGGCGGGCGGGCCACCGCCCGGCGCCGAAGGCGGACCGCCACCGGGAGCCGAGGGCGGACCGCCGCCCGGACCGCCGCCGTGGGCGGTGCCGGGGCCGGGGCGGAGTTCGATCCGGCGCGCGCTCGTCCAGCTCGCGGTGCCGATGGCCCTGGCCGAGGTCGTCGGCCTGCTGGTGGTCGTGGGCGTGGTCGCGCTGCTCGGCCGGATGGGCGCGGACGCGCTGTACGTCCGGGCGCTGTACCTGCCGGTGGCGAGCCTGTTCCTGGCCCTGTTCATCGCCTTCGACATCAGCAACCAGGTGACGGCGGCGATCAACCGCGGCCGCGGGCGACCGGGGAACGTGGCGCCGACGGCCCTGAGCTTCGCGCGCCTGTGGGTGGTGTTCGCCTCGGTGCTGATCATCACGCTGGTGCTCACCGCACCGCTGCTGGCCGACGCGCTGCTCGTCCCGCCGGAATCGCGGGGCCACTTCGTGACCTTCGTGCGCTGGATGGCTTTGGCCGAACTGAGTTACGTCGGCGTGGTGCTGTGCGCGTCGAGCCTGCGCGGTTTCGGGCACGCCCGCCACGGCGCCGTGGTGATGCTGACCGGGGCCGGGTTGCAGTTCGGCGGGGTCGCGCTGCTCGGCTTCGGGGCCGGGATGGGCGCCCTGAGCGTGCCGGTGTCCATCGCGATCTCCTCGGTGGTCGGACTGGGCATCGGGTTGGTCCTGCTTCGCCGGACCGGGCTGTGGCAACCCGGTCAGCGGTTGCCGTGGCAGCCGGAGTCGATCCGCCACCTCCGCCAGGTCGGGGTTCCGGTGGCGGCCACCCAGATCATCCTGTTCGGATCCAACTTCGTGCTGCTGCGGGTGCTCGGCGTGTTCGACTCGACCGTGGTCTCCGCCTTCTCCAGCGCGTCGAGCCTGCAGATCCTGCTCCTGATGCCCGGGATCGTGCTCGGCTCGGCGACCGCGATCGTGCTCAACCAGCAACGCGGCGCCGGGAAACCCGGCTGGCTGCCGACCACCCTGCGCACCGGGCTGGAGGTCGCGATCGGGGTCTACGTGGTCCTCGGCGTGCTGGCCTGGCTGGCCAGCGAACCCCTGGGCAAGCTGATGACCGACGTGCCGGCGGTGTCGCACCAGGCCGCGCTCTACCTGAGCACGGTCGGCCTGACCTACATCCTGCAGGGGCCGGTGCTGGCGTGCCTGAACATCCTGGAGCAGCTCGGCGCGGGGCTGGTCGCGGTCACGCTGAACTTCCTGTACTACGCCGTGGTGGTGGTCGCCAGCGCCCTGGTGGTGTCCGCGATGCACGATCCGGTGGCCTTCTACCGCACGGTCGCGCTGTCCAATCTGGCCGGGATCTCCGTGGTGGTGACCGCGGTGATCGTCGTCCGCCGGGTGAGCCGGGCCCCGGCCCCCGCCCCGGCGTTCGGCATGGGCGGTCCCGCCTAGCGGCTTCGATTCCGCGAAAGAAGGACGGACCATGGCAAGACTCGTCCGCCGCCGGACCGGGTTCGCCGGTGACCGCTCCGCGGTCGCGTTCGCGACCTTCGCCCAGCAGGAGATGTGGGAGCTGATGCGAGCGCGGGGCCCGGACGCCGGGTTCCACAACCTGACCAGGGGGCTGACGCTCCCCGCGGGACACACCGTCGAGGACGTGCTGGACCGGCTCGCCGAACTGCTCAACCGGCACGAGTCCCTGCGCACGCTGTTCCGGCTGGGCTCGGATGGTGTGCTGAGACAACGGATCCTCGGCAGTGGTGAGTTCACTGTGGACATTCTGCTGACCACCACGGCCGAGGATCCGGACCCGCGTGCGCTGGGCCTCCGGTACGAGAAACGGTTGCACGAGCGCGCGTTCGACCTCGCCGAGGAGCTGCCCTTCCGCCCACTCATCGAGGTGACCGACGGGATTCCCCGCGCGGTCACGATCTGCGTGCCGCACGTCGTCGCCGATCTGACCGGGCTGCGGACCGCCGTCGAGGAGCTCGCCTGGTCCCTGGGCGCGTCCGCCGCCGAGCGGGCCGCCCGGCCCGCCCCGCCGCAGCAGGTGGAGCAGGCGGAGCAAGAGCGTTCCCCGGCCGCCCGGCGAGCGCTCGCCCGTGCCCTGCGCTATCTGCACGAGGAGTTCGCCACCCGGCCCCGGCGCATGTTCGAACCGGCCCCGGGCCCGCCGTCGTACTTCAGCGGCGTCCTGGAGTCGCGGGCGGCCGCGCTGGCCCTGAACGTCCTCGCGATCCGCCACCGGGTGAGCACGTCGGTCGTGCTCCTCGCGGCGACCGCGGCGGTGCTGGGCGCGCGCACCGGGCGGTCCGCCTGCGCCCTCCAACTCGTCGCCGGGAACCGGTTCACGGCCACGTCGCGGGCGGCGGTCGCCAACCTGATCCAGGAAGTGCCCGTCACGATCAGGCTCGACGGGCGGGGTTTCGACGACCTCGTGCGCGCCACCTGGGCGGCCACGATGCGCGCCTACCGGCACAGCCGGTTCCCGCCGGACCGCTGCGCGGAACTGCGCGCCGAGGCCGAGATGGCCCGCGGGACACCCGTTCACCTGTGCTGCTTCTTCAACGACGCCCGAACCACCGTCCGGGCCGTCCAGACCCCGGACGGACCGGGCTCGTTGCGGGCCGCGCTGGCCGAGACCACGTTCCACCCGGCCGACTACCGCGAACGGCACACCTTCAGCTTGTTCGTCCTGGACGGGCCGGGCACGATCAGGCTGGTGCTCGCCGCGGACACCCGGGCGCTGCCGCCCCCGGAGGTCGAACGGTATCTCCGGACGGTGGAAGGCCTGCTGGTCGAACTCGCCGTCGAGGACCGGGCCGTGGCGGCGGTGCTCGAGCGGCTCGACGCCGCCGAACTGCCGAGTTCCGGGCGGCTGGGCGACGCGCCCCGGTTCGTCCTGGGGCCGAGCTGAGCGTCGCGATGGCAGGGCCGTGCCACCTCCGAGGTCGCGGCCCTGCCGCGAATATGTCGCGATCGACGGCGGAAACCGCGGGGTCGGACCGGAGAAACCGCTGCTATCAATGAGATACAGCGAAGTCATGGTCTGCACGGCGGATTCGCCGCAGTCTGGGAGGGTCGAAGCGATGACGTATTCCATTCCGGTCGCCGAAGAGGTCGGCGCCCTCAACGTCGCCATTCTCGCCGGTAACGAGGTGCTCAGCCGCGGGCTCGAATCCGTGCTCGCGTCCATGCCCGGGGTCGGCGCGGTTCGCCGGTGCGGGAACCAGAACAGGGTCACCCAATTGCTGGAGGCGGCCGAGTTCGACTTCCTGATCGTCGCCGCGGTGGACGCCGAATGGCTGGAGGGCGCCCGGGACCGCCTGAACGGCACCAAGGTCCTCCTGCTCATCGACGAGTCGGCGACCGTCGATCCGTTCCGGTACTCCGCGATCCAGGTCGACGGATTCCTTTCCCAGCAAGATCTTTCGGCGGAGTCGCTGCGGGACGGGTTCCGCCGCTGCGCCCAGGGGGAGCTGCCCATGCCCTCGGCGCTCGCGCGCGAACTGCTGGCCAGGGCCGAGGCTCCCTCGCCGCGCCAGCGGATCCGCGCGGTGACGCTGACCAGCCGGGAGACCGAGGCACTCACGCTGCTGGTGAAGGGACTGAGCAACAAGCAGATCGCCCGCCGGCTGGCGATCTCCAGCCATGGCGCCAAACGGCTGGTGGGCAGCATCATGCTGAAACTCGATTCGCCGAATCGGACCACCGCCGCCGTCAACGCCATCAAGGCGGGAATCATCGACGGAATCTGACCGACTCGCACGCAGTACCGCGATGACCACCATTCCTTTCGCAGATCGGGATCACAGGATATGACCGCTGACGTGTCGAAAGACCACAACGTGTTCGAAGAGGTCGCCAAAACGGCGCGCTGGACGGCCGCGGCGCGGGCGCGGGAGAGCCGCCGCGGCGACCGGCTCTTCGACGATCCCCTCGCCGAACTGCTGGCGGGCCCCGAGGGAGCCGAACTGCTGACGCACTTCCATCCGCCGCACGCGGCGAAGGAGGGCAATCCGTTCCTGCCGATCCGCACCCGGTGGTTCGACGAGTTCCTGGCCGGTGCGGTCGGTCCCGGCCACCAGGTGGTCGGCCTCGGCGCCGGGCTGGACACCAGGTCGTTCCGCCTCGACTGGCCCGAGAACACCGTCCTGTTCGAACTGGATCAGCCAGACCTGTTGTCGTACAAGGAATCCCAGTTGGACTCCAGCGGTGCGGCGCGCCGGTGCGAATGCCACCGGGTGCCGGTGAACCTGGCCGGGGACTGGACCGCGGCCCTCACCGGCGCCGGTTTCGACCCGGCCAGGCCGACGGTCTGGTTCGCCGAGGGGCTGCTGTTCTACCTGCCCGAGGAACTCGCCGCGGCGGTCGTCCGGCAGGCGGCCGGTCTCTCCGCGCCGGGCAGCCGGTTCGCGGCGGATCTGATCGGCACCGGCATCTTCCGGTTCCCCTACCTGCGTTCCTTCCTCGGGAAGCTCGAGGACGCCGGCAGCCCGTGGCGGTTCGGCACCGACGATCCGCGCGGGTTCGTGGAGAACTGCGGCTGGCGGGTGGACGAGGTCGTCGAACCGGGGGAGCCGAGGGCGAACTACGGGCGCTGGCCCCGGCGGGCGGCGCCCGCCGGGTTCCGGGACCTGCCGCGCAGCTTCCTGGTGGCGGCTTCGGCCCGAACGTGACGCCGCCAGCTCCCGGAACGGGGAACTCGGGCTACCGAAACGGGGAACACACCCGACCGGAACGGGGAACTCGCGGCAGGCCGAGGCCCGCTGGCGCGAGTCCCCCGTTCCGGACGTGCGAGTCCCCCATTTCGGGACACCGAGTCCCCCATCCCGGTAGGTGACCAGTGGGGAGTTTGCCCTAACCGGTCTGTCCACTCACGACCCCCGGCAACCGGCCCTTCTCGTTCGGGCCAGCGAGAAGACCGTGCTGTCCGTGGAGTCGCCGGGTCGCACGTGCAGTTCGCCGAGCGCGGGGAACATCACCGCGGTGGCGACTGTGCGTTCCCGGCGGATGTCGCCGTTGTCCGGTACGTGGATCGGGAACGTGGACAGCGCGGCGAAGTGGTCCGCGGCGCTCGCCGTGGGCGACAGCCCGGCCAGGGCCTCGGTGCACGTGGCGAGGCGGCGGACCGACGATCGGCGCGCGAACCGGTTGAGCTGGTCCCCGGGCGCCAGATCGGGGTGCAGGTAGTGGTTGGCGTGCACCAGTTCGGTTCCTTCGAGCACGCGGATCTCGTCCTGGAGAACCTCCACCGAGGCCGCCTTCGCCGGGTCGCACAGCACGAGGTTGCGCGAGCTGGCCAGCGGTAGCGTGCGCAGTTCGGCTACCGCCTCGTCGACGCTGCCGGCGCGGTGGAGCAACCGCCGGATGGCGAGATAGGGCGGCAGCCCGGGCCGCCACCGGCCGCCCAGCACCAGATTCAGGCCGATCGCGAGGCCGTCGCTGTTGACCCCGAGATACCCGAGCAGCCCGGCGAAACTGAGCACCAGCACCCGGCGGGACGTACCGGCGCGCGCGATCTCGAGCACGGCGATCTGATCGTCCAGATCGCCGCTGAGATCGACCGTCTGCGCCAGAACCGGCGTGCCGCGGTCCGCGGTGCGGGCGTAGGTGGTGCAGTCCCCCCGCGCGGGCACCGTTCGGTAGCCGAGTACCTCCCGGCGGATCTGCAGCAGCGTGGCCTCCTCGCGGCTGATGCCCGCACCCGAGGCCAGCCCGTCGAGCTCGGCCGCCAGCTCCGGAGCCGCGTCCGCGATGGCCCGGCGGTAGGCCTCGATCGTGGGGCGCAACTCGGCCGCCTCGACCGGAGCCCAGAGGATCCGGTTGAGGCGGCACAGATCGTCGTCGAGGAACGCCCGCAGCTCGGCCGCGCGTGCCGCGCCATGCCGGTGGCCGATCGCGAACGGGTCACCGGTGGCGCGGATGAAGGGAATGCCGCCCGCGGTCATCCGGCGGTGTCGGCCGGCGGCACCTTGGGCCGCGAAGCCAGTTCCTGCTTGACCCGCGGCCATTCGGCGCGCAGCACGCTGTAGAAGACCGCGTCGCGCCGGCGGCCGCCGGGCATGGGGTTGAAACTGCGCAGCGTGCCTTCCTCCACCGCCCCGATGTTGCGCAGGCCGCGGCGGGCCTGCTCGTTGAGCCGATCGGTCTTGAACTCCACGCGTTCGGCGCCCAGCCGCTCGAACGCGTGCTCCAGGAGCAGGTACTTCGCCCAGCGGTTCACCCCGCGCCCGCGGAAGTCGCGCCCGAGCCAGGACCAGCCGATCTCGATCCGCCCGTCGCGCTCGGCCAGGTTGCCGAAGCTCATGCTGCCCGCGGCGCGCCCGCTCTCCTTGTCGGTGATGTGGTAGACGACCCGGGTACCGGCCCGGTGGTCCGCGAGCGTCGCGTCGAAGAACGCCTCGAAGTCCGCGTCGGTGGTCACCTGGGACACGAAGTAACGCCAGATGTCCGGATCCATCGCGATGGCGTGCAGGGAAGCCCGGTCTTCGGGGGTGAGTGGCCGGAGCAGCACCCGGTCGTTCTCCAGGGTCGCCGCCGCGCGTTCGGTCCAGCTCATGTGGACGTCCTTTCCGGTGTTCCGCCAGTGCCCGGTCGATGGTGCTCGGTTCAGCTTGCCCGGACAACGCCGTCGCGGTCCTCGATCTCCCGCCGGTAGGCGGCGCGGATCGCCTGCCGCTTCGGTTTGAACTGGCCGGTGAGCAGGCCGTTGTCCACGCTGAACGGTTCCCGCGCGACGATCACCTTCGCGATCTGCTCGTCCCGGCCGAAGGCCGCGTTGGTCGCGGCGAGCTGCCGGTCGATCGCCGCGCGGTCCGGCGGATCGTCGGCCGGTGACACGACCGCGACGAGGTAGGTGCGGGCGGGGCAGTAGAGCACGCATTCCTCGATCGCGGGGCTGGTCTTCAGGTGCTCCTCGATCGGCCGGACGATGATCTTCTTGGCGTTGTCCAGCACGATCACGTCGTCGGCCCGGCCCCGGATGTAGAGGAATCCGTCCTCGTCGAAGTAGCCGAGATCGCCGGTCCGGACGATCCCGCCGGCGCCGAACACGCGCTCGGACTCACCGGGCGGGGCGTAGGCGTAGGCGCGGTTCACCGGCTGGTCGCTGCGCACGCTGATCAGGCCGTCCGCGTCCAGCAGCACCTCCTTGCCGGGGACCACCCGGCCGACGCTGCCCAGCCGATCGGCGCCCGGATGGTTCTTGGTCACGATGCAGGTCTCGTTGAGGCCGTACCCCTCGTAGATCGGCAGGCCGAGGTCGGTGAAGTAGCGCAGGGTGGAAACCGCGGCCGGGGCGGATCCCGTCCACAGATAGCGGATGCGCGGACCGAACACGCCCCGGGCCGCCGCGCCCGGCTCGATCCCGGTCCGCGCGGCCTGTTTCTCGATGCGCCGCCGGGTCACCTCGTAGAAGGCGGGCACGCCCATCACCACCGTGGGCCGGGCGCGGCGCAGCGCGGAGAACAGGGCGTCGTGCGTGCTGACCGTGACGTCGTGGCCGAACCGCAGCGCGGAGTAGATCCAGTAGCGCTGCTGCAGCAAGGAAAGCGGCAGGAACACGAACAGGTGGTCGCCGGGACCGTGGGCGAACATCTCCTGCACCACGCGCAACGAACCGTCGATGCTGCCCACGGTGGCCGCGAGCCCCTTGGGCGCGCCGGTGCTGCCGGAGGTGAACTTGAGCGTGGTGACGTCCTCGGCCCGGTACCGGATCGGTTCGAGGTCCACCGGTCCGCTCGACGCGCTCACCCAGTCCCGGACGGCCGCGATCGGATGCGTGTCCGGGGCGGCCGAGGGACGTTCGGTGAACAGCAGCTTCAGCCCGTACCGGGCGGTGAGGGTGCCCTCGGGGTCGAACTTCCCGGGTTCGAACCCGGCGGTCACCACGCCCAGCCGCACCGCGGCGAGATCGAGCAACACCCACTCGAGCCGGTTCGACGCGACGATCCCGATCCGATCGCCACGCCGCAGCCCGAGCTCGGACAGGTGCCCGGCGAGCCGTCCGGACAGTTCGTAGAGTTCGCTCAGCGACAGGGATTCGGTGCCGCCCAGCCGGGCGAACGAGATCCGGTACCCGGGTGCCGGGGGATGGGCGACCAGGTGGTTGAGCACGGATTCGGTCATGCCCGCCCCGCTCGCGGGGCCGGGGTGAAGAACACCGCGTCGGCCAGCGCGACCGCGGTTCCCGGGGGCAGGAGTTCGACCGTGCGGGGCCAGGCCGCCGGTGCGCCTTCGCCGAACGCGGCGGCGAGGCGCTCGGCGAACCGCGGCATCACCGGGCGGGCGCAGTGCGCGAGCAGCCGCGCGGCGGCGAGTTCGAGCGCGATTCCGGTGCGGGCCTCGTCCCGCCACCCGTCGAGCTCACCGGTGGCCCGCTCCAGCCGGGCGAACCGGCGGGCGTCGCCGACCAGCCCGGCCAGCTCCGCGGCGGCCTGGTTGAGCGAGAAACCGTCCGGGCCGAGGCTGCCGGTGAGCGCGGACAGCCGGGTTTCCAGGCGGTGCAGGAACGCCGTGTGCTCGGGGCTCCAGACACCCGCGTCAGGGGCCCGGCCGGCGAACAGCTTGCCGACGCGTTCGCCCAGATCGTTGAGCCAGTGCTGCCATTCGCCGATCAACACCGTGCGCAGCACGTTCTCGAAGACCTCGCGGTCGAACTGGGTGCGGCGGGCCTCCGGGCGGGTGCGCGCGAGGAAGAAACGCACGGCGTCGACGCTTTCCGGCCCCAGGATGTCCTTGCCCCACACGGCGTGGCGGCGGCTGGTGGAGAACTTGTCGCCCTCCAGCAGGTAGAACTCGTTGACGTGGTAGTCGATGTCCGGCGTCCATCCGGGGAAGGCGAGCCGGTACAGCACCGGGTAGAGGATCGAGTGGTAGAAGCTGTTGTCGTAGCCGAAGAAGTGGATGAACTTCCAGTCCTGCTCGGGCGCGTCGGCACGCCACGTCCGGCCGAGCCGGCGGCCGAGCGCCTCGATGCCGTGCAGGAACCCGTAGGCCATCTCCGGCCAGGCCCAGATCACCTGACCGGTGGCGCCCGGTGCCGCAGGTGAAACCCCCCATTGCGCCGGGTGGGTGAGCGCGACGTCGAGCTGGGCTCGCCGGAAGACCCGATCGGCGAGTTCGCGCAACCGCGACGGCACCCGCCCGAGCCGGTGGTGCGCCGCGATCTCCGCGCGGAACCGGTGCAGGGGCAGGGAGAATCGCTCCACCGCGCCGCGCCGGGGCGGTTCGCCGGACAGCGCGGACCGAGGCCGGGCGAGGTCCGCGCAGACGTTCGGTTCGCCGCATTCCTCGCAGATGTTGCCCCCGGTCGCCTCGCCGCAGCCGGGACAGCCGCCGGAGACGTCGACCTCGTACAGGTACTCACCGGTCACCGCGTCGAACAGGGCGGGATCCTCGCGCCGGGTCACCGCGGACGATCCGGTGACCCGGGAGAAGAAACCACGCAATCCGGCGGGGTAGCCGGCATCCTCGCTGGTCACGGTGTACTGGTCCGGGACGATGTCCATCAGCGCGAGCGTCTCGGCGATCTCGGCGCTGTACCGCGCGGCCGTGCTCGCCGGCTCGTCGCCGGTACGGCGGGACACCGCGGCGACATAGCTCTGGAAGTCGTCGCTGCCGGTGATGTGCCACGCGTTGGCGCCGTTCATCCGCTGGAACCGGACGAACGCGTCCGCGCCGAGGTACGGCCCGGCCAGATGCCCCAGGTGCAGATCGCCGTTCGGCGTCGGCGGGGTGGAGAAGACGAACAGCGGGCGCTCGTCGAACCGCCGCCGGGCGGCCGCGCCCGCCGCCCGCGCCGCCTGCCGCGGATCGCGCCAGTAGAAGTCGGCGAAGACCAGATCGGTGGTCCCGGTGTTCTCGATGACATGGGTTTCGAACGGCTCGAACATCGCCACGGTCCCGGCTTCGGCGGGGTGCCGCTTGCCGTCGACGACGATCTCCCCGGCGCCCGCGACGATGACGAACGCCTCGATCTCGTCGTGCTGGTGCGGCAGCGAGGCGGTGCCGGGGGAGACCCGGCCCCATCCGGCGCCCACCGGGGCGCCCTCGATCGAGCTCATCTCGATTCCGAACGCCTCGGCAAGGTCGGCGGGCTGGTACCTGTTGATGATCACGCTGGCCTCCTCGAACTGGCGGGGGAAAGCAGGTCGACGGCCGCCGCGGCGATGGCGGGGGCCAGCCGGTAGCCCGATCCGTTGGCGGCGCCGGCGAACACCACCCGCCCGGCGTCGTCGAGTGCGCGCACCTGCGGCTCGCCGTCGTCGCTGTAGGCGTCGCAGAACACGCGCCCGGCGCTGAGCCGGTCCGCCAGGACCGGTGCGTAGCGGCGCAGGGTCTCGCCCGCTTCGGCCAGGTGCCGCCGGGAGAGCCCGGCGACCGGATCGTTCGGGGAGACCCCCCATTCCTGGCAGGTGTAGCTGAACAGCCAGTGCCCGCGGGAGCGCAGGGGCAGCAGGAACGCGTCCTCGTCCTGGAAGACGATCGCCGGGTCCTGCCTTGACACGCCTCCTTCCAGGTGCAGCGCGACGACCCGTTTGACCCGGGCCCGGGCCGGGGCCAGCAACGTCCGCCACGCCGGATCGGCCAGCCACGGTCCCGGGGCGAGTGCGACCCGGCCCGCGATCAGCGTGTCCCCGCTGGACAGCCGCAACTCGACCTTCTCGTCCCCGGGCGCGATGGCGGTGACCCGCAGCCCTTCGCCGAAGGTCACCTGGGGACGCAGCGCGCGGGCGATCGCCAGGGTGAGCGCGGGCACGTCCGCGTAGTGACACCCCTGGCAATGCCACACCCCGGCGCGGGCGGGCACCCGGATCGACTGGCCCGGGACCGCGTCGGTGCGGGCGAGCGCCGCGGTCGGCAGGTAGACCTCCGGCAGCCGCGGCGCGGTCTCCGCGGCCACCACGTACGCGTCCACCGGATGGATCGGCAGACCCGGACGTTCGCGGAGCAACTGGGCGTAGAAGTCCTGGCTACCGGCGGCCATCCGGCGCACCCGGGCGCTCGCGCCCCGCGGGAAGTGCAGCCCCGCGGAGCGTCGCGTCGCGCCGGAGCCGATCGCGTCGCGGTCCAGCACGATGACGGAGGTTCCCGGCCGGCGGCGGACCGCTTCGCGGGCGATCAGGCAGCCGACGATCCCGGCGCCGACGACGACCAGATCCGCGGGCACTTGTCCCATCACACCCTCCGCGGTTCGCGGCCGGGCACTTCCACCGCCCATTCGATGAACGAGGGCTGCTGGTTGTCGGTCCGGGCCCCGCACAACCGGTCGATGATCCGCTGGCTGCGCCACGCGAGCAGGCTCAGGTTCGGATCCGCCAGCCCGCGTTGCTGCCGGGCCGCGTTCTGGATGAAGATGTTGCGGTCCGGCGGCCCGTCCCAGCGCACCGCGAAGTTCTGGTCGATCCGGTACTCCTGGCTCTCCCGTTCCAGGCGGGCGTCGATCGGCGCGAGGAAGTCCATGCTCGCCGGCCGGTATCCGGTGGCCCACACGATGACGTCCGCGTCGACGTGTTCGACGGCTCCCGGATGATCGTTGTGGCGCACGGCGATGTCCCAGGCTCCGGGGGCGCCGGTCACCTGGACGACCTCGCGGTTGGGGCGCAGCATCACCAGATCGGGGCTGCCGTTGACGAACCGGTGCACGTAGGTGCGCTGGTAGATCTCCTGCAGCGTGGACAACGAGATCCCGTCGCTGGTGAGCACCTGCCGGGAGTTGAACTTCGCTCGCGTCGCGCGGTCCAGCCGGGCGAAGTAGTCGGAATGGCTGGGCATGTAGTAGTCGTTGGTGAACGGCGAATCGTCGAGGGGGAAGAAGTTCTCCCGCCGGGAGATCCAGCAAACCCGCCGCGGCAGGGCGTCCCTGCGGGAGAGCAGGTCGAGCACGGCTTCCGCCCCGGACTGGCCCCCGCCGACGACCGCGACGCGTTTGCCTTCGACGGCACGTGACCGGTCCAGGAAGTCGGTGACGTGGAACTGGGTGCTGCCGAGCTTGTCCTGGGCGTACCGCGGAATCCACGGCTGGTGGCCGATGCCGATGGCGATGTTCTCGGCCCGCACGGTCCGCCGGTTCGTCCGGACGTGGAACAGCCCGTCGAACTCCACCGCGCGGACTTCCTCGCCGAACACCAGATTCTTGTTGTTCCGGCTCGCCCATTCCATGTAGTTGCGGAACTCCTGACGCGGAATGGCGTCGAACTGGGCATTGATGAAGTGGTAGATCCGCCCCTGCGCGTGCAGATAGGAAAGAAAGGAGAACGCGTTGGTGGGATCGGACAGGCTGACCAGATCCTTCAGCAGCGAAACCTGCAGGGTCGCTCCGGGAATGAGCTGGCCGTCGTGCCAGCTGAAGGTGTCGTTGCGCTCCAGGAAGAGGTTCGACACCTCCGGATGGCTGTGCAGCAACGAGGCCAGGCTGAGGTTCGCCGGTCCGATTCCGATCCCGACACAACGGTAGCGAAAACCGTTCGGCTCGGTCGTCTGATTCACGGGGTGCGAGACAAGTGTATTCATGCGCTTGAAACGGCACACCTCCTCGGCCGATCGGCAGGCGAATCTGCTCGGTGAACAACTTCGAGTGTTCAGCACCGAGCCCGGGACCGGCAGATCCACGTTGTGGTATGCCCATCTCGCCAGGTCCGCGAAAAGGCGCGCGGCTTTCGGTCAGGCGCCGCCGAGGTAGGAATCGTCGAGGACCGAGTGCAGGCTGCGCATCGGCGCGCTGGCGAACTGATCGTCGTCGGTGCCCGGCGCCACCGGCCCGAGCAACCGCATCGCCCGCGCCCAGGTCAGCGCGCGGGCGGCCTTGCCCACCCGGCAGGCCAGCTCCATGGTGCGGATCAGTTCCGCGCGCGGGGCCAGATCGTCGAACATCTCCAGGTACGCGTCCCGGACGCGCAGGACCTCCGGCCCGTCCGCGGCGACGTCCAGGTGCAGCCGCACGAAACCCAGGCCGACGAGCATGCTGGCGAAGGGATGCGCCACCACGCTGTCGCCCCAGTCGTAGAACCGGATCCCGGCGCCGGGCGTGCGGAAGATGTTCCAGGCGTGCAGATCGTTGTGGTCGAGGCTGGGTGGTACCGGCGCTTCGGCCAGTTCGGCGCACCACGCGACGAACCGCTCCCTGGCCGCCGCGACCCGCTCGTGGCGCGCGCGATCGTCCGCACTGCCGCACCGTTCGACGTAGTCCCGCGCGGCGTCGACGGCCTCGTCGAAGCGCCGGGGCATGACGGGCGCGCGCATATCGGCGACCCCGAGTGCGAGCAGCGCGCCGACCTCGGTCATGAGCGCGCGTTGCAGCTGGGCGTACCGCCGGACCGCCGACTCCATCGCCGCCAGGTAGTCGGCGGGTTCCTGGCAGGACTCGCCGAGGGTGGGGCCGCCGTCGGGCAGGACGATCCAGGCCCGCGCCGGATCCACCGCTATCGGGGCGAGCACCTGTTCCGGCGCCGACCGGCGCAGGATCCGGTACAGCTCGATCTCGAACGCGGTCGCCGGTCCGATGGCCTTGAACCAGGCGACACCGGCGTTCGTCGGCACCCTGAGCACGGTCGACCACGGCCGCAGATGTGGTTGTTCCACCGCGCCCACCCGTTTCAGCCCGGCCGCGTCGAGCCGGTCGTCCAGCCAGGAGACGGCCTGTTCGCGCCAGTCCGCCGAGGACCAGACCGCGATTCCGTGGCGCAGGCGTCCGGGGGTCTCGAGGTTCACGGTACGGCTCCCTGCTTGGCCGAAAGTACGATGTCAGGACTTTCCGGTCCCGGATTCGAAGTCAGCGGATCGGAAAGGCGAGTTCGCAGATTTCCGCTTCCGGGTCCGCGGTCATGAAGTCGCCGAGATAGATCTCCCGCGGTGCGCCGTCGACGACCAGTTCCTGTTCGCCGATCCAGCTCATGACCCGGTCGTAGGCGGAAAGGATCTGCGGGAACTCCACCTGCGCGCGCCGGAGCACGGTGTACACCTCCCGGTGCGCGGGCTCCAGGCGCATCGCGACCCCCTTGGCGCCGGCCTGGCCCAGATCGATCGGCAGGCACGCCTCCACGGGGCCGTCGCTGTCCTCGGACACTTCCCCGTAGTACACGACGAACGGATGGCCGGTGACGCCGCCGTGGTCCGTCGCGGCCTTGCCGAGCCGGCCCATCGCGGAGCCGATCCAGCAGGAGAGCTGATCCACCTTGGTGTGCCGCTGCTCGGCGAGCACCAGCTGCTCGGGCACCTCGCGCTGCCGGATGTCGAACCCGGTGGGCACCTTGCCCTCCAGCTTGTTCCGGAGGTGTTCCACCAGTTCCCGCTGGACGCTGAACCGCCGCTCGGCGTCGGTCCAGTAGGAGGCGAGGAGCTCGGCGCCGAGACGGCTCGGCGCCGAGACGATCTCCGCGATCTTCGTGAGCGGCATGTCCAGCCGCCGCAGCATGACCACCAGGCGCGCGGTCACCAGCTGGCTCTCGCGGTACCAGCGGTAGCCGTTGCGCTCGTCCACGCGGGTGGGGGTCAGCAGGCCGAGCCGGTCGTACAGGCGCAGCGCCTTCAACGACAGCCGCGACCTGCGGGCGAACACACCGATGCTCAACTCCGGGTCCACCGGGCCTAGGGTAGCGGTGCCCGCCACGAGGCCCGGCCGCGTCACTGGATCGGGAATGCGATGTCGCAGACCTCGTCGTCGTCCGCGGCCGCCTGGAAGTCGGTGAAGTAAACCTCGCGCGGGGCGTCGGCGATGGTGAACCCGTTCTCGGCGACCCACTGGGCCACCGCGCCGAACGCGGCGCCGATCTCCGCGGGGTTCTGGAACTGGGACTTCTTCAGCCGCAGGTAGGCCTCGCGGTGGGCGGGCTCCCGCCGCGTCGCCACTTCCTGGATCCCGTCCTTGTCCAGGCCGATCGGCGCGCAGACCTCGACCGGGACCTCCGGCGTGTCCTCGGTGAACTGGCCGTGGTAGACCACGAAATAGGGGCCGGTCATCCCGTCGAGCCCCTGCGACGACTTGTGCAGCCGGTCCATGGAGTCCATGAGCCAGCCCTTGATCTCGCTTTCCGGAACGACCCGCTGCTCGGTGAGCACCAGTTGTTCGGGAACCTCGCGTTGCTGAACGTCGGCCATGGCGACCGCTCCTCCGTGAAATCGAATCCGCCGGCCGGGGCGGTGCGCCGCCCCGTTTCGGGTGCTGGTCACCCGACGCGTGCGACTCTCGATCCTGCCCCTGGGGCAGGGTCAAGCCGCGGCGCTCCCACGATCACCGGTTCGGGTGGCGCGGGCGCGGGACGGCACGATCGGAGATGGAACCGCCGCGCTCGCCGGGCACGCTGGAGGCGTCGCTCGGAAAGCACCGGCGGGAGAACGAAACGTGGACAACAACGGTCATTTCCGCGAGGTGATGGCGCAACTCGCGACCGGGGTCACCGTGCTGACCGTCGCCGGAACCCGGGCTCACGGAATGACCGCGAATGCCTTCACCTCGGTGTCACTCGATCCGCCACTGGTGATGTGCTGCGTGGGGCGAACCGCGCGGATGCACGCGGCGATCGGCAGCACCCGGTGTTTCGCGGTCTCCATCCTGAGCGGCGAACAGGAACACCTGGCGCGGTACTTCTCCGACAAGCGCAGGGCGAACGGGATGGCCCAGTTCGACTCGGTCTCCTGGACGCCGGGACCGTGCACCGGCGCGCCCCTGCTGAACGGCGCGCTGGCCTGGCTGGAATGCGAGGTCATCGAGGCCTACGACGGCGGCGACCATTCGATCTTCCTGGGCGGCGTGCTGAGCGCGACCCGGGGGCCGGGTCCCTCCGGGCTGACGTTCTTCCGGGGCGCCTTCCAGCGGGTCGGGCAGTCCGCGGTGGGCGATCGCCCGGTCAGTTCTTCTTGACCCGCCCGTAGCTGAGCTCCAGCTCGCCGGTTTCCAGACCCGTTTCGATCCGGCTGACCATTTCGGCCAGGGCGTCGGTATTCAGATCGGCGGCCTTCTTGAACCGGGCGCAGTTCTGGCCCACGCTGGTCTTCCCGAGCCGGTCGGCGTACTGGTTGACCAGGTAGTCTCCGGATTCGAGCGCGGAGACGTAGAGGCTGAGGTAGTTCTTCTGCAGCGCCAGCGCGATAACGGGCCAGTCGATCGGTTCCTGGCTGGCCTTGACCGTGTACTGGAATGTCCCGTAGCCGATCATCTTGATCGACATACCGGGTTTGCCGTCGCCGGTGCCGGTGAAGAAATGCCGTTTGAGTTTCGGCGCCGCCTTGCGGATGACCTTGTCGATCGAACGCAGATCTTGTTCACGCGCCGGGTCGTAAGAGAAATACTCTTCCAGGGACGACGCTTCCACTTTGAACATGGGGCAGATGGTAGCCGGGTTCGGCCTCCGGCTGTGACCGGAATCCTCTTGACCCGTTCAATCTAGACACATAACGTCCAGATTGAATCTGATCGAAGGAGTCCTTGTGTCCGTTGTCATCACCAATCCGCCGGGGCTGCACGACCCCACCTCGTTCGGCTACAGCCACGCGGTGAGCGCGCCCGGCGAGATCGTCCACATCGCCGGGCAGTACGGCTCCGACGCCACCGGCGGGGTCGTCTCGCCGGACTTCGCCGCGCAGGCGAAGCGGGCCTTCGAGAATCTCGGCGTCGCCCTCGAGACGGTCGGCCTGGGATTCGCCGACGTGGTGCGGCTGGGGACCTACCTCGTCGACCACGATCCCGGCAAGCTCGAAGTCCTGGTCGGGCTGATCCGCGAGCACTGGGGAGACCGGCCACCCGCGCAGACGCTCATCGGGGTGGCCGCGCTGGCCTTCCCCGACATGCTCTTCGAGGTCGACGCGGTGGCCGTGCGGTCCTGACCGGAGTCGTGCCGGTGCTCGGCGCGGTCGTCCCGGTGACCGCGCCGAGCCCCCAGGTGTTCCCGGTGTGGCGTCAGCTCGACGCGCTACGCTCGGACCATGTCTCGCCGCTCCCTGCACACGCCAGCCCCGGACGCCGCCAGCCTGCGCGCCCGCCTCGACCGCGCCCGCAAGGCGGCCGCCGACGCCGGAGCCGACGCGCTGCTCATCGCGCCGGGCTCGGATCTGCGCTACCTGATCGGTCAGGCGGGCGGCTCGTTCGAGCGGCTCACCACCCTGGTCGTTCCGGCCGACGGGACGCCCGCGCTCGTCGTGCCGAAGCTGGAGGCCCCCGGATACTCCGACGTGCCGACCGGCGAACTCGGCGTCGAGGTGCTCACCTGGGTCGACGGTGAGGACCCGTACCGGCTCGTCGCGAACCGCCTGGGCAAACCGGGCCGGGTCGCGGTCAGCGACTTCACCCCGGCGCTGCACGTGCTGGCCCTGCGCGACGCGCTGACCGGCGCCGAGCAGACCCTGGCCGGTCCGGTGGTGCGCGAGCTGCGCATGCGCAAGGACGCCGCCGAGATCGAGGCCCTGCGCAAGGCGGGCGCGGCGATCGACCGGGTGCACGCCCGGGTCGGCGAGTGGCTCAAGCCCGGCCGCACCGAGGCCGAGGTCGGCGCGGACATCACCGCGGCGATCGTCGAAGAGGGGCACACCCACGCGGACTTCGTCATCGTCGGTTCCGGGCCGAACGGCGCGAGCCCGCACCACGACGTCTCCGACCGGGTGATCGAGGCCGGGGACATCGTGGTGGTGGACATCGGCGGGCCGATACCCGAGGGCTACAACTCCGACTCCACCCGCACCTACGCGGTCGGCGAGCCCCGCGACCCGGACGTGCTGGAGACCTACGCGGTGCTGCAGCGCGCCCAGCGCGCGGCGGTCGAGGCGGTGCGCCCCGGCGCCACCGCCGCGCAGATCGACGCGGCGGCGCGCGACATCATCGCCGAAGCCGGATTCGGCGAGTACTTCATCCACCGCACCGGCCACGGCATCGGCCTGGACGTGCACGAGGAGCCGTACATCATCGGCGGGAACGAGCTGCCGCTCGAGCCGGGGATGGCCTTCAGCGTGGAGCCGGGCATCTACCAGCCGGGCCGGTGGGGCGCGCGGATCGAGGACATCGTGGTGGTGACCGCGGACGGCGGCGAGGCGCTGAACACCCGCCCGCACGAGCTCATTGTGCTGGCTTCGTGAACCCGACCCAGCTCGAACCGCTCGATCAGGCGATCGCCCGCGAACTGGCCGCCAACGGCCGGTGCAGTTTCACCGATCTCGCGGAGAAGGTCGGCCTCTCGGTATCGGCCGTGCACCAGCGGGTCCGGCGTCTGGAACAGCGCGGCGTGATCCGCGGGTACGCCGCGCGGCTGGACGGCGAGCAGATCGGCCTGCCGCTGACCGCGCTGATCTCGCTCACGCCCAACGACCCCGGCGCCCCGGACGACTACCCGCAGCGGCTGGAGCACATCACCGAGATCGAGTCGTGCTACTCGGTGGCCGGGGACGAGTCCTACATCCTGCTGGTCCGGGTCGCCTCGCCACTGGGGCTGGAGGATCTGCTGCGCCGCATCCGGGAGTCGGCGAAGGTGTCGACGCGGACGACCGTGGTGCTGTCCACTCCGTTCGAGGGCCGTTCGCCCACGTTGTAGGGAGTACGATAATCGGTATGGCAACGCGTAAGGTCACACTCTCGCTGGACGCCGCCGCGCTGGAGTTCGCCGAACGGGCCGCCAAGGCCCACGGCGTGTCGGTGTCCTCGTGGTTGTCCAAGGCGGCGCGGCGCGAAGCGGTCCGCACCGGGTACCACGTTCCCGCCCGCCCGGCCGTGAACGCCGAGGCCTCCGCGGAGTCCGACGAAGCCGAGCGCGCCTTGGCCGAGGAGGACCTGCGTGAGGCGGGGTGAAGTCTGGACCTACCAACCACCCACCCGCACCACCCGAGAACGAACCGTATTGCTGCTGTCCTCGGACGGCGTGAATGATTCCGAGCGCCCGTGGCTGCTGGGCACGGAGCTGCTCGAAGAGGATCCCCAGGACATCCTCGGCGTTCAGATCGACGGCCGGTACTGGGTCTCCACCCTGAACCTCACCAGGCTCTACCGCGCGTGGCTCAACGACCGGGTCGCCGAGATCAGCCACGGCGTGCAGGAGCAGGTCGACATCGCCCTGCGCGCCGCACTGGACCTCTAGCCTTGCCCTTGATCCGGGTGGGGAACAAGCACACCCGGATCGCCTGAATTCCTTTCTTTCACGGTATCGACGGGGGTCGCGCGATGCGCGTGTTGTTGACCGGTCTGCCCATCCACTCCCACCTGGTGCCCGCGGTGGTGCCGGTGGCTCGGGCGCTGCGGCGCGCCGGGCACGAGGCCGCCATCGCCACCGGGGCGGCGATGGCGGCGGAGATCGAGCGGCACGGGGTTCCGGTGCTGGTGCTGCCGGATGTGCTCGCGCCGGAGGAGACCCGCCCCGAGCAGTTGGCCGACTCCGTGCCGGAGTTCTCCCTGGAAAAGCTGCGGCAGTGGCGGCCGGAGCTGACCGGGCCGCTGTCCCTGCCGCTGTTCAACGGCGCGCTGACCGCGCGGTTCGCGGCGAACCTGCTCGAGGCCGCGAAGGACTGGCGGCCCGACGTGATCGTGCGCGAGACCAACGAGTACGGCGGCTACCTGGCCGCGGAGGTACTCGGCCTGCCGCTGGCCGTGGTGGACATCGCGCCGCTGATCGTCCGGCTGATCCCCGAGCTGACCGAGCGGCTGAACGTCCTGCGCGACGACTTCGGCTTGCCGGCGATCGACTCGTTCACCCACGCGTACGGGCGGCTCGTCGCGGGTCTGCTGCCCGAGCGGTGGTATCCCGGCGCGTTGCGCACCCCGGGGCACCGCTACTACCGCGCGCCGGACGAACCCGGTGACCAGCCGCTGGACCCGGCCATCGCGAATCTGCCGTCCGACGCGCCGTTCGTGCTGGCCGGTTTCGGGTCGAACGTGCACACCCTGCTGGCCGCCGAATCGGAGTTGATGACCATCGCGGTGGAGGCGCTGGGCTCGCTGCCCGTGCGTGCCGTGGTCGCGCTCGGCAGTGACCGGGCGGTGGCCTCGTGGACCGGCCCGCGCCCGGCCAACGTCCATCTCGCGCCGTTCGTGCAGCAGCGACTGCTGCTCGGCGCGTGCGACCTGTTCGTCACGCACGCCGGTTTCAGCGGAATCCGCGAGTCGCTGTCGGCCGGGGTGCCAATGGTCGCCCTGCCGCTGTTCGCCGAGCAGCCCGAGAACGCCGCCCGGATCGACGAGCTGGGCGCGGGTGTTCAGGTCGACGCCGCCGGTCTCACCCCGGATTCCCTGGCCGCCGCGGTCAACCGGGTGCTCGACGAGCCCGCGCACCGCCTGGCCGCCCGAGCCTTCCAGCGGGACATCCTCGGCCGTCCCGCCCTCACCACCTTCGCCACCGATCTGGAGTCCCTCGCGTGATCGGCTAGTCGCTGTAAAAGTGAAGTCATTGCACTTTTACAGCCACTGTGGTTTTCTGGTGGACATGAACTCCACTAAATCCCCACGCGTCGCGATCGTCGGCGCCGGCCTCGGCGGCCTGATCTGCGCCCGCGTCCTGCAGCTCCACGGCCGCCCGGTCACCGTCTTCGAACGCGAAGAATCACCCCACGCCCGGACCCAGGGCGGGACGCTGGACATGCACACCGAAACCGGCCAGGTCGCGCTGCGCACGGCGGGCCTGCTCGACCGGTTCCGCGCCCTCGCCCGTCCCGAAGGCCAGGAGCAGCGCCTGCTCGACCACGCCACCGCCGCGCTCCTGCGCCACGAGCTACCAGTGGAGGGGGACGACGACCGGCCGGAGATCGATCGAGGCCAGCTGCGCGGCCTGCTCCTGGACTCCCTCACCGCGGGCACCGTCCAGTGGGGCCGCGCGGTCGCCGGAGTCACCCCGCTCGGCGACGGCACGTCCCGCCTGCGTTTCGACGATGGCGCCGCCGAGGACTTCGATCTGGTCATCGGCGCCGACGGCGCCTGGTCGCGGGTCCGCCCGGCCCTGTCGGACGCCACCCCGGAGTACACCGGTGTCACCTTCGTCGACATCGGCTTCGACGACGCCGACACCCGCCATCCCGCCCTCGCGCGGCTGGTCGGCCAGGGCACCATGCTGGCGAAGGCCGACGGCAAGGGCGTGTTCGCCCAGCGCAACAGCAACGGCCACGTCCGCGCCTACCTCGCGCTCCGCGCCCCGGAGAACTGGCACGAACTCGCCGGTCTGGATCTCGCGGACACCGAGGCCGTGCGCGCGCACCTGTTGCCGCGGTACGACGGCTGGGCCGAGAGCCTGCTCGATTTCCTGCGGGACAACGACGGCGAGTTCGCCAACCGGCCCCTGTTCGCGCTGCCCGTCCCGCACCTCTGGGACCACGTGCCCGGGGTGACCCTGCTCGGCGACGCCGCCCATCTGATGCCACCGCTCGGCGTGGGCGCCAACCTCGCCCTGGTCGACGGCGCCGAACTGGCCGAGGCCCTGGTCGCCGAACCCAGCGTGGACGCCGCTGTCCGCGGCTACGAGAGCGTCATGCTGCCGCGTTCGGCCGAGATCGCGCGGGCCTGCGCGGAAGGGCTCGGCCACCTGCTGCCGCCGGTCCCGGCACTGACCTGACCGTCACGAGGGCGGCCGGATGCTCGCCGCGGGATGCAGGTTCCCATCCGCGCCGGCCAGGCACGCCGAAGCCGGTTCGGTGGTGCCGAGGAACTCGGTGAGGCAGCGGCCGAACTGGGCGTGCCCGTTCGCGTTGGGGTGGAACGATTCCTGGGTCGCGTGGCTGGCCCGGTCGATTTTGGTCAGATCGCTCAGCTGCAGGCTCAACCGGCTGAACCACTCGGACGCGGGATTGTCCCCGCCGGTGCACGCCTCGTGGCCGTTTCCGGCGCGGGACAGGTCCAGGAACCGGGCGCCCGCCTGGGTCGCCGCGGTGCGCAGGCCGTCGGTCAGCACCGGCACGCCCTCCTGCCGGACCCAGTTCAGATCCTCGATCCGGAACGGGCAGCCGTTGAGATTGCGCAGGTTCTCCGGGACGCCCGGGCCGATCGGCGCCGCATAGGACTGCAGGACGAGCTGGTAGTCCTCGGGCAGGTAACCGGCGTTCGCGAGCACCTTCTTCACATCGCCGAGCGCGTTGACGACCTTGGGCACCATCGCGTCGACCTGGGGTTTCCAGTCCTGGCGCAGTTTTTCGCTGCACGGCGGGGCGCCGGAGCTGAACCAGGCCTTCACGCAGTCGGCGATCCGGGCGGAGAAATGCGGTTCGTCGTTCGCCCCGATGGCGATCACCACCGCGGCCACGCGATGCGTGCGGGTCAGCTCGGCGAGCCGTTGCGCCTGCGAGGTTTCGGTCCACTGCTTGACGTCACCGAGCGCGATCTGCGCGGAGGGGGCGCCCGAGCACGCGAGGTTGACCTTCTGCTCGATCCCGGGAACGTCGGTTTCGAACACCGTGGCCTTGGGGGAGCGGTGGCACCAGTTGCCGTTCAGCCCGTCGGTGTCCGGGGTGTACCCGCCCGCGCCCTCCCCGGAAAGCGTGCTGTCCCCGAGCGAGACGATCGTGAGTGGACCGGTCCCCGGTGGACCGTGCCGCCGCTGCGGCGGGGTCTCCGGACCGGAGAACACGAACACGGCCAGCAACGCCACCACGAAGAGGACAGCGCCCCCGGCCACCCACCACCGAAACCTTCGCATCGCTTCCGAAGTCTACGGATCGCGCTGTGATGGCGGTGCGAAAGTAGGCTTCCGCCACAGGCCGGGAAGGAGATCCGTGGAGACCATCGACAAGATCGCGTGGATCCGACTCGAAGCCGGGAAGATCCTCGGCACCCGATCACGCGGCAAGGACGTGTACTACCTCCCCGGTGGCAAGCGCGAACCCGGGGAAACCGATGTCCAGACCCTGGTCCGGGAAATCCGCGAGGAACTCGCCGTCTCCGTCGAGCCCGCGAGCGCGACCCCCTTCGGCGTCTTCCAGGCCCAGGCGCACGGTCACGCCACCGGAGTCGAGGTGCGGATGACCTGCTACACCGCCGACTACCAGGGGACGCTGACGGCCAGCAGCGAGATCGAGGAACTCGCCTGGCTGAGCTACGCCGACCGCCACCGCGTGTCCCCGGTCGATCAGGTCATCTTCGACCACCTGCACCGCACCGGGCGGCTGGGGTGAGCGGCGGTGAGCGGATCGCGCTGGTCCGGCGGCCGAGTTCGCGGCTCGCCGAGGGATTGGTGACCCATCTCGACCGCGTGCCGGTGAACGTCGAACTCGCGCTGAGCCAGCACGACGCCTACCGAGCGGCCCTCGCGGCGGCCGGCTGGGAGGTCCGCGAGGTCGAACCCGCCGACGACTGCCCGGATTCGGTGTTCGTCGAAGACGCCCTGGTCGTCTGCGACGATCTGGCGGTCCTCACCCGTTCCGGCGCGCCGGAACGCCGGGGCGAGCGGCCCGGCGCGGAACGGGCCGCCCGCGAACTCGGCCTGCGCACCGCAGCCGTCGAACCGCCCGGCTGCCTCGACGGCGGGGACGTGCTCCAGGTCGGTGCGGCGGTGTACGTCGGGCGCGGCGGGCGGACCAACGCCTCGGGCATCCGGCAACTGCGCGCCCTGCTCGAACCGCTGGGCCGCCGCGTGATCCCGGTCCGGCTGCGCGCGGTCCTGCATCTGAAGTCCGCGGTGACCGCGCTGCCGGACGGCACGTTCCTCGCGCTGCCCGATCTGTTCGAGCCGGGGGCGATCCCCGCGGCACGTCCGGTCGAGGAGGAGGCCGGGTGCCACGTGGTTCCGCTCGGCGGGGACGAGGTCCTGATCAGCGCATCCGCTCCGCGCACCGCGGGGTTCCTGGACGACCTCGGTTATCGGGTCCGGGTGGTGGACATCGGGGAGTTCGAGAAGCTGGAAGGCTGTGTCACCTGCCTGAGCGTGCTGGTTCCGGCGCCCCGGTGAACGCGTCCAGCCCGGTGAGTTCGCTGGACAGTTCCCACAGCCGGGCGGCCTCGGCCGGATCGGTGGCCCACGGTTTCACCCCGCCGACGAGCATGTCGTCACCCGTGGCGGGTTCGGCGAGGTCGCAGTCCTGGCAGTAGGCCCCGCCGTGACCGTCGAGCAGCGCCGAGGTCGCCGCCCACACGGCCGTTGCCGCGCCCTGCGCCGGTGTTTTGAACCCGGCCGCCGGTTCGCCGTCCGCGGTGATCCAGCCCTGCGCGAGCTGCTCGTCGCGGGGGACGTGCCGCTGGAGCGGGGTGAGGATGCTGCCCGGGTGCACGGCGAACGCCCGCGTGCCGAGCGCGTCGAGCCGCCGGGCGAAGAGGGCGTTGGCGGTTTTCGACTGCGCGTAGGCCAGCCACCGGTCGTACCCGGTGCGGAAATGCACGTCGTCCCAGCGGATCCCGGAGAGGAAATGACCGGACGAGGCGACCGAGACCACGCGCGCCCCGGGGGCCAGCGCCGGGCGGAGTCGGTTGACGAGGGCGAAGTGGCCGAGGTGGTTGACCGCGAACTGCGCCTCCCAGCCCGGCCCGACCCGGGTTTCCGGGCACGCCATGATCCCCGCGCCGGCGATGAGCACGTCGAGGGTGCTGCCGGTCTCCAGGAACCGTTCGGCGAACACCCGGACGCTTTCCAGATCCGCCAGATCCAGCTCCCGCACCTGGGTTCCGTGGATCCCGTGCAGAGCTTCTTCCGCGGCCACGGGCCTGCGGGCGGGAACGACGACCCGGGCGCCCGCCCGGGCGAGGGCACGCGTGGTCTCCAGGCCGAGACCGGAGTAGCCGCCGGTGACCAGGGCGGTCCGGCCCGACAGGTCGATTCCGGCGAGCACCTCGTCGGCCGTGCTGCGGGCGCCGAATCCGGTGCCGAGTTTGTGTTGCGTCGCTGTCATGTCCGCGAGACTAGAAGCTAGAGTGCGAGCTAGATCAAGCTTGTAGGCTCGGCGGTATGACCGAGCTGTCCATCGGCAAGGTCGCGGAGGCGACCGGGCTGAGCGTGCACGCCCTGCGGTTCTTCGAGCGCGAAGGCCTGTTCCTGCACCCGATTTCCCGGTCCAGCGGCGGGCGGCGGATCTACGACTCCGCGGACGTCGAATGGCTGAAGCTGTGCAACCGCCTCCGGGACTCCGGGATGCCGATCGCCACGATCAAGGAATTCGCCCGGCTCGTCCGGTCGGGGCCGGGCAACGAATCGGAACGTCTCGAACTCCTGCGGGAACATGAACGGGCCGTTCGGGCCAAGATCGCCGAATTGAACGCGAGCCTCGAAGTCATCCACACCAAGGTCGTCACCTACGAGAAGCACCTTCGCGAGGGCACCGCCGCCGGGCTCTGGGCGCCGAAGGTCAGCTCAGATCCTGGAGAAACCGGGTGAGCGCGCGGTAATACGGCACGATCGTGGTGATGTCCGCGTATTCGTCGGGCCCGTGCTGGCCGTGGCCGCCGATGCCGAAGATCACCGCGTCGATGCCGTGCTGGTAGAAGAAGCGGGCGTCGGCGGCGCCGTGCTTGCGCAGGAATTCGCCGGAATACCCCTGGCTCTCGGCGGCGCGCCGCAGGGCCCGCACCTCGGCGCTGTCCGGATCGGCGCGGTGCGGCGGGTCGATGCGCTCGACCGCGGCGGTGACCCCGGGCAGGCACCGGGTGGCGAGCCATTTCTCGATCTCGTCGGCGCCGGGACCGTTCAGCTCGGTGTCCTCGGGCGGGAACCGGATGTCCAGCCAGGCGGAGGCTTCGGCGGGAATCTGGTTGAACGCGGTGTTGGGCGTGTCGATCCGGGCGAGGTTGATCGTGGTGCGCCAGGCATCCGCGGCCGGGGGCGGGTAGGCGGCCAGCAGGTTGTCCACGCTGCGGATCAGTTTGACCAGGGCGTTGTCGCCGAGCCAGGGATAGGCGCCGTGCGCGGCGCGGCCGGTCGCGTGCAGGGTGGCGGTGAGCAGGCCCTTGGACTCGTACACGATCCGCAATCCGCTGTGCTCGCCGATGACGGTGAACCGTCCGGTGACGCCCCGGTCGAGTTGGTGCAGCGTGCCGTCCCGGCCGCCGACCTCCTCGTCGGCCACCAGTTGCAGCGCGATCGGGTACGGCAGCGCGCGGGCCAGTTCGCGGAACACCACGGCCTGCACCAGGGCCGAGACCTTCATGTCCTGGGCGCCCCGGGCGAACAGGCGGTCGCCCTCCCGGCGCGGTCGGAACTGCTCGGGCGGCGCGGGCACGACGTCGAGGTGCCCGTTGAGGATGACCCGGAACTCCGGGCGCCGCGCGTCGCGGTAGACCAGCGCGCTCGGCTTGCCGCGGGAGGAGAACCGTTCGACCGTCCAGCCGGGACCGACGACGTCGAGTACGAACTCCACCGCCCGGTGCAGATCGTCCACCCGGTCCGCGGTCGACGGGATGGCCAGCAACTCCTCGGCGGTCACCAGGAAATCGTCCAGATCCATCGTTTCATCGTGACCGGTCCGCGCTGGATCCGCGACCGGTCCGCCGCGGGTGGCTTCTGGTCCACAGTGGACCGTCGCCGGGCTGCTCCCGGTTCAGGTCCGGCCGCGGGCCGCGGTAGTGTTCGAGGGGACCGGAGTTGCGTGTGCCCTGGGGCGGCTCCAGGCTGGGGAGCAGGAGGTGGCGCCGGATGAACGTGGCGGAAGTGCTGACCGACGGATACGAGCGAGTCCGGGGTGTCGTGCACGATGCGGTGGACGGGCTGGACGCGGAACAACTGTCCTGGCGCGCCGACGCGGACGCGAATTCCATCGCGTGGCTGGTGTGGCACCTGACGCGGGTCCAGGATTCCCACATCGCCGAAGTCGCGGACCGCGAGCAGGTGTGGATTTCCGACGGCTGGTACGACCGGTTCGGCCTTTCACTCGCCGCGGAGGACACCGGGTACGCGCACGATCCCGACGAGGTCGCCGCGGTGCGGGTGACCGATCCGGACTTGCTGACCGGCTACTACGACGCGACCCACGAGCAGACCGTGCGATACCTGTCCGGCCTCACCGATGCCGATCTCGATCGGGTGGTGGATCGGAACTGGAGCCCGCCGGTGACCCTCGGGGTCCGGCTGGTGAGCGTGCTGGACGACGACATCCAGCACGCGGGCCAGGCCGCCTTCGTGCGCGGCCTTCTCCTGCGGCGGTAATCTGAACGGTCACCATCCGCGTGGTGAACTATCCGTCCACCCGCCCGAAGAAGCGGACATTTCACTTAGGGTGTCCGGTTGTG
Organism: Amycolatopsis anabasis; assembly: GCF_009765355.1. GTDB lineage: Bacteria > Actinomycetota > Actinomycetes > Mycobacteriales > Pseudonocardiaceae > Amycolatopsis > Amycolatopsis anabasis. Next base: position 50,051 of record NZ_VTHK01000007.1, on the reverse strand, counting down.
AGAAGAGTGATTCCCTGCGCCCTGGCCGTTTTGAGCTTGCTGGGCGTGCAATCACCGCACGTCCACGCGGCACCGTCCACGACCACCGTTCGGGGAGTGGTTTTCGAGGACACCAACGGCAACGGGACGCGGGACGGCGGGGAACCGGGACTGCGCGACATCTCGGTAACCGACGGCGAGAACTGGGCGAGGACCGACGAGTCGGGGGCCTACGCCATTCGGATCGACCCGGAGCGCCGGGAGACCGATCTGGTGTCGGTGATCTCCCCCGACGGGTACACCCCGGCGCTGCGCGCGGACTACGTGCCGAAGTTCTTCGTCCAGGTACCGGAAGGCGGCCCGGCCGGCGGCGTGGACTTTGCGCTCGTCCCGGATCGGCACGCGGCTGATCCGCTGGAGACCTGGCAGATGGTGTCCGACTCGGAGACCGACAACCGCTCCGATTCCTCGGCCTCCGCCACTTTGGCCCAGTGGACCGGGCAGGTCGCCGCGATGGCGAAGAACCCGGCCGCCACCCTGACCATCGCCACCGGTGACCTCACCGTCACCGACTACACCGGGGTGCCACGCCGTCAGGGCAGCTACGACATCCTCCGCAAAGGGCTCACCGAAGGCCGGTTGGGGCACCCGTTCTACCCGGTGATGGGCAACCACGACGCGGGCGGTACCAGCACGGCGACCGGTTACTCCGCGAGCATGGAGATCTACCGGCGCAATCTCGGGCCGGAGTGGTACAGCTTCAACCGCAACGGCCGGCACATGGTCGTGCTGGAGGACAACTACGACACCACCGGCCTGGCCCCACAACTGCGCTGGCTGCGCGAGGACCTGCGCCGCAACGCGGTGGGCCGCCAGGTGTTCGTCTTCGCGCACCGCTCGCTGTTCACCCAGTACGGCCCCGGCTCGGCCATCCAGCCGCTGGTCGACGAACTGGCGAAGTACGACGTGCGGATGTTCGCGGCCGGGCACGACCAGCAGAACGAGTTCCGACGCGGTGCCTTCCCGCGGTCGGTGGAGATCAACAACATGGGGGCCACCTACGGCATCGACGGTGCCCGCCCCGGGTACAACCTGCTCGACTTCTCGGGCATCACCGATGATCCGAACACCCCGCAGAACGAGGACGTCGGCTACGTCGCGGGCGACCATCGGCAGTTCCACCTGCACGGCGGTGTGGCCGTGGTGAGCCCGGCGCAGTCCAGTGTGTACCAGCAGTTCGAGAAGATCCCGCTGAACCTGTACGCCGAGGACGACGGCCGCACGCCCCAACACGCCACGTTCAGCGTGCGGGACTTCCTCGGCCGCGTGGTCTGGCGCGAGGACGTGCCGTTCGGCGCGAAGACCAAGCCCGAGGGCATCGTGAACTGCTACGCCGGGGAGTCCTGCCCGCGGGCGCACGACAACTGGACCACGGCCCGCTCCACCATCTCCAGCCTGTTCTTCGGAACCTACCGGACGGAGATGGTCGCCTACGACACGACCGGAAAGCCCTGGCCGGCGGCGCGGACCACGTTCCGGGTCGCCCCGCCGTTCGCCCTGCACCCGCCCCGCGCCGACGGTGACTGGCCGCGGCAGGGCGGCGACGAGCAGGGCAGCTCGTCCAGCAGGTCTGACCCCGGCTCGGTGCTGGACCAGCGCTGGACGGCGAACACCGGCGAGCAGTTCAACCTCAACGGCGCCGCCGTGGACGGTAACCGGGTCATCGTCACCTCGCAGGCGTTCGCCTCCCCGTACCAGCAGGTCCTGGCCTACGACCTGCGCTCGGGACGCGAACTGTGGCGCACCTACCTGGACGGGGACGTGGAGTCCTTCCCCACGGTGCACGACGGGAAGGTGTACCTGACCACCGGGGTGGGCCGGCTCTACGCGCTGAACTCCGCGGACGGCAGGATCGCCTGGCAGGCCGTGGAAAACGAGGAACAGCACGGTGCTTCGGTCCGCCGCTACGGCCGGATGGGCGGGCCGCTGACGGTGTTCACCCTGGCCGAGCAGAAACGCTCGGTCGCGGTGTACCAGACGTTCGCCGGCAGCAGGATCGCCTGCCGGGACGCCGCGACCGGCGCCCCGCTGCCCGGCGGGTTCAGCGCGCCGGGCGGCTGGGGCGAGTTCCACAGCACCGCCGTGCGGCAGCCGGGGTCCAGCACCGCGTACCTGCACTCCGGGTCGAGCCAGACCGCCATCGCCATGGACCTCACCACGTGCAGCCAACTGTCCTCAGTGGACACCGCAGGCGGTCTGTACAGTCAGTCGTCTCCCGCGCTCACCGGCGACGGGCAGCTGGTCACGATGACCGCCTCCGGACTACGCGGCCACGACACCAGGAACGACAACAAAGTGTTGTGGTACACCAAGATCGAGGGGAGCAAGTGCGAGCCGGGGCCACCGCAGGTCACCAGCCCGGCGACGCGGGGCAGCCTGGTCTACGTCGCCGCCGCGGACGGAGTGGTACGAGCCTTCGACACCCGCGGCGCCGATCCGGGCAAGCCGCTGTGGGAGACCCCGGTGGGCTACCCCGCCGGCAAGAGCCCGATGGACGACCCCTGGCGGGTGGCCGCCGGGTGCACGGGTGCCGCGGCCGGTGCACCGGCGATGCACGCCCTGGTCACCGAGTCCGTGGTGTACGCCGGAACCTGGGACGGTCGGCTCGTGGTAATCGACCGCCGCACGGGGAAGCTGCTGGACCAGTACACCCTCGGCGGGGCGGTGGCCTCCGCGCTGTCGGTCAGCGGTGACTGGCTGTTCGCGCTGACCACGGACGGCACGGTGCACGCCCTCGCCGCCCGCGACCAGCGGTTCCCGCTGCCTTCCCTGCCGTAGGCGTTCTACGGACCCGCCAGTTCGATGATGGCGTCGATGAGTTCCGGGCCGTCCAGCAGCACCGGGTCGTTGTGGTCGGCCCCGGGCACCTCGACCGTCCGCCCGTGTGCCGCCGCTGCCACCGCGCGGCTCTGCTCGGGTGGGACGATCGAATCGGCAGCGCCGTACACGACCGTGACCGGTGCTCTTGTCCGTGACACGTGCTCCGCGGCCGGAAACGTGTCCAGCAGCAGCCAGCGCACCGGGAGGAACGGGTAGTGTCGCCGGCCGACGGAGGCGAGGTCGACGAACGGCGAACGCAGGACCAGCCCGGCCGGGGGGTGTTCGGTGGCCAGTTCGGCGACCACCGCCGCGCCGAGGCTCTCGCCGAAGTACAGCAACCGCTGCGGCGGCACTTCCGCGTCGCGTACGAGGAACTCACGGGCGGCACGGACGTCCAGCGCGAGCCCGGACTCGGTCGGGTCTCCGGTATTGCCGCCGTAGCCGCGATAGTCGAGCAGCAGCACCGACAGCCCACGCGCGTTGAGCGCGTGCGCGAGCGGAGCCCGGAGAGACCGGTTTCCCGCGTTGCCCGGGGCGACCAGCACGGTGGCCCGCGCGCCGTCGACGGGGGAGTACCAGGCCGCCAGCCGCAAGCCGTCGCCGGTGACAAGGGTGACGTCCCGCCCGCCGGGCAGAATCTCGGCCGCATCCGGCAGCGGCCCGCCCGAAGGCAGGTAGATGAGCTTGCGTTGGAAGGCGAAGGCGCCACCGAAGACGACCGCCACGATGGTGACGACCATCGTAAGTCCGATCAACACCCGCCTGCGCACCACACCATCATGCACACCGCCCAACACATCCACCCGCTCAGCGCGGCGCCCTCCCGGGCCCGGACGCCAACCCACGGCAGAGCCGCCGCGCAACCCGCTCAACTCGGCAAGAAGCGTGTTGCGCCCCGATGCGCTTCGTCATATCTCCGGCGATAGGTCCGAACGTGGGCGCAGCTGGTTGTCCGGACGTTCACTGCCCGGGACCAGTCGATCCGATTGGCCGCCCGCATCACGCCACCCTGTTCGGCCAGGCGATCATGCCGCTCGACAACGCAGAGGCAGCGTCACCCATGGTGTTAACCGCTCTAATCCGGCCTTCGACGGTCCACACCCGGCGGTCGGGGTCACGCCACGCGACGCTGTCCCCAGTAGGCATCCCACGACCGTGGCCAGGCCACACCAACACGAGTGAAGTGCGAGCGTGCGGGGATAGGCCAGCACAGGCAGGGCACTCGATGTTGTGTGGTGTCCAACCTCGACGGTAAAGGATTGATCATGCGTTGTGTTCGGTCGGTACTGGACGGCGCCCGCCGGTTCGGCCCCCTCCTCACTGGAACCGCCCACCCTGACCCCAGCACATAACACCAACAACAACCGCAGGTCGCCGCGACGGCGCAACTTTTACTGCGGCATCAATAAGGAGGATCGGGATGGCCGTTCTCTGCCAGCCCGCGGTTGTGGTCCCCGAGTACGTCATCACGTTGGAGGAGACCCTCACCCTCACTCGCAGGATGCATTCCAGACACCCTGACCTGCCGTTGGTGTTGCGGCTGGTCGAGAACACCGGGGTGCGGACTCGGCACCTCGTCCGGCCAATCGGCGAAACCATGCGCCACGATGGCTTCGAGCAGCGGAACCTGGTCTACGAGAAGCAGGCGAAACGGCTTGTGCCGGTGGTCGTGGAGCGCGCGTTGGCCAACGCGGGTCTGCGCCCGGACGAGGTTGACATGATCGTGTACGTGTCGTGTACGGGGTTCATGATGCCGTCGATGACCGCGTGGCTGATCAATTCCCTCGGTTTCGGTAGCAGCACGCGGCAGTTGCCGATCGCGCAGCTTGGTTGCGCGGCAGGAGGGGCGGCGATCAACCGGGCACACGATTTCTGCACTGCCCACCCCGACCGCAACGTGCTCATCGTGGCCTGCGAGTTCTGCTCGCTGTGCTACCAGCCCGAAGACCTGGATGTCGGCTCGCTTCTGTCCGACGGTCTCTTCGGCGACGCGGTCGCGGCCGCCGTGGTGCGCGGCGAAGGCGGCTGTGGCATGCGCTTGGAGCGCAACGCTTCCCACCTGATTCCGGACACCGAGCGCTGGATCTCGTACGCGGTGAAGGCCAGTGGGTTCCACTTCCGGCTCGACAAGCGGGTGCCGGGCACGATGGAGCCACTGGCGCCGGTCCTGCGCGATGTGGTGGACGAGCACCGCTGGGACGTCTCGAACCTGGATTTCTACATCGTGCACGCGGGTGGTCCACGCATTCTCGACGACTTGTGCAAATACCTCGACGTGGCGCCCGAGTGCTTCCGGCACAGCCGGGCCACGCTGACCGAGTACGGCAACATCGCGAGTGCCGTGGTACTCGACGCGTTCTACCGGCTGTGCAGCCAGGAACCTCCGCGACACTCGGCTCGCGGCGTGATCGCCGGCTTCGGGCCCGGGATCACGGCCGAGATGGCGCTCGGCGCGTGGCGGTCCGACTCAGCCCGTGAACGCCACACGGTGATCCCCGATTCCCATCTGTCCGTTTTGGAAGGACGGTCATGACCCGACAGCGCTCCGTGCACTACTACGAGCCACAGGACATCGTCGGCCTGGCGTTCGACCCGGTGCTGGACGACCTGTTGCGCAACGAGCCGGTGGCCAGGATCCGGTTGCCCTACGGCGAGGGTGAGGCGTGGCTGGTAACGCGATACCACGACGTCAAGTTCGTCACCTCCGATCCCCGGTTCAGCCGGGCCGCCGTCCCCGGCCGGCCGGTGCCGAAGATGACCAAGCACTTCGTCCCACTCGACCGTGCGGTCAGCTATTCCGACCCACCCGAGCATGCCAGGGTTCGCAAAGTGGTCGCCAAGCCCTTCTCCCAGGCCGGTGTGGAGCGGCTGCGGCCGCTCGCGCAGCGGACCGCGCACAACCTGGTCGACGCCCTGGTGGCTGGAGGGCGACCAGGTGAGCTGGTGCGGCAAGTCCTGCACCCTTTCCCGACGATGATGATCGGCACCGTGCTGGGTGTGCCCGCCTCCGACTGGCCGCAAATGTCCTCGTGGGCGGAAACGTTGTTGTCGGTGGCAGCCGACCAGGAGGCCGCCGATCGCGCGCAGGCAATCAAGGCTCAGGCGGGTGAGTACTTCCGTGGCCTGGCTCGACAGCGGCGTGAACGACCGTGTGAGGACTTGATCAGCGTGCTGGTCGCCGCCGTTGACGACGGGGCCCTCGTGGAGGAGGAGTTGCTGGCGCTGGTGAGCCTGATGCAGTTCAACGGTGGGCACACGGTACGGACCAACACCTCCACGATGGTCTACACCCTGCTGACCCGCCCGCACTTGTGGGCGAGGTTGCGGACCGAGCCCGAGGTGCTGCCGCGCGCGGTGGAAGAGTTGCTGCGTTTCGTCCCGCACAAGAGCGGTGTCGGGCAACCCCGGATCGCCACCGAGGACGTCGAGGTCGGCGGCGTGCTGATCAGATCCGGTGAGGTCGTCTACGTCTCCTACGTGACCGCGAACTGGGATTCCACCGTCTACCCGAACCCGGAGCAGGTCGACTTCGACCGCCCCGAGGTGCCGCACCTGGCCTTCGGGCACGGCCCCCATTACTGCATGGGGCCGGGCCTGGCCCGGATGGAAGCTCAGGTCCTGCTGTCCACGCTGGTGCAGCGATTGCCCGAGCTGCGTCTCGCGGTGCCTGCCGAACAGCTACCGTGGTTGTCCAGGTCGCTAGTAAGGGGCCTGGTCGAAATTCCGGTCACGTGGTAGGCGAGAAACGCAGTGGGGTGAGCTGCTCGATGTCGTAGCGCCTGCGCAACTCCTCAACAGCCTCGGTGTCGGCGGCACCCTGCCCGGAGAGGATGTCCACCAGTTCCTCGAAGTATCGCTCGTGCCGCGACGGCGGCGAGCTCTGGAAGAACATCCTGGCCTCCGTGTGGCTGCGGTTGGCGAAGGCGTGCGGACACCCCGGGGGCACGAACACCAAGCTGCCCGGCCCCGCGCGGAACGTACGTTGGCCGGTGCTGCTGCGCCACTCCTGCCAATTGCCCGCAGTCCGCTCGACGGGTTCGAAGGCCAGCAACTCCAGCTCGCCGTCGAGCACGTAGAACAGCTCCTCGCTCTCACTGTGCACGTGCGCACCAACATCGAACCCCGGCGGCACCACCACCTCGAAACTGGAGGCAAACCGCGACTCGTGTCCGGTGACCTTGAATGTCACCTCCTGCGCGCTCGTCCGAAGCTTGCGCCCCTGCCGCGGTGGCACCACCAGTCCATCAGCCACGGCCGCTCCTTCCCCTTTCCCCGGCTCCCGCCAGGAGTACTACAGCCCTACTGGGGTAGCACCTCACGGCGAGACGACACCTGTTCGAGCGCAGAACACCCGAAAGAGGGCAACCCGGTTCGGGATGTTCGAGCCTGGGGAACCAGCTTGAGTTTTAACGTTTCCGGCGTGGGCGACCCAGAATCTAGTGGGCGGGGCCGAACCATCGTGTCAATGCTTGTTCGAGCTGGGCTGGTTCGGTGTGCTGCAGGCTGTTGGTGGCCCAGGTGACGTAGCCGTCGGGGCGGATGAGCAGCGCGTCGGCCGGTGCGTCGGAGCATGCTGCGGGCACCGTGTCGACTCTGTCGGCCCACCCGTGTGTGATCTCCGTCAGGTTCGCGCTGTCGGTGAGGTCGAGCAGCACCGGCCGTCCCTGGTGCAGGAGTTCAGCGGTTCGTTGCCGGCCGTGGCTGGTGTGGATGGTCAGGTCGGGGACCATGCGCCCGGACAGTGGGTGGGTGTCGCCGGTGTCGTACCGGACATCGGATCCGGCGAGCAGGTGCGCGATGTGTGCGACGTTGTCGGGTAACCCGACGAGTTCGCCGAACAGTTGCCGGAGCGCGGTCACTTCGGCCCCGGGTGCCATCAACGCGCCTTGGGCGAGGGTGTGCATCATGACGCGCTGTCCGACCGGATGGCGTTCGGTGTGGTAGGTGTCGAGCAAGCCCGGTGGTGCCCAGCCGTTGAGGTGCGCGGCGAGTTTCCAGCCGAGGTTCGCCGCGTCCTGCAGGCCGAGATTGAGCCCGGGACCGCCCATGGCCGAGTGGACGTGTGCGGCGTCGCCGACGAGAAACACCGTGCCCTCGCGGTAGCGCTCGGCCTGCCTGGTGTTCTGGCCGTCGAGGCGTCGCAGCGCATGGGGGCCGGGGCCGCGCGGTGGATCGATCGGGAGGTCGGCACCGAGCACCCGCCGGACGCTGTCCCGCAATTCCTGGAGCGTCAGGGGGATGTCCTCATCCGCGGGCTCTCCGCCGTATTCTGTGGTCGCGATCATCGGCCGTCCGGGCTCGAGTTCGGCGTAGGTGAACACGCCGCGCTCCACGCGGTTGAACCCGAACTGGAGGCGCCCGGCGCCCGGCACGTCGAGGCCACCGTCCTCGGTTCGCAGCTTCTCGGGCAGGCTCACGTGGGCGATCCGCGTGACGGCCCGGGTCGTTGTCGTGCCGGGGAACGCGATGCCGGTTTCCTTGCGGACCAGGCTCTTGCCGCCGTCGGCGCCCACCAGAAAGTTCGTGGTGATCTCATACGGCCCTTCGGGCCCGGCCACGGTGACCACGACGTGGTCGTCGTGCTGGGTCAGGCCGGTCAGTTCGTGACCCCATCTGATGTCCACACTGAGTCCGCGTGCTCGTTTCTCCAACTGGCGCACGAGCTTGGGCTGCGAAATCAACAGGGTATGGACCGGATTGGTGTCCAATGTTGCGAACGACACCGGCATCCCGCCGAAATAGAAGGCCGGCGCAGGCCGTGGAGGGCCCGGGGGACCGCCGAATTCGTGATACAGCCCCCGAATGTCGAGCAGGCGCACGACTTGTCCCACGATCCCGTTCGCGCGCGGCTCGTCGCTGGGCTGGGGCAGTTTCTCGAGCACGATCGGGCGCATCCCGGCCAGGCCGAGCTCACCGGCGAGCATGAGTCCATTCGGTCCGCCACCGGAAATCACCACGTCGGCAGGTTTTTCGGGCATGCCACATCAACCCCTTCGTTTGTCGATATGGTCTTCAGCGTTTGCCGGCCGACGGATCGGGCAATCCAGCAGTGATCTCGCTCAACGCGCGGCGCAACAACGAGACAATGGGAACCGGCGGGTCGGCGCGCAAATACACATCGGAGGCAGCCTGCCAGGCGGCGCCGATCGCGGTGGCCACCAACCGGGGATACAAGTCCCGTTCCGGGTCGGTGCCGGTGCGCTCGGCGATCACCGCGACCAGCTCACCCTCGGGGCCGAACACCCCTTTCGACATCTCGGCCTGCATCTCCGGTGAGGCCAGCAGTTTGCGCACTTCCGCCAGCTGAGTCCGGCTCGGCGTCGCGTCCGTGCCACCGTCAGCCTCCAGCGGCTCCAGGATCGCCTTCGTGATCGCCGCCCACAACGGCTCGTCCACCGGGCGCGCCCGCAACAGCGCGACGCTGCGCCGCATACGCTCAACCTGACGGTAGGCCAGTGCCTCGTACTTGCTCGCGAAGTAGTTGTTGAACGTCCGGACTGACACGCCCACGCGCGCGGCGATGTCCTCCCTGCGCACGTTGTCCAGACCACGCTCGAAGACCAGCTCCAGCGCCGCATCGCTCAACGCCTTGCGGGTATGGAGCTTCTTGCGTTCCCGCAGTCCCAACGTCTGTTCGTCCGCCACAGCAGCAGCCTAGCAAAACTTTCCCGGTGAGCAAATATTCCCACCGGGAAGGTTTCAAGGCTTGCTTGAGGGATGCGTTGGCAACCAACTCCAGCACCACGTCCACCGTCCTGCTGGCCTGGATGATCGGGCCCCTGCCCGACCATCCCGAGCTCTTCCGGACCTGCCGGGAGGCTTATGCGGACTCCGGCACCTGTTGCTGACCGGACTCCCTGTGCGCACCGGGGCCACGCTGACCGGCTACGCCGTGCTGGCCGACGGCAGGGTCGAAGCCCGGTTCGCCCACGGCGACCCGGCCACCGCCGGCGTGCTCGTCGGGGTGGACGGGGTCGGCTCCGCCGTCCGTGCGCGATGCGTTTCCGCACCCCGCCGAAGGAGGCGGCCGAGGAACTGGCGCCCGGACTTGCAGGCGCTCATCGAGCAGTCCGACCCGGACAACAGCACCCTCCTGTCCATCCGCGTGGTCGAGCCCCGCCAGCGCTGGGTGCCAGGTCCGGTCACGCTGCTCGGCGACGCGATCCACGCCACCTCTCCGCGCGGTAGATGTTCACCTAGGGTGCCGAGGCCGTGCGCCACAGCATCGACGCACTACCCGCCTTCGTCCCGGAACCGGAATCGGCCTGACATCCTGCGTCCGGACTTGCTGAACAGTGTGGATAACCGGATGACCAGGCCGAGCATGGAGTTCCGGACGCCGGGACGGCCGCTGTCGGTTCTGGCAGCGGCGAGCCGACCACGCGCCTCGAATTTAGGTTTGTGCGCGGAATTGCGTGAGGCTGCTCTTCGCGACCACCAGACCCGCGCCCGGAGCGCTTCCGGTTCCCATTGGTGAAGACCCTTGGCTGGGAGAACAGGGCTAACTACGGGCCAGCCAGACGGGACGGGCAGGCTACGGCTGGAGCGGGGGGCGACGGTCGCGGACCGGGCTGACCGACTCGAGTCGTTCGGCTAGTGCGAGCAGGTCGCTGTCGGCCCACCAGTTGCCGACGAGTTGGACACCGATGGGCAGGCCGCTGGCGGTCGTCCCGAACGGCAGCGAAACCGCGGGCAGGCCGGTGAGGTTGAAGGGCACCGTCGCCCGCATGACGTTGCGGGCCGGTGCTTTCTCCCCGTCGATCACGTAGCTGGATCGCGCATGCGGCGGCGCCGGAATCGTCACGACCGGGCAGACGAGCACATCGTAGGTTTGGAACCATTGCGCGAACACCGACCTCAGTTGTTCCACCTCGCCCTCGGCGGCGAGGTAGTCGGCGATCGTGACCTCGGGTGCCTGAAGCGTGCGCGCGATCACCGGATGCAACTCGGCCTCCCGGCCGGCCGTGATGCCGCGCAGGTACGGCAGCACCTCGGCGGTGAACAGCGTCCCCGAAATCCGCGTGCAGTCATGCTCGGCAAGCCACGGGATGCCGACCTGCTCGACCTGGAGACCGAGGTCGGACAGGGCGGTGGCTGCCGAGGCCACCGTGCCGGCCACCTCTGGGTCGATCGGGCCGAACGCGTCGGTGGTCCAGCCGATCCGGGCGGTCCCGCCGGGCCGGGCGGCGGGCAGGGCGACGGCATAGGGGTCCAGCCCGTCGGGCCCTTCCAGCAGGGACAACGCCAGGCGCAGGTCACGCACGCTGCGCGCCATCGGGCCGACGTGCCACCATCGCCGCAGGGAACCCGGGAAGTGACCGGTGCACGGCACCCGCCCGTGTGTGGGTTTGATCGAGGCGATGCCGGTGTCGTGGGCCGGTCCGCGTACGGAGATCGCGACATCACTGCCCAGGCCGATCGGCGACAGGCCCGCCGCGATGGCCGCGGACTCGCCACCGCTGGATCCACCCGGGGTGCGTTCGGGGTCGTAGGGGTTGAGCGACCGGCCGACGATCAGGTTGTCGGTCTCGGTCCAGTACGACATCTCCGGCAGGTTGGTTTTCGCCAGCGGGATTCCGCCCGCGGCCCGCAGCCGTGCCACGGCGGTGGCGTCGGCCACCGGCACGTGCTCGGCGAACAACGACGATCCTCGGGTGGTCCGCACGCCCTCGGTGTCGAACGAGTCCTTGATCGTGAACGGCACGCCACCCAGCGGTCCGGTCCGCGGCCGAGCGGCGGCGGCCAGGGCCTGCTCACCCAGCACCGTGACGAACGCGTTGACCCGATGGCCGACCGCGTCGATGCGGTCCAGATGGGCCTGCACGACCTCGACCGAGGTGACCTCACCGGCGGCGATCAGGCGCGCCAGATCGGTCGCGTCGAACCAGGCCAGATCCGTAGCGTCCATCACCGATGATGCTAGCGATCGGAGCCACCACTTATCGTCTGCGCCCCGACCCGCGCAGTACGGTAGCGCGACCGCGACCACGGCACGGACCTCCGATGGCGCGTCGAGACGGTGTCAGATGTCCTGAGACTGAACAGACGGTGCATTGGTGATTTCGGCTTGTGTAGCTCGGTGGGTGGTGGCTGCGCGTTCATGGCCGTGGGGAACGGGGAGTGGAGGTGTCGGATAGCTCCCAGCTGGCGAGCAGGTTCAGGGCGTTCCGTGAGGGTGAGCCGGGTTCTGTGGTGTAGAGGAACAGTGAGGTGTCGGGGTCGCCGGGCAGGACGAGGGTTTCGTAGTCGACGGTGAGCTCGCCGACGAGGGGGTGGCGCAGGTGCTTCGACCCGTGGGTGCGCTGGTGGACCCGGTGCTCGTCCCACCACCGGCGGAACTCGTGACTGCGTTCGCGCAGCTCGGCCACCAGCGCGGTCGTTGCCTGGTCGTCGGGGTCGTTGCCGCTGTCCAGGCGCAGGGTCTCGACCGTGGTGCGGGCGTGGACCTCCCAGTCGGCGAACAGCGATCGCGCGTTGTCGTCGAGGAACATCCATCGTGCGTAGTTGCGCTCCACGGCGGGGAGCCGGTCGAAGTCGGTGAACAGCGCCTTGGCCATCCGGTTGCTGGCCAGTACGTCGGTACGGCGGCCGAGGATCAGAGCAGGCTCGTCGATTGCGTCGAGCAACTGGTGCAGGCCCGGGCGAACCCGCTGGACCCCCCGCGTGCCCCGCCGGCCGGGTGAGGCGGAGTGACCGATGAGGGTCCGAAGATGTTCGCGGCCCGCGGCGTCGAGGTTGAGGGCGTGGCCGATGGCCTCCACCACGGCCGGGGCGGGCACGATGCGTCGTCCTTGTTCGAGGCGCGCGTAGTAGTCGGTCGAGATCCCGGCGAGCAGTGCGACTTCCTCGCGGCGCAGGCCGGGCACGCGCCGCACGCGGCCGTCGGCCGGAAGTCCGGCCCGTGAGGGGTCGCCGAGGCTGCGGGCTCGCCGCAGGAAATCCGCGAGTTCACGGTTGGTTTGAGGCATGCGGTCATTGTCGCCGATCGTTCCTCGGTCGTGGGTGGGCCGCTGCGTCCTAGGTCCGCCGGTCCGCGTCCGCACAGGGCGCGAGATGAGCCACCACACCGGCTTGTCAACAGCCAGGATCGAAAGCAAGACACAACCGCGCCCCGATCCCCGAGGAGATCTGCCATGAGCAAGATCCTGATCGTCATGTCCGCCGCCGACACCTGGGTCCGCACCGACGGTTTGCCCTACCCGACCGGCTACTGGGCCGAGGAGCTCGCCGCCCCGCACGAGACGTTCGTCAACGCTGGCTACGCGGTCGACTTCGCCGCACCGGGCGGAGTGCAACAGCCACTGGACCAGCACAGCGCCGACCCCGACATCGCCGGAGCCGACTGCGCACGCTACGTGGATCACGCCGCGACCGCACTGCGCGAGTTCGGGCCACCGCTGTCGCTGGACCGGGTCGACATCGGTGACTACGCCGCGGTCGTGCTCCCGGGCGGACACGGGCCCGTCGTCGACCTGCACCAGGATGCCGACCTGGGCCGCCTGCTTGTCCGGGCCGATGAGGCGGGCATGATCATCGGCGCGGTCTGCCACGGACCGGCGGCTCTGCTCAGCGCCATCGACTCCGAGGGACGCTGGCGCTTCGCGCATCGCCGGATGACCGCGTTCACCGACGAGGAGGAACGCCTGTTCGGCACTGCCGAGGGGGCTCCGTGGTTGCTCGCCAGCCGCCTGCGCGAGTGGGGCGCGAAGCACGAAGGCGGCCCGGCCTTCGAGCCGTACAACGTGCGTGATGGGAACCTGTTCACCGGCCAGAACCCGGCCTCCAGTGGCCCCATGGCCACCGACATGATCAACGCGCTCCACTAGGGCGTTTCCTGTGGATCATCCATCCGCGACCCGGGGGCGCTGTCATCCCCGGTCGGAAGCGGACGGGCGCCCGCGGATTCCGTCCAGGAGGTAAGTGGTGCGGCGGTCGTAGGCGTCCCGGGGTGGCCGTTCGCCGTGCTTGAGGGCGAGGGCGTTGTCGACGACGAGTGCGTGGAGGTCGCCGGCCGTGAACTCGGGCCGCAGCGCACCGGCGGCCCGCGCCGCCGCGATGAGTTCGTCGTTGGCCTCGCTCCCGGCCCGGCAGATCTCCATGAGCTGCCGCGAGTGCGGATATGTCTGCAGCAGGACGTCGTTGACGGCGGGCTGGCGGTACTGGAGGTCGCGAAGCGCGGTGAAGTAGTAGGCGACCCGCTCGCCGATGTCGTCGATGGTCCGCGTGTGGTCGATGACGGCGAACAGTTCCGTCGCGACGACCTCTTCGATGACGGCCTCGATGAGGCCGATCCGACCGCCGAACCGGTTGAAGATCGTGGCCTTGCTCACCCCTGCTGCCTTGGCGACCTCCTCCAGCGGGACCGTCAGGCCCCGCCCCTGGAAGGCGCCGATCGCGGCAGAGCGGATCTGCTCGGAATTGCGCCTGGCGTCAGCGCGCAGCCGGGATTCCGCGGGCACCGCGCCGGCCAAGGCCCTCACCCTCTCTCGCTGTCGCCCCGCGTCGTAATTTGACTCCCTTGGTCAGCTTACCTACTCTCGTCGACAGGAGAGAAACTGACCAGCATAGTCAACTTATGATTCCACCCCACCTCCAATGACGGACACCGTGGGCGCACAGGAAGAGACCAAGAAGATGATCGTTGTCACCGGCGCTACCGGTGGGCTGGGCGGCGCCACCGTCGAGCACCTCCTCAAGCGCATACCCGCCGACCAGATCGGCGTCAGCGTCCGCGATACCGCCAAGGCGCGGCACTTGGCCGACCGCGGCGTGCGCGTGCGGCAGGGCTCCTACGAGGATCCGGCCGCGCTGCGCGATTCCTTCGCCGGTGCCGAGCAGGTCCTTCTGGTATCCGGCAACGACCCGGCCGCCGACCTGGTCAGCCTGCACCGAGGCGCCATCGACGCAGCCGTCGCGGCCGGCACCCGGCGGATCCTCTACACCAGCCAGCAGGGCGCCGTCCCCGGCAACCCGTACCGGCCGTCGGACATCCACATCGCCACCGAGGCGGTCCTCGGCGACTCCGGAGTTGCCTGGACCGCACTGCGCAACGGCGCCTACGGCCCGCTCGACCAGGTGCTCGGCCCGTGGCAGCGGACCGGCGAGATCGCTCAGCCGGAAGACGGCCCCGTCCCGTACACCGACCGTGCCGACATAGCCGAGGCCACCGCGGTCATCCTCGCCGGTGCCCGCTCCTTCGACGGCCCCGTCACCCTCACCGCTTCGACCGCCGTCACGTTCGACGATTTCGCCGAGATCGCCTCCGGTCTCACCGGCCGCACCATCAAACGCATCGTCCTGGACGACGAACAATGGGTTGCCGAACAGATCACGATCGGCGTCCCGGAGCAGACGGCCCGACTGATGCTCACCTGGTACCAAGCCGCCCGCGCCGGCTATTTCGCCGAAGCCGACCCCCTGCTGGCCGAGCTCCTCGGCCGCGAGCCCCGCACCGCCGCCGACCGGCTCGCAGCCCACATCGACACCTGAAGCTGCTTCTCGATCGCTTGATCATTGACCTGGGCAGCGTGAATGTGTTGTTTCAGCCCTGATTTCCGTTGCGGGAGCAATTGAACTTCAGCGGTCGGCGCGAACAATCATCTCACCAGAGCTCGGAGAAGTTGATTGTGGTGGATGTGTTGGTGTTCGATTGCGTGATCTCTGAATAGCCATCGTCGTTGACGCTGGCCGTGTTGTTCTGATTGGACGCCCCAGCGCCGTTGGCCACCTGGACCGCCTGGTCTTCGATGTCCAGGTGGGCGAGACCGTCGCCCACTCCCGAACCTTCTGGCGAAGCGGCCGCCGCATTCGACCCGTTATCCGCGAATCCGCCGTTGTCGTCCATCGCGCTCCTCCGTCCGGTTGTCGCTTTCCCGCCAGTCTTGAACGGGCGCCGCAGGCAATAAAAGAACCGCGAACCAACTTCGCCAGGTCAGATGACACACCACCGAGTGAGCAGAGCCACCGAGCTGGCGACGGTGCCGCGATCGGCGCGGATCACGCGGCGTAGCTCACGAAGCTGCGGCTTGAGATGTGGTGGGTGTGCGCGTGAGCCAGTGCTGTCGCCCTGAAATAGCTCGATTTCGACGCGGTGTTTCCGGGCGGGGGACTGGTTTCGAGGATTGCCGCGGCGTGGCTGTGAGCGGTTTGCCGGGTATGGTATTGGGTTCCTGAATCCGGTTAGGCGGGTGGCATCATGATTGATTTGGTTTCGCAGTAGGTGTCCAGTCCCTCGGGCCCGCCCTCGCGGCCGATGCCCGAGCATTTGTATCCGCCGAAGGGGGATCCCATGTCGAAGGCGTACCAGTTGATGCCGTAGGTGCCGGTGCGGACGCGCCGGGCGATGTCGAGGCCGTGTTCGACGTCGCGGGTCCAGACGGATCCGGCGAGTCCGTAGTCGGAGTCGTTGGCGATCGCCACGGCCTCGTCCTCGGTGTCGTAGGGGATGACCGCGAGTACCGGGCCGAAGATCTCTTCTTGTGCGATGGTTGCCTGGTTGCTGACGTCGGCGAAGATGGTCGGCTCGACGTACCACCCGGTGTGCGGTTCTGGTGGCCGCCTGCCGCCGAGGACCAGCCGCGCACCCTCCGCGCGGCCCTTGGCGAGGTAGCCCTCGACCCGGTCGCGCTGGCGGGATGAGATCAGCGGGCCGAGTTGGGTCGCCGGGTCGCCGGGGTCACCGGTCTTCATCGCGGCGACCGTTTTGGCCAGCGCCTCGACGATCTCCGGGTAGCGGGCCCGCGGCAGCAGGATGCGGCTCTGCGCGACACACGCCTGGCCGCTGTTCATCAGCCCGGCCATGGCCAGCATCGGCATGGTCGCGTCGAGGTCGATGTCGTCGAGCACGATGGCCGCGGACTTGCCGCCGAGTTCGAGTGAGCATCGCTTCAGCTGTTGCGCGGCTACCGCCCCGACCCGACGCCCAGCGGCGGTGCTGCCGGTGAAGCTGATCTTGTCGATGTCCGGGTGGGCGACCAGCGACTCGCCGATTTCGCGGCCACCCGGCAGCACCGACAGCACCCCGTCGGGCAGGCCCGCCTCGGCGAACAGCTCGGCGAGCGCCAACGCGTCCAGCGGAGTCTCCGGCGCCGGTTTGAGGATCACCGGGCAACCGGCGAGCAGCGCCGGCGCGAGCTTGTTGATCGCGAGGAAGAGCGGCACGTTCCAGGCCGTGATCGCGGCCACGATGCCGGCGGGCTCGCGGCGCACCCGCGTCTGTCCGAAGGCGCCCTGCCGGGTTTCCTCCCAGGGGAAGGTTTCCGCGAGCCCGGCGTAGAAGTTCAGCACCGCGGTAGCCGGGGCGTGCTGCAGCATCCGGACCATCATCGGCGGTGCGCCCATTTCCGCGGAAATGAGCTGGGTGATGTCTTCGCCGCGCTCGTCCAGGAGCGCCGCCACCCGCCCGAGCACACGCGCCCTTTCCCCAGGTGCGGTACGCGTCCACGGCCCGGTCTCGAACGCCTGCCGGGCGGTCCGCACCGCGGCGTCGACGTCGGCTTCGGTCGCCTCCGGGCAGCGCCCGACGGTCTCCAGCGTTGCCGGAGACCGGATCTCCAGCACGCGGTCGCCCAGTGGATCGGTCCACCGCCCACCGACGAAGAGCTGGTCGTAGTCGCGTCGTGGCCAGGACATGTCAGCCGACCTCTTCCCAGTAGGTTCCGGCGAGCATCGCCTCCAGCGCCCGGCGATGCATGATCATGTCGTCGGGGTTCGCCGGTGGTTCGGCCTCGCCGAAGTGGATGCGGCGGCGCTGGACCCGGAACATCACGATGGCCTGCCGCAGGGCCGCATACAACGTGTAGAAGTCGAGGTCGGCCGGGCGGTACCCGGTCATCCGCCAGTAGCGGTCCGCCACGTCGTCCCGGCGCAGGAAGTCCGGCATCCCGGGCAGCCCGGCGGCGGTCGCGAGATCTTCGAAGAACCGGTGCAGGTAGATCAGCCAGCCGAGGTCGACCTCGGGCGGCGCGAGGCCGGCCATCTCCCAGTCCAGCACCGCCACCGGCTGGAAATCCCGGTACATGATGTTGCCGATCCGGGCGTCGCCCCAGCTCAGCACCGTCGGCCCCGGTTGGCGCGGACGATGCGCGTCCAGCCAGGAAAAGCCCGCTTCGATCAGCGGGGAACGGATCCCGTCCGAGGACACCCAGTCGTAGTAGGCGCGCTGGCCGGTCACGTGCGCGTCCAGCGCGGTGGCGCCGGTCGGCTGTTCCGCGCGCAGGAAACCGAACCGCTCCACCGGCCGGCTGATGCCGTGCAGATCGGCCAGCACTTGGACGGAGGACTCCTGCAGGCGTGCGCGCTCGGCCGGGGAGGCGTCGGTCAGCCAGGAGCCGAAGTTGTAGGGCATGACGTCCGGCGGGACCAGTCCGGTGACCCGTTCCATCACGAAGAACGGCGCGCCCAGCGCCTGCTCGTCGGTTTCCGACCACAGCACGGCCGGCACCGGGATCCGGGAGCACGCCCGGATCGTGCGCATCACCCGGAACTGCCGCTGCATGTCGTAGACCGGGAACACCGGCAGCGTCGAGGGTTCCGGCGCCACCCTCGCCACCAGCGGCCGGGTCCGCCGGGCCCCCGATTCTTGCCAGGTGGCGTCGAACAGCACCGTTTCGGACGACATCCCGTTGCCCGAGGCCAGTTCCACCGCACTTACCTCCGGCGCCGAGCCGGGCGGCAGGGTGGCTGCCAGCCACCGTCCCAGCCTGCGGCCGAGTTCGCCGGGATCGCGGGTGGAGGTGGTCGGGCGGGCGACGGTGGGCGGTTCCACCGTCGTCGGCGGGTCGTCGCTGCCGTGCATGCTTACCCCGGGTGGACTCGGCGAATGTGTCCGGATCCCGTCACTGTAGTGAAACGTGTTCTTCCTCGTCTTCGGATGTCGCCCGTTCGGCCGCGCTAGGAGGCTTTGCGTGTGATAGAACCGGTTCTACAGTAGTGGGATCGCCACGGTCCGAAACCGACGAACGGGTCAGGTCAAATGAAGCCGGTCGAACTGGACGAGTACCCCGTGCACCAGGCGCCGCTGTCCCTGGCCAGGGTCGCCACGAGTGATCGGAACTTCTACGACCGCAGCTACTTCAACGCGCACGACCGCACCGGCGACATCTTCTTCGTCTGCGGCATGGGGTTCTACCCCAACCTGGGCGTGAAGGACGCCTTCGCCACCGTGCGCTCCGGCGACCGGCAGTACGCGCTCCGGCTGTCCGACGTACTCGACGGCCCGACCCTGGACCAGCGGGTCGGGCCCTTCCACATCGAGGTGGCCCGGCCGCTGCACCGCATCAGATTGCTCTGCGACCACCCCGAACTGGGGTTCGACCTCACCTGGGACGCGTCCTTCCCGCCGGTGCTCGAGCCCCGCCACCTGCTGCTCACCGGCCCCCGGCCCACGCTCGACGCGCAACGCTTCGCCCAGGTGGGTTCGTGGACCGGCAGCCTCCACGTAGACGGCACCGACCACACCGCCACACCCGAGTCGTGGGTGGGCACCCGCGACCGGTCCTGGGGTATCCGTCCGATCGGCGAACCCGAACCCGCCGGACGGGCAGGCGACGAACCCGCGGACGGATTCTGGTGGCTGTACGCGCCACTGCGGTTCGACAGCTTCGCGCTCGTGGTCATCGTCCAGGAAGCACCGGACGGGTACCGCACCCTGAACGACGCCACGCGGATCTTTCCCGACGGCCGCGTCGAGCAGCTCGGCTGGCCCCGCATCGAGATCGACTACCGCGGCGGCACCCGCCACCCACGGCACGCCCGCCTGCACCTGACCACGCCCGACGGCGCCCCCCTGCTCGTCGAGATCGAGACCCTGAACTCCGTGGCGCTGCACATCGGCGCCGGGTACGGCGGCGACCCGGAATGGAGCCACGGCAGCTGGCGGGGTCCGGACTGGCGCTCCGCCTCGGTGTACGACCTCACCGATCCCGCCGTGGCCGCACGAGTGCCGTGGGGCGTGTCCGATCACGTCGCCCGGGCCCGGTGCGCCGGCGAAACCGGATGGGGCATGTTCGAGCACGCCAGCCTCGGCCGGCACGACCCGAGCGGATTCACCGACTGGACCTCCGTAGCGTCCTGACCGCGGCCCGCCAATACCAGCAACCTTGGCGAGTGTCCGGTGTGGACCGGGCACCTCGGCGGCCCGGTCGAGCATGTGCTGGTAGGCGCACAAGGTGTTGGCGTTGCCAGCGACGGTCGGCCCCTCGAGGAAGGTTTCGACCGCCATGCGGGCGCACCGTTGGCGAGCCGCCGAGACTTCAATGTCGCCATCATGCCGCTCCTCTGGCGCATCGCCTTACCGGATAACGGACTGTTGTCCGAACCAAGTGAACGGTCGGAATTCGGTTGTCTCATGGTTGACGCTGAGGGCCCTGGTGACTACGACGGTGTGTATTGACCGTGCGTCGGGGGGCCTGGGCATCCCGACGGGACGTGGAGGGTTGCGGTGTCCGAGCCGTCTGAGGAGTCGCTGCGCTGGGCGGTCGGCGCGGTGGGTGGCGATGTCCGGGTGGCCGCGGTCACCGGCTTGCGCGAGGGCGCCAACCCGTGGCTGCTGAGGTTCGACCCGGTCGGCCGGGTCGAGGCGGCCGTGCTGCGGCTCGGAGACCCCACCGATCCCGAGCATCGCCAGCGGTTCGGCACCGAGGTGGCGGCGTTGCGGGTGGCCGGTGACCACCGGTTGCCCGCGGCTGGGCTGATCGCCGCGGATCTCGACGGTGCCGCGGCGGGCGCGTTGGCGGTGCTGACCACGGTGCTGGCCGGGCACAGCCGGATCCCACCGGTCGCCTCCACCGGGCGGCTGCGCGGCCTGGGGGCCGCGGCGGCCGCACTGCAGGCGGTCCCGCTGGCGCCTCGGGCCGCTTTGCCGCTGCGGACCCGCCCGATGGCGGAGGTGGACTTCGCGGCCCGCCGTCGCGAGAAGGGCACCACCGCGCTGCTGGCGGCCGCTGAGGAACGCCTGGCCCAGCTTCCCCTGCCCCAGGGTCCGACGGTTTTCGTGCACGGTGACCTGTGGTACGGGAACACCCTGTGGTCCGGCGACCGCTGCACAGGACTGGTCGACTGGGACAGCGCCGGCGCCGGATCGCCGGGAATCGACCTCGGCGGGGCGCGCTTCGACGCGGCCCTGATGTTCGGGCTACCCGCCGCCGAGCAGGTGCTGCAGGGCTGGCAGCGGGCTACCGGCCGACTGGCCGACCAGGTCGCCTACTGGGACGTGGTGGCGGCGTCCCGCACCCTGGCCGACATGGCGTTCGCCGTTCCGGCGATCCACGACCAGGGCCGGCCAGACCTCGACGCCGACGTTCTCGGGCAACGCCGAGACACGTTCCTCAGCGCCGCGCTGACCCGGCTCGACGCCGACGAGCGATAGCCGCGCGGCCGTCGACGCCGCGCTGCCGGTCCGGATCGAAATCGACGACACCGCCTACGGTTCCCACGTGGACGACGACTCCTCCTTCGCGGTGACCACGATCGGCTTCAGGAAGGCGAACTGGGGCGATGGGCAAGGCCTGCGCACCGACACCTCCCGGCTGCTGCCCGGCGGACTCCCCATCCGGCGCGCCGACGCCTTGGGCGCCAGGGAACCGGCGGCAGCCGATGAGCAGCCGGTTCGTCGACCCGCATGAGGTCATCACCGGCCAGATGACCCTGCGGGCGGCAAGACGGTCACCGCCTACTCGATGGTGTTCGCCGAGCGGGAGCCGGTTCGGGCAATAGACATGGGTCAATTGTCGAGCCCGGCGAGTTGGGTGCGAGCCTGGTCCGCCTCGGGGACGCCGAGTTCGGTGTAGATGGCCAATGCTTGCTGCCAATGGTGGCGGGCGTCGAGCGGATGGTCGAGGTCCTGGTGAGCGTGGGCAAGGCCGTCGTGGGCGCGGGCCTGTTCGTAGCGGTCGCCGATCTTGCCGGCCAAGTCCAGGGCACGTTGATGATGGTCGAGAGTGTCGGCCGGATCCATGGACAGGCATGAGCGAGTGGTCTCACCAAGGCTGTTGAGTGCCTCGGTTTCCAGGCTGCGGTTGCCGGTCTGCTGGGCGACCTCGAGCGCCCGCTGATGATGCGCCAGAGCCTGGTCGTAGCGCCCCAACCGCTCGTAGACACTCCCCAGGCTTTTCAGCGCATAGCCTTCCAGATAGCGGTTTCGGGTGTGGTATGCGACGTCGAGCGCCTGCTGATGATGGGGCAGAGCCTGGTCGTAGCGCCCCAACCGCTCGTAGTCACTCCCGAGGTTGTCCAGCGCGGCGCCCTCGAGGGTGTGATCGTCGATATCGTGGGCAATCGCCAAGGCCTGCTGGTGGTAGCCGAGAGCCTGGTCGTACCGCCCCAATTGCCAATAGATCAGGCCGATGTTACTCAGCGCGCGGCCTTCCAGGGGGCGGTTGCCGGTGTCGCCGGCGAAGGCCACGGCGCTCTGGAGGTAGGTCAGGGCCTCGTGGAGTTGCCCCACCCGCGAGTAGACGAAGCCGACACCGTATCGCGCATGGCCTTCGAGAACGCGGTTTCCGGTGTCGCGAGCGACGTCAAGTGCCTGCTGATGGCGGGCCAGGGCCTCGTCATAGAGTCCCAACTGCCAGTAGACGCTCCCGAGGTTGTTCAGCGCATGGCCTTCGAGAACGCGGTTTCCGGTGTTCTTGGCGGTGGCAAGTGCGCGAGTATGCAAGGTGAGAGCGTCGTCGCGATGGCCACAAATGTGGAAATAGCGCCACAAGATCACGGACAGATGGCTGGTGTGCGCCGGCCAGCCGTGGCCGGCGGCATGTTCCGCGGCAGCCAGCAGGTTGGGGCGCTCGGTCTCCACCCATGTCATGGCCTGCTCGTAGCCGTGCAAAGCCGGGACGGGCGTGCCCGGTGCCGGAACGTCGGGCCGGTGGTGCTTCTCCTCGGGTGCGATCACGTCCATCGCTGCCGAGGCGGTGTGCAGGTGGTAGTCGAACAACCGGCTCAGCGCCGCCCGCCGGTCGTCGGTGGTGTCGGTCTCGGCGGCCAGCTGCGCGGCGTACGCACGCAGCAGATCGTGGAAGCGGTATCGGCCGGCACCGAGTTGCTGAACCAGATGGACATCCACCAGTTCCGTCAGCAGTCGCTTCGCGTCGCCGAGGTCGAGGTTTGCGACCGCGGCGGCCACGTACGGGTCGAAGTCGGGGCCGGGGTGCAGGCCGAGCAGCCGGAACACGAGGGCGGAATCGTCGCGAAGGTGCTTGTAGGACCAGGAGAACACCGCGCGAACCGCGGTGCGCTGGTCGCCGCCGGCGCCGAACATGTCGAGTCGGTGCTTTTCGAGCTCGGCAACGAGATCGACCAGGCTCATGGTGGGCCGAGCGATGGCGATCTCGGCGGCGATGCGCAGGGCCAAGGGCAATCGGGCGCAGCGTTCGGCCAACACGGCCGCCGCGGCCGGTTCGGCTGCCACCCGATCGCCGATGAGGGTGCGCAGCAACGAAACGGCGTCCTCGGTCGGGAGGAGGTCGATGTCGACCCGGCGCGCACCGTGCCGGGCCACCAGGCCGGCGAGGCTGTCCCGGCTGGTCACGATGACGAAGCAGGACGACGTGCCGGGAAGAAGATCACGGATCTGCTCGGTTGAGTGGGCATTGTCCAGCACCACCAGCATTTGCTTGTCGGCAAGCAATGTGCGGTACCGCGCGGCGCGTTCGGGCAGTTCGTTCGGGATGTCCAGACCGGAGACACCAAGGCCGCGCAGGAAGGTCTCCAGGGCTTTGACGGGCCGCATGGGTTCGCTGGGATCGTAGCCACGTAGGTCGACATACAGCTGGCCGTCGGGGAATCGGTCACGAACCCGGTGTGCCCAGTGCACGGCGAGGGAGGTTTTGCCGACGCCCGCCGTGCCGGACAGCGCCGAGATCACGACGGCCGAGACTCCCTTGTCCGACAAGGCAAGCATCCGGTCCAGTTCGGCGAGTTGTTCGGCCCGCCCGGTGAATCCGAAGACGTCCGAAGGAAGTTCCTGCGGCGGCGGTGCGGACGTAGCCGGCAGCGCGCCGTGGACGTCCAGGTTGTCTCTGGCGGTGGACAGCCGACGCCGCTCGGCGGCTGGAACGCCGAGCGCGTCGAGCAGGCGGTCGAACGTGTCGGTGGGCGGCAAGGTTGTGCCGTTGAGGTAGGCGTACAGGCTGCTGACCGAGACGCCGATGGCCTTCGCGAGCGTGGCTCGCTTGACCGGCCGGTGGGTTTTTCGCTCGTGAGCCAGCAGGAGCCGGCGGACCTCCACGGCCAGGTCGGCCTTGGACCGCAGCGTTTCCGGAGAATTCGACGGCTGAGGAGGATCAGCGTCAAGGTCGTCAGGCACGGTGTCTCCAGGAGCGGACTCCAGTCGTTTCCAGAGCTTTCCAGACCCGGCAGTGCGAAGGCTAGTCCTGTGGTCTTCTTGGCTCGCGCAAGCGCGTAGTCGGCGGACTAAAAGGAGGTCGCCGTGCAGATCCGTCCAGCGGCCACAAGGGGGTGCCGTGCCGGGGCGCGTCGAGTGAGTCGGCCGGCCCGCTGGACGCCTCGTACGCGGGTAGGCGCCCCGCGTGTTCGCGGCGACCGCAGTCCTGGGTGCGGTGGGGCCGAGTGACAGTCCTCGCGGCCCCACCGCACCCAGCCGGAGACCGGCAGATTTGTCGGACCCTCGACGTAGTCTGGACACATGACCAGTACTCGCGTGGATCCGGTGGGCCAGTTGCTCGCCGGATCGGCCGAACACGCGCTGCACCGGTTCGAGCACCGCAATGCCAGAGTGCCGGGCTCGCGCGTGGTGCACGCTATGCGGCCGACCCGGTTCCTCGGCTACGAGGTGCCCGGCCTCGCCTGCGGCACCGCCGTCGGCGGGTGGGACTGGACCCGCCTTGATCCCACCCACGACGAGGTGACGTGCGCGCATTGCCTGCGCTCGGCCGAGGCCCGGGCCGCGGTGTCTGGCCCGGCGCCCGCGCACCAGCTCACGCTCGACCTGGGGGAGTTACTTGGGCGCGCAGTTCCCGGGCAATCGCAGCCGAGCCATGGCCCGGTTCCACACCCTCAACGAGAATGAGTGCTTGGTCCGCAGCGGCAGGGTCTCCGACCCACGCCGAATCGGCGGGTTGCTCGTCTCAGGAACCCCGGCACGCCCTTCCTGCTTCGGCGCCGCCCGCCCGGACAAGCCCCCGGCGGGCTCTACCTGCCCTCGAGACTGCCGCAAGATCTCGGGCGCTCACTCAGAGCCTGGGCAGGATTTCGTGGGACCATGCTTCGAAGAACTTTTCCTGTTCGGGGCCGATTTGCTGCACGTAAACCTCATCGAAGCCCGCGTCGGCGAATTCCCGTACGGCGCGGACGTGGCGTTCCGGATCGGGGCCGCAGGCGAAGGCGTCTGCGACCATTTCCCGCGTGATCAGGGGAACGGCGTCCTCGAACTGCCGTGTGGTCGGCAGGGTCTGGCCGAGCTGACCGGGGAGCAGCTCGCTGGACCACAACCGGTGCGCGGTGGCCACCGCGTCGGATTCGGAATCGGCCCAGCACACTTTGAGGCCGCCCTGTACCGGGCGGTCGCCTCCGCCCGAATCGCGATAGGTGCGCACGAGGTCGGCGTCGGGAAGGTTCGTGCAGAAGCCGTCGCCGAGTCGCGCGGCCCGCCGCACCGCCTTCGGGCCGAACCCGGAAACGTAGATCGGCACCGGCTGCTCGGGCACCGTGTAGAGCCGGGCCTGCTCGACGCGGTAGTACCGGCCGCGATGGGTCACCAGCCGCCCGGAATGCAAGGCCCTGATGACCTCCACCGCCTCGTCCAGCATGTCCAGCCGGATATCCGCGGCGGGCCAGGGATCGCCGAGGATGTGCTCGTTGAGCGCCTCGCCGGTACCGACGCCGAGCACGAACCGGCCTTCGCACTGGACGGCCGCGGTGGCGGCGGCTTGCGCGATCACCGCCGGGTGGGTCCGCACCAGCGGACAGGTGACCGCCGTGCTGATCGGCAACGACGTCACCTGCGACAACGCGCCGATCACCGACCACACGAACGGGCTGTGGCCCTGTTCGCCGACCCAGGGGTGGTAGTGGTCTGAGATCCACAACCGGTCGAAGCCGGCCTGCTCGGCCATCTTCGCCTGGGCCACCAGTTCGCCGGGCCCGAAGGCCTCGGTGGACAGGAAGTACCCGAAACTCGTCATGGTCTGTCGCCTCCTTGTGGCGGCCTGGTGGTGCTCATCGGCCAGGGCGGCCGCTGAAGCCGATTTCGTCGATCACCCGGTTGCGCGGGCTCGTTCATCAGGTGGCCGCGTCGCCGGTCAGGTAGCCAAGGTCCGCGTCGGCGTGTTGTCGCAGCCAGGCACGTACCCACGGCCACGGCGGCGTGCCCGGCGGGCCGGGGGTTGTCGGGTCCAGTGTGGACAGTTCGTCGTGGAAGCGAACGTTGCTCGCGAAGTCCTGGGGATGGGCGGAGGGGTCGACGCCGCAGAAGATTCCTCGCCTTCGGGCCTGTCCCAGTACTTTCTGCCAGTCCTCGATGGTGGCTCGTCCGATCGAGCAGGTGCCGTGGGAGAACAGGCCGAGGTGGATGTCGTCGTAGGGTTCGGTTCGCTGAAGGTAGCGCAGCAGCGTGTCTCGGGCATCCCGGATGGGGAACACCGTCCAGTACGGGGCCAGCCCGAGGCGCAAGGGCAGGTGCGGATCCAGCAGTGCGAAACAGTCGACCAGCAACCGGTTCGCTGGCATTCCGTTCGCGCGGAACCAGGTCCGGTACAACTCGGCGACCGGAGCGCTCAGCGCGTCCGGGTGTGGGAAATTCAGCCGCTCCAGCGACCAGCCTTCGGCGTCGCACAGCCGGGCCAGTCCGGGCAGCAGCGCATCGTCGAAGCCCCATTCCGCCTCGGGGCTGGCGCCATCCGGCGGCGGTGCGTCCCACGCACGCCACGCCGAGCCCTGCTCGGCGAGGAACTGGGCGACCTGAGGCCCGCCGTGTGCGTACTGCTCGGCGGTGGCCCCGCCCACCGCGCCGTGCTGGAAAACCTGACGTGGGCCGACGTCGGAGGTCGGCCAGCGCTCACCGCAGTCGGTGACGAGCACCGTCCCGGCAGGTTCCAGGCAGTCCCGCAGGAAGGCCGCATAAGCCCGGGGTAGCGAGCGGTACTTGAACCGGAAGTACGCCATGCGCCGGATCATCAACCGATCCTGGTTCGCGTCGTGCATGTGGTGCAGGCCGATCTGCGGATTGGGCCCGGTGAAGTCGGTACGCGCGCCGGCCAGCGCTTCCATTGCCGCCCGGGGCCGATCGGGATCCAAACCCCCGTGGCGCACCGGTACGAGCAAGGTCTGCGGCAGCCAGGGCACCCCGGCCAGCGCCGCGAGATGGGTGACCGCCCCCGAGGAAGAACCGATCAGCACGGCCGGATAGCGGCGGCGCGGGTAGTGCCCGATCACCCACTCCGCGACCTCCTCGACATCGATCCGGCCGAGACGGCCGGGGGTCGTGGCCTCGAACTGCCCTGCGCGTGCGTAAATCGTTTCGCGCAAGGCGGACGGCAGGTGGTTGACCACAGTGGACACTCGTCCGGTGATACGACCGGCCGGGCCGAGGCCCAGCGCCGGACTGTCCTTACCGTGCAGATGCCGGGCCAGCACGCGCAAGAATGCCGACGCGGAATCGAAGGACGCGATCGCCTTCCCCGGTTTCATGAAACCCGCCTCCCCGTGGCGAGTTCGCGGATCGGTCCGCACCAGGCGTGCGGGTCGTACCAGACAAAGGTGTGCGGGCCGGGAGTGGTGACGAACCGGCCGTCGGCGGCCAGCGTGGCTAGCTCGGCGGCCCACCGGTCGGACGACAACGCGTCCTGCTCGCCGCGTATCACCAGCACCGGACACGGCACCTCGGGCATGACCTCCTCGAGCCGGTCCCGCAGATGCACCAGCAAAAGGTGAACGAGCTGTCGGAACCCGGCACGCCGCCACTCCGGAATGTGGGTTTCCCGCAAACCGGGCAACGGGAAATGGGAGTCCATCCGCCACCAGAACAAGGCGCGCGGAACCGACCTCGCCTTCGGATCGACGGTGGGACTGGCCAGCACCAGGGCCGCGGTTCTGTCCGGTCGCGCCACCGCGGTCCGGGCGGCGACCTGCGTGCCGCTGGAGTGACCCAACAGGACCACGGGCGGCAGGTCCGCGGCGTCCAGCCACGACGCCACGCACTCGGCATAGCCAGGCACATCGAGCGGTTGGGGCGGGGGGCCGCTGCCCGCCAGCCCCGGCAGGTCGAGCAGATGCACCTGGGACCAACTCAACGTGGACAACGCGGGCAGCAGATAGTCCGACACGGCCATACCCATCACCGCGACGACCGGAGGTGCCTCCCGCCGCGGTCCCAGGATCCGGCTGCGCACCCTGCCGTGCGGTGTGTCGGTGAACCGCACGACGTACTCGTCCGGCGGCCTCGGCCCTGTCACCCCGACCTCCGTGGGTAGACGCCTTATCTTTCTCGGATACCCGGAAAGCGAGTTTCTGAACTTCCGAGGTCGGCAGGCGTCCCAGGCCGATGTCGATCACGCCGACGCCACGGTCAGGTCTGGGGAGATGACTTCCTGCACTGCGTAGTACTACAGTGCGTAGTAATACTTGGAGGTCAGGGTGGCGCGGACGGTTTCGGACGAGCGACGGAATGCTCGGTGGGCGGTGCTCGCGCTGGCAGCGCTGGCTGCCGCGTGCTACGGCTGGGGCCTCAGCCGCGGCGGGACGCATTACTACTACAGTGCCGCGGTGCGCGCCATGAGCGAGAACTGGGGGAACTTCTTCTTCGGCGCCTTCGACCCGCAGGGGGCGATCACGGTCGACAAGCTCCCCGGCGCCTTGTGGGCACAGGCATTGTCCGTGCGATTGTTCGGGTTCCATACCTGGGTTCTGCTCCTGCCCGGGGTGCTCGCGGCGATCGCGACCGTGCCGCTGTTGTTCGGCGCGGTACGCCGCTGGGCCGGGATGCGGGCGGGCGTGTTCGCCGGGGTGGCGTTCGTACTCACCCCGGCGGTGTTTGCCGTGGTACGGGTGAACCTCGCCGAGCCGGTGCTCGTGCTGTGCCTGGTGGCCGCCGCTTACGCGCTGACGCGTGCCCTTCAGGGGCGTTCGCGGTGGCTGCCGGCATGCGCGGCACTGGTCGGCGTGGCCTTCCAGGTGAAAATGATGCAGGCGTGGCTCGTGCTGCCCGCCTTCTGCGTCGCCTACCTGATCGGCGCTCCCGTGGCGATCGCGCCGCGGTGGTGGCGCGCTGGGTGGCTCGCTCTCGGTTCGATCGTGCCGGACAGCGGTTCGTCAGGACAACTCCGCGGTGAGCAACCGCAAGCCCTGCTCGAAAAGCTCGGTCAGATCCATGCCTGTCAAGCGATCCTGGATCTCGGCGAGGTGAGGATATTCGCCGTGCCGGATCGCTTGGCGCAGGCTGTCGATCTCAGCGGACAGTTCCGGGCTCGACTGGCTTGCCGCTTGTTCCTCGAGGACGTGACCCGTCGTGAAGTGAAGGAGCAAGTGCGCTGTCTTGGTCGCCGCGGAGGCATCGAGCCCAGCCTCCCGTAAGGCGCCGCCGAGGGCTTCGGCGAATCCCAGGGTGTTCGGTCCAGTGGCATGTGTACCCGCGTACACCCGCGCTCCGTCGCGATAGGACAAGAGAGCGGCGCGGAGGCTTTTCATCAGTGTCCATACTCGTTCACGCGGCTGAGTCACTCCCTCTGCAGCGTCACGACAGCCATCCAGCATCGCCTCGGCCATGGCGGTCAGCAGAGCCCGCTTTGTCGGGAAGTAGCCGTACAGCGTGCCCACTTGGACTCCGACCGCCGTGGCCAGTTTTCTCATGGTGAGCGCGTCGAGTCCGGTGTCACCGAGCAGGCGGAGTGCGGTGGCGGTGACGTGGACCCGGTCGGCGGCCTGGGGCCGGCCACGGGGGCGGCGATCTCGGGGTGGGTTCGCGGTCATGTCCTGGGGAGCCTATCAGCGGACTTGACCATCGGGTGATCGCTCTGCATACTGACGGAGTATTAAATGAACGATGTTCGAAAATTAAGGAGGTGGCCGTGGACACCGATGTGGTGATCAGCGGCGCGGGTCCGACGGGCCTCTTGCTCGCCACTGAACTGGCGCTGGCGGGAGTACGCGTGCGGGTGCTCGAACGGCAGGAGCGGCGGCACCAACAGTCCCGTGCCCTGACACTGCACCCCCGGAGCATCGAGATCCTCGACCTCAGGGGCATCGCCGAGCGGTTTCTGACCCTGGGCCACACCGTCCCGGGCTGGCATTTCGCGGGCCTGCCGAAGCACCTCGACTTTTCAGCCCTGGACACCCGGCACGGCTACACCCTGTTCCTCGAGCAAGCCCGTACCGAAAGGCTGCTGGAGGAACGCGCACGAGAACTGGGCGTCGAGGTCTCCTATGGACACGAAGTCGTGTCTCTGGCACAAGACGACGACGGCGTCACCGTCGCAGGAACATCTCCGGGCGGGGAGTTCCATCTCCGCGCGGCGTACGTCGTGGGCTGCGACGGCGGCCGGAGCAAGGTGCGGGAGTGCGCGGGCATCGGCTTCCCTGGCACGGACGGCACGATGAGCGCGATGCTCGGCGACTTCGCTGTCGCCGACAAGGAAGCCATCGCCGCCGCCGGACGGACTCCGGTCCTGATCACACCGCTGGCCGGTGGGCTGACCCGCTTCGTCCTCACCGATGCGGAAAGGATGCGGGTGCCCACGACGGAGCCGGTCACCTTCGAGGAGTTTCGGGACACGCTGGTGCGCCTGGCCGGCACGTCCTTCGGGATCGCGGAGCCGAAATGGTTGTCGCGCTTCGGGAACGCCACACGATTGGCGGAGAAATACCGTGACAAAAGAACCTTCTTGGCAGGCGATGCCGCGCATATCCATTTCCCGGCGGCGGGCCAGGGCCTCAACACCGGTCTGCAGGACGCGATGAACCTGGGGTGGAAACTCGCCGCCGACATCAACGGCTGGGCACCGCCCGGCCTGCTCGACACGTACCACTCGGAGCGATTCCCAGTGGGCCGGCTGGTCACCGACAACACCCAGGCGCAGACCCTGCTGCTCGAACTCACCCTGGTGCCCGAATACAGCCGGCCGGTGAACGCTCTGCGCGCGATGATGGACTCCTTGCTCGAAATCCCCGACGTGAACATTCGACTGGCCGGGCAGGTGTCCGCGCTGGCGACGTCCTACCCGTCGCCGGGCGAAGATCCACTGGTCGGCACCCGCATGCCCGACATCACGCTGGATTCACCCGGCCTTCGGGTCTCGAAACTGATGCACGCCGGCAAGTTCGGCTATATCGACTTCACCGGAGACGGTGCCGCGCAGGTCGCCGCGGGCTGGAAGAGCCGGATCACCGTGGGCACCTGCGGTGATCGGTCCTGGGCCGACGACGTCAGCGAAGTGTTGGTACGACCGGACGGCCACATCGCCTGGGTTCGCCGCGAGAACTCCCCACCGGATGCCACCACCCGACAGGCACGGCTCTCGGCCTGGGCTGGAACTCCTGCGCGGACGGCGGTACGACGATGAGTTCTCTCGAGTACCTGACTCCCGCCGGCCTGCATCACGTTCCGGGAGCCTTCACCCCGGCCGTACTCGTTCGCGGCGCAGATCTGCTCTTCGTATCCGGCCAAGTAGCGTGGGACGAGAACGGCGCGCTGACCGGCGAGGACCACGTGACCCAGATGCGCCAGATCGCGCACAACCTCGACATCGCGCTGGCCACCGCCGGGTGCGGACGCGAACACGTCATCAAGGAAACCGTCTACGTCGCGGGCTACCGGCCCGAACTGATTCCCGGGCTCTTCGAACCCCTGCGCCGTGGGGTGCCCGTAGCACCGGCCAGCACGCTCGTCGGCGTGTCGGCATTGTTCGATCCTGGTGTCCTGGTGGAGGTCGACGTAGTCGCGAGGGTTCCGGCCCCATGAGCCGGTACCTCCTGGTGCACGGTTCGTGGTGCGGCGGCTGGGTGTGGGACCGGATCACCACCCGGTTGCGCGACCACGGACACACGGTCATCACCCCCACTCTTAGCGGCCCCGGGGGAACGGAAATCGCGGAGCCCGGCCTGATACGCCATATCCACGAGGTCACGCGACTGCTCGAAGACCAGACGATCCTGGTGGGTCACAGTTACGGAGGTATGGTCGTCGCAGGAGTCGCGGGCGCGCATCCGCGATGCGTACTCCAAACGGTCTACCTCGACGCTTTTCTGCCCTTTCCCGGTGAATCCGCTTTCGATTTGATGCCGGTGATCCGCGGCCCGTTCACCAAAGCGGCCCTGGCGGCGGGCGGCAGAACGGTGCCACCGTTCGGACTCGATCGCCTCGGCTTCACCGATCCCGACCTGGTTGCCCGACTACGGCCGATCAGCATGGCCACACACGAAGAGCCCTTGCCCTGGAGCACGGGTGTTGACGATCAGCCTCCCATTCGTTACGTACTCTTCGGCGATCGGTCGCCATTCTCCCCCATGGCCGTCCGCGCCCAGGAGCGCGGCGCGAAGTGCCTGACCATCGCGACAGGTCACACAGGACTGTGGACGACACCCGACGAGGTACGCGCAGCCATCACCGACGACAAGAGGGAAACGTCATGACCGTTCAGCTCGAACGAGCGATCACCGAACAAGCATGGACCAACCCACGATTCCGGGAACTCCTGCGCACCGATCCGAAGGAGGCTCTAGCCGAACTCGGCGTCGAAGTACCGGACGGGATCGAGGTGGACGTCCGGATTCAAGAGCGCAACACCCTCTACTACCTGATCCCCCCGCTCCGCGGCGACGCACCGGCGCGCGGCGGTGTCAACCAGATCGACCTGTGGCGAAGCGCGGACATGTTCTGCTGGATCCTGCCGGAAAAGCTGAAGGTGTCGCTGCTGGCGATGCGCCGCGCCTTCCGCGAACATTCCGAGGTGCGCGATGACGCCTGACGAATTCACCGAGGAGCATTTCCGTCTGCTCACCACTGATCGGCACGTGCGCGACGAGTTCGTGACCGAACCCGAGGCAGCGCTGGAACGGCACTTCGGCTATCTGCCGGGTGGCAACTACCGCGTCGAGAGCGTCGACGAACGTCCCGGCCTCATCACCATTCTCATCCCTGCTCCTCCGGAAGGTCCCGATGGGAGCGACGCTGTTCTCAGCGACGTCAGCGAACGCGTCTTCGACCTGCTCCACACCGAGGCGGGAATCGGCGGGTACCTCATCCCCGATGTACGCCTGACGTGGATCCTGCGCGACCTGCGCTCGAACTGGCTCCGTCTGGCCACGGAGCGAGCGGGAATCGCGTAGCCGGGGCCCGGAGTCGGCTGACAAGCCTGCCCTGTCCGTCCCGTGGGGCGCGGATCGTTCCCGCGTCGATCTCGGCCGCAAACACGTCCAACGCGATCACCATCACCCCGCCGAGGACGGCGACAGCCCCACCAGCTTGACCTGGTACCGCGCAGACGGCGAACCGCTAACCATCCATTGTGGACTCAGGTGTGTCCGCTGCTCGGTGCGCGGCTATGGCGTGTCAAGCCGCAACCATCCCCTAAGACGTAACACCGCGGCTACGGGCCTGGAGGCGCGGCGCGAAAGGCCGCTCGTGTGGCGGGTTGGCATCGCTGCACCCCTCGCCGTGGTGGAGGACCAGCCCGGATGACGGATTGTCCTCGTGCTGGGCGGAGGAAGAGGGGTGGCAAGTCGCCGCTGGATACGATTTGCATGTCGTCGAGCGAGGCGACCGCACGCGCCGTGGCCTTCGGCGCGACGGCACTACCCGCCGGGCTCCACGATCACCACATCGGCTGGGTGGCCACACCCGTGGGGTCGGGCATAATCCCCGGTGACGCCCTGCTTTCGGGGAGGCACGGGATGGAGCCACAGCTCGTCGGCCGCCGGCGTGAACGGGCCGTGCTGGCGACGGCGGTAGAGGACGCCCTCGACGGCCGGGGCCGGGTCGTGTTGTTGTCCGGTGAGGCCGGCATCGGCAAGTCCCGGCTCGGCGCGCACGCCGTGGACCTGGCTCGCGACCGGGGTTTCACCGTCCTGACCGGACAGGCCGACCCCCTGCAGACCGGGCTCGCCTACGCGCCGATCGTGGCGGCGGTCCGCCGGGTGCTGAACACGGTGGACGACGTGGAGGCGGCGGAGCTGGCGGGCGACCTGCCCGACCTCGGCAGGCTCGTCGCCGACCCGAGGCTGCCCGCCCCCGGTACCGCAGGCGATCCCGACCTGGACCGCACCCGCATGTTCGAGGCCGTGCTGCGGTTGGCCGAGCGCCTCGCCAGGCGGGCGCCTACCCTGCTGTTCCTCGACGACCTGCACTGGGCCGACCGCGGCACCATCGAACTGGCGAACTACCTCGGCCAGGGCTGCGGTGGCCACCGCCTGCTCGTTCTGTGCACACACCGGCCGGCCGAACCCGGCAGCGCGCTCGCCGATCTCGCCGCGACGGTGCGGCGGCAGTCCGGCGACGATCTGGCGCTCGCCCCGCTCACGTCCACGGACGTTGCCGAGCTGGTCGGCCAGCTGCTCGGGGAACAGCCGTCGGACGGGTTCCTGCACGATGTCACCGCCCGGACCCGGGGCAACCCGCTGTTCATCACCACGCTGGTCACGCGCGACGAGCGGCCCGTGCCAGGGATCATCCGCGACGTCGTACTGGAGAAGCTGCGGGAGCTCGACGCCACCCAGCGGGAACTGCTCGACCTGATCGCGGTGGCGGGGGAGGCCGGTTCGCTGTCGCTGCTGAACGTCGCCTGGCACGGGGGCGATCTCGACGAGACCCTGACACCGCTGCTCCGCCGCGGCCTGGTCGAGGAGGGGTCCGCGGGCGCCACGACGTACCGGGTGTCGCACCCGCTCTTCGCCGAGGTCGCCTATGCGGAACTGACCGCGAGCGGGCGCCGCAGGCTGCACGCGACGGTGGCCGCGGCCATGGACGAAGTGGATCCGGGAAATGTCCTCGCGCTGGCCCCGCATTACCGCGGC
Source organism: Amycolatopsis anabasis (assembly GCF_009765355.1). GTDB lineage: Bacteria > Actinomycetota > Actinomycetes > Mycobacteriales > Pseudonocardiaceae > Amycolatopsis > Amycolatopsis anabasis. The sequence continues at coordinate 15,233 of NZ_VTHK01000007.1, read as the reverse complement.
GCCGGGGACCGGGTATCGCCGAACCGGGCGGTCGAGGTGCTCGCCGCGGCCGGGCGGCGGGCGCTGGGGGTCTTCGCCGCGGAGGAGGCCGTCGAGTACCTCACCGCGGCACTGGCTCTGGCCCGGCCGGTCGCCCCCGAGCTGGTTACGGCACTGCTGGACGATCTTGGGCTGGCGCATCAGGGAGCGGGCAACCTGGACGCGGCCGCCGCCGTCTGGTCGCAACGCCTGGATCTGGCCGAACAGCTCGGTGAGGACGAGCTTCGGGCGGCACTGCACCTCCGGCTCGCTTTGCTGGAGTCCGAGCGGGGAAACCGGGCGCTGGCCGATTCCCACGCGCAGGCGCGGTTGCAGCTGACCGGGGCGTTGGACACCCAGTCCATCATGCTTCGCTGGGTCATCGCCTCCCGTCACTGGGACAACCTGCGGCTACGGGGGCTGACCGACTGGATGGCCGGGCTGGATCTCGATCACGCCGACCCCGGCGTGCGTGCCGTGGTCGCGCAAAGCCGAGCGTACGCGGCCATCCTCGACTGCGAGTTCACCACCGCGCACCGCCTGCTGCTCGACGGGTTGCACGCGGTGGAGCCGTATGCGGACGAGCAGCCGGGCGTCGTGCACGCCGCACACCGGCTGCTGGCGGCGGTGTGTCTCCTGCTGGGCGACATCCCCGCCGCGATCGCGCACACCGAGAACGGGGTGAACGCGAAAGCCGTCATCCAGGTGCCGGCGGCACGCTGCTCCACCCAGTTCATGCATGCCGCGGCGAGGTATTACGCGGGCGAGCCACGCGAGGCGCTGGCGATGGTCGAGAACGGCATCGCGTCGTGCCACCGGATCGGGCTGCACCGGCTGGGCGCCCGCATGGTGACTTTCCGCGCGCTCCTGCTGGCCGAGCTGGGCCGCTCCGAGGAGGCGACCGAGTGCCTCCGGCAGACCGAGGACCGGCGTGACCTGCGGGAGAACGGGTTCCTCCAGGGGTGGAACGCCGCCGCGACTGCCGTCGCCCTGCACAGTGGCCACCCTGCGGACGCGCCGCCGCTGACGGACCCCGTTCCGTTCCGGGACGTGATTGGCTGTCTCGGTGTCCACCTCGCCGGGCTCGCGGCCATCGCCGCCGGGAACGACGCTGCCGCGGCCGGGGTCGCCGAGATCCTGCGGCGGACCGGCCGGACCTCTCCACTGCTGCACGCGCTCGCCGACCAGCAGGACGGGCTGATCGCGGCAGCACGGGGAGACAACGACGGGTCCCGTGAGCTGCTGACCACGGCAGCGAAACGCCTCGACGCGATGGGCGCGATCCTGCTGTCCGCCCAGGCCTGGGTCGCGGCGCTGGAGTTGGACGACGACGCCGACCCGGACCTGATCGAAGCCTGCCTCAGCGCGTTCGAACACGCCGGCTCGACACCGTGGCTTGCCCGCGCCCGCCGGCTGACCCGCGCGCACGGCCTCACCCGGCGGACGAAACGGGGGAGTGGAGTACTCAGCGAGCGTGAGACGGAGGTCGTGCACCTCGTCGGTGCCGGACTGTCCAATGCGGATATCGCGAAACGCCTGTTCCTGAGCGAGCGCACCGTCGAGACCCACCTCCGCAACAGCTACCGCAAGCTCGACATCGACAGCAGGCTCGCACTCGCCCAGTGGGCGAACGCGGCCCGCTCGGAGTGAAGGCCACCTTCACGTCCCCATCCCAACGTGAAGGTGGCCTTCCCACCCCCGGATCAATGGAAGTACCAGCGCCAGAACCCTTCACCCACCGTCAGATCCGCGACGTAGGGGCCACGGTCATGGCGCCACCACAGGCACGTGTTCGGTTCGAACTTGAGACAGAGCGCTTCCCTGGCAGTGGGGTGCTTGTCCCAGGTCCAGTGCTGGTCGGCGGCGCCCGTGCAGTCGAACGCCTCGAGTACCCGGTAGGGTTTGTCACGCTGGACGGCCGTGACGCACCTACCGTTCCAGGCGCTCCTGATGTCCCCGTCGATGGTGGCTCCGCCCGCCCAAATCTGGTTGATATTTCCATTGCACCCCTGGGTGCTTACCGGTGCGCCGTTGTCGGAACCGATGACGGCCAGGCACCTGGTCTCGATGTCCCGCAGACGCAGGTCCGCGCCTTCAAGGGCCGTCGCGGGTGCGGTTCCGGACAGGATCACGGTCGCCGTGACCGCCGCCGCGGCGGCCGCCGTCCGAACGAGCTTCATCGGAACTCCCCTCACTACGCAGTGACCGTGAACGTGTTGCTCCAGAGCAGCTGGCCGTTCACGTACCGCTCGTCGTGTGCGCTGAAATGCACCTGCTCACCGGGGTAGGCGCCGTAGAGGTACTGGATCGGGTTGTCGCAGACCAGCAACGGCGGCAGCGTGGACTTGGGGTCCACCTTCACCGAGAGGTTGCCCGCACCATCCGACGTCGCCTGCAGCAGCACCGGGCTCTGCCGGAGGTCGGAGAGCAGGATCCCTCCGCACGTCGGGACCGAGCCCGACACCGCGGTACGCACCCACACCCGGTGACTGGGCAGGAAACCGCTCCCGGTCAGGGTGAGCGACCCGATGTCGTAGCCGCCCAGGGACGGCCCCTGCAGGGCTGTCGTCGCCCCGGCCGGCGCGGGACCGGCGAGCAGGAACCCTCCGACCACCACAGTCGCGGCGACGAGGCCGGTCACGCGGCGGAACACTGTCCTCAGCTTCTTCACTGCACTGTTCATGGTTGAAGAGGTTCCGCCACGTAGCCGACACCGGGTATCCGTGCTGGTACGGAGACCACCATCGACGACCACGTAGCCGGCCACCCCGGCTGAGGAAGTGGTACGCAGCCTCCTGCTGCGCGACGACGGCAGCAATGAGTCCAGCCAGACAAGGCAATCCCGGCGCTCGGTGAAGTCGCGAAGGCCGGTGGAAGCTGCCGAGGCACCGGCACATCGCCATGTGGTTGTTGGGGGAGGAGGAGTTCGTGGATCGTGCCCGCCTGCACCGCGCACCCGGGCACGAGGCGTTTGGGCATGGGCAGTGATCGAGATCTTGCGCCATACCGGAGTGCGCATCGAGGAACTGCTGGAGATCACCCACCTCGCGCTGATCTCCTACAAGCTGCCAGACACGGGCGAGGCTCGCCTCTCCCAATACAACCGTGGTCGTCCTGAGGCCCGCATAGTCCGGAAAGGCACCGCCTCGGCATCCGGCCCGGCGGACCCACAGTCCTGTACGCACGCCCCGTATAACGGATACACCGGGCCGCCCCGGGGAATTCCGGCCGAGGAAAGGCTTGCGCTTCTCACGATGTTCCCAGGTCCCGGTCCAGATGGTCCTTCAAGGCGCTGAGCGGGCCGTCCCAGTCCCTGGCAAGCGCGGCGAGGAACTGTTGGGCGACCCGCATCGGCGCCGAGTGCAGGTGGTAGCGCACTCGGCGCCGCTCTCCAGGTTCCGCTCTGACCAATCCGGCCTCTGTCAACAGCCCGAGATGCTTGGCGATCGCCTGCCGGGTGATGGGCAGGCGATTCGCCAGATCCGTCGCGGTGGCCGGGCCGGCCTCTGCCAGCGCGGACAGGATGGCGCGGCGGGTCGGATCGGACAGTGCGGTGAAGACCTGTTCGGCGATCGTCTCCTGGTCAGGCGGCATTGAGGTAGTCGACCAGTTCGCCGAGTTCTTTCGGCCAGCCATCGGTGTGTCCGTCGAACTCATTGCTGGCGATCGTCGCCGGCATTTGGGCGAACCCGGTCTCCACCACGCGCAGCCGGGTGCCGGTCGCGGTCGGTTCCAGGGTGAACTCGACGTGCGTGTGGTACGGGTTGTTTTCCGGCAGGCCGGGCATTTTCCAGGCGAAGCCGAACACGGTCGGTTCCTCGACCCGTTCCACCGTCAGATCGATCACGTAACCGCCATCCCACATCACCTTGGCCGGGCCACCCGGCCGCAGTTCGATGGTCGCGGAATCGCCGAACCAGTTGCCAAGGCCTTCGGCGGTGGTGAGCGCGGCCCACACCTTCGTCGGCGCGTGCGCGACCTCGATGGTTCGCTCGATGCGGTCAGGAATACCCATTTACATCCTCCGTTTTGCGGTCACCACTCTAGGGCAACCGGTAGTGGTTACGACTCCACACGCGGCCGGCGTCAGATCAGGAGCGCGCTACCGAGTGTGGTCAGTGCGGGCGAGTCGGTGTTCCGCCGGCTCGACCTGGTCTACCGCGACTGGACCGCCGCGGGCGCTTGCTCGGTGCGGGGGCGCCCGCTCGCCGTTGGTGGCTTGAGGAAGCTGGTGGCCCAGGCGACCACGGTGGTGGCGCACGCGATGGCGAACGCGGTGAGCACCGTCGTGGCGGCCGAGAATCCAGCGATCGCCACGCCGCCCGCGGCCGAGCCGAACGCGACACCGAGATTGGCGAACGACGCGGGCAGTGACTGGGCGAGCTGGGCGCCGGGGCCGGCGAGGCTCACCACCCGGTACTGCATCACAGGCACCATTCCCATGCTGAAGATCCCCATCGCGAGCAGCGCCAACGCGACCACTGCCGCGACCGCGCCCGCCAGGTACAGCACCAGCAGGGAGATCGCGAGGCCGCAGCTGCCGATGATCAGCGCACGCGGGGCGTTGCTGTCGGCGAACCGGCCGCCGCCGAACGAGCCGAACGCGGTCGCCGCACCGTAGGCCAGCAGGAAAAGGCTGATCACTGTGCCGGAGATGCCGGTGACCTGCTCCAGGAACGGCGCGATGTAGGTCAGCGCGGCGAATTCCGCCGCGCACATCAGAAAACAGAAGCCGAGCACGGCGAGCACCCGCGGCGCGAAGGCGTACTTGGCCTGACTGCCGATGCCGCCGCCACTGGCGGGCACGGGCGGCACGACACCGATGACGGCGACGAGCGTCAGAGCGGCGAGCACCACGATCGCCGTGAACGTCCCCCGCCAGCCCAACGCCTGTCCCGCCAACGTGCCCAGCGGCACGCCCAGCGCGGCCGACACGGAGAATCCGGAGATGACCACGGCGATCGCCCGCCCCATCCGCTCCGGCGGCACGATCGAGGTGCCGACCTCCAACGCGGCGGCGATGGCCAACCCCTGCGCCGCACCCGCCAGCACGCGCGCCACGAGGAACAGGCTGTAGTCGTCCGTCAGCACCAGCACCAGGTTCGCCATGACGAACAGGCCGAGTGCGCCGGTCAGGATCGTCCGCTTGGGGAGCCTGATCGTCAACGCGGTCAGGACCGGCCCGCCCAGTGCGAGCCCCAACGCGTTCGCGGTCACCAGCATCCCGGCCGCCGGGATCGACACGTCCAGGTCGGCGGCCATCAGGTTCAACATCCCGGGCACGATCAGTTCGGCGGTCCCCAGGACGAACGTGCCGAGGAACAGCACGACCAGAACCAGCCCGGCCCGGCTCGGGCTCACGATGTTCACCGGGCGGCCGACGCGGGGATGGGCCGACCGCTGCCGGTGGTGATCAAGGCGTGCAGGCTCGTGTTGACGCAGCTGGTCCAGCCTTGCGAGCAGTCCCGGTAGCACGCAGCGGCCGGGGTCAAGCCGTGGTGGGTGAACCGCAGCGTGGTCCCGGCCTCGCCCCGGGTGATCTCGAAGGTCATCGTGGTGTCGTTCCACTCGTCGTGGGCGTCCTCGACGTGCCAGGCCACCCGGTGGCCGGGAGCCAGGTCGGTGACCCGGATCCGACCCGACGTGATGGCCTCGTCGGCGAACGAGAACACATCGCCGACCTCGGCGGACGCGCCGGTGATGGTCTCACTGAACCAGGCACGAACATCGTTGATCGCCGCGAACACCTCATCCGGCGTGTGGTCGACGATGAACTCGGTGGTGAAGTCGTCGGGCGTGGTCATCTTCGAAACGCTCCTTTCGCAACTGGATGGTTGCGACAGTATGGCAACCATCCAGTTGCGTCAAGATGCTGATCCGAGACGGTGGTGCTGCTGGTAGACAGCGCTGGCGGCAACCGGAGCCTGCGCCGTACTTCGGACACCCGTGCACGCGACCTCGGGCCCGCCGCGAGGCTCAACAACGCTTTAGATTTCTGCACTCTTCCGCCGAGGGGCTGCTCCTCCCAGCCGTCTGGATATTGTTGCGTTGGGTGACCAACCATCTCGGCAGCCAAGCGGTGACGCTCTGGTGACGCTGATTCGTCAGGATTTCCCCATGCCGAGGGGAGGTGGCATGGGGAGCCACATCGTGCGCACCGGCAGGCGTCCGGAATCAGTGACCGCGACCAGCGCCGTCGCCGATGTGTTGCGGTCCGCCGGTGAGCCGCTCGAGGCCGACATCCGGCAGTTCATGGAGCCGCGCTTCGCCGCCGATTTCTCGCGCCTCCCCGTCCGGGCCTCTGCCGTCGGCCTTTCGGTTGGCCGTCCCGACGATCCTGCGGAAACCGCGGCGGACGGACTCGCAACCGACGCCCTTTCGGGCAGCCGGACCGGTCAACGGGCCGATTTCAGCCGCATTCGGGTGCACACCGGCGCGCGGGCCGCCGAGGCGGCCCGCGCCGTCGGTGCCCGCGCGTTCACCGTGGGCACCGACATCGTGTTCGGGTTCGGGGAGTACCAGCCGCGTTCACCCTCGGGCCGGCGACTGCTCGCTCACGAACTCGCGCATGTCGCCCAGGGGAACACTCGGACGATTCGCCGCCAGCCCGCGCCGGCCAGCCGGGGCGAGGACGAACGCGTCCCGCACACGATCAGGATTCCGGCCGGGCTCGCCAGCCGTCGGCAGCTGCTGCGCTACGTGGAGACGGTCATCTTCGGCCACGCGGTGAACCTGCCGTGGAGCGCGTCCACGTCCGAGATCGACGTCGTCCTAGCCGAGCCGGCCAAGCATGTTGGCAGAGCCGTGCGGTTCAGCGTCCGGCGAGCCGAACTGGCCCGGTACGGCCGACCGCCGTCGGCGGACACCAAGGCCGCGCTCGACCAGGACTACTCCGCACTCGACAAGGGCGACCGCGCCCGCATCGACGCGGAAGTCGCTCGCCGGTACTCCGCGGGGACCGGCGAGCGACCCGGCCTACCGATCGGCAGGGGCGAGCACGCCAAGGCCGAGATCTGGGCGGGGTACCGGCGTCAGCTCCTCGCCGACAAACGCAGGCTCGACGCGCTGCCGTACGCGATCAAATCGCTGCTCGGCGGACCGGAGAACTTCGCACCCGAGCAGTACGACATCCTGATCCGGCTGGCGGGCAAACTGTCCCAGTTTTCCGAAGCGGACCTCAAGGACTTCGACGCCCGCTCGCTGGACCTGGCGGAGCTCGAAGCGTCGATCGACCGCTACCTGGCGGCGAAGGCCGCACGCGAGCGGGAGGTCGAACACCGGGAAACCGTCGCCCGCAGGCTGTACGGCACCAAAGCCCTCTACGAGCAGTACAAGAAGCTGGGAAAACTGCCCAGCGCAATGGAGCGCGCCGCTGCCGGCTATCTGAAATACCACGCGGACAAGGTCACCGAACTGGGCGCGGAGGCGGCCAAACTGCGTCAGCAGGAGATCGCGGAGTTCACCGCCAATCTCACGAAGCACGGCTTCGCCGATCAGGCGGACTTCGAGCGCACGCTGGACGCGTACGAGAAGGTGTTCCTCCAGGAAACCGTGGAGATCACGGTCGACTACCTGGGGAAGCTCGATCGGCAGTTCCTGGACGCGCAACAGCGCTACTCGGACGACGCCGTCATCGACACCCTCCTCGCCCAGGTGAAAGCCACTCCCGCCCCAGCCCTGGTGGAGAAGGCGAACAGCGTCCCGCCCAAGACGTCGCCGTACCCGGCAGCGAGCAAGCAGGACCTGGAGGCGGCCGACCTCAGGGCACGAGCGAAGCAGGCGATCAGGGCCCTGCCCGGGCATCCACTCGTCGCGGACGACAGGTTCCCGCACCTCGAACTGGCGACCGCCGACCGGAAATCGGCCAAGGCGACGATCCTCGCCTACCTCAGGACCCGCCGCGCCAATGTCAACGAATCACAGGGGAATCTGCGGTCGGACCCGAAGGCCGTCTACAAACTGTCCGAGGTCCTGGTCTCCTCCATGGAGATACAGGGCATCGAGCCGGATTCGGCGGCGTACTCGCTCATCAACGATCGCCGGGCGAAGTACGTCGGGAACGAGGCCTGGATCGGCGTCCTCCTCGGGGTTGTCGGGCTCGCGCTCGCCCTCCTGATTCCCGTCGGGGGCGTCCTCGGTGCGGGTGCGGCGCTCGGCGCGGCCGGCATCGGCGTGTACCAGACGATTTCGGAATTCAAGGAATATCAGAAGATGAAGAAGTTCGCCGACACCGGCCTCGGCGGCGAACCGAATTTCACCTGGGTGCTCCTCGCCGCACTCGGCGCCGGACTCGATCTGGGTGGCGCGCTCCGCGCGGTGGACGGAATCTGGGACGCCATTGTCCTCTTCAACAAGGCTCCCGACCTGACGAAGTTCGCGGCATCGCTGGACACCCTTCCGGCGAAGGTCCGGCAGAACGTGTTGCGGGCGGCGGTCGCGAAGATCGAAGCGGATCAGGCCCTCCTCCGGTTCGGCGCGAAGGCTGGTGGATCCCTGCACAGCGGTGTCGCGGGGCTCAACGCCGTTCCCGAGTTCGCGTACGCGCTCTACGCACTCGCCCGGCGCGGGCGTATCGGCTTCGACCGGTTCATGACCGAGATGAAGGCGGCGAAGCTGATCGATGCGGCGCAGTTGCCCGCCGAGCAGCTCACCAAGCTCAAAGCGATGTTCGAGGAAGCCCGTGAGGTCGTCAAGGAGGTGACCAGGGCGGGCCGGCAATTCGGCCTCACGGAGGACGAGATCGGAGCCTTCATCAAACAGATTTCGGTGGATCCGTCCCTTTCGGTCGGTGGGATCAAGACCGCCATGGCCGATACCGCCAAGGCGAAACCCGCCGTCGCCGCCGGGAGGAAACGCACCGCGCAGCCGAAGGCGCCACTCGACGTCCGGGAGCGGGTGACGGCGGCGGAAAAACTCGCGGACGTCGAACGGCGGATCGCCGAATCGACGGCTTCGATCCGGGCCGAAGGTGAGGCGGCGGCAGCAGCGAACAAAGAATTGAAGGCAGTCTCCGCAAGCCCGCCAAAGCTTCCGGAGTCGCTCACCGAGCGGCTCCGACCCGTGCACAGATTGGAAAGCCTCGAGGAAAAGATCGAAGCGATCGACAAACTGAGCGGCGCGGGCAATCTGGCGGTTGAGGAGCAGACCTACCTCGCTTGGCGGCGGAGAATGCTGGAACTTGAGAAGCAGGCCAAAGATGCTACCGGGACGGCCGCGGATTTGAATTTCCGGCTCCCGGAACTGCTCACCGAGAAGGAGGCCGCGGGAGCCGCGCTGCGCGAAGCGAGCAAGGACCTCATCGACGTGATGCGAACCGCGGGGCCGAACTACAAGGCGCGCAGCAAACTCGCCGTCGATCAGGTCATGTCCCAGGCCACCTGGGACGCGTTGCAGAGGAAACCTCGCCTGGCGACCGATCACCTCGTCTCCCTCGATCGCCTGTCCAAACTACCCCAGCTCAACCGACTGCTCGCGCTCTACACCGAGGCGTCACCGGCGGTCAAGGCGGAGATCAAAGCCGCACTCGAGGCTCTCGGCGACCGGCCGGACAATCTCTACCGGATGAACGCCGTCGCCAACGGCCCCAAGTTGAAGGGCAAAAAGAGCTGGCACGAAATCGACTTCAAGAAGGCGGCGGAATTCGGATACACCGCGGACGACGTCAAAAGGATGCGGTTGCTCGAGGACAACTCGCTCGCGGCCATCCTGCAGCGGGTCGAGGAACTGACCGCGCGCTTCACCGCAAGAGTGCACGGAGCCGCGAAGCCGTAGCTGCCCGGCCCGCCGACGCCTCCCGCGGTTGGAAAGCGGTGGTGCGCTGAGGCTAGGCATGCAGTGTCAGCACAGCCCGTCACCTGAAGTCGGTCCCCGCACGACGTCGCCGCGGATCGGTACCCCGCCGTCCACATGGTCGTAGGCGCCGTACAGCGAGATCGAGGTCATGTCCCAATGACATCGGGACACATCGATCCCGAACGCCGCGATAGCTTGCGCCCCAATGGATCCGACGATGCGATCAAGTTCCGGCGCGATCGCGTCCAGGCCGTGGGTCAGAATCGCCACGTCCTGACGGATCGGGCAGGCCCGGTCGACGATCCCGGCCAGGTCGAACCGGCGGCAGTAGTCGGCCACCAACGGCAACGCACCGAGCTTCTTCTCCACACTCGACCCGCCGTAAGCCAGGCGCTGCGGACGCGGTCGTTCACGTATCCCGCCACGACAAATAAGGTGATCAAGGCGAATTGCTCTTCCCACCCCAACCATCCTCATGTGCGAACACGGGGCTAGCGTGCCGCCGACTCCGGCGGCGCGCTCGGCTGTTCGGGCTGTAACAACGGCGCTGGCCCCGGTGTGGACGCCACCGCGTTGCGGCTGCTTGTCCGGTATCTGTTCGCCACCACCACGCTCGACCGAGCGGAGGTCGGCGTCGAGGTGGACGACCCGGCCCGGCGGCACGTGGTGGTGACGGCCGGTTTCCGGCGGGAAGGCGTGCTCCGCGGTGCCCGGATGCGAGCCACGTCGTCGCTTCGATTTCCCCGCCGGGACGGTTCGCGGAACTTGCGGCACCGGTTGCGACTAGTGAATCTCCTGGAATCCCAGGCGCTCCTTGACTGGGTCTCCGGTCGTCGACCAGGCTGGTTGTCATACGCCCATGACCCGGTTCGAGTGGTTTCGGGCGACCAACTCCCATACTTCGATGCTCGCCGTTTCCGCTTCGGCAGCCACCTCCAACGCTGCCGGATTCGAGAGTTTGAGAAGGGAGGGACTGTCATGGAGTTCGAAATCGAGATCGTGGAGAACGACGCCTCGCTGCTTGACCACCCGAGCGGCTGACCGGGAAACGTCGTCCAGCCGCAGCAGGAACTGTCGCGGCTGGACGCCCCGTCCGGACTGGTCGGAAGGGAAGAGCATGAAACTGCGTCGGCGAGATCCCCTGGTCTGTGAATGGACCGGAAAGGGCTTCCTGGTCGGAGTGCCGGGCGGCGGTTCGTCGCTCAAGGTTTCGCTCGGGGTCCGCGCGATCCTTGAAGCCGCGGGGGATCCGCTCGACCTCGACGAACTTGTCTCGGCGGTGGACGCCGGCGGCCCGGAGAAGATCCAGCCGGTCGTGGATCTGCTGATCCAGCACGGGATCCTGGTGCCCGACGAGACGGCTGGATCCGTCGAACAGGACCGCTCCGCACTGTGGAAGCACTGGGGCGCGGTCACCGAACGTTTCCACCTCGGCGCCCGTGACGCGAACTACCTCGTGGGCACCCCGGAGCGGGACGCGGTGGCCGCGGCGATCGTCGCCGAAGGCGAAGCTCCGGCGATCTTCAAGGAATACCCGGGCAATCCGGTGATCATGCTGCCCCGTCGGCCGCTGCCCCTGCGGGCGAGCGTGGATGACGTCTTCGCCGCGCGCCGCACGCACCGGATGTTCACCGGTGAGCCGGTTTCGCTGGATCAGTTGGCCACCTTGCTCTTCCACACCTTCGCTCCGCAGCGGTTCCTGGACGGCGCGCTGTTCGGCGTGCAGCAGGGCCGGGTCAGCGCGTCCGCGGGCGGGCGGCACGAGGTCGAGTGCTACCTGGTCGCCTACGACGTCGAAGGGGTCGCACCTGGCCTGTACCACTACTCCGCGAGCCGCCATGCGCTGGAACTGCTGGACGCTCGCGTGACCCGCGACCGGGTCGCCGAGCTCAGCTATCACCAGGGGCCTTCGTACGAGGGAGCATTCACCGTGTTCACCACCGCGGTCGCGCACCGGCTCGCGTACAAGTACCGGCATCCGCGCGCGTACCGGCTGTGGATGTACGACGCCGGGCACTACGGGCAGACCTACGCGCTGACGTGCACCGCGCTCGGACTCGGCCCGTTCCAGACCATCGCGTTCCGCGACAGCGAGGTCGAGCGGCTGCTCGGCGTCGACCCGGATGAGGAGTTCGCGGTGTACCTGCTCTCGGCCGGGATCCCGGCGGGCGGAGACCCGCTCCTGCCCGCCGGTTTCCGGACACCCGAGCCCGGCATCGTCCGCTGACCGAACGTTTCCGCCCGAGGGGGTTTCCGCGATGACACTCGACCGGCTGGTTTCCTCCGCCGAACGATTTCGGCGCGAGGTCTTCGGCTCCCGGCACGTCCATCACACGGCCGACGAGCTCACCGGCGGGTTCACCGACCTGTTCTCCGCTGCCGCGCTGGACGAACTGCTCGGCGGCACGGCGGTCCGGACCGCCTCGATCCGGCTGGCGAAGGACGGCCGGGAACTGCTGGTCGCGGCTTCCGGAGTTCCCGACCTCGGAGATCCCGCGGGCTCGCCGCCGTACGTCGACACCGAGTTCGTCCGGCGCGGCCTGGCGACCGGGCACACCCTGATCCTGCGGTCGCTGCACCGGTTCCACCCGCCGCTGCGGGCGTTCGCCCACGCGCTCGCCGCCGACCTCGGGCACCCGGTGCGGGTCAACGCGTTCATCAGCCCGCCGCATGCGGTCGGCGCGGCCCTGCATTACGACACGCAGGACGTGTTCGTCCTGCAGATCGCCGGTTCGAAGGTCTGGGAGCTGAAGAGCCCGCCGATCCGCCATCCGCTGCCGAGCCACGCCTGGTTCGACTTCCCGCCCCGGCGCCAGGACGAGCTGCGGGCATCCGCCGAACCGCTCGGCGTGCTGACCTTGCGTCCGGGCGACACGCTCTACCTGCCCGGCGGCACCATGCACGCCCCGCGCACCGAGGACAGCGTGTCCATCCATCTGACCGTCGGGGTCACCAAGGTGAGCCGCCACGAACTGCTGCGCCACCTGGTGGACGTCGCGGGCGAGGACCCTTGGTTTCGCGAGGCGGTGGATCTCGGCGCACTGGAAGCCGCGGAGGACGCCGCACGCGAGCTACTGGGGCAGGCCACCGCGCGACTCGCCCACCGGGCGGCGGAAGACCCGGTCGACCGGCTGCTCTGGACCGTGCGCGAGGCGGCATTCCGCGAATCGGTCCCGGAGCCGGTGTCCGTGCTCCCGGCGACCGAACCCACCGCCCGCCACCGGTTGCGGGTCGGCATGCAGTTCAGCGCTCTGGCCGAGGACGGCGCCCTCGTGCTGCGCGCCCGCGGCAGGTCGATGCGGCTCCCGGCCGCCGCCGCGCCGGTCCTCGAGCTGCTGCGCAAGGGCGGCACGCTGGACGACGACACGATCGCTGACGACCTCGACCGCGCTACCATGGCCGAGCTCCGGCAGGCGCTGACCGAATTCGGGCTGCTGGTGCCGGAATTGGCGTGAGCACCGCGCGTTCGGCGAAAGCCGCTCGTCATCGATGCGCGCATCAGACCTTTCCGGAGAGGGGACCCGTCACTTTGCCGTCCGTGGAGCGCCGGAATCCGCCCGTGACGAGCACCGTGCGCGATCACCCGAGGTTCCTCCGGGTGTGGGGAGGGCAGGTCGCGGGCGCGATCGGCGACCAGCTCGTGCCGGTCGCGCTGAGCCTGCACGTGGTGCTGCGCGGCGGCGGTGCCGGAACCGTCGCCGCGGTGCTCGGCGGCCGTGCGGCCGGACTGGTGCTGTGCCTGCTCGTCGGCGGCGTGCTGGCGGACCGGATGAGCCGATCGAGGATCGTGGTCTACGCCGACACTTACCGGGCGGTCGTCCTGGTGGTGACGGTGCTGTTGCTGGACCGGCTGCCGGTGGGCGCGCTCGTGGTGGCTACCGTCCTGGTCGGCGCGGGGGAGGCGCTCGGCCGCCCCGCGTACCGGTCGCTGGTGCCCGCGCTGCTGCCGGTTTCCTTGTTGGAGAAGGGAAACGCCCTGATCTCGGCGGGGCTGCGGAGTTCCGCCGTGCTCGGTGCGCTGGCCGGGGCGAGCACGGTCGCTCTGCTTGGTACCCGCGCCGCCCTGCTTCTCGCGGCCGTCACCTTCGCGCTCGCCGCGTTCACCGTGCTCGGGGTGCGCGCGCCCGCGCCGGACCGCAAGCCCTCGACGTTGCTCGGCGACGCGCGGGACGGCCTGCGGGCGATCTACCGGCGGCCCTGGGTGCTGGCCGTGATGATCGCCACCTGCGTGCAGATCATGGTGGGCACCGCGGTGGCGCTGACCCTGTTGCCGGTCATCGCCCAGCGGGAGTTCGGCGGCGGCTTCTCCTACGGGGCCGTGCTCGCCGGGGTCGGGCTCGGTGCGCTGCCGGCGGTCGTGCTCGCCGGAAGATGGCGGCCGAAGCGACGCGGAACGGTGTCGATGCTCGCCCTCGTCTGCTACGCCGGACTGCCGCTCAGCCTGCTCGGACCACTCCCGCTGCCCTGGACGATCGCGATGTTCGCGCTCGGCGGCTTCGTGGTGGAACTGTATTTCGTGTACTGGATTTCCGCGCTGCAGCGCGAGATCCCGACCGGGCTGCAGGGCAAGGTGCTGGCACTGGACCAACTCAGCTCCTTCGCCCTGCTGCCGCTGGGATACGCACTGGTCGGTCCGACGGTCGCCGCGCTCGGCGAGAGCGCGACGCTGCTGGTCAGCGGGCTCGTGGTCGCCGTGGTGACCCTGGGAACGCTTCTCGTCCCGGGGGTCGCCGGGTTCAGCGACCGTACGACGCCGCGCGATGCTCACAACTCGGTGTGACGGGCCACGGGCACCGGCCGGAAACTGTCCCGATTCCTTCCAGCCCGAGGTTCCGCCGTGGTGGCCGGCACCGGGATCGCGGGCAATGGCACCTTCGGCGGATGGGCGCGGCCCAAGAGTAAAAAAGCCAATGTCTGTTCGGCCGAATCTCAAATATGTTGGATGGAAGGTGCAATAGGCAGGCGTGTCCTGCTGGGGTCGGGTTATATTCGGTCCGCGGCAACTAAATTTACCTGAGCATATATTGCGAGGTTTGCCCAGTATGCCGATTACTCGACCTGGGTTTACTGTTGACTTCTCAGAATACGAGTCGCGCCTGGTAGTAAGCGGCATCAAGAATGATCATTTTGGGGATCGGCTGCAGCCGGGCTTTGCATCAAGTCGCTTGCGTGTCCGATGAGCGGGCTATGCCTGGACGGTCGAGGTCACCGGCGACCAGGCCGCTTTTTGGACTGCGGTGCCTTGGTCACGGTGAGTGGCGAGGTGTGTACGCAAGTCCCGAGCCTTGGCAGACGGCGCGGGAGTGCTTCGTCCACGTTCGCGTCCCTCGCGACCCTGGTCAGAGGGTATTCCCTCGGCTGCGTAGTCCCGCACACCATCACGGCACGCCAAAGGTCACCGCCGCATGCCCTGGCGCGGACGC
>NZ_VTHK01000069.1 GCF_009765355.1 Amycolatopsis anabasis | reverse complement strand
ACCCGCCACCGTCAACCCCACTGACCAGCACCAACAGGATGAAAACTCCCCAATGTGGCGTTCGGAACCTTCAACGCCCCGAATGCCGCATTGGGTACCTTCAACGCCCCGAAAGCCACATTGGGGGATTTGCGGTATCAGGTGGGGAGGAGGCGGGTGACCAGGCGCGTGAGCTGGTGGGCGTTGCGGCACTCGTGCATTTCGACGAGTTCGGCGTAGGCGCGGGCGGCCGAGTCGCCGGTGGACCAGAGGGTGGTCCGTTCGGGGTTGAGCCAGTAGGCGTGCCGGGCGGGCGCGAGGATTCGCCGCAGCGCCGCGAGATTCGGGTCGCCGCCGTTGGTGCGGGCGTCGCCGAGGATGAGCACCGAGGTCCGCGAACCGACCGCGCCGGCGTAGCGTTCCGCGAAATCGCCGAGCGCGCGGCCGTAGTCGCTGTGTCCGTCCCAAGTGGACAGTGTCGCTTCGGCGTGGATCCGGCTGCCGAGCCGTTCCGGGTCCGCGGAACCGGCGGTCACCAGGTGCGTGATCTCGTCCATGGTGTCGATGAACGCGAACACGCGGACCTTGCTGAACTGGTCGCGCAGCGCCTGCACGAGCAGCATGGTGAAGTTCGCGAATCCGGCCACCGAGCCGGACATGTCGCAGATCAGCACGATCTCCGGGCGGCCAGGGCGATGCCGCCGGTACGCGGGCCGCACCGGGACGCCGCCGGTGTTCAGCGAGCGGCGCAAGGTCCGGCGCACGTCGATCTGCCCGCGCGCGTGGCGCCGCCGCCGGGCCACGAGCCGGGTGGCGAGTTTGCGGGACAGCGGGTGGACGGCCCGCCGCAGTTCGGCGAGCTGGCTCCGGCTGGCTATCAGGAAATCGACGCGATCCGCCGCGGGCGCGATCGCGTGCCGGGCCACCTGTTCCCGGCCGCGCAGCTCGGCGGCGCGGCGGCGGCCCTCGGTCCGCACCCGCCCGCGGAACGCCTCGATCCGGCGCCGGATCTCGTCCCGTTCCAGCCGTTCGGTGAACTCCCCGGCCGGGGCCCCGGCGCGGATCGCGGCCAGGACCCGCACCAGCAACGTCTGCGGCTGCAACCGGTCCAGCGCCTGGTAGGCGGAGAACCCGCCGCCCGGCCCGGATCCGCTGCCGTACTGGCCGAGCGCCTCGACCGCGAGCCCGGCGAGTTGCGCGAGGTTCTGTTCGTCGTTCGTGGCCAGTGCCTCGACCAGTTCGTTCCGCAGCCGCTCCAGGTCCGGCAACTCCTCGCGGCCCCGCTCCGGGGTGCCCACGCCGAGCGGGAAGAACAGGTCGAAGGCCGCGTCGAACACGGCCCGCTGCCCGCCCCGGCGCACCAGCGCGGCGGCCAGCCCCTCGCGCATCCGCTCGCGGTCGGCGAGCCCGAGCACCTCCAGCACGGCCGCCGCGTCGACGGTCTCGCTGGGCCCGGCCGGGATTCCCTGCTCCCGCAGCGCCCCGACGAACTCGACCAGCCGATCCGGGACGCTCATGAAGCGTCCAGCACCTGGTCCAGCCGGAGTTGCGCGTAGGCCTTGGTCACGTCGTCCTGGTGCTTGAGGAGCACGCCGAGGCTGTCCCGCACCACGCCCTCGTCCAGCGTGTCCGCGCCCAGCGCGAGCAGGGTCCGCGCCCAGTCGATCGTCTCGGCGACCGAGGGCGCCTTGCGCAGCTCCATCGCCCGCAGCGCGCCGACCACCCGGACCACCGCGTCGGCCAGTGCCGCGTCGACGCCCGGCACCTTGAGCCGGACGATGTCCCGTTCCAGCTCGGCGTCCGGGAAGTCGATATGCAGGAACAGGCAGCGGCGGCGCAGCGCCTCGGACAGTTCCCGGGTGGCGTTGGAGGTCAGCACGGCGAACGGCCGCCGGGTCGCGGTGATCGTGCCGAGTTCGGGCACGGTGATCTGGAAGTCGCCGAGCACCTCCAGCAGCAGGCCCTCGATTTCGACGTCGGCCTTGTCGGTCTCGTCGATGAGCAGGACCGTCGGCTCGTCCCCGGAGATCGCGGTGAGCAGCGGACGGGCGAGCAGGAACTCCTCGCTGAAGATGTCGGTGCGCGCCCGGTCCCAGCCCTCGTCGCGGCCCGCGGTGATCCGCAGCAGTTGCTTGGCGTGGTTCCACTCGTACAGCGCGCGAGCCTCGTCGACGCCCTCGTAGCACTGCAGGCGCACCAGCCGCGAGCCGGTCACCTGGGCGACCGCCCGGGCCAGCTCGGTCTTGCCGACCCCCGCCGGGCCCTCCACCAGCAGCGGTTTGCCCAGCCGGTCGGCGAGGAACACCGTGGTGGCGACCGCGGTGGACGCCAGGTACCCGGTCTCGGCCAGCCGTTCGGTCACCTCGTCGACCGAGGCGAAGTACCCAGTTCCGGTCACGTGCCCACCCAATCCCTTCCGCGCGCGAGCCTTCACGGTAGATATGACACCTGTCATAGTCAACGACGTGGTGATCATGTACCCAGGCATGGTGCCAGGTACGCGGTGTACCGGTATGGTGCCGGGCGCCACCTGCGAAAGGACCACGAGCGATGGGCACGAACCAGCGGGCGCAGATCCGGATGTCCGACGAGGAGGTCGCGACGTTCCTGGAGCGGAGCCGTACCGCGACCCTGGCCACGATCGGCCCCTCGGGCGCGCCGCACCTGGTCGCCATGTGGTACGCGGTGATCGACGGCAAGCTCTGGTTCGAGACCAAGGCGAAGTCGCAGAAGGTCCGGAACCTGCGCCGCAACGACCGGATCACCTGCCTGGTCGAGGACGGGCAGACCTACGACTCGCTGCGCGGCGTCTCGCTCGAGGGCCGCGGCGTGATCCTCGACGATCCGGAATCGATCGAGGCGGTCGGCATCAGCGTCTGGGAACGCTACAACGGCCCCTACACCGAGGACCTGAAGCCGCTCGTCGACGCGATGATGAACAAGCGCATCGTGATCCGCGTGGACGCCGAGCGAGTGCGGTCATGGGACCACCGCAAGCTCGGCCTCGACCCGATGCCGCTGGCGGGCTCGACCGCGCGATACCTCTAGCCGAGCGCGGCCTCGACCAGGAGTTCCAGCTCGGCGGCGACGTCGTCGAGCGGTCGCACGCTGCGCTGAGCGCGGCACAGCGCGACCGTGCCCTCGATCGCGGCGATGATCACCGTGGCCAGCCGGTCGGCCCGGTGGCGTTCGACCCCGTGTTCGGCGAACGCACCGGCGAGCAGCGCTGCCCAGTCGCGGAACACCTCGGCGGCCGCGGCGAGCGCGCCGGGGACCTCCTCCCCCTCCGGTAGCTCCTCGACGGTCACCGCCAGCGCCGGGCAGCCCGCCCGGAAGTCGTTGCTCACCACGACTTCGCGCCACAGCTTCAGGAAGGCGTGCAGCCCGGCCACCGGACCGGCCGCCAGTTCCCGCTCGAGCACCTTGTGCACGCGTTTCCCGGTGAACCGCACGGCCTCCTCGGCGAGCTGCTGCTTGCCGCCGGGGAAGTAGTGGTACGTCGAACCCAGCGGCGCCCCGGCGTGCACGGCGAGGTCCCGCACGCTGGTCGCGTTGAGGCCGCGCCGGCGGATCATGTCGGCCGCACCGGCCACGATGCGCTGACGGACTTCCGAACTCATCTGCCACCTTTCCGATCCGGCCTTGACTATAACAGCCGTCATAACTAGCGTTCCGGCTATAACGCTCGTCATAGAGCCCGAGGAGGCCAGGTCATGCCGTTGATCGAACTCACGGTTCCGGAAGGGGCCCTGCCCGCGGACGGCCGCGAGCACATCCAGCGCACGCTGGCGAAAACCCTGTTGAAGTGGGAAGGCGCCCCGGACACCGCGTTCATCCGGAGCATCTCCTGGAGCTACCTGCACGAGATCCCGCGCGGCGCGGTGGTGAACCTGGAGGACGACGAACCGCGGTTCCGGGTCGACGCGACGGTCCCGGCCGGAGCGCTGTCCGAGCGGCGCAAGGCGGGGCTGGTGGAAGACGTGACCGCGGAGGTGCTCAAGGCCGCCGGGCTGACCGAGGCCGACTCCGCACGGGTCTGGGTGCTGATCCACGAACAGCCCGAAGGAACCTGGGGCGGCGCCGGGCGAATCGTCAAGTTCGCCGAACTCGCGGCGGCCGCGAAGCAGAGCCAGGAAGGCTGAGTTCGGGGGGCGGTTCGGGCCGGGGAGAGGGAGCGGCCCGAACCGCGCTCCCCGGCGGCTCAGCTCAACTGGCCGTCGTAGTCCGGCAACCGGAACGCGCGGTCGAAGTAGCCGCCGTAGAAATCGGTGTCCCGGTTGCCGATGTTCGCGGTGATGGTGAAACCGTCCGCTGCGTACTGCTTGCGGCAGCGGAGTTTGCCGTCCTCCTTGTGCTCACCGGACTTGCGCAGGCAGATCTCGTCCGGCGCGTATCCCGCGCGTCGCAGCTGCGCCAGGGATTCCCGCTCCCCGCCGACCTTGCGCGCGGACACGATGATGATCCGCATCCCCAGGTCCTTCGCGTGCTTTTCCACCGCCAGCACGGGTTTGTTGGCCTTGCCCGGGTTGTACTCGGTCTCCAGGGACGTGTTGTCGATGTCCAGCACGATGGCCGGTTTGCCCGGATCGTGCGCGTGCTCGTCGAGGTACCGCGTCGCGCCGTCCAGCGCCCGCTCCACATCGGCCTGCCACTGCGCATAACTGGGCAGTTCCTCGGCCACCGCGACAGCCGGCCCGGCGCTCACCGCGCAGGCCGCGGCGACCACGACGACAACCCCTTTCAGGGACATCTCGACCCTCCACAACGGATACCGGCGCGCCCGTCGCACCGCGTCGGCCCGGACCCTACGCACCGCGTTCCGCGCACTACACCAACGAAAGATGCCCAGTACGCGAAATCGGCCCGCGGGGTCACCGGCCTTGGTGGCCACTACCGCGGACAGGAAGTTGGCACGCAACAGTTCCTCGTACGCGGCAACCGGGTTCACTGCGAGCGGGTCCGCGGCGAACCGGCCGACCAGCTGCACCAGGCCGCGCACCCCGTCAAGACCACGCACGGCTTCCGCCCCCTCCGGCGTCACCCACTCCGGCGGGTCGTAGTCCCTCAACAATTCCTTGACCTTGTCCGCGGTGCCGGGACGCACCCGGAACGTAATCGCGTAGCGCTGCATAATGAACCTTCCTACGTCCGGCGACGGTGTGTGAACCAGGCCGCCAGCTTGGCCCGCCCGGATCGCCACGTCTTCCACCCCGCGGACGAGATGGGGAACTCGGTGTGCCGAAACGGGGGACTCGCGGCAGGTGAGGGGGCGCTGCCGCGAGTTCCCCGTTCTGGTCGGGTGTGTTCCCCGTTTCGGGAGTAGGCGAGCATCACTGCGGCCTTCGGTGCACGCGGGGGAGATCTTCGCGTGCACCTACCGCTTTAGTGGTGATCGTATTGCGCGCGCCATGATCCGCCCGACAAGATGACGATGTTGGTGTGCTGGGGCAGCTCTCGCGGGAACACATCGTTTCCCGTTCCCCGCACAGGGATTCGAGCAACTGGGGTCTGACATGGTGATGGTGCGTCGCGCCTGCGCGATTCTCGGCTTGGTTGGTGCGTTGGCGACGGGGATGACCTCCCCCGCCGCCGCGGAAGGCGGATCGGGTGACCCGGTGCAGGTCGCGCTGGACGCACTGGTGAAAAACCACGACCTTCCCGGCGCGCAAGTCGTGCTCGAGGTGCCGGGCAAGCCGGCGCGGATCCTGAACGCCGGGGTCGGCGACCTGGAAACCGGCGCACCGTTCCCGAAACCCTCGGCCGGCCGGATCGGCAGCATCACCAAGACCTTCATCGCCACGGTCGTCCTGCAACTGGTCGCCGAGGGCAAGGTGAAACTGGATGATCCGGTGGAGACCTACCTGCCGGGGGTGTTGCGGGGCAACAACATCGACGGCCGGCTGATCACCGTGCGGCACCTGCTGCGCCACCAGAGCGGTTTGCCGGAGCACAGCGACGACCTGTGGGAACTCGGTATAGACAACCTCCGGTACCGCCACTTCACCGCGGAGGAGTTGCTGGCGCTCGCGCTCGACGAGACGGGAGCGGCCCCCGGCGGCGAGTTCGTCTACAACAACACGAATTACATCGTGGCCGGGATGCTGATCGGGAAGGTCACCGGGAAGAACTGGCGCGACGCGGTGACCGAGCGGATCGTCAAACCGCTCAACCTGTCCAATACCGATGCGCCGAAGGCGGACGAGTACGAGATCCGCGGTGCCAACGCACGGGGCTACCACCTGCTCTACCAAGGAGAGGGCAAGCCCCCGAAGCGCATCGAATACACCGCGCAGAGCCCGTCGGCCGCGGACTCGGCCGGCGGCATGACCGCGAACGGCATCGATCTCAACAGGTTCATGGACAAACTGGTCAACGGCAACCTGCTGCCCCCGGCACAACTGGCCGAGATGAAGAAAACCGTACCCTCCGGGGAAGGCGAGCAGTACGGCCTCGGCCTGGAACACCACGACAAGTCGAACGCCTGCGCCAAGGAATGGTGGGGGCACGGCGGATCGATCCCGGCCTGGGTTTCGCAGACCGGCGTGACCGCCGACGGCCGCCGCGTGACGCTCCTGCTCAACCAGGGCTTCTACCTCCAGGAAATGGCCGAAGACTTCTACCGGGTCTTCAATTCCGCACTCTGCCCCAGCTAGAGCGATCATCTGCCCGTTGCCGAGGTAGATCGACTGTCCGGCCGCGCGACGCGTATCCGTACATCTCGCTCAACGTCGGGGGCCGTGGCGGGGAGGGCTCCTCGTCGTGTTGGCCAGGTGCAGGACTGGAAAGCGATCCAGCAACGCCCGTAGTGCGGTGGCGAGTTGGGCGCGGGCGAAGTGCGCGCCGAGGCAGTTGTGCGGGCTGCGGCCGAAGCACAGGTGGGGGTTGTGCCGTCGCCGCAGGTCGAGTTCGTCGGGCCGGTCGAAGACGGCGCTGTCCCGCTTGGCCGCGGGGATGAGCGGCAGCACCGCTTCGTCGGCCGCCACGGTCTGCCCGTGCAGTGGGAGGTCCGCTGTGGCGATTGTGATCACCGCGCCGTTGAACACCGGTAGGTAGCGCAGGAGTTTCTTCCACAGCGCCCGGCATCAGGTCGGGCTGCTCGCGCAGCCGGGTGAGCTGGTCGGGCCTGCCCAGGAGCGTGAGGATGGCGTTGGTCAGGCACATGGTGGTGGCCCGGTGCCCGGCGAGCATCATGGACAGCCCGAAGTTGACCACGTCCTCGGCGGGCAGTTCTCCCGCCCGGTTCCGGTGGGCGAGGTCGGTGAGGATGTCCATGCCGGGGTGGCGGTGATTGCGGTCCATTACGTCGCAGGTGTAGTCCCGCAGGTATTCGGTCACCCGCCGCCCTTCCTCCAGGGTCTGCAGCGCGCCGAGCGCGGCATCGCTGGGGTCCAGGAACCGGTCCCGTTCCGCGTAGGGAAGGCCGACCAGATCGCACATCGTGCGCAGGGAGTACAACTCGGCGTACTCGGTGACCAGGTCGCCGGGCGGCCCGGCCGCCTCGATCGCGTCCAGCAGTTCGTCGGCGCGGGCACGGAGCAGCCCCTGCCGGTCTGCACACTGCGCGGACTGAACCAGGGCGTCACGGCCCGACGCAGCGCGCGATGCCGGGGCCCGTCCATCTCCATCATCGTGGTCAGGCCGGGGCCCTCGCGTGGCGGCCAGTCGTCGATGAGCGGGCGGATCAGCCGCGGGGTCGCGAGCGCCCACCGCACATCGGCGTACCGGGTCAGTGCCCAGCCCTCGGCGTCGATCTCGGCGAGACGGACCCGGGCCAGAGTGGCACACCTACGTGAATATGGGCGTGCCGCTTATTGAGGAGCGAAGCGATATTCAACAGCCCCCGCCCGACGTGGTCTTCCAGAATACGTTCGTCAATCGAACCGATCCCGAAGACGTCAGATGGATCTACGTAGCGCAGGTCGCCTTCCAGCCCACCCATTGGGCTCGGTGAGGACAATCCGGACCGTAGAATCGACGACCGTAGCCAGACCAGTACGAACCGTAAGGTCCGCACATCGCCTGGATCGGTGGGCGCAGCAGGGTTCGAACCTGCGACCCCCGCGTTGTAAGCGCGGTGCTCTTCCGCTGAGCTATGCGCCCCGGGTGGTGCCGCCCCGCGGGGCGGCAACCCAGGTCAGGCAGGCAGTTCGGCGACCGCCTTCTTCCAGCTCTGCTGGTCGCGCGCCTCGCCGGGCTGGTTGACCTCGGCGTAGCGCACGATGCCTTCCTTGTCGATCAGGAAGGTGCCGCGGTTGGCGAGCCCGGCCTTCTCGTTGAAGACGCCGTAGGTGCTCGCCACGGCGCCGTGCGGCCAGAAGTCCGACAGCAGCGGGAACTGGTAGCCCTGCTGCTCGGCCCACGCCTTGAGGGAGAACGGCGTGTCCACGGAGACCCCGAGGACCTGCACGCCCTGGCCGTCGTACTCGGCGAACTCGTCGCGGAGCTGGCACAGCTCACCCTGGCAGATGCCGCTGAAGGCGAACGGGTAGAACACCAGCAGCACCGGCTTCTCACCCCGGAAGGACGAGAGCTTGACTTCCTGCTTGTTGTAGTCGTTCAGCGTGAAGTCCGGGGCTTGCGAACCGACCTCGACCGCCATCCTGGCACCTCTCCCACGGTATGAACTCATGCCTGCGGCTTAACCCTATCGTGCGCGCAGGACCTCCGGGGACGGGTGTTCAGCGCTTGGACTTCGGCGACTTCGGCGGCACCAGCCGGGTGCCCACCCAGTCCGAGCCGATGTTGATGTTGGAGGTCTGGGACAGTCCGACGGACGGCACCGCCTCGGCGATCTCGCTGGGCTCGACGTGCCCGGGCTGGCCGGTCTTCGGGGTCAGCACCCAGATGACGCCGTCCTGGTTGAGCGTCGTGCGCACCTCGACCAGCTGGTCGCCCAGGTCACCGTCATCGTCACGCCACCAGAGCAGCACCACATCGATGGCCTCGGTGGCGTCCTCATCGAGGAGGTCGCCGCCGATATGTTCTTCGATCGCCGCGCGGACGTCGTCGTCGACGTCCTCGTCCCAACCGATCTCCTGAACAACCATGTCCGGCTTGATCCCAAGCCTCTCGGCGACGCTGCTCCGACCAGCGTCTCCCGCGGCGACCACGACTTTCACTCCTCCAACTGCTAGTGCGTGCGGCGGGCCACTCCCGCCCCACACGGATACGGATGGGGTTAGCGAACACTGGTGCGGCTTGCAGCGCAACCGTCCACACCGGATCGTCGGTAACTCGTGTCGCAGGGTAGAGGCACTCCGGACCCCCGCACGAGGGAAAAACCGCCTCTTGACAACCCCCTCTCGACGGGCGCGGCGGTCGGCCGCGAGCGCGGCTAACCTAGGGTGGTCAGTATCGCGCGCGCGATACCAAATGCCGCCGCGAAGTGGGCAAACGTTACCGCTGAGTAGCGATGACGCAAACCCCGACCAAGACGACGATGGCTGTCGACACAGTGTGCGAGCAACAGCAGTGACAACCCGGCGAGGAGATCCCTTGGCCCCGCAGAGCAACGGCGCCCCCGGCCAGGACGCACCGGCACGCGTCCGCGTGATCCGTGACGGACTGGCCGCCCACCTGCCCGACATCGACCCGGAGGAGACGGCCGAATGGCTGGATTCCTTCGACGCGGCACTGGCTCGTGGCGGTCAGCAACGAGCCCGTTACCTGATGTTGAGGGTTCTGGAGCGCGCCCGCGAACGCAACATCGGCGTCCCGCCGCTGACCGCGACGGACTACGTCAACACGATTCCCACCGAGAACGAGCCCTGGTTCCCCGGTGACGAGGAGATCGAACGCCGCTACCGCGCGTACATCCGGTGGAACGCGGCGATCATGGTGCACCGCGCCCAGCGCCCGGGCGTGGGTGTCGGTGGTCACATTTCGACCTACGCCTCGTCCGCCGCGCTGTACGAGGTCGGTTTCAACCACTTCTTCCGCGGCAAGGACCACTCCGGCGGCGGCGACCAGATCTACATCCAGGGGCACGCCTCCCCCGGCATCTACGCGCGCGCCTACCTGGAGGGACGTCTCACCGCGGACCAGCTCGACGGGTTCCGGCAGGAGTACTCGCACGCCGGGCAGGGCGGCGGCCTGCCGTCGTACCCGCACCCGCGGCTGATGCCCGAGTTCTGGGAGAACCCGACGGTGTCCATGGGGCTGGGCCCGATGAACGCCATCTACCAGGCCCGGTTCAACCGCTACCTGCGCGACCGGGGCATCAAGGACACCAACGACCAGCACGTCTGGGCGTTCCTCGGCGACGGCGAGATGGACGAGCCGGAATCGCGCGGGCTCATCCATGTGGCCGCCGGCGAGGGCCTGGACAACCTGACCTTCGTGATCAACTGCAACCTGCAGCGCCTGGACGGCCCGGTGCGCGGCAACGGGAAGATCATCCAGGAACTCGAGGCCTACTTCCGGGGCGCGGGCTGGAACGTGATCAAGGTGATCTGGGGCCGCGAGTGGGACGCCCTGCTGCACGCCGACCGCGACGGCGCGCTGGTCAACCTGATGAACACCACGCCGGACGGCGACTACCAGACCTACAAGGCCAACGACGGCGCCTACGTCCGCGAGCACTTCTTCGGCCGCGACCCGCGGACCAAGGAGCTGGTCAAGGACCTCTCCGACGCCGACATCTGGAACCTCAAGCGCGGCGGGCACGACTACCGCAAGGTCTACGCGGCGTACAAGGCGGCGCTGGAGCACCACGGCCAGCCGACGGTGATCCTCGCGCACACCATCAAGGGCTACGGCCTGGGCCCGGCGTTCGAGGGCCGCAACGCCACGCACCAGATGAAGAAGCTCACCCTGGACGACCTCAAGCTGTTCCGGGACGCCCAGCGCATCCCGATCAGCGACGAGGAACTGGAACGGGACCCGAAGCTGCCGCCGTACTACCACCCGGGCGAGAACTCGCCGGAGATCGAGTACCTGCTCGGCCGCCGCAAGGCGCTCGGCGGTTTCCTGCCCGAGCGGCGGTCCAAGGCGAAGGCGCTGGTGCTGCCGGGCGACAAGGTCTACGAGGGCGTCCGCAAGGGTTCGGGCAAGCAGGAGGTCGCCACCACGATGGCGTTCGTCCGGCTGGTCCGCGAACTGGCCAAGGACGCCGAGATCGGCAAGCGGATCGTGCCGATCATCCCGGACGAGGCGCGCACGTTCGGCCTGGACTCGATGTTCCCGACGGCCAAGATCTACAACCCGCACGGGCAGTCCTACACCTCGGTCGACGCGAGCCTGATGCTGGCGTACAAGGAATCCGAGCACGGCCAGCTGCTGCACGAGGGCATCAACGAGGCCGGGTCGACGGCGTCGTTCACCGCCGTCGGCACCTCGTACGCCACGCACGGCGAGCCGATGATCCCGATCTACATCTTCTACTCGATGTTCGGGTTCCAGCGGACCGGCGACGGCCTGTACGCGGCGGCGGACCAGATGGCGCGCGGTTTCGTGCTCGGCGCCACGGCCGGGCGGACCACGCTGACCGGTGAGGGCCTGCAGCACGCGGACGGGCACTCGCTGCTGCTGTCGGCGACGAACCCGGCGGTGGTGGCCTACGACCCGGCGTGGGCGTTCGAGATCGCGCACATCGTGCGGGACGGCCTGCGCCGGATGTACGGCGAGACCGGGCCGGACGGCAACGGCGAGAACGTCTTCTACTACGTGACGATCTACAACGAGCCGTACCAGCAGCCGGCCGAACCGGAGAACCTCGACGTCGAGGGCCTGCTCCGCGGGCTCTACCGCTACGCCGAGGCGCCCGCCGGGGACGGTCCCGAGGCGCAGATCCTGGTCTCCGGCGTCACCATGCCGGACGCCCTGAAGGCCCAGCGGTTGCTGGCCGAGGAATGGGGCGTCCGGGCGGCCGTCTGGTCGGCGACCTCGTGGACGGAACTGCGCCGCGAAGCCGTCGAGGTCGACCACGACAACCTGCTCTACCCGGCCAGCGATCCGCGGGTCCCGTACGTGACCGAGAAGCTGCGGGGCGTGGCGGGCCCGGTCGTGGCCGTCTCGGACTGGATGCGCGCGGTGCCGGACCTGATCCGCCCGTGGGTGCCCACCGACATGCTCACCCTGGGCACCGACGGTTTCGGTTTCTCCGACACCCGCCCGGCGGCGCGGCGCCACTTCCTGGTGGACGCCGAGTCGATCACGGTGGGCGTGCTGACCGCGCTCGCCCGCCGGGGCGAGGTGGACCAGGCGAAGGTCGTGGAGGCGGCGCGCAAGTACCGCATCGACGACGTCTCCGCCGCGGGGCCGCAGACCTCGGACTCCGGCAACGCCTGACCCAAAAATAGCGAGGGACCTTTGCTACCGATAAACCGGAGTAAAGGTCCCTCGCTCTCGTTCTGGGGGAGCGAAGGTCCCTTCCTGCCGCCGAGGACTAAGCTCAAGACATCGGATGTTTCCTGATCCTTGGGAGGATGACCGAGTGACCCAGCGCCGCCTGCCCCGGCCCAGCGAGCTCAAGCAGATCCTGCGACCGAAGCCGATCAAGCTCAACCCGACCGAGCGCAGGCTCGCCGCGGCGAACACGATCGACGACCTCCGCATGATCGCCCGCAAACGCAGTCCCCGCGCGGTCTTCGACTACACCGATGGCGCCGCCGAGCTCGAGGACAGCCTCCGCCGGGCGCGGCAGACGTTCCGCGGCATCGAGTTCCACCCCAACGTGCTCCGCGGTGTGTCCGAAGTGGACACGAGCACGGAGATCCTCGGCAAGCGCTCGGAGCTCCCGTTCGCCTTCGCGCCCACCGGGTTCACGCGCATGATGAACCACGAGGGCGAGCGCGCGGTCGTCCGGGTCGCGCAGGACGCGGGCATCCCTTATGCGCTGTCCACCATGGGCACGACCTCGATCGAGGACGTCGCCGCGGCCGGTCCGGGGGCGCGGAAGTGGTTCCAGCTGTACGTGTGGCGGGACCGCGCGGCCGGCCAGGATCTGATGAATCGGGCCTGGGAGTCCGGATACGACACGCTCCTGCTGACCGTGGACACCCCGGTCGCCGGGGCGCGGATGCGCGATGTGCGCAACGGCCTGTCCATTCCGCCCGCGCTCACCCTGCGCACCTTCCTCGACGGCGCGATGCACCCGGCGTGGTGGATCAACCTGCTGACCACCGAGCCGCTCACCTTCGCCTCGCTGACTTCCTGGGGCGGCACGGTCGCCGAACTGATCAACGAGATGTTCGACCCGACACTCGACTTCGGCGTGCTCGACTGGGTGCGCGAGTCGTGGCCGGGCAAGCTCGTGGTGAAGGGCATCCAGAACGTCGACGACGCGCGGGACGTGGTCTCCCGCGGGGCGGACGCGGTGCTGCTGTCCAACCACGGCGGCCGCCAGCTCGACCGCGCGCCGACCCCGCTGGAACTGCTGCCCGCGACGCTGGACGCGGTCGGCGGGCGGGCCGAGGTCTGGCTGGACACCGGCATCCTGTCCGGCGGCGACATCGTGGCCGCGATGGCCCGCGGCGCGGACGCCTGCCTGATCGGCCGCGCCTACCTCTACGGCCTGATGGCCGGGGGCGAGCGCGGGGTCCGCCGGACCGTCGAGATCCTGCGGGCGGAGATCGTGCGGACCATGCAGCTGCTAGGCGTGCGGCGGATCGCCGACCTCCGCCCCACCCACGCCACCCTCCGCTGACCCGGGGTCGTGAGTGTTCGGTCCGGTTCCAACCGGCCTGAACACTCACGACCCCCGGTACCCGGTGCCCTCGGGCGTTAGGCCAAATGCGCCAAGAGCTTGACGTGGCGCGGAGTTTGTGACGAGGATCTCGGCCAGCGCCTGGAAGGCTGTTTCCGGATTATGGAAACGAGGTCGGGGTATGTTCGTTCAGCAGCTTGCTCCGCTGGCCGGGTCGCTCGGCCTGTCCGCGCTCGTGGCGGCCTTGCCCCTGGCCACCGTGCTCGTGCTGCTGGGCGTGGTCCGGATGAAGGCCCACCTCGCCGCCCTGCTCGGCCTCGCCGTCGCGCTCGTCGTCGCGATCGCGGTCTACGCCATGCCCCTGCCGCAGGCCCTGTCGTCCGCCGTGCAGGGCGCCGCGTTCGGGCTGTTCCCGATCATGTGGATCGTGGTGAACGCGCTGTGGATCTACCGGATCACCGTGCGCACCGGGCACTTCGACGTCCTGCGCCGGTCGTTCGGCCGCGTTTCCGACGATCCCCGCATCCAGGCGCTGATCATCGCGTTCTGCTTCGGCGCGCTGATGGAAGCCCTCGCCGGATTCGGCGCGCCGGTGGCGATCAGCGCGGTGATGCTGGTCGCGCTCGGCTTCGCGCCGGTCCGGGCGGCGATGGTCGCCCTGGTGGCCAACACCGCCCCGGTCGCGTTCGGCGCGATGGGCACGCCGGTGGTCACCCTCGCGCAGGTCACCGGCCTGCCGCTGGACACCGTGTCCTCGATCGTCGGGCGCCAGACACCGCTGCTCGCCCTGTTCGTCCCGCTGCTGCTGGTGATCATCGTCGACGGGAAGCGCGGCCTGCGGGAGACCTGGCTGCCCGCGCTCGTCTGCGGGGTCGCGTTCGGCGTCTTCCAGTTCCTCGCCTCGAACTACGTGTCCGCGCAGCTCGCCGACATCGGCGCCGCCCTCGCCGGGGCCGCCGCGCTGGTGCTGCTGCCCGCCGCGCGCAAACCCGCCCGCGAGGAGGTCCGGCGGAAGGTGCTCACCGGCGTCCGGACCGAGGTCCTGGACGAACCGGACCGCCGTGCCGAAGTGGTCCGGGCCTACGTGCCCTACGCGCTGATCATCGCGATCTTCTCGATCGGCCAGCTGCCCCCGGTGAAGAAGCTGCTCGACGCGGCCACCTGGAAGTTCGACTGGCCGGTCCTCGACGTGGCCAACGCGAACGGCAAACCGGTCGCCGGCAACCTCTTCTCGATCCCGTTCCTGAGCACCGGCGGCACGCTCGTCCTGCTCGCGGGCGTCCTGACCGCGCTCGCGCTGCGCGTCGCCGCGCGCGACACCCTGCGCGAGTGGCTGGCGACCGTGCGGGAGCTCCGGTTCGCCATCCTCACCGTCACCGGGGTGCTCGCGCTGGCCTACGTGCTGAACCTGTCCGGGCAGACCACGACGATCGGCTACCTGATCGCCGGTGCGGGCGCCGGGCTGGCATTCCTCTCCCCCGTGCTCGGCTGGTTCGGCGTCGCGGTCTCCGGTTCGGACACCTCGGCGAACGCCCTGTTCGGCGCGCTCCAGGTCACCGCGGCCGGGCAGACCGGGCTCCCGGCCGATCTGCTCGCCGCCGCGAACAGCTCCGGCGGCGTGCTCGGCAAGATGATCTCGCCGCAGAACCTGACCATCGCCTGCGTCGCGGCCAACCTCCCTGGTGAGGAGGGGCGCCTGCTGCGCAAGGTGCTGCCCTGGAGCATCGGGCTGCTGCTGGTGATGTGCCTGATCGTGGTCGGTCAGAGCACGGCGGCGCTCAGCTGGATGCTGCCCTGACCACGGGCGCGGTCACCCGGCGGGCCGAGCGGTTCCAGCTCCACCACCCGTGCACGACCAGGCCCGCGAACACCAGGTAGATCGCGGCCGAGAAGTACAGCCCGGACGCCAGTTGCAGGGGCACCCCGATCGCGTCCACGGCGAGCCAGACCAGCCAGAACTCGACCAGCCCGGCGCCCTGCGCGGCGAAGGCGACCAGCGTGCCGACGAAGATCGCCGCGTCCGGCCACGGCGACCAGGAGGCGTTCAACGCGTCCAGCAGCAACGCCATCGCGACCGTGCCCGCGACGAACGCCCCCGCCATGACCAGCCGTTCGACGCCCCGGCCCCGGCGCACCACCACGCCGTACACGGGATCGCGCCGCCGCGTCCACGCCCACCAGCCGTAGAGCGAGATCAGCAGGATCGCGATCTGCCGCGTGGCGAGCCCGCCGAGATGAGCCGAGACGTAGACCGAGAACAGCAGCACGGTGGCGCCGACCTGGACCGGCCAGGTCCACAACGTGCGCCGTTCGGCCAGGAAGACCACGGCGAGCGCGCACAGCTGGCCGGCGAGCTCCGCGAAGGAAATCGACTGACCGAACACCGTCAGGCCGTGCTGCAGCAACAAGTCCACCGGCGCGCTCCTTCCCTCGCTGCACCCAACATGCGCGCCGCGGACGGCATTCCCCACCCGTTTGTGAGACACAGAACACGGCCCGGCTCCGAAAGTGGCGACACTTTCGGAGCCGGGCCGGAACGGGAACTACCGATCGACGCGGTTGATGCCCTGCGGCGGGGTGGGCACGTCCGTCTGCGCGGTGGCCGCGGACCGCTGCTGCCCCGGGCCGCCGTTCACCTGAGACCGGTCGCCGCCGCCCTGGCCGATCTGCCCCTGGAGGTTGGCCAGCCAGCCGTCCCAGCGCTGCTGGGCGGGTTTGATCAGGCCGCCGCCGAGGCCGACGACGAGCACGCCGCCGATGGTCGCCAGCACGGTCACGAGCACCGGAGTGGTCACCGTGGTCGCGATGTTGATCTGGTTCAGCGCCGCGATGATGCCGAATGCCATGATCAGCCAGTAGCTGATGGTGCCCAGCAGGCGGCCCGCGGGCCGGGTGGACAGCGCTCCCCGGACCGCGCCGCGAACCACGTTCGCGATCGCCGCGGCGACCACGATGAGCACCAGCGCGACCACGATCCTGGGCAGGAACGCGATGACTTCGTTGAGCAACTGGCTCACCGGGTTGGTCTCGCCGAACACCCCGAACGCCAATTGCAACGCGATCAGCAGAATGAAGTAATACGCCAGTTTCGCGATAATGCCGGTGGCGTCGATATTCGTTTGCTTCAGCATTCCGGTGAGCCCGGTCTTGTCCACCAGTTTGGAAAATCCGAGCCTACCGAGCACCAAGGTGAGCGCCTTCGCGATCGCTTTCGCGATCAGCCAGCCGATCAACAGGATGATCAGAAATGCGATGAGCTTCGGGACGAACGTGGCCACGAGATTCCACGCCTGGCCGAGCCCGTTCTTGAGTTGCTCGCCCACAATGTCCTCCTCGTTGTCGGCAATTGAGGTTGCTAGGTCAAAGCGTTGAACAACCAGCAGGGACCGGCAAGTCGGGGGTTCCACGAACGGGTGACAATGCTGGACCTGGAAGATCCACAAGGTCCATAGTGGATGTACCGGTGGGGACCGGGGAGACGAGACCGCCCGGCGCGACGGAAACCGTACGCGCCGGGCGTTCTCGATTATTAACGGATGTGTCGAAAACTCACGCCGCCCGCAGCGCTTCCCGCAGTTTGACCTTCGCGCCGGTCCGCATCACCGCATTGCGGTAGATCCGCGCGGCGAGCCACACCAGCACCGGAATGATCGCGACGACCAAGGCGAGCGAAAGGACGGCCTCCCACACCGGCACGCCGCCCATCGCCAGGCGCATCGGCATCAGCGTCGGCGAGAACACCGGAATGATCGACAGCACCTCGGCCAGGGAGTTGCCCGGGTCCGAGGGCAGCACCGAAATCCCGACGACGTATCCGGCGATGATGAACATCAGGGCCGGGGAAACCGCCCCGCCGACGTCCTCCTGCCGCGAAACCAGCGCCCCGAGCGCGGCGAACACGATCGAGTACATCAGGAAGCCGAGCAGGAACCACACGATCAGCCAGACCACCGTGCCGACCGCGGCGGAGATCGAAATGGTCAACGCCCCGGTGGCCAGGCCCGCCACGATGCCCACCACCCCGATCACCAGCATCTGCATCAGCCCCACCGCGCCGATGCCGAGCACCTTGCCGGTCATCAACTGCCACGGCCGGATGGTGGACAGCAGCAACTCGACCACCCGGCTGCTCTTCTCCTCGACCACGCCCTGCGCCACGGACTGGCCGTTGAGCAGCAGGGACAGGTACACCAGGATGCCCGCGATCGCGCCGAGCGCGAGCTGCTGACCGCTGTAGTCGTAGGGCTGCTCGAGCGGCCGGACCTCGACCTTCGCGTTGGCGACCGCGGCGCCCACCTGCGCGGGATCGCCGCCCAGGTCGGTGATCTGCTGGTTGAGCGCGAGCTGGCTGGAGAGCACGTTCAACGCGTTCCGCAGCTTGCCGTCGAGGTCCTTCTTGACCACGACCTCGATCCGGGTGCCGTCGCCGACCAGCAACGCGTCCAGCGAACCGTCGGCGACCTGCTGGCGGCCGGCCGCCTCGTCGGGCACCTGCTTGGTGGCCACGTTCTGGTCGATCGTCTTCGCCGTGGCCTCCAGCGGGGCGGCCAGCGACGACGCGGGGCCGGTGACCCCGACCGTGGCGTCCGAGCCGCCGCTGATCAGCTTCATCACCACGACCGAGGCGACGATCAGCACCAGCAGCACCACCGTGCTGACGATGTAGGCCTTGGACCGCAGCCGGGTGGTGATCTCCCGGGAGGCCACCAGCCACATCGGCGCCCACGTTCCCATCCGGACGTCCGGGGTACTCACGCTGCCTCCTGCGTAACGACATTGCGGAAAAGTTCGGTAAGCGAGGGCTGGCGGCGCGCGAATTCGCGGACCGGACCGGTCGCCAGGGCGGCCTTGAGCACCGTCTGGTCGTCGGCGCCGTCGGACAGTTCCAGCTCGGTCACCCCGTTCTCGTGGCCGAGCACGGTGACGCCGGGCAGCGCGTCCGCCCAGCCCGCCGGGGCCTCCGGCGCGTCCACCAGCAACCGGACCGCACCGCCCGAACGCAGCTCCGGAACGGTCCCCTTCGCCACCATTTGTCCACTTCGGACGATTCCGACGCGATCGCAGAGGCGCTCCACCAGATCGAGCTGGTGGCTGGAGAACACCACCGGCACTCCCTCGTCCGCCTTCTCCCGGAGTACCTGGCTCATCACGTCCACCGCCACCGGGTCCAGCCCGGAGAACGGTTCGTCCAGCACGAGAATGCTCGGGTTGTGCACCAGCGCCGCGGCCAGCTGCACCCGCTGCTGGTTGCCCAGGCTGAGCTTCTGCACCTCGTCGTCCCGGCGCGCGGCCACCCCGAGCCGCTCGGTCCAGTCCACAACGGACTTCCTGGCGTCCGATACGGACATTCCGTGCAGGCGCGCGAGATAGGTGAGCTGCTCGCCCACCTTCATCTTCGGGTAGAGCCCGCGCTCCTCGGGCATGTATCCGATGTGCCGCCGGGTTTCCAGCGTGATCGGCCGGCCGTCCCAGCGCACCGCACCCGAATCGCTGGACAGCACACCGAGCGCGATCCGCATCGTGGTGGTCTTTCCGGCGCCGTTGCTGCCGACGAAGCCGAACAGTTCGCCCGCCCGGACATCGAACGTCATCGCGCGCAACGCGACGACATCGCCATAACGCTTGGAGATCGAGTCGATCTCCAGTCGTCGATCTTCCACCGTAGTGCCCTCCCCCCGGACATCCTCGCCGATGCCCTGATCGAAACGCGATTTCCGCGCGAATTCTGCTCTTGCGACCGGCCGCCCGCCTCAGGGAATTACCCGGATATCCGCGGCGGCGACGGCGGAATCGTAATGAGCGTTTCCGGCCGTTCGCTAGCAACCTTAGTTGCGGCTTCCGCCGGTCAGGTTGCGGGTTCGTCCCGGCGGGTAATCGCCCGACACCGCACCGCGGCCGCGGCCCGCGACGTACGATCGGGACACCATGAGCCAGACGAACGCCCGGCGGCGCGTGCCCGAGCAGCACGGCCTTTCCGGCAAGACCTTGCGGCAACTGGAGCGCGCGTCCGGGCGGCTCGCCTCGGCCAGCGTCGCCGCGATGGAGGAACGACTCCCCTGGTTCGGCCGGATGCCCGCCGACCAGCGCGCCAGCGTGCTGCTGATCACCCAGACCGCGGCGGCGAGTTTCGTCGACTGGTTGCGGGACTCCAACGAGGCGCCCAAGCTCACCACCGAGGCCTTCCGCGGCGCGCCGACCGAACTGTCCCGGTGGATCAGCCTGCGGCAGGCCGTCGGCCTGGTCCGGCTGGCCATCGAGGTGTTCGAGGAGCAGCTGCCGGATTTCGCGGCCGACGAAGCCGAACGGGCCGCGCTGCTGGAGGGAATTCTCCGCTACGGCAGGGAAATCGCCTTCACCACGGCGAACTCCTACGCGGCCGCCGCCGAGGCGCGCGGCGCCTGGGACGCCCGGCTCGAGGCGCTCGTGGTGGACGGCATCGTGCGTGGCGACGCCGAGGAATCGGTGCTCTCCCGCGCCGCCGCGCTCGGCTGGGATCCGGCCGCCGCCGCGACCGCCCTGGTCGGCAAGCCGCGGTCGGACGACCCGCCGACGGTCGTCTTCGAGGTTCGCGCCCGGGCGGCCCGGATAGGGCGCCCGGTCCTGCTGTCGGTCCAGGGTTCCCGGCTGGTCGTGGTGGTCGGCGGGCCGACCGAGGGCAGCCCGAAGGACCAGGAGATCCTGGGCAAGCTGTCGGTCGCGTTCGGCGACGGTCCGGTGGTCGCGGGTCCGACCGTGCCGAGCCTGGCCGAGGCGCACCACAGCGCGGCCGAAGCGCTGTCCGGACTGCGCGCGGTGGTCGGCTGGCCCGGCGCCCCGCGCCCGGTCCGGTCGGCCGATCTGCTCCCCGAACGGGCGCTCTCCGGCGACGCCGAGGCCGAGCGGATGCTCGTCGAGCAAATCGCCAAACCGCTGGAACAGGCCGGTCCGACCCTCCTGGAGACCGTGGAGACGTACCTGGAGAGCGGCGGGGTGCTGGAGACCTGCGCCCGGACCTTGTTCGTGCACCCGAACACGGTGCGCTACCGGCTTCGCCGGGCGGCCGAGCTGACCGGACGCCTCGCCTCCGACCCCCGGGACGCGCTGGTCCTGCGGATCGCGCTCACCGTGGGCCGATTGGCGCGGGCGCGGGGCTTGTGGTGACGCTGCGTACCGACGATCGGGTGACCGGCATCACGGCAAAATATCCCTGAACCCGACAAGGCATTCCGGTAACAGTCGTTCATGCGGCCGTCACCTTTGTAGGAATCCTCCAACATCGCCGCGCGGACTTCGTCAGCTCCGACATCACGTCGAACCCCACGGACCGTGTTCCCTGAGTACGTGACAGCAGTCCTCGCCCCCGGACAGGGCTCCCAAGCGCCCGGCATGCTCTCCCCCTGGCTCGAACTCGACGGCGCCCGTGACCGGGTGCGGAGCTGGTCCGATCGCACCGGTCTCGATCTGATCCACCTCGGCACGGAAGCCGACGCGGAGCGGATCCAGGACACCGCGATCGCCCAGCCGCTGATCGTCGCGCTTTCGCTGCTGGCCTACGACGAGCTGCGCGAGCGGATCGAACTGCCCGCCGACGCGCCGGTCGCCGGGCACTCCGTGGGTGAACTCGCCGCCGCGGCCATCGCCGGCGTGCTTTCCGCCGAGGACGCCGTCACGCTCGCCGCGGTGCGGGGCGCCGAGATGGCCAAGGCCTGCGCGGCCGAACCGACCAGCATGGCCGCCGTGATGCTCGGCGAGCCCGAGCGGGTGGTCGCCTGGCTCGCCGATTACGGCCTGGCCGCCGCGAACCAGAACGGCGCGGGTCAGATCGTCGCGTCCGGGGCCGCCGACGCGATCGCCCAGATCGTCGCCGAACCCTTGGAAGGCACCAAGGTTCGCGCGCTGAAGGTGGCCGGCGCGTTCCACACGGGATACATGGCGCCCGCCGAGGAAGCGTTGCGCAAGCACGCCGCCGGGATCACCCCCGCCGACCCGAACCGCCCGCTGCTGTCCAATGCGGACGGTACCGTGGTCACCAGCGGCGCGGAGTACCTCGACCGGCTCGTCCAGCAGGTCACCCGCCCGGTCCGCTGGGACCTGACCATGGACGGGCTGGTCTCGCTCGGCGTCACCCGTACCGTGGAGCTGGCGCCCGCGGGCACGCTGACCGGCCTGGTCAAGCGGCAGCTCAAGGGCGTGGTGACCTCGACCATCGCACTCAAGACCCCGGCCGATCTGGCCAAGTTGGAGGATGCCGCGTGAGCCGCCCGGCGCTGAAGCTCAAGCAGGGACCCGCCGCGACGCGCGTGCTCGGTGTCGGCAGCACCCAGCCGGACAAGATCGTCACCAACGACGATTTGTCCCAGATCATGGACACCACCGACCAATGGATCCGGGATCGCGTCGGCATCATCGAGCGGCGCTTCGCGGAGAAGGACGAGCTGCTGGTGGACATGGCGGTCACCGCGGGTTCCCGCGCGCTGGCCGACGCCGGCCTCGAACCGTCCGAAGTGGACACCGTGATCGTGCCGAACTGCACTATGCCCGCGCCGATCCCGAACGCCGCCGCGCAGGTCGCCGACCGGATCGGGGTCAAACGCGCCGGTGCGTTCGACATCAACGCCGCGTGCGCCGGGTTCTGCTACGGCCTCGGCGTGGCCTCGGACCTGATCCGGTCCGGCTCGTCGGGCAGGGTGCTGGTGATCGGCGCCGAGAAGCTGACCGATGTGGTGGATCCGCTGGACCGGGCGAACGCGATCATCTTCGCCGACGGCGCCGGGGCCGCGGTGGTCGGGCCGTCCGACGAACCGGGCATCGGGCCGGTCGCCTGGGGCAGCGCGGGCGATCTGGTCGACACCATCTACATGCGCGACCACAAGTACATCTACCAGGAGGGCCAGTCGGTCTTCCGCTGGGCGACCACGCAGATCGCCCCGATCGCCATGCGGGCGCTCGAACTCGCCGGGCTCGAACCGTCCGATGTGGATGTACTGATCCCGCACCAGGCCAACCTGCGCATCGTCGAGGCGATCGCGAAACGGTTGCGGGCCCGCGGGGCCCGGGAGGACATGGTGGTCGCCGACGA
Source organism: Amycolatopsis anabasis (assembly GCF_009765355.1). Taxonomy (GTDB): domain Bacteria; phylum Actinomycetota; class Actinomycetes; order Mycobacteriales; family Pseudonocardiaceae; genus Amycolatopsis; species Amycolatopsis anabasis. The sequence continues at coordinate 19,934 of NZ_VTHK01000069.1, read as the reverse complement.
CATCAAGTACTCCGGAAACACCTCGTCGGCGTCGATCCCGATGGCACTCGACCACATGCGTGCGGCCGGAACCGCCAAGTCGGGCGATGTGGTGCTGGCGGTGGGTTTCGGCGCCGGACTGTCCTATGCGGGCCAGGCATTCCTCTGTCCGTAGTATCCAAGCACGCCGGGGCGTCCAGCGGCCGGTGAAACAACCCAGAGAACCACGAAGGGAAAGCAAGTGGCAGACAACGAAAAGATCCTGTCCGGCCTGGCCGAGATCGTCGAAGAGGTCGCCGGTGTGGCCCAGGACGAGGTGACCACGGAGAAGTCCTTCGTGGACGACCTGGACATCGACTCGCTGTCCATGGTGGAGATCGCCGTGCAGGCCGAGGACAAGTTCGGCGTCAAGATCCCGGACGACGAGCTGGCCAACCTGAAGACCGTGGGCGACGCCGTCAACTACGTCTCGGCGAACGCCAAGTAACACCCGCGCGTACCGGCGCCGACTTTGGGGAGACTCCAAATGAGCAACACCGACGTCGTGATCACCGGGCTGGGTGCGACCACTCCGCTCGGCGGGGACGTCGCGTCCACCTGGGACGGACTGTTGGCGGGAGCGAGTGGGGTCCGCACCATCGAGGCCGAGTGGGTCGAGCGCCTCGACCTGCCGGTGAAGATCGGAGCGACACTCGCCGAGGAGCCGTCCGAACGGCTCCCCCGCGTACAGGCACGCAGGCTCGACCGTTGTGAACAGGTAGCCCTCATCGCCGCGCGCCAGGCGTGGGCGGACGCGGGCTTCGAGCAGCCCACGGACGAGCACACCGACGTCGACCCGGACCGGCTCGGCGTCTCGATCGGCACCGGCATCGGCGGCCCGACCACCCTGCTCAGCCAGCACGATCTGCTGCGCGAGCACGGGATCCGGAAGGTGTCGCCGCTGACCGTGCCGATGTTGATGCCGAACGGCCCCGCGGCCCACGTCGGCATCGACCTGAAGGCACGCGCCGGAGTGCACTCGCCCGCGTCGGCGTGTGCCTCCGGTGCGGAAGGCATCGCGTCCGGTTTCGAGATGATCCGCTCCGGCCGGGCGGACGTCGTGGTGGCCGGTGGCGCGGAAGCCTGCATCCACCCGATCACCATCGCCGGTTTCGCCCAGGCGCGCACGGTGTCCACGCGCAACGACGATCCGGCGGCCGCGTCCCGCCCGTTCGACGCGCACCGCGACGGGTTCGTGCTGGGCGAGGGCTCCGGCGTGGTGATCCTGGAGCGCGCCGACCGCGCGAAGGCCCGGGGCGCCCGGATCTACGCCACGCTGAGCGGTTACGGCATCACCTCGGACGCCTACCACATCACCGGGAACCACCCGGAGGGCCTCGGCCAGATCGCGGCGATGGCGAATGCGATCAAGATGGCCGGGCTGACCGCGGCCGACGTCGGCCACGTGAACGCGCACGCCACCTCGACGGTGGTCGGCGATGTCGGTGAGGCGGCCGCGATCCGCACCGCGATCGGCAACCACCCGGTGGTGACCGCGCCGAAGGGCGCGCTCGGTCACCTCGTCGGCGGGGCCGGGGCGGTCGAGGGCATCGCCACGATTCTGGCGCTGTACCACGGAATCGTGCCGGCGACGCTGAACCTCGAGGACCTCGACCCGAAGGTTCAGCTCGACGTGGTGAGCGGCGAGCCCCGCAAGGTCGAGCTGTCCGCCGCGCTGAGCAACTCGTTCGGTTTCGGCGGGCACAACACGGCGCTGCTGTTCACCGCCGCGTAAAGACGCCGAGGAGCCCCCGGAAGTGCCGCCACTTCCGGGGGCTTCTTCGCGTTCACCCGTTGCCGTACTGCTTGGTTTCCGGGCGTTCGACCATGAGGCCGTGCGCGGGTTCGGCGGCCACCGGGCGGTGCCGGGTGCCCCGGGGCACCACGAAGATCTCGCCCGGATTGAGCGTGACCGGCTCGCGGCCCTCCAGTTCCAGCCGGAAAGTCCCGTCCCAGCAGAGGAACAGCTCGTCCTCGTCGTGGTGGTGCCAGGGGAATTCGCCCTCGAACCGGGCGAAGCGCACCACGGCGTCGTTGACCTTCGCCAGTTCCCGCGGTTGCCACGGGCCCGCCAGCGACTCGATGACCTCGGTGATGGACACCGTCTCGTTGCTCATGAACCCATCTTGTGCGCGGGCGGATGCGGCGCCCCAGAGCCAATCCGGCACAATTGGTTTGCCCATGAAACCAATCGCCCTCTCCGAACGGCTCGGCCGCTGGTCCTCCGGGCGCGGCCCGCTGTACCTGCTGCTCGCGGCCCGGCTGCGGCAGCTGATCGACGACGGCGAGCTCCCGCCGGGCACGCCCCTGCCGCCGGATCGCGCGCTCGCCTCGACCCTCGCGGTGGGGCGCAGCACGGTGGTCGCCGCCTACGACCTGCTGCGCCTGGAAGGCCGGATCTCCCGCCGCCAGGGCAGCGGCACGCGGGTGGCCGGTTCCCCCGCGGCAGCCGTGCCGGACACCACCGGCGCCCCGGTCTTCCTGCACCTGCTGGAACCGCCCGGCGACGCGATCCAGCTCGCCTGCGCCGCACCGGATTCCCCGCCCGCCGAACTGGCGGCGGCCTACACCCGGGTCGCGGCCGAACTGGCCGCGCTCACCGGCGACATCGGTTACCTGCCGTCCGGGCACCCGGCGTTGCGCGCCGAGATCGCCGACCACTACACCCGGCGCGGCGTGGCCACTTCACCGGATCAGGTGCTGGTCACCAACGGCGCCCAGCAGGCGCTGTCGCTGCTCGCCCGCGCCCTGATCCGGCCGGGCGACCGGGTGCTCCTGGAAGGGCCGACCTACCCGGGCGTGCTCGAGGCGTTCCGCGAGGAAGCGGCGGTGCTGCGGGCGCTGCCGGTCGGGCTGGCGGGTTTCGAGGCGGCGATCCGCGATGACCGGCCGGCGCTCGCGTACGTGATCCCCACCTTCCAGAACCCGACCGGTGCGGTGCTCTCCCCGCTCGCCCGGCGCCGCCTCGCCGAGACCGCGGCCGCCGCGGACATCCCGTTGATCGACGACGAAGTCCTGGCGGATCTGGGTTTCCCCGGCGAACGGCCGCCGCCTCCGCTCGCCGGGCGGACGGTGATCTCGGTCGGCTCGCTGAGCAAGAGCGTCTGGGGCGGGCTGCGGGTCGGCTGGGTCCGCGCGCCCGAACCGATCATCGCCCGGCTCGCCCGGCTGCGGACCGTGCACGACATCGGCGGCAACATCCCGGCGCAGCTGGCCGCCGCGTACGTGCTGCCCCGGCTCGAGGCGCTGTGCCGCCGCCGGGCCGAGGAGCGGCAGGCGCGCCACGACCACCTGCGCGCGGAGCTGGCGCGGCACCTGCCCGGCTGGGAGGTGCCGCCGGTCCGGGGCGGGCACATCCTGTGGGCCCGGTTGCCCGAGGGCGACGGCACGTCGTTCGCGCAGGCCGCCCAGCGCCGGGGCGTGGTGCTCCTGCCGGGCGGTGGCCTGGATCCCTCGGGCGGCAGCGAAGACCGGGTCCGCATCCACTTCGCCCACCCGCCGGAGTTGCTGAGCGAAGCGGTCCGCCGCCTGGCCCGGGCGTGGGACGCCTACCGCCCGGCCGCCACGCACTCCCCGCCCCCGCCCGCGATGGCGATCTGATCTCCCCGCACGGTGACGTGGTCGAGCGACGGCACGACGAAATCGGCGTCGCCGAGTTCCTCGGCCCGGTGCGTGGTGGTCACCGCGACCACCGTGGCACCGGCCGCCCGCCCCGCGCGCACGCCCGCGGGCGCGTCCTCGATCACCACGCAGTCCCCGGCGGGAACGCCGAGTTTCCGCGCGGCGAGCCGGTAGCACTCCGGAGCGGGTTTGCCTTCGGTCACCGATTCCGCCGTGATGAACACCTCCGGCAGGGAAAACCCGGCGGCCTTCATCCGGGCGGTCCCCAGCGCGACGATGCCCGAGGTGACCACCGCCCACGGCAACCGGTTGGCGGCCAACAACTCGGCGGCACCCGCGCAGGCGACCACGCCGTCGAGGTCGGCCAGTTCCAGCTCGTCCAGCCGGGCGACGGCGGATTCGACCTGCTCGCCGGGCAGGAAGTCGGCGATCGTCTCCTCGGACCGGCGACCGTGGCACACCCGCAGCACGGCGTCGCCGTCGAGTCCGTACTCGGCGGCCCAGGCCCGCCAGGTCCGCTCGACCGCTCCGAGCGAATTCACCAGGGTGCCGTCGATGTCCAGCAGCAGGGCGGAACAGTTGATCTCCATGTACCACTGCTACCACTCGAAGACGAACTGAGCACCGAAAGCGGAACTCGCGTGCCCGAACGTCGAACTCAGGTGCCTGAGTGTGAAACTCGCTTACCTGAGTGTGAAACTCGCTTGCCCGAACGTGGAACTCAGTTCGGGGCGATGAGGGTGCGTTTTTCGCCGCGGGCCCAGCCGTTGATCCACCAGGCGGCTTCGACCAGGACGATGCCGACCGCGGCGCAGGCGAAGGCGATGCCGGTGTAGCCCAGGTTGCTCGGGTCGAGCAGGAAGAAGTCCTGGGTGAACGGGATCAGGAACATCGCCAGGGTGAGCGCCACCATGCCCGCGATGAGCCCGATCTTCCACCAGGCGTAGGGCCGGGCGATGATCGCCAGCACCCACAGCGCGATCGAGATCAGGGTGATCAGGGCCGTGGTCCCGGCCTGTTCCTTGTCCAGTTCGGTGGCGCCGGATCCTTGGTACACCAGCAGATACGACACGAAGGTGGCCGCGGCGATCACCACGCCCGCCGGGATCGCCGTGCGCATCACCCGGCCGACGAACCCGGAGCGGGCGCGTTCGTTGTTCGGCGCCAGGGACAGCACGAAGGCGGGCAGCCCGATGGTGAACCACGCCGTGATGGTCACGTGCCGCGGCAGGAACGGATACGGCACCTGCGCGAGGCCGACCGCGAGCGCCAGCAGCACCGAGTACACGGTCTTGGTGAGGAAGAGGTTCGAGACGCGCTCGATGTTGCCGATCACCCGGCGGCCCTCGCCGACCACATGCGGTAGCGTCGCGAACTTGTTGTCCAGCAACACGATCTGCGCCACCGCGCGGGTCGCCGGGCTGCCCGCGCCCATCGCCACCCCGATGTCGGCGTCCTTGAGCGCGAGCACGTCGTTGACGCCGTCGCCGGTCATCGCGACCGTGTGCCCCTTCGACTGCAGCGCGCCGACCATCGACCGCTTCTGCAACGGGGTCACCCGGCCGAACACCGCCGAGTTCTCCACCGTGTCCGCGAGCAGCGCCGCGTCCTCGGGAAGCTTCCGCGCGTCCACCGGGTTCCCGGATCCGGGCAGGTCCAGCGCACCGGCGACCGCGCCGACGGACACCGCGTTGTCCCCGGAGATCACCTTCACGGTGACCGACTGGTGCGCGAAGTAGTCCAGGGTGTCCTTGGCGTCCGGGCGGATCTTCTGCTCGAGCACGACCAGCGCCAGCGGGGTCACCGCACCCGGTCCGTCCGGCGCGTCGACCTGGCGCTCGGCCTGCCCGAGCAGCAGCACCCGCAGCCCCTGCGCGCCGATCCGCTCGGCCTCCGCGCGTTCGGGATGATCCGCGTCCAGCAGCACGTCCGGCGCGCCGAGCACCCAGTTCCCGTGCCCGGCGAAGCTCGCGCCGCTCCACTTGCGCGCCGACGAGAACGGCATGACCGCCTCGACCCGCCACCCGGGGTCGTCGGGAAACGCCTCGGCGATCGCCTGCAGGCTCGCGTTCGGCCGCGCGTCGGCCCGGGCGAGCGCGGCCAGCGCGGTCGGCACCGGCACGCCGTCCTCGGCGAGGCCCCGCACCTCGCCCAGCCGCATGGCGTTCTCGGTGAGCGTGCCGGTCTTGTCCGCGCACACCACGTCGACGCGGGCCAGCCCCTCGATCGCGGGCAGCTCCTGCACCAGGCACTGCCGCTTGCCCAGCCGGATGACCCCGACCGCGAACGCGACGCTGGTCATCAGCACCAGCCCCTCGGGCACCATCGGCACCAGCGCGGCGACCATGCCGCGCAGCGCGTCCGGCAGCGCCTGGTCCCCGGCCAGCTGGTTGTAGATGGTCAGCGCCCCGGCCGGGATCAGCAGGTAGGTGATGAACTTGAGGATCTTGTCGATTCCGGACCGCAGCTCGGATTTGACCAGGGCGAACTTGCTGGCCTCCTCGGCCAGTTTCGCCGCGTAGGCGTCCTTCCCGACCTTCGTCGCGCGGAACGCCCCCGATCCGGCGACCACGAAGCTGCCCGACATCACGTGGTCGCCGGGTTGTTTGACGACCGGATCGGATTCCCCGGTGAGCAGCGACTCGTCGACCTCCAGGGCGTCGGAGGCGAGCACGTCCCCGTCCACCACGACCTTGTCCCCGGGCCCCAGTTCGATCACGTCGTCCAGCACGACCTCGGCCGGATCGATTTCCCGGCTCTCCCCGTCGCGGCGCACCCGGGGCCGGGCCTGCCCGACGATCGCGAGCTGCTCCAGGGTCCGCTTGGCGCGCAGCTCCTGGATCATGCCGATCGCGCTGTTCACGATGATCAGCCCGCCGAACAAGCCGTCGACCAGGTATCCGGTGGACAGGATGATCGCGAAGAGCACCCCGTAGATCGCGTTGATCCGGGTGAACACGTTCGCCCGGATGATCTCGCCGGTGGTCCGGCTCGCCTTGGTCGCGACGTCGTTGGTCTGGCCGGCGGCGACGCGCTCGGCGACCTCCGCGGCGCTCAACCCGTTCGCGACGTCCGGCAGGAGCACGTGCTGGTCGCTCGACATGTGCCGACTCTATTCGTCCGGGTTGTGCCCCCGCGTCACCCTTCGGGACTACTACCGGATGACCAAAGTCAGCATTTCTCGTGCTCGGGTGTAGTACCCGGCAACACCTGGTCGACCCGCCACCGGCCGCTCTCCTGGACCACCGGCAGCACCAGCCGCCAGCGGATGCAGCCCTCCGGCAACTCCGGCGGCGCGTACTTGACGTTCTGGGTGCTGGTGAAGGTGACCAGCACGTGCAGCGCGCTCGGCCCGACCGCTTCGATGCGGTGGACGACGATGCTGCCGTCCCTGGTCGTCTCGTATTCCCGCTCCCACTGCGACTGGGTCCTGGACTGGAGCCGTTCCCGGGTCACCGTGTCGCGCCACTGCTCGAAGTTGCGGTGGTTGATGGCGTCGAAGAAGTTCTGCAGCAGGTCCCGGACGTCCTCGTCGTGCGGGTGCAAGACGGCGTCCGCACTGAGCTTCACCGTGGGATCGCCCGGCTGCTGCTCCGGGGCGAGCGAACTCGACGTCGGCAGCTCGTCGGCGGTGCCGAGTTCCTCCACCGGCTGCCGGTACAACTCCCGCGCCAGCAGGCCCCCGCCGACCGTGAGCGAGAGCACCACGATGAGCGCGGGTACCAGCCAGCGCAGGCGGGTGGTCGAGGTGGCTGGCATACCCGGCAGCCTAGCCGGGAGCGATCACCCGACCTGGTGCAGCCAGGTAACGGGCGCGCCGTCGCCGGCGTGGCGGAAGGGTTCGAGCGCTTCGTCCCAGTTCGCGCCGAGCAGTTCGTCGAGCTTGTGCGCGAGCTGCTCGCCCGCGCGGCACTGCGCGACCAGGGCGCGCAGGTGGTCCTCGCCGACCACGATGTCGCCGTTGGCACTCGTGCGCCCGTGCCACAGCCCGAGCCCGGGCGCGAAGCAGAACCGTTCGCCGTCCACGCCGTAGCTGGGCTCCTCGGTGACCTCGAAGCGCAGCATCGGCCACGCCTTGAGCGCGGCGACCAGTTTGGCGCCGGTGCCCGCGGCCGCGCTCCAGCCGCATTCGGCACGCAACTGCCCTGGAGCGGCTGGTTGCGCCGTCCACTGTAGATCGACTCGGCCACCCAGGGTGCCCGAAATGGCCCACTCGACGTGCGGGCAAACCGCAGACGGCGACGAGTGGACGTACACCACGCCACGGGTGTTTCCACGGGTGCTCACTGCTGACCTCCGCTACTCGACGAGGGGCGTCTTCCCCTACGACCTCGCGAGTTCCGGCGGTCCGATCCCGTCCGTGACGCTTGCCCCGACATTGTGCACCCCATGAGTGCACTTTGGCCACACGAACCCCAGAAATCGCACCACAGATGTGGAGCAAGGGAACTTTACTCCCTCAACTGAGGGGTAAAGCTCCCTTGCTTCCGCCTCAGGAACCGAGCAGGTTGGCCGCGGCCACCGTGTCGACCAGGCCCGCGCCTTTGTCCACACTGGACGTCAAACCGCCGCCGACCGGCGAATACGGCGCGCCGTTGGTGAACTTGTGCGCCGTCGCCTTGATCGCGTTCTCGATCTCGGCCGGGGTGGCGGCCGGTTTGGCCTGGAACAACTGCGCCACGATGCCGGTGATCTGCGGCGCGGCCATCGAGGTGCCGCTGATCACGTTGTACGTGCCGAGGTCGAGCAGCCCGGGACCGTTCTTCGGCTGCAGGCCCTGGGTGCAGATGACCAGCCACGGCCGGCAGGCGGACAGGATGTTCTCGCCCGGCGCCGACACGTCCGGCCAGGTCGCCGGATCGGTGGCCAGCCCGCGCGAGGAGAAGCCGGAAACCGCGCCGTCCCGGGTCCCGGTGCCCTGATCGTTGTAGGAGGCCACGGACAGCACGCCCGGGGTCGGGTCCTGACCCGGCGGGTTGGACAGGTTCGCCGAGCCGTCGCCGCCGTCGTTGCCGTTCGCCCACACCGTGACCACGCCCTCGGCGGCCAGCGCGCGCTGCAGTTTCACCGTCGCCGAGTTCGGGTCGAAGGCGCCGCCACCGCTCGGCCCGTAGGAGTTGTTGATCGCCTTGATCGGCGGGCAGGCCGAGGCGGGCACCCCGGGGCCGCAGGGCGCGGCGTGGTTCTCCAGGACCCAGTTCAACGCGGCATCGGTGCCCAGCACCAGGATCGCCGCGCCGGTCGAGATCGAGACGATCTTGGACCCGGGCGCCGAGCCGCCGACCTTCGTGCCGTCGGACAGCGTGCGCGGGTTACCGGCCGCGATCCCGGTGACGTGCGTGCCGTGCCCGCCGAGGGAGAGGCCGTCGGTGTCGACGAAGTTCGGCACGTCCGTGATGCAGTTCGTCGCCGTGCCGTCGAGGCAGAGGCTCTTCAGGTTGCGGACCACCCGGGTGCCGCCGTCGGCCGCCCGGAACGCCGGGTGGTTCGGGTCGACGCCGGTGTCGATGATCGCGACGGAGACACCGCTGCCGTCCAGGCGTTTGCCGTTCGTCCCGGTCAGCGTGGCCTGGGCCGCGGCGCTGCGGGTGGCCGCGGTGCCGGTGCCGCCGCGGGCGACGAGCGGATCGTTGTTCTCCACGTAGGTGACGCCCGCGGCGCGCCGCACGGCCCGCACCTGGTCGGCGGTGCCCTGCGCGGCGACCACGCCGATCCGGTCGAACGAACCGACCTTGCGCAGTCCGGCCCGGCCGACCGCCCGGTCCGCGGTGGCGAGGTCGGTCCCGTGCACGAGCGCGGTGACCTCGGCGGAACCGCCGAGCGTGGACAGCAGCCTGCCGAGGGACCCGGAGACCGGGGCCGAGCCTTGGGCGTTCGCCGGGGCGGTCCCGGCGAACGGGAGTGCGAGCAAAGCCGCGGCCAGGGCGCCGGGCTTTCGCCATCGCCCGATTCGTCTGTGCATCTCGGTCTCCTGTCTTCTCCGTTGAAGACCCCCCGGTTGTTACCAACGGGTAGGCACTCAACTAGGTGACAAGGACCACTGTCAATGGTCACGTCCCGCTCTCCGGACCGCGCACTTTCAGCCGATCGAGGTCCTTCGGCCGGTCGGTGCCGTCATACGCAGGGAATCGACGGTCCCGCGCTAGCGTGTGCACCCGAGCACAAGTTGGACTCGGGGAGGTGCGCAGTGCGGCTGGTTCGCCTTGCTCGACAGCCGTCGCGGGTGGCCGACGACATCCGGGCCGCGCTGGCCTCACTCGGGCGCGGCAGCACGGTGGTCGGCGGCGTCGCGCTCATCGGGGTGCGCTTGCCGGACAGCTCGCAGGTCGTGGACGCCGTCGCGCTGCTCCCCCGCGGGCTGCTCGTCATCATCGGGGTGGACCTGCCGGATCCGGCCATGCGGCTGGACGCGCCGCTGCGGGGCCAGTGGAAGGCGGACGGCTGGCCGCTGGTCAGCGCCGACGACGCGGTGAACCCGGCGACCGAGGCGCTCGCGCGGTCCGAAGCGGTCGCCGAACGGATCCGTTCGTCCGTGCACGCGGCCGTCCCGATCGGGACCGTGGTCGCGGTGGGCCCGTTCGTCGAGACGGTCGAGCAGCCCGCCGCCGACCTCGCCGGACCGGTGCGCGTCCTGCACCCGACGCCGACCAGCATGCTGGCCGCGACCGTGTCCCTCGCCTCGGCCGCCGAACCGTGCTCGATCCGGCATGCCCGCACGCTCCTGGAACTGCTGGCGCCGGACGCGCCGGAACTGGCCGACGAACTGCTGCTCGGCGAGGGGTTCAGCGATCGGGACGAGCCCGAACCGGCCGCCGCGGCCGAACATCCGCCGGCCGCGCTCGCGACGACGGTCCCGGCCGACCATCCGAAGGCCGAGGCTTCGGCGGAACCCCTGTCCGCCCCGACCGATCCGGCCCCGAAACCCGTCGTCACCGCGCAGCGCCCGCCCGCGCCGCCGGTGCCGTCCAGCCCACCGCCACAGCCGCAGCCGAGTCCACCGGCGCCGCCGAGTTCGCCGCCGCAGGCGGAACAACCCCCGGAACCCGAACCGGCCCCGCCGCCCGCGCCGCGGTCCCCGCGAACGGTCCGCTGGCTGCCCCTGGGCGCCATCGCGCTGCTCGTGGCGCTGCTGATCGCGGCGATCGCCGTGGCGGCCAGCGGTGAGGACGGGCCGGAACCGCCGCGGCCCGCCAACTCGCCGAGCCCGTCCCCGGCCGCCCCGCCACCGCCGAGCGCGCCCGCCAGTACGCCCTCGAGCGCGCCGGCGAGCAAACCCCCGGCGAGCGTTCAGTTCACCCCGCTGGTTTCGAACGCCGACCAGCGCTGCGCGTCGCACGCCTTCGGGGACGTCCAGGGCAGCCTGCAGCGCACCAGTTGCGACGGCGTCCAGCGCGCCAGTTTCACCGCGACCGTGGACGGACGCCCGGCCGCGGTGACGATCGGGGTGGTCACCTTCGCCAATCCGGGAATGGCCGCCGACTTCAAGAAGGTCGCCGACGCCCCGGGCGGCGGCGGGATCACCGATCTCGCGACCGAGACCGGCAAATGGCCCGATCCCAAACCCCGGTTCGAGGGCAGCGCCTACGCCAGCGCCGCCGACGGCGCGGCGGTCCGGCTCGTGCAGGCCTGCTGGCTCGACGGCCCGTCCACCCCGGACGACCCGGCCCTCATCCAGGCCGCCGCCACCGCCCTGACCCTCGCCCTCTGATCCGGGTCACAACCCGTATTCCTCCAGCAGGCGGAGCCAGACCTCGCTGATGGTCGGGAACGCGGGGACCGCGTGCCACAGCCGGTGCAGCGGAACCTCGCCGACGATCGCGATGGTCGCCGCGTGCAGCAGATCGGCGACGTCCTGGCCGACGAACGTCACCCCGAGCAGCACCTCGCGTTCGGTGTTCACGACGATCCGCGCCTTGCCCTGGTACCCGTCCGCGTGCAACGACGAACCGGCGACCGCGATGTCCAGATCGACCACGCGATCGGCGCTGCCCTCCCGCGGCCCGGCCAGCCCGACCGCGGCGACCTCGGGATCGGTGAACACCACCTGCGGCACCGCGTGGTGGTCGGCGGTCGCGGCGTACCGGGTCCACGGTCGCGTTTCGACGCGCTCCCCCTTCGCCTTGGCCACCAGCACGTCCCCGACCACACGCGCCGCGTATTTGCCCTGGTGGGTCAGCGGCGCCCGGCCGGTCACGTCCCCGGCCGCGTACAGCCAGCCGCCGTCCACTTCGGACACCTGCCCGGAGTCGTCCACGGCGAGCGACTGACCCCCAGTCATGCCAATGGATTCCAGCCCGAGGTCATCGGTCGCCGGGCGCCGCCCGGTGGCGACCAGCAGCTTGTCCGCGGTCAACGTCGCCCCGCCACGCAGTTCGAGCCGGGTCTTGCCGTCCACTTCGGACACCGCCGTCAGCCCGGATTCCAGGTGCACTTCCACCCCGGCCTCGCGCAATCCCTCGGCCACCGCGTCGCCCGCGAAGTCCGCGTACTTCGGCAACGGCCGCGGACCGGACACGATCAGGTCAACCCGCGAGCCGAGCCTGGCCCATGCCTGCGCCATTTCCACCCCGACGACCCCGCCGCCGAGGACGGCGAGCCGGCCCGGCACCGCACTCGCCGAGGTCGCCTCCCGCGAGCCCCAGGTCGGCACCTCGTCCAGCCCGGGAATCGACGGGGTCTTGGGCACGCTGCCGGTGCAGACCACGACACCGTGCCGCGCCCGCAGCACGCGACCGCCGTCCACTGTGACCTCACGCTCGCCGGTGATCCGGCCGTGCCCGCGCACCGGTTCGATACCGGCGCCGCGCACCCAGTCCTCCTGCGCGGAGTCGTCGCCCTTACTGGTGAACGAGTCCCGGCGCTCGAACACTTTGGCCGCGTCGAGCGCGTCGCCGACCGGCACGCCGGGCATGCGGTGCGCGGCCGCGAGCAGGTTCGCGGGGCGGAGTAATGCTTTACTCGGAATGCAGGCCCAGTAGGAACATTCGCCGCCGAACCGCTCGTGCTCGACCAGTGCGACCGTCAGTCCCCCTTGAGCCGCACGGCCCGCCGCATTCTCCCCGACCGGTCCGCCGCCGACCACGATCACATCGAAAGTCTCCGTCATGCATCCCAGCGCACACCACACGCGCGCCGCGCGCAACCTAAACGGTAGTCTCGCTGGCAAGTTGAAAAGGTCGGCGGCAACGTTCTTCACGACGGTCGCGATGCCGATTGCCCTTCGACATCGAGCACGGGAGGTTTTCGTGGCTAGGAACACAGCGGTGCAGTTGCTGGATGACCTGAATGGCGAGCCCGCGGAGGAGACGGTCCGGTTCGCGTTGGACGGTGTCCAATACGACATCGACCTGTCCGGGGAGAACGCGGACGCGCTGCGGGAAATCCTTGAGACGTATGTCGAACACGGCCGCCGGGTCGGCGGCCGGAAGCGCGCGATTCGCCGCATCGGACGGCCGAAGCGCGGGCGGAAGGTCGCGGGCCGCACCACCGCGACGAAGGCCACGGCCAAGAAGGCCGAACCGAAACGGGCGGCCGCGAAGAAACCCGCCGGGCGCGCGACCGCCGCGAAGGCCACCACCAGGACCGGTGGCACTCGGTCGTCCGCGAAAGCCACGGCGAAGTCCGCGGGCACCAAGTCCACGGCGGCCAAGGCGACCACGGCCAAACGCGCGACGGCCAAGACCGCCGCGAAGGCGCCCGCCAAGTCCACCGCGAAGAAGACCACGACCGCGAAGGCCACCGCGCCCGTGCAGAAGGCCACCGCCGCCCGTAAGGCGACCGCGGAAAAGAAGACCACCGAAAAGAAGACGACGACGGCCGCGAAGAAGACTTCTCGGACTTCGAGTGTCCGGAAGGCGCCGCCGGTGCTGTTCTCCGCCGCCGAGTGAGCCGAGTGAGTCGAATGCGCTGATCGGTCCAAAGCGAAGCGCCCCCTTTCCGACGAATCGAAAGGGGGCGCTTTGCCGTAGGGACGGCAGGGACGCGCTACAGCGCCTTGAGTTCCTCGACGATGTCACCGACCGAGGTCTTCGCGTCGCCGAAGAGCATGCTGGTCTTCGCGTCGTAGAAGAGCTCGTTGTCGATTCCGGCGAATCCCGAACTCATCGAGCGCTTGAGCACGATCACCGATCGGCTCTGGTTGACCTTGAGGATCGGCATCCCGTAGATCGGCGAACCGGGATCGGTCTCGGCCGCCGGGTTGGTCACGTCGTTCGCGCCGATCACGAGTGCCACGTCGGTCTGCGCGAATTCGGAGTTGATCTCGTCCATTTCCTTGAGCTGGTCGTAGGGCACGTCCGCCTCGGCCAGCAGCACGTTCATGTGCCCGGGCATCCGGCCCGCGACCGGGTGGATCGCATAGGCGACCGAGATCCCCTTGGACTCCAGCAGTTGCGCCATCTCCCGGACGGCGTGCTGGGCCTGGGCGACGGCCATCCCGTACCCGGGCACGACGACGACCTTGCCGGCGTAGGCCATCTGGATCGCGGTGTCGGACGCGCTCGTGCTGCGCACCGGCCGGTCCTCGGCGGACCGCCCACCGGTCGCCGCGGCCCCGCCGCCGAACCCGCCGGCCACGATGGCGGGGATGGACCGGTTCATCGCCTTGGCCATCAGGTTGGTCAGGATCGAACCGGACGCGCCGACGATCATCCCGGCCACGATCAGCGCGGTGTTGTCCAGCGCCAGCCCCATCGCGGCGGCCGAAAGCCCGGTGAGCGCGTTGAGCAACGAGATCACCACCGGCATGTCGGCGCCGCCGATCGGCAGCACCACCAGCACCCCGAGCACCGCCGCGGCGACCAGCAGCCCGATCATCAGCCATTCGGAATCGCCGCCGGCCGCGATGACCACGGCGAGCGCGAGGGCCGCCACGAGCACGATCACGTTCAGCGGCTGCTGCAGTTTGCCGAGGGTGATCGGGCGCCCGGAGATCAGCTCCTGCAGCTTGCCGAACGCGATGTTCGAGCCCCAGAAGGAGATCGACCCGACCAGCGCGGCGAACAGCGACGCGATCGCCACGTACTCGGGTTCGTGCGCGTAGCCCTCGGTGGTCCGGAATTCCACCCACGCGATCAGCGCCACCGCGCCACCGCCGACGCCGTTGAACAGCGCGACCATCTGCGGCATCGCGGTCATCTTCACCTTGCGGGCGGCCGGGACGCCGACGACCGTGCCGAGCACCACGCCGAGAATGATCAGCAGCCAGTTGCCCATCCCGGGGGTGAGCAGGGTCGCGACCACGGCGATGACCATCCCGGCCGCGGCGATCCAGTTGCCGCGCACCGCGGTCCGCGGTCCGGTCAGGCCCATCAGGCCGTAGATGAACAGCGCGAACGCGATGATGTAGAGAACGGCGATGAAACTGCTCATTTGCCTTCCCCGCCCTCGGAGTCCTTCGGCGCCGGCTTCTGCTTGAACATCGACAGCATCCGGTCGGTGACCAGGAATCCGCCCACGACGTTGATCGTGCCGAACGCGATCGCGATCACCAGCAGGATCTTGTTCAGCACCCCGTCCGCGCCGAGGCCGAGCACGATCAGCCCGCCCAGCAGCACGATGCCGTGAATCGCGTTGGTACCGGACATCAGCGGTGTGTGCAGGGTGTTCGGCACCTTCGAGATCACCGCGAAACCCACGAATCCGGCGAGCACCAGGATCGCCAGGCTCTCCACCAGCATCAGGCTTCCCCCTTCTCCCGGCCGGCGACGCACGCGCCGGCCACGATCTCGTCGGAAAAGTCGAGAGCCAGCTTCCCGTCGGAGTCCACGAGCAGCTCCAGCAGTTCGGTCACGTTGCGGGCGTAGAGCTCGCTCGCGTGGGCGGGCATTTCGGCGGGCAGGTTCAGCGGCGAGGTGATGGTCACGTCGTAGGCGACCACGTCCGTGCCCGCCTCGGTCAGCGCGCAGTTGCCGCCGGATTCCCCGGCCAGGTCGACGACCACCGCACCGGCGGGCATTCCCCGCACGGCCTCCTCGGTGACCAGGATCGGCGCGGTGCGGCCGGGCACGAGCGCGGTGGTGATCACGACGTCGAATCCGGTGATCGCCTCGGTGAGCCGGCGCTGCTGTTTGGCCCGCTCGTCCTCGGTCAGCTCGCGGGCGTAGCCGCCTTCGCCGACGGCCTCGATGCCGAGGTCGAGGAACTGCGCGCCGACCGACCGCACCTGCTCGGCGACCTCGGGCCGCACGTCGTAGCCGGTGGTCTGCGCGCCGAGCCGTTTCGCCGTGGCAAGCGCCTGCAACCCCGCGACCCCGGCGCCGAGCACCAGGACCTTCGCGGGTGGCACGGTCCCGGCCGCGGTGGTGAGCATCGGGAAGAACCGGGTGAGCTTCTGCGCCGCCAGCAGGACCGCGCGGTACCCGGCGACGCTGCTCTGCGAGGACAGGGCGTCCATCGCCTGCGCCCGCGAGATCCGGGGGATGGACTCCACGGCGAACGCGGTCACCCCGGCCTTGTCCAGCGCGGCCACGCCGTCCACATTGGACAGAGGGGCGAGGAAGCCGATGAGCACGGTGCCCGCGGCGAGCTTGCCCACCTCCGCGCTGGTCGGCGGGGCCACCTTGAGCACCACGTCCGCGGACCACGGATCCCCGATCCGGGCACCCGCCGCCTCGAAGACGTCGTCGGCGAGCTGGGCACCCGCCCCGGCGCCCTTCTCCACGACGATGCGCAGTCCGCGCCGGGAGAGCCGTTCGACGAGTTTGGGCACCAGCGCGACCCTTCGCTCGCCGGGTTTCGACTCCTTCACCACCCCGACACTCAGCGATTCACTGTCTGCCACTGCACGACCTCCTCGCGAGTGAGGGCCGCCCGCGCGGTGTTACCGGGCGTCGTCACCCGAATACGCCTAGTCAGGTTTTACCATGAAAGATCAGTGGAGCGGCACCACCTTAGGGTGTGCTACGCCAGTTCGGCACCCCTAGCACGATCAGCCGCAGGCGTTTCTCCGCTGTTCGGATGATGCGCTCGTCGGTTTCGGCGTGTCGCGGACGCGCTTCGATGAGATCGAGCACCGTCGCCTGCATCGCGGTGACGATCAACTCGGCCATCATGTGCAGGTCCTCGGTCGACCAGCCGCGCAGTTCGTCGAACCGGGCCAGGTCGATCGCGAGTTCGCTGGCGAACAGCTTCAGCTCGGTGCCGATCGCGCGGGAAAGCGCGCCGGTCCCCGCGTAGCGCTCCCTGGTCAGGAACCGGAAGTGGTCCTCGTGCGCGCGCACGTGCTCGTACAGCGTGCGCACCGACGCGCGGATGAGGTCGGGGTACGCGGCCGGATCGCTGCGGGCCGACCGGATCATCCGGCGCAGCGTGCGCATCGATTCCTCGACGAGTGCGACGCCGAGTTCGTCCATCGAAGCGAAGTGCCGGTAGAACGCGGTCGGCACGATTCCGGCCTTCTTCGTCACCTCGCGCAGGCTGAGGCTGGCGAACGCTCGCTCACTCACCAGATCCAGTGCGGCATCGAGCAATGCCTGCCGGGTGCGCTGTTTTCGTTCCTGGCGGCTCACTGGTTCAGACGGCGACACGGTGGTCAGAGTACGCATGTCCGCCAAGGTTTTGATCTTCGCGCTATCGCTCACGTCACATCATTCGCCCTCGCAGTTGACAGTGTCCGCGGAATCCACTCCACTGTTCAGTGTACATCTGTTCACTGGAACTGGAGTTGTGATGGCCGCGCTCCTCCCGCGACGCGCCCGCCCCCGCATGCGGCGGCTCGCGTCCCTCGCCGAGGCGCTGCTCACGCCGCACGGCATGGACCGCTACCTCGAGCTGATCGATCCGATGCTGGTCCGCCGCGAAATCCGCGGGGTGGTGACCGAGGTGCGGCACCAGACCGCCGACACGGTGACCCTCACCCTGCGCACGAGCCGGGCGTGGGGCGGTTTCACCGCGGGTCAGTACGTCCGGGTCTCGGTGGACATCGACGGCGTCCGGCGCACCCGGTGCTACTCCCCCGCCAATTCGCAGCACCGGAGCGACGGCCTGCTGGAACTGACCGTCAAGGCGGATCCGCAGGGCCTGGTTTCCCGTCACCTGCACGAGAACGCGGCGCCGGGCATGGTGCTCGGGCTGTCCCGGCCGGACGGCGGGTTCACCCTGCCCGAGCGCCGGCCGCGCCGGGTGCTGATGATCAGTGGCGGCAGCGGGATCACCCCGGTGCTGTCGATGCTGCGGACCCTGGCCGACGAGCGGCACGTCGGCCGGATCACCTTCCTGCACTACGCCAACACCGCCGAGGACGTGCTCTACCGGGACGAGCTGGCGGACCTGGCCGCCCGGCACCCGGCGGTGCGCGTGGTCTTCGCGTACACCCACGCCCGCGGCGGCGAACTGCGCGGCTTCTTCTCGGCCGAGCACCTCGAGGCGGTCGCCCCGTGGTACCGGGAGGCGGAAACCTACCTGTGCGGGCCGACCCCGCTGATGGATTCGGTCCGCGAACTGTTCGGCGCCGACGGCTTGAGTGAACGGCTGCACACTGAGGAGTTCGCGCCGCCGGTGCTCGAGCTGGACACCGAGAACGCGACCGGCCAGGTCCGGTTCACCCACAGCGGCAGGGAGATCACCAATACCGGCCGCCCGCTGCTGGAGCAGGCCGAGGAGGCGGGCCTGCGGCCGGAGCACGGCTGCCGGATGGGCATCTGCTTCTCCTGCACCAAGGTCAAGACCACCGGCTGCGTGCGCAACGCCAAAACCGGCGCGCTGTCCACCGAGGAGAACGAGGAAATCCAGCTCTGCATCTCGGTGCCGGTCGGCGACGTCGAAATCAACTGCTGAAGGAGTTTCGCCCATGACTGGCTTGCAAGACCGGCTGACGCCGGAACAGGTCGAGGAGTTCGGCCGGGAAATCGACGCGATCCGGCAGCGGATCGTGGACGACCTCGGCAAGGCGGACCTCGACTACATCCAGAACATCATCAAAACCCAGCGGGCGCTGGAGATCACCGGCCGCGGGCTGCTCTTCGCCGGGTTCTTCCCGCCCGCGTGGGTGGCCGGGGTGGCCGCGCTTTCGGTCGCCAAGATCCTGGACAACATGGAGATCGGCCACAACGTGATGCACGGCCAGTACGACTGGACGCGCATTCCGGCGCTGAGCTCGCAGCAGTTCGAATGGGACACCGTGGCCCCCGCGGAGAACTGGCGCCATTCGCACAACTACATCCACCACACCTACACCAACATCCTGGACAAGGACCGGGACATCGGCTACGGCATTCTGCGGATGGACCCGGCGCAGAAATGGAGCCCGTACTACCTCGGCAATCCGCTGTACGCCACCCTGCTGGCCATCTTCTTCGAATGGGGCGTCATGCTCCACGATCTCGAGGTCGACCGCCAACTCAAGGGCGAACGCAAATGGTCCGAGTTCAAGGAGGTCCGCGCCCGGATCATCCGGAAGGCCTCCCGCCAGATCGGCAAGGACTACGTTCTCTTCCCGCTCCTCACCGGCCCGCTCGCCCCGCTGACCCTGCTCGGCAACGCGACCGCGAACCTGACCCGCAACCTCTGGGCGTTCGCGATCATCTTCTGCGGTCATTTCCCGGCCGACGTGGAAAGCTTCACCGAAGAGGAGACCGAGAACGAAACCCGCGGCCAGTGGTACCTGCGCCAGATCCTCGGCTCGGCGAACATCACCGGCGGCAAACTGTTCCACATCATGACCGGAAACCTCTCCCACCAGATCGAACACCACCTGTTCCCGGACATCCCGGCGCGCCGTTACCCGGAAATCGCCGACGAGGTCCGGGCGATCTGCGAGAAATACGGGCTGCCCTACCACACCGGCCCGCTGCACAAGCAACTCTTCTCGGTCGCGAAGAAGATCGTGAAACTCGCCCTCCCGTGGACCGGCGAACGCAGCGAACCCGGCCCCAAGCCCACTACCCTCAACCGGGACAGGAAGCTCACGGCGGCGTAGGGACGGACATGGTGGGAGAGTTCGAGCGCAACAAGGACACGGTTCAGGAGCTCACCGAATCGGCGGCGACGCACATCGGCAACATCGCGACCATCATCACCGGCGCGATCCGGGACATCGCCCGGGAGACCGGCGACTGGCTCACCGATTTCATCGAGATGCGCGAAGCCTCCCGGCGGGCCCAGGCCGACGAGGAGAACTCGGCGGCCGAGCCGGTCACCGGCGAGTCGCTGCGCCCCGACACCGAACCCGAACCCTTCCCCCGCGACCGCACCTCAGAACCCCCACCCCGAGTCGTGGACCCCGACCCCACCGAGTGAGTCCCCCAATGGGCATTTTTCATCTTGGTTTTTGCTGGTGGGGTGGGGTTGACCGGGTG
>NZ_VTHK01000068.1 GCF_009765355.1 Amycolatopsis anabasis | reverse complement strand
CGCCACCGTCAACCCCACTGACCAGCACCAACAGGATGAAAACTCCCCATTGGGGGAAGCGGTTACCAGGTGGTGTGGGACCAGGTGGTGAGGAGGCGGCGGGTGGAGCCGCCGATCGGGCCCACCGCGTCGGCCAGCACGTGAGGATCCGGTAGGTGGGCGTCTTCGATCGCGGCTTCGGCGAGCCCGGGGTCTTCGATCGTGGCCGAGCAGACCGCGCGCAGGTAGTCCGGCACCGCGAGCGCGGGGTCCGTGCAGCCGATCACCGGGGTGCCCACCGCGGCGATCAGCGGGAACACCGTGCCGGGAATGCCGATCGCCGCTTCGGCGCGCGCCGCGGCCTGGACCGACGGCACCGCGCTGATCTCGTAGCGGTCCCAGAGCGTGCGGTCCTCGCGGGGATGCAGGCCCACCAGGATGCGCTTGCCCGCGGCGGCGAGTTTCTCCGCGCAGGCGAGGAGCAATTCGGTGCCGGGCGCGGCCCCGCCGGTCGGATCGGGGCGGGTCACGCTGGTCAGCACGAGCACCAGATCCGGTTCCGGCGCGCGCCGGGGCAGGGCATCGGTCTGCGGGGAGCCGACCACCCGGATCGGCCGCCGAGTGCCGAGGTGGCGGCCGAACGCGCGGGCCTCGGCGGGCGAGGACGCGGTGAGCGCGCGCAGGCGGTGACGCAGTTCGCGGGCCCGGGGCGCTTCGACCGGGTTCTGGTAGGCGAGGGAACTGGCGACCAGGGGCAGTCGCCGCAGCAGGGCGGCGCAGTCGGCGGGCCAGTCCCCGGCCCCGGTGACCACCAGCAGATCGGCGGGCGGGGCGTGCTCGGGCACGGCCGCGGGGACCGGATCGTCCGGCGCCAGCCGCGCGAGATCGGGCACGAGCTGGGTGAGCCGCCAGCCGCGCCGCGCGGCCTCGCCGAGCAGCGGCCGCACGTGGTAGGTGCCCCAGGGTTCGTTCGTCGCGACCAGTACGCGGAGGCGGCGGCGGGCCTCGGCGACGCCGCCGGAGAGGACGGCAGTTCCGGCCAGCGTGCCGGTCAGGATGGTGCGGCGCGACAGGAGGTTCACGAGCGGCAGACCTTAGCCCGGGGAGGGAGCCGCCGGGTGAATTCCCGCCAAACCGTTCTACTTCCGCGCCGCCGCGACGAGACCGGTTTCGTACGCGATGATCACCAGCTGGGCGCGGTCCCGGGCGGCGAGTTTGGTGAGCAGGTGGCCGACGTGCGTCTTCACCGTGGCCAGGCTCAGGTGCAGCCGTTCCGCGATCTCGGTGTTGGACAGCCCGCGCGCGATGAGCGTGAGCACCTCGCGTTCCCGCCCGGTCACGCCGTCGAGTTCCCGCATGAGCGTGCGGACCGGCTCCGGGCGCCGGGCGAACTCGGCGATCAGGCGGCGGGTGACCGTGGGCGCGAGCAGGCCCTCGCCCGCGGCCACCACCCGGATCGCGGTGAGCAGGTCGTTCGGCGGGGTGTCCTTGAGCAGGAACCCGCTCGCCCCCGCGCGCAACGCCGAGTAGACGTACTCGTCGAGGTCGAAGGTGGTGAGCATGAGCACGCGCACGCCTTCGGCCTCGGGGGCGCCGCAGATCCGCCGGGTCGCCTCGATGCCGTCGACCCCGGGCATCCGGACGTCCATCAGCACGACGTCCGGGCGTTCGGCGAGCGCCAGGTCCACCGCCTCGGCGCCGTCGCCCGCCTCGCCGACCACCGCGAGCCCGGGCGAGGTGTCCACGAGCACGCGGAAACTGCCGCGCAGCAACGCCTGATCGTCGGCGATCAGCACCCGGATGTCGTTCATTCGGCCACCTCGTCGTAGGGCAGGGTCGCGGTCACCCGGAAGCCGCCTTCCGGTCGCGGCCCCGCGGTGAAGTCCCCGCCGTACAGCATGACGCGTTCGCGCATGCCGATCAGGCCGTGCCCCGGCCCGCCGTGCGCCGGGGGCCGGTGCCCGTCGTCGGTCACCTCGATGCGGATCTGGCGCCCGTCGCCGGTGACCCGGACCCGGCAGCGCGCCGGTGCCGCGTGTTTGACCACATTGGTCAGTGCCTCCTGGACGATCCGGTACACCGAAAGGCCGATCCCTTCGCCGATGTCTTCGATGCCCTGGACTTCCAGGTCGACTTCGGCGCCGCCGATCCGGGCCAGCTCCGCCAGCTCTCCGAGTGCGGCGGGCCCCGGCGCGGGGCCGAGTTCGGCGTCCTCTGTGGACTGTTCCGAGCGGAGGACGCCGAGCAGTCGCCGCATTTCGGTGAGCGCGCCGCGGCTGGTCGATTCGATGACGCGCAGCGCGTCGCGGGCTTCCTCGGGGTGTTCCGCGGCGACGTGGTTGCCGACCGCCGCCTTCACCGCGATCAGGCTCATGCTGTGCGCCACGATGTCGTGCAGTTCCCGCGCGATGCGCAGGCGTTCGTCGGCGAGTGCCTGATCGGCGAACAGCTCCCGCGCCCGGACGGTTTGTTCCCGCCGGGTCCGCACGATGAACCCAGTCGCCCAGCCCGCCGCGCAGTAGAGCCACACCACGGCCCAGTAGAACTGCGGCCCGCCCCAGTCCGGGGCCGGTTCGCCGAGGAAGCTGACCAGCAGGGTCGCGCCGGAGATCGCCAGGGTTCCGGCGAGCGCGGTGATCGACCGGCGGAAGGGTTCGTCCAGGCCGACCAGGTACAGCGCGAACATCACCGCGCTGAAGGGTTCCCGGGTCATGTTCAGCAGCGTGGCCGCGACCATCCCGGCGAGGACGAGCCCCAGCACCGGGATCGGCCACCGCCGCCGCACCGCGAGCGGCAGGCCGACGGCGGCCGCCACCAGGTAGGCGAGCCACTCCGGCCCGGTGAAACTCGGCTGGCCGTCCGGCGCGCTCGGATACGCGAATCCGATGTAGACGGTCGTCCACGCGATCGCGGCGAGGGCGTCCAGGGCGTAGAGGTGGAGCCCGCGCAGCCGCCTGCCGCGCGGGCCGCGTCGTTGGTCCACGGAAGGTGACGGTAGCGGTTCGGCGGGCCGGTCGCGTCGGTCTCGCGGAGGTCATCCCGTGGGTGGAGGGGCGGCCAGGTACTGCTGGTGGAATTCCGCGGCGCGGTCCCAGACGGACCAGGTGACCTGGTGGCCCTCGAGGTGCTCGGCGAGAACTTCGAAGCTGACGTGCCAGCCGCTGGCCATATCGGCGGCCCAGGTTTCGGTGAATTCCGGGGCTTCGCCCGGGGCGTCGAAGGTGTCGGTGAACACGAGCACGCAGCCGCCCGCGCCGTCCGCGGTCAGTTCCCAGCGGAGGACTTCGGTGTCCCAGGTGTATTCGAGCACCTTGGGCGGGTCGGCGAGGGTGATTCGGCCGGTGGAGACGGTGTCCTGATCGGCTGGGATGTCCATGCGGCGCCTGGCTTCGGCGGTCAGGTCGAAGCGGAGGCGGGCGCCGGGGGCAGGGTCGAAGTCGAGCACCGACACCGGGAACCAGCCCGCCAGTTCGGCGGTTTCGGTGAGCGCGCGCCAGACCTTTTCCGGCGGGTGGGCGAACCTGCGCTCGAAGCGGAGCAGGAGTCGGCCGGTGCCGACCTGGTGCAGAGTTCCGTTGGCGTTCATCGGGGTCACTCCGCCAGTTGGTCCGTGTAGTGCCGGCGGAGTTCCTCGGTGCGGGCTTCCGGCCAGGGGCAGCGGATTTCGCCGTGGGTGGCGGCGAAGAACAGCTCGAGCTGGACGTGCCAGGCGGCGAGGGCGGTGGCGCGGAGGTCCGCCAACCGGGTGGGCAGGGTCTGGGTGAGTTCCACGCGGGTGCCGAGTTCGGGGTCGTGGTGGATCTCCCAGCGGACCCGTCCGGCCGGTTCGCACTCGTGCAGCCATGCGTACTCCAGAACGCGCGGGGCCTCGGCTTCGGTGACCGGGCCCGCGGGCACGTAACCGTTGGTGGCGGGCAGGGGCGGCTCGGCGCCCCGCTCCACGGCGCCTTCCTCGGTGAGCAGGGACCACACCTCGGTGACCGGTTTCCAGACCAGGTCGCGGGCGAAGAAGATCTCGTAGCCTTCGGGCGTGCTGCGGACCTCGCCTTTGTCCAGGCCGAACTTCGCGATGTAGCGCTCCATCGGGGCGAGCCATTCGGCCGGCTGCTCGAAGGAGCGGTCGGCCAGGAACGCCTCCAACCCGGCCAGGCACACGTCCCAGCCGATCGCGTTGCGGCCCGCGGCGAGGCCGCCGATCCACCCGCCGCCGACGGACTGGGTGAACACCAGCAGGCAACCGCCTCCGTCCGGGACGAGTTCGAAGCGCAGGACGTCCTCCATCCAGCGGAAGGCGAAAACCTTCGGCGGGTCGAACTCCAGGACCTCGCCCTCGCTGGTGGCGTCGATCGGGGCCTCGTCGGGGAAGACGAAACGCATCTTCGCGCCCGGCTTCAACTCGGTTTCCACGGCCGCCGGGAACCAGTGCTTCAGCTCGGCGGGATCGGTGACCGCGCGCCACACCTTCGACGGCGGATGCTGCAGGCGCCGCTCGAAGCGCAGCACCGGCTTCCCGGCGATCGTGTCCAAAGTGGCCTGATACTCGGTCATCGCGCCTCCTCGTCGGGCATGGTGTCCAGGTGCCGTTCGAGGGCATCCAGGCTGTCGTTCCACAGCTGCCGGTACGGCCGGAGCCATTCGTCGATCTCGATCAGCGGCTCCAGCCGCAGCCGGTACCAGCGGCGCTGCGCGTCCTGCCGGACCTCGACCAGGCCCGCCTCGCGGAGGATCTTGAGATGCTTCGAAACCGTCGGCTGGGTCAGGGTGAGCCGCTCGACCAGATCCCCCACCGGGCGCTCACCCGCCCGCAGCAGATCCAGGATCTCCCGGCGCCGCGGCTCCGCCAGAACCTCGAACGTTGTTGCCATGGTGGCAATATAGCCCGATAGGCATATGCGGTGTCAAGTCGTTGAGGGCCCTTCCCGGGGGCGGGAAGGGCCCTCGATCGCTCAGGAGGCGTACGGGCGGACCAATCGCGCTTCGCGCACCGCGTGCGCCCACCAGGCGAGCTGGTCGAGCAGGGCCTTCGCGGCCGCGTTGACCGCCTCGGGGTCGCGCGGATTGCCGTCCCGGTCGAACTGCGCGCCCGCCATGTGGAAGCTGACGGTTTCCCGGATCGTGACCGCGTGCAGTTCGGCGAAGACGATCCGCAGCTGTTCGACCGCGCGCAGCCCGCCGGACAGCCCGCCGTAGGAAACGAAACCGACGGGTTTCGCGTGCCATTCCGGGTTCAGCGAGTCGATGGCGCTCTTCAGCGGCCCCGGATAGCCGTGGTTGTACTCGGGAGTGATGACCACCACGGCGTCGGCCGCGCCGATCCGTTCGCCGAAGCCGTCGCCGGGAATCCCGGTTTCGGCGAGATCGATGACGTCGAGCCGCACGTCCTCGCGCCGGGCCGCCTGTCCGGTGAACCAGTTCGCGACGACCGGCGCGAACCGCCCCTCGCGGACGCTGCCCACGATCACCGCGAGTTGGAAATGAGTGTCTGACACGGAAATGTCCTTTCTCGGCGGAGGTCTTCGCTCTTGACCACCGGTCCGCTCGACGGTAAAACCTGAAGTATTGTTAAGGTCAACTTCGACGGGAAACCGGTGCGATGAACGAAGCAGGCTGGGATCAGCACGAGCTCACCGTGGGGCAGCTCGCCGCACGCAGCGGGGTGGCCGTTTCGGCGCTGCACTTCTACGAACGCCAGCACCTGATCACCAGCCGGCGGACCGCCGGGAACCAGCGGCGCTACCGGCGCGACACGCTGCGGCGCGTGGCGCTGATCCGGATCGCCCAGCGGGTCGGGATCCCACTCGCCGACGTGCGGGCCGCGCTCGCCGAACTGCCGGACGCCCGGACCCCGACCCGCGCCGACTGGGAACGGTTGTCCCGGCGCTGGAAGTCCGAACTCGACGAGCGCATCCGCCACCTGGAACAGCTGCGCGACGATTTCACCGACTGCGTCGGCTGCGGCTGCCTGTCCATCGACCGGTGCGCGCTGGCCAATCCGTACGACGAACTCGCCTGCCAGGGGCCGGGGCCTCGGCGACTTCTGCGCTGCTGACTTCCGCCGCTTGGCGGTCGTTTTCCGGGGCGTGCGCGTGCGAGCCTGCGAACGGCGACGGTGCCGGGCGAAGGGTGTCGCGCGATGGGTGGTTCGCTGCGCGCGGCGCTCGCGCTGGCGTTCGTCGCCGTGCTCGTCGTTCCGGTCGGGGTGGCGTTCGCCGAGCCGGAAACTTCGCGCCGCTACGCCAATCCGGTGGCCGCCGCGGCGGCCGACACGTTCGCCGATCCGGCGGTCATCCGCGGCAAGGACGGTTTCTGGTACGCGTTCGGCACCGGCGATCCGCTGTGGGAGGGCGAGCACGCGAAACACCTGATCCCGATCCTGCGCTCGCCCGATCTGGTGCGCTGGGAGCACGTGGCCGACGTGTTCACCGCCGCGAACCGGCCCGCCTGGGTGGCCGCGGACGCGGGCTTCTGGGCGCCGGACGTCCGTTATGCCGACGGCCGGTACCTGGTGTATTTCACCGTCACCGACACGATCCTGAACGCGGGCGGCGATTCCGCGATCGGCGTCGCGACCGCGCCCGCGCCGACCGGGCCGTGGACCGAACTCGGCGCGCCGATCGTGCCCCCGGCGCCCGGTGAGCACGGCGGGTTCCGGTGGACGTTCGATCCGGCGATGATCATCGACACCGAAGGCGGGCGGTGGCTGTACTACGGCTCCTACTACGGCGGCCTGTTCGTGGTGCCGCTGTCCGCGGACGGGTTGCGCCGGACCGGGCCGCCGACCCGGATCGCGATCGCCGACCGGTACGAGGGCGGCTACGTCGTCCGCCGGGGCGGCTGGTACTACCTGTTCGGCTCGGCCGCGAACTGCTGCGCGGGGCCCGCCACCGGGTACAGCGTGTTCGCCGCGCGATCCCGGACACCCACCGGGCCGTTCGTCGACCGCGACGGCTTGTCGTTGCTGGATTCGCGGGTGGGCGGCACCCCGGTGATCCAGCCGAACGGCAACCGGTGGATCGGCACCGGGCACAACTCCGTGGTCACCGATGCCGCCGGGCAGGACTGGCTGGCCTACCACGCGATCGACCGCGCCGACCCGTATCTGGACGAACCGTACGGCGAGGTGGAGCGGCCGATGCTGCTCGACCGGCTGGACTGGATCGACGAGTGGCCGGTGGTCCGGGCGGGGGCGGGCGCGTCGACCGGAGGGCAGCGGGCGCCGGTCGCCGGTGGGAGCGTCGACGACCGGTTCGAACGGGACGCACTCGGTCCCGGGTGGCGCGCCCCGGCGCCGGGCTGGCGGGTGGTCGCGCGGGCCGATCCGGATTCCGGTGGCCTGGTCCGGCATTTCCCGGCCGGAACCGATCGGCTGGTGTCCACTCGGCCGGTTCCGGCCGACGTGCACGTCGAACTGGATGTGCGCGTGCCGGGCGCGGATTCGGCCGCCGGGGTGGTGGCGGGCGGGGTGGCGGTCACCGTCGACCGGCGGGCCGCGGCACTGGTCACCGGGGCGGGCGGGGTGGTTCGCCGGACCCCATTGCCCGCGGATTTCCGTTACGACACTTGGCATTCGATCAGCGTGCACCTGCGCGATTCGGTGCTGGACGCGGCGGTGACCGACGCCCGGCTCGGTGACCCGATCGCCGAGCAGACGCGGGTGGTGCCGCGCCGCGCGGGCGAGTTCGCGGTCACCGCGCGCGGAGTGTCCGAAGTGGACAACGTGTCGGCGGCGCATGCGGCGCGCCCGGTGCGGACGGCGGAGCCGCCACCGCGGGTCGGGCGGCTGGACCCGGCGGCCTCGGACGAGTTCGACGGCGGGAACACCGGCGGCTGGACGTGGATCCGGCCGGATCCGGCGGCGAAGGTGGAATCGGGTGCGCTGCGCTGGCCGACGCAGGCCGCAGATCTGGTGGGCGCCGGGAACGACGCGAGCGTGCTGCTGCGCGATCCGCCGCGCGGCGAGTACGTCGTGGAAACCAGGCTGGAACTGGATCTCGGGGAGAACACCGCGCGCAACTTCGAACAGGCGGGGCTGATCGCCTACGCCGGGGACGACGATTTCGCGCGGTTGAGCCAGGTCGCGCTGTGGAACACCCGGCAACTGGAGTACGGGCGGGAACTGCCGTTCGCCGGGCGGCTCGCGTTCGGCGGGATGGCGTTGACCGCCCCGGCCGTGACGACCTGGCTGCGGCTCGCGCACACCGTCGATCCGGCGAGCGGGGAGCACCGGTTCCGCGGCGCGGCCAGCCGCGACGGCGAGCACTGGACCTGGGGCGGCACGTGGACGTTCCCGCCCGGCCCCGCGCCGCGCGTCGGCCTGGTGGCGCACGGCGGCAACGTCCCGCCGGTCACGGCGGCGTTCGACTACTTCCGGATCCATCGTCCGTGAGGAACGCGCGCACCGCGTCCGCCTCGGGAAGGCCGACCCCACTCGTTCGGCGCTAGTTGGGAACTCCCCGGTCTTCTATCCTGGCGGGCCGGGGTGACGGGGAAGGGCATGGGGCCAGGGGATATCCGGTATTCGGTGCTGGGGCCGGTGACGGCCTGGCACGCCGACCAGAAGATCGAACTGGGGTGGGCGAAACAGCAGGCGGTGCTGGCCGTGCTGCTGCTCGAGCTGAACCGGCCGGTTCCGGCGCGCCGGATCGTCGACGCGGTCTGGGGCGACCACGTGCCGCGGGACGCCCGCAACGCGGTGCAGACCTACATCAGCCGGCTCCGCCGCGTGCTGCGCGACGGCGGCGAGCCCGGGGAACGCGAGCCGGCGCTGGTCTCGACGAAGGCCGGTTACCTGCTGCGCGGCGACCCCGCGAAACTCGACGTCGCCGAGTTCGAACGGCACGTCGACGCGGCCGCGAAGCACCACCGCGCAGGCGACCTGGCCGCCGCGGCCGGGGAGGCCGAGGCGGCACTGGCCCTGTGGCACGGGGAGCCGTTCGGCGGGCTGGCGGGTCCGCTGCTGGAGGCCGAGCGGCGGCGGCTGCACGAACGCCGGTTGACCGCGCTCGAACTCCGGTTCACCGCTGACCTGGACCGCGGCCGGGCCACCGAAAGCGTCGCCGAGCTCACCCGGCTGGTGGACGGATATCCGTTGCAGGAACGGTTCCGGGCGTTGCTCATGCGGGCGCTCTGGCAGAGCGGGCGGCAGGCCGCCGCGCTCGAGGTCTTCCGCGACGCGCGCCGCCGGCTCGCCGAGGAACTGGGCGTCGATC
The DNA here is from genome assembly GCF_009765355.1 of Amycolatopsis anabasis. Lineage (GTDB taxonomy): Bacteria > Actinomycetota > Actinomycetes > Mycobacteriales > Pseudonocardiaceae > Amycolatopsis > Amycolatopsis anabasis. Next base: position 34,380 of record NZ_VTHK01000068.1, on the reverse strand, counting down.
CCGGGGAAGAACTGCGGCAGCTGCACGAACGGATCCTGCGCGGGGACGCCGAACCGCGGCCCGAACCGGCGCCGAGGCGCGACACGCTGCCCCACGACGTCACCGATTTCACCGGGCGGGAGGCCGAACTGGACCGGCTGCTCACTGCGGTCTCCGGGGCGCGGTCGGCCACCGCGACGGTGATCCAGGCGATCGACGGCCCCGCGGGGGTCGGCAAGACCGCGCTGGCGGTGCACGCGGCTCACCGGCTGGCCGAGGCCTACCCCGACGCGCGGTTGTACCTCGATCTGCAGGGCCACACCGAGGACGATCAGCCCGTCGATCCCATGGACGCCCTGGACACTCTGCTGCGCGCGCTGGGCGTTCCGGGCGAGCGGATCCCCAACGAACCCGCCACGCGCACGGCGCTCTGGCGAGCCGAACTCGCGGGCCGCCGGGCCCTGGTGGTGCTGGACAACGCCGCATGCGCCAACCAGGTGCGGCCGCTGCTGCCGGGCACGGCCCGGTGCGTGGCCCTGGTCACCAGCCGCCGCCGGATGGTCGATCTGGAGGGCGCCCACACGCTGTCGCTGGACGGGTTGCCGCACGCCGATGCCGCTGACCTGTTCGCCACGATCGTGGACGACGGCCGGATCACCGCGGAGCCCGAGGCCCTGGACGAGGTGGTGGACCTGTGCGGGCGGCTGCCGCTGGCCATCCGGATCGCCGCCGCCCGGCTGCGCACCCGCCCCGCCTGGACGCTGCGGTACCTGACCGACCGGCTGCGCCAGGGCTGCGGGCGGCTGACCGAACTGGCCGCCGGAGACCGCAGCGTGCCCGCCGCGTTCGACCTGTCCTACCGGAACCTGACCGGTGCGCAGCAGCGCCTGTTCCGGCTGCTCGGCCTGGTCCCCGGCCCGAACTTCGACGCCCACGCCGCCGCCGCGCTCACCGGCTGTGCCCGCGAGGACGCCGAATCGCTGCTCGAAGCGCTGGTGGACGTGCACATGCTGCAGCAACCGGAGCCGGGGCGGTACCGCTTCCACGACCTCCTGCGCCACTACGCCGGGGACAAGGCCCAGCAGGACGAATCCGAAAGCGCGTGCCGCACCGCGCTCGGCCGCCTGCTCGACTACTACCTGCACACCGCCGCGGCGGCCGTGAACACCCTCAGCCCGCACGAGGAAAACCGGTGGCCCGAACTGCCCGACCCGGCGCCGCTGACCGCATACGACCAGGCCCTCGCGTGGCTGGACGCCGAACGCCCCAACCTCCTGGCCGCCGCCGCACGCGTCGCCGATCACGACCGGCACGCCCACGCCTGGCGGCAGTCGTCCATCCTCGGTCACTACCTCCACCTGCGGTACCGCGTCGCCGACGCCGTCACCCTGGACACGCACGCCCTGGCCGCCGCTCGCGGGCTCGGCGACCGGATCGGTGAAGGCCAGGCGCTGCACCGCCTCGGCTACGACTGCTACCGGCTGGACCAGTACGAGCAGGCCCGCCTCCACTACGAGCGGGCGCTGGCGATCTTCCGGGAGATCGGCGACCACGGCCTCGAAGGAGACGTGCTCCGCGATCTCGGCGTGGTCTACGCGGAGTTCGGGCGTTACGCCGACGCCATCGACGTCAACCGGCGGGCGCTCACGATCGCCCGCGACATGGAGGATCGCGGCAGCGCGGGAGACGCGCTGTCCAATCTCGGCATCGTGTACGAGAGGCTCGGGAACCACGCCGACTCCGTCGAACATCACCGGCAGGCGCTGGCCATCGCCCGCGAGATCGGCCACCGGCCGGGCGAATGCTTCACCTTGTGCGAACTCGGCGTCACCCGCAGGCATCTGGGTCAGTACCGGGAGGCGCTCGAGCATCACCGGCGGGCGCTGGCGATCGCCCGCGAGATCGGCCACCGCGCGAACGAAGGTTTCGTGCTGTGCCGCATCGGCGAGATCCACGAGTCGCTGGGCCGGTACGCCGAGGCACTGGAGCTGCACCGGCGGGCGTTGGCGATCGCCGTGGACATCGGGCACCGCACGGGGGAAGGGCATGTGCTTTCCAACGTCGGTTTCGTACTGGAACGGCTCGGCCGGTACGCCGAAGCGCTCGAGCACCACCAGCGGGCGCTGGCCATCGCCCGCGACATCGGCAACCGGGCCGACGAATGTTGCGCACTGGGTGGCCTCGGCACCGACAGCATGCGGCTGGGCCGCCTGCCCGACGCCCGCGAGCACCATTCGCGTGCCCTGGCGATCGCCCGCGAGATCGGTTACCGCGCAAGGGAAAGCGACGCGCTGTCCGGCCTCGGTTCGGTGCACGAGGCGCAGGGTGACTTCGCGGACGCCGTCGAGCGGCACGAGGCGGCCCTGGAACTGGCCCGGGAGATCGGCTACCGCGCCGGGGAAGGCCGGGCGCTGGACGGACTCGGTTCGGTCCGCCACCGGCTCGGCCGGTACGAAGAAGCCCGCGCGTGGCACCGGCGGGCGCTGGCGGTCGCCCGCGAAACCGGCGACCGCGGCCAGCAGGCCCGCGCCCACCACGGCCTCGGCGACGCGCACCACGGTCTCGGCCACCGGCCCCGGGCTCGCCGTCATTGGCGGCTGGCCCTGACCGTCTACACGGCCATCGGCGCGCCCGCGGCCGACGAGGTCCGGGAACGCCTTCGACTGTCGTGAGTGGACAGACCGGCCGGGAGGCGCGGAAGCCTCACGCCTTCGACGAGTGCGCCCGCCGGTTGAGTTCGTCGCGGGCGCGGAGGGCCTGGATGTGCAGATCGCGTGCCCCGCAGGCGTCGAACAGCGCGGCACTGGCCGCGAGTTCGGTCAGCGCGCGCTCGGCACGTCCCGCGCCCGCCAGGCTCAGCCCGGCGCGCAGCTGGGCCCGGCCTTCCTCCAACCGCAGCCCGGCGGACCGGAACGCCCCGGCGGCGCGCAGCGCGAGCTCGGCCGAGCGGGCCGGGTCGTCGGCGGTCAGCGAATGGGCCCGGATCAGGTCGGCCATCGCGGCGTTCGTCGCGTGCGCGGGGTGCCGGACGCGTTCGGCCCGGTCGGCCCATTCCGCGGCGGTCCCGGCCCGGCCCCGGGACGCCTCGGCGTGCGCCAGCGCTTCCAGCACGACGAGTATCTCGGTCTCGTCCCGGACCACGAACTCGTACTCGTCGCACGCGGCCTGCGCGCTCGCCCGCCCGGCGTCGAGGTCCCCGGCGTAGATCTTCGCCAGCCCGGGCGCGCAGCGGGCGATGATCGACGTCCAGTCCTGGCGCGACCGGGCGAGGCTCGCCGCTTCGGCCCCGGCGCGCAGCGCGCGGTCGTGGTCCCCGGTCCAGCTCAGCACCAGCGTCTGCGCGGACAGCGTCGACATCATGGTTTCCGGCAGATCGATCCGCCGCGCGATGGCGACCGCCTCCGCGGCCAGCGCGGTCGCCTCGGCCAACCGGCCCATCCGGGCCACCACGAACGCTTTCGCGGCGCTGAGGGAGGCCACCACGTGCTTCTCCAGCACGTAGTTCTGACCGCTCGCCCGGGCGATCTCGATCGTGCGGTCCATCCTGGCCAGCCCGCTGTCCCAGCGGCCCGCCTTCACCTCCACCCAGCACAGGAAGGCCGCGGGCTCGAGCCAGATGGTGGTCGTCGCCGGGTTCGGCTCCCGGATCAGCCGGTCGGCACTGTCCAATCGGGACAGTGTCGCGGGGATGTCCCCGGAGAGGTAGGCGGCCATCGCCCGGAACACGGCCACGATGAACCGCACGGTGGTGCCCAGTTCCATGGCGTCCAGCACGTCCAGCAGCGGGTCCGCCTCCGCCACCTCGCCCGTGCTGAGGTGTTCCACCACCAGCCGCAGGTACAGCGGGGCCGCCTCGGCCGCGCGCTGCTGCGGCAACCGGGAGAGTTCGCCGAGCAGCAACGACTTGGCCGTGCCCGGCGAGCCGAGGAGCCGTTCGACCGTGGCGCACAGCTTGATCGCGGTCATCCGGCGGAGGTCGTCGCCGGGCGGGATCAGCGCCAGCAGCTGCCGGGTGGTGTCGATGCCCTCCACCCCCTGCCCGCCGAAGCACTGCGCGAACGACAGCAACGCCAGCAGGTCCAGCCGCAGCGGCAACGTGCCGGAGGTGTCCGGCACCAGCCGGTGGGCGGCGGCCAGGTTGGGGCGTTCGGTCCTCAGCCAGGTGAGGCTCCGGTCGCCGGTGAACTCCGGCAGATCGGTGGTGGCGGTGGCGCTCTCGAAGCGGTCGGTGAGGCCGGGCACCGGGAAGCCCGTCTCCACCGCGCGGGCCCCGGCGGTGCGGTAGTAGCGCAGCATCCGGTCGACGGCGGCGTTCCGGCTTTCCGCCGGTTCCTCCTGGAGGGCGACGGCGTGGGCGTGCTCGGCGAGCAGATCGTGCAGCTGGTAGCGCCCGGCGGCGGGCTGGGTGAGCAGGTGGACGTCCAGGAGCTGCTCCAGGCCGTCCTCGGCGTCGGCGACCGGGGCGCCGGTCAGGGCGGCGGCCAGGTAGGCGTCCCAGTGCGGTCCGGGAACCAGCCCCAGCAGGCGGAACAGGCGTTGCCGCTCCGGGGCGAGGTGCTGGTAGGACAGGGCGAACGCGGCGGCGACGCTGCGGTCCCCGGCCGACAGTTCGGCCAGCCGCCGCTGCTCGTCCCCCAGCCGGTCCGCCAGATGGGCCACCGACCAGGCGGGCCGGGTGCGCAACCGGGCGGCGGCGATCCGCAGCGCCAGCGGCAGGTACCCGCACAGCCGGGCGACCTCGGCGACCGCGCCGGGTTCGGCCGCGGCCCGCCGCGGGCCGGCGACGCGGGTGAACAACTCGACCGCGTCGTCCGGGGGCAGCAGCTCCAGGGACAGCGAGCACGTGGTGTCCAGTTCGGGGAGGCGGCGGCGACTGGTGATCAGGGTCAGCGAACCGGCCGCGCCGGGCAGCAGCGGCCGGACCTGGGCCGCGTCCGCCGCGTTGTCCAGCACCACCAGGACCTTGCGCTTGGCCAGTTCGGCCCGCCACCGCGAGGCGCGTTCCGCCACCGAATCGGGGATCTCCTCGATGGGCACGCCGACCGCGCGCAGCAGACCGGCCAGCGCGGTCGCGGGCGCCACCGGCTGCCGGCCCTCGGCGTGCCCGTGCAGGTCCAGGAACAGCTGCCCGTCGGGATAGCGGTCGGCCAGGTGGTGGGCGACCCGCAGCGCCAGGGCGGTCTTGCCGACCCCGGCCATCCCGTCGATCGCCGAGATCGCCACCGTCACGCCGGTCCGGTCCGCGTCCGCCACCGCGGCGAACAACCGGCGGATTTCGCTTTCGCGGCCGGTGAAATCGGCGACATCGCCGGGCAGATCGTTGCGCGGCGGCGGCTCGGTGGCCGGGGCGTGCGCCAGGGTCTGGTCCGAGCGCAGGATCCGCTGGTGCAGTTCCCGCAGCGGCGGGCTGGGGTCGGCGCCCAGTTCCTCGGCCAGGCGGAGGCGGGTGCGCTCGTAGTGCGCCAGCGCCTCGGCCTGGCGGCCGGCGCGGTACAACGCGAGCAGCAGCTGACCGGCCAGCCGCTCGTCCAGCGGCCGCCGCTCGGCCTGGGCGGACAGCGCGGGCAGCAGTTCGGCGTGCTGGCCGAGGCGCAGCCGGACGTCGGTGTGGTCGAGTTCGGCGGCCAGCCGCTCCTGGTCCAGGGCCGAGCGCACGGTGGCCACCCAGGTGCTGTCCAGCCCGGCGAACGCCTCGCCCTGCCACAGGTCCAGCGCCTGCTGGTAGAGCGCCAGGGCGCGGTCGTCCTCGGCGGCCCGGGCCTGGGCCAGCAGGTGCCGGAAGCGGTGCAGGTCCACCGACTGCTCGTCCGCGGTCAGCACGTAACCGCCCGGGCTCCGGTTGATCGCCACCCCCGGCGCGCCGGCCAGGGCGCCCCGCAGCTTGCCCAGGTAACCGTGGAGCGCGTTGCGGGCCCGGTTCGGCGGATCCTCCGCCCAGACCCGGTCGATCAGCTGCTCGACCGAGACCGCGTGGTTGGCCTCGACCAGCAGCGCCACCAGGACGCATTGGCGCCGGGCGTGGCCGAGATCGACTGGGCGGCCGTCCACTTTCGCCTCGACCCCGCCCAGCAGACGAAATTCGACCGCCACCACGCCCCCCTTAACCGCTGTCACCTTGGGATAGCGATCGCGGACAGATGATTCAAGCGGAACCGCGCAAGCGGGACCGTTCGGCTCAACAGCGTAGTCCGTGCGGCGCAACGCGAGCGCGGCGATCCGGGCGAAAGGCGCCCCGACCGCGCCTTTCATCGGGATTTCAGCGCCCGTCACTAGCGTCCGGCCCCCGTACCCGAAGAGCGTGCTCAGCGCGGAAAGGACGATAGCGTGAAGAAGTCAAGGGGGGCCTTGATCGGCGCGGCCGTCGCGGCGCTCGTCGCCGGACTGTTCGGCGCGACGACGCCGGCGGCACAAGCCCAGGAGGCCCACTACTACATCCTCATCGGTGGCACCTGCGACGGCGGCGCGACCGTGTACAACGACGCCTGGCTGGGCGGCGGCATCCGGAAGGTCGTGCGGTACCCGGCCGGGGCCGCGGGACTGCCCGGCTGCGACCAGACGCCGATGGACCAGAGCGTGGCGATCGGCCACGAAGAGGCCAAGCGCGTGGTCCAGGATTCCTTCAACGAGAACCAGGGCGCCGAGTTCACCGTGGTCGGCTACTCGCAGGGCGCGCTCGTCGCGAACCGGGTGCTGAACGACATCGCCGACGGGAACCTCGGGGTGGACAAGTCCCGGTTCACCGCGAAGATCTACGCCGACCCGATGCAGCCGGTCGGGCCGCCGGGACGCGGCATCAGCGCGGTGCTGCCGCCCGGCACCGGCGCGCCGTCGCCGTTCGGCGGGTACGTCTCGTTCGGGCCGGGCCGCGAGGACTTCGGCGGCATCCCGTTCATCCGGTACTGCATCGAGACCGACGGGGTCTGCCACTTCGACACCCCGGAAGCCGCGGGCGGGTACTTCGCCCAGCACCAGTGCTACCAGTGGGCCAGGCCGGCCGACGGACGGTCCATTATGGAGGACACCCTCGCCGACGGCGTGTACACCAACGCCTCGGAGCGGTTGCCGCGGCAGAACTGCCGCCCGCCCCACCCGGCGAACTGAGCCCCGGCCGAGCCCGGTCACCGTTCCGGCCGGGCTCGGCCGCGGTGGGGTTCACGGCCGGAGCGCGGCCAGGGTGCGCATGGCGTCCCGTTCCAGCCGCGCCAGGTCGGCGAGCACGGCGCTCGCCCGCTCGAGGTGGTGCGCGTCGCCGGTCTCCCCGGCCGCCGTGATCAGCCCGGCGACTTCGGACCACAACGCGGCGGCTTCGGCGTACCGTTGTTGCCCGGAGTGGAGTCCCCGATCGTCGATCAATCGCGTGCACTCGCCGAGGAAATCGCGGTAGAGGTTGCGGAACAGGGCGCCGCCGGTCCCGGCCCGCTCCATCAGGGTGGCGGCGAGCGGAAGGTCCCGCCGCGGGTCTTCGGCGCGGTCGAGCCAGGTCCGGACCAGCTTGCTCGCCTTGTCGATCCCGCGGTGGCCCAGGTTCGCGATCGGCGGGTCGAGGAAGTTCTCCGCGCAAGCCCGGATCGCGGGGACCACCAGGTCCCGCAGTGGGGGCAGCGCATCGGGCACGCGGATCGTGAAGGACCGGTTCTTCGCGGTCATCGGGCCGCGTTCGGACCTCGCCGCGGCCAGGCTGGCCAGGCTCGTGGTCACCGCCCCGCCTTGCTGCCGGGTGTCCACCAGGTGGGCGCGTTCGTCGTCGTAGCCGTACAGGGCCACGATGTGGCCGCCGAAATGGATCTTCGAGGTGAAGTACTCCAGGTGGTAGCTGTCGAGTTGCAGCCCCACCGGACGCCCCGCGCCGATCGGCTCCACCACGGTCTGCCACGCCCGCCGCGGGGAGGTGGTTTCCCGGACGTCCAGGCGCAGCCCCAGCCGGTCGGCGAGGTTCCTGGTCAGTTCGAAGGGTTTGACCCGGCCGCCCAGGAACGGGAAGTCCATGCTTTTGGCGTCCCAGTAGAGGAAGGCGAGCCCCGAGCCGAGGCCGAACAGCATCGGCTCGGACAGGTCCAGCCCCTCGTGCCGCAGGAGCACTCCCAGCGCGCTGGTCTCGCAGTGTTCGGTGCCGTGCGCGGAAACACCCTCGACGAGCACGGCGCTCAGCGGGCTTCCGGGCGGCCCGCGCCCGTGTAGTCGTCGCCCCTGGTGTGGTACGTGTGGATCTGGATCGCCTGCCCCTCGGTCGGCGCGTTGATCATCATGCCGTTGCCGAGGTAGAGGCCGACGTGGTGGATCCGGGTCGCCGGGCTGCCGTAGAAGACCAGATCGCCCAGCTTCGGCTCCTCATTGAGCGGAACCGGCGGGGTCGACCGGAACTGGCTGTCCGCGGTGCGCGGCAGCTGGAGGCCCGCGCTTTCGTAGGCCGCCTTGGTCAGCCCCGAGCAGTCGAAACCGGCCGAACCGCTGTCCGGGCCGTTGCCGCCCCAGACGTACGGCAGGCCGAGCTGGTCGAGGGCGAACCGGACCGCGCGCGCCGCGCGGCCCTCGGCCAGCGCCGGGGTCACCGAGAGGGTCGAGTACAGCTGCGCGTTGCCGAGTACCTGCTGGCGGAACAGATCCGCGTCCTTGAACCCGGCGATCGCCTTCCACCAGCCCTTGCCGGTGCCCAGGTCGGCGCCGGAGGCGCAGAGCGAGCGGCCCGCGGCCACCGCGGCGTCGCCGATGGTGCGCAGGCCCGGTTTCCCGGTGCCGAGGACGTCCGCGCCACCGCGGGACCGGCCGTGGTCGGTGCCGGCCTTGCCGATCCCGGCCAGGGTCACCCAGGACAGGTGGCAGCCGGGGCGCTCCTTGCGCAGGGTGAGTTCGCCGGTCGCGTAGCCGACGAGCGCGGGCGCCGGGATGTCCAGGGCGGGGGACAGGCCCGCGGCCCAGGCGTCGAGTTCGCCGCCGGTCTGCCGCGGCGCCTGCGCCTGCACCGGCGCGCTGGCCTCCAGCACGGACGGCCCCGACGGCACGGCCCCGCCGCCGGTGCCCCCGGCCGCCGCCGCGGCGGCGGCCGTCGCCTGCTCGGGCTGGGCGGGGTCGCGGATCAGCAGCCAGCCGCAGGTCACCAGCGCGCCCACCAGGATCAGCGCGATCAACGCGCGCCCGATCGCGCCCCGGGCCCAGGTCTTCATCGGCGAGGTCGTCACCGGGGTGAGCGTAGAAGATGGCTGCTCGGCGTCCACATGCTGACAACGAACTCGAAAGCGTGGAATTACGCCGGATTCAATACGCTGGGCGCATGCAGGAGATCGACGCCCGCCGCTTGCGGGCCGAACTCGGGGACCGGTACGCGGTCGTGGACGTGGTGCCGACCACCGGCTCCACCAACGCCGACCTGCGGGCGGCTGCCGCCGAGGACGCCGAGGACCGGACCGTGCTGATCGCCGAGGAGCAGACGGCCGGGGTCGGCCGCCGGGCGCGGAGCTGGAGTTCGCCCAAAGGGGCGGGCATCTACCTGAGCGTGCTGCTGCGCCCGCGCGAGGTGACCTTCGCCGAACTCGGCTCGCTGGCGCTCGTCGCCGGGCTCGCCGTGCTGGACCTGACCGACCGGCTGGGCGTGCCCGCGGTGCTGAAGTGGCCGAACGACGTGCTGGCCGGACCGGACCGCGCGAAATGCGCCGGGATCCTGGCCGAGGCGGTGTCGTCCGAGGAACTCGCCGTGGTGCTCGGCATCGGGCTGAACGTGCGGCCGCCGCGCGAGCCGGTGAAACCGGGGCCGGGCGGGCTGCCGCCGACCTCGCTGGCCGAGCAGGGCGCGAGCAGCACCGACCGCACCGAACTCGCCGCGATCCTGCTGACCGCGTTCGCCGAACGGGAGCGCCGCTGGCGGACCGCGGGCGGCAGCCTCGCCCGGTCCGGGCTGCTCCCGGAGTACCGCGAGCGCTGCGCCACGATCGGCCAGGACGTGAAGATCATCATGCCGAACGGGAGCGCGCTGCACGGCACGGCCGTGGACGTCGACACCGCTGGTCAGCTGCTGCTCACCACCGCGGACGGGCAGCGGCGCACGGTGTTCGCGGGCGACGTGGTGCACCTGCGGCCGCAGGTGGCCGACGACTGACCGTGATTTGCGGTGTCGTCGGGTTCACCGGGCCGGATCGCCGGTACGGTGAGCCCAGCAGCAGGCGGTGAGCCCGAGGACACGAGTACGGGGAGCGTTCGAGGTGGCCTATCCAGACGATCTGCTCAGCGAAGGCGAGCGCGTCGTAGTGCACAGTCATCCGCACTTCAAGATGCTCATCTGGCCGTTCCTCGTCCTGATCGTCACGCTGGCCGCCGGGATCTGGCTGGCGCTGCTGGCCAAGGACGTCGACCCGCCGTGGGACATGGTCTCGCTGATCGCGATCGGCGCGGTGGCGCTGCTGCTGATCGTGTGGCTGTTCCTGACCCCGTTCGTGCGCTGGCGCACCACGCATTTCATCGTGACCACGGACCGGCTGATCGCTCGTGAGGGCGTGGTCAAGCGCACCGGCATCGACATCCCGCTGACCCGGATCAACAGCGTGCAGTTCGAGCACGGCCTGCTGGACCGGGTGTTCGGCTGCGGCACGCTGATCATCGAATCGGCGTCGGACGAGCCGCTGCGCTTCGACGACATCCCGCGCGTCGAGCGGGTGCACACGCTGATCTACCGCGAGGTCAACGACAACCCGTACGACGACTACGGCCGCGACGCCGATCCCGGCCCGGAGCCGGAGTACCGGCAGGACCCGCCGCCGCGCGGGCGAGGGCGGCGCTGACGGGATGGGCGCGCGCGAGGTCGGGCTGCCCGAACGGGTGCCGTCGGAGTCCGGGTTGCCGTCGAGGGTCACGATCTGGGAGGTCGGCGCCCGCGACGGGCTGCAGAACGAGCAGACCGTCGTCCCGGTCGAGGTGAAGCTGGAATTCCTGGACCGGCTGGCCGGGGCGGGGCTGACCACCCTGGAGGCGACGAGTTTCGTGCACCCGAAGTGGGTGCCGCAGCTCGCCGACGCGGAGGAACTGCTCGCCGGGCTGCGCCGCCGGGACGGCGTGCGGTATCCGGTGCTGGTGCCGAACGAGCGGGGCCTGGACCGGGCGCTCGCCGCCGGGGTGGCGCACATCGCCGTCTTCGGCAGCGCCACCGAGACGTTCGCCAAGCGCAACCTGAACTCCACTGTGGACTCCCAGTTCGCCATGTTCGCGCCGGTCGTGTCCCGGGCCCGCGAGGCCGGGCTCGACGTGCGCGGCTACCTGTCGATGTGCTTCGGCGATCCGTGGGAGGGCGCGGTGGACGCCGAGCAGGTGGTGCGGGTGGGCACCCGGCTGCTGGAGCTCGGTTGCTCGCAGCTCTCGCTCGGCGACACGATCGGCGTGGCCACGCCCGGCCAGGTGGAGCGGCTGCTGGCCGGGTTCGCCGGGGCCGGGGTGCCGGTCGACCGGCTGGCCGTGCACTTCCACGACACCTACGGCCAGGCCCTGTCGAACACGCTCGCCGCGCTCCGCCTCGGCGTGTCCACTGTGGACTCGTCGGCGGGCGGGCTCGGGGGCTGCCCGTATGCCGAATCGGCGACCGGGAACCTGGCGACCGAGGATCTCGTGTGGATGCTGGACGGCCTCGGCATCGAACACGGGGTCGACCTGGACGCGCTGGTGACCACGAGCGCGTGGATGGCCGAGCGGCTCGGCCGGCCGAGCCCGTCCCGGGTGGTCAAGGCACTGGCGGGCTGACGTTCACCGAAGCCCCCTTCGACGCCCGGGGCCACGGCGCGCTCGGCGGCGGCAGCAAGGGAGCTTTACTACGGTTCAACCGGAGTAAAGGTCCCTCGCTCCCGTACGGCGATAGCGAAGGTCCCTTCCTATCGCGGCGGCGAGGTCAGGGGTGGGCGGGCTTATCCGAAGCTGATGCGGATGCGGGCATCCTGTCGGTAGGGCAACGTTTGCCCGGAGCCGGGAACCGGTGCACCCGGCCGTGCGTCAGAGGAGTTGCCGATCGCCGTGGCTGGAGACGTCGACGCAGGGAGGGTGCCGTGACCGAGCACCGCGCACAGGTGGACGAACTGCTGGCCGACTACCGGCGCAGCCGGGATTCCCTCGCCGCGGTCCAGCGGGAACTGGCCGCGATCAGCGCGTCGGCGAGCAGCGACGACGAACTGGTCACCGCGACCGTGGGACCCCGCGGCACGCTGACCTCCCTGACCATCCGCGACGAGGCCTACCGCCGCTACCAGCCCGCGGAACTGGCCGCCGAGATCGTGCGGGTGACCGCCGCGGCGACCGTGCGGGCCCTCACCGGCGCGGGTGAGGTGCTCGCCCCGGCGCTGCCGCGGGGCACCGATCCGCAGGCCCTGCTGCTCGGCACCGCCGACCTGGACGCCGCGGAACTCGCCCCGGCCACCGAGCGCGACGAGGACGACGCGAGCTTCGAAGAGAAGAGCTGGGTGGACGAGCAGGAATGGCCGAAGGCCCGATGACCGGCCCCGGGTTCGAAGCGGACGCCGACCGGCTCGCCGGGCGGGCGAAGGATTTCGACGGGCTCGCCGAACGGGCCGCGTCGATCGCCGCCGACCTGGACCGCGCGCTCGACGGCGCCGAGGCCACCTGGGGCGCCGACGCGGTCGGGCGGAGTTTCGCCGCGGCCCACGGCGGCCCCGCCGACGAGGCGGTGCGGAGACTAGGCGGCCTCGCGGACCGGATCGGCGGCGTCGGCGGCAAGTTCGCCGAGGCCGCGGCGTCCTACCGGGACACCGACACCGGTGCCGCCGGCACCCTTCCCGGCGCCGAAGGCTAGGGGACACCGCATGGGCATCGAGCTTCCCCGCGAACTCGCCGACATCGCCGCCGAGACGCAGACCGCCTGGCCGCAGGCCGACGAGGACGCCCTGCGCGAACAGGCCAAGGCGTGGCGGGACGCCCAGCAGCGGCTCACCGCGCTCGCCACCGACGCGGACGCCACCGCGGGCCAGGCGGTCGGCGCGATGTCCGGCCCCGCGGGGGAGGAGGCGGCGCGGCTCTGGTCCGGTTTCGTCGACCCGGACGAAGGGCACCTGACCACCGCGGCCCGCGGCGCCGGGCAGGCGGCCGGGCGCCTCGAGCACGCCGCCGACCAGATCGGCGAGGCCAAGGTCGAACTGGTCCGCAAGCTCGTCGACGCGGCGAAGAACCGGGACGCGGCGCACGTGGCCGCGTCGGCCGGGCATCCGGCCGCGCTGCTCGGCCTGGACACCGCGCTGCGGGGCACGGCGGCCAACGTGACCGCGGTGACCGACGGCCTCGCCGGGGCGATCGGCCCGGCGGCGGGCCCGCCGGTGTCCGCCGTGCGGGACGTCGTCGATCCCCAGCCCGGCACGCACACCGAGCACGGGCAAGCCGGGCTCCTCGGCGCGGTGACCGGACTTCCCGCGCAAGTACTGTCCACTGTGGACGCGGGAGCGGGTGCCGTGCACGACGCCGTGACGACCGGTCCGGTGCACGTGGACCTGCCCGAGCCGGTCGGATCGGTCGCCGCGCATCCGGGCTCGGTGGTTCCCGACCACCCGTTCGGCCACCCCGGCGTGCCCGAGCCCGGTACCGGCCCGATCCGGATCGACCCCGCCCCGGCGGCGCCCGCGCAGTACGGCGGGCTGCTGGCCCCCGGCGGTTTCGACGAGGTGCCCACGCCGTCGGCCGGGATTCCGCTCGGCCCGCCCGGCGGGCACCCGGTGCCGGGACACACCGTCGCCGCCGGGTTCACCGACGCCGCACTCGCCCCGCCACCACCCGCGCCAGTACCGCCTCCGCCCCCGGCGGCGAGCCCGCTGCCGCCGCCGGTCGCGCCCCCGCCGGTCGGGTACGGCCCCCCGCCCTACGGCGCCCCGCCCGCCCCGCCCGCCGCGCCGCAGTTCGGCGCCGTCGCGGGCGGTGTTCCCGGCGCCGCCGCGCCCCGGCAGCCGCAGCCCTTCGCCCCGCCGCTCCACCCGGGTGCGCGTTCGGACTCGGCGCCCCCGCCCCCGCCGCCGCGCGCGGCGGCCCCGGTCGCCCCGCCCCCGCTGGGCGCGCCGCGGCAGGAACGGGAAAGCGTCATCGCGCTGTTCCTGGTGCACATGTTCCCGATCGGCCACCTCCCGGTGGCGTCCGACCGGCCCGCGCGCCAGCTCCCGGTGCCGCCCGACGACGTCGCCTACGCCTCCGGTCTGCGGTTCCCGCCGCACGATCACCCGCGTTCGGACGAGATCACCACGCTCGACGCGCTGGCGAAGGTGCGCGAAGGCTGGCGCCGCCTGCCCACGCCGCCGCGTTCGCCCGCCGCCGGGATCCTCGCGGGCCACGATCCCCTGGGCGAGCTGAACGAACGCGACTGGAACCTGCGGTACCTGGCCGGGTACCGCGGTTCGACCCCGGAGTACGCCTGGCCGCCCGGTGAGCTCCATCCCGAGGGCTGCCACGAACCGGGCGATCCGGAGCTGCTGCCGCCGGGCACCGTCCTGGACCGGTTCGGCGGCGTGCACGGCCGCGTCTTCGCGCCCGACGGCACGCCGTTCGCCCAGCGCGCGCTCCCGCCCGCGCATCGCGAAGCCGAGTACCGGCGGTACCGGGTGGTGCGCGAAGTCCCGATGTGGCAAGGAGTTTCCGCGCCCTGGTTCGCCCAGCCCGGCGGCGGGGTGCGGTACCGGGCGCCGTATTCGGCCGACGAACTGGTCACCCTCGGCTATCTCGCCGACATCACCTTCGAGGAGGAAGCGGCGCCGTGAACGTCGAATCGATCGTGCGCTGGCTGGAGGCCATCGGCGTGCCGCACGAGGTGGTCTCGGTCGGCGCGGAGGCGGACAACGCCTGGTGCGTGCTGCGCGCGGAGGAATCCGAAGTTGACGGCGAAGGCGCGTGGGAGGTGTTCTGGCGGGAACAGGGCAACCGGTACGACTGGGCCCGCTTCACCAATGAGCAGGTGGCCTGCCACTACCTGTTCGGCCGGCTCGCCTGGTCCCAGGTCGCCCGCGGCGCGGTCGGCCTCCTGCCCACCCAGGCGGTGCCCTGACACCGCTTTCGGTCAGGGGCGCCGCAGGAGGGCGAGGGCGGCGGGGTGCAGGGCGGCGTTGGAGGCCAGCGCGTTGCCGCCGTCGAAGCGCGGCTCGCCGGTCAGGTCGGTGAACCGGCCGCCCGCCTCGGTGACCAGGATCTGCGCGGCCGCCACGTCCCACGGGTTCACCACGGCCTCCGCGGCGAGGTCCAGGGCCCCCTCGGCGACCAGGCAGTAGTGCCAGAAATCACCGAACGCCCGGGTTTCCCAGCACGCCTCGGTCAGCGCCAGGTAGGCCTCGCGCGAGTGGTACTCCGTCCACGAGTTGAGATCCGTGGTGGACAGGTAGGCGTCCTCGAGCGACGACACGCCGGACACCGAGATCCGCCGGTCGCCGCTGGCGTCGGCGACCCAGGCCCCGGCGCCCGCCGCGGCCCGCCAGCGGCGGCCGAGCAGCGGCGCGCTGATCACGCCGACGACCGGCGCGCCGCCGTCGACCAGCGCGATCAGGGTCGCCCAGACGGGTACCCCGCGCAGGAAGTTCTTGGTGCCGTCGATCGGGTCGACCACCCAGGTGCGGCCGGTGCCGGAAGCGGAACCGCCGCGCTCCTCACCGGCGACCCCGTCACCCGGGCGCTCGGCGGCCAGCACGGCGCGGATGGCGTCCTCGACCGCGGTGTCGGCGTCGGTGACCGGGGTGCGGTCGGGCTTGCGCCGCACGTCCAGGTCGAGGGCGCGGAACCGCGCGCTGGTAATCGCGTCGGCGGCGTCCGCGAGGCGTCCGGCGAGGTCCAGATCATCGGAGTAGCTGGGCACGGTGACGATGTTTTCACGCCCCGCGGTCGTAGAGTTGGCCAGGTGAGCATGGTGCTACTTGCCGAGGACGATCCGGCGATCGCGGATCCGCTGTCGCGTGCGCTGCAGCGGGAAGGCTACGAGGTCAAGGTGGTGGAAAACGGCCCGGCCGTGCTGGACGCCACCGCCGAACAGCGGGTCGACCTGCTCGTTCTCGATCTCGGACTGCCCGGGATGGACGGCCTCGAGGTGTGCCGGAGGCTGCGCGCCAGCGGCACCGAACTCCCGGTCCTGATGCTCACCGCGCGCACGGACGAGGTCGACTTCGTGGTCGGGCTGGACGCGGGCGCCGACGACTACGTGGCCAAACCGTTCCGGCTGGCCGAGCTGCTCGCCCGGATCCGCGCGCTGCTGCGCAGGCGGGTGCCCGAGGTGCTGGACGCGGGCGGGGTCCGGATGGACCTCGGCGCGCGGCTGGTGACCGTCGACGGGCGCGAGATCCAGCTCGCGAACAAGGAGTTCGAGCTGCTGCGCGTGCTGATGAGCCGGGCCGGGCAGGTGGTCAGCCGCGACGAGATCCTGTCCGAGGTGTGGAACGACCTGGAGTCCAAGACCTCGAAGACCCTGGACATGCACATGTCGTGGCTGCGCCGCAAACTCGCAATCGCGAGCGAGGGCAAGGCCGGATCCGTGCACTCCGGCGACGGGGAACGCCGGATCGCGACCGTGCGCGGCGTCGGCTTCCGCTTCAACGCCGAGTAGCGCATGCGCCGTCGGATCCTGCTGGCCATCCTGCTGGCCGTCGCGGTCACCGGGGCCGCCCTGGGGATCCCGCTCGGCATCACCACCTGGCTCCTGGTCGACAACATCCACCGGGAGAACCTGCGCACCAGCGCGGGGCGGATCGCGGCGACCCTGGACAACGAGATCGCCAACGGCCAGCCGATCAGCCTGGACGAGGTGCGGGTCGCCATCCCGCCGGGCGGGCAGCTCATCGTGCGCCGGGCGGACACCCCGCCGCTGGCCGAGGGGGCCGCGCCGAACGGGGAAACGCTGACCGAGGTGGTGCCGATCGCCCGCCAGGGGACGGTCGAACTGTCCACCCCGGCCGGGCCGATGCGGTCCCAGCAGACCCAGTTCACCGTGGCCGTGGTGCTGCTGGTCGTGCTGTCCGTCGGCACCGGCACGGTCGTCGCCACGGTCACCGCGCGGCGCCTGGCCCGGCCGCTGCGGCACGTGGCCGACCGCGCCTCGCGCCTCGGCGGTGGCGACTTCCGCGCCGATCCGAGTCGGTACGGCGTGGGCGAACTGGACATGGTGGCCGAGGCGCTGGACGCGTCCGGGGCCGCGCTCGCGCAGCTCGTGCAGCGGGAACGGCAGCTCGTCGGGGACGTCTCGCACCAGCTGCGGAGCCGGTTGACCGCCCTGCAGCTGCGGCTGGAATCGCTGACCGTGGTGTCCGATCCGGACGTCGCGGAGGACGCCCGCGCCGCGCAGGAGCAGGCCGATCGGCTGGCCGAGGCGCTGGACGAACTGCTCGCCGCGGCCCGCGCGGCGAGCGAGGTCGGCACCGAACCGGTCGACCTGCAAACGATGTTGCCCGAGATCGCCGAGGAATGGCGGCAGCTGCTGCGCGCGGAGGGCCGCAACCTGCGCCTGCGCGTCGGCGACGGGCTGATGGCGCGCGCCACGCCCGGCCGCCTGCGCGAGGTGATCGGCGTCCTGCTGGACAACGCCCAGCGCCACGGTGCGGGCACGGTCACCCTCGCGGCCCGGCGCGGCGACGCGGAGGGAACGGTGGTCGTGGAGGTCGGCGACACCGGTTCCGGGATCCCGGACGAGCTCGCGCCGCACATCTTCGAACGCGGTTTCTCCGGCGGCGGGTCGACCGGGGTCGGGCTGGCGCTCGCCCGAGCGCTCGCCGAGGCCGACGGCGGGCGGCTGGAGCTGTCCAGCAAGCGCCCGGCCGTGTTCAGCATCTTCCTCCGGGTGCCGCGACCCGGTGACGTTGGCGAGGTCCGCTGGCCCGCCGAACGCGTCCCGCGCTAACCCCGCCGGGTCTCCAGTCCGTCCAGGATCCGCTCGAGCCCGTAGTCGAACTTCTCCTCGCGCGCCCGCCGCGGGCTGGTCTGCGCGCTGAATCCGTTCCGCAGCCGCGGATAGGGCTCGGCGGCTCGTTCCGCGGCCGGGCGCAGGCGTTCGGCCCACTCCCGTTCGGACTGGCCGCTGCGGGCGACCGTGGTCAGCCAGGCGGCTTCGCTGATGCCCATCCCGGTGACGTAGGCGACGATCGCGCTGATCGCCCGGTCGGCCTCGTCCGCGGGGAAACCGGCCGCCTCGAGCAGGGCGAGCATGCGGTCGTTCAGCCGCATGACGTTCGGGCCGAGGTGGGACAGCCCCACCTCGCCGAGCACCGACGCGATCCAGGGGTGCCGCAGGATCATCGACCGCACGCTGCGGGCGCAGGCGGTCACCGGCTCCCGCCAGTTGTCCGGATCCGCGACCTCCGGCACCCGGATCTCGCCGTAGACCTCGTCCACGACCAGTTCGATCAGCTCGTCGCGGTTCGCCACGTGCCGGTAGAGCGAGGTGGCTCCGGCGTCCAGCCGGGTGCCGAGTTTGCGCATGCTCAGGGCTTCGAGGCCGTCGGCGTCCAGCAGCCGGACCGCCTCGGCCACGATCTGCGCCCGGCTCAGCGCGGGTTGTTCCCGCTTGCGCGGGCGCGCCCACACCGAAGGGATCGTCTGCTCGTCGGCTGCCATCGCGGTCTCCTCTCGTCCCCCGCCACCTTAGCGCACGGTGTGCGCAGTTGACGCACCATTCGCAGTATGCGTACAGTGTGCGCAACACGAGAACGACGTTCGCAAACTGGGGCAGGTGCTCGCGTCCGACTCTTCGAAAGGTCTTTTCCGATGGAACAACGTCATCCGCGACGCTGGCTGATCCTGATCGTGCTGTGCCTCAGCACGCTGGTGCTGGTGATCGACAACATGGTGCTCACGGTCGCGGTCCCGCCGCTCGCCGAGGATCTCGGCGCCACCGCCCAGGACACCCAGTGGATCCTGGATTCCTACATCCTGGTCTTCGCCGGGCTCCTGCTCACCGCGGGCGGCCTGTCCGACCGGTTCGGCCGCCGGAAGATCATGATCATCGGGCTCGCGCTGTTCGGCGCGTCCTCCCTGCTGGCCACGTTCGCCGCGGACCCGGTGCAGCTCATCGTCGGCCGGGTCGTGATGGGCGTCGGCGGGGCCCTGGTGATGCCGAGCACGCTGTCGATCCTGATCACCGTGTTCGACGACGCCGAGCGGCGCAAGGCGATGGCCGCGTGGAGCGCGGTCGCCATGGTCGGCCTGGTCGGCGGCCCGGTCCTCGGTGGCGCGCTGATCGCGTGGTTCTGGTGGGGCGCGGTCTTCCTGATCAACGTCCCGATCGCGGTGCTCGCGATCATCGCGGCGCTGGTGCTGATGCCGGAATCCAAGGGACCCTGGCAGAAACCCGATCCGTTCGGCGCGATCCTGTCGGTGATCGGGATGACCGCACTGGTCGGGACCATCATCGAACTGCCCCGGAACGGCCTCACCCATCCCGGCACCCTGATCGCGGGGGCCGTGGCCGTGCTCGGCCTGGCGGGGTTCGTGTGCTGGGAGGCGCGCACGCCGTCGCCGATGGTGCCGCTGAAACTGTTCCGCGACCGCAACTTCAGCGGGGGCAGCCTTTCGCTCACCCTGGTGCAGATCGGCAACGGCGGCCTGCTGCTGGTGCTGACCCAGTTCCTGCAGTTCGTGCTCGGGTACTCGCCCACCCAGGCGGGCCTGGCGTTCATCCCGATGGCGGTGGCCTCGCTCGCGTTCAACACCCTCGGCGCCGCGCTGGGGCAGAAGGTCGGCAACCGGGCGTGCGCGGTCGTCGGGATGGTGCTGGTGGCGGCCGCGTTCGGCCTGCTGGCGACCGTTTCCGCCGAGGAGGGCTTCGCGATGCTGGCATTCGACCTGGCCCTGCTCGGCGCCGGAGCGGGCCTGGCGCAGCCCGCGGCGATCGCGGCGCTGATGGGCGCGGTGCCGCCCGAGCAGGCCGGGGTCGGTTCCGCGCTCAACGACAC
Organism: Amycolatopsis anabasis; assembly: GCF_009765355.1. Taxonomy (GTDB): domain Bacteria; phylum Actinomycetota; class Actinomycetes; order Mycobacteriales; family Pseudonocardiaceae; genus Amycolatopsis; species Amycolatopsis anabasis. The sequence goes on along the minus strand of NZ_VTHK01000068.1, from coordinate 14,524 downwards.
CATCCAGCAGATGGGCGCGGCGCTCGGCATCGCCGTCCTGGGCAGCGTGCTGTCCGGCAGCTTCGCCGCGGCCATGCCCGCGTCGACGCCCGAACCGGCCCGGCACTCCCTCCCCGACGCGCTCGTGGTGCCCGGGCTGGCCGAGACCGCCCGCGACGCCTTCACCTCCGCCCTGTCCACCACGTTCCTCGCCAGCGCCGGTGGCGTCCTGGTGGCCGCCGTGGTCGCCTTCGGGATGCTGCGGGATCGCAAGGCGGAAACTTCAGCGGAAGAGCGGCCCGCCCCGGTGCTGAGCAACTGACCACAGTGGACACCGGCCGTGGCGTGCGGAGTGCCCGCGCGCCACGGCCAAGATCGGTGATGCGGGGGATCGCGCCCGAATCGCTGCCCCATGGGGCGTATTCGGCGCCGGGCGCGGGCTCCTACCGTGGGCGGATGACCGGGAAGGCCGCCGATGTTCCGTCCTTCTCCTTTCCGTTGCCCCGGGCGCCGCTGGCGGGCGCGGTGACCAGGATCGGCAAGGTGTCGGTGGCGGTCCGGCTGGCCCTGGACGGGGTGCTGGACGTGACCTGCCCCGGCGGTCCCGACCGGGCCCGTGCGCTCGCCGCCCTCGACGCGCTGGCGTCCGGGGTTTTCGTGCAGGGCATGGCTTCCCCGGAGCCGCGGATCAGTTCCGATGCCGGGCACCGGTTCCGGCAGCTGCGTTCGGCCCACGAGCCGCCGTCGATCCTGGCCTTCGAAGGGGTCTGCCGAACCGATTTCGAACGGGCCCTCGACGGCGTCCGGATCCGGGTCACCGGCGAGGTGGACTACCGGCTCGAGGTCCACGCCACGCGGGAATCGGCCGACGGAACGGATTTCGGGAACGAACTCGCCTCGATCGGCGGGCTGGTGCTCATCGGCACCACGATCTCCGACCACCCGGAACTGCGGGACCGGCTCACCGCGAAGCCGTGACCGCCGGGGCGGCTGGTCCTGCCCCATCGGGCGCCCGCGATGCCCTGAAATTCGGCCGGGTTCGGCGGCACAGTCTTAAGCGCCCGAAGCGGTCGGAGAGTGAGGAGGCAGCCGATGAGCAACGTGCCACCCGGCGCGCAACGGTCGGCAGACGGCAACTACTGGTGGGACGGGACGCGGTGGCAGTTGGTGACTCCGCAGGAGGGCACCCGGGTCACCCCGCAGGCGGGGAGGCAGATCTCCGAGGACGGCAACTACTGGTGGGACGGCAGCCAGTGGCAGCCGATGCACGGCGCGGGTCACGGGGTCGCGGTCAACCTCGACCACTACCCGACCATCGCCAAGTGGGCGCGGGTGACCGCGACCGAGGAAGGCGCCAAGGAGCACTACGCGAGCCTGGGCGTCACGCAGAACGTCGCCGAACACGGCCGGCAGGCCACCGCCTAGTAAGGAGCAGAAGCCATGGCATGCCTGGACAAATTCCTCGCGGCGACCGCCGCCGGTGCGGCCTTCGCGGCGGCCGCCGCGGCGCTGACCGCCGAACTCGGCTCCGGCGTCGGCGCGGTCGCCGCGCCCGCGACGGTCAGCCTGGTGATCACCACCGGCCTGACCTTCGCCGCGGCCGAGGCGGCGCTGCACGAGTGCCTCAAGCATTCCGGCCTGTTCAGCCAGGCCGAGCAGATCCAGCGCGAAACCGACCAGCTCAACCGCGAACTCGAATCCCTCCGGCGGCTGGTGCCTGCTTGAGGTGGGGGTGGTGGCCGGTTGGGGTGGGGATGCCGAGTGCTGGGGGTCGTGAGTGTTCCGGCCGGTTCGCCCGGCCCGAAAGTGCGCGCGCTTTCGGGCCGGGCGGCGGGCCTGCCCCGGGCCGTCAAGGTCCTATCAAGGTCCTATTTGGACGGTGCTGGTGGCGACGATGGAGCTGGTGGGGGCCGGGGCGGGGTCGTTGCACGTGTTGACCGTGTCCCCGGCGCGCGCGGCGGGTTTGCCGTTGATCAGGACGGTCGCGCTGCCGCGGACCACGACGCCGGTGTTGGTCGGCGGGATCTGGAACGGTCCGCCCGGCGGGATGTGCGGCGGCGAATTCGTCGCCGTGCTGCCGACCGTGGCCGCCGGGGCGCCGCCGACCAGCACGTTCGGGCTGCACCCGCCGGTGAGGATCCCGTTGAACGGCAACGGGGTCGGCGTCGGCACCGGTCCGCCGGGCGTCGGGACCAGCACGATGTGGATATCGGTGCCGACCACCTGGTCACCCTGTTTCGCCGCCGGGCTCACGGCTCCTCCGGCGGCGGAATCCGTTGCCAGCGCCGGTTTCCGGCCGGGGTGAGCGGCCACTTCCGCGGTTTCGGCGGCACCTTCCGCCCGCTGCGCAGCGCCAGCTTCTCCGCGGGCTTCGCGAGGTCGGTCTCCGGTTCGGGCGGCATCGGCACGCTGACCGTGGCGACGAACGCGGCGCGCGCGGGCATGCCCAGGCTGCTCCACAGCTGTCCGGGTCCGGTGTCGGCCACCCGCAGCAGCACCGGCAGCCCGCCGTGGTCGAACTCCCCGTCGAAGCACGACTCCGGCACCGCGTCGGCGAAGACCATCACCCGCAACGCGTGGTCCAGCAACTCGTGCTCGCCGCGCACCTCCGGCGCCCGCGCGGTGACCAAATAGGACAGTTCGCAGCGGCGCACCGGATCGCTGCGCCGCACCACGGCGCCGCGCGCGTCCCGGACCTCCTGGGAGCCGGCTTCGCGACTGGCCCGGTCGTCGGCCAGCCCGAACAGGAACAGGTCCACCGCCCGCGCCGGGGTCTCGGTCTGCCACGTCGGTTTGGGCGGGTCGAGCCGCACCACCGTGCCCTGCGGCAGGTTCCTGCCCAGCAGCTGGCACAACGCGTCGTCGACCTGAGTGATCACGGTTCCAGGGTGTCGCGGCCGCCGGATCGGCAGAAGGACCCGGCGGCCGCCCGAAGGGGCGGTTCCGGCTGCCCGGCGCGCCGCCCCCGGCGGCGGTGCGGGACGGATCACCTGGTTGTCACCCTTTTTCCGCGGACCCGCTAGTCAAGGAGGCTTCCCGAGATGGCAAGCAGTTACCTCGCGCCCGGCGTCTACATGGAAGAGGTCGCCTCCGGCTCCCGGCCGATCGAGGCGGTCGGCACCGCGGTCGCCGCCTTCGTGGGCTTCGCCGAACGCGGTCCGCTGCACGAACCGGTCCTGGTGACCAACTGGACCCAGTTCAAGCAGACCTTCGGCGACTTCGTCGAGGGCTGCTACCTCGCCCACGCGGTGTACGGCTACTTCCTCAACGGCGGCGGCGTCGCCTACGTGGTCCGGGTCGGCGGCGCGAGCGGCAACGGCGACCAGCCCGCCGCCCTGCCGACCGCCGAACTGCCCGGCGGCCTGACCCTCTCGGCGCGGTCGGCGGCCAACGGGGACCTCTCGGTGGAGGTCGCCCCGGCGACCGAGGCGGCCGACGACACCTTCAAACTGGTGGTGCGCAAGGGCGGCGAACCGGTCGAGACGTTCGACAACCTCACCACCAAACGCGGGGCCGCCAACGTGGCCACCGTGCTGCGCCAGCAGTCCAAGCTGATCACGGTCGAGGAGACCAAGGGCAAGGCGCTGGCCGTCCCGCGCACCGGCCAGGTCGAACTGGCCGCGCCCGCCGCGGTGGCCGTCGACGCGCGGGACTACGTCGGCGATTCGGCCGACCGCACCGGATTCGGCGGCCTGGAGGCGGTCGACGAGGTCACCATGCTCGCGGTGCCGGACCTGATGGCCGCCTACCAGCGCGGCACGATGACCGCCGAGGACGTCAAGGCCGTGCAGCTCGGCATGATCGCGCACTGCGAGCTGATGAGCGACCGGGTGGCCATCCTGGACACTCCGCCGGGGCTGAACGCCCAGCAGGTCAAGGAATGGCGCGAGGACGTCACCGGCTACGACTCGAAGTACGCGGCGCTGTACTGGCCGTGGATCAAGGTCGCCGACCCGGTCGCCGGGACCCAGGTGTTCGTGCCGCCGAGCGGGCACCTGGCCGGGGTGTGGGCGCGCAACGACTCCTCCCGCGGGGTGCACAAGGCGCCCGCGAACGAGGTCGTGCGCGGCGCGGTGACCCTCGAGCTGAACATCACCAAGGGCGAACACGATCTGCTCAACCCGATCGCGGTGAACTGCCTGCGCTCCTTCCGCGGCCAGGGGATCCGGGTGTGGGGCGCGCGCACGCTGTCCAGCGATCCGGAATGGCGTTACCTCAACGTGCGCCGGCTGTTCAACTACGTCGAGAAATCAATCCTGCAGGGCACGAACTGGGTGGTGTTCGAACCGAACGACCCGAAGCTGTGGGATTCGGTGAAACGCACGGTGACCATGTTCCTGCGCCGGGTCTGGCGGGACGGCGCGCTGTTCGGGCGCACCCCGAACGAGGCGTTCTTCGTGAAATGCGACGAGGAGAACAACCCGCAGGAGAACCGGGACGCCGGAATCCTCACCGTCGAGATCGGGATCGCCCCGGTCAAACCGGCCGAATTCGTGGTGTTCCGCGTTTCCCAGTTCGCCGAAGGCGCCGGGCTCGAGGAATGACCGCTTCAAGGTAAAGGAGAAACACCATGGCAGGCGGGCTTGGCGCCGGTGACGCCCTCACCGCGTCCCGGTTCTCGATCACCATCGACGGTTACGAGATCGCGTCGTTCACCGAACTGCAGGGCATCACCACCGAGGTGAAACCGGTCGAGCTGATGGAGTCGACCGACAAGGAGGTCATCCTCAAGAAGCTCCCGGGCAAGGCCGAACCCGCGACGATCGTGCTCAAACGCGGCAAGAACAAGGGCATGGAGCTGTGGGCGTGGCACGAGGCCGTGCTCAACGGGGACATCGTCGCCGCGCGCAAGAGCTGCTCGCTGGTGATGTACGCGACCGACGGCAGCCCGGTGGCCCGGTACCACCTGGAGAACGCGTGGCCGTCCAAACTGGAGATCGGCGCGCTGAAGGCGTCGGCCAACGAGGTGCTCACCGAGAGCGTCACGATCGTGTCCGAGCGGATCCAGCGGGTGTCCGCGTGACGGCCGCCCTGGAAACCGGTCTGCGCACGGAATACCCGTTCACGCTGCCGCGCGGGTACGTCGACGAGCACGGGACCGTGCACCGCGAGGGCGTGATGCGGCTGGCCACCGCGCGGGACGAGATCACCGCGCAGTCCGATCAGCGGGGCAAGCAGAACCCGGCCTACCTGACCGTGCTGCTGCTCGAGCGCACGGTCACCGCGCTGGGCGGCCTCGGGGGAGTGGACACGTTCGTCATCGAGAACCTGTTCGCCTCGGACCTGGCCTTCCTGCAGGACCTCTACCGCCGGATCAACGCCGACGGGCACACCGAGGTCTCGGTCGACTGCCCGCACTGCGGCGCCGGGTTCGCGGTCGACGTGGCCGGTGATGCGCCGGGGGGATCCTGACGTACGCGGCCGACCGCCTCTGGGAAGAGGTCGCGTACCTGGCTTATTACCTGCACTGGAGTTTCGACGAGATCCTCGGCCTCGAGCATCCCGCCCGCGAGCGGATCATCGCCGAGGTCGGCACCATTCACGCCCGCTACGCGCGAGAAGGCCCGTAGCAGAACCGAACGGGGAACCGGATGCGCTGGCCGTTTCGCCGCAAGGGCGCCAAGAACGCCCCTGTCGCCGTCGTCGGGGGACGGCGACAGTGGGCGAGCCTCGCCCCGCTGCGCCCGGTGCTGCGGTCGGCCGCCCCGCTGACCACCGGCCCGCCCGGGATCGCGCCCCCGCTCCCGGGCGCCCGGCCCGGCACGGCCCCGGAGGTCGAGGTTCCCCGCGGGCAGGTGGCGGGGCTCGCCGAGATCCGGCACGCGCCGCGGCCGGAACCGGTCGACGTGGTCTCGTTGCCGAAACTGGCGCGCGGGGTGCGCCGCCGGGCCGCGGTACGTCCGGTGGCCCTGCGGCATCCGGAGCTGACCAAGGCGGTCGGCGAATACGTCGGCCCGGCCCGGGAACCGGCCGTGCCGTACCGCGCGCCCGCCTGGCTGCGGTACGCCGAGGCCGCCCAGCCGCTGCCCGCTCCGGAACCACCGGACTTCCGCGAGCCATCTACTGTGGACAAACCAGTCGTTTCGCCGCCTGCCGCGACCCCGGAGCAGGCTCCGGTGAAACCGCGCCGCCGGGCGAACCTCGGCCAGACCCGGCGGCTCGGCCTCGGCCCGCCGCGCTCCCGTCCGGTCCAGGAGCCGCCCGCCGAACCGCAACCTCCCGCGGAACCGCAAGCGGCTGCCGCACTGGAACCGGCTGCCGCGCCGGAGCCGGTCGCGTCGAGCGGGGCGGACAACCCGGACAGCCCGGACAACACCGAGGACGAGCCGGAACGGCCCGAACCACGGGACCTTTCGCCGCCACCACCGGTGCCGCCGATGCCGCCCGCGATCGCCGGGCCACCCCTCGACCTCGCCGAAGCGGTGCGCCGCAGCCTCGGCGTGGACGTTTCCGACGTCCCGGTCCACCGCGGCCCGGCGGCCGAGGCGCAGGTGCGTCCGCGCCGCGCCCGCGCGGTGACTCGGGCGGGCCGGGTGTACCTGCCCGACGCGGCCGGACCCGTCGAGTCGAAACGCGCGCGGGGCCTGCTCGCGCACGAGCTCGTGCACGCCGCCCAGCAGCGCCGCCTCGGCTCGAGCATGCCGCCACCGGGCTCACCGCTCGGTCGCGCGCTGGAGGCGCAGGCGGTCGCCGCCGAGGCAGCTCCCGGTCTCCCGGTGTCCACAGTGGAAGAACTGCCGCCGTTGATCCACCCGGCGGTTCCGCACGACGTGGTGCAGGACGCGCCGCTGGAACGCGCACCGGAAACGCCGAACCTCACCCCGCCGGTGCGGCAGGAGGTGGGCCAGATCGCCGAGCATTCGGCGCGCCGGGTGATCCACGAGTGGACCAATCCCGCGCTCACCCAACAGCAACCCGCGCAACAGCAAGCCGCGCAGCCGACGGTCCAGCAGCGGCTGTCCGCCCTGCTCGGCGGGGATGCCGCCCTCTTCGGCGGTGTCCGCTTGGCCGGGCAAGGTCAGCCGCAGCCCGCGTCGCCACCCGGTCGGCCGATCTCCGCGGCCAACTACTCCACAGTGGACTGGAGCCAGCGGCAGCGGGAACTCGAAGACGACCGCCTGCGCGCGATCAACATGGACCGGGCCAGCCGCGTCGAGGAGCCGAAGGCCGCGCTCGACCTGGCCGAGGTCGACGAGGTCCGCGCGATCGTGCACCGCGAAGCCAGCCGCGGCGGCCCGCCCGGTCAACCGAGCGCGCCCGGCCAAACCGCCGAACGGCCCCGGCCGTGGTGGACCGGTTTCGGCGGCGACTTCGGCGGGATCGCCGGATCGATCGAGTTCGCCCGCCGCCAGGACGCGCGGCAGCAGGCCGCACAACAGCCCCGGACGCCGTCGCCGGGCGCCGCCGGAACGGGGCAGCAGCCTGCCGCATTCGCGAGCCCCGCGGCCATCCGCCCGGCCGAGGACACCGGCCGCCCGGCGAGCGGGCCGAGGTCCGTCGCCACCGACCAGCTCGACCTCGAGGACCTGGCCACCCGGATCTACGACCGGCTGCGCACCCGCCTGCGCACCGAACTGCTCGTCGACCGGGAGCGCGCCGGGCTGCTCGCCGACTTTCGTTAGGAGGAAACACAGATGCCGCTGAACGACTCGACCAAGGTCGCGATGGCGAACCGGTTCAAGGTGACCATGACCGGGAAGTCGGAGTACGACCTGGGCAGCTGGGCGAAGGTGGAGGGCCTGGACGTCACCTGGGAGGTCGCCGAGTACCGCGCGGGCGACGCCGGGAACGACCGCTGGTACTTCCCCGGGAACACCAAGTACACCAACGTGAAGCTGTCCCGCGCGGTCTCCGACGAGACGCAGAAGGTCAAGCAGTGGCTGGACAAGACGTCCTTCGAGACCGAACTGTTCGTCGCCACGGTCGCCCTGTTCACCATCGACTACACGAGCCCGCTCAGCGACTGGGAACTGCGGGACGTGATGCCGGTGAAGTGGTCGATCACCGGGATGGACGCCGGGGCCAGCCAGGTCGCGCTGGAAACCCTCGAACTGGCGCACCGGGGTTTCCTGAACGACCAGAAGCAGGTCTGAGCGATGCCGCTGAGCCTCAACGCGTTACTCGGCCTGACCACCCGGTTCACCGTCGTGGTGGACGGGATGGACCTCGGCGGCTGGGGGCACTGCCACGGGCTGAGCGTCGACTTCAAGTACGAGGCGGTGGAGGACGGCGGCAACTACGAGCACGTGACGATCCTGCCGAACCGCTTGGAGTACAAGACGATCACGCTGAAACGGGCGATGAACGCGCAGGACTCGATGAAGGTGCAGAACTGGCTGCGGCAGCAGGTTTCCCGGTGGGTCAACGCCCGCACGGCCCCGGTCGGCGGCACCGCGCAGATCACCCTGCTCGACTCGCGGGCCAATCCGGTGACCAGCTGGCAGCTGCGCAACGTCTACCCGGCCAGATGGGACGGTCCGGAACTGGACGCCAGCACGGCCGGGATCGCCATGGAGACCTTGGAACTCGTGCACGAGGGGTTCCTGTGAGGGAGGGGTCATGACCGCATCCGTGCACACCGCCGCGGCCGCGCCGCCGGTCGGCGCGGTGCCCGCCGCGGTGCCGATCGCCAAATCCGGCGCGCGGGTGCCCGCGATGTTGCGCTGCCTCGACGTCACCGCGCTCGGGGTGGTGCTGTTCGAGTTCAACCCCAAGGAGATCTCGTTCCAGCGCACGGCTTCGGTCGGCAGTTACCCCTCGATGGGGCCGCAGGCGGGCACGCCCGGAGGCGCCAGCCCACCGGTCACCCGGCGGGTGCCCGGTTCGCAGATCCGGTTGCAGGGCGTGGTCTTCCAGGGCCTGGACACCAAGTCCCGGTGCGACACGCTGCTCACCTGGATGAGCCCGTCGACCGGGTTCCTGGGCCAGCTGATGGCCCTGGCCGGGGTGAACCTGGCCACCGATCCGCCGGACCTGACGTTCCAGTGGGGCCCGCCGATGATCGGGTTCATGTACTCGGTGAAGCTCACCGGCTGCGACATCCGGTACAAGCGGTTCACCCCGGAAGGCATCCCGATCCGCGCGCACGTCAACCTGACGCTCACCGAGTCGCCGAGCCTGCTCGCCACGCTGCCCACCAACCCGACCTCGGGCGGGCTGCCGGGCAGGCGCGCGCACACCGTGGCCCTGGGCGAGACGCTGCCGTCCATCGCCAACGTCCACTATGGACGGCCGGGTCTGTGGCGCCGCATCGCCGAGATCAACGGCATCACCGATCCGGCGCGGCTGCGCCCCGGGACGACGGTGTACCTGCCCAACCCCGAGGAACTGCGATGACCGGCCTGCTGCCCGCCCCCTCCGGCGCGGTCGTCGCGCCGACGATCAAGGTCGGCTCGGGCGTGCCGTTGCCGCTGTCCCCGACGGTGAGCCCGAAGCTGATCCGCGCGGTGGTGGACACCCACCTGCACCTGCCGGACATGTTCGAACTCACCTTCCTCGACCAGACCGGCGGGCTGATCGCCGAGGCGGGCCTGAACATCGGCGCGAAGGTCGAGATCGAGGCGGGCCGCGCGGGGGAGAAGTCGACCGAGACGCTGATCTCCGGCGAGGTGACCTCGATCGAGGCGATCTGCGTGGACGCGACGATCCGGACCGTCGTGCGGGGCTACGAGAAGGCGCACCGGCTGCAGCGCGCGCGGCGCACCCGGACCTTCCGCAACATGAAGGATTCCGATATCGCCGCGCAGATCGCCCGGGAGGCGGGCCTGCGCACCGGCACGATCGACGCCACGAAGACCACGCACGACCACCTCGCCCAGATCGCGCAGACGGACTGGGAGTTCCTCACCCAGCGGGCCCGCGAGATCGGCTACGAAATCGGTGTCCAGCAAGGGAAGCTGTTCTTCCGTCGGGGCGCCGGGCGCCCGGCCGACGACGGACCGCTGGGCGCGGTCGCCGCCGCGGCCGGGGACCTGCTCGGCCTCGGGTCCACGCTGCGGTTCAAGGCGAACCTGCTGACCTTCCTGCCCCGGGTGTCCGCGGCCAACCTCACCCCGGACGTCGAGGTCCGGGTCTGGGACGCGGGCGCCTCGCGGGTCGCCGTGGGCAGCTCGCCCGCGGCCACCGGAACGGCGAAGATCGAGGGCCAGGATCCGGCGCGCCTGGCGAACTCGTTCACCGACGGTTTCCTGCCCTCGCCGCCGTCCCCGCCCGCGCTGCCGCCGATCCTCGGCCTGCCGAAGATCGACTTCGGCACCCGGCCGAGCGACACCGCACACGTGGTCGTCGACCGTCCACTCGCGACCGGATCGAACGCGGACACCGCGGCGACCGAGGCCGCCAAGGGCATCGCCGACCACATCGCCAGCACGTTCGCCGAAGCCGAGGGCGACGCGGTGGGCGACCCCGGGATCCAGGCGGGGGCCCAAATCAAGATCGAAGGGGTGCCCGAGATCTTCGCCGGGAAGTGGACGGTGACGAACGCGCGGCACGTGTTCGATCCGGAGGAACTGGGCTACCACACCAGGTTCTGGGTCAGCGGGCGGCAGGACCGGTCGCTGCTGCGGCTCGCCTCCCCGGCCACCGCACGGCATTCCGCGCTGGACGGGCTGGTCTGCGGCGTGGTCACCAACACCGCCGATCCGGAGAAGCAGGGCCGGGTCAAGGTCGCGCTGCCGTGGCTCGCGCCGAACTACGAATCGGACTGGGCCCGGGTCGCGCAGGCCGGTGCCGGGCGGCGCAGCGGTGCGCTGTTCCTGCCCGAGGTCGGCGACGAGGTGCTGATCGGGTTCGAGTTCGGCGACGCGCGAAGGCCCTATGTGCTGGGCGGGCTGATCAACGAGGGCACCGGGTTCGAGCCGGTGAAATCGGCGGTCAACGGTTCGGGGACGGTCACCCAGCGCGGGCTCACCAGCCCGGCGGGCAACCGGCTCCGGTTCACCGACGAACTGCTGCCCGGCCCCGCGGCCGCGCCGGTGTCGTCGTCGATCGTGCTCGGCACGGCCGACGACAACCTGAGCCTGAGCATCGACCAGGTCGCCGGGAAGGTCACGCTGACCTGCAAGCCTTCGCCTCCGGCGAGCAAGAACCCGGCGGGTTCGCTGACCATCGACTGCTCGGGCGCGGGGTCGATCTCGATCAAGGGCGGGGTCGGCGGGGTCAAGGTGGAAAGCGACGGGCGCCTCGAACTGTCCGGCAAGGCGGGCGTGCAGATCTCCAGCCCCGCGCTGGTCGAGGTCTCCGGCTCGCTGATCAAGCTGAACTAGGGGGCGGATGTGGGACCGGATTTCACCGGCGCGGGATGGGCTTTCCCGCTCGGCGTGAGCCCGCAGGGCGGGATCGCGCTGGCCCGCCGCGAGGCCGAACTGGAACAGGCGATGCGGCTGATCCTGGCCACCTACCCCGGGGAACGGCCGATGCGGCCCGAATTCGGCTGCCGCCTGCGCGACTACGTGTTCCGTCCGTCCACAGTGGAAACAGCCGCCGAACTCTCGCACGAGGTCCGGCACGCGCTGCTGCGCTGGGAGCCGCGGGTGGACATCGAATCGGTGCAGGTGAGCCCCGCGCCCGACGAGGACTGCGTGCTCTACATCGACATCCAGTACCGGCCGAAGGATGCCAACGACCGGCGCAACCTGGTCTTCCCGTTCTACACGATTCCCGAGGATGGGAGTGACTACTGATGGTGCTCCCGGTGCCGAACCTGGACGACCGCCGGTTCCAGGACCTGGTGGACGACGCCAAGCGCATGGTGATGCGCCGGTGTCCGGAATGGACGGACCACAACGTCTCCGATCCCGGGGTGACGCTGATCGAGACGTTCGCGTTCATGACCGATCAGCTGCTGTACCGGCTGAACCAGGTGCCCGACCGGCTCTACGTCAAGTTCCTCGAACTGATCGGCCTGCGGCTGATCCCGCCCGCCCCGGCGCGGGCGGCGGTGACGTTCTGGCTGTCCGCGCCCGCGGTCACCGCCGTCGGCGTCGCGGGCGGGACGACCGTGGCGACCCCGCGCACCGAATCCGACGAGTCGATCGCGTTCACCACGGTCGAGGACCTGACGATCGCGCCGTGCGCGCTGCGCCGCGTGGCCACCCAGCAGGCCGACGAGGAAGGTCCGTTCGACCGCACCGACGAGCTGAAGGTCGGCACGTCGTTCGCCGCGTTCTCGGCCGTGCCGCGGGTCGGGGACGTGCTGCTGGTGGGGCTGACCAATCCGGTGCCGGACTGCGTGGTGCGGCTGGACTTCGATTGCCGGGTCGAGGGCGTCGGCGTGCATCCCGACCACCCGCCGCTGGTGTGGGAGGCGTGGAACGGCCGGGAGTGGGCGCCGTGCCGGGTCAGCGAGGACGGCACCGGCGCGCTGAACATCGCGGGCGGGGTGCTGGTGCACGTGCCCGGCGACCACGACACCGCGGTGCTCGGCGGCGAGGCCGCGGGCTGGCTGCGGGCCCGGGTGGTCGAGGTCGGCGCGGACTTCCCGCGCTACCACAGCTCGCCGATCGTGTCCGGGCTCGCGGCCAGCACGGTCGGCGGCACGACCGAGGCGATCCACGCGGACATCGTGGACGCCGAGGTGCTCGGCGTTTCCGAGGGCGTGCCGGGGCAGCAGTTCCCGGTGGCCCGGACGCCGGTGCTGCTCGGGGCGAGCGCGGCGACGCTGGAGACGACCTCGGAACGCGGCTGGGAGGAGTGGACGCAGGTGCACCACTTCGCCGGGAGCGGACCGGACGACCGGCACTTCGTGCTGGACGCCGTGACCGGGACCGTCCACTTCGGACCCGCGATCCGGGAGCCGTCCGGCGAGTTCCGGCGGTACGGCGCGGTGCCGGAGCACCAGGCGACGATCCGGTTGCGGCGGTACGCCAGCGGCGGCGGGCGGCGGGGGAACGTGGGGCCCGGCGCGATCCGCACGCTCAAATCGTCGATTCCGTTCGTGGCGCGGGTGGAGAACCTGGACGCGGCGCAGGGCGGGGTGGACGGCGAGACCATCGACCAGGCCAAGGAACGCGGCCCGATCCTGCTGCGGACCCGGAGCCGGGCGGTCACCGCGGAGGACTACGAGGCGATCACCCGGGAGATCGCGCCCGAGATCGCGCGGGTCCGGTGCGTCACCGCGGGGGAGGACGAGGTGGCCGCCGGTTGCCTGCGCGTGCTGGTGGTTCCGGCCGCGGCGCAGGAGGCCGGGCGGATCGACTTCGCCGAACTCGTGCCCGAGGACGAGACGCTGCGCCGGATCGCCGAGCACCTGGACGGGGTGCGGCTGATCGGCACCCGGGTGCTGGTGTCGCCGCCGCGCTACCGCGGGCTGACCGTGGTGGCCCGGCTCGTCGCGCGGCCGCGGGTGGATCTCGCGCGGGTGCGCGCCGACGCGCTGGAGGCGTTGTACCGCGCGTTCAACCCGATCAGCGGGGGAGCGGACGGGGCGGGCTGGCCGTTCGGGCGCCCGGTGCAGGCCGGGGACGTGCACGCGTTGCTGCAGGGCGTGCGCGGGGTGGACCTGGTGGAGGACGTCCGGTTGTTCGGCGCGAACCCGGTGACCGGGGAACGCGGCGAGGAGACCCGGCGGCTCGAAGTGGAACCGCACAGCCTGGTGTTCTCCTACGAGCACCAGGTGCGGGTGGAGGAGAGCTGATGCGTGGAACCGTGCCCGGGTTGCCCACCGCGACCCCGTTGATCGAACTCCTGCCCGCGGTGTACCAGGAGGATCCGTTCGCCGACCGGTTCGTCGCCGGATTCGACGACGTGCTCGCCCCGGTTTTGTCCACAATGGACTGTCTGGTGGACTACCTGGATCCGCGGCTGGCGCCGGAGGACTTCCTGGACTGGCTGGCGTCCTGGGTGGGCGTGGCCTTCGACGAGGGCTGGCCGGTCGAACGCCGCCGGGCGGTGGTCGCCGGCGCGGTCGAGGTGTACCGCCTGCGCGGCACGGTTTCCGGGCTGCGCAGGCATTTGGCGATGCTGACCGGCGGCCGGGTCGAGATCACCGACAGCGGCGGGGTTTCCTGGTCGGCCCGGCCGGACGCGCCGCCACCGGGCGAGGACAGCCCCCGGCTCGCGGTGCGGGTGACCGTGCCGGAGCCCGCGGCCGTTCCGGCGGGCGCGCTGGACGCCGCGGTCGCCGCCGCGAAACCGGCCCACGTCGTGCACCGAGTGGAGGTGTGTGCGGGATGATCGTGTGCAGGAGTTGTGGCTTCCACAACAAGCAGACCGACGCGTTCTGCGGATCGTGCGGCGGATTCCTGGAGTGGACGGGGGAGAAGCTCGCCCCGCCGCCCAAACCCGCCGCGCCGCCCGAACCCGAACCGGAACCCGAGCGCCGCCGCGGCCTGTGGGAACGCGTGCAGGCCCTGCTCTACGTGGACGTGGACCGCGGCACCCCGGTCCGCTCCGGCGCCGGAACCACCCCGAAGCCCCCGAGCGCACCCCCACCGCCGCCGCCCCCGCCAGGCATGCCGCCACCCCCGCCACCTCCGCCCGGGGCACCGCCCCCGCCGCCCAGTGCGCCGCCGCCCGGAACGCCACCCCCGCCGCCCGGAACGCCGCC
>NZ_VTHK01000067.1 GCF_009765355.1 Amycolatopsis anabasis | reverse complement strand
CCCTGCTCACCAAACCCTCACAACGTTAAAACACCAGACCGGTCCAAACACTCACGACCCCCAGCACTCGGCTCGCTCGCGTGTCGCAAGGGGCCCGCCCGCTGTCAGGAGCCGGTGGTGTGGGCGTTCGCGGCGGCGGCGTGGCGGGCGGAGCGGAGTTCCCGGAAAACCTTGCGCAGGGCGGGAACCGCGGCTCCGCCGCGTTCCTCGAGTTCGGTCAGGCGGGCGCGGTGGCGGTGCCGGTCCCGGCGCGTCACGACCGGTTTCAGTTCCACCGCGGCCACCAGGGCGGTCAGCGCCGCGTCGGCCGGATCGAGCCGGGCGGGCGCCGCGCCGCCGCGGAGCGCGTTGTCCACCAGGGCGTGCAGGCGGTCGTGCGTGGCGGTGTCGAGGATCATCACCCGGGTGCGCGGGAACAGCCCGAGTGCCCGGCCCCGGTCCGCCCGGATGATCCGGGCCACCGCCAGTTGCTCCTCCACCGCGTGCAGCGCACCCCGCCAGTCCTTGCGCACCAACGACTTCCACTGGTGCGGCCGGTCGGTGAGGATCCGGCCCAGCATCTCGTCGAGCACGTCGTCCCCGGTCGTCCCGCCCGGCACCGAGCGCGCCTCCCCGTCGTAGTCCACCAGCCGCTTCCGGAGCAGCAGATCGGTGAGCCCGGCCGCGCGCACCAGGTAACCGGCGCGCTGGCGGTCGCGCAACCGGGCCCGGTCCGGATCGCAGGCCAGCAGGTACGCCTTGGCCGGCAGGGCAAGCTCGGTCATCGTTCTTCCTTCCGCGGTGGAGCGTTCCGGCAGGCCCCTCGACCAGCAGCACGGGCAGCCAGGCGAAGGCTGGGACCTCGCCGAGGGGCCGCGAAGAACGCCACTCGTCCGCGACCCGCTGCCGATTCCACTGTGGTCACTCCCCCTTTGGGCCTGCCGGAACGCTGGTACCAGTTCAGCGGCCGGGACCCGCCCGGCGACAGCGCGCATCGTGGGCAATCGGGGCTGACGAAAGTTGCCGGTGGCGGGCGCGCCCGCAACTTTCGTCGACTTCGCCCACCCGAATGTCGTGTTGTCCGCGCCCGCGAACCCGCACCTGGCTACCGTGTCGGAGTGCAAGGCAGGGACGCGGAGAGTCCGCCGTGGAAAGTGTGCGGGACGAGCCGGCGGGAGGCGCTCTCCCTCGTCATCGCCGCGCTGTTCTTCGCCGCGCTGGACACCGGCCTGCACCTCATCGGCCCGCAGTCGACCGGCTGGGCCGGGCCGCACGCCGGGCTGTTCCTCCAGCTCGCCGCGGACGCGACGCTGCCCCTGCTGTTCCGCTTCCCCCGGTTCGTCGCCGGATGCGCCATCGCGGCGGCACTGGCCATGCTCGCGTCCGATGTGTTCGCCCCCGGCCTGCTGATGCCGGTCAACCCGCTCACGCTGAGCACGGTCCCCTCGATCACGCCCATCCTCACCGCGAACCTGGTGCGCGCCACCGACCGCACCCAGGCCCTGGTACTGGTCGGCGTCCTCGCCGTGCTCGCCTCCCGGCCGTGGAACCCGACCTGGAACACCACCCCGGCCGGCCTGCTGACCACCGCGGTGCCCGCCCTGTGGATGCTGTACCTGCAGGCTCGCCGGCAACTCGTGCAGTCCCTGCGCGACCGCGCGGAACGGGCCGAACGCGAACGGGAACTGCTCGCCGAGCAGGCCCGCGCCGAGGAACGGCGGCGCCTGGCCGCCGAGATGCACGACGTGGTCACCCACCGGCTGAGCCTGATGGTGCTGCACGCCGGTGCGCTGGGCGTGACCTCACCGGATCCGTCCGTCCGCGCCGCCGCCGAGGACATCCGCACCGCCGGGACCCAGGCACTGGACGAACTGCGCGATCTGGTCGGCGTGCTGCGCGGCGCGCAGACCGAGATCGAGCAGGCGGCCGCGGACCGCCCGAACGTGCCCGATCCCGCCACCCTGATCGCCGAATCCTCGGCCGCCGGGATGTCCGTCGAGTACACCGTCGACGGGGACGCCGACCAGATCTCCCCCACCGTGGCGCGCACCGCCTACCGGGTGGTGCAGGAGGCGCTCACCAACGCCCGCAAGCACGCACCGGGCGCCCGGGTCGAGGTCGAACTGCGGTACCGCGCGGACGGGTTGCGCGTGCAGGTCCGCAACACCGCGCCGACCCGGCCACCGGATCCGGCGCTGGCCGGGAGCGGATCCGGCGCCGGGCTGCTCGGGCTGCGGCAGCGGATCGAGCTGATCGGCGGGAGCCTGCACGCGAGCCCCGTGCCGGGAGGGGGTTACCGGCTGAATGCGATACTGCCCGCGTACGTTCCGACGGCAGAGAGTGCGGGGCATGGTTCGGGTGATCGTCGTCGATGACGAGCCCATGGTGTGCGCGCATCTGCGCACGATCCTCGGTTCGGCCGAAGACATCGACGTGGTGGCGCAGGCGCAGGACGGCGCCGAGGCGGTCGAGGCCGTCGTGCGGCACCGCCCGCACGTGGTGCTGATGGATCTGCGGATGCCGGGCGTCGACGGGCTCACCGCGATCGAACGGATCGCCGAACTGCCGGACGCGCCCGCGGTGGTCGCGCTGACCACCTTCGACGCGGACACCTACGTGCTGCGCGCGCTGCGCGCCGGGGCCGCCGGTTTCCTGGTGAAGTCGACCCCGCCGGAGGACCTGATCGGACTGGTCCGGGTCGCCGCCGACGGGCACACCGTGCTCTCCCCGGAAGCCGCGCGACGGCTGGTGGCCGCGTCCGCGGACGGCCAGCAGCGTTCCGAACAGGCTCGCCGGCTCGTCGGCGGGCTGACCGAACGCGAGGTCGAGGTGCTGACCTGCCTCGGCGAAGGACTGTCCAATGCGGACATCGCGCGCCGGTTGCACCTGTCCGAGGCGACCGTGAAGAGTTACGTTTCCCGGATGCTGGTCAAACTGGACTGCACCAACCGGACCCAGGCCGGGCTGCTCGCCCACGAAGCCCGCCTGGTCGGCCGCTGACCCCAGCGGCCGGATCAGTGCGCGCCGACTTCGTCCACGGTGGCCATCAGGGTGGAGAAGAGCAGGCGCAGATGCCCCCGCGCCCGCGCCCAGCGGGCCTCGAGATCGCTCGGGTCCCGGGTGGCCCAGCTGGCGATCAGGATGCCGCGCACCACGTCCATCGCGGTGTAGACGGCGTGCAGGAACTCCGGATGCCCCGCGTAGTCCGGCAGGATCGCCTTGCCGAACTCGATCAGGCTGCTGGTGGCGATCGGTTCCACCACGGACATCTGCCGGCGGAGGTCGTCGTCGGTGCGGGCGGCGACCCAGAGTTCGACGGTCGCGGAGAACACCGGTCCCTGGTGCATGTCCCACAGCAGTTGCAGCGCGTCACCGATCGGATCGGCCGACGCCTTCAGCCGGTCCAGTTCGGCCATGGCGACCTGGGTGCGCTTGGCCGCCAGGTGCCGGATGGCCGAGGTGACCAGATCGGCCTTGGTCGGGAAGTGGTGCACCTGGGCGCCCCGGGTGACCCCCGCGCGGTCGGCGACCCGGGTCGTGGTCGTGCCCGCGTAGCCGTATTCGACGAGGCAGTCGATCGTGGCGTCCAGCAATCGCTGGCGCATCGCCGCACTGCGTTCTTCTTGAGTTCGCCCGGTCGGGCCTCGTCGTGGCGCTGACATGGGACTTACTTTATGGTGCCTCCCCCTGCCGGGGGCGCACGGCCACCGAATGCGCGGCCAGCCCGTCGGCCATCCGGGCGATGAATCGCCCCAGGAACCACCGGTAGAACCAGCCGGTGCCGAAGATCCCCGGCCGGAACGACGAGTGCCAGCGGATCCGCGTGCCGGTTCCCTCCGGAGTCAGGTCCACGTCCGCGCGGTAGCCCCGCAACGGCAGCCCGTGCCGGAGCGCGTAGCTGAACCGCCGGTCCGGCACCAGCTCGACGACCTCCTCCCAGCTGGTGAACCGGCCGGTGCGGAACACCCGGACCGCGCCGAGCCCCTCCGGCTCGCCGCTGCCCTCCCGCGCCAGTTCGAACGAGCCGAGCGGCGACCACACCGGCCAGCTCGACCCGTCCCGCAACAGCGCGTACACCACCGCGGGTTCCGCCGCCGTGGTCACCTCGACGTCGATATGCTTCTGTACCATCTGGTACATGTACCACTTGGTACAAGCCGCCACAAGGAGCCCGATGGATCCCCGCCAGAAACTCCTCGACGCCGCGATCGACCACCTCGCCCGCCACGGCGTCGGCGACCTGAGCCTGCGCGGGCTGGCCACCGCCCTCGGCACCAGCCACCGCATGCTGCTCTACCACTTCGGCTCCAAGGAGAACCTGCTGATCGAGGTCGCCCGCGCGGTCGAACAGCGCCAGCGGGACGCCCTCGCCACCCTCGACCTCGACCCGGACCTGTCCCCCGCGGACGTCGCCCGCCGGTTCTGGCGACGGCTCACCGATCCGGCCCTGCGCGAACCCGAGCGGCTGTTCTTCGAGCTCTACGGCCAGGCGCTGCGCGGCGCCCCCGGCGCCACGGGCCTGCTGGACGGCGTCATCGACGACTGGCTGCGACCGGTCGCCGAGCTGTGCCGCCGCTTCGGCATCCCGGAGGACGAGGTGGCCGAGCACGCACGCCTCGGCCTCGCCGTCGCCCGCGGGCTGCTGCTCGATCTGGTTACCACCGGCGACGCCGACGCCGTCAACGCCGCCATGGAGCGCTTCATCGCCGCCTACGAATCGCCGCAATAGCCCCCAATGCCACATTGGGGTTTTCTCGGTGTGTGGTGTGGTGCCGTGCTCGTGGGGTGCCCGGATGCCGGGCTCACCTATCGAGATGGGGAACTCGGTGTGCCGAAACGGGGAACTCGCACGTCCGGAACGGGGGACTCGCGGCAAGTGGAGGACCTGCTGCCGCGAGTTCCCTGTTCCGGAGTAGGCGAGCATCAATGCGGCCTTAGGCGCACGCGGGAAGGCAAGGTTCCCCACGCCGCATCGAGCACGCCGAGCACCACCCGAAAACCCCTACCGAGAAAACCTCATCGGGGAACTACCGGGCTTCGGCGCGGAGTTCGACGAAGGTCGGCGCCGAGCGGGTGGACGCCAGGCGGCGGGCCCAGGTCGTCGCGAGTTCCGCGTCGAGGGGTCCGAAGGCGGTGACCTTCCAGCCGTGCCCGGCGAGCCGGTCCGCCAGCACCGAGTCGACGTGGTCCGCGGTCAGCTCCGGCAGCCCGCGAATCCGGCTCGGCACCGGCTCGCGCCAGATGTCCGCGCCGATCACCACCCGCAGCGAAGCGCCCGGCCGCGCGATCGCCCGCAGCCCGCGGCAGACGCCCGGCTCCCCGGTGACCAGCCCGGTGAGCAAGGTGCCCCACGGCAGCTGCACGCAGACCTCGTCGGCGATTCCGCGCAACGGTTCCGGCGGGTCTTCGATCGCCGCGGAGACGAACAGCGCGTTCGGCGCGCCGCCGCGGGCGGGTTTGCGCTGGGCGCGCACGGCGGCGGGCACCAACCCCCGCCACGCCGGATCGAGCCCGACCACCAACGAGTCGGGTCGCGCCCGAGCCGTGCGGAGGACGAACCGGCCGTCCCCGGCTCCCACGTCCACGATCGTCCCGCGGTATCCCGCGCGCAGGGACTAATGCGGACTGAACGACGTCAGTTTCTTCCCCTGAACCACCTTCATGGCGCACACCGTAACCGCGGAAGATCGGGCGGGCGAACGATTTCCGGCCACGGGTCACAGGTGAGCCACAGCTCAGACCGGGCCGTTTCTCAGCTTCGCCGGGGCACACTGGACGAGTGCAGCAGGACGTCGTCGAGCATTCCGCGCCGGCGCGGTGGCCGGCCCGGGTCGCCGCGGCTCTCCCGCGTCCGTCGACCACGCCGTTCACCTTCTGGTACCTCGCGGTCCTGCTGGTCACCTCGATCGTGTTGCACGTCCTGCCGCAACGCACGGCCGACCGGCTGCTCGAACTGTCCAGTACGGACGTGCACAACCTGTGGCACCGCCCGATCCTCACCCTGATCACCAGCGCCCTGTGGCTGACCGACGCCCGCTGGGCGGTCTACGCCGTGCTCTTCGCGCTCATGATCGCACCGCTGGAACGCCGGATTGGGCCGTGGTGGACGGCCGCGATCTTCCTCAGCGGGCACGTGCTCGCCACCCTGGCCACCGAACTCCCGGTCATGGCGGCGGTCAGCGCGCACGTGCTGTCCCCCGCCGACGCGCGCTGGCTCGACGTCGGCGTCAGCTACGGCCTGTTCGCGGCGGCCGGCGCGCTGACCCCGATCCTGCCCGCGCAGATCCGCGGCTGGACGATCGCCGCGCTGGAATCGGGCATCCTGCTGATCTACCTCGCCGACGGCCCGGACTCGATCCCCGCCCTGGTCACCTTCGCCGGGCATGTCATCGCCCTGCACCTCGGCATGCTCGGCTGGCTGCCGTGGCTGCGCCGGCGGGGCCTGGTGGGCTCGTTCCGCCCGCTCGGAGCGCTCCGCTAGCGCTCGGCGTTCTGCTGGTCGTAGCGGTCCTGCGCGGCCAGGATCTCGTCCCCGTTGACCGAGATCCAGCGCACGAGTTGTTGCAGCGGCCGGGTCAGCCCGCGGCCGAGATCGGTGAGCTCGTAGCTCACCCGCGGCGGGGTGTACGGCTCGACGGTCCGCGAGATCAGGCCGTCGCGGACGAGGGTGCGCAGGTTCTGCGACAGCATCTTCTCGCTGATGCCGCCGATCTTCTCGCGCAGTTCGAAGAACCGCAGCGGCCCGCACCGCAGCGCCGCCAGGATCAGCGTCGCCCAGCGGCTGGTGATGTGCTCCAGGATGACGCGACCCGGGCACTCGCTGTTGAACAGGTCACCCATCGGGTCCTGCGCCCCCGTGCTGACCGGCGAACCTCCACGCATGTATGGAGCTTACCTCCAGGTATGTACTTACGAAAGGTAAGCCCGGTCGCTAGCGTGGCGGCATCGAAGAAAAACGTTCGCACCACGGAGGAAATGCATGGGTGACACGCAGCGGGTCGCGCTGATCAGCGGGGCCAGCCGGGGAATCGGCGCGGCGACCGCGCGGGAGCTCGGGCGGCGCGGGTACCACGTGATCGTCAACTACCGCGGCAGCGCGGACGCCGCGGCCGCGGTGGTCAACGGCATCGAAGCCGACGGCGGCACCGCGCAGGCCGTCCAGGCCGACGTCTGCGCAGCGGATCAGGTCGACGCGCTGGTCGACGCGGTGCACGGCGAGCACGGCCGGATCGACGCGCTGGTGTGCAACGCCAACACCGCGCAGCCGCCGTTCGAGCCGCTGGCGGCGCTGTCCTGGGAGTCCTTCGCCGCGAAGGTCAACGGCGAACTGTCCGGGGTGTTCTTCCTGACCCAGCGCGTGCTGGCGATCATGAAGGAGCAGCGCGCCGGGCGGATCGTCTACGTCTCGAGCACCGCCGCCGACACGCTCGGCGGCAGCATCGCCCATTCGACGGCGAAGGCCGCGCTCAACACGTTCAGCCGCCACATCGCCGGGGAGGCCGGCCGGTACGGGATCACCGTCAACGCGGTCGCGCCCGGCGCGGTCGACACCGACGCGACCGCGGGCGTCTTCAACGACGGGCTGCGGCAGTACCTGAAGGAGCGCTCGGTCTTCGATCGGCTGCTCAAGCCCGAGGATCTCGGCCGGGCGATCGCGCTGGTCGCCGACGACGGCTTCGGCGCGGCGACCGGTCAGGTGATCCGGGTGGACGGCGGGCTGGACGTGCTGGCGCAGAAGCTGGCCCGCACCGGCGACCGCATCTCCGGCGACGACTAGATGATCGATTCCGTGAAGGTGGTGTTCAGTGGTCGTAGGCGATGAGGCTGCGTTTGTCGGGGGCGTCTGTGTTCCAGTTGTGCCAGATGGCGGCGGCCAGGGCGAGCAGGCGCTGGGCGACGCGGGTGAATACCCCGTGTGGGGTGCGCCCGCCGTGCCGCTCCAGGCCAAGTTGGCCCTTGAGGCTGTTGTAGACCGATTCGATCCACTGCCGGACTCCGCCGAGGTTGCCGTGGCGGGCTTTCTCGTCGCGGCGGTCCGGGCGCAGCATGGTCAGGCCGAGGTTGGCGATCTGGCCCTCGATGTCGCGTCCGGCCAGGCCCTTGTCGGCCAGCACGGTGCTGCCCGGGGCGAGCACCCCGGTCTCGACGGCGATGGTCAAAAGGTCCAGGCAGATCTCCCGCTCGCCGATTTTGGGGTCGGCCAGGCACCAGGTGATCGGCATCCCGTCCGGCGCGGTGAGCAGGTACAGCTTGAAGCCCCAGTAGAAGCGCGTGTGGGCGGCGCAGAATCCGTAGCCACCCGATCCTGCGCTGTCGCTGCGCTTGACCGTCTCCCGCGATGCCGCGCAGGGCAGCGGGGTGGCGTCCAGCAGCCGCAGCGAGTCGCACCACGACGGGCTGGCCCGAGCCAGATGACCGATCGCGGAAGCAAGTATCGGTGCCGCGGCGCGCAACCGCTTGTGATAGCCGGGCTGGTTGGGCAGATACCGGAATAGATGCCCCAGCCTGCAGTAGGCGAACCGGATCCAGCGGTGCTCGTTGTCGACTCCGAGCAACACCTGCGCCACCGCAAGACAGAGCAGCTCGGCATCGGTCAGCCGGGGCCGACGACCCCGTCCCCGGCGAGGCGGCACGACATGATCGTCGATCTCCACATAGAGTGCGGTCAGGAGGGTGTCCAGGTCGTTCGTCACAGTCGATCATGGCCACCCTCCTCCCATCTCCGCAGCCATCGACACGCCACGTCCAAGGAATCGATCATCTAGGCGGATTTCGCCACCCGGCTCAGCCAGTTGTCGAACAGATCGCGGTAGTGGTTGGCGCGGGTGGAGGTGTCGGTGCGCGGGATGCGCTCGTAGAAGCTGAACGGCCGGATCCCGCCGGATTCGGCCCACTGCAGGTAGGAGACGAACACGTCCCCGTTGCCGAACCGGCACCCGTGCACGATCGGCACGCAGGAATACAGTTTCAGCTCGACCTCCACCCCGCGGGCCCGCAGTTCCCCGGCCTCGTCGGCCAGCAGCGCGCGGACGCGTTCCTGGCTGCGCTCGGCCTCGGCGGTCCAGTACTCGGGTAGTTCGTTGGACTCCGCCAGGAACGCGGGATCCAGCGAGTACAGCGTGATCCGCCAGTGCGCGGGCTGGTCCTGCGCGGTCAGCCAGGCGGCGAGCAGCGGCCAGGTGGTGTTCAGGGTCAGCCCGAGGATCTCGACCGTGCGCTCGGACCGGCGTCCCCGCTCCGAGATGACCTTGAGCGTGTTCAGCACGCTGGCGATATCGGGGTGGATCTGCGGTTCGGTGCGCGCGGCCAGTTCCGCGCGCATCGACCGCACCTGGCTCCCGAGCTGGTAGATGGCCACGATCGCGACCTCGAGCATGATCGCCACCAGCGCGACGAGCCCCTGCTCGTTCAGCTTCAGGACGTACCGTTCGAGGAACATCCGGGTGGGTTCGATCGTGTTCAGGATCAGGTACACCGCGGTCAGCAGCGCGAGCGAGGTGGTGACCGCCTCCCAGATCCGCCGCACGCGCGTGGACAGGCCCGGACCTTCGGATTTTCGTGCGCGCCCCCGGCGCTTCGCCATCACGGCGATCAACTTGGCAAACCGGACGGCGATCGCACAACCTCCGGCGGGGCCCGTTCGGCGAATAGGCTGCGCCCATGCGGTCCACCGACGCCGATCCGCGCCCCGAGGAGCGCGACGCGGTGGCGCGGGACCTCCGCGTCGCGCTGGAGGACGCCTGCCCCGGCTCGCGGACCGAACCGCGCGGCTCGCTGGCCCGGGGCACCGCGGACGCCTACAGCGACATCGACCTCGCCTGGCTCGTGCCCGGCGAGCGGTTCTCCCGCTGCGTGGACCGGGCGGCCGCCGCGGTGGACGCGGTGCATCCGGTCGAACTGGTCCGCGCTGATCCGGATTTCCGGCACTCGGCGAACCGGCGGCTGCTGTTCTTCTCCTTCCGGGACCTGCCGCTGTTCTGGCGGCTCGATCTGGAGATCTCGACGGCTTCGGGCGCCGGGGACGCGGCCGAGCCCGGCGCCGACTGGTCGCGCCCGGCGAGCGCCCTCGCCAACGCGGTCGGCACGGTCAAAGCCGTTCGGCGCGGGCGCTTCACCGAGGCGAGCGGCCTGCTGGACCGGGGGTTCCAGCGGATCGGCGCGGACGACCGGGCGACCGGCGACTGGCCTGGCGACATTGTCCGGCTCACTCGCGCGGCCGCCCGGCGGGATCCGGCACTGCGCGCCTGGGCCGAGCGGATCGCCCGGCTGGGCGCGGACCTCCGGTGACCTCAGACCCCGGCGGTCTGGCGGATCCAGCTCCGGGTCGCGGCGACGCTGCTGTACTGCTGGGTCGACGAACCGTCCGCGGTCGAGGCGACGCCGACCTGCACGCCGTCGATCATCTGCGGCCCGCCGGAATCCCCGGACCACGCGTTACCGGTGATCCGGCTGGTGCACAGCGCCTGGCCGCCGTAGTAGTCGCGGCAGATCGAGGTCATCCGGACGTCGGCGACCTTCAACTGGGGCGACACCGGCCCGTTCCGGCTGGTGTATCCCCAGCCGTAGATCTGGTTGGTGGTGCCGATCGCCGGGTTGGCGTCGGCGAGTTTCGAGTAGGCACTGGTCTGGACCGGTGTGCTGAGGCGGAGCAGGGACTGGTCGGCGGAGCTGTTGTGGTACTGGCGCACTGTCGCCAGGGTTCCCTGGGCCCGCATCACGTGGCCGACGCGGACCGTGAGCCCGCTGCCGACGCAGTGCTTCGCGGTGAGGACCCATTCCGGCGCGATGATCGTGCCGGAACAGGTGAAGGAACCGTTGCGGTACACCGCGGCGGCCCACGGGGCGGAGGACACCAGCTGGCCGCCGATGATCGCGGGGCCGACGTCACCGGAGGACGCGGACGCGGGGGCGGGCAAGGCGATCGCGGTGGCCGCGAGCAGGATGACGCCGAACGGCTTGAGCGGATTCTTGAGGCGCACGGAATTTCTCCTCGTCCAGAGGCAGGGGTGGACAGGCAGCCCCAGGATGGGGCGGGAATTCACCGCTCGAAACGGGGAATTCCCGCTCCCGGCCGCGGAGACGGCGGCCGTGCGGGTGATTCGCGCAGCCGCGCCGACAGCTGGGTCCGGCTGCGCACGTCGAGTTTGCGGTAGATCCGGGTCAGCGCGCCTTCCACGGTTTTGACGCTGATGTCCAGCTTCCCGGCCACCTCGGGATTGCTCGCGCCCTCGGTGACCAGCCGCGCGATCCGCCACTCCCAGCCGGTCAGCATGGTCACCGGTGCGACACCGGGGGCCGGGGCGTCGCCGAGCAGCGTCGAAGCGCGGCGGGCCCACACCGGGGCGCCGCATTCGACGAACACCCCCTGCGCCCGGAGCAGCGCGGCGCGCGCGGCGCCACGCCGTTTCCGGCGCCGCTCGGCGATGCCCAGCGCGAGCAGGCTCCGGCCGTACTGCAGCGGTTGGCACAGCCGGTCGTGCGCCTCGACCGCGGCGCGCAGCGCTTCCTCGGCGCGGTCGTAGTTCCGCAGCGTCAGGTGGAGCAGGCCCTCCGCGCGATCGAGTGCCGCGAGCACGCCGCGCCGCCGCAGCCGGACCGCGCCCGCGCGGGCCCCGCCGAGCACCTCCGCGGCCTCCGCCAGATGCCCGCAGGCGACCAGCGGTTCCGCGATATCGGGCTGGACGCCGAACACCGCCGGATCCGCCACGCCCATCTGCCGTTCCAGCCGCACCGCCCGGCGCAGCGGCTCGAGCGCCGTCGTCGCGTCACCGAGGCCGAGCGCGGCGAGCCCCTGCGCGTGCAGGTTGCGCAGCAGGAAGGAACAGTCGCCGTCGCGTTCGGCCCGGGCCACCCCGCGCCGCGCGACCGCGTCGGCCAGTGCGGGATTTCCGCCGTACGCCTCGGCCAAAGCCGCGCCGTAACAGGCCAGCGCCAGATCGGAATCGGTGGCTTCGGCCAGCCGCAGGCACTCGTTCGCCCGGCGCAGCGCGTTGCCGCATTCGCCCTGCGCCACCCACACCTCCACGGCGGCCCAGTTCATCCCGATCACCTCGGACAGCGTGCCGCGTTCGGCGGCGCGGTCGAGCAACCGGCCCAGCAGTTCGGCCGCGGGCCGGAGCCGGTCGGCGAACAGGTCCAGCCGCGCGGTCACCCAGGCCGGCCCGTCGTGGGTGACCACGAGATCCTCCGGCGCGATCACCCGGGCGATGTTGAGCGTGCGGTCCGCGGTGCGGTCGCCGAGCGCGATCTGGCACAGCGCCAGCGAGCACAGGGCGGGCACCTCGGTGCGCACGTCCCGGGCGTCCCGCGCCAGCACGACCGCGTCCGCGAGCTGGGCCACCGCCTGGCGGAAATCACCGCCCAGCGCCGAATGCACGCCGAACCGGTACCGCGCGGCGCCTTCCAGCGCGGAGTCGCCGCGCGCCTGGGCCAGCGCCTTGCCCACCACCCCGTCGACCGCGTTGCGCGCGTTGCGAACCGCGTCCACGATCACCAGCTGGGCCCGCACGCGGTGCTGGCGCGGCGCGCTCGAGGAACGCAACACCGTATGCGCCAGCGCGGTGGCGAACTCGTGCCGTCCGGCGTCGAGCGCGTCCCCGGCCGCGCGCAGCCGCCGCCCCGCCAGCCGCGCCGGGGCGTCCGGCGGGGTGCGTTCCGCGGCCAGGGCGCCGAGTTCCGCCGCGCGGGCGAGCGCGCCCTGGCGCCGGGCGACGGCGGCCGCCCGGATGAGCATCGCCGCCGTGCGCTCGTCGTGCCCCTCCACGGCGCACGCGCGGTGCCGGGCGCGTTCCAGCGGATCGGACACGCTCGCCGCGAGCCGGGAGTGCACCTCGCGTACCCGTTCGGGGCTGGCCTGGGCGCGCAATCCGGCCGCCAGCAACGGATGCCGGAACCGCACCTCACCGCTCACCCCCAGCCGCACGATCCGGCGCGCCGCGGGCTGCGCCAGCGCGGTCGCCGCGTCCCACCGTCCGAAGTGGACGAGAAGGTCGAGATCGGGCCGCCGGCTCAGCGCGGCCACCAGCAGGAGCTCCCGGGTTTCCCGGGACAGCCCGCGGAGTTGCTCGCTCACGATCCGGGACAGCCGGGGCGGGATCTCCAGCGGGTCACCGGCCGGGCCGCAGTCCGCGAGGCCCCGCGCGAGTTCGACCGCGAACAGCGGATTCCCCGCGGCGAGCCGGCAGGCGTTCAGCGTCGCCGGGGCGTCCGGGGCCAACTGCCCGTGATAGGCCACCAGTTCCGCGGTCGCGGCGCTGGTCAGCGGCGGCACCGCGAGCAAACCGGCCGGACGGGTGCACAGCGAGCCGCGGGCGGGCTCGTCCGGTTCGTCGACGCGTTCGGCGACGAGCATGCGCACGGCCGGCGGCCGCAACCGCGCCGCGGCGAACGAGAGCACGGTGACGCTGGCGTCGTCGGCCCACTGCGCGTCGTCCAGGACGAGCAGGACCGGCCTGCGCGCGGACGCCGAGCGCAGCAGGGACAGCACACCCCAGCGCAGCGCCAGCGAATCGAGCCGGTCCCCGCTGCCGCGGCGGCGCACCGCGTGCTCCACCGCGTGCCGCTGTGGTTCGGGCAGTTCGTCGAACAGCCTCGCGGGCAGGCCCTCCAGCAGATCGGCCAGGACCAGGAAGGGGATGCGCCGCTCCTCCGAATCCGGGCTGCTGCGCAGCACCAGGGCGTCGCCGGGGTTGCCGAGCAGCGCGGCCAGCACGCTCGAGCGGCCGATGCCCACCGGACCGTGCAGCAGCACGCTTCCGGCCGCGAGCCGTTCGCGCGCGACCGCGAGGAAATCGTCGCGGCCGAGGAAGATGTCCTCCGCCCCGGTCTCGCCGGCAGGGCGGGTTCCGCCGGGCACGGCACACCTCCCGCACTAAGGCCGATACCTGAAGGTATTGCGAACGGCCATAAGGACTCAAGACGCGTTCGGACGCCGATGATTGGGCCGTTCTACCGCTCGACGCGGTCCCCGGCAACCGCCCACCGGATCGGACAACCGGGCAGACACCTACTTTCAGCGGGGTGACACGGTTACTCCGTGCCCGCCAGTATCGACCTCGTGTGAAGAACTTTCCCTGCTGCTCACACGTGAGGTAGGCCCATGCCTAAATCCCTGCAACTCCTCGCTGCCCTCGCCCTCCTGGCCCCGATGGCCGTCGGAGCCCAGTCCGCCGAACCGGCCGACAGCGCGCCCGTCGCGTCGCACGAGCAGACCGCCCAGCGCGTCGGCGCGGACGAAACGATCACCAGCACCCTCGGCCACGACTCCCCGTCGACCACGATCGACCGGCCCGGCGCGTGGTACGTCAAGGTCCACGTCACCGGCCTGCACCTGCAACCCGGCGACGTGCTCACCGTCGCCTCCCCGGACGGCTCGGAAACGCACACCTACTCCGCCGATGTGACCGGCAACCCCGCGGCGAGCCCGGACGCGACCGGGTTCTGGGCGTTGTCGATCACCGGCCAGACCGCCGTGGTGAGCCTGCGCGGCCCGGACGGCGCCGCCGCCCCGGCCAGCCGGGCGACCGTGGACCGGATCACCCGCGGCTTCACGCCGCAGGAATTCGCCGCCACCACACCGATCCAGCCGTACAGCATCTGCGGGCGCAACGACTACAAGGACGCGGTCTGCTACCAGAGCAGCAATCCCACCGAGTTCGGCAAGACGCCCCCGGTGGCCCGGCTGCTGATGAACGGCGGTTCGCTGTGCACCGGCTGGCGGGTCGGCGCGAGCAACCGGGTGCTGACCAACAACCACTGCATCGGCAACGCCAGCACCGCGGCCAACACCGAGGTCTGGTTCAACTACCAGTGCACCACCTGCGGCGGCAGCACCAACGCCCCGGTGACCAAGGTGCTGGGCTCGACCCTGCTCAAGACGAACGCCGCGCTGGACTACACGCTGTTCGACGTCAAGGACTTCGGCAAGATCAGCTCGTTCGGGTACCTGGAGCTCGACACCACGCTGCCCGCGGTCGGCGACGAGATGTACATCATCGGCCACCCCTCCGCGAAGCCCAAGAAGGTCTCGCTGGCCGATGACCAGTCCACCGGTGGCATCTGCAAGGTCACCGCGGTGAAGGTCCAGGGCGACAGCGCGCAGAGCGACATCGCCTACAAATGCGACACCGAGGGCGGTTCCTCCGGTTCGCCGGTGCTGTCCCGGAAGACCCAGAAGGTGATAGGTCTGCACCACTGGGGCGGATGTCCGAACCAGGGCGTCCGCATCGACCTCATCGCCGCTCAGATCGGCTCGCTGCTGTAGTCCTCCCGTCTCCGGCGGGCCCGGCGCGGGCCCGCCGGACAGCCCGGTCCTGAAATCAACATCACTCGTGTCAACTTTTCCCCGGCGCCGGGCGTCTGAGTTCACATGCACGCGAGCAGCATCCGGCTGGACTCCACCCTGGGCCTCGTCATCGTCTCGATCTTGGCGGTGCTCGCGGTCGTGTCGGTGCCGTGGTTCTGGGACAAATGGCGCTGGAAGCGCACCCTGCGCAGCGCGTCCACCCTGGTCGCGGTGGTGCTGGTGCTGCTGGCCAGCGGGCTCGCGCTCAACATGGTCGGCGGGTTCTTCCCGACCCTCGGCTCACTGCTGGGCACCTCGGCCAACCCCGGTGAGGGCACCGACGGCGAAGGCGGCGCCGACGGCGCGGGCCTGGGCCGGTTGGCGGAGGCCGGTCGCCAGCGCGCGCTGGAGGGCAAGGGCACCACCGTCCACATGCGCGTCAAGGGTCAGCGGACCGGGATCAACCGGGACGTCAACGTCTACTTCCCGGCCGCCTACGCGGATCCGGCTTGGCAGGACCGGCAGTTCCCGGTGATCGAGTGGATCCCGAACTACCCGTCCGGCCCGGAGGTGGCGACCACCGGCTACCACCTGCCGGAGGCGCTGGACGCCGCGATCGCCAAGAACCGGCTGCCGCCCTCGGTGGTGATCATCCCGGACCCCAGCGGCCAGCCGCGGATCAACCACGACTCGGAATGCGTCGACGAGGTGAACGGCACCGCCAACGACACCTACCTGTCCGCGGACATCCGGAACTGGGCGGTGCACGCCCTGCGCGTCTCCCCGGAGCGGCGGGCCTGGTCCATCGTGGGCTGGTCCTCCGGCGGTTACTGCGCGATGAACCTGGCGACCCGGCATCCCCAGTGGTACGCGAACGCGGTGAGCATCAGCGGTTACGACAAGGCCCGGGTGGATGTGGAAACCGGTGACCTGTTCAAGGGGCGCAAGGAGATCGGCGAAGCCAACACGGTCAGCGTCACGGTCCGGAAGAACCCGGCGCCGCTGGACATTCTCGCGATCGCGGGTGAGCACGAACCGGACGAACTCGCCTCGACCGAGGCGATCCGCGGCGCGCTCGCCCCGCCGACCCGGCTGTTCTCGTGGACCATCCCCGATGCGGGCCACAACATGAACACGCTGAAGTCCCAGCTGGCGGCCGTGCTCGACTGGCTCGGCGCGCGCAGCGCGTCGCCCGCCCTGCCGCCCGATCCCAAGGTGACCGGTGCCGGTGGCGTGCGGCCATGGCCGCTGCCGAACACCGGTGGCGCCGGTGCGCTCACCGGCGTCGAGGAGTGATAACAGCGAGTCCTATCTAGAACGAAACTCAGGCCGCCACGGGTTCGCCCGCCACCAGCGCCAGCCCCTCCGGCGTCAGCACCGCGGGCACCCGCTGCCCCACTACCCCGGGATATCTCGGCCGGACCAGGCCCTGGTGAGCGAGCGCGTGCGCGGTGAACTGGTCGCAGCAGGGCACCCCGTCGACGTACAGATCGGGCTCACTACTGCAGGTGACCTGCGCGCGTCCGGCACCGATCGCCCGCAACATGGCGAGCGCGCGATGGCTCAGCCCGCCGCGCACCCCGGTACGCGCGGGCAGCGGGTGGACGGTGGCCAGTGCGGTGTTGTGGCTCATGTCAGCTCCTTGGTTCGCCGGTGCGGTCCCCGCGTTCGCGGCGCCTCACTGATACGTCGAACGGATCGCCCGGATTTCGACATCACCACCGCACCGAGTTCACCCAGTTTCGCCACCAGGTCCCGGGACTCCTCCCGACCTCCACCTCTTGCGTACCCGGGAAAGATCTGGCTACACGTCCGCCCCGGACGCGGCGCGCAGCAACCGGAGCTGGCCCACCTCGGCGGTGTTCTTCATCAGCTCGGAGTTCACCCAGCCGACCATGTGCGCGACGGTCATCTCGGGGCTGTCCCGCCACGGGAACGGCGCCGGGGCGTCCAGGTCGGCTTCGGTGAACCGGGTCAACTCCGCCAGCCATTCCGCGCGGAGGCCGCGCAACCACTCGATGGTCGCCGGACCGGCGCCGAGCCACCCGATCTCGGTCCGGTCCCGCGGCGCCCGCCCCGGGCGTGGTCGAGGGTCACGGTCCACCACCAGCCGATGTGCCAGGTGACCCAGCCGATCGTGGGAACCGGAACGGGATCGGGCTCGGATTCCGCCCAATCCGGCACCCAGCCCCCACCGGCGGCCGGACGCATCGTCCAGCAGTGGTCCACCGGCTCCCAGAGGAAGTCCTCCGGTTTCAGCTCCGCCAGGTGGAGTTCCAGCAGCGACCAGGTGAGGTCGAACTGCCAGCGCAGCAGCTCGCAGCGGGATACGGACATCGCCGGAGATTGTCAGGCCGACCGCCCGCCCGCAATCCGATTTCCGGAAGTTCGAATGTGCGACTCGCGTGCCGAAACGTCGAATTCGGTGAACCGGAACCAGGGACCCGCGCGAGTTGGCGTGCCGCGGAAAACCCGATCTCGACGTGCGGTATGTTGACCGGCAAGATCCGGGGGTACTTCACCGTCCTTGCACGGCGCGGATCGGCGGAGCGCCTCGCCGGCGCTTCAGGGCCGGTAGCTCAGTTGGTTAGAGCAGGGGACTCATAATCCCTTGGCCGCGGGTTCGAGCCCCGCCCGGCCCACCCACCTTGACCAGCCAGAACAGCACCTTTCATGATCATCTAGTGCGGTTCTGGCCATGGCCCTGTCCATTGACACCCTCCCAACCTCGGCTCAGCCTGAAGTCATGACCAGGCCAGCGACCAGCGGAGACAGCCGCAAGCGCGGCAGCGTGCGCCAGCGAGGGAACTCGCTACAGGTCCGCGTGTACGCGGGCGTCGATCCGGTGACCGGCAAGCCGAGCTACCTCACCGAGACGATCAAGGGCACCGACAAGGCCGCCCACCGCCGCGCCAGCAAGGCGATGACGAAGCTGCAAGCACAGGTCGACGAGCAGCGCTCGGCGAGCAGTTCGGTCCCCCTCTCCTACGCCATCGACGAATGGCTCCGCACAGCGGACATCGAGGAAACCACCCGGCACGGGTACATCGGCTACATCGAACGAACCATCCGGCCTGCGCTCGGCGACGTGCCCGTCAACAAGTTGACCACTCGGATGCTCGAGACCTTCTACGGCGAACTCCGCCGCTGCCGGACCAAGTGCAACGGCCGCCCCTTCATCGAGCACAACGCCGAAGGCGAACACGACTGCAAGGAACTGGAGTGCAAGCCGCACGAGTGCAGCCCGATGGCCTCCTCCACGGTCCGCCAGATCCACTCCATCCTCAGTGGTGTCCTGAACGCCGCCGTCCGCTGGGACTGGATCAGCTCGAACCCCGCACGAATCGCCCAACGCCCGAAACAGACTCCCCCGCAGCCTGATCCGCCATCCCCCGCGCAGGCCGCCCGCCTCGTCGACAAAGCGTTCGACCTGGACGAGGACTGGGGCACCCTGGTGTGGCTCGTGATGACCACCGGAATCCGCCGGGGCGAAGCATGCGCCCTGCGCTGGAACCGCGTCGACCTCGACGAGGGAATCATGGAAGTCCGCACCAGCTACACGAAGCTGCGGGGAGTCGGCAAGGAAAAGTCCACCAAGACACACCAAATGCGCCGAATCGCCCTCGACACGGAGACTGCCGTTCTCCTACGTGAGCACAAAGCCCGGTGCCAGCAGCGCTATACGGATCTCGGTGCCAAATGGAGCGACGACACCTACGTCTTCGCCAGCGCTCGCGGCAACGATCTGTCCGTTCCGTACTCGCCGGATGCCGTGTCGAGCCGATACAAGAAGATGGCCACCCGGCTCGGCATCAACACCCACATTCACGCCCTGCGGCACTACTCGGCCACCGAACTGCTGACGGCTGGCGTCGACCTCCGAACAGTCGCCGGTCGCCTCGGCCACGGCGGCGGAGGAGCTACCACACTCCGCGTCTACGCTGCTTGGGTCGCCGGGGCCGACCGGAAGGCGGCCGAGATACTCGGCTCACGGATGCCAAAGCGCGCCCAGAAGACGGACGGACCGTCCTAACCCCGTCATCTTCACTTCGCGGCCGACGGGGCCGTAGGCTGCCCGCGTGACTGACGAGCATGGGGCGTGGAAGACGTTCGGCGAGCGAACTGTGTACGACAACCGGTGGGTGCGGCTCGGGCTGACCGACGTACAGGCACCGAACGGGGAGCGGTGGGAGTACCACGTCGTACACCTCGCGCGCATCGCCATAGCGCTGATCGTGGACGATCAAGACCGCGTACTGATGCTGTGGCGCTACCGGTTCGCCACCGATCAGTGGGGTTACGAACTGCTCGGCGGGCTGGTCGAGGACGGCGAAGAACCGGAGAAGACTGCGGCCCGCGAGGCTGCCGAGGAGAGCGGGTACCGCCCGATCGGCGAGCCCGAGCACTTGATCAGCTTCCAGCCGCTCCCCGGGCAGGTGACGGCACCGGTCGACGTGTACCTGTGGCGCGGAGCCGAGCACATCGGAGACCCCACGGATACAGAAGAAGTCGGCCGACTCGAGTGGGTGCCGCTTACCCGCATCCTGGAATTGGCACAGCGACAGGAGATTCTCGGTTCCGGCGCGCTGGTGCCGTTGTTGTACTACATCGCGTCACGCGGTCCGGCCAGTGCCGGTGGGCAGGATCAACCGACCGAGACGACGTAACTGTCGATCCGACCTGATCTGTAACGCCAACCGGCGAGCCTCTCGTGCGTGGGCCAATGCCGCGTCCCGATCACCGGCAGCGGCACTCGCGAACGCGAGGTCGACCAGCATTCCAGTCCTGGCGCGCACGAACCTCGGTGGCAGGAGGGGCAGCGCCTTGGTGAGTTGGTCGATCGCGGCTGGCTCGCCGAGTTGGCTCAGAGCATTCCCGCGCCATCGGTCCAGGTGTACCCCACCGAGGAACAAGAACGGCAATGCGGGATCTTCCGGATTGTTCGGTAGCAGCGTGCTCGCCGCGTCGAACGCGCGTAGTGCGTCGTCTCGCTGGCCGGTCGCCGCGAGTCCTTCGCCGTGTGCCGCAGCGAGCCATGCTCTCAGCAGGTCTGGCGCGGAGTGTTGGGCGAGTGCCCTTGCCTCGCCGAGTTGGTCAACGGCTAGGTCAGCGCGGCCCATGTCCACCAGGATGAACGCCTGTTGAGCAAGAGCATGCGCCAACTGTTGCGGGGAGCGCGCCTCTCGGGCGGCCCTCTTGGCCGTCTCGTGGTGGTCCCATGCTTGCCGGTGAGCGTTCCGGTCCAACGCTTGCCAACCGGCCAATGTGGACGCGTCCGTCAACACGCGGGCCAGTGCCTCGCGCTGCCCGCCAGACGTGCTGAACCGTAACAACTCCTCGACTTGGGCGATCAGGCTGCGTAGCTGGTCGAGCATGGTCACGCCGCCGAACCGCTGGTCGACATTGCGCGCCTGTTCGACCTGCTGTTGGAACGCCTCCACAATCGAAGCGTCGACAGTGGTCGCCACGACGATCCGGGAGAGCAGTTCCTCTGCCTCGCCGTCGTCTTCTTCGAACGGAAAGCCCAGTTCCTCATTCGTCCGGCCGTACACGTCTCGGAACAGACGCCGATACGGGGCACTGACCGACTCGTGCCCGTTCTCCCAACGTGACAGCTTGGTTTTCAGGCTCGTACCGGACATCACCGCAATGCCGAGTGACTCGGCGCGGCTGAGCAACATACGGATGACCTCATCGGCCTTGTAGTCGAGTTGCCTCCGCACGGCCTGAAGCTTTGTCGCAGCCATCAGTGACACCCGCCAAAATAACCGGCCTGACCTGCGCAGTTAATTGCAGTTAATAGCACCGCGGTTAACTTGAGCCACCTGCGAAAACCTCTCTCGCTGCCGTTTCCTTGAGCCATGAACGGAAACGGCAAGCCCCC
Organism: Amycolatopsis anabasis; assembly: GCF_009765355.1. Classification (GTDB taxonomy): domain Bacteria; phylum Actinomycetota; class Actinomycetes; order Mycobacteriales; family Pseudonocardiaceae; genus Amycolatopsis; species Amycolatopsis anabasis. The sequence goes on along the minus strand of NZ_VTHK01000067.1, from coordinate 22,648 downwards.
AGCGACTACGCCAAGAGAGCGCCGCGTGTCGCCAAGCATTCGACGCCTACCCCGGCCCTCGACGGCCGGTCTGGTCGAGGACTGCGGCGAGGTCAGCTCTCAGCGCTGCGAGTTGCTCGGTTATGCCGGTCAGCCGATCCTCTATCACGGCCAGGCGAGCCGAGACGGCATCTTCCATGTCCTCTCGCGGCTCGCCGAGAGCAGGCGGCCTGCGGTCGTACAGCAGGGCCAGCAGGTGCTGCGGGTGCCAGTCGAGCGCCAGCGAGAGCGCCTCGAGCGTTCGATCGCTTCGGCGGCGCTGCACCGTGTTGTGCTGCAACTCGCGCACGATCGCTTGCGAAACCTGCGACCGCTCAGCCAACTCGCGCTGCCGCAATCCGAGCTCGTTCGCGCGCTCGTTGATGGCCTTCGCGACCGCCGACCAATTCTCGGACAAGTATTCCTCCGTGCTCCGCCTCAGCGCTGACATTAGCGCCTGAGTCGATTCCGCGGCGCAGGGCCGAGTCCGCGTCGCGCATTTGGACCATTCGCGCCCTTGTGTGCGCTGATATCAGCGTGATTAGACCGCTGAAATAGTCTTCTTCGAACTAAGGAAATCCTTCATGAGTACCGCTATGCCTAATGCCGGTTCTCCGGCGTTCTACACGGTCAAAGAAGCGGCGCGCATTGTGCGTGTCGATCCGTCCACCCTCTACCGGGCGATCAGGGAAGACGCCTTCCCTGCCGTTCGAGTTCGGACCCGCTATGTGGTTCCGGCGGCCGCGCTCGATCGGCTGATCGCCGAGGCGGCCGAATCCGGCGGCTGCGTTGACCCGGCTCGGATGGTTGCCGAGTGGCGCACCGCCCGTGAGGTCGCGCAGGCGACTGGGGGTGCGTCGTGGTGAACCGAGACGACTACGAGGAGATTGCTGCTCGGCTCGACCGGTACGCGGCCGTTCCGGAGGATGTGCTCGCCGAGGTGGTGACCCGCGACGGCTTGTGTTTCTGGGCGTTCGACCGGTCCGAGATGCCGGAACTGTCCGGTGAGGACACCCCGGACCGGGAGCTGGCCGCGCGGATGTGCGCTGGCTGCCCGGTCCAGAACGAATGCCTCGAGCTGGAGCTGCGCACGGCAGGAGAGAACACGGTCGGGGTGTGGGGAGCACTCGCCGACACCGACCGACGCGAAGTGCACCGCGCATGGCGGACACGCCGTCACAACCCGGAAGGGGGTGACGGGCCATGACGGTCGACTTGACCCCCACTCAGGTGCTCGCCGGGGCCGGTGCGCTGCTGCTGGTCGTGATGATGTGGCGGCTCGGCACTCGCCGAGCTCGCCGAGCGGCCGACCTCGCTCGAGCGAGCGCTCGGGGCGTGTCACTGGCCGGGCGGGTCGTGCTGATGGCGGCCGCGATGGTCGGTGTTCAGTGGCTGGTGTTCACCAGGCTGGATGAGTTGACGTTGCGGTTTGTGGTGCTCGGGTTGCCGGACCTGATCGCCGCGTTCGTGCTCACCCGCGCGTTGACAGTCACCGATCTGCCCAGCAAGCGGGGCCGGGGTGATCGGTGATGACCAGTCGGGAAACCGCTGGTGTGGTGTGGGAAGGGGTGGCCGCCTCTGGGCGGCCACCCGCCACCCCCGCCAGCCCACAGGATGCGCGGCACGTGCCGCTCAGCCGGGCGCAGAAGTTGGCGCAGGATGCCGCCGAGGCGGCCCAGGTCCGGGCGTATCAGACGCATCCGGACGTGGTGGCGCTGCGGGTCGAACGGGTCCGCACGCAAGTAGACCGGTTGTGCTGGGCCGGGATCGTGCTCGGCCTCGCGTTCACCATGGCCAACGTCCAGTGGTTCGCCGCCGCCGGTTCGGCAACCTGGTCGCTGCCGTGGCTCACCGCCTGGCTGCTGGACCCCATGGTGTCGCTGGTGCTGCTGGCGATCCTGCGCGCCGAGCAGGTGACCGCGCGGTACCAGGTCCACACCGGCCGGTGGGTGCGGTGCGCGAAGTGGCTCACCCTGTCGGCCACGTACGTGATGAATACGTGGTCGTCGTTCGCGGCCGGGTCGGTGGCGGGGGTGGTGCTGCACTCGGTGCCGCCGCTGATCGTGTTCGCCGCCGCCGAGGCGGTGACCGATCTGCGGGACAAGCTCACCGAGGCGGTGACGGTCGCGTTCACCGAGGCGGCTCGCCGGATGGCTCCGGCCGGCTCGGTGAACGCCGACCACGGCGCGGCCGGGCGCGTTCACGAGCCTCGTCCGCGTCGGGCGCGCCGGGGTAAGGCGGCTGCGCGGCGGAAGCTGTTCGGCGAGTACCTCGCCGACGCCCGGCAGGCATGGACGCCCGGTGTGGTGGTCACCCCGGCATGGGTCCGGCAGGTCACCGACTGCTCGAGGGGACTGTCGTCCCGTCTGGCGGCGACCCTCGCCGCCGAGATCGCCCAGCCCGACGGACCGGCCGAACCGGGGAACGGGGGTGCGTCATGAACGAGGAGAACACCACCCCTGTGAACACCGGACCGGCCGGGAGCGCGAACGGTGGCGCGGTGCCCGTGCGCACAGTCGGACGGGACGTTCAGACGGCTGAGCCGATCCTGGACGGTGAACTGGTCGACGACGGCCCCACCACGACCCGCCAGCAGCGGACACGGTGGCGGCGATTCGTGTCGTGGTGGCAGCGCTCGCCGCGCGTGCCCGTGTCCCTCAAGACCCGAGCACAGGCGGTGCAGGCCGGGAAGGATCTCGTGGTCGCGGTGCTGCGCTCGCCGTGGCGATACACCCTCGCGGTGCTGCGCGGGCTGGTGACCGCCGTCCGGATCTGGCGCCGCTGGGTGACCGTGCGGGATTACCGGGAGGCGGCCGAGGAGTCGGAGAAGCTCGCCGACAAGTTCACCGAGATCCGGGAGCTGACCCTGTTCCGGTGGAAGGTCACCGGCGCGGTGCTCGTGGCCGTGCTGGTCGCCGGACTGGTCGGCGAGCTGCTCGACGGTGACCGGCCACTGTGGATCGCCGGGGCCGTCGCGTCGGTCGCGCTGGCGATTCTGGGCCGCCGCAAGGACGGCAGCCCCGGCCGCAAACCCGCACTAGCGGGACCGCGCACCCTCACGTGGACCATGGACCCGCAAGTGTTGGTGGACGCGTTCCGGGACGCGAAGCTGATCGGCAAGGACGAGTCACTCCGGCTGGTCGAACGGGCGACCCGCGTCGGCGACGGGTGGGCGATCACGGTCGACCTGCCCGCCACCCGCAAGGCAGCCGACGTGGTCAAAAACCGGGAGGCCCTCGCCTCCGCGCTCGCGGTCGACGAAATCCAACTGATCGTGGAACGCGTGCGCGGCAACGGCGGACACGCCGGGCGGGTGGCCATGTGGGTGGCCGACGAAGACCCCTACGGCTCGCCACCGTTGCGGACACCGTTGCTCGGTGCGGCGCGGTGGGATGCGTGGCGGCCGGTGCCGTTCGGCCGGGACGCCCGGGACCGGCGGATCGACCTGCCGTTGGTGTGGACCTCGCTCCTGATCGGGGCGATCCCCCGCCAGGGCAAGACGTTCGCCGCCCGGCTGCCAGCGGCCGGGTTGATCCTGGACCCGCACACCCGGCTCTACGTGGCGGATTTCAAGGCGGGCAAGGACTGGGTAGCCGCCAAGCAGGTGGCGCACCGGTTCATGTCCGGCGACGAACCCGAACACGTCCTGGCCCTCAAAGACTGGCTGGTCGAACTGGTCGGCGAGGTGCAAGGCCGGTACCGGCGGATGCAGGAACTCGACGACACGATCTGCCCGGAGTCGAAGATCACCCCGGAGATCTCGCGTGACCGGACGCTGAACATGCCGATCACCGCGATCTTCGTCGACGAGGTGCAGACACCGCTCGAGAGCCGTGAACCCGTTGCGGTGGAAGGGAAGAAGCTCACCGCGGGCGAGTACATCGGCGAGCTGCTCACGTGGTTGGCGAAGAAGGGACCGGCGGCCGGGATCGTGCTCGTGCTCGCCACGCAACGCCCGGACTCCAAGACCATCCCGCCGGGGTTGCGCGCGGTGCTCGGGTCTCGGTTCGCCCTGCGCGTGATGGATTGGAGGGACAGCAACATCGTGCTCGGCGAGCAGATGAACACCCGGGGCTTCGACTCCAGCCGCCTGCTGCCCTCGCACAAAGGCGTAGGCATCCTGCGCCCAGATGGGGAAACCCAAGCCGGGGCCGATGTGCTAGCCATGACCGTCCGGACCTACTACATGCCCAACGAGGACTGGCAGGCCATCTGCCAGCAGGGCCGGGCGGCGCGCGAGGCGGAGAACACCCTGACCGGCCACGCGGCCGGGCAGGACAATCACCTCGCGCTCGACCACGCAGCCGTGGCCAAAGCCATCGGCACCGGCACCGCCAGCAGCGCGCCGGAACCGGCGGCCCCGCCGGTCGAGTTGCCCGAACCGCTCGCGTCCGTTGTGGACTACCTCGGTGACGACCTCGACGGCTGGGAGTTCGTGCCGACCGCCGAACTGGTCGCCGCGCTCGAGGTGGACGCGACCGCGTTCGGGCGGCAGATGGGCGAACTCGGCTGCCGCTCCGAACGCAACCGCGTGCCCACCGAAGACGGCCGCACCCGCCAGATACGCGGCTACTTCACCGCCGATCTCCGCGCCGCGATCGAGCGGTGCCGCGACGGCACGATCCAGGATGCGGAGGTGGTCGACGAGGACACCTAACCCGTCACAACCCGTCTCACGTACCCGTCACGCCGTCACACCCGGCGTGACGGGTACATCCATGCCCCGACCTGCGCAAACCATGGTTGTGACGGGTGTGACGGGTAGCACCCAACCCCGTCACACTGGCCGAAACAGCCGTGAAATCCCCGGCTCGGAGTCACCTCGCGGAGGTGTCACAGACCTACGGTGAGCCAGCTTCGCGTGGGCATCGGACGGCCGACCGCCGTCTGGCTCGGGCCGGGCGAGCGGGTCAGATTTCGTTGGCGAGGTTGATGCACTCATCCTCGATCGCTCCAACCGCATCCATGAACGAATGCCCCGCCGTGTCCGCCTGCTCGAATAACCCCATGACCTCGGTGACACGGCTATTGCTGGACCCTTCCATCTCGCCGTGAAACAGCCCCTTCGCCTCCTCCAGTTCGGCCAGCACCTGCGCGACCACATCCTCGAGCCGACTCGCCTCCTGCCCAACCTGCTGTGCGACCCCTTTGGACTCCGCAAGGCTCACTCGGTCGAACTCCGCTCACTCGCCGTCGTCGCGTGTGGACAGTGCTTGCTCGTCCAGTTCGTTTACCCGGATCATCAGCCGCACCGCAAGATCCATCAGTTGCTCGACCACCCGCCGCAACTCCTCCGCCTGCTGCCCCTCATGCGGTACGAGGAGATCCGTGTGCAAGTGATTGAGCCGGATCTTCACCTTGCGGGCTGCCTCCAACAGATCTCGATCCTCGATCCGCCGACCCGTGAGCGCAGCAACCCCTACAGCCATTGCCTTGCTCAGATGCTCGACCTGCCCCGCGATGCGCTGCACAAGGCCCTCAATCACCGTCAGCCGCTCGGCAACCTCATCGCTCGGTGGACCGGGCGACGTCGCAACGGCCGTACCGGGGTCGCCGCCTTCCCCTTGCGAGAGGCTCAAGCAGATCTCGCACGGCATCCCGGACACCGCGCCGAGTTCCTCGAGCTGATCGCGCTCGAACACGGCCGGACACAGGGCCTTCAACCGATCCGGGATCGGTCCGTCGGCCGGGACCGGGAACAGGTGGATCTTCCGCTGACGTTCCCCTACGCCCGGCAGCGGGCGCGCGATCAACAGTCGCATGCTCACCGCGCACCCCCGCCGGGAGTGGAACCGGTAGACGCGAAAACCCTCGGGGAGGAATCCGCGCCTACCGGGGTTGAGGCCCGGCCGTCCCGGGGAACGGGGACCGTCGCCATGCGCGGGACTCGTCGCGATGGGACGACCGGGGGCTTAGGCGGCTGAAACAACCGGCGCAATCGGCTCGGCTTGCGGTGCCGATGCGGACGTATCCGCGCTTCAACAATCGGCAGCGAGGCAAGCGCCCGCAGGTAGGCACAACAACGCGGGCACTGCGCGCCCGGCGGCAACAGGGTGGAGCCGATCAGGACCGTGTGCCCGCAGATCGCCTCATAGCGGCCCTGCCCATCGTGCAAGCCACGCGCGAAGCTCTCGTCCCTCACCGCGTGGTCGAACCCGTCGATCACGCACCGGTACCAAAGGGCGTAGACCTCCTGAACAGGCAACAGCCCGCGCACGTCACTCACGATCATCACTCCGCTTGCCTCACCGACCCTGATCAGCCATAACGGCTGTGGGATACTTAAAATCAGCTTGTCATAAGAAGTGATTTCAGCGACAGGTCACGAAGGGGACACGAGGGGACTTGTCGGGGACATAGCGGAGGTGCCAGGCATGATGGCCGGGAAGATGTTGACGCACCCGCCGCGCACTGTGCTCGAACTACGAATCTGGGAGCGTCGCGAGACTCTCGAACAATTCGCCACTTTCGCAGCAAGGTTCGCCAAGGAGCACAACGAGCCCGCAACGCTGAGCGTGCGGCACCTCAAGCGCCTGGTATCCGGTCGCGGTGAAGGCGGTAAACCGATCGGGCGACCTCAGCGCGCCACCGCCAGGTTGCTCGAGCGGATCTTTGGTACCTCGATCGACGAGTTGCTATCGGCACCGAACGACCTGCCGACCGATGATCGCAGCGAACGCGAACTTCGCGCGATACTCCGAGCATCGGCACGCATCGACGGCACCGTATTGAAATTGCTTCATGATCAGCTCAACGCGACTCGGCGAATTGACCGACAGTTGGGCGCGATCGTGGCCCATGAGGAAGTCACGACCAAGATCAAGCAAGTAACCCGGCTTATGGGCCATAGCCTGACCCCTGCCAACCGTGAGGCCCTCGCCGCGCTTCTCGCCGAGTTGCACACCCTCGCCGGATGGCAAGCCCTCGATCTAGGAAACGTGGCCCAATCCTGGGAGCAGTACGAACACGGCAAGACAGCCGCGAAAGAGCCAACGAACCCGGCGTTCGGAGCGCATACCGCCGCCGGACACGCCTTCGTGCTGATCGATCTCGGTGACACCGCCGCCGCTGTCGAGCTACTCGCCACGACACGCAAGCGAGTTGACCGCAAGGTTGATCGGCTCCTACGTGCATGGCTTGCTGCCGCGCACGGCGAGACGCTCGCCGCCGACGGTCAGCGCTCAGCAAGTCTGCGGACCTTCGATCAAGCCGCCGTGCTTCTACCTGACGAGACGTCCAATGTGGACGGTCCGTACCTTGCGCTCGACTCGGTGCACCTCGCCCGCTGGCGTGGCCATGCCCTCGCGCGGGTCGGTGAGTCGGAAGCGGTCGACGTTCTGTCGTCGGCGCTTGACAGGCTCGATCCCACGTTCACCCGAGCCGAGACCGCGTTACAGGTGGACCTGGCTACGGCGTTCATGAAGCTGGACGAGCGCGAGCAAGCACGGGCGCACCTCGCCCGCGCTCAGACGCTCGCCGCTGACATCGGCTCGGCGCGCCAACAGCGGCGAATCAGGCAGCTACGGGCATCGATGAGATAGCCTGATCAGGACGTTCCACAGTGGACCAGCTTGTCCATGGATCGGTCCATGAAACCGTTCGGCGTGGCTCCTCTAGATCACACGAGCCGGTCACAGGTTCCTCGCTCTACCTGCCGATCTTCCTCCTGACGAGTGATTTCGGACACTCATAATCCCTTGGCCGCGGGTTCGAGCCCCGCCCGGCCCACCCGATTGGCCTGACCCTGCTCGCCGCGGAGCGGCTTCGCCGGGATCGGGTGGTGATCGCACTGGGGGTCGAACCCCTGGACCCCCGGGACGGTCGCCTAAGACTCCGAGGGTGGACGGGGAGCAGCGTGGCATTTCGCAAGCAGAACAAGCTGGACCAGGTGGTCGCCGAAGCGGAGCGCGCGGCGGGCGAAGGGCGGGCCGTGTTCACGGCGCGGCTGGAAGCCTCCCTGGCGGTCGATGGCTGGAGTGCGGCGGTTGAGGCGATCGAGGCGCACGGATGGGTGCTCGACCAGTGGGCGGTCGCCCGGGACGGGGGCGGTAGCCCCGAGGCGTACCCGCTGTTCAGGCGAGCGAAATAACCGTCTCCGGCTGGTTCATCGCCGCGGGGTTTCGCGGGCTCGGTCGATGTCCGGGCCGCGGTAGAGGCGTTCCGGGATCCGGGCGAGGGTGGACGGGTGGACCTGGGGGCCGAGGCCGTACAGGTGCTGGAAGCTCATGATCAGCGGGCGCCAGGCGTCCGGGTTGATGCGGTCCGTGGTGCCGGGCATGCGGATCTCCTCGTGCACGTGCACCCGCTGGATCCGGACTTCGAAAGTCAGGATGGCACCGCGTTGGGCGGGGTCGTCTTCGGCGAGGGGATGCACGGCTTCGACGACGGCTTCCAGGTTCACCGGGCACTCGGCGACCCGTGGCGGCGGGACGGTCTCCGCGGGGAGCGGAGTCAAACCCGCGCGGCCGAACTTGTCGGGTTCGAACCGGTAGCCACGTTCCTCCTTGCGCGGCGGAACGGGATCCGAACCCGTCGTCAGCGCGAGGCGGTCGACGGCGGCGGCCTGGGCGTCGGACGGGAGGTTCAGGACGCAATGACCGGTCCGCACCATGTTCTCCGCGGTCTTCGAGCGGGCGCCCAGACCGAGCACGGCGCGCCACCCGAGCCAGAACGCCGAGGACATCGGCGCCAGGTTCGGCGATCCGTCCTCGTTCAAGGTGGAGATCAGCACCACCGGCGTGCCGAAGTAGAGGATGCCGGGTTCGATCCGGCTGTGCGTCGAGGTCATCGCGGTCATGGCCCCAGTCTTGGCCAGCCCGGTGCCGGGTTCTGGCGTTAATCCGACATCGCGTTCGGTTACTCTCGGTCGCGTCATGGCCCGATGCGCATCACCCGAAGTGTCCGTCCTCGTCGTCGACGACGAGCCCGCCGTCCGTGCCGCGCTCACCGTGCACGGGTACCTGGTCAGCGGCGCGGCCAGGGCCTCCAGCGCCAGGGCCTGATCGCTGTCGCGCGGGGTTCTCCGCGGTCGATTCCGCGCTGGATCATCAGCCGCGCCCGGTCGACGCGGGAAGTCCAGAACGTGCGGCGCGCTTCGGCGAGTTGCCGATCGTCGAGGGCGAGGGAGGCGACGCGGGCCAGGGCGGTGCCGAGCGGCGTCGCCAGGAAGGTCGCCAAGCCGCCGCGCTCACCGGGGCCCGTTCGGTCACGACCCGCCTGTTCACCGCGGCGGAACAGGCCCAGAACCATTGCCACGTGGGCAATATCGGCGCCAGCGTCCGCGCGATCCTGTCCTGGCTCGACTCCCTGCGCTGACCCGCGGGGTCAGGCGTGTCGCCGCAGCGTGTGCGAACAGCGCGGGCAGGTTCGCACGAGCGTCTTGGGCGCCCACACCCACCAGCCGAAGGCGAGCGCGCGGGGCACCCGGACGACCTTGCGCATGGTGCACGTCCGGCAGTCACGACATCCCGCCATGCCCGAACACCTCGTCTCCGCGACGGCAATCCTACCGAGCGGTAGGATATCCGGGCGCACAGGTGGCCGCAAGATCGACGGTGGTGCCCGCGCCGCGCGGGCACGGGCACCACCTGGGCCGCGGCGTCAGCGCCGGTGCGCGTGCACCTTCCAGACCGGGAGGAAGAGGCGCCCCTGGTCGTCGGCGGCCAGCGCCTCCGGGTCGAAGGTCATGCCGACCTTCGCGAAACCACCCTGGTTCACCTGCCGCCGGAGCGAGTCCCGGGTGAACGCGCTCGTGTAGTTCTTCGGCTCGGCACTGACGATGTTCCAGTGCTGCCCCAGGTTCTCCTGCAGATTCTCGCGGCTGACCTGGAAATCACCACCCATCGCCAGCGGCATGCGGTCGGAGAAGCAGAACATGTGCAGCTGAGCGCCGGGCACGGTCACCCGGTGCAGTGCGGCGCTGTACTGCTTCCGCTGCTCGTCGTTGAGGCAGTGATACAGCGCGCTGTCCAGCACGGTGTCGAACTGCTGCGGCACACCGTCGAACCGCGTCGCGTCCGCGACCGCGAACTCCGCGTCGACACCTCGTTCCCGGGCGAGCTGCCGCGCCCGCTCGATCGCGGGCGCCGCGGCGTCGAACCCCGACACCCGGTAACCGCGCGCGGCCAGGAACAGCGTGTTCTCGCCCAGCCCGCACCCGGCGTCGAGGACGTGGCCGCGGATCTGCCCGGCTTCCTCCAGCGCGACGACCTCGGGCTGCGGCTCCCCGATGTCCCAGGGAACCCGCTCGAACTTCACGTCGAGCCCCTCGAACACGGAGTCGCCCCGGTAGATCCGGTCGAAATCCGCGTCCGCCAGGTTGACCGAACCTTGGGCGCTCTCCTCCGTCATGCGTGCCTCCTCCACTCCGAGCCGCACGGCCCGCCACCCGTTCACGGCTAATTCAATCGCCAATGAAATTGTGGCGCTGATGATCGGAAGCTGTCAACCGGCGCGGTGGTGGAGGACGGCGTCGTAGGTGGCGTTCGCGCCGCCGGTGGGGTCGGCGGGCCCGGCCAGGCCGGAGGCCACCGCGAGCAACCGCTGCTCCGCCTCGCGCAGTTCGGTCAGCACCGGAGCACGACCGTGCGCGTCGAGCACGGCGCGCAGCGTCGGATGGTCGACGGCCGCGGACCGCCAGGCCGCCGACACCGCGCCGATGAGATCGACATCTCGCCACACCGCCCCGGCGCCGACCTCCCACGGGTCGCCGACGGCGGCGCAGAGGTAACCGCTGAGCAGCCGGTTCCACTTGTGCTGCAAGGCGAGCAGCAGCTCCTGTTCGGTCCCGAACACCTCGGCGGCGCCCGGGACTTCGGCGAACGGCAGCGGGCCGCGCGGATTCCGGCGCGCCTGCCACAGGACGGCGCTCAGCACGTCCTGCCGCCGATGAAATTCGGTCCAGCCCATGACCTCTCATTTCTTTTGTGTGACACTCGCCATACCTGCGGTTTACCCCGGACTTGATCCGGGCTGATCAATTCCCGCGGGCCATGGCGCAGTAATTCGCTGAGCCGCTCGCCGGGCTGCGCGGTAGCGCGGCCCGAACGAGCGGAGGTTGCGAAAATTCTCACCGTGGAGAAATTGTCAACCGGGCGCGGTTCGCCCTGGGGAGGCCGTGTGTCACAGCAACAAACGGCGAAGAAGCCCTGTTCTGGGCCACTTCGCCGCGCACAGCAGCGTAGAGGAGCCGGAAGTACCACGGGTCCCACGCCACGCAGATTCACCTGAATTCAGCAACATCGGCAGCCCGTTTCTTTGTCGCGGACGTTTGTTGCCGCCAATACGACAGGATCAGCACGACCGATATTGCTTCCGATTATCCACAATGGCCTCGCACGATGTGGTCGACGGTGGTTCCTCCGGAAGGAGGGGCCGCGCGTCGCGCGGATCCGGACTTACGTAGGGTTATCGGTCCGTCACGCACACGCTGGCGTTGCGGACCATCCTGCTCAGTCGCCGGGAGGAACCCCCATGTCGGTGCAACGCCGGAGGAACGCGCTCACCACGGCCCTGGCCGCCGCGGTGGCCGGTGTGCTGCTGCTCCTGCCGCAGGCGGGCCCGCAGCCGAGCGCGATCGCCGCCGATCCCCCGCTCACCCGGGCGGGCGAAACCCTGTTCGTCTACCGGGTCGCCGGTGCGGCGGGCGAGGCGGAACGGCTGTTCGCCGCCGGTTTCGACGTGTTGGAACAACGCCAGGGCGCGGATTTGTTCGTGCTCGGCGACCGGGCCGCGAGCGGGCGGCTGTCGGGAGCGGGTTTCCCCGCGACGGTGGACAAGGTGCTGCCCGCCCCGCCGTGGAACCCGCCCGCGCGGCGGGACAACTCCGTCCGGCTGCCCGGCGATCTGGACGAGACGTACTACGGCGGCTACCACACGGTGAACGCGCAGTACGCTCATCTGGACCAGGTCGCCGCCGACCATCCGGACCTGGCGGAGGTGGTCACCTACGGCCAGTCGTGGCGGAAGTCGAAGGGCCAGCCGAACGGCTACGACCTCAAAGCCATCTGCCTCACCAAGAAGAACGCCGGGGACTGCGCGCGCAGCACCGGCGCGCCCAAACCCCGGTTCTTCCTGATGGGGCAGATCCACGCCCGGGAGATCACCACCGGGGACGTGGCCTGGCGGTGGATCGACTACCTCGCCGGCAATTACGGGAAGGACGACGCCGTCACCAAGCTGATGGACACCACCGAGCTGTGGGTGGTGCCGATCGCCAATCCGGACGGCGTGGACGTCGTGCAGCAAGGTGGCGACAATCCCGTCCCGCAACGCAAGAACGTCGACAGCGCGAACGGGAACTGCGGGGTGCCGAACACCGGAGTCGATCTGAACCGCAACGCCGGTTCGCACTGGGGCGCCAGCGGGATCTCCCACCAGCCGTGCAGCGCGGTGTACCTCGGCCCGAGCCCGGATTCCGAGGTGGAGAACGTCGCGCTGGAGCGGCTGTTCACCTCCCTGTACCCGGACCGGCGCGGTTCCGGGGACGGCACCGCGGCCCCCGCGGACACCAAGGGTTTGTTCATCACCCTGCACAGCTACGCGAGCGCGGTGATCTTCCCGTGGAACTTCAGCCACACGACGCATACCGGCAACGACGCCGCACTGCGTTCGCTCGGCGGGCAACTGGGCGGGATTCTCGGTTATCCGGCGGGGCAGGCCGGCGAGGTGCTCTACGACGCGGCCGGCGGCACCGACGACTGGGTGTACGACCAGCTCGGCGTGGCCAGCTACACCATCGAGGTCGGCGACAACCAGGGCCGCGGCTGCGACGGTTTCCTCCCCCGGTACAGCTGTCAGGGGGACTACTTCTGGCCGAAGATGCGGCCCGCCCTGCTGCTCGCCGCCCAGCGCGCGGCCGCGCCGTACCAGGGCGGCTGATCTTCGGTCATCCCGCGGTTTCGTAGCAGTCGTAATTCCGTTGCGCGAAGATCTTTCCGTCCCGGAATTCGATGATGGTGGCGATGTGCGCACGCAGCACGTGCCCCTCGGGTAATTCGCCCAGCGGCGCGGCGAGCGTGCCGGTCCAGACGACCTCGAGGGCGACCTGATCGCCCGCGGCGACCGCGTTGACGATCTCGAAATGCTGATGGCTCAACGTCTTCCGGCCCCGCTCCGCCGCGTCGAGGATGCCCGTCAGATCGCGGACCGCCCCGCCCGGCAGGAGCGCGTTGGGCAGTTCCCGGTGCACGGCGTCGACGTGGAAGAACTGGGCGAGTTCGGCTCCGGTGGCCCGCCGGGCAACCGCGCGGTGGTAGCGGACGGCGAGGTCGACATGGGGATGTCTCGGCAGTTCCATATGCACAACCATAGTTGCACAACTTGGGTTGTCAATGCAGGATGGCGCCATGCGACCCGTTGAGCCCCGCGATCTGGACACCGGCACGCTCGCCCTGTTCGTCGGCTTCGCCGCCGCCTCGGGAGTGCAGGACGAACTCGCCACCCGGGGGTTCGGCGACCTGCGGTTCTCCCACGGCTACGTCTTCCAGCACCTCATCGGCGCGCACCCCACCGTCGGCGAGCTCGCGGCCCTGCTGGGCGTGACGCAGCAGGCCGCGTCCAAAACGGTGGCCGAGCTCGAGCGCCTCGGCTACATCGAACGCCTCGCCGACCCCGGCGACGCCCGCATCCGCCGGGTGCACCTCACCGCCCGCGGCCGCGCCGCGGTGTCGGCGGCCCGGCGCGCACGAGCGACCCTGGAACGCCGGCTGCGACGGCGTGGTGGCGAAGAACGACTCGAGGAATGCCGCACCCTCCTCGCCGAGCTGCTCGACGAACTCGGCGGCACCGCGGCCGTCCGCCACCGCGAGGTGCGGCCACCCCGCTGACCCTCAACTCCCCGGTTCACCCGCAAAATCGGTTGCCTGCCGGTCGGGGCATCTGCTGAACTGCCCCGACACGGCACCCGGATCGAGGAGAAGGCGCATGCGAGCAGCGTTCATGTCCACCCCAGAAGGAATCGCCGCCTATCACCGGGACATGACGCTTGACGAGCACGCTGAACTTGGGGATTTTGGCCCATATCGACGCCGGTAAAACGAGCCTGACCGAGCGGCTGCTCTTCGCCGCCGGTGTCATCGACGAGATCGGCAGCGTCGACGACGGCAGCACCCAGACCGATTCCCTCGCGCTGGAACGCCAACGCGGCATCACCATCAAGTCCGCCGTCGTGTCCTTCGTCCTGGACGGGCGCACGGTCAACCTGATCGACACGCCCGGCCACCCGGATTTCATCGCCGAGGTGGAACGGGTGCTGAGTGTCCTCGACGGCGCGGTCCTGGTGGTCTCCGCCGTGGAGGGCGTGCAGGCGCAGACGCGCGTGCTGATGCGGACGTTGCGGCGGCTGCGCATTCCGACCCTCATCTTCGTGAACAAGATCGACCGCGCCGGTGCGCGGCACGAATCCTTGCTACGGAGCATTTCCGGGAAGCTCACCCCGGCGATCGTCCCGATGGGAACACCCGGCGGGCTCGGCACCCGCGATGCCCGCTTCACACCCCACGCCGAGGACGCCGAGTTCACCGCCCGGCTGATCGACGTGCTCGCCGAGCACGACGACGCGCTACTCGCGGCGTATGTCGACGACGAAGCGGCACTCTCCCACCGGCGGCTCCGCGGCGAACTCGCGGCGCAGACCGGGCGGGCGCTGGTGCATCCGGTGTTCTTCGGTTCGGCGATCACCGGTGCCGGAACGGACGCGCTGATCACCGGCATCCGGGAGTTGCTGCCCGCCTCGGCGGGCGATGCCGACGGTCCCGTTTCGGGGACGGTGTTCAAGGTCGAACGCGGTCCGGCCGGGGAGAAGATCGCCTACGCCCGGATGTTCTCGGGAACGGTCCGCACGCGGGATCGGCTGCGGTTCGGCGCGGGAGGCGAAGGGAAGGTCACCGCGATCGCCGTCTTCGACCGCGGCTCGGCGGACCGGAGTGCGTCGGTTTCCGCGGGCCGGATCGGGAAGCTCTGGGGCCTCGGCGACATCCGCGTCGGCGACGCGATCGGCCTGCCGCGCCCCGCGAAGCACCACCGGTTCGCCCCGCCGACGCTGGAAACGGTCGTCGTGCCGGACCGCCCGGCCGACAAGGGGGCGCTGCACGTCGCGCTCACCCAGCTCGCCGAACAGGACCCGCTGATCAACCTGCGGCAGGACGAGATGCGGCAGGAGATTTCCGTGTCCCTCTACGGCGAAGTGCAGAAGGAGGTCATCCAGGCGACGCTGGCCGACGAATTCGGCGTCGACGTCACCTTCCGCGAAACCACGACGATCTGCCTCGAACGTCCGATCGGCACCGGCGCGGCCGTCGAGACGATCGCCAAGGAGCCGAACCCGTTCCTCGCGACCATCGGCCTGCGCGTGGAACCGGCGCCGATCGGTTCCGGTGTGGCGTTCCGGCTGGGCATCGAACTCGGTTCGCTGCCGCTCGCGTTCGTCAAGGCGATCGAGGAAACCGTGCACGAGACCCTACGGCAGGGAATCCACGGGTGGCAGGTCGCCGACTGCGTGGTCACCTGCACGCATTCCGGCTACTGGGCGCGGCAGAGCCACTCCGGCGGCGTGTTCGACAAGCGCATGTCCAGCACCGCGGGAGATTTCCGCAACCTGACCCCGCTGGTCCTGATGAGCGCGCTGCGGCAGGCGGGCACCCGCGTGTACGAACCGATGCACCGCTTCCGCCTGGACATCCCGGCGGACACGTTCGGATCGGTGAACGCGGCCCTGGTGCGGCTGCAGGCGGTCCCCCGGACCTCGGCGCCGCGGGATTCCGCCTACCTGCTGGAAGGCGAGATCCCGGCGGCCCGCGTCCACGAACTCGACCGGCAACTGCCGTCCCTCACCCGCGGTGAAGGCGTGCTCGAATCCGCCTTCGACCACTACCGTCCGGTCCGCGGCCCGATCCCGTCCCGGCCGCGGACCGACCACAATCCCCTCAACCGCAAGGAATACCTGCTGCACGTCCTCCGCCGCGTCTAGCGCCACTCGCCTCCCCGAACGTGCAACTCGCTTACCCGAGTGTTGAATTCGCTTACCCGAGTGTGCAACTCACCAATTGCACACTCGGGCGAGTGAACTACACGTTCGGGTAAGCGAGTTGCACGTTCAGGTCAGGCGGCAGGGGTTCGCTCGGGTTCGCGGCGGCGGGTGAATGCCTTGCGCAGCAGGGGCCAGGCCAGCAGCACCGCGATGATCGCGTAGATCGTCACGGCCATCGGCGAGTTCACCAGGCCGGTCAGCGAGCCGTCGCTGAGCTGGAGTGCCCGCCGCATCTGCTGTTCCGCGCCGGGTCCGAGGATCACGCCGATGATCGCGGGCAGGACCGGCAACCCGTAGCGGCGCATGGCCAGGCCGAGCAGGCCGATCACGAACAGCAGCACCAGGTCCATCACCTGGCCGCCGACCGCGTAGGCGCCGACGCTGGCGAAGAACAGGATGCCCGCGTACAGGTACGGCCGGGGGATGCGCAGCAGCTTCGCCCAGATCGGCGCCATCGGCAGGTTGATCACCAGCAACAACACGGTCCCGACGAACAGACTCGCGATCAGGCCCCACACCAGCGCCGATTCGCGCTGGAAGAGCAGCGGTCCCGGCTGGATGCCGTACTGCTGGAAGGCCGCCAGCATGACCGCGGCGACCGCGGTGGTCGGCAGGCCGAGGGTCAGCATGGACACCAGCGTGCCCGCCGCGGACGCGCTCGCGGTCGACTCGGGTCCCGCGACGCCCTCGATGGCCCCGGAGCCGAATTCTTCGCGGTGCTTGGAGAGCCGCTTTTCGGTGACATAGGACAGGAAGGTCGGGATCTCCGCACCACCGGCCGGAATCGCGCCGAACGGGAATCCGATCACCGGGCCGCGCAGCCACGGCTTCCACGTCCGCCGCAGGTCCGTTTTGGACAGCCAGGGCCGGCCGACCGGGATGGCCTCGGCCTGCTTGTGCCGCAGATGCGCGGCCACCCAGAGCGACTCGCCCACCGCGAACAGGCCGACCGCCACGATCACCACGTCGATGCCGTCGGCCAGGTTCAGGAAACCGAAGGTGAGCCGGGACTGCCCGGTCATCTCGTCCAGCCCGACCAGGCCGATGGTGAGCCCGATGAGCAGCGAGGCGAACCCGCGGATCCGCGACTTGCCCAGCACCGAGGTGACCGCGATGAACGCCAGCACCATGACGGCGAAGTAGTCCGGCGCGCCGATGTTCACCGCGAGCGAGGCGACGGTCGGCGCGAGCAGCACGAGCGCGGTGGTGCCGATCATGCCACCGACGAAGTGCCCGATCGCCGCGGCCGCCAGCGCCTGCGCGCCCCGGCCCCGGCGGGCCATCGGGTTCCCCTCGATCGCGGTGACCACCGCGGCGCTCTCCCCCGGGGTGTTGAGCAGGATGGACGTGGTGGAGCCGCCGAACATGCCGCCGTAGTAGATCCCGGCGAACATGATGAACGCGGCCGTGGGGTCGAGCCCGTAGGTGACCGGCAGCAGCAGGGCGACCGCCATCGCCGGGCCGATCCCGGGCAGCACGCCGATCGCGGTGCCCAGCAGCACGCCCACCGCGGCGAACAGCAGGTTCGCCGGGGTCAGCGCGGTGCCGAAACCGTCCAGCAGCAACGAAATGGAGTCCATGGGCTACAGCACCCCCATCAGCGGGCCGCCGGGGAGCGCGACGCCGAGCAGTTCGTTGAACACGATCCAGGTGAGCACCGCGAGCACGGCCGACAGCAGCGGATCCCGCACCGGATGCCGGCTGCCCAGGGCATAGGCGGCGCCCCAGAACAGCAGCGCCGAGGAGATCGGGAACCCGACGACGTTGATCAGCGCCGCGTTCGCGAGGAACGCGCCGGCCAGTTTCAGCACGGTCCGCCAGTCGGCGGGTGCGTCGAGGTCGATGTCCTCACCCGCCTCGGCCTCACCCTTGCCACCCCGCAGCACGTCGCGCGCCAGCAGCAGCGAGACGACCACGAGCAGCGAACCGACGAGGACCGGTACCGCCTTCGGGCCGACCGGGCCGCGCTGCGCGAAGTCGACCGGAATCCGGATCGCGTCGGTGAGCACCAGCACACCGAGCGCGAGCAGCAGCACGCACAGGCCCAGCTCGGAATGCTTCCGCCACCAGCTTTGCCGGCGTTCGGCCGTTTTGTCCAGAGTAGACGATGTCATGCCAGCCCCAGCTCCTTCAGCACCGACGCGACCCGATCGTTCTCGGCCTTCAGGAATGCCGCGAAGGAATCCCCGGCGGAGAAGGCGTCGGTCCACCCGTTCAACCGCAACGCGTCGCGCCACTGCGGGCTGTCGTGCAGCTTGCCGAACAGCCCGACGAGCTTGTTCTTGTCGTTTTCGGACAGTCCCGGCGGCGCGACGACACCGCGCCAGTTGGTGAAGCCGACGTCCACACCGGACTCCTTCAGGGTGGGCGCGTCGATGCCCGGCACCCGCTGCGGGCTGGTCACCGCCAGCGCCCGCAACTGACCGGCGGCGATCTGGTCGCGCGTCTCGCCGATCCCGGAGACGCCGAAGCCGACCTTGCCGCCGAGCACCGAGGCCATCAGCTCGCCGCCGCCGTCGAACGGGATGTAGTTGACCTGCTTCGGGGACAGCCCGGCCGCCTTCGCCATCAGCATCGGCGCCAGGTGATCCGGTCCGCCGGGCGCCGATCCGCCGCCGACCGGGACCGCGCCCGGATTGGCCTTCCACGCCGCGACGAGCTCGCCGATCGTCCGGTACGGCGAGTCCTTGCTCACCACGACGATGTCGGGTTCCTCGGTCAGCTTGGCGATCGGCGTGGTGTCCTGCAACGAGGACGGCGCGTGGTTGGTGTACACCGCGCCGACCACGCCCAGCCCCATCGACATGGCCAGCTTGCCGTTGCCCCGTTCGCTCACCAGCCGGCCGAGGCCGACCGTGCCGCCCGCGCCGGGCAGGTTGAACACCTCGATCGGACCGTTCAGCCCGGCGTCCTCGACCGCCTTGACCGCGGTACGCGCGGTGATGTCGTAGCCACCGCCGGGTGAGTTCGGGACCATCACCCGCAGGTTGCGGATCTGCGTCCCCGCCTCGTCCTGGCCCGAGGAGACCAGGGGCGGGACCAGGAGCACCAGCAACGCGGCGCCGAGCACCGCCAGCCAGTGTTTCGGGTTCTTCATCAAGCCACCTCGCTGTGACCCCGGCCTCGTGCGCGACCGGCTGGCAGGCATGGTGCCCCGGCCGGGGTCCGTTGTCTCGTTTGCGCGCTTATCGGTACTTGTGTTCATTGTGGTCACGCGGCGCTTCCGGCGAAAAGTGTCATAGTTGGCGCGTGAGTGCGAAGGGTTCCCTGGCCAGGCAGCTGCTGGGCTGGCAGCTGGTGATCGTGTTCGCGCTGCTCGGCTGCGTCACCGCGTTCTCGGTGATCCAGTCCAACGACGCCTTCCGCGACACCGAGGGCCGCCGCCTGCTCGCGGTCGCGGAGAACGTCGCCGCCACGCCCGGGGTCCGGCTGAGCCTCGCCGACCCGGTGCGCCGGGACCCGCTGCCGATCTTCGCCGAGGGCGCGCGGACGCTCTCCGGCGCCGACTCGGTGATCATCGCCGCACCGGATCGCCGGGTGCTCACCTCCCCCGACCCCCGGCAGATCGGGCAGACGCTTTCGCTGGGTGACAGCAACGCGCCCACCGGCCGGTCCTGGGTCGGCGTGGTCGACGGCACGCTGGTCGCGCACGTGCCGGTGATCGGCGACCGGGGGAACCTCATCGGCCTGGTCGCCGCGGGCAAGGCGCTGCCCGGGTTCTTCGAGGGAATCGCGAACTCGCCGGGCAACGCGCTGGCCCTGCTCGGCATCGCCACCGTGCTCGGCCTGGCCGGTTCGCTGCTGCTGGCCTGGCGGGTGACCCGGCAGACCTGGGGCCTGGAACCCCGGGAGATCACCGGCCTGGTGGAACATCGGGAAGCTCTGCTGCACGGCATCAAGGAGGGCGTGATCGCGGTGGATCAGCAGCAGCGGATCACTCTGATCAACGACCAGGCACGGGACCTGCTCGCGCTGCCGCCGGACTGCGTGGGTGTGCTGGTGGACGAACTGGACGTCAACGAACGGCTGCGAGACGTGCTGACCGGACGCGCCCACGGCACCGATCAGATCGTGCTCCGCGCGGGACGGGTACTGGTGATGAACCGGATGCCGATCACGCGAAGCGGGCGGCGGCTCGGCGCGGTCACCACGCTGCGTGACCGCACCGAACTGGCGGCCCTGCGCGAAGAACTCGCCGCGAGTGCCCGCGCCACGGACACCCTGCGGGCCCAGGCGCACGAGTTCACCAACCGGCTGCACACCATCGCCGGGTTGATCGAACTCGGTGAGTTCGACGAGGTGCGCAACTACGTCGACCTGGTCAGCAAGGCGCACGACGAGTGGCACGCCCAGGTCACCGCCCGGATCGCCGACACCGCGGTGGCCGCCCTGCTCATCGCGAAAGCCAGCGCCGCCGCCGAACACGGCATCGGCCTGCGCCTGGCGGCGGACAGCGGCCTCCCGCCCGTCGACGACCGGCTCTCCGCGGATCTGGTCACCGTGGTCGGCAACCTGGTGGACAACGCGCTGGACGCGTTGCGGGGTTCCGGCGAAAGTGAGTGGATCGAAGTCGCGATCCGGCATTCGCCCGAGGAGGTCTCGGTCGTGGTCCGCGATTCCGGGCCCGGGGTCGCCCCGGAGATCGCCACCGAGGTGTTCGCCCACGGGTTCACCACGAAGGCCGCCGAGCACGCCGGTGAACGGGGGCTCGGCCTGGCCCTGACCCGGCAGGCGTGCATCCGCCGCGGTGGCTCGGTGACCCTGTCTCCCGGGTCTCCGGGCGCGGTGTTCACCGCGGTGTTGCCGACCGGCGCGGAGGTGCGTGGATGATCCGGGTTCTGGTGGTGGACGACGACTTCATGGTCGCCAAGGTCCACTGTGGATATATCCAGCGGACCGAAGGGTTCACCGTCGCGGGGGTGGCGCACACCGGCGCCGACGCGCTCGAGGCCGCCCACCGGCTCCGGCCGGATCTCGTGCTGCTGGACATCTACCTGCCGGATCTGGACGGGCTCACCGTGCTGCGCCGCCTGCGTGCCGATCAGTCCACTGTGGATATCGATGTCGTGGTGATCACCGCGGCGCGGGACGTGGACACCATTCGCGGGGCGATGCGCGGTGGGGCTCTGCACTACCTCATCAAGCCGTTCTCGTACGCGGCATTGCGCGACCAGTTGCACCATGTTTCGGCACTGCATCGGAAACTGGACCGCCTCGCCCGGCAGCCGACGGCCGGTCAGGAAGATGTCGACGACGTGTTCACCGGTCGGCCGCGTGGTGCGGGCGGGTTGCCGAAGGGGCTCACGACGCAGACCGCCGAGGTGATCGAGCGGGCGTTGCGGGAGCATCCGGATGGGTTGTCCGCCACCGAGTGCGCCGAGGTCACCGAGTTGTCCCGGCCGAGTGCGCGGAGGTATTTGGAGCATTTCGCGGAAACGGGTCGGGCTGAGGTTCGGCTTCGTTATGGTGGGACTGGGCGGCCGGAGCGGCAGTATCGGTGGCGTGTTTGAGTTCTTGTGCTCCGGGGTTGGTTGGTTGGCGAGTGGCGGGTTTGGTTGGGTTTCAGGCACGCCTTCGGCGTGCCGTGGGAAACTGTCGCTCCACGGGTCGGTTCACGTTGTTGGTCACCAGCGACAGTTCCCCACGGAATGGGCATGTTTGGTTGCGTTGGCGGCCGTGCCCGATTCACCCGCCGCGAGTTCCCCGTCCGGTCGCGCGAGTCCCCCGTTTCGGTAGCAGGAGTTCCCCGTTTCAGTAGCTGAAATTCACGTTCGGGCATGCGAGTTCCGGCGGAATGGGCACGTTTGGTTACATTGGTTCTGTGTTCGATTCACCCATTCGGGATGGATGTTGGTCTTCCGTTTTCGATAAAATGGAGGCGTGGAGACAAATACCAGACTTGTCGAGTTGAGAGAGATTATTCAATCGGAGGGAGAGGTGATTGCGCAGGCGCAGGCTCGGCAGTTGAGAGCCATTGCAGAACTGGACAACCTGCAAGGAAGATCTCGTGGTGTGCCCGTCGAGGTCGCTTGGATGTTGAAGTTGGTGGAGCAGAAGGCGGCGAAGAAGGTCGCGCTTGCGCGAACGCTCACCACGCGGCTACCCGAAACCCTGAAGGCCATGGAGGGTGGGGTGATCGATGAGGAGAAAGCCTCCAAGATCGCCGAGCCCACGGCGTATTTGAGCGACGAGAAGGCCCGTGAGGTTGATGCGATAGTGGCGACGCGGCTGAAAGGGA
This sequence comes from Amycolatopsis anabasis, assembly GCF_009765355.1. Classification (GTDB taxonomy): domain Bacteria; phylum Actinomycetota; class Actinomycetes; order Mycobacteriales; family Pseudonocardiaceae; genus Amycolatopsis; species Amycolatopsis anabasis. The sequence goes on along the minus strand of NZ_VTHK01000067.1, from coordinate 365 downwards.
AGAATCCGGCCTCGCTGCGAAAGATGGTGAACTACTGGATCGCCAAGGTCGACAAGGAAGGGTATGAGGCTCGGTGCAAGGCCAAGCGTGCCGAACGGCAGTTGCAGTTGATTCACCAGGACCATGGCATGAGCACGTTGGTCGCGGACGTTCCGGTGGAAAAGGGGAGCGCGGCGTACCACAGCATCGATCGTGAGGCTCGCAAACGGAAAACCAAGGATGAGTCGCGGACGTTGGATCAGTTGCGGGTCGACATTCTGATCGAGCGCTGCCTCGGCGCCAGCCAAGGTGAGCCGAAAGCTGACATCTTCGTCTACGTCGATATGCAGACCTTGGCCGGGTTGAACAGCGACCCCGCACAGTTG
>NZ_VTHK01000066.1:419-44784 GCF_009765355.1 Amycolatopsis anabasis | reverse complement strand
AACGCCATCACCGGAAACCCCTGGCTACCACCAAACCCAGCACCCACCTGAACAGTTACGGCACCACGCTGATCCTCCTGCTGCAACTCCTGCCGCCGACCAGCGAGATCAGCCCGATCCGGCGTACCATCAGCGAATACGCCCTGAGCGCGAACAAATGGATCTTCGATCTGGCCATCGTGCTGATCGCCCTCGGTTCGGCGGCGGCGTTCGCGGCACTGGTCCACCGCGGGCTGCTACCGGCACTCTCCCCGGCGTCCCTGTTCGGTGCACTGTGGACGGTGAGCCTGCTGGTGCTGGTGGTGTTCCCCAAGCACAACTGGGCGATCGGACCGAGCACCGGCGGCACCGTGCACCGGATCGCCAGCATCGTGGCGTTCGTGTGCCTGCCGATCGCGGTTCTGCTCGCCGCGCGCCGGGTGTTCCCCGGGCAGCCGGGCTGGCAGCGGCTGACGCGGTGGCTCGCGATCACCTCGCTGCTGTGGTTCGGCGTCATCCTGTCCGCCGTCGGAATGATGCTCGCCGGTGGCCCGCCGTGGTGGGTGCTCCTCCCGCTCGGACTGGTGGAACGCGCCCTCGCGCTGAACGAGCTGCTCGCGATCGCCGCGCTCACCGTCCCGCTGCTCCGCCCGTCCCCCTGGACATGACGCAGGTCACAAGCCAAGCTGGACGACTGCGAGTACTTTGCTAAGCGCCTGCTTAGTTCAGGCCGCCCGTGCGTCTCAACGAAGAGGAGGATCTTCTCGTGCCCGAGTCCCACTCCCGCGTCGCGATCGTCACCGGAGCCGGTCGTGGAATCGGCGCCGCGGTGGCGAAACGACTCGCCGCCGACGGGTTCGCCGTGGGCCTGCTCGACCTCGACGAGGCCGCCGTGCGGCAGGGCGCGGAGGCCATCGCCGCCGAAGGGGGCAAGGCAGTCGGCGTCGGCCTCGACGTCAGCGACACCGAACAGGCCGAAGCCGCGGTCGCCCGGGTCGCCGGCGAACTCGGCCCGCCGACCGTGCTGATCAACAACGCCGGGATCACCCGCGACAACCTGCTGTTCAAGATGACCGACCAGGACTGGGATTCGGTCATCGGCGTGCACCTGCGGGGTTCGTTCGTGATGACCCGCGCGGCGCAGAAGCACATGACCGAACAGGGCTGGGGCCGGATCGTGAACCTGTCCAGCACCTCCGCGCTGGGCAACCGCGGCCAGGTCAACTACTCGGCGGCGAAGGCCGGGCTGCAGGGCTTCACCAAGACCCTCGCCATCGAACTCGGCAAGTTCGGGGTCACCGCGAACGCCATCGCGCCCGGGTTCATCGCCACCGATATGACCGCCGCGACCGCCGAACGGCTCGGCGTGGACTTCGAGGACTTCAAGAAAGCCGCCGCGCAGGAGATCCCGGTGCGCCGCGTCGGCACGCCCGAGGACATCGCGAGCGTGGCGTCGTTCCTGGTCAGCGAGGGCGCCGGGTTCGTCTCCGGTCAGGTCATCTACGTCGCGGGCGGCCCGAAGGACTAGGAAAGGAGTCTCCGATGCGTGTTTTCGCTTCGGTCGACGAGTTCGCCGGGACCGTCGGCGAGCACCTCGGGTACACCGAATGGCGCACCGTCACCCAGGACCAGGTGAACCTCTTCGCCGACGCGACCGAGGACCACCAGTGGATCCACGTCGACCTCGAGCGGGCGGCCCGGGGTCCGTTCGGCGCGCCGATCGCGCACGGCTACCTGACGCTCTCCCTGATCCCGGTGCTGAGCAAGGAGCTCTACCGGGTGGAGAACGTCTCGATGGGGATCAACTACGGCCTGAACAAGGTCCGGTTCCCGCAGCCGGTGAAGGTCGGCTCGAAGATCCGCGGCGGGGCCGAGGTCGCCGAGGTCACCGACGTACCCGGGGGCAAGCAGGTGGTCGCGCGCTGGACGATCGAGATCGACGGCGAAGCCAAGCCCGCCTGCGTCGCGGAGACCGTCGCGCGGTACGTCTCCTAGGTCTCCCAGGCGGCGATCACTCGGCCGCGCGCCGGTACTGTACGGCATACCGACTGGTCGGTACCGTATTGACAACGCAGGAAGTCAGATCCAAGGAGCTGCAGATGACCCACGCGGACCCGCCGGGGCTGGACCTGGGCCGGTTGCGGGCCCACCTCGACGAACAGCTGCCCGGGCTGGTGACCGGGACGCTGACCGGCGAGGTCGTCCAGGGCGGCCGTTCGAACCTCACCTATATCGTCGAAGACGGCCGGGCGAAATGGGTCGTTCGACGGCCACCGCTGGGACACGTGCTGCCCACCGCGCACGACATGTCCCGCGAGCACCGGGTCATCACCGCGCTGCACCCGACGAACGTGCCGGTGCCGGAGACGCTGCTGCTCTGCACGGATCCGGCCGTGCTCGGCGCGCCGTTCTACGTCATGGAGTTCGTGGCCGGCACGCCGTACCGGACCGCCGGGGAACTGACCGCGCTCGGCGCCGACCGCACCCGATCGATCGCGTACGCCCTGGTCGACACGCTCGTCGACCTGCACGCCGTCGATCCGGGTGCGGTCGGCCTGGCCGATTTCGGGCGGCCCGAGGGCTACCTGGAACGGCAGCTGCGGCGGTGGAAGAAGCAGCTCGACGGTTCGCGCAGCCGGGACCTGCCCGGGGTCGACCGGTTGCACGACCGGCTCGCCGCCGCCCTTCCGGTTTCGCCCGAACCAGCGATCGTGCACGGCGACTACCGGCTCGACAATGTGCTCGTCGGCTCGGACGACCGGATCACCGCGGTCCTGGACTGGGAGATGTCCACCCTCGGCGATCCACTGACCGATCTGGCACTGCTGGTGGCCTACGCCGAACGGGACGCGGTGGATCTGCACTTCGTCGCCAACGCCAGTGCGGCGCCGGGCTACCCGGGCCCCGACGAGGTGGTGGCCCGGTACGCCGAACGTTCCGGCCGGGACGTCTCGGCGCTGAACTGGTACGTGGGCTTCGCGTTCTTCAAGCTCGCGGTGATTCTCGAAGGCATCTACTTCCGCTTCAGCCAGGGGAAGACGGTCGGCGCCGGGTTCGCCGAGGTCGGCAAGGGCGTCCTCCCGCTCATCGAACACGGGAACCAGATCCTCAAGGAGGAGGCCTGATGGACTTCGCGTACGACGCCAAGACCGAGGAGCTGCGCGAGCGGCTGCTGGCGTTCATGGACGAACACGTCTACCCGGCCGAACCGGTCTTCGAACAGCAGCTCGCCGAACGCGAGTCCGAGTGGACCAGCGTGCCGATCGTCGAGGAGCTCAAGGCCGAGGCGCGCAAGCGCGGGCTCTGGAACTTCTTCCTCCCCGGGGAGCACGGCGGCGGCCTGACGAACCTGCAGTACGCGCCGCTCGCCGAGATCACCGGCCGCAGTCCCGGGCTGGCGCCGACCGCGCTCAACTGCGCGGCGCCGGACACCGGGAACATGGAAGTGCTGGCCATGTTCGGCAACGAGCAGCAGCGCAAGCAGTGGCTGCGACCGCTGCTGGACGGGGAGATCCGCTCCGCGTTCGCGATGACCGAACCGGACGTGGCGTCCTCGGACGCGCGCAACATCGCCACCAGCATCACCCGCGACGGCGCCGACTACGTGATCAACGGGCGGAAGTGGTTCATCTCCGGCGCGATGAACCCGAACTGCCAGATCTTCATCGTGATGGGCAAGACCGATCCGGACGGCCCGCCGCACAAGCAGCAGAGCATGATCCTGGTCCCCCGCGACACGCCCGGTATGACCGTCGAACGCGGGATGCACGTCTTCGGCTACTCCGACGGCGACCACGGCGGGCACGCCGAGGTGGTCTTCGAAAACGCCAGGGTGCCCGCCGAGAACCTGATCGGCGAGGAGGGTTCGGGCTTCGCGATCGCCCAGGCGCGGCTCGGGCCGGGCCGGATCCACCACTGCATGCGGCTGATCGGGATGGCCGAACGCGCGATCGAGCTGATGTGCAAGCGGACGGTGTCGCGGGTCGCGTTCGGGAAACCGATCGCCGCGCAGGGCGTGGTGCAGGACTGGATCGCCGAATCGCGGGTGCGGGTGGAGCAGCTGCGGCTGCTGGTGCTGAAAACGGCCTGGCTGATGGACACGGTCGGCAACCAGGGCGCGCACACCGAGATCCAGGCGATCAAGATCGCCACCCCGGCCGCCGTCGAATGGATCCTGGACAAGGCGATCCAGGCCCACGGCGCGGGCGGGGTCAGCCAGGACTTCCCGCTCGCGCAGCTGTGGGCGGCCGCGCGGATGCTGCGGATCGCGGACGGGCCGGACGAGGTGCACAAGCGCTCGATGGCCCGGCGCGAGCTCAAGCGCTACCAGCCGGAGGCCAGCTGATGACCGAGGTGAACGCCGAAGACCTGCGCCGGCGCGTGCGCGAACTGCTCGCCGCGCACGATCCGGCCACGACCGACCGGCTGGAGTTCCTGCGGGCCCGGTTCGACGCGGGGCTGGCCTGGGTGCACTTCCCGGCCGGGCTCGGCGGGCTGGACGCGCCGCGGGAACTGCAGTCCGTTGTGGACGCCGAGCTCGAGGCGGCGGATGCCCCGGACAACGACCCGCGCCGCATCGGGATCGGGCTCGGCATGGCCGCGCCGACCGTCCTGCGGTTCGGCACCCCGGAACAGCGGCAGCGCTTCCTCCGTCCACTGTGGACCGGCGAGGAGGTCTGGTGCCAGCTCTTCAGCGAACCGGGCGCCGGTTCCGACCTGGCCGCGCTGGGCACCCGCGCGGTGCGCGACGGGGAGGACTGGGTGGTGACCGGGCAGAAGGTGTGGACCTCGTCCGCGCACACCGCGCGGTGGGCGATCCTGGTCACCCGCACCGATCCGGACGTGCCCAAGCACCAGGGCATGACCTACTTCGTCTGCGACATGACCGCACCCGGCGTCGAGGTGCGGCCGCTGCGGCAGATCACCGGGGAGGCCGAGTTCAACGAGGTCTTCCTGACCGGGGTGCGGATTCCGGACGCGCACCGGCTGGGCGCGGTCGGCGAGGGCTGGAAGGTCGCGCAGACCACGCTGATGAACGAGCGCGTGGCCATCGGCGGGCGGCCGATCCCGCGCGAGGGCGGCATGGTCGGGGTCGTCGCGAACACCTGGCGCGAGCGGCCGGACCTGCGCACCCCCGATCTGCACGACCGGCTGCTCAAACTCTGGGTGGACAGCGAGGCCCTGCGCCTGGCCGGAATCCGGTTGCGCCAGCAGCTCGCGGTCGGCGCGCCCGGGCCCGAGGGCTCGGCGATGAAACTCGGGTTCGCCGAACTCAACCAGGCGCTGTCCGGCCTCGGCGTCGAGCTGATGGGCGAGGAAGGGCTGCGGTACGACGACTGGACCATGCGCCGCCCGGAGAACGTCGACTTCTTCGGCCGCGAAGCCGGATACCGCTACCTGCGCGCGAAGGGCAACTCCATCGAGGGCGGCACCTCGGAGGTGCTGCGCAACATCATCGCCGAGCGCGTTCTCGGGCTGCCTTCGGAACCGCGCGTGGACAAGGACGTCGCCTGGAAGGACCTGCCGCGATGAGTGACCTGCTGTACTCGGACGTCGAGAACGATCTGCGCGCGAGCGTCCGCGATCTGCTGGGCGACCGGGCGGACGCGGCCGCGGTGCTGGCGCGGGTGGAGACCGCCGAACCGTACGACCTGAAACTGTGGCGCACGCTCGCCGGCGACCTCGGCGCGGCGGGCCTGGCCGTACCGGAGGAACTCGGGGGGCAGGGCGCGTCGGTCCGGGAAACCGCCCTGGTGCTGGAGGAACTGGGCCGCAGCGTGGCGCCGGTGCCGTTCCTCGGCAGCGCGGTGCTGGCGACCTCGGCGCTGCTGGCCGCGGACACCACCGAACCGGTGGTCGCCGAACTCCTCCCCCGGCTCTCCTCCGGTGAGCTGATCGGCGCGCTGGCGGTTCCGCTGACCACCGCGCCGGACGCGGCGTTCCCGTCCGCGGTGACGGCCACCGCGGACGGGGTGCTGAGCGGCCGGATCGGCACGGTCGCCGACGCGCCGGTGGCCGAGGTGCTGCTGGTCCCCGCGACCGGACCGGACGGGCCGGGGCTCTACGCGGTGACCGAGTTCTCGGCGACCGAGGTGACCTCGCTGGACCTGACCCGCCGGATCGCGGATGTCGTGCTGGACGACAACCCGGCGCGGCTGGTGGCCGGGCCCGGGCAGGCCGAGGCCGCGCTGGCGGCCGCCCTGACCACGGGCGCCGGGTTGCTCGCGTCGGAACAGCTCGGGGTCGCGGAATGGTGTCTCGAGGAGACCGTGCGGTACGTGCGGGAGCGGTACCAGTTCGGGCGCCCGGTCGGCTCGTTCCAGGCGTTGAAGCACCGGCTGGCGGATCTGTACCTGGAGCTGGTCTCGGCGCGGGCGGCCGCGCGGTACGCCGCCGACGCGCTCGCCACCGGCAGTGCGGACGTGCCGGTCGCGGTGGCCGTCGCGCAGGCGTACTGCTCGGGGATCGCGGTGCACGCCGCCGAGGAGGCGATCCAGTTGCACGGCGGGATCGGCATGACCTGGGAGCATCCGGCGCACCTGTACCTCAAGCGCGCCAAGAGCAGCGAACTCGCCCTCGGCACCCCGGGCCGCCACCGCCGGAACCTGGCCACCTTGATCGATCTTCCCGGCTGAAAGGTAGGGCGTTCAGACCGTTTGGCGGATGGTCACCTCATCGGGGCGGCGGTTAGCTGAAGGCATGCATCCGTGGACTAGAGCCTCGGCGCTGGGGATCGCGGCGACCACGGTGATCTCTCTTCTGGTCGCCACGCCCGCCACCGCTGCCGAGCAAAACAAACTTCCCGGTTTCACCGTCCAGCACTCCGCCGCGCAGCGGGCGCTGGAGCAGAAGTTCCTGCAGGCCATCGATCCGGCTCAGGCTCGCGAGCTGAGCACCGTCCTGTCCGAACGGCCCCGGCTGGTCGGCACCGACGGCGCGCGCTGGGGCGCCGAGTACTCGCGCGCCAAGCTCCGCGAATGGGGCCTGGACGCGAACCTGCGCGACTACTCGGTGTACGGCTCGGTGCCGAAGAACATCGACGTCCGGATGACCGCGCCGCAGCAGCGGCAGCTGGAAGTCATGGAACACCCCTACCCGGGCCAGCAGCACCTCGACGAGGCGGTCGTCGGCTACAACGCCTACTCCCCCGCCGGGGACGTCACCGGCAAGGTGGTCTACGCCAACTACGGCCTGCCCGAGGACTACCAGAAGCTCGCCGAACTCGGCGTCGACGTGCGGGACAAGGTCGTCCTAGTGCGCTACGGGAACAGCTTCCGGGGCGTGAAGTCGAAGGTGGCCGAGGAGCACGGCGCCAAGGGCGTGCTCATCTACTCCGATCCGGCCGACGACGGGTTCGTGCGCGGACCGGTCTACCCGAACGGGCCGTGGCGCCCGGCCGACGCCATCCAGCGCGGCAGCGTCCAGTACATCTTCAACTACCCCGGCGATCCGCTGACGCCCGGCGAACCGTCCGTGCCCGGCACCGACCGGCTCGATCCGGCCGACGCGCGGAACCTGCCCCGCATCCCGACCACGCCGATCTCCTACGGGCAGGCGGAACCCCTGCTCAAGGCCCTCGCCGGGCCGTCTGTCCCGAAGAACTGGCAGGGCGGGCTGAACTTCGGCTACCACGTGGGTCCCGGGCCGACCGAGGCCCGGCTGAACCTGGACATCGACTACGAACAGCTTCCCGTGCACGACGTCGTCGCCGAGATCAAGGGCAGCACGCATCCCGAGCAGAAGGTGATCATCGGGGCGCACCAGGACGCGTGGGTCTACGGCACGAACGACAACACCAGCGGCTGGGTGTCGGCGATGCAGATCGCCTACGGCCTGTCCCAGTTGCTCAAGACCGGCTGGCGGCCGCAGCGCACGATCGTGATCGCCGGTTGGGACGGCGAGGAGTACGGGCTGCTCGGTTCCACCGAATGGGCCGAACAGCACCGCTTCGATCTGCTCACCGGCGCGGTTTCGTACCTGAACATGGACGGCACCGCGGGCAAGGACTTCAGCGCGGCCGCGGTGCCCTCGCTCGACGATCTGGTCACCGCGGTCACCAAGGACGTGCCCGATCCCGACCACGGCACGGTCTACGCCAACTGGGTGGCCGCGACCGGCGGGAAACCGAAACCGGGACGGCTGGGCAGCGGTTCGGACTACACCGCGTTCCTGGACCACCTCGGGATCTCGTCGGCGGGCGTGGGCTTCGATTCGGGCAGCGGCGAGTACCACAGCACGATCGACGATCTCGACATGACCGAACGGTTCCTCGACCCCGGGTTCGTGCACCATTCGGCCGCCGCGGAGACGACCGGGCTGGTCGGCCTGCGGCTGACCGAAGCCGACGTCCTGCCGATGAACTACTCCGGTTACGCCACGGCGGTGCAGGGCTATCTCGGCGAGGTGGCGAAGCGCGGGCTCGACGTCTCCTCGGCGGTCCGCGCGGCCCAGGAATGGCAACGGGCCGCCGGTCGGCTGGAGAACGCCCGCGAACAACTCACCTCGGGCGCGAACCTGCCGCCGTCGCGGGCCGACCGGATGAACCGCGCGCTGCTGTGGCAGGAACGCAGCCTCACGAATCCGCTCGGCCTGCCCGGGCGGGACTGGTACAAGCACCAGGTCTACGCACCGGGCGAGTACACCGGCTACGCGTCCCAGCCGCTGCCCGCCATCAACGCGGCGCTGGACAAGGGCGACCGGGCCACCGCCCAGCGATACCTGTCCACGCTGACGCTTTCGCTGTACGCCGCGACCGCCCTGGCCCGTACGAGCGGGTAACGGTCCCGGTCAGTACTGCCAGGCACTTCCGGTGCCGCGGTACTGCTCGACCGGGATCGGTTCGGTGCCGGACCGCATCCGGTCGGTGTAGAGCACGCCGTGGAGGTGGTCCACCTCGTGCGCGACGAGGCGGGCCACTCCCCGGCGGTAAACGGTGATCTTCTTCCGGCCGTCGAGGGTGGTGTGCTCGACGTGGATCTCCTGCGCCCGGGGAACCCGGCCGCGGACGTCGAAGAAGGAGAGGCACCCCTCGTACTGTTCGTCGCTCTCGCCGTCGGTTTCGATGACGCTCGGGTTGAACAGGGTGATCGGTTCGCCGTCCGGTGGCTGGATGATCGCGGCCGCGCGGTCGACGCCGATCTGCGGAGCGGCGATGCCCATTCCCTTGCCGAAGGTGTGCGCCTGCGCGACCCGCTCGGCGGCCGCCTCGAGCGCGGCCACGACCCGCCGCGCGTCCGCGGCTTCGGCGGGCAGGTCGAACGGCCGCGCGGTCCGCCGCAGGATCGGGTCGCCGTCCTGCGCGATGCCCAGCGAGCGCATCACCTCGCTCGGCGCCGGCGCCGGGCCGTCGTCGGCACGTCCCCGGAATCCCCATTCGAGCCGGTATCGGGCGTGCACCGGCGGATCGGCGCACGACCAGGAGAACACCTGCCGGTCGCCCTGATCCGCACGGGCGATCGCGGTGCGGAAGGGAACATCTTCCGCGGTCATCGACGTTTCCAGTCCCCACACCACCGGCGCGAGTTCGGCGGGAAAGTCCAGGCACACGGACAGGCGGCGGGTCGGCAACCGGACGGCGCGCTGGAACCAGTTGCCCCAGTGCTCGTCCCGCACCGTGTACTCGTACTCGATCCAGGTCGCTTCGCCGGGATACAGCGGAAACCGCTCGTGCTCGCCGGAGAACTGCAACCACACCTCCTTGAACGCGGCCCGGTCGTGGTGGGCCGTCCACTCCATCGGCTCGGCGCGGCCGTTTCCGTGCCAGGCGCGGAGCCCGAGCTCGTCCCAGGTGAGCGGACTCTCGCTGTACAGCTGGTTGGAACGCTCCGGGTCGCGCGGGTAGCGATCCACCGAGATCCGGATGAGGTAGCGGGTGACCGGTTCGGCGCCGCCGTTGACCAGTCGCCGGCGCTGGGTGAGCCGGTAGGTGTGCCCGTCGTAGCGCAAGGTCGCGTCGTCGTGGTCAACCACGAGGCTCCCGCCGTGCTCGGCCGGATCCGGGGGCACGACCGGACGACGCGGTCTTCCGGCACGCGCGCCGTCGTACTCGCGGAACGACTTGCGCAGCGCCCCGCCCGCTCGCAACGCGGTCTCCGCATGGGCGGCGAACTCCTTCGACGGGCGCTCCGCCCCGGATTCCACCTTCGAGACGTACGAGCGGTTGTAGCCCATGCGCTTGGCCAGCGCGGCCCGGGACAGGCCGCGCACGTCCCGCCACCGCTTGAGCTCCACGGCGAACACGTTCACGTCCCCCGGATCCGGCGTGCCCGCGTCACCGACCATCTCGGCCCTCCACCGTGAGCGTGCGTGAACGCACCGTGAGTCGCGCCACAGCCTAGCCGCACACCCGTTCGTGGCGATGTGCTGGATCCGCCTCTACCCGCCCCGCCCGAAGGGGACCTTCCGTGTTCGGACCGCTGGTCGGCGCCTACGCCGTCGTCACGCTGCTCCTGCTGGCCATCGCCGGGCTCACCGCGGTCCGGGAGGCCGACGCCGGGCGCCGCCGGGACGCGTACCGGGTCCTGAAACTCCTCACCACGACGGCCGGAGGCGGCGGGATCACCGCGGCCGTGCTGAAACTGCACGAGTCGGGACTGCTGTGAACCGCGACGGGCTCAGTCCGAGCGAAGCGAGCTGAGCAGCAGATCCGCGAAGTGGTCGGCCACCTGGCGCGCGGACATCGAACCGCCCTGGTGGTACCAGAAGCCCAGGTGATGCACCGCGCCGAAGAAGAAATCGACGATGACCTCGGCCGGTTTGTCGGTCCGGAACTCCCCCGATCGCTGGCCGTCCTCGACCAGCGCCCGGAACCGCTCGTGGTACTTGCGCCGCTCGGCCCGCACGCCCTTCTGCTTCTCCGGGCTGAGCTGGTGCATCGACTGCATGAAGATCTTGGTGTCGTCCAGGTTCGCGATGCTGCTCACCACCACGTCCGAGGCGGCCGTGCTCAGCCGCTCGCGCAGCGGCGCGTCGCTGCCCGCCACCCGCTCCAGCTGGTCGGTCTGCTCGCGCAGCACCCGCGCGTAGATCTCGTAGAGCAGGTCGTCCTTGGAGTCGAAGTAGTGGTACATCGCCCCCTTGGTGACCCCCGCGGCCTCCACGACCTCCTGCACCGACGTGCGGTCGAATCCCTTGTCGGCGAACAGCTTCGTCGCGACGGACAGCAGCCGTCGCGGCACCGACTCCTCGGCCGGGCCGTCCTGGTCCGGCTCGGGCCGCCCCTTCCGGGCTCGAGTCATCGCCCGGCCTCCTTCTCACCTCGCCCGGCTCCCCGCCGCGCGGTCCTGCTTGGACAGTCAGCGTACTGATCCCTGGTCACCGTCCCGGCGAGCGGCACCCGGGTAGTCAGTGTCTGTCTGAGAACTCGCTCCGCGATCACGTCGACGGACCGGCCGTCGTCAGGAATCGGCGCGGGTTGTCCACCAGCATGGTGGTGATGTCCCGCTCGCCGACCCCGCGTTCCCGCAGCGCGGGCAGCACGTCCCGCGTGACGTGCAGGTAGTGCCAGTTCGGTGCCAGAACCGGAAGCCGGTCGGCCGGCAGCCAGTCGATGTAGCAGGACGCGTCCTGGGAAAGCACCAGCTGGCTCGCGTAGCCCCGCTCGCACAGCGCCGCGACCGTCGCGACACGGTCTTCGAACGGCAGCAGCAGGTCGAGGCCGAACCGGTCCATACCCAGCAGCGAGCCGCGATCGGCGAGTTCGATGAGGTAGTCCAGATCGGTGGTGTCGCCGCAGTGCCCGATCAGCACGCGGCCGAGGTCGACCCCTTCGGATTCGAAGACGTTCTGCTGTTCCAGGCCGCGCCGGGACCCCGCGTGGGTGTGCGTCATGATCGGCGCGCCGGTGGCGCGGTGCGCCTTGGCGACCGCGCGCAGCACCCGTTCCACGCCCGCGGTCAGCCCGGGCTCGTCGGTGGCGCATTTGAGCAGGGCCGCCTTCACCCCGGTGTCGGCGATCCCCTCGGTGATGTCCCGGACGAACAGCTCCACCAGCGGGTCCTCGCCGTCGAACAGGGTGTTCGGACCGCGGAAGTGCAGGTAGTGCGGCACGTCGTGGTAGGTGTACAGCCCGGTCGCCACCACGATGTTCAGGTCGACCTCGGCCGCGATCCGCTGGATCCGCGGAATGTACCGGCCCAGCCCGAGCACCGTCGGGTCGACGATCGTGCCGATCCCCTCGGCGGCCAGTTCGCGCAGCCGCTCGACGGCCCGGGGAACCTGTTCTTCTTCGGAGAACCCGTCGTGTTCCGGGTAGTTCGCCACGAACTCCGGGCTCAGCACGAAGATGTGCTCGTGCATCAGCACCCGGCCGAGCCCCTCGGCGGCCACCCGTCCGCGGACGGTCTCCACTTCCGGCACGGTCGCTCCCTTCAGCTGCGGGCGCGCAGTTCCCTGCGCAGGATCTTTCCGCTCACCGTCTTCGGCAGCTCGTCGAGCACCTCGACCGCGCGCGGGTACTTGTAGGCGGCCAGGCGTTCCTTGCAGTAGGCGATGAGCTGCTGGGCGTCCGCGGCCTGCCCGGGCCGCGCGCTGACGTACGCGATCGCGGTCGATTCGGGGACCCGTGCGACGGTCCGGCGGAACGCCGCGAGCGTGCTCGTCGCCTCGGCGGCTGGTGCGGCGCGCAGGCGATCGTCGTACTGGGCGAGCCAAGGTTTCGCGTCGTACCCGCTCATCGCAGACTCCCTTCCCATCGGACACCGACCGGTCGGTATGTTGACGCTAAGAGGCGGGCCTGGCCGCGTCAAGCACCCGGATCAGGGACGGGTGCCGAAGGACGGGCGGCCGGTCAGCTTCGGCAGGACGCGGTAGGCGTCGTGCACCCACGCGCACAGCCGGGGCCGGGTTTCGCGCGGATCGATGATGTCCTCCACCCCGAACTTCTCCGCGGTGCGGAAGGGAGACCGGACCCGATCCAGGCGGGCGCGGATTTCCTCGATCAGCGCGGCCGGGTCTTCGGCGGCTTCGATCTCGGCGCGGTAGGCGGCTTCGACTCCGCCTTCCACCGGCAGCGAACCCCAGTCGCCCGACGGCCAGGCCCAGCGGCGGACCAGCCGGTGGCGGTTCGTCATCCCCGCCCCGCCGACGCCGAACACGCGCCGAACGATGATCTCCGCCATCGGCACGCGGGCCTGGTACACGGCGGTGATCGCGCGGGCGCCGTGCCGGATCGCCCCGCGCTTCTCCCCCGCCAGCCCGATCACCATGCCCGCCTGATCGGTCAGGCTCACCAGCGGCAGGTGGAAGGTCTCGCAGAGGTCGACCAGCCGGGTGATCGCGTCCGCGCCGAGCCCGTCGAGCGCGGCGCCCCGGTAGGGATCGGTCGCCAGCACGCCGACCGGATGACCGTCCAAACGGGCCAGTCCGGCGTAGGCCGAACCGCCGTAGCACGCGTAGTCGAACACCGAACCCGCGTCGAACACCGCCTCCAGCAACGGCCGCAGCCGGTACGGTTTGCGCCGGTTGCGGGGCACCAGTGAAAGCAGGCCCTCCTCGCGGCGCTGGGGATCGTCCGCCGGTTCCCGCACCGGCGGCAGTTCATCCACATTGGACGGTAGGTAGCCGAGGAAGTCGCGGGTCACCTCGAACGCCTCGGATTCGCTGCGCACCAGGCGGTCCACCGCGCCGCTGCGCTTGTGCACGGCCGCGCCGCCGAGCTCCTCCTTGGTGAGGTCCTCCCCGGTCGCGTACTTGACCAGTGGCGGCCCGGCGACGAACAGCTGACCGGCGTCCTCGACCAGCACGCACAGATGCGCCATCACCGCCCGCGCGGCGCCGAGGCCGGCGACCGGGCCGAGGCAGGCCGCCACCACCGGCACCGCGGAGAGGTTGTCCACCACCAGATCCCAGCCCGGATTCGCCGGTACGTAGGTGAACCCTTGCTGCTCCAGCACTTTCACGCTGCCCCCGCCGCCGGTCCCCTCGATCAACCGGATCAGCGGTAAGCCGAGTTCGTTCGCCAGCCGCTCGGCGTAGATCTGCTTCTCCATGATCCCCGCGTCGGCGGCTCCGCCGCGCACGGTGAAATCGTCCCCGCCCACGGCCACCGGCCGCTCGTCGATCCGCGCGGTGCCCAGCACGAAGTTCGCCGCCATGAACTCGGCCAGCTCGCCGCCGTCGTAACGCGCGAATCCGGCGAGCGCGCCGATTTCGTCGAAACTGCCCGGATCGACCAGCGCCGCGATCCGCTCGCGGACGGTCAGCCTGCCCGCCGCGTGCTGCCGCGCGACCTTGGCCTCGCCACCCATCCGCTCGGCGAGTTCCCGCCGCCGCTGGATCTCTGCTACCTCGGGTTTCCAGTCACTCATCGAGTGCTTGCTCCACCTTGCGCTGCAGCTTGTTCATCCCGCCCAGCCAGCGATCGGTCTGCGTGGCACGCACAGCGTAGTAGTCGGCCACCTCGGGATGGGGCAGCACCAGGAACCGGTTTTCGGCCATGGCGGCGAACAACGCGTCGGCCACCTGCTCCGGCTCGATCGCCGAGGCGCCCATGATCAGGTCTCCGGCCTTGCCGGAGTCGGCGAGCATCTTGGTGCGCACGCCCTGCGGGCAGATCGCCTGCACGGTGATCCCGCGGTGCCGGTAGGTGGCGCTCAGCCACTCCGCGAACGCCAGCGCCCCGTGCTTGGTCACCGAGTACGGCGCGGAACCGAGGCTGGTCAGCAGCCCGGCGGCGGACACCGTGGCGACGAAGTGGCCATGGCCGCGCGCCAGCCAGCCGGGCAGCAGCGCGTTCGCCGCGCGGACGTGGGCCATCACGTTCACCTCCCACGCCCGCGCCCAGACCTCGCCGGGCGTCTCCGGGCCGCCGTGCGGCGCGATCCCGGCGTTGGCGCAGAAGACGTCGATCGCGCCGAACGCGTCCACGGCCGCCGCCCGCAACCGCTCGACGCCTTCCTCGCTCGCCACGTCCCCGGCGAACGCGACTCCGCCGACCTCGTCGGCCACCGCACTCGCGGCGGCGGAGTCCAGATCGGCGACCAGCACCCGCGCGCCTTCCGCGGTGAACCGGCGGGCCAGCGCGGCCCCGATCCCGCCGCCGCCCCCGGTGACGACCACCCCGGCGCCGGCGAGTCCGGTGGTCACAGCCCGCCCACCAGGGTCACGCCGCCGTCCAGGACCAGTGTCTGGCCGGTGATCCAGCCCGCGTCGGCGGACAGCAGGAACGCGACCGCGCCCGCGATGTCCGCCGGGACGCCGAGCCGCTTGAGCGGGTAGCTCTGGGCGACCTCTTCCTCGCGCCCTTCGTACAACTGGGTCGCGAACTTGGTCTTCACCACGGCCGGGGCCACCGCGTTCACCCGGATGCCCGGGCCGAGTTCGAAGCCGAGTTCGGTGGTCAGCCGGATCAGCGCGGCCTTGCTCACCCCGTAGATCCCGATCCCGGGCGAGGCGTTCAGTCCGGCCACCGACGCCACGTTCACCACCGCGCCCCCGTGCTCGCCCATCCACGCGTCCCGCGCCTTGCGGGTCCACGCGAGCGGCGCCAGCACGTTGACCGCCAGGATCTTGGCGGCGGCCTCCGGTTCGATGTCCAGCGCTGGGCCGAAGACCGGGTTGATGCCGGTATTGTTCACCAGCATGTCCAGCCTGCCGAAGGTCTCGACGGTCTTCGCGACCGCCTCGTCCTGATGTGCGGGGTCATCGGCCTTGCCCGGCACGGCGATCGCGACGCCTTCGCCGCCGAGTTCGTTCACCGCGTCGGCGAGCGGCTCCGGCCGCCGTGCGGTGATGCACACCTTGGCGCCCCGCTCGACCAGTTCCTTGGCGATTCCCAGGCCGATGCCCCGGCTGGCGCCGGTAATGAGGGCGACCCGGTCCTTGAACGAGTTCACTGCAGTCGATCTCCTGTCTTGTTCGAGCGAGGAATAAGCGCTCGCTTACAATGGGAAGGGCTCGGTGGTGCTGTCAAGCTCGCCGCCGGGTTGGGGAGGAACCCTTCATGACCATGTCCCTGTCCGCCGAGCTGTGGCCGGACGTTCAGCCGGAAGCGGCACGTCGCCTGATGCTGGCCGGTGTCGAGTCGTTCGCGCGCGTCGGCTACCACGCCACCACCACGCGCGACATCGCCAGCGGCGCCGGGATGAGCCCGGCGGCACTGTACGTGCACTTCCCCTCCAAGGCCGCGCTGCTGTTCGAGATCAGCCGGTACGGGCACGAGCAGACGCTGGCCCTGGTGGAAGCCGTGCTCGCGCGCCCGGACGGGCCGCGCGAGAAGATGCGGCTGCTGGTCGAGGACTTCGTCGCCTGGCACGCCCGGCGGCACACGGTGGCCCGGGTCGTGCAGTACGAACTGCAGGCGTTGCCGGAGAAGGAATACGACATCGTCGCCGGACTGCGCCGGCGGATCGAGCAGATCGTCCGCGAGATCATCGCCGACGGAATCGCCCAGGGCGTCTTCACCGTGGACGAACCCAAGACCGCGGCCCGCGCGGTGCTCTCGCTCGGCGTCGACGTGGCCCGCTGGTACAGCGACCGCATGCGCAAGACCCCGAAGGCCCTGGGCAAGGAGTACGCGGATCTGGTGACCCGCATGCTGGGCGCGCGGGTCGAGTAGGAAGCGCGGCCGCCCCGCCGATCGTCGCAACGCACACCTCCGTACCGCGCTTTCGCACTAGACATACCAACCAGTCGGTATCGATACACTCCAATGAGACGTTGACCACATACTAAGCGGTTGCTAACTTCTCCGGACCGCACGTCGCCGACTCCCGTGAAGGGTGCACCGACATGGACGACACCGCTTCTGCCAGTTCGCATTCCGCACCGCACCGCCGGGTCGCCACCGCGGCCGCCCTCGCTTCCGCTGTCGAGTGGTACGACTACTTCATCTTCGGCATCGCCGCCGCGCTGGTGTTCGGCAAGCAGTTCTTCCCCTCGGCCAATCCGGTGGCCGGAGTGCTCGCGTCGTTCGCGACCTTCGCCGTCGGGTTCCTGGCCCGCCCGCTCGGCGGCGTGGTCGCCGGTCACCTCGGCGACCAGCGCGGCCGCAAACCGATGCTGGTCGCGGCGCTGGCCACGATGGGCGTGGCGACCACGGCCATCGGCCTGCTCCCGCCCTATTCCTCGATCGGCATCCTCGCCCCGATCCTGCTGGTGCTCCTGCGCCTGCTGCAGGGCATCGCGGTCGGCGCGCAGTGGGGCGGCGCGATGCTGCTCGCCACGGAGTACGCGCCGCCGGGGAAGCGCGGCTACTACGGCAGTTTCGTCCAGCTGGGCGTCCCGATCGGCGTGATCGGCGCGAATTCGCTGTTCCTGCTCGCCCAGGCGGTCACCCCCGGCGCCGCGTTCACCGGCTGGGGCTGGCGGCTGCCGTTCCTGCTCGGCGTGTTCGTGCTCGTGCTGGCCTGGTTCATCCACACCCGGGTCGAGGAGACCCCGGAATTCCGCCGGGCCGAACGCGCGCTGGCCGAACGGGAACAACGGCATTCGCCGCTGCGCCAGATCCTGCGCGGCCACCTCGGCACGGTCCTGCTCGCGGGCGGTTCGTTCGCGGTCAACACGGCGACCTTCTACATCCTCATCACCGGCACGCTGGACTACGCCACCCGGCACCTCGGGCTGCCGCGCGGTCCGGTGCTCACCGTGACGCTGCTGGTCAGCGTGACCCAGTTGGCCGCGATCCCCTGGGCCGCCAGGCTTTCCGACCGGATCGGGCGCCTGAAGGTGTACACCGCGGGCACCGCGGGGCTGCTCGTGTGGGCGATCCCCATGTTCCTGCTGATCGACACCGCCACCTATCCCGGAATCGTCGTGGCGTCCTTCATCGGCAGCACGTTCCTGTCGATCATGTACGGGCCGCAGGCCGCCCTGTTCGCCGAACTGTTCACCGCCGAGATGCGGTACACCGGGGCGTCCCTGGGCTACCAGCTCAGCGCGGTGCTCGGCGGCGGGCTCGCCCCGTTCATCATGGTGCTGCTCCTGGAATCCACCGGCACCTCGCTGTCGGTCTCCGGGTACATCATGCTGCTGGCGGTGCTCGCGCTGCTGTCCATCGCGATCCTCGCGAAACGCGCGAAGGCGGCGGCGCCGATCACCGAGCAAGCCGGGAGGTGACCAGGAGGGCGGCGGAGCGGAACAATGCAAGCGTCGTGCAGGTTCCGTGCGAGGAGGAGAATCCGTTGGCGCACATCGAACTGGGGAACGACTTACCGGGCATCGTGGGGCTGCTGGGCTTCCGGCCGGAAACCGCCGGACCGCTGACCGAACTCGCGGAGGCGCTGCTGCGCACGCCGAGCACGCTGTCCCGCGGCGAACGGGAGCTGATCGCGTCCTTCGTCTCGCGGGGCAACGAATGCGACTTCTGCGCGAAGTCGCATTCCGCGCTCGCGACCGAGCAACTCGGCCACGACGCGGAACTGGTCGAACTGGTGACGGATCGCCGGGATCACCCGAAGGTGTCCCCCAAACTGCGCGCACTGCTGGCGATCGCGGACAGGGTCCGGGTCAGCGGGAAGTCGGTGCGCTCCGAGGACGTCGCCGCCGCCCGGGCCGCCGGCGCGACCGACGTCGAAATCCACGACACGGTCCTGATCGCGGCCGCGTTCTGCATGTACAACCGCTACGTCGACGGCCTGGGCACCTTCGCGCCCGAGGATCCCGAGACGTATGCGGCGACCGCGGAGGTGATCATCGCCCACGGCTACGGCGCGGTGGCCCGCCAGGCTTCCGGGGCCTTGCCAGTGCCTGCTCAGGAGGACAAGATGTAGGCGCATGCAGACGTTCGACCCCGATCAGCTGCTCGCCGTGGCACGCGAGGAGGCCCTGATCGGCAAGTCCCAGGGCGGCATCCCGATCGGCGCCGCCCTGTTCACTGTGGACGGTGAACTGCTCGGCCGGGGGCACAACCGCCGCGTTCAGGACGAGGACCCGTCCATGCACGCCGAGACCGCCGCGTTCCGCAACGCCGGCCGGCGGCCGCACTACCGGGACACGGTCATGGCGACCACGCTGTCGCCCTGCTGGTACTGCAGCGGGCTGGTGCGCCAGTTCAACATCTCCCACGTGGTGATCGGCGAGGCCACCACGTTCTCCGGCGGGCACGACTGGCTGGTCGGGCACGGCATCGGGATCACCATCCTGGACGATCCGGCGTGCATCTGGCTGATGACCACGTTCATCGAGGAGCACCCGGAGCTGTGGTATGAGGACATCGGCGTGGAACGCACGGCCGGCCGGGGGCAGGAATGACGTCGCCGGTGCCGCTGGTCGACCTGGACCCGTGGTTCCACGGCACCGAAGGCGATCGCGCCGGGGTGGCCGTGCGGATCGACGAGGCCCTGCGGGATTCCGGCTTCCTGCTCATCACCGGGCACGGCGTGCCCCGGCGGCTGCGCGACGACACCCGTGCGCTCGCCCGGCGGTTCTTCGCGCTGCCGGAGGCGGTCAAGGCGAAGTACACGGTCGCCGTCGGCGGACGCGGCTGGCTGCCGCCCGGCGCGGAAGCGAACGGGTACGCCGAGGGCACCGAGACCCCGCCCGATCTCAAGGAGTCCTACTCGGTCGGCGCGGACAGCGCGGTCGGCGATCCGGAGGTCGACGCGTTCTGGTTCCAGCGGAACGTGTGGCCGGACGAGGTCCCCGAACTGGCCGCGGCGGCGAACGAGTACATGCTCCGGATGCGGATCCTGTCGAACGAGTTGCTGCGGATCTTCGCCCGCGCGCTGGAGCTGCCGGACACGCATTTCACCCGGCACACCGGTCATCCGACCTACACGTTCAACATCAACTGGTACCCGCCGATGACCCGCGTGGGCGCCCCGGCGGCCGACCAGTTCCGGATCGGGCCGCACACCGACTTCGGCACGGTGACCGTCCTCGACCGGCAGGCGGGCGTGGGCGGGCTGCAGGTCTGCACCGCGGACGGTCGCTGGGCGGACGCGCCGTTCGATCCGGAGGCGTTCACGGTCAACATCGGCGACCTGATGGCCCGCTGGACCGGCGACCGCTGGCGCTCCACTCGCCACCGCGTGCTGCCGCCCGACGCGAGCGCGCCGGACGAGGATCTGGTCTCGCTGATCTTCTTCTACGAGACCGATCACGACGCGCGGATCAGCTCGCTCGCTCCGCCGCTCGGGCACCACCGGTACCCGGACGTGATCGCCTCGGAGTACCTGAAGGAAAAACTGGATGCCATCACGGTGACCAACCCTTGACAGGCCCGATTGGTCTAGTCCACTGTAGTTCCTGCCAACCGCCTGACTGAACACAGCAGGCGATTGTTCGGTCTCGCGGCGGCCACCGGGATGGCCCTCGCCGTGTCGACAGGCCTCGCGCCCTCGGCAGCCGCCGCACCAGACCCACTGTCGGCCACGCCCGGTAACGTCCCGGTCATGACCGCCGTACTCAGCTCCCGCGCGCGCAACCGCGCCCTGCTGGCCCGCCAGCTCCTCCTGCGCCGCCACGAGCTGACCGCGGCCGGGGCCCTCGAGCACCTGGTCGGCCTGCAGGCCCAGGCGCCGATGCCGCCCTACACCGGCCTGTGGACCCGGTTGCGGGGCTTCCAGCCGGACGAACTCGTCGAGCTGCTCACCGGCCGCGCGGCCGTCCGGATCGCGCTGATGCGCTCGACCGTGCACCTGGTCACCGCGCGCGACTGCGTCACCCTGCGCCCGCTGCTGCAACCCGCCGTGCAGCTGGGCCTGTACAGCACCCCCGCGGGCCGGGCCATGGCCGGGGTGGACGTCGACAAACTGCTCGCGGTCGCCCGGGAACTCCTCGACGAGCGCCCCCGCACCACCGCCGAACTCGGCGCCGCGCTCCGCGAACGGTTCCCGGACCGGCCCGCCGAGTCGCTTGCCCGGCACGTTCGCGGGCTGCTGCCGCTGGTCCAGGTCCCGCCGCGCGGCCTGTGGGGGCGCAGCGGCCAGGCCAGGTGTACCACCGCCGAAACCTGGCTCGGCGAACCGCTTTCCCGCACCAGCTCGCTGGACACCCTGGTGACCCGCTACCTCGCCGCGTTCGGCCCGGCCTCGGTGCTCGACATCCAGAAGTGGTCCGGGCTGACCAAACTGGGCGAGATCGTCGAAGCGCTCCGGCCGGAGCTGCGCGCGTTCCGCGACGAGCAGGGCCGGGAGCTGTTCGACCTGCCCGACGCGCCGCGCCCCGGCCCCGAAACGTCCGCGCCGCCCCGGTTCCTGCCCGAGTTCGACAACCTGCTGCTGTCCCACGCCGACCGCGAACACATCCTCACCGAGGAGCACCGCAAGCGGTTGTTCACCAAGAACGGCCTCATCCCGGCCACGATCCTGGTGAACGGCACGGTCCGCGGGACGTGGAAGATCGAGCGCGCCAAGCAGGCCGCCACCCTGGTCATCCAGCCGTTCTGCACATTGTCCAAAAAGGACACCTCGGGACTGGTCGCCGAGGGCGGGCGGTTGCTCCGCTTCACCGCTCCCGAGGCGGACCACGACGTCCGGTTCACTCCGGCGGGCTGACCGGGCCGATCGGGCCCGGCAGGGCAGAATGGCACGAGTGACGGCGAAGGAGAACGGTTTACTGGATTCGGTACTCGCCCAGGCCGAGGAGCGGCCCCAGGACCCGGGGATCACGGCGATCATGGACGGGGCCCTCTCCGCGTTCCTGGACTTCGGGATCCGCCGCACGACGATGAACGAGATCGCCCGCCGCGCGGGGCTGGGCGTCGCGACGGTGTACCGGCGGTTCCCGCAGAAGGGCGAGCTGGTCGAGGCGGTGATGCTGCGCGAGGCGGCCCGGTTCGTGGCAGGCGTCGACGCGAAGACGCGGGACGCGCGGGACCTGGAGGAACTGGCCGTCGAGGGCTTCGTGGCGTTCATCTCGGGCCTGCGCGGCCACCCGCTGCTGACCAGGCTGATCGAGATCGAACCGGAGACGGTCCTGCCGATGCTGACCAGCGGGGGCGCTCCCCTGCTCGCGCTCGGGCGCGGCTACCTCGCCGGGGTGCTGGCCGACTGGCAGCGCCGCGGCGAGCTCGCGGACTTCGATCTCGAACCGCTCGCGGAGGTCTTCGCCAGGCTGGCTCACTCCCTGGCGCTCACTCCGGAGGGCATCATCCCCAGTGCCGACGACGCGGCGACTCGCGAGTTCGCGAGAACGTTCCTGCTGCCGATGCTCACCGCACCCCGGTGAGCGGAGGACTCAGGCCGCGCTGGTGACCGCGAGGGCGGCCTGACCGGCTTCGGTCAGCTCCGCGAGCACCCGGCCGTTGCCGCCGACCGCCTCGGCGGGCCGGATGAAGCCGTCGCGCGCGAGTTCGTGCGCGGTCACCTGGTCGCAGCACGCGAAGCCGTCGATGAACAGATCCGGCTCGCAGCTGCGGGACATCTGCGCGCGGTGCGCGGCAACCGCACGCAACATCGCCATCGCTCTATGAGACAGTTCGCTGGAACCCGTCACGGGAACCAACCCCCCTCTAGGGAACCTGGTCTAAACCTGCTAGCTGTGTGCAATGAGTTATCGCACACTGCTCCGATAGTGTTAACAGTCTTACAAGAGGCGCTATAGATCCGGTAGATACCTTCGTCGCGGCGACTCTTCGTGAAGACGCAGTTTTCGTCCGCTTATGACGACACTTCCGGGTCCCCGGTTCCCGTCGTCACCGGGACCGGCAGCGCCGGCCCCAGCACCCGCGCCCACTGCCGGATGATCCGCTTGCGCCGCCGGGTGTCGTCGGTCAGCAGGTTGGCCAGTCCCAGCCCGCGGCCGAGGTCCAGGGTGGCCTGCACCATCTCCCGCACTCCCGGATGCGACTCGTCCACGCCGAGCAGTTCCACTGCGATCCGGTGCGCCTCCCGCCCGACTCGCGCCTCCAGCGGCACCAGGACGGCACGCAGCGATTCGTCGGTGGACGCGGCGACCCACAGGTGCAGGGCGGCCCGGAACATCGGGCCCGCGTACAGATCGAGCAGCGTGTCGACCACGGCCTCGATCCGGGAGCTGCCGCTGGGCAACTCCTCGGTCCGGGTGCGCAGCTCGATCAGCTGGACCTCGCCGACCAGTTCCACCGCGGCGGTGACCAGGTCCTCCCGCGTCGGGAAGTGGTGCTGCGCGGCACCGCGGGACACCCCGGCGCGTTCGGCGATGATCGCGACGGTGGTGCCGTTCCAGCCGAGCTCGGCGATGCACTCGACGGCGGCCTCCACCAGCCGCCGCCGAGTGGTCCTGCTCCGTTCCTGCTGGGGTTCGCGCGTGCTCAGGACGGCTCCACCCAGAAGTCGAGCTGGAGGTCCTCCTCGCGCTCGCACAGCCGGTACTTCGCGAAATCGGTGACGCCCTCGGCCGCGAGCACCTCGTCGTCGATATAGAAGTTCCCGGTCGCCTCCCGGCTCGGCCGGTTCAGGATCGCGTGCGCCGCGTCGGCCATGATCTCCGGCGTCCGCGACCGGTTGGCCAGTTCGGCGCCGACGACGTTGCGGATGGCGGCCGTGTCGATCGTGGTCCGCGGCCACAGCGAGTTCGCGGCGATGCCGTCCCCGGCCAGTTCGGCCGCGAGCCCGACGGTCACCAGGCTCATCGAGTACTTCGCGATGCTGTAGGCCAGGTGCCCGGCGGTGAACCACTTCGGGTCCAGGCTGATCGGCGGCGACAGCGTCAGGATGTGCGGGTTCGCCGCCTGGCGCAGGTGCGGAATGGCGAGCTTGGCCAGCAGGAACGACCCGCGCGCGTTGATGTCCTGCATCAGGTCGTAGCGCTTCATGCTCACCGCCTCGGTGGGCGTGAGGTCGATCGCGCTCGCGTTGTTCACCACGATGTCCAGGCCGCCGAACTGCTCGACGGTCTTGGCCACCGCGGCGGCCACGGCGTCGTCCTCGCGGATGTCGCCGACGATCGGCAGCGCCTGGCCGCCCGCCTCCTCGATCGCCTTCGCCGCGGTGTAGATCGTGCCGGGCAGTTTGGGGTGCGGATCGGCGGTCTTGGCGATCAGCGCGATGTTCGCCCCGTCGCGGGCGGCGCGGACCGCGATGGCCTCGCCGATCCCCCGGCTGCCGCCGGACATGATCAAGGTCTTGCCAGCGAGTGTGCTCAAGTTCTTCTCCCTAGTACGACTTCGGCAGGCCGAGGCTGTGCTGCGCGACGAAGTTCAACACCATCTCACGGCTCACCGGGGCGATCCGGCCGACCCGGACGGCGCTCAGCAACGCGCCGAGCCCGTACTCCGAGGCCAGCCCGTTGCCGCCGTGCACCTGCACCGCCTGGTCGACGGCCTTGATCGCCACCTCGGCGCCCGCGTACTTGGCCATGTTGGCGGCCTCACCCGCGCCGAAGTCGTCACCCGAGTCGTACCGGGCGGCGGCCTTCTGGGTCATCAGCTTGGCCAGTTCCAGTTCGATCTTGATCTGCGCGAGCGGGTGGGCCAGCCCCTGGTGCGAGCCGATCGGCGCACCCCACACGCTGCGCTCCTTGGCGTACTGGACCCCTTTGTCCAGGGCGTACCTCGCGATACCGAGCGAGAATGACGCGCCCATGATGCGTTCCGGGTTCAGCCCGGCGAACAGCTGCGCGATGGCCGCGTCCTCGGAACCCACCAGGGCGTCCGCGGGCAGCCGCACGTCGTCGAGGAACAGCGAGAACTGGTGGTCGGCGGACACCAGGTCCATCTCGATCTTCTGGTACTCGAACCCCGGGGCGTCGGTCGGCACGATGTACAGCGCGGGCTTGAGCTTGCCGGTCTTCGCGTCCTCGGTGCGGCCGACGATCAGCACGGCGTCCGCCTCGTCGACGCCGGAAATGAAGACCTTCCGCCCGCTGAGGATCCAGTCGCCGCCGTCGCGGCGGCCGGTCGTGGTGATCTTGTGCGCGTTCGACCCGGCGTCCGGTTCGGTGATGCCGAACGACATCTTGACCTCACCGCCTGCGAACCGGGGCAGCCAGTGCTTCTTCTGCTCCTCGGTGCCGAACCGCGCGATCACCGTTGCGCAAATGGCCGGGGACACCACCATGAGCAGCATCGGCGTGCCCGCCGCGCAGAACTCCTCGCACACCGCGGCCAGGTCGCCGATGCCCGCGCCCCCGCCGCCGTACTCCTCGGGCACGTTCACGCCGAGGTAGCCGAGCCGCCCGGCCTCGGCCCACAGTTCGCCGGTGTGCTCCCCGGCGCGGGCCTTGCGCGTGTAGTACTCGGGGCCGTACTTCTTCCCGAGTTCGGCGACCGCCTTGCGCAGCGCGGTCCGCTCTTCGGTCTCGACGAAGTCCACTGACTTACTCCTTTTCCTGCACGACTGCGAGCACGGTTCCCAGCTCCACCTGTTGTCCCACGGTCACCGGGAGTTCGCCGACCACGCCATCCGCGGGCGCCGAGATCCGGTGTTCCATCTTCATCGCCTCCAGCCAGAGGATCGGCTCCCCGGCTTCGACGGTGTCGCCCTGGGCAACCGCGATCCGCAGCACGGTTCCGGGCATCGGGGCCAGCAGCGAACCCGCGGCCAGGGCCGCGTCCGGATCGGCGAAGCGCGGGGCCCGGGTGAACGCGACCGGCCCGAGCGGCGAGTCGACGCACACCAGCCCGTCGCCGTACCGGGCCACGCCGAACGTCCGGCGTACCCCATCGAGATCCAGTACGACCCGCTCCGGGGTCGCCTCGACGAGCACGACGCCCGCGTAGTCCTCGGCACGCAAACCGTCACGAGTCAGCCGGTAACTCACCGCGTACTCGGTTTCCCCGGCCAGGTACCGCTTCCGCTGGGGTGTCGAGGGCACGTTCCGCCAGCCGCTGGGCAGGGCGCCCAGGGTGCTCGCCGTCGCCCGGTTCGCGGCCGCGTCGGCGAGCGCGGCGGCCAGCGCCGAGACGCGGGTGGCGTCCGAGTCGGCGAGCGGCCGGGCCAGGGTGTCCAGCCCGTGGCGGTCGAAGAAGGCGGTGTCGGTCTCCCCGGCCAGGAACGCCTCGTGCCGCAGCACGTTCACCAGCAGATCGCGGTTGGTGCGCACACCGTGGATCTCGGCCCCGGCCAGTGCGGCGGCCAGCCTGCGCGCGGCACTCCGCCGGTCCGGCCCCCAGGCGATGACCTTCGCCAGCATCGGGTCGTAGTGCACGCCCACCACCGAACCGCTGACCACGCCCGAATCCAGCCGGAGGCCGTGCCCGGCGGGCAGGCCGAATTCGGCGTCCACCCCGGGCACCGCGAACCGGCGCAGAGTTCCGCTCTGCGGCTGCCAGTTCTCGGCGGGGTCTTCGGCGTAGAGCCGGACCTCGATGGCGTGGCCGGTCCACTGCGGAGGATCGGCGGGCAGCCGTTCCCCTTCCGCGATCCGGAGTTGCAGCGCCACCAGGTCAAGGCCGGTGACGCATTCGGTGACCGGGTGCTCGACCTGCAGGCGGGTGTTCATCTCCAGGAAGTAGAACCGGCCGTCGCCGGTGGCCAGGAACTCCACGGTCCCCGCGCCCACGTAGTCGATCGCCTTGGCCGCCTTGCGGGCCGCGTCGAACAACTCCTCGCGCATGGCCGCGTCGACCAGGGGCGAGGGCGCCTCCTCGACGACTTTCTGGTGCCGCCGCTGGATCGAGCATTCCCGCTCCCCCACCGCCCACACCGTGCCGTGCGTGTCGGCGAGTACCTGGACCTCGATGTGCCGCCCGGTCTCCAGGTAGCGCTCGCAGAACACCGTGGGATCGCCGAAGGCCGAACCCGCCTCGGCCTTCGCGCTCGCCACCGCATCGTCCAGTTCGGACAGTTCGCGCACGATCCGCATCCCGCGCCCGCCGCCACCCGCGGAAGCCTTGACGAGCAAGGGCAGATCGGCCTCGGTGACTTCGGCGGGGTCCAGTTCGGACAGTACCGGGACCCCGGCGGCGTCCATCAGCCGTTTCGATTCGACCTTGGAGCCCATCTTCTCGATGGCCTCCGGCGGCGGGCCGACCCAGGTGAGCCCGGCGTCGAGCACGGCCCGGGCGAACGCGGCGTTCTCGGACAGGAAGCCGTATCCGGGATGGATCGCGTCGGCCCCGGTGTCTCCGGCGGCGCGCACCAGCAGATCCGCGCGCAGGTAGGTCTCCGCGGGCGTGTTGCCCGGCAGCCGCACCGCCGCGTCCGCCTCGGTGGCATGGGGAGCGTCGGCATCGGCGTCGGAGAACACCGCCACGGTCCCGATTCCGGTGTCCCGGCAGGACCGGAAGACCCGGCGAGCGATCTCACCGCGGTTGGCGACCAGAAGGTTCTTGATCACGGAGTATGCCTCACATCCGGAAGACGCCGAAGCCCTCGGCGCCCTTGACTGGTCCATTGTGGATCGCGGACAGGCTGAGCCCGAGCACGGTCCGGGTGTCCCGCGGATCGATGATCCCGTCGTCGTAGAGCATCCCGGACAGGAACATCGGCAGCGACTCGGCCTCGATCTGGTTCTCCACCATCGCCCGCATGGCGGCGTCGTGTTCCTCGTTGTACTCCTGACCCTTGCTGGCCGCGGACTGGCGCGCCACGATGGACAGCACCCCGGCCAGCTGCGCCGGCCCCATCACCGCGGACTTCGCGCTCGGCCAGGCGAACAGGAACCGGGGATCGTAGGCGCGCCCGCACATCCCGTAGTGCCCGGCGCCGTAGGACGCGCCCATCAGCACCGAGACGTGCGGCACCTTCGAGTTCGACACCGCGTTGATCATCATCGCGCCGTGCTTGATGATCCCGCCCTGCTCGTACTCCTTGCCGACCATGTACCCGGTGGTGTTGTGCAGGAAGACCAGCGGGGTGTCGGACTGGTTCGCCAGCTGGATGAACTGGGTGGCCTTCTGCGACTCCTCGCTGAACAGCACGCCCTGGGCGTTGGCCAGGATGCCGACCGGATACCCGAACACGGTCGCCCAGCCGGTGGTCAGGCTGGTGCCGTAGAGCGGTTTGAACTCGTCGAACTCGGAACCGTCGACCACGCGGGCGATCACCTCGCGCGGATCGAACGGGACCTTGAGGTCCGAGGGCACGATGCCGAGCAGGTCCTCGGCGGAGTAGAGGGGGCCTTGGACAACAGGCATGGGCGTGGGTCCCTGCTTGTGCCAGTTGAGCCGCCGGATGATGCTCCGGCCGAGCCGGATCGCGTCCTCCTCGTCGGCCGCCAGGTAGTCGGCCAGCCCGGAGACCCGCGCGTGCATTTCCGCGCCGCCGAGCGATTCGTCGTCGGACTCCTCACCGGTCGCCATCTTCACCAGCGGCGGCCCGCCGAGGAACACCTTCGCGCGTTCCTTGACCATCACCACGTAGTCCGACATACCGGGCAGGTAGGCGCCCCCGGCCGTGGAGTTGCCGAAGACCAGCGCGACCGTCGGGATGCGCTCCGCCGACGACCGGGTCAGGTTGCGGAACGTGCGCCCGCCCGGGATGAAGATCTCCTTCTGGGTGGGCAGATCCGCGCCACCGGATTCGACGAGGTTGATCACCGGCAGCCGGTTCTCCGCCGCGATGTCCGCCGCGCGCAGGCCCTTCTTCAGGCTGGACGGGTTGCTCGCGCCGCCCTTCACCGTCGGATCGTTGGCGATGATCACGCATTCGACGCCTTCGACCACGCCGATCCCGGTGACCACGCTGGCGCCGACCTTGTAATCGGTGCCCCAAGCCGCGAGCGGGGACAGCTCGAGGAACGGCGAGTCCTCGTCGATCAGCAGCTCGACGCGTTCCCGCGCGAGCAGTTTGCCGCGTTTGCGGTGCCGTTCCACGTATTTCTCGCCACCGCCCGCGATGGCCTTGGCGTGCTCGGCCTCGAGTTCGGCCAGTTTCGCCAGCATCGCGTCCCGGTTCGCGGCGAACTCCGCGCCCTGGGTGTCCGCGGTGGATTTCAGAACCGTCATGCGGTGTATCCCAATCGTTTCGCGGCGAGACCCGCCAGGATTTCGTTCGTACCACCACCGATGCCGAGGATCCGGATGTCCCGGTAGTGCCGCTCCACTTCGGACTCGCGCATGTAGCCCAGCCCGCCGTGCAGCTGCACCGCCTCGTTGACCACCCATTCCCCGGTCTCCACGGCGGTGTTCTTCGCGAAGCACGCCTGGGCGATCACCTCTTCGCCTGCCACGTGCCGCAACGCGACCTGCCGGACGTAGGTGCGCGCCACGTCGATCCGCCGGGCCATCTCGACCAGCTTCTGCTGCACGAGCTGGCGGGAGATCAGCGGGCGACCGAACGTCTCGCGCATCCGGCACCAGTCCAGGGTGAGGTCCAGCGCCCGCTGCGCGGTCGCGTAGCCCTGCACGGCCAGCGACAGCCGCTCGGTGACGAAATGCGTGGCGACCTGGGCGAACCCGCTGTTCTCCGCGCCCACCAGGTTCTCCGCCGGCACCCGTGCATCCACATAGGACAGTTCGGCGGTGTCCGAGCAGTGCCAGCCCATCTTCTCCAGGCCCCGGGTCACCGTGAACCCCGCCGTGCCGCGTTCGACCACCAGCAGCGAGAGCCCGTGCGCGCCCGGATCGCCGGTGCGCACCACGGTGGTCACGAAATCGGCCCGGACCCCGGAGGTGATGAACGTCTTGGCGCCGTTGACGACGTAGTGGTCGCCCTCCCTGCGGGCCACCGTGCGCACCGAGGCCACGTCCGAACCGCCATCCGGTTCGGTGACGGCGAGCGAGCCGATCAGCTCCCCGGCCAGGGTGGGCTTGACCCACTTCCCGATCTGCGCGGGGTCGGCGGCCGTGGCGATGTGCGGCACCGCGATCCCGCAGGTGAACAGCGATGCGATCAGCCCGCCGGAGCCGCCCGCGTAGTGGATCTCCTCGGTGACCGTGAGCGCGTCGAGGTAGTCCCCGCCGCCACCACCGACCTCCTCCGGGAACGCCACCCCGAGCAGGCCGAGTTCGCCCGCCTTGCGGTGCAGGTCCCGGGGCAGCTCCCCGGCGCGTTCCCAGTCGTCGAGATGCGGCAGCACCTCGCGTTCCATGAAACTCCGCACGGTCTTGCGCAGCGCGACGCGTTCCGGCGTGGCGAACGGGTCCGCGTAGGTCACAGGAGTACCTCCGGAATCTCGATGTGGCGGCCGCGCAGCCATTCGCCGAGCGCCTTCGCCTGCGGGTCGAAGCGCGCCTGGGATGCGACGCCCTCGCCGAGCAGGCCGTCGACCACGAAGTTGACCGCGCGCAGATTGGGCAGCAGGTACCGGTGCACCGGAAGCTCGGCGGTCTCCGGTAGCAGCCGTTTCAGTTCCTCGACGGTGAGCGCGTGCGCGAGCCACCGCCAAGCCTCGTCCGACCGCGCCCACACCCCGACGTTCGCGCTGCCGCCCTTGTCCCCGCTGCGCGCGCCGAACACCGCGCCGAGTGCGACCTTCCGGGCCGGTCCGGCCGGGAGTGGTTCGGGCAGCGCTGGATCGTCCACATCGGACAGTTCCCGGGTTTCCACCGCGGGGGCGATGTCCACGCGCTCCCCGTCCGGGCGCACCGCGACGTGCGGCACCTCGCTGGCGTCCACAAAGGACGCTGTGTACACGCCGTAAGGCGAGGCGTCCGAGGGCGGCGCGGTGACGTGGAAACCGGGATAGCTCGCCAGGGCCAGCTCGATCGCGGCTCCGCTGAACGCGCGACCGGCGACCTTCGGATCGGCGTCCTTGACCGCGCAGTGCAGCAGCGCGCTCGCCCGCTGCTCGGTGTCGGCGTCCTGGTGATCGGTGCGCGCGAGCGTCCAGCGCACCTCGGCCGGGGGTTTGGCCTTGAGCGCGGTCTCCAGCTGTTCGCGCACCAGCGCGGCCTTCGCCTCGATGTCCAGGCCGGTCAGCACGAACGTGGTCTCGTTGCGGAACCCGCCGACGGTGTTCAGGCAGACCTTCAAGGTGGGCGGCGGGGCCTCGCCCCGGGCGCCGGTGATCCGCACCCGGTCCGGGCCGTCCTGGGTCAGTGTCATCGTGTCGAACCGGCTGGTGACGTCCGGCCCCGCGTACCGCGCCCCGGTGATCTCGTACAGCAGCTGCGCGGTCACCGTGCCCACGTTCACCACGCCGCCGGTGCCCTCGTGCTTGGTGATCACGCTGGCTCCGTCGGCCTCGATCTCGGCGATCGGGAAACCCGGGACGCCGAGTTCGTGCTCGGTGAAGAACGCGTAGTTGCCGCCGGTGGCCTGCGCGCCGCATTCGATCACGTGCCCGGCGACCACGGCCCCGGCGAGCGCGTCGTAGTCGTCGCGCCGCCAGCCGAAGTGCGCGGCCGCGGGCCCGACGATCAGCGACGCGTCGGTGACCCGGCCGGTGACCACGACGTCCGCGCCCGCGTTGAGGCAGTCCACAATGCCCCACGCGCCGAGATAGGCGTTCGCGGTCAACGGGCTGCCCAGGCCGAGTTCGCCCGCGCGGGGCAGCAGATCGTCGCCCTCGACGTGCGCGATCTTCGCGTCCACCCCGAGCTTCTCCGCGAGTTCGCGCAGTGCCCGCGCCAGCCCGGCCGGGTTCAGCCCACCCGCGTTGGCCACGATCTTGACGCCCTTTTCCTTGGCCAGTCCCAGGTTCTCCTCGAGCTGGCGCAGGAAGGTCTTGGCATACCCGCGATTCGGGTCCTTCAGCCGGTCGCGGCCGAGGATGAGCATGGTCAGCTCGGCCAGGTAGTCGCCGGTCAGCACGTCCAGCGGTCCCCCGGTGAGCATCTCCCGCACGGCGGAGAACCGGTCGCCGTAGAACCCCGACGCGTTCCCGATGCGAATCGGCGTTTTCACGCGAACTGCCCCGCCTTCCTGCCGTTTCCGGGCGGTCCGGCGAAGGCCTGGGCGATCGTCAGCCACCGCCGCGCGTCCGGGCCGGTCGCGACCAGGTTCGTGTCGTCCGGATGCCGCCGCTGGGTGACGACCAGGCAGAACCCGAGCGCGTCGCCGGTGACCCGTTGTTCGGCGTCCTCCGGCCCCCAGGACCAGGGTTCGCCGTCCGGCGCGGTCAGTTCGACCCGGAACTCCTCGGCCGGGGGCTCGAGCGAGTTCGTCGCGAAGGCGAAGTCCCGGGTGCGCACGCCGAACCGGGCGATGTGCCGGATCCGGTCGGTCACCGGGTGCTCCACGCCGAGCGCGTCGTACACGTCCTGCGCGTGCGCCCAGGTCTCCATCAGCCGCGCGGTCGCCATCGAGGCGGCGCTCATCGGCGGGCCGAACCACGGGATCTTCTGCCCCCGCGGCACGGCGGCGAGCGCCTCGGCCAGCGCGGCGCGGCCCCGCCGCCAGCCGTCGAGCAGGTCCGCCGGGGGTTTGCGGGCCCCCGCCGCGGCACCCGCGTCGACGAAGTCCGCGCCCGTGGCCAGCGCCTTCTCGACCAGGGCCGGGAACTCGCCGGGGGTGCGCGCGGCGACCAGCGACTGGTCGTCGGTCCAGGCCAGGTGGGCGATCTGGTGCGCGATCGTCCAGCCTTCGGCCGGGGTCGGCGTCGCCCAGTCCGCCTCGGGCAGCGCGGCCACCACGTCGTCCAACTCCTCGGTTTCGCCCGCGAGATCACTCAGGATCGGCCCGAGATCCGCCACACCAACCTCCTTGGGAGTGTTCGCCCCGAGCGTGGCACCGGCCCGAGTAAAAATCAAGCTTGCATGATTGTTTTTGCCGAGCCGGTCACTATCCTGTTGGCCAGAGGACAACAAAGGAGTTCCGATGAGCCTTGGGACGACCGCGCCGAGCGTGGAAAGCGTTCGGCTGAGGCGGCTGTTCGCGAGCCGGGTGCGGCCGGTCGCGGACTGGGCCTCGCCCCGGGGCGCCCAGTTGCGGGCGATCCGCCGCACGGCCGACAGCGCCGGACTGGTCCGCCTGCCGCGCGGCACCCGGGCCTGGCCCGCCCGCTACGGCGAGGTGCGCGGGATCTGGATCCGCGCCGCCGGAGCCTCCCCTTCGCATGGCGCACTGCTCTACCTGCACGGCGGCGGGTTCGTGTTCGGCTCGCCGCGTTCGCACCGGCCGCTGGCCTACCGGCTGTCCCGGCTCACCGGGCTGCCGGTGTTCCTGCTGGACTACCGGCGGGCACCGGAACACGCCTTCCCGGCCGCCGCCGAGGACGCGCTCGCCGCGTACCGGTTGCTGCTGGACAAGGGATTTCCGCCGGAACGGCTCGTCGTGGCGGGCGATTCGGCGGGCGGTCACCTCACCGCGGGGCTGCTCGCCGACCTGGCCCGCGAAGCCCTCCCCCGGCCCGCCGCGGCCTACCTGCTGTCCCCGTGGCTCGATCTCGGGCTCGCCGAAGCGTGGCGGCGGGACCGCGAGCACCGCGACCCGTTCCTGGCGCCGTCCTACGCCGAGAAGTGCCGGCTCGCCTACGCCGCCACGACCTCGATCAACCATCCCCGGCTGAACGTGCTCGGCGCGGACCACTCGGCCTGGCCGCCGGTACTCGTCCACGTCGGCGGCACCGAGGCGCTGCTCCCCGATTCCGAACGGCTGGCGGAATCGGCGGCCTCGGCGGAACTGCGGGTGTGGCCGGGGCAGGTCCACGTCTTCCAGGCGTTCGCCGACTACCTCCCGGAAGGCCGGGAAGCACTCCGGGAAGCGGGCGAGTTCCTCCGCCGCGCCCTCGGCCGGAGTTGACCTTATTGACACCTTGCCAGTAGTGCGCGGGTGCAATACGGTCACGGTGACCGCTGACCAAAGGAGGCCGCGTGGCCGACTACGCCGAAATCACCTACGAGGTCGCCGACCGCATCGCGACGATCAAGCTGAACCGGCCGGAGGCCCGCAACGGGTACACCATCCGGATGGCGGACGAACTCGGCGACGCGATGGACCGCGCGGACTCCGACGAGGACGTCCGGGTCGTGGTGCTGACCGGCAACGGCAAGGATTTCTCCGTCGGCGCGGACCTTTCCCAGGGCGGTTTCGACTTCGACGCCGAGACCGGCCCGGACGACGCGTGGCAGGAGCCCGCCGGGCGGTGCTCGAAACGGGTCTTCACCATGAACAAACCGGTGATCGCCGCGATCCGGGGCGCCGCGATCGGTGGCGGGATCACCATCACGCTGTCCGCCGACTACCGCCTCGCCTCGACCGACGCGCGCTTCGGATTCGTGTTCGTCCGGCGGGGCATCTACCCCGAGGGCGCGTCGGCGTGGTTCCTGCCGCGCCTGGTCGGGCTCGGCACCGCGATGGACTGGATGATCAGCGGCCGGGTCTTCGACGCCGAGGAGGCGCACGCGGCGGGGCTGGTGCACCGGTTGCACGCGCCGGAGGAACTGCTGGACAAGGCCTACGAACTGGCGCGCGAGCTGATCGCCACCACCGCCCCGGTCTCGGTCGCGGTCACCCGCCAGCTGCTCTACCGGATGTCCGGCCTCGACTCGCCGTTCCCGGTGCACCAGCTGGATTCGCGGCTCATCGGCGGGCTGACCGCCAACGCCGACGCGGTGGAGGGCGTGCTTTCCTTCCTGCAGAAGCGGCCGCCGAACTGGAGCATGCGGGTGAACGAGGATCTGCCGGAGTACTTGCCATGGCTGAAGGAATGACCGAATACCCGCCGGAGCCCTGGCGGCTCGCCGGGCAGGCCTACCTCTCGGTCTGGCGGTTGCCCGTGGCCGAGCTGCCCGCGCTGCCCGAAGGGGTCACGCCGGTCGTCGTCGCGGGCCGGGCCTTCGTGACCGCGGCGTGGATCGAATACCAGCCCCCCGGACAGCTGAGCTACCACGAACTGCTGTCCACGGTCGCCGTGCGCGGGCGCGGGGCGGCCGCGTCGATCACCGAGATCTGGGTGGACAGCGAGGTTTCCCTGGCCGGGGGCCGGGCGCTGTGGGGCATCCCGAAGGACCTGGCCGCGCTGGACTTCCAGCACGGCCGGACCTTCACCGCGTCGGCCAGCGCGGGCGAGGACTGGATCGCGACGGCCGCGTTCACCCCGCGCGCCGGACTGCCGATCGCCGCACCGGCCGGGTTCGAGGTCGCGCAGACCCTGAACGGCCGCCTCAAGCGCAGCCCGGTGCGCAGCAGCGCGCGACCGCGCCTCGCCTCGGCGAGCTGGAACGTCAACCCGAAAGGTCCGCTGGGCTACCTCGCCCAGCGGACCCCGCTGGTGAACCTGCACCTCCGCGACTTCCGGCTCCGCTTCGGCGGCTAGGACCGCCGGAAACACCGAGCTCAGCGACGGGCGTAGACGTCCGTCGGGACGTTCTCGGTCGCCGTGGCCGCGCCATTCGCGAAGAGCTGGTTCACCCTGGCCGCCTCCTGGGCGTTCGGGTTGGGGTTGCGGCACGAGGTTCCCGCGCTGCCACCGGACATCAGATAGGAACAGATGCCGTTGTAATTGTCCGGCAGGCCGAGGCCGTGCCCTATTTCGTGCGTCACGATCCGGAGCGCGTAATGCCCGGCGCGCACGTCGTTGTTGTCGATGTAAATGGTCGCGCAGCCGAGCCCGCAGGGATATGCCCGCGAACCGCCGCCGGTCGTGGCGGAAATGCGTATCGTCGCGTTTCCGCCACGGACCAGCCGCACGTTCGGCGCGCTGCTGGACCAGATCTGCGCGGCCTGATCCGCCTCGGCGCTGTAGCCGCTCGCGCTGTAGTAAACCGTTCTCGCGAATGACTCGGGAGCCGCGGACGCGGTCGGTGCGGTCGCGCCGGCCAATCCGAGCGCCACGGCGGAAGCGCCGACGAGCGCGCGGGAGTAATTGCGTACTGACACGAGAAATCTCCTTGCACAGCAGGGAATGCACAGTCGAATCTCGGCGCCGAGTTTCCAAATTCTAGGCCGATTCGGATAGAAAGTACCGAAAACCTCTCATACCACCTCCCATAACACCGGCCTATGACTCGGCGACGCGGCAGCGGGCGCCCTTGGCCGAGAGCGCCCTCCTCGCACGCGCAAGCACCGCGCCCTGTCGGCTCGGCGCGACACCCGGCGTCCGGTCCCGAAAGTGCTGCCACTTTCGGGACCGGGAACCCTCCGCGAGGGCGCCGCGACCAGCCGGATCAACCCATCCGAGGGATCCGCGCCACATACCCCGAGACACGCCGACACGCCACCTATGGGGGTGTTAGCGCGTCACGACCCCAAGATGTAGTCTTCGATCACCGACAGCGCGGAGGGCCATGGGGACCCGGTCCGACGTGCGAAGCGGGAGTCAGGGCACCTCGTTCGGTGGTGCGTGGAGCTGGCGCGACGGACCGGTGACGGGCCGTCGCGCGGCCGCACGAGTGCCCGCTCCGGCGCCGGTGAAGCCTGTGCAGCCGAGCACGCCGTCCTGGGCGGTGTGCCGATCCAACGCGCCCATTTTTGGAGTCATGCATGTCAGTGGAAACGAGCCACCGCCCGCCGTCGACACCGGATTCGGCACCCGCCTCGGTGCGCGTGATCCGGCGCGACGGCAGCGTGTCGCCGTTCGACGCGAACAAGATCTCGGTGGCCCTGACCAAGGCGTTCCTCGCGGTCGAGGGCGATGACGCGGCCGCCTCCTCGCGCATCCACCACGTGGTCGGCGAGCTCACCCAGCAGGTCGAGGCGTCGCTGCTGCGCCACGCCGGCCCGGAGACCGCCCTGCACATCGAGCAGATCCAGGACCTGGTCGAACTGGCCCTGATGCGCGGCGAGCACCACAAGGTCGCCCGCGCGTACGTGCTCTACCGGGAGGAACGCGCCAAGGCGCGCAAGGCGGCCGAGCCCGCGCGGGCCGAGGGCGTCATCCACGTCAAGAGCACCGACGGCACCCTCGCGCCGCTGGACTGGGATCGGGTCGCGCACGTGGTCGGCGAGGCCGTCGCCGGGCTGGACGACGTGTCCGCCGAGCCGGTGCTGACCGAGACCAGGCGGAACCTCTACGACGGCATCAGCGCCGACGAACTCGCGCTCGCGCAGATCATGGCCGCGCGCACGCTCGTCGAGCAGGAGCCCAACTACTCGTTCGTGAGCGCCCGGCTGCTGCTGGACAAGCTGCGCAGCGAGGCGCTCGGCTACCTCGCGGGCGCACCGCGGCAGGCCAGCCAGGACGAGATGACCGCCGCCTACCCGGCCTACTTCCGCGACTACCTGCGGCGCGCGATCGAGCTCGAGCTGGTCGACCCCGAACTGGCCACGTTCGACCTGGACCGGATCACCGCGGCGATCCGCGCCGAACGCGACCTCGACTTCGGCTTCCTCGGCCTGCAGACCCTCTACGACCGGTACTTCCAGCACCACGACGGTGTCCGGTTCGAGCTGCCGCAGGCGTTCTTCATGCGGGTCGCGATGGGCCTGGCGGTGCGCGAGACGGAGCGCGAGGCGCGCGCGATCGAGTTCTACGAGCTGCTCTCGTCGTTCCAGTTCATGGCGTCCACGCCGACGCTGTTCAACTCCGGCACCACCCGCCCGCAGCTGTCGTCCTGCTTCCTGACCACCGTGGACGACGACCTGGACTCGATCTTCCAGGCGTACAAGAACAACGCGCTGCTGGCGAAGTACTCGGGCG
Organism: Amycolatopsis anabasis; assembly: GCF_009765355.1. GTDB lineage: Bacteria > Actinomycetota > Actinomycetes > Mycobacteriales > Pseudonocardiaceae > Amycolatopsis > Amycolatopsis anabasis. Next base: position 7,542 of record NZ_VTHK01000066.1, on the reverse strand, counting down.
GCCTGGGCAACGACTGGACCCCGGTCCGCGGGCTCGGCGCGCACATCAAGGGCACCAACGGCCAGTCCCAGGGCGTGGTGCCGTTCCTCAAGATCGCCAACGACACCGCGGTCGCGGTGAACCAGGGCGGCAAGCGCAAGGGCGCGGCCTGCGCGTACCTGGAGACCTGGCACATCGACGTCGAGGAGTTCCTCGACCTGCGCAAGAACACCGGGGACGACCGGCGGCGCACGCACGACATGAACACCGCGAACTGGGTGCCCGACGAGTTCCTCCGCCGCGTCGAGGCGGACGGCTCGTGGACCCTGTTCTCCCCCAACGAGACGCCGGACCTGCACGACCTCTACGGCAACGCGTTCGCCGAGCGCTACCGCGAGTACGAGGCGGCGGCCGAGCGCGGCGAGATCAAGGTGTTCCGCAAGGTGCGCGCGGTCGACCTGTGGCGCCGGATGCTCACCATGCTGTTCGAGACCGGGCACCCGTGGATCACCTTCAAGGACCCGTGCAACCTGCGTTCGCCGCAGCAGCACGTCGGCGTGGTGCACTCGTCGAACCTGTGCACCGAGATCACGCTGAACACCAACTCGGACGAGGTCGCGGTGTGCAACCTCGGCTCGGTGAACCTGCTCAAGCACGTCACCGCGGAGGGCTTGGACACCGAGCGGCTGGCCCGCACCGTGCAGACCGCGGTCCGCATGCTGGACAACGTGATCGACATCAACTTCTACACCATCCCGGAGGCGCGCAAGTCCAACCTGCGGCACCGCCCGGTCGGCCTGGGCCTGATGGGTTTCCAGGACGCGCTGTTCGAACTGGGGCTGCCGCTGTCCTCGGAAGCCGCGGTCGAGTTCGCCGACCGCAGCATGGAGCACATCAGCTACTACGCGATCTCCGCCTCGGTGGACCTGGCCGAGGAGCGTGGCGCCTACGCCACCTTCGAGGGTTCGCTGTGGAGCCAGGGAATCCTGCCGATCGACTCGCTGAAGCTGCTGGCCGAGGCGCGCCGCGGGGACGGCCTCGACATCGACACGTCGTCCACTTTGGACTGGAATTCGCTGCGGCAGCGGGTGCGGACCACCGGGATGCGCAACTCCAACGTGATGGCGATCGCGCCGACCGCGACGATCTCCAACATCTGCGGGGTCGGCCAGTCGATCGAGCCGCTGTTCCAGAACCTGTTCGTGAAGTCGAACATGTCCGGCGACTTCACCGTGATCAACCCGCACCTGGTGCGCAGCCTCAAGGAGCGCGGCCTGTGGGACGAGGTCATGGTTTCGGACCTGAAGTACTTCGACGGCAGCCTCGGCGAGATCGACCGCGTGCCGGACGACCTCAAGGCGCTCTACGCGACCGCGTTCGAGGTGGAGAGCAAGTGGCTGGTGGACGCGGCTTCGCGCCGCCAGAAGTGGATCGACCAGGCGCAGTCGCTGAACCTCTACATCGCCGCGCCGAGCGGTCGCAAGCTCGACGAGCTGTACCGATACGCGTGGCACAAGGGACTCAAGACGACCTACTACCTGCGCGCCCGGTCGGCGACGCACGTGGAGAAGAGCACGCTGCGCGGCACCGACGGCAAGCTCAACGCCGTCTCCGCGACGCCCTCGCCCGCACCGTCGCCCGCGGCCGCCGTGCCGGTCACCCCGCCCCCGGCCGCCGCCCCGAAGCCGGAGCCGAAGGAACTGCCCCAGGTCGCCGACGTGGACTTCACCGCGACCGAGGGCGCGGCCTGCCGGATCGACGACCCCGACTGCGAAGCCTGCCAGTAAGGAAACCGGAACCATGACCAACACCCAAACGCCGACCGCCGACGCCACCGGCCTGGGCGAGATCGAGCGCGGCGCGGAGCGGATCAGCGTCGACGACAAGGCGATGATCAACGCCCGCGCGGACGTCAACCAGCTGCTGCCGCTGAAGTACACCTGGGCCTGGGAGAAGTACCTGGCCGGCTGCAACAACCACTGGATGCCGACCGAGGTCGCCATGCAGGCCGACATCGCGCTGTGGAAGTCGCCCGACGGCCTCACCGAGGACGAACGCCAGATGCTCAAGCGCAACCTGGGCTTCTTCGCGACCGCGGAATCCTTGGTGGCCAACAACATCGTGCTCGCGGTGTACCGGCACATCACCAACCCGGAGTGCCGCCAGTACCTGCTCCGCCAGGCCTTCGAGGAGGCCGTGCACACGCACACCTTCCAGTACATCTGCGAAAGCCTCGGCCTGGTCGAGGGCGAGCTGTTCAACATGTACCGCGAGGTTCCGTCCATTTCGGACAAGGACGCGTGGGCGCTGAAGTACACCCAGAACCTGGAGAACCCGGACTTCGAGACCGGCACGCCCGAGGCCGACCAGAACTTCCTGCGGGACCTGGTCGCCTTCTACGTGATCTTCGAGGGCATGTGGTTCTACACCGGGTTCGCGCAGATCCTCTCGCTCGGTCGCCGGAACAAGATGGTCGGGATCGCCGAGCAGTACCAGTACATCCTGCGCGACGAGTCGATCCACCTGAACTTCGGCATCGACTGCATCAACCAGATCAAGATCGAGAACCCGCACCTGTGGACGCCGGAGTTCCAGGACGAGGTGCGCGGCATGCTGACCGAGGCGTGCGCGCTCGAGGTCGCCTACGCCCGGGACACCATGCCGCGCGGCATGCTCGGGCTGTCCGCCGAGCTGTGCGAGCAGTACATGCACTTCATCACCGACCGGCGGGCCCAGCAGATCGGCCTCGCGCCGATCTTCGGCCAGGACGAGAACCCGTTCCCCTGGATGTCGGAGGCCATGGACCTGAAGAAGGAGAAGAACTTCTTCGAGACCCGGGTCATCGAGTACCAGAGCGGTGGCGCCCTCGACTGGGATTGACCCGCACCGAGCGGTGGGGTCGTGAGTGGTACGGCCGGTTCTAACCGGCTTGAAAACTCACGACCCCGCGCTTCGGTGCGCTGGTATGGTCAACAGCGCCACTGGTTCTCCCCGCTCGGCGCGTGCCGGGCGGGGAGAGGCAACAGGGAACCCGGTGCGAATCCGGGACTGCCCCGCAGCGGTAAGTGGGAACGAACGCCGTCACCGCACGAGCGGTCAAGCACTGGGTGAGGAGCCCGGGAAGCGACGGTCAATAGGCCCGGCTCGCCACGAGCCCCCGCCCACGAGTCCGAATACCTGCCCGTGGTGCGCGTGCCACCCGGTACGCGCGAGTCCGAGCCTCGCGGGTGGGCACGACCGAACGCGGCGCTCGCCCGTTCACGCTCCCTCGCACCTCGGACTCTCCGACGAGCTCGCGAGGAGAGAGCTGTGACCGACCCCGATCGCATCGGCACGACCGTGCTCGGCTATCCCCGGATCGGCCCGGACCGCGAACTGAAACGCGCGGTCGAGGGCTATTGGGCCGGGCGCATCGACGAGGCCGAACTGCACCAGACCGCCCGGACCCTGCGGACGGACACCTGGCGCGAACTGCGCGCCGCGGGCCTGGACACCGTGCCCTCGAACACCTTCTCCTACTACGACCAGGTGCTCGACACCGCCGTGCTGTTCGGCGCGTTGCCCGAGCGGTTCACCCGGCTCGGCCTGTCCGGAATCGACACCTACTTCGCCGCCGCCCGCGGGGTCCAGGACGCGCCCGCGCTGGAGATGACGAAGTGGTTCGACACCAACTACCACTACCTGGTCCCCGAACTCGGTCCGGGCACCGCCTTCACCGTGGCCGGGAGCAAACCGCTGGACGAGTACCGCGAGGCGCGGGCGCTCGGCATCGAGACCAGGCCGGTGCTCGTCGGACCGGCCACGTTCCTGCTGCTGTCCAAGGCCGCCGACGACGCGCCCGCCGGGTTCCGGCCGCTGGATCTGCTCGATTCGCTGGTCGCCGCCTACGTCGAACTGCTCGGCACCCTGCACGACGAGGGCGTGCGCTGGGTCCAGTTGGACGAGCCCGCGTTCGCCGCGGACCGCACGCCGGCCGAACTCGACGCGCTCGCCCGCGCCTACCAGGTCCTCGGCGCCGTGGGAAAGCGGCCGAAGCTGCTGGTCGCCGGGTACTTCGGCGAGCTGGGTGACGCGCTCGGCGTGCTGGCCCGCGCCCCGATCGACGCGCTCGCCGTCGACCTCGTCACCCATCCGTCCACTGTGGACGCTGTGGCGCGGGAAGGCGCGCTGCGGGACAAGGAGGTGCTCGCCGGGGTCGTGGACGGGCGCAACATCTGGCGGGTCGACGCGGACACCGCGCTGGCTCGGGCGGCGACCCTGCTGGGCACCGCGGCCCAGGTGGGGGTCACCACCTCCTGCTCGCTGCTGCACGTGCCCTACGACGTGGACCGCGAAGCCGGGATCGACGCCCGGGTGCGGGGCTGGCTCGCGTTCGCGCGGCAGAAACTGGACGAGGTCGTGCTCATCGGCCGCGCGCTGGCGCAGGGCACGGACACCGTCGAGACCGAACTGGCCAGGGCGCGAGCGGCGGTGGCCGACCGCGCCGGGGCCCACGACCTGCGCGACACGCGGGTCCGCGCCCGGCTGGACGCGCTCCGGCCCGAGCACACGCGCCGCGCGCCCTACGCCGAACGAGCCGCGGCCCAGCGCGCGACGCTGAAGCTGCCCGACCTGCCCAGCACGACGATCGGGTCCTTCCCGCAGACCGGGCAGGTCCGCAAGGTCCGGGCGGCGTTCCGCGCCGGACGGATCGACGAGGCGAACTACCGGGCGAGCATGCACGCCGAGATCGAGAAGGTGGTGCGGCTGCAGGAGGAACTCGGCCTGGACGTGCTGGTGCACGGCGAACCCGAACGCAACGACATGGTCCAGTACTTCGCCGAGCAGCTCGACGGGTTCGCGGCGACCGAGCACGGCTGGGTGCAGTCCTACGGTTCCCGGTGCGTCCGGCCGCCGATCCTCTACGGGGACGTGTCCCGGCCGAAGCCGATGACCGTCGACTGGGTGAGCTACGCGCAGAGCCTCACCGCGCGCCCGGTCAAGGGCATGCTGACCGGGCCGGTGACGATCCTCGCGTGGTCGTTCGTCCGCGACGACCAGCCGCTCGCCGACACCGCCCGCCAGGTGGCGCTGGCGATCCGGGACGAGGTGCACGACCTGGAATCCGCGGGCATCCGGATCATCCAGGTCGACGAGCCCGCGCTGCGCGAACTGCTTCCGCTGCGCGCGCGGGAACACCAGGACTACTTCGCCTGGGCGGTCGATTCGTTCCGGCTGGCGACCTCCGGGGTGTCGAACTCGACGCAGATCCACACGCACATGTGCTACTCGGAGTTCGGGGACATCCTGCCGGCCATCGAGGCGATCGACGCCGACGTCACCAGCATCGAGGCGGCCCGGTCGCGGATGGAGGTGCTCGGCGACCTCGGCGACGCCGGGTTCTCGCGCGGGGTGGGCCCGGGCGTGTACGACATCCACTCCCCGCGCGTGCCCAGCGTCGACGAGGTCAGCAGCCTGCTGCGGACCGCGCTGGACGCCGTGCCGCTGGAGCGGGTGTGGGTCAATCCGGACTGCGGGCTGAAGACGCGCGGCTATCCGGAGGTGGAACCCGCGCTGCGCAACATCGTGACCGCCGCCAAACGGGTGCGCGCCGAACACTCGGCGTAGTCGCGCGGAGGGGCCGGGGGAATTTGCCCCCGGCCTCTTGTCACTCTGCCAATAGTGCGCGACCGTGGTCTCCGGACGTCGTCTCAGCGTGGAGGGGACCAGTTGTGAACTTGACCCAGACGATCCGCGAGCGGGTGCCGCCGCTGACCGCCATCCCGCTCCCCCGCGCCGTCGACGAGCGGCTGCTCAACCAGCACTGGCCGATGCGGGAACTGGCCGCACCACCGCCGGGCAGCGGCCTCGAACCGATCATGGGCGACGCGGGCGCGCCGCTCATCGGCCACTCGCTCGACTTCATGCGCTTCGGCGTGGAATGGGGCCTGCGGCGCTACCAGACCTACGGGCCGGTGTCCTGGATGGGCGCGTTCGGCAAGCGGATCGTCGCGCTCACCGGCCCCGAGGCGACCCAGATCGCCCTGATCAACAAGGACAAGGCGTTCTCGCAGGAGGGCTGGAAGTTCTTCATCGAGAACTTCTTCCACCGCGGCCTGATGCTGCTGGACTTCGGCGAGCACCACGCGCACCGCCGGATCATGCAGCAGGCGTTCACCCGCGACCGCCTGGCCGGGTACGTCGGCGAGATGGGACCCGCCCTGCGCGAGGGCGTCGCTGCGTGGTCCGCGCGGGGTCGGCAACGGCTCTACTGGTCGCTCAAGCAGCTGACGCTGGACGTGGCCACGCGGGTGTTCATGGACATGCGCAGCGGCGAGGAGGCCCGGAAGATCAACCGGGCGTTCGTGGACTCGGTCCGCGCCGGAACCGCCGTCGTCCGGTACCCCGTGCCAGGCGGGCGCTGGGCGGCCGGGCTGCGCGGCCGCAAGGTGCTCGAGGGCTACTTCGCCGAGAACCTGCCCGCGAAGCGCCGGGCGGACGGGGCCGACCTGTTCTCCGCGCTGTGCCACGCCACCACCGAGGACGGCGCCCGGTTCACCGACGAAGACGTCATCAACCACATGATCTTCCTGATGATGGCCGCGCACGACACCTCGACGATCACCAGCACCGCGGCGGCCTACTACCTGGCGAAGCATCCGGACTGGCAGGAACGCGCCCGCGAGGAGTCGCTGCGGCTCGGCGACGACCTGCCCGACATCGAGGCCCTGGAGGGGCTGCGCTCGCTCGATCTGGTGATCAAGGAAGCCCTGCGGCTGGTCGCGCCGGTCCCGTCGATGACCCGGAAGACCGTCCGGGACACCGAGGTGCTCGGGCACTACCTGCCCGCGAACACGCTCGTCGGCGTCGCGCCGACGATCAACCATTTCACACCGGAATGCTGGACCAATCCGTTCGATTTCGACCCGGAGCGGTTCAACGAGGAGCGCCGGGAGGACAAATCACACCGATACGCCTGGATTCCCTTCGGCGGCGGGGCGCACAAATGCATCGGGCTGCATTTCGGCACGCTCGAGGTGAAGGCGCTGCTGCACGAAATGCTGCGTGCCTACCGCTGGTCGGTGCCCGCGGACTACGAGGTGCGCTGGGACTATGTCTCGCTCCCGGTGCCGGTGGACGGACTGCCCGTCCGGCTCATCCGCCG
>NZ_VTHK01000066.1:0-409 GCF_009765355.1 Amycolatopsis anabasis | reverse complement strand
CGGTGGTGAGGGCGAGGATGCGCTGCAGGACGCGCACGATCACTCCTGCGGGGGTGTGGCCGCCGTGTCGTTCCAGGTCAAGCTGGCTTTTCAAGGTCTGGTTGATCGATTCGATGGTTTGGCGCAGCGGTTTGAACAACCGGGCGCCAGGACGTTCCGGTTCGCCTTTGCGGGCCGGGCGTAGCAGCCGGATGCCCTCCTGGGTGAGGGTGGTTTCGAACTCGGCACCGTAGTAGTTCTTGTCACCGATCAAGATCTGGTCTGGGCGCTCACGCACCAGACAGGGGTCGGCGTTGAGGATCCCGAGCAGGGTCTGGCGTTCGTCGGCTTTCGCACCGGTCAACGCGAACCCGATCGGCAGCCCGCCCAGGGTGCACACCAGGTGCAGGCGCAGCCCCCAGAAGAAGCG
>NZ_VTHK01000065.1 GCF_009765355.1 Amycolatopsis anabasis | reverse complement strand
AGGAGCCGCACCCATCACAGCCTTGACACCCCCCACCCAGCCCTAACTACCCGGCATTGCGCTCTAACCGGCCTGAACACTCACGACCCCAGCACCCGGTTCCCGCACGTGTGCAAGGCGGTGGCCCGTGCCGCTGACCGGACGCCCCGGGTTCGGGCAGGATGGGGGAGAGGGGACGGTCGAGGGACACGGGGGCTGTCGTGGTGCGAGCCGCGCTGGCGGGATTGAGCCGGTTTGCCGCGCTGGCCGCCGAACCGGGCGTTCCGGGGATCGCGCTGTGGTCGGTGGTGGCGCGGCTTCCGCTGGGGATGACCACGCTGGCGGTCCTCCTCGAGGTGCACCGGGACACGGGTTCCTTCGGGCTCGCCGGTTCGACTACGGCGTGTTTCGCCCTGGCGAGCGGCATATCCAGTCCACTCCGCGGGCGGTTGGTCGATCGTTTCGGCGCGAGTCCCGTGCTGCTGGTGCTCGGCGTCCTGCAACCCGTGGCGCTGCTGGCGATCGTGGGCGCCGGGGCCTGGTTCGACGGCGCCGCGGCGGTGCTCGTCGCGGCCGGTGTGGCGGGTGCGTGCCTCCCGCCGGTGGGCCCCGTGGTCCGGGTGCTGTGGCAACGGCTGCCCGCGAGCGAACTGCAGGAAGCCGCGTTCTCCCTGGACGCCGTACTCCTCCAAGTCATTTACTACGCCGCCGGTCCCGCGATCGTCACCGGGCTCGCGGTGGTCGAGTCTCCCGCCCTGGCGCTGTACGTCATCGCCGCGCTGACACTCGCGGGCACCGTCGCCGTGGCGCTCGCGCCCGCGTGCCGATCCTGGCCCGTGGATCGGCGACGCCCGCCCCTGCTGGGCGCGCTCGGCGTCCCCGGCATTCCCGGGGTGCTCGTCGTCGCGCTCGCCGGTGCCGCCTCGACCGGGGCGCTGGAGGTCGCGGTGACCGGTTTCGCGACCGAACACCACGCCGGAAAACTGACCGGTCTGCTCCTCGCCGCCCTGGGAATCGGCAGCATCGCCGGCGGCCTGTGGCAGGGCATCCGGACCTCGCACCGGCCGTTGAGCGGACAATACCGAGCCTGGCTCGTCGCGATGACGATCGGCTTGATGCCGATTCCACTGGCACCTGGCCTGATCTTGCTGGCGATTTTCCTCATTATTGGCGGTTTTTCGATTGCGCCGGCAAGTATCGCGCAATTCCGGCTCATCGGCGCCATGGCCCCGCCGGGGATTATTACCGAATCGTTCACCTGGCTGTTGTCGGCGTCATTGGCGGGAACCGCTCTGGGTAACGCGGTCGCGGGCAGTGCGGTGGAAGTTTGCGGAGCTCGCGGAGCGCTTCTCGTGCCGGTTGCGTTGGCAGCGCTGGCTTTCGGGTGCAGTTCTCTGGGTATTCGCCATGCTCGTGACCTTGACGGCACTGTGTCGAATCGGAGTAGTATCGCAAGGGCTGCCCCCGACTCGTCAGTGCCACATCGGCACCGGTAGCGGCACGGCATCGATTTCGACCAACACCCCGTACCGGGACTTCTTGCCGGATGAGGAGGTCAGTTGTGGTGCAAGTCGACCGTTTCAGGCCACGAACCGATGCGAAATTCGGCAAGGCGAGACCTTTCTTGTCGTACCGGTACGTCGATGCCGACGAGCGGGAGAAGCTCCTCAAGCTGGCGGTGGAATTCGCGACGGCCCCCGATTCGTTTCGCGGCATCCTGGACGGCCGAAGCGTCGGCCTCCTGTTCAGCGCACCTTCGACTCGGACGCGGACTTCGTTCTGGCGTGCGGCCGGCGACCTGGGGGCCGACGTCATCAGTTACGGCCCGGGGGACCTGCAACTGAGCACCGGAGAGACTTGGGCGGACACCGGTCGCGTGCTGTCGGAGTATCTCGACGCGGTGGTGATCCGGACCAACGGCCCCCTCGACGACATGCGCACCTTGGCCGAGCACCTTCCGTCCACTATCAACGCACTCAGCATCGAGGAGCATCCCACCCAGGCGATCGCTGACTACTGCGCCCTGTACGAGCACTTCGGCAAGGTCGAAGGCACCCGGCTCGCCTATTTCGGCGAGGGGAACAACACCGCGGCCGCGCTCGCGCTGCTGCTGACGCGGATTCCCGGTGTCCGGTGCGACTTCTACTGCCCACCCGGATTCGGGCTGGACGAGGCCACGGCGGCCCTGGCCGGTGCCGGTGCGGATTGGGGTTCCCGGTTCCGCATGTTCGACAAGGTTCCGGACGATCCGGATCCCGTCGACGTGGTCTACACGACCCGGTGGGAATCGATGGGCACGAAACGCGGCTCTGCCGATTGGCGTGCGGCGTTCGCACCGTTCAGCGTGACGGCGGAGGTGTTCGCCCGATTCGCCGAGCCCGGCCGGACCGTGTTGATGCACGACCTGCCCGCCACCCGGGGCGAGGAGGTCGCGGACGACGTCCTGGACGCCGATTACTCCATCGTGCGGCGCCAGGCGTATCACAAGCGCACCGCCGCCGGCGCCGCGTTGTTGTGGTCGCTCGGACTGGTCACGGACTGAGGGCGCGCGCGAACATGGAAGAACGGCTGAAGGTCCTGGAACTCGAAAAACCCGAAGCGCTCTGGCTCGATGGTTCGGACCTCAGAACCTCGCTCCGGGCCAGTCCGCGGCGGATTCCTTCGTATTACGGATACGACCAGCGAGGGTCGGAAATCTTCGATGCGATCACCCGCCTGCCCGAGTACTACCTGACCGCGACCGAACTACGCCTGCTGCGTACGCACGCACGGGAGATCGCCGAGCTGGCGGGGTGCGACTGGCTGGTGGAACTGGGTAGCGGGAGCGCTCGCAAGACCCGGGCCCTGCTCGAGGCGATGGCCGAACGCAAGCCCACGACGTTCTTGCCCGTGGACGTGAGCAAGGAGATGCTCGAGCGGACCGCGGAGCGGCTGCTCGAGGCGGTAGCGGATCTGTCGGTGATCGGCCTGATCGCCAAATGGGAGTCCGGTTTGGACTGGGTGCGGGAGAACCGCGCCGGTCCGTGCGTCTTCGCGTTCATCGGCAGCGGACTCGGCAACATGCTCGCCGACGAACGGGACCTGCTGCTCGAACGTATTTCCGACGCGTGTCGCCCGGGCGACTACTTCCTCACCACGGCGGACTTCGAAAAGCGGCCCGCCATGCTGGAAACCGCTTACAACGATCCGCCGGGAAGCGATCTGTGGGGACAGTTCCGCCTGAATCGGCTGCATCGCATCAACGAACTGTTCGGTGGGGACTTCGCGCTGGAACGTTACTACGAATACTGCCACTACAACACCGTCACCAGCACCATCGAAGCACGAATCTACGCGAGTGAAGCTCAGCGGGTGCGACTGGCGGGCCTGGGGATGGAGTTGAACCTCGTACGCGGGGAATCGATCGTGGTGGACTACTCGTTCAAGTTCCGGCGCCCGGAACTCGTCGAGGAACTCGGCCGCTACCGGTTCCGGGTTGTCGGCGAGTGGATAGACGGGCTAAAACAGTACGGTGTCTTCCTGGCGCGCAAGGAATAGCGCCGAGGCGTGCCGATCCGGGCCGACATCGCAGAATTCACATGGGGAGACCATGCACGTCATCAATGCCGGCCTGGGCCGGACCGGAACACATTCCCTGAAAGCCGCACTCGTCCGGCTCGGCCTGGGCCCGTGCTACAGCGCCGAAATGATGTGGAGCGAGCCCGGGCACGCCGCGGCCTGGACACGTGCCTGCGACGGAGAGGACGTTGACTGGGACGCGTTCTTCGTGGGGTACCGGTCCGGCCTGGACTGGCCGGTGTGCGCCTTCTGGCGAGAACTCACCGCGGCCTTTCCCGATTTGCGCGTCGTGCTTTCGTTGCGCGATCCGGACGAGTGGTACACCAGCTTCCGGTCGACGGTTTACGCGGCGCTCACGACACCGCGATCGGCGGAGCCCCCGCCGCCGGGGACCGTGGTCCCCGTTTTTCAACGGCTGTCCGAACTGGGGGTCAGGGTCATCGCCCGCGGCCTGACCGAAGACCTGCATTCCCGGGACGAGATGATCGCCGCTTTCCACCGCCACAACGCGGCGGTGCGGAGCGAGGTGCCGGCCGACCGGCTGCTCGTGTGGGAGGTCGGTGACGGCTGGAAGCCCCTGTGCGCGTTCCTCGGCGTACCGGTGCCGGACGAGCCGTTTCCCAAGGTCAACGACAGAATGTCGTACCGGGCGTTGCTGGGATTGCCCGCCTAGTGCGGCGGTTCGGGGGAGTCACGCCGTGTCGACGACTCTGTGGCTGACGGGTCTGCCCAGTTCGGGGAAGACCACGCTGGCGCGTGCCCTGACCGACCGGCAACGGCCGATCCGCGCGGTCGAGCACCTGGACGGTGACGCGGTGCGGAAGAACCTGTTTCCCGAGCTGGGGTACGACCGGGCCGATCGGATGGAGAACATCCGGCGCATCGGTGAGCTAGCCCTGATGCTGGCCGCCCACGGTGTCCTCGCCGTCGTGTCGGTGATCGCGCCCTACCGGCACGCCCGCGACCAGGTCCGGGCCGCGCACGAAGCCCGCGGGCTGACGTTCGTCGAAGTCCACGTGGACGCGCCGCTGGCGGTATGCGCGGCCCGGGATGTGAAGGGGCTGTACGCCCTGGCCGAACGCGGCCAGATCAGCGGGCTCACCGGGGTCGGCGATGTCTACGAGACACCGGTGGCACCCGATCTGCGCGTGGACACCGCGAAGCAGGGCGTCGACGAATGCGTTCGGTGCATCGAACGGACTCTCGCCCACCTCGAGCATGGCAGCGGCGTCCACGCATAGCTCTGGCGACGGCGGTGCTACTGGCTTCGTTACCCTGATTTCGTGGCGCATGGCATCGTGAAGTTCTATCGGGCCGAGAAAGGCTGGGGAGCGATCGCTTCGTCCGAACTCCCGGACGGTTTCGACGCGTGGGTCCACTTCAGCTCGATAGAAGGCACCGGTTTCCGCGCGCTGGCGGAGGGGGAGCAGGTCGAGTTCGACTACGAACCGGCCAGCCAGGACGGCTTCCGTTTTCGTGCCACCCGGGTCCGCAAGCTCTGATTCGGGTATGTCCGGCGACGGTGCTCAGAGCGCGCCGCCGCGGCGGAGGGCGCGCAAGGCGGCGGCCTGTTCGACGGTCACTCCGGCGGCGCGTTGTTCGGCGGCCTCGGCGGCGGTGAGCCCGGCGCCAAGCCAGTCGGCGACCTCGTCGAACGGGATGCCGGCGCGCCACCATTCTTCGACCGCCCGCATCGGGGTGACTTCCGCCTGCTGGAGTTCCGCGGCTTCCGCCGGGGTGAGCCCGAGCGATTTCCAGATGCGCGCGTCCCAGACCTGGATTCCCTGTTCCGCCCAGGCCAGGGCGGTGTCATCCAGCCAATCCGCGGACAAGTAGCCGCGCACCACGTCGTGCTGGACGCCCGCCTTCAGGAACGCCTGGATGCGCTCGCCCGACCGCGCGGCGGCCATGCGCGGTTGGCGGCTGCCACCGGTGAACCGCCGGGCGATGGTTTCCTGCTGGTAGGCCTCGTCCGGGCCGCGTCCCTGTTTCGCGTGCTCGCGGGCCTGCTCGAGGTCGTAACCGAATTCGTGCCAGCGAACGGCTTCGGCGGAGGTGATCCGCGCGGCGACCCAGTCGCCGACCGCCCGCGGCTCCACTCCGGCGGCCTGCCACTGCGCGGCGGTCAACGCCTCGGCCACACCGGACTCCCGCCATTCCCGGGCCTGGTCGAGGGTGAAGTTCCAGCGCCGCCAGGCCTGAGCTTCGGGCCGGCGCCATCCGGCGGCCAGCCACGCGGTGAGGTTTTCCGGTGGCTGTTCGGGGTCGAGGCGGGTCACCGGCCGCTCACCACCTCGGCGGGGTCGATGGCGACCGAGGCCGCCCAGCCCGGCGCCGAGCCGGCCGGATCCAGCAGTCCCACCACGACTTTCGCCCTTCGTGGTGGCCCGGCGGGCCACGGGGTGTGGCCGTCGGTGAGCACGATGACCAGATCGGGACGGGGTTTGAGCTCCGCGGCGGCGGACAGCCCGGCGCCCATATCGGTGCCACCGCCGCCGAGCAGCCGCACCTCGCGAGCGCTGAACACGCGCTGGGCCGTATGGGCCTGCGCGTCGCAACACACGACGTGCAGCCGGTTCCGGGCCACGCCGAGGCTCTTCAGCAGCCCGTCGACCTCGCCGAGCACCTGCGCGAGCATCGAATCGCTCATGCTGCCGGAGGTGTCGACCACCACGGCCACGACGGGCAGCGGCTGGCGGAGGCCCGGCTGGATGATCTCCGGCATCGCCGCGGCCCGGCGGGACGGCCGCCGGTAGGTGAAATCGACCCGGCCCGCGATGTCCGCGACGCCGCGACGAACCGCCGAGCGCAGCACCTGCCGCCAGTTCACCACCGGATCCAGGGCCTCGTCCGCCCATCGCTGCCACCCGGCCGGGACGTCACCCCGGCCGCGGTGGTGTTCCCGGATCCGCCGCGCCACCTCCCGGCGCAGCAGTTTCCGGCCGGTCTCGGACAGCCCGGGGAGACCGCAGTTCCAGTCCCGGGGGATGCCGTCGGCGCCCGTGCCGCAGTCCACCCGGTCCGCGGGTGGCGGTGTGCCGTCCAACGCGTCCCAGTACTGCTCCGCGGTCCACGCGTCGGGCAGCCCGAGACCGGCCGGGGTCACCGCGCGGTCCGGCAGGCGCAGGTTGTCGGTTCGCAGATCGTCGTTGATCTCCGCGTCCCCGGCGAGGTTCCACCGCGCCGGGTCCTCGCCGGGACGGCGGTCCGCGTGGTGCCGCAGCAGGTGGGTGACCTGGTGGAGCAGCCAGAAGCCGAGCTCCGGCACCGCGGCGGTGTCCAGTGCCGCCGGGTCCAGGTAGATGTGCCAGGCGGGATCGGCGGGGAACGCCCGCAGGTCGTGGCTCGGCGGATCCTGTTCGATGACGATCGGTTCGAGCGCCAGGACCGCGGAGGCGAGGTAGGGTGCCTGCCGGGCGGTCCACACCCGGGCGGCGGCCCACTTCTGCCGCTGGGCCGCGGTCAACGCGTCGACGCGGCGCGCGCGGAGACTCACCGTCCCGTCCCCCGGTTCCCGTCGAGCAGTCCCGCGGCGCGCAGGACCGGGGTGAGGGCCAGGATTTCCGAGGGGAGCGCCGCACCGTGCGGCCGCGCCGCGGCCAGGGACTGCGCGACCAGGGTGGCGACGTCCGGCGCGGCCTCGGTCGCCTTGGCCAGGACGCGCCAGGCGGCCGTCCACGATTCGGTGTCCCCGCGCGCGATCGCCACCGACGCGATCGCGGTGAGCACGGCGAAGGCGCGGTCGCTGCGTTCGGGCAGTTCGAAGGAATCGGGATCGGCCAGCACGATTTCCGGATCGGGCAGATCCGCGTTGGCAAGCCAGGAAAGGAATTCGATTCCGGCGCCCTCGCCGACCGCGCCGGTGACCAGTGCGGCGCGCACGTCCTCACCGGCGCCGATGGTGTCGCACATGCCCATCAGCACGGTCACGGTTTCCCAGCTGCGCGGGCTGGGCCAGCCCCGGCCGGACAACGCGGCGACCGTCGGCACCTGCAGCACCAGGGCGGGACGGACCTTCAGGAACGCGGCCACCGCGGCGCGCGCGGCGACCAGCCGCGCCGGATCCGGGGTCGCGTGGCCATTGGCGGCCGGGGCCGGGAAGCCCACCGCGAGCCCTTCGGCGACCGCGGCGGCGTCGACCGGCCAGTCCAGGTGCACCAGGCGATTCGCCAATGGTGGAGCCAGATCCCAGCCGTCGGCGGCTTGTTCCGGCGGATTCGCCGCGGCCACCACCCGTACCCCGGGCGGCAACGCCAGATCGCCGACCACGCGTTCGAGAACGATCCGGAGCATGGCCGCCTGCACCGCCGGCGGGGCGGTGGTCAGCTCGTCCAGGAACAGCAGTCCGTGCCCGGAATCGGCCAGGCGCCGGGCCCACGCCGGAGCGGCCAGCCGCACGCCGCCGTCGACCACCACGGGCAGCCCGGCGAAATCCGTCGGCTCGCGGATCGATCCGACGACCACCTCGACCGGCCAGCCGAACGATTCGCCCAGGGCCCGCACCACCGAGGTCTTGCCCGTGCCCGGGCTGCCCCACAGCAGCACCGGCACTCCCGCCGCGACCGACACCCCCAGCGCGTCGCGCACAACCGACAACTCGACGGCCACCACCGCCTCTCGTTCAACGAGGACCCCACGACCTCAACGGTTCGCGATCCAGCTTGGGTTCCCGATCCGGAAGACGCAACGTGCCGATACTGGCAGAAATGTGGATACCCACTGACATAATCGGCGGGCGATGGGGTACAACTGTCCGCATGACTGGCGGCGACGTGGCCCTGGGCTGGCGACTCGACGACTTCGACCCAGGCCGCCCGTCGCCCGCCCGCGTTTACGACTACTGGCTGGGCGGCAAGCACAATTTCGCGGTCGACCGCAAGCTGGCCACCGACGCCGTGGCGTTCTGGCCGGAGCTGCCCCAGGTCATGCGGGTGAACCGGGCGTTCCTGCAACGCGCGGTGCGGTTCCTGGTCTCGGCCGGGATCCGCCAGTTCCTCGACCTCGGCTCCGGAATTCCGACGCGCGGGAACGTCCACGAGGTCGCCCAGGAAGCGGATCCGGAAGCCAGGGTGGTGTACGTCGACCTCGATCCGGTCGCGGTGACCCACAGCAGGGCGTTGCTGGCCGGCAACGAATCGGCGATCGTCGTGCAGGCCGATCTGCGGGATCCCGGTTCGCTGCTGGACTCCAGCATGCTGCATTCGGTGCTGGACCTGAACGAACCGGTCGCCGTGGTGATGATGGCACTGCTGCATTTCGTTCCCGACAGCGAGGATCCCGCGAAGATCGTGGCGGGCTACCGGGACGCGCTGGCGCCCGGCAGTTACCTGGCCCTGTCCCACGGCTGTTCGGAAGGCTGCGAGGAACTCGCCGGAAAGCTCGAGGAGCTGTACCACCGCGCGGGCACGCCGTTCACGCTCCGCTCCCGCGCCGCCGTCGCCGAGTTCTTCGACGGATTCGAACTGGTCGAACCCGGTCTGGCGCCGCCACCGGTATGGCGGCCGGACGGGGGCGAGGGCTTCGACGAGCGCAAACCCTTCCCCGGAATCGGCGGCGTCGGCCGCCTGCTGGGGTCGTGAGGCCTGCCAGTGGGGTGAGGGGACCGGGTGCTTCAGGCCGGTTGGAACCGCCCGCACCACTCACGACCTAGTTCGGTGCTGGTTTGGCGTGGGCGAGCCAGCGGCCGTTGAGCCGGTGCACTTCGAGGTCGCGGCCGAAGCAGTCTGCGGTGGCGGTTCGGCGCCGGGCCGCCCCGCGTCCTGCTGCTCGGGCACCACGACACCGTGTGGCCGTTGGGTTCCCTGCGGACCCACCCGTTCTCCGTGCGCGACGGCGTGCTGCGCGGTCCCGGGTGCTTCGACATGAAGGCGGGCGTCGTGATGGCGCTGCACGCCGCCGCCGCGGTGGATCGGGCGGGGCTGTCCATCCTGATCACCGGGGACGAGGAGATCGGCGCACGCCGGACTCGAACCGGAGAAGGGCGTGAACGCCGGGGTGGAGATCGCGCACCAGATCCTCGCGGTCGCCGCGCTCACCGATCCGGAACGCGGCACGACCGTGGTGCCCACGGTCCTGTCCGCGGGAACGACGGTCAACACCGTCCCCGCCGACGCATGCGTGGCGGTCGACGTCCGGGTGTGGGACGAAGCCGAGCAATCGCGGGTCGACCGGGCCGTGCGGGATCTCCGTCCGGTGCTGGCGAACGCGCGGGTCCGGGTCACCGGGGGCATCAACCGGCCGCCGCTCGAGGCGGCTGTCTCGCGCCGTGGAAAATTCTTCCGGGGGCGTGTCCATCCGGCCGGGTCCCGTTCGTAGTGATGGCGTGCGGCACCCCTGCCGCACGTCGACAACGAAGGAGTTCGGCCATGAAGTACATGCTGCTGATCAACGCCGGGGCGATGGACGAGAACGGTGGCGCCGCCGGATGCGAGGTCGAGGACTGGATGGCCTACGACAAGGCGGTGCAGGAGGCGGGCATCTTCGTCTCCGGGGAGTCGCTGGCGGATCTGGTCACCGCGACGGCGGTGCGGGTCGGCGAGGACGGCAAGCGGACCGTGACCGACGGGCCGTTCGCCGAGACCCGCGAGGTGCTCGGCGGGTTCTACGTCATCGACGTGCCGGACCTGGACACCGCGCTGGACTGGGCCGCCCGCTGCCCCGGCGCGCTCGGGGGCGGTTCGGTCGTGGTGCGGCCGATCGCCGACTTCGGAGTCTGACGTGCGAGGCGAGCACGCGGGGTCGTCGGTGGAGGCGGTGTTCCGGGAGGAACGCGGTCGGCTGCTGGCGGCCCTCGTGCGCCGCTTCGGCGATCTCGACCTCGCCGAGGAGGTCACCTCCGAGGCGATCGAGGCGGCGCTGGCGCGCTGGCCGGTGGACGGCGTTCCGCCCAAACCGGGCGCCTGGTTGATGACCACCGCGCGGCGCAAGGCGGTCGATCGGTTGCGGCGCGACCAGGCCTTCGCCGCGCGGCTGGCGATCCTGCAGGTGGAGGCCGACCGGGCGGAGTCCGCTCCCGCGTCGGATGTGGACAGCGAGTTGCCGGACGAGCGGCTGCAGCTGTTCTTCACCTGTGCCCATCCGGCGCTCGCGGCCGAGGACCGCGGGGCGCTGACCCTGCGCTGCCTGGCCGGGTTGGCCACGCCCGAGGTGGCGCGGGCGTTCCTCGTCCCACCGGCGACGATGGCCAAACGGATCGTGCGGGCGAAGAAGAAGATCCGCGAGGCCCGCATCCCGTTCCGGGTGCCGGGTGCGGATGAGCTGCCGGAGCGGCTGCCGGGCGTTCTCCAGGTGGTGTACTCGATCTTCACCGAGGGGTACGCGGCCACCTCGGGCCCGCGGCTGCAGCGGCTCGACCTCGCCGAGGAGGCCATCCGGCTGGCCCGGATCCTGCGCCGGTTGCTGCCCGCCGAGCGCGAGGTCGCTGGCCTGCTCGGGCTGATGCTGCTGATCCACGCCCGGCGCGGCGCCCGGACCGGTCCGGACGGCACGCCGGTGCTGCTCGACGAGCAGGACCGCGGTCGATGGGACCGCGCGATGATCGAGGAGGGCCGTGGCCTGGTGTCCGTCGCGCTGACCGGCGGACCGCCCGGCCCGTACGGGGTGCAGGGCGCGATCGCCGCGCTGCACGACGAGGCCGCGGACCTCGCCACCACCGACTGGCCGCAGATCGTGGCGCTCTACGACGTGCTGCTCGCGCTCACGCCGTCCCCGATCGTCGCGCTGAACCGGGCGGCGGCCGTGGCGATGCGCGACGGCCCGGCGGCGGGGCTGGCACTGCTCGACGAGCTGGCGAGCGAACCACTGCTGCGCGGCTACCACCCCTATCCGGCCGCCCGCGCGGACCTGCTGCACCGGCTCGGCCGCCACGCCGAGGCCGCGGCGGCCTACCGGGAGGCGCTCGCCCTGGCCGGTACCGAACCGGAACGCGCCCACCTCCGGCGCAGGCTGGACGCGATCGAGCGGTCCAGCTCGGCCGACGCGTGACGGCGATTCCGTCGGCGGCTGCCGCGCAGTCCTGCGCCCATGACCCACGAACGGGTGATTACGACGATTGGCGTAACGGGCGCTGCCAGTGCGGGGACTCAGGACGAAGAAGGACCGTCGCTCCGGACGGTGCTCCGTCCCCAGTAAGGAGGGCAGCGAGATGCGCGGCACCGTCGCCAGGTGGTCAGGACTCGCCGGAACGCTGTTTCTGATTGGCCTCGGCGGGGGTATCGCGCCCGCCCAGGCCGGCACCCCGGCGGGCACCGCCAACCTCGGTTCGGCGGACTTCACGAAATCCGGGACGACCAGCACGATCCCGGTACTGGCCGAGTGCGCGGTCGAAGGTCCGACGAGTGCGTCGTCCGCCCCCGTGTCCCGGCCCGGGGTTCGCTTCGGCAGCGGGACCTCCGCATGTACGACGACCGTGACGGATCCCGCCAACGACGTCACGACCACGACGTCGAAAGCGACCGGGAGCGACTTCGAGCTTTCCGCGCTGGTGAGTGTCGGCGGGCCGCGGATCAGGATCCGGAACTACGAGGTGACCTGCACCGGCACCCAGTCCCAGACGAGCGCCAACTGGCATTTCAGCGGCCTGAGCGGCATCACCGGTCTGCCGTCCCCGATGCCCGTCAACTACACGAAGCCGATCACCAAGTCGAACGGCACCGTGCTGGCGAACGCGGTGTTCAACATCCAGACCTTGCCCGGTGACGGCAGCATCGCGCTGACCACGCTGCGCATCGACTTCCTCCCCGCGTCGACCATCACCGGCTCGGTGCGCCTGGGCCACGCGGCCTGCGGCCCGACCCCGTAGCGACCTCGCCCCGCACGACTCTCCGGGCGGCGGCTCTAGGGTGCGTGGGGTGGGTATTCATGAACGGTTGGGGTTGTCCGAGGTCGTCAACGCCTGCGGGACGTACACACCGCTAGGGGTGTCGCGGAGTTCGGCCGCCGTCGCCGCGGCCGTCGCGGCGGCGCTGCCGGAGTTCTTCGTGCTGGAGGAGCTGGGAGATCGCGCGAGCGAGGCGATCGCGCACGCGACCGGCGCCGAGGCCGGAGCCGTGGTGCATTGCACGGCCGCGGCGACGACCATCGCGGTGGCGGCCGCGATGGCGGGCAGCGATCCCGAGCGGATCGCCGCGTTGCCGGACACCACCGGCATGCGCCACCGGGTCGTGCTGCCGGCGGGCCATGCGGTCGATTACGGGCAGTCGAACCTGCAGGCCGTGCGTTTGGCCGGTGCCGATGTCGTTCTCGCCGGGACGGAAGAGCGGTGCGGTGTCGACGAGCTGACCGCGGTGCTCGCCGGTGCGGAGGTCGCCTGCCTGCTGCTCGTGTCGTCCCGGCTGGTCCGGCCGGGTGAGCCGGTGGATCTCGCCGCGGCGGTCCGTGCGGCACACGGGCACGGGGTGCCGGTGATCATCGACGGGGCTGCCCAGTTTCCCCGGGTGGGCGAGTTGCTGGCCACCGGAGCGGACGCGGTGCTGATCAGCGGCCAGAAGTACCTGGCGTCACCGACGGCCGGGCTGGTGCTCGGGACCCGGCAGCTGGTGCGCGCGGTTCGGGCCCAGGACAAGGGGATCGGCCGCGGGATGAAACCGACGAAAGAGGCGATCGTCGGTGTCCTCGCCGCGCTCGACGAGTGGCAGGCCGCGGATCGCGAGGAGTGGGTGGCCCGCGAGGCCGCGAAGGTCGCGGACTTCGTGCGGGCGGCTGGCCGGCTTCCCGGGATCAGTGCGCGGGAGTGGGCCGATCCGGCCGGATTGCCGGTTTCCCGGGTGGTGCTGTCCGTTTCGGACGGTGTTGATGCCGCCGCCCTGGCCGCGAAGCTGCGGGCGGGTCGCCCGCCGATCTTCGTCATGACCGATCGGGCGGGTTCCGGTGAGCTCGTGCTCGAGCTCGTTTCGCTGGCGGACGAGGAAGTGCGCACCATCCTGGAGCGGCTGGACGCGGAACTACCCAGGTAGGGTCGGCGGTATGCGTTTCGCCATCTCCATCCCCCAGTTCTCCGCCGACGGGGAATTCGATCCGACCGCTTTTCGCGCTTACGTGCGGCGTGCCGAGGCGCTCGGTTTCGACAGCGGCTGGACCCAGGAGCAGGTACTGGGTGCCACGCCGCATCTGGGGCCGATCGAGACGATGACCTTCGCGGCCGCCTGCACCGATCGGCTGCGCCTCGGATGCGCGGTGTTCGTCACGCCGCTGCACAACCCGGTGCAGCTGGCCAAGAGCCTGAGTTCGCTGGACCAGCTCAGCCGCGGCCGCCTGGAGGTCGGGGTGGGCGCCGGTGGCCGCGGCAGGATGACTTCGGCGTTCGGCGTCCAGTCCGAGGGTTTGATCTCGCGTTTCACCGAGGGACTGCGGCTGATGCGTGCGTTGTGGACACAGCCCAGGGTCACCTTCGACGGCCGGTTCTGGCAGCTCGAAGACGCGGCCATGGAGCCCAAACCGTTCCAGAAGCCCGGCCCGCCGGTCTGGTTCGGCGGGCACCATCCGAAGGCGCTCGCTCGCGCGGTGCGGCACGGTGACGGGTTCTTCGGCGCGGGTTCGTCCACCACGGCGGATTTCGCCGACCAGGTGCGGCAGGTGCGGGAACTCCTCGCCGAACAAGGCCGGTCGGACTTCCCGATCGCCAAACGGGTGTACGTCGCGGTGGACGACGATGCACCTCGTGCGCGCCGCCGGATCGCCGACGGGTTGGCGGAGCTCTACGGCAAGCGCGGATTCGAAGACGTCGCCGTCGCGGGCACACCGGAGGACTGCGTAGACGGCGTGCGGGCGGTCGCCGACGCCGGCGCGGAACTCGTTCTGTTCACCCCGCTGTTCGATCAGGCCGAGCAGATGGAGCGCCTGGCCGCCGAAGTGATACCGCAGCTGTCCTGACCGCGGCGCCGCCGCCCTTCCGGCTGCCCGAAAGGGCTGACATCCGCGTGCGGCTCGGCTCAGGTATCTCCCAGCACCGAGAATCCTCCTGCAGGGCACGGACGGATTGTCGGGACGGTGAGGCCCATGCGATGGCGAAACGGCGGACTCGTGGTGTTCGCGTTCTTCCTGGTCGCCTGCGGCAGCCCCACCGCACCGCAGCCCCGGCCGTCGACGTCCGAGACCCCTTCGGCCACCGAGACTTCCACGCCTGCCTCGCCGGAGCCGGGCCGCGGCGAATCGACCACGTCGCGGTCCCCGGTCAAGCGCACGCCCGGTGCGCTGGGGAGCCCGATCGACTACGACCCCACCTTCCGGCAGGGCACCCTGGCCAACGCGGAAACCGGTATTCGCGAGGACCTCGCCCGCAAATGCCCCGGGACCGGATGCAATGTGAAACTCGCGATCGTGTACCGGGGAGTCGATCCGGACGGCCTTGACTGCCGGGTGACCGACTTCGAATACGCCCGGCCGCTCCGCTGGGGTGCGACGATCACGATCGTGGTCAGCAATCCCTGCTCTCGCAACAAGTCCGGGCCGAAACCGCCCAAGCCGGGCACGTCTTCCCCGGCCACCACGGTGACCACGGCCGGCGACGGGTGATGGTGCACCGGTCGCGAATGCGGCGAACGGCCGCGCCGGGCGGGGCGACCGGATCTTCCCGGGCGCTCAAGGTCGCCGGTGCGGTCGTGGCCAACACCACGCTGCTCACCGCGCTGCTGTTCTTCTTCGGGTACCTGTACACCCAGGTGTTCTTCCGGCATTTCCGGGTGCACTACACGATTCTCGGGCAGCCCGTCGACGAGATCCTGGCCCGTGGCGTGGACGGGCTGTTCGTGCCGCTGGCCGTGCTCGCCGGGGTGTCGCTGGTGCTGCTGTGCGTCGCCCGGTTCCTGAAAACGGTGCTGCGGCCGCGTACCTGGCGTGCGGTGTTGCGGGTGTGCACCCCGGTCGCGGCGATCGCCGGAACGACGTTCATCGGGCTGGCCGTGGGCGTCATGATCGCGCCCGCGGGTTTCCGGGAATACGCGGGGGTACCGGGTCTGTTGTTCGCGACCGGCGTTCTGCTGGACTTCTTCGCGTGGCGCCGCTTCCTGGCCGGTAGGGGAGTCCGGGAGCCGAACTCCGGCGTCGCGGAATGGGGAATCGTCTACCTGCTGATGAGCGTCGGCTTCTTCTGGGCGGTCAGCGACTATTCCAGTGCGGTCGGGACGCGCCGGGCGTTCGAGGTCGAGGCGCGGGTGCCCGATCTGCCCGCGGTGCAGGTGTACAGCGCGAAGAGCCTGAACCTGACCGCTTCCGGAGAGGTGCGGCAGGTGGCCTGCCGGGAGGCGGAGGCCGCGTACCGGTACCGGTATGACGGGCTCAAGCTCCTGCTCCAGTCCGGCGGCCAGTACGTGTTGGTGCCGGCCACTTGGACGTCGTCGAACGGCACCACGATCGTGCTCCCGCGAACCGACGCGGTCCGGCTGGAGTTCACGCCCGCACAGGCGGTGGCGAGCGGGGAGTGCTAGCGGAGCGGGCACGGTGTACTCTCAACTTAGAACGTTGTTCTAAGTACTAGATCAATGATCTAGGGAGAGGCGGGTGGACGATGACGGTCGACGAGGTCATCGCCGAGATGGAGCGCGCGTGGAACGCGGCCGACGGCACCGCGTGGGCGGCGAACTTCGCCGAGGACGCGGACTACATCGACGCGCTGGGGCGGTTGCAGAAGGGCCGGGAGGTCATCGGCCGCGAGCACCAGAAGATCTTCGACACCATCTACCGGGGGAGCACGCTGAAGATCCGGGTGACGGCCAGCAAACCGCTCGGTGACGGGATCCAGCTGGTGCACGCGGCCACGAAGCTGCGGGTGCCCGCCGGGCCACGAGCCGGGGAGTGGGAGGGCGTCCAGACGAAGATCTTCCGCGACGGTCAGATCGTGGCGTTCCACAACACCGGGAAGTGGGACATCGCGGAGTTCACGCAGCGGGACGAGGAACTGGCCCGGTTGTCCCCGTTGGACTGGGGCCAGGACGACGCTCGCGGGTAACCGCGATCGGTCCGGGTGACGGGCGTCGCTCCGGGATTGCGTCGGTGCGGACCGCGGCTGAAGTGAGCTGGCCGAGAACCGGCTCGTAGCTGGGCGTGCGAGTTCCGGAAAGTCGACCGAACCTATTGACGAACACTGGTGTTCATCAATAGGTTCGGTCGCGTGATGATCGCGGGGAAGCGGGTCCTGATCACGGGCGCGGCCAGCGGTATCGGCCGGGCGACTGCCCGGCTCGCGGCGGCCGAGGGCGCGCGGCTCTACCTCACCGACCTCAACGCAAGGCTGCTGGCGGAGTCGGTGCGGGAGATCCGGGATTCCGGTGGCGTGGTCGCCTGCGCCAAGGCCGCCGACGTCAGCAGCCTGTCCGAGATACGCGAACTCGGACAGGAGATCCACGCTGATTGCGAGAGCCTCGACGTGGTGATGAACATCGCGGGCATCTCGGCCTGGGGCACGGTCGACCGGCTCGAGCACCGGCACTGGCAGTCGATGGTCGAGGTCAACCTGATGGGCCCGATCCACGTGATCGAGACCTTCCTGCCGCCGATGATCGCGGCCGGTCGGGGCGGGTACCTGGTCAACGTGTCGTCGGCCGCGGGGTTGATCGGGCTGCCCTGGCACGCGGCCTACAGCGCGAGCAAGTTCGGGCTGCGCGGAGTGAGCGAGGTGCTGCGGTTCGACCTGCGGGCGCACGGCATCGGGGTCAGCCTGGTCTGTCCCGGCGGGGTGCGCACTCCGTTGACCGACACGGTCGAGATCGCGGGTGTCGATACGGCGAGCCCGGTGTTCGCGCGCCTGCGGGATCGGTTCCGCAGGCACGCGGTGTCGCCCGAACAGGTCGCCGTGGCGATCCTGCGCGGCATGCGCCGCGGCCGGTACTTGGTCTACACCTCGCGCGACATCCAGCTGATCCACCTGGTCCAGCGCCTTTGCCCGCCGGGGTACGCCCTCCTCATGCGGCTGGCCAACCTGGGTATGCGGCGGTTGCTTCGCGCGGAGGTCGTGACCGGTCAGGGCGGTTAGAACCGCCCGCACCACTCACGACCTGGCCGGGTTGGTTGATTCGTCAACGTAACCGGTTAGGATCGGGCCATGACCAAGGAGCCTTGGCTGGACGAGACCGAGCAGCGGGCGTGGCGCGCCTATCTGTCGATGAAGAAGCGGCTGACCACGCACCTGGTGCGCAAGCTCCAGCGGGAGTTCGATCTGTCCTCACAGGACTACGAGATCCTGGTGAGCCTGTCGGAGGCGCCGGGGCGGCGGATGCGCGCGGTCGAATTGGGCCGGGCGACCGAGTGGGAGAAGAGCCGCCTGTCCCACCAGCTGTCCCGGATGGAGCGGCGCGGCCTGATCTGCCGGGAACCGGTACCCGGCGTGCGGTATCCGGAGGTGGTGCTGACGGACCAGGGGTTCGCGGCGATCAGCGAGGCCGCGCCGGTACACGCCGCCGCGGTGCGCGAGGTGTTCATCGAGGCCCTCGGGCCGCAACGGCTCGGCCAGTTCGCCAAAGCCTGCACCGCGGTCCTCGACCGGCTCGACGAGATGGAACACGACGAGAATCCGTGCTGAGCGTCACTTGGTCGGGTGGCGCCGAGGTGCGCGCCGGCTCGGTGCGGGGAAGACTCGGTGGCCGGACCGGGAGGGTGGGAGATGGTCACCTGCGAGGATCTCGCCGCGGCGTCGGGTGACGTGCGGCCGACACCGGTGGACGGGTGCGCGGACTGCCTGGCCCAAGGCAAGCGTGATTGGGTGCATCTGCGGATGTGCCTGTCCTGCGGGCACATCGGATGCTGCGACAGTTCGCCGGGCAAGCACGCCACCGCGCATTTCCGGGCGGTCGACCACCCGGTGATCCAGTCGTACGAGCCCGGTGAGGACTGGCGGTGGTGCTTCCGCCACCAGACCGCCGGTTGACGAGACCGCGCCTTTCGCGTCCGCACGGCGTCGGCGCGTTGAACCGGGATGGCCGGGCGGCCTCCTCGTCTACTGTGGACCCGTGAGTTTGCCGATTCTGATGACCGTGGACGACGACCCGGCCGTTTCCCGGTCGGTCGCCCGTGACCTCCGCCGCCGGTACGGCCAGGACTACCGCGTGATCCGCGCGGATTCGGGGACCGATGCGCTCGACGCGTTGCGGGAGCTCAAGCTGCGCGGGGACACTGTCGCGGCCATCCTCGCCGACTACCGGATGCCCCAGATGGACGGCATCACCTTTCTCGAGCAGGCGATGGACCTGTTCCCGCACGCGCGCCGGGCACTGCTGACCGCCTACGCCGACACCGACGCCGCGATCCAGGCGATCAACGTCGTCGATGTCGATCACTACCTGCTCAAGCCGTGGGATCCGCCGGAGGAGAAGCTCTACCCGGTGGTCGACGCGCTGGTGGAGACCTGGTGCGCGGCGGGGGACCGGCCGGTCGAGGAGACCAAGATCATCGGACACCGCTGGTCCTCGCCCTCGTACCGGGTTCGCGAGTTCCTCGCGCGCAACGCGGTGCCGTACCGGTGGTATTCGGTGGACGAACCGGAGGCTGCCCGGTTGCTGGAGGCGGCGGGCGCCACCGCCGGGGACATCCCGGTGCTCATCACCCCGGACGGGGCAGTGCTCAAGAATCCGGACGAGCACGGGATCGCGGACGCGGTGGGGCTGTCCACGCGCCCCGCCGCGGAGTTCTACGACCTGGTCGTGATCGGTGGCGGTCCGGCCGGGCTGGGTGCGGCCGTCTACGGCGCGTCGGAGGGGCTGCGCACCGTGCTGGTCGAGCGGCAGGCCACCGGCGGCCAGGCGGGGCAGAGCTCCCGGATCGAGAACTACCTCGGCTTCCCGGACGGGGTTTCCGGTGCGCAGCTGACCGACCGGGCCCGCAGGCAGGCGCAGAAGTTCGGCGCCGAGGTGCTGACCGCGCGGGACGTCGTGGCGCTGGAGGCCCGCGGTTCGGCTCGGGTGATCAGGTTCGGGGACGGCAGCGAGATCGCCGCGCATTCGGTCGTCCTCGCCAGCGGCGTCTCCTACCGGGCCCTGGAGGCCGACGGGGTCGCGGAGCTGACCGGGCGCGGCGTGTTCTACGGATCGGCGTCCACCGAAGCGCCGGAATGCGCGGGCGAGCACGTGTACATCGTCGGCGGCGCGAACTCGGCGGGGCAGGCCGCGGTGTTCTTCTCCCGGCACGCCCGCGAGGTCACCCTCCTGGTACGGGGTCCCTCGCTGCAGGCGTCGATGTCGCATTACCTGATCGAGCAGTTGGACGCGATCGAGAACGTGCACGTGCGGACCCGGACCACGGTGGTGCGAGCCGACGGCGACGACCACCTCGAGCGGCTGACCCTGTGCGACCAGGAGACCGGCGAGACGGAAACCGTGGAAACCGGCCACCTGTTCGTGTTCATCGGCGCCGCGCCGCGCACCGAGTGGCTCGGCGACGGCATCGCCCGCGACGGCCACGGGTTCGTGCGCACCGGGCCGGACCTGGTGGTCGAGGGGCGTCGCCCGCCGGGCTGGCCGCTCGACCGGGATCCGCACTACCTGGAGTCCTCGATCCCCGGGGTCTTCGTCGCCGGTGACGTCCGCGCCCAGTCGGTCAAACGGGTGGCTTCCGCGGTCGGCGAAGGCGCGATGGCCGTCACGCTCGTACATCGCTACCTGGAGCAACAGTGACCACACTGGCCATGACTCGCGCGGACCTGCGCGGCCTGTTCCTGTTCGAGCACCTCGCCGACGATCAGCTGGACTGGATCCTGGAGCACGCCGTGCGGGAGGACTACCCGGCGGGCACCGTGATCATCCGCGAGGGCGACCCGGCCACCTGCTTCTACGTGCTGCTGTCCGGCGCGCTGCGGCTGACCAGGCTGGTCGGCGGCAGCGAACTTGACCTGATCCGCTCCGAGCAGCGCGGCGCCTACTGCGGCGCGACCCAGTTCTTCATGGGCCAGCGGGGTGAGCAGCGTTATTCGGCGTCGGTGCACGCGGTCAGCGACCTGACCTTCCTCACCCTGCCCGCCGAGGAGTTCGCGGCCCAGTTCCGCGGCTGGTTCCCGATGGCGACGCACCTGCTGGACGGCATGTTCCTCGGCATGCGGAACAGCGAAGCGGTGATCGGTTCCCGGCAGCGGCTGCTCGCGCTCGGCGAGTTGTCCGCCGGGCTGACCCACGAGCTGAACAATCCCGCGGCCGCCGCGGTGCGGGCGACGGCGGCGCTGCGCGAGCGGGTGGCCGGGATGCGCCACAAGCTCGCGCTGCTGGCCAAGAAGGACATCGAGCCGGACCTGCTCGAACAGTTGCTGGACGTGCAGGAGCGGCTGGTCAAGCAGGTCGCCTCGGCGCCCAGGCTGACCGCGATGCAGCAGGCCGATCGCGAGGACGAGGTCGGGGACTGGCTCGAGGAACACGAGATCGAACAGGGCTGGGACCTCGCACCGATCTTCACCGCGGCCGGGCTCACCGCGGAGAGCCTCGAGCACGTGCTGGACTCGGTGGGCGCCACGCTGCTCGACGGCGCGGTCCGGTGGCTGGCCTACGCGCTGGAGACCGAGATGCTCATGGCCGAGATCGAGGACTCGACCACGCGGGTCTCCACGCTGGTGGGTGCGGCGAAGCAGTACTCGCAGATGGATCGCGCGCCGCACCAGTGGATCGACGTGCACGACGGGCTCGAGTCCACGCTGGTGATGCTCGGCGGCAAGATCGGGGCCGGGGTGACGGTGGTGCGGGACTTCGACCGTTCGCTGCCCCCGGTGCCCGCGTACGCCGGCGAGCTGAACCAGGTGTGGACCAACCTGATCGACAACGCGGTCGGCGCGATGAACGGCTCGGGCACCCTCACCGTCCACACCGGACGGACAGCGGACCGTGTGCGCGTCGAGATCCGCGACACCGGCCCCGGCATCCCGGCGGAGATCCGGGAGCGGATCTTCGAGCCGTTCTTCTCCACGAAACCCGCCGGCGAAGGAACCGGGCTGGGATTGGACATCTCGCGGCGGATCATCGTCGACCGGCACGGGGGCGCACTGCGCGTGGAATCCGAGCCCGGCGACACCCGGTTCGAGATCCTCCTGCCGCTCGACTAGCGATCCCCGCGCCTCGAAGGGCGCGCCTGGGGCCTGTCCCGTCGATCATGGGAGCCGGGTATCGGGCGGGGCTGGCAGGCGCCGCGTGGGTGGCTGGCGCAATCTCGTTGAGCGTTTCGTGAATCTCCGCGAAGATGTGGCCGGTGGGATGGGAAGCACTCAAGCAGTGGGGTGATGACGTCGTTCGCATCGAACCGCTGACTGGCGGAGTGGGCGTCAACGAGGTGTGGAGCGTGCGCGTCAACGGGTACCTCGCAGTCGGTCGTCTCGGCCGACGCGGTGACGCTGATCTCGCGTGGGAGACCGACCTGTTGCGACACCTCGACCGTGCGGGGATGTCGGTGCCGGTGCCGATCCCGACCATGGACGGCCGGCACTTCGCCGACGGTCTGGTGGTGATGACCTACGTGGAGGGCGGACCGCCCGAGACCGAAGCAGACTGGCGTCGCGTCGCCGAGACACTCCGCCAGTTGCATCGGCTCACGCACGGTTGGCCCCAACGCCCGGGCTGGCGATCGTCGACCGACCTCCTGCACGCCGAGACCGGAACGAAGGTCGACCTCGGCGCGATGCCGCCTGAGGGAGTCGTTCGATGCCGCGCGGCGTGGGCGCGAGTCACCGGTCGCACCACGTGCGTCGTCCACGGCGACCCCAACCCGCGCAACATCCGCATGACCGCGGATCGCGTCGCGCTGATCGACTGGGACGAGTCGCACGTCGACATCGCCGACCTCGACCTGGCGCTGCCGCACAACGCCGCCGGTCTCACCGACGAGGCGTACGACATCGCCGCGCAAGCGCGGGCCGCTTGGGAAGCCGCCGTGTGCTGGGACCCCAGCGGGACCGACCAGTTCGCGGTCAAGCGGCTCGCCGAAGTCCGGGCGGTCTGAGCAGCAACGAATCGACACAACGAGACCGACTACCCGAACGCCGCCTCAAGATCGACAGATCACACCTAGACGGTGAAGCCGCCGTCGGCGGTGAGGGTGGCGCCAGTGACGAATCCGGCTTCCTCGCCGGCGAGGTAGGCGACGAGCCCGGCGATCTCGGCGCCGGTGCCGTACCGGTGGAGGGGTGTCGCGGCGAGCATGGTGTCGGAAAGGGCGCCGTCGGCGGGGTTGGCGTCGGTGTCGATGGCGCCGGGCTGGACGATGTTGGCGGTGATGCCGCGTGGCGCGAGGTCGCGCGCTACGGCGCGGGTGAGCCCGGCGAGCGCGGCCTTGGAGGCGACGTAACCGCTTGCTCCGGGAAAGGGGTGCCGGTCGGCGAACACGCTGCCGATGGTGATGATCCGGCCACCGGCCGGGAGGTGCTTGACCGCCTCCTGGATCGCGACGAACACACCTCGGACGTTGACCGCGAACATCCGATCGAAGTCGTCCAGGGACATCTCGCCGATCGGGATGAATTGCCCGCCTCCGGCGTTGTTGACGAGGATGTCCAGGCCGCCGAACGCCTGCACGGTCGATCCGACGGCCGCCCGCACCTCCTCGGGGCTGGCGTTGTCGGCGCGGATCGCGATGGCTCGCCCGCCGTCCGCGGTGATGTCGGCGACGACCTGGTCGGCGGCGCGGGGTGAGGTGGCGTAGGTGAGGGCGACGGCGGCGCCTTCCCGGGCGAGCCGGGTGGCGATGGCTGCGCCGATGCCGCGTGAAGCTCCGGTCACCAACGCCGTGCTACCGGCGAGGTTCATGGTGCGCTTTCCGTTCGGGGTCGGTGATGCCGCCGGGGCAGGCCAGGTCGTCGGTGTTCCAGCCCGCCCGCTGGGCACCGGCGTGGTAGGCGCTGTCGAGGAAGGCGAGCACGGCGGCCCGCGGATCGGGTTCGGCCCGGGCGTCGGAGTAGCGCAGCAGGGCCAGGTGGCCGCCGCCGCTGGAGGTCCACCCGGCCGCCGCGGGGTGCAGCGGCTCGTCGGCCAGGCCCGCTGGTTCGGGGGCGGTGTAGGAGTAGAACGCGGCCTCCCCGGATTGGGCGTCACCGAACCAGAAGCCGAAGCTGATCACTTCGCGCGAGTAGGCCTCGCGGGTGACCGGATCCGCAGCGGGTTGGTGGATGCGGCGGTCGGAGAAGCGGGTGTGGGCGAGGTCGAAGCTGTGCCAGAACAGGTGGACCGGGCTGGCCTTGCCGGAGAAGCCCGCCGCGAATTCCTCCAGCACCAGGTTCACCTGGGACAGCACCTGCCAGGCGCGGGTCATCCAGACCGGGTCGTAGGTGGCGTTCCCGGTGTCCTCGGCGAAGGGCGGGTGTTTCTCCGGCAGGCCGAAGGGGGAGGGGTCGGCGATGGACACCTTGACTCCGAGCGAGGCCAGGGCGTCGAGAACGCCGCGGTGGAACGAGGCCACCGAGTGGCCGGGCAGCGGGAACGACACCGACCGGCCGTCCACGGTGGAGGCGATCAGCCGGTGGTCGACGAAGTCGAAGTCGATGGTGAAGATCGGGTTGCCGTCGGCCAGGCCCATCGGGCGGGTGGTGAGGCCGCGTCCGGTGAGGTGGAAGGGGACGTTCCACCAGTGGTTGCGCCGTACGCTCGCCGCCAGCCGGATCTTGCCCACGACCTGGCAGAACAGGTGCACGGTCGTCTTGGTGTCCCGCCATTCGGCCAGCGGTATCGCAGGAAACAGCTCCATGGCTCCAGTTCTCTCCTCAGCACCGCGGGGCTTGGTCAGTCGCGGGGGATGGCGGCTTTGTTGGCGGCCAGCCAGGTGTCGAAGGACTGCAGTTCGGGATTGAGGTCGCGGACCGCGTCGAGGTCGCGGTCGCCGACGAAGGCCTTCTCGTTTTCGGCGTAGTACTGGAACATGTTCGCCATCTCGACGGAGACGGAGCGCATCTGCTCGAAGCTGATCGGCTGGTAGGTGACCGGCTCGCCGATCGCGTTGCCGATC
Source organism: Amycolatopsis anabasis (assembly GCF_009765355.1). GTDB lineage: Bacteria > Actinomycetota > Actinomycetes > Mycobacteriales > Pseudonocardiaceae > Amycolatopsis > Amycolatopsis anabasis. The sequence goes on along the minus strand of NZ_VTHK01000065.1, from coordinate 20,548 downwards.
GCGGTGGCGTATTCGGCGCCGGTGAGGTGGTCTCCGGCGATGCTGATCGTCTTGCCGATCAACTCCTCGCCGCGGCGGAAGATCCCGAGGGCGGTCTTGCCGATGTCCTCGGCGGCGATTCCGGACAACCGCGCTTCGGCCATGGGCACCGTGAGCACCAGCCGGCCCTGCTCGTTCCGGCGGGGCGCGGTGAGGGTGAAGAAATCCTCGAAGAAGTAGGTCGTGCGCAGGAACGTGGTCGGTACTCCCGCGTCGCGGAACAGCGCGTCGGCCTCGGCTTTGGCGTCGAAGTGCGGCACGGTGTACTTACCGCCGTCCAAGGTGGGCACCCGCGTCCCGGCCAGCCCGAAGAACGGCCGGGTGTCCTCCAAAGTGGACCAGATGACGTGCCGCACGCCGGTGGCCTTCGCCGCCCGGGCCGCGTTGCCCGCCTGCTCGAGCTCCATCCGCGCCGCGGTGCGGGCCCGCTCCTGTTCCGGCGTGCGCGGCTGCCAGAAGTTGGTCACCACGAACACGCCGTACGCGCCGTCGAACGCCTGGCGCAGGCCGGCCTCGTCGTCCAGATCGGCCGCCACCACCTCGGCGCCTTGCGCGGCCAGCTCCTTCGCCTTGACCGAACCGGTGTCCCGGGTGACGGCCCGCACCGCGAACTCCGCGCTCTGATCGGCCAGAATCGCCCGGACCAGCCCGCCGCCCTGGGCGCCGGTAGCGCCCACCACCGCGATGACCCGCTGTTCACTCATCGAAATCGAACCCCCTTAGGTTGATGTGTCATCTCGAATGTAGGCCCGTTGAGTTGATCCGTCAACCAGTCGCCACGACTTCGGGCATGCCCGCGAAATCCCCTGCTCCTGTTTCCGCCCGGCCAGTACAACCGGAAGCGGGCTGCCGGGCAACACGGCGTCACCCGATCAACGCGAAATGCTTTCCGCGGTGCGCATCCGGACCGGCCGACGCCGTCCACGGTAGAACGGAAGTGACAGTTTCACTGCTGCCCCGCGAACCGGGCCGGGGTGAGCGGGGCGATGCTCGCCCGGTCCACCCCGGCGAACCGGTGCGGGCGGAACCGCTCGAGCAGCGCGCTGGTCCGGCCGCCGACGATCTCCTCGGCGGCCAGCCGGCCGAGCAGCGGGCCGAGGGTGATGCCGCTGTGCGTGGCGAGCACGTACACCGCACCGCCACCGGCGAATCCGGCGATCGTGTGCCCGTCCGCGGGCATCGCGCGGCGGCCGACCCGCAGCGCGTCGAGCCGGGCGCCTTCGGTGCCGTGCAGCAGTTCCCGCAGGCGCGCGCACAGCCGTCGCGCGTACTCGCCGTCCGGTGCGGGCGGGTTCGCCGGGTCCGCGGCCGCGTCGAGGTCCAGGCCCTGCACGACGAGCCGGCCGCCGCCGTCCGGTCGCGCGTTCAGCCGCGGCGTGGTGAGCACCCTGCCGACCCGTGCCGGGACCGGCGTCGTGTACCCGAGGAATCCGACGGTCGCCGACCCCGGCGCGTCCGGATCGGCCAGCGGGATCATCAGCCCCGCGGACGCGGCCAGTGGCTCGGTCCACCGGCCCGCCGCCAGCACCACGGCGTCGAACCGCTCGGCCTCCCCGGAAGCCAGGGCCAGCCGCACGCCGGCTGCCCGCTCCTCGATACCCACCACCTCCTCGGGGCAGCGCAACCCGGCGCCGAGATCCCGCGCCTCGCCCCACAGCCGGGCCAGCAGGGGAACGGGAAGCACGTACCCTTCGCGCGGGTACCAGGCGATCTCGGTGACCTCCGCGGGCACCCGGAGGTCCGGCACCAGTTCCCGGGCCCTGGCCGGGGTGATCCATTCCACCGGGTAGTCCCGCGCGCGCAACTGGCTTACCGCGGCCGCGAGGCGTTCGTTCCCCGCCGGTCCGGCCGCCCATTCGAGGTTGCCGGTCGGGAAGTACCAGTCGGCACCCGGCTCGAGCAGCGCGTCGTGCTCGGCGATGCCCGCGGTGTTCAGCTCGTGGTAGGCGAGCGGGTCCTTCTGGTGCGAGTTGGTCCAGGCGAACGAAGTGCCGCTGGTGCCGGCCGCGGGCGCGGTGCGCTCGAACACCGTCACCCGCGCGCCGGCCCGTGCGAGCGACCTGGCCGCGCTGGCCCCGACCACACCGAGCCCGATGATCGCGATTCTCACGTACCTCTCCTCAACTATCCACTGTGGATGCACTTGACCAGGTGCGGCGGCTGATCGTGAACGCCAGCAGCACGAGCACCGAGGCGGTGATGCCGTAGACGGCGTAGGGCACGGTGGTGCCGACGAACTGCGCGACGGCGCAGCCGGCCAGCCCCGCGGCCATGCTGGCCAGCGCGCTGCTCGAGCGCAACGGGAATCGCTTGCGCAGCAGGTAGCCGCCGAAGATCGGCGCGGCCAGCGCCGCCGCCGAGTAGGCATAGCTGGCCACCAGCCAGTCCAGCGCGCTCGGGAAAGCGATCGCGAGCAGCCCGGCGGCCACCGCGACGGCGACGGTGAACACCCGGGACAACGAGACCAGGCCGCGGTCGCCGCGGCTGCGACCGGCCACGTTCTGGTAGAGGTCGCGGGTGAGGTTCGCGACCACCGACTGCAGGGCCGCACCCGTGGTGGAGATGATCGTCGCGACCAGGAAAGCCCCGTAGACCACCAGCAAGGCCGTCGGCAGCCGGGTGATCAGCCAGCCCGCCGCGGCCTCCTGGCTGGGCAGGCCGGGATTCATCGCGCGGACGGCGAGCCCGATGCACCCCGCGTAGACCCCGGCCACCAGGATGGTGAGGCCGGACAGCACCAGGCCCCGGCGGGCGTCGCCGACCTTCTTGGTGGCGAACACGCGCTGGAAGTACAGCTGGTTGGTCAGCGTGCCGGGCACGATCGCGGCGACCCACAGCCAGATCCGCTCGTCACCGGCCGCGGTGATCGCGCCGGGGCCGGACAGCCCCGCCGGCACCCTTCCGGTGATGCCGCTCCAGCCGCCGGCGAGATGGATCGCGTACCCGGCGACCACGAGCGACATCGCGATCTTGAAGATGCCGAACACGAAATCGGTCCAGGCCACCGAGGTGAGCCCGCCGGGCAGCACGAAGATCAGCGACCCCACCATGATCGTCACGATCAGCGCGGTCGCGGGGATACCGGTCAGCTCGCCGAAGAGTTTCGCGAACGCCACGAACTGCGTGGCCAGCCAGCCGAACGGCACGATCAACGCGGCGATCCCGGCGACCGTGGTCACCGTCTTGCCGGCCCCGAACAGCCGCCCGACGATGTCCGGCACGGTGGTGAACCGCTGCTCGCGCAGCCAGCGCGCGATCAGCGCGAGGCCGAGGAAACCGAGCAGCACGCAGCCCTCGTAGGCGAACACCGACCACCCGAAGGAGTACGCGATTCCGACGTGGGCGATCAGCACCCCGCCACCGACCGCGGTGGCGAACTGGGTGATGACCACGACCACCAGCGGCAGTGATTCCGGCGCCGCCAGCCAGTCGGCGGCATTGCGCGCCCGGCGGCCGAAATACATCGACAGCAAGGCGCCGACCGCGATGATGAGCAGGCTCGCCACGACGATGGCGACGATCTGTCCGGTGGAGTTCTTCGGCATGGCTTGCCTTTCCGCGGGCGTGACGGGACAGCACGCCATTCCACGGGAATCGCGTGTCGTTCGTACGTCTCGGGTTATCCCTCGCGGGTGAACCGGTTCGGGTCCAGCGCACCGATGTCGTGCCTGGTTTTCCCGTGCAACACGAGATCCGCGGCGATCTCCCCGAACACCGGCGCGAGTTTGAAACCGTGCCCGGAGAATCCGGTGAGGACGGTCGCGTTCGCGGTGCCGGGAAGCGGTCCGACGATCGCGTGGTCGTCCGGGGTGAATCCCTCGGCGTAGGTGCCGATCCGCACCGGCGCGGGGACGAGGCCCGGCAGCAACCGGGCGACCGCCGCGGAGGCCGCACGCACGAACTCGGCGTCCACGCTCCGCGGCAGCTCGGCCGGATCCGCGAGGGCGGGAAAGCCGAGATGGTGCGGAACGATCTTCACCGCGACGCCGTCCAGCACGGGAAAGCAGGAGAACCCGGCGTCCGGATGCCGCCGGATCGCGATCGGCAGCCGGTTCGGGCGGTGCGCGGCGACGTCACGCGCGGCGAACCAGCACGGGGTGATCCGCCGCACCTCGATCGGGAACCCGGCGAGTGCACGCACGGCCGGAGCCCAGGGGCCGGGGGAGAGCACGACGTGGTCGGCGGTGAAGGTCTCGCCGTTCGCACGCAGCCGCCAGCCGCCCCCGGTCTCGGTCAGCTCGTCGATGCGGTGGTACGAAAGGATTTCCGCCCCGGCGGACGCCGCGGCCGCGAGCGCGCCCTGTACGGCGGGCTCCGGCCGCAGCACGCCCGCGGCGGGATCGAGGAACACGATCTCGCCCGGATCCAGCCGGTGCTGGGGGAACCGGGCGGCCGCGGCGCTGTCGTCGAGAATCTCGTGCGCGAGCCCGTATTCCTCGGCGCAGCGGCGCACCGCCACCAGATCGGGATGCTCGGGCGCGCCGATGGTCAGCCCGCCGCAGCGGGTCAGGATCTCCCGCGCGCTGACCGCTTCCAGCTCGCGCCACAGTTCCCCGGCCCGGCGCAGCAACGGAACATACGAGCCGCCTTCCTTGTACACCGTGCGGAAGATGCGCGATTCACCCGCCGAGGCGCCGCGGTCGTGGCCGGGCGCGTAGCTGTCGAACGCGAGCACCCGCGCGCCGCGGACGGCCAATCGCCAGGCCGCCATCGCACCGATGACACCGGTGCCGACGATCGCGATTCGGGGAGCAGAGGTCGTCATGAAAAACTCCTCGTCGCGGGCACCACGAACCGGGCCGCCGATGATCGGTGGCGGCGGGGAGAACCGTGTTCAGTCCGCGCGAATCGATTGCTCTACGAAGAATTCCATCATTCCCGGCCGCAGCAGGTACGCCGCGGACTCGGCCAGGTCCCCGTTCTCCAGCCAGATGAGCCTGCGCTGCCGGAGAACGGGCACCCCGGCGGCGCAGTCGAGCAGTTCGGCGTCCTGCTCGTCGAGCAGGATCGGATCGAGGTACATCCGCGCGGTGGCAAGGGGAACCCCCTGCTCGCGGAGGTACGGGATCGTGGTCAGGTGCACGAGGTCCTCGTCCAGCAGCCGAGGCGCCAGCGCGAAGGGAACCGCGGAATACTCCACCGCGATCGGCTCGCCGTCCACATCGAACTTGCGCCGGACCAGCTGCACCACCGCGGTGTCGTCGGGGACACCCGGCAGTACCGGCCTCGCGTTCGCGGCGGGGACCACCGCCGCGGAGTGCACCTCGTGCCGCCCGGGAATCTCCGGCCCGGCGATGTTCGGATTGACGAATCTCAGCAGGTTCTCCTGGCGCACCCCGTCGGTGACGAAGGTGCCGCGACGCCGGTGGCGCTCCACCAGCCCCGCCTGAGCCAGCTCGTGCAGGACCCGCTGCGCGGTGGCGCGGCCGATCCCGTGCTGGTCTCGCAGCTCGGCCTCGGTGGGTAACCGCGAGCCGGGCGGCAGTTCCCCCGAGCGGATCCGGCTCTCCAGATCCTGCCGAATCCGCTGATAGAGGGGCGCTGCCATGAATTGACCGTAGCAATAAGCCAATTGACCGGTCAATACCTGCCTCGCTGGGACCAAAGCTCCGCGCGCACCGAATGCCGTATCTGACACCCGCCAACTCCCGGAACGGGGAACTCGGGCTCCCGAAACGGGGAACACACGCGACCGAAACGGGGGACTCGCGGCAGGCCGAGGCTCGCTGTCGCGAGTCCCGATCAGCCGCGCTTGCTCGCCGTACTTGAGCAACGTCTTGACCGGGCGGCCGCGGGCGACGATCCGGTCCACCCGCACATCCGGGTACTTCTCGTGGGCAGCCGGGGCCGGGGCGGTTTCACCGGGATGCTGCTGGGCTCCACCAGCCAGGCCCCGGTTTGCCACGCGCCGTGCCCGGTCGCCGTGGCGCGCCCGCAGGACGCTACCGGAGTGCGACGGTGAGCAGGACGACGGTGTCGGCGAGGGCGGTGAGGCCGTGTCGCTCCGGCGGGACGGCGATGAGGTGGCTGCTGTAAAGGGTCCACTCGCGGTCGTGGGTGTGCAGCCGGACGCGTCCGGTGATGACGTGCAGAGTGGCGGCCGGGGGCGAATCGTGCTCGGCCAGCTCGGCCCCCTGGGCCAGAGCGATGAGCGTGGCCCGCTGGGCGGGCCCGCTGACGAGGGTCCGGGCGGTTCGCCGGGCGTCGTGCCGGCGGGCCTGGTCGAGCAACTCGGCGGCCAAGGCGTCGATCTGGGCGACTTCCGGGTGCTGGGTCATGTCGCGTTCTTCCTGGCAGTCGCGAGGAACCGGTCCCCCTTGACGCTAGTGGCTTCCCCGCGGACGCGCAGGTCAGCGGCCCACCTTGCGGTCAGCCCATTCGGCGACCGCCTGGAAGTAGTCGGGTGCGTTGGGGGCGTAGTTGATCGCGTGCCCGTAGCCCTGCAGCGCGTAGGCGCTCAGCTCGGCGGCGGGGGAGTAGTACAGCGCTTCGGAGTTCTTGATCCCCGCCGCGGACGAGCAGTCGGTGGCCAGCAGCCCGCAGAAGACCGTGTCCTGGCCCAGCGCGATCATGACCGGCTTGTCGATCAGCAGCGAGTACGGCGCGATGATGCCGACGGGGAAGAGGTCCGCCGCCTGGGTGTACGCCGACGTGTCCTTTGTGGATTCGTCGAAGGCGATGGCGCCGTCGACCTTCGACCCGGGCGCGTGGAAGATCGAGTAGCGGGTGTCCGGCAGCGTGGTCAGGTACCCGGGGTCGTAACCGTCGCCGGCGAACTCGGGATCGAGCAGTGCCGGGTAGGTCGCGGCGAAGACCCGGAGCGTTCCTTCGAGGTTCAGCCGGTGCGCCAGCCCGGTGACCAGCACGCCGTCGACGTCGTGGAACGTCGCCGCCTCGACGATGGCGGTGCCCGATCCGAACGAGTGACCGCCCAGGATCACCTTGCCGAAACCCGGCCCCTGGTCGCCGGACCGCAGCGCCTGGATCACCTGGTGCACCGCGGCGGCCTCGGTGATCGTGGTCAGCAGCGCGCTCGGTGGCGTGGAACTGCGGCCGGTGCCGAGCCGGTCGAGCGCGAGCGTGGCATACCCCGCCCCGTTCATCGCTCGCCGGAACGAGCGAATCTCCGGCTCGTACTGGACATCCCAGTACGAACTGTTGTACGTGCCGCCGGGAAGGAGAACCTGAACCGTGTTCGCGCCTCCGGCCGGTACGCACAGGGTGGCGTGCATCGTTTGCGGGACGGCCACGAGCGTCACCGGGAAATCCAGTTCCTGGCAACTCGGCTCGGTGGCCCGGGCCGGGGCGGGCACCAGCAGGAAACCGAGTACCACCGCGGTGAGTCCGGCGGCGCGCCAACGGTGGCTCGGGGCGCGTTCGCGCCCGGTGCGGAACCGGTACACGGGGAAATTACCTCCGGAAAGGAAATTGCGTCGATCAATCGAAGGTGGTGATATTTCGGCGGGGGCGAAACGGATGAGCCACCCTAGACGCCGTTCGGCGCATTACGACAGCACCCCAACGGCTGATGTGCCGTCACACCGATGGCCCAGTCGTGTGGGCGCCGCGGCTGGGTAGGCTCTTTCCCTTCCGAGCGGATGGGGGTGCTCCACGATGGTGCGACGGCAGGACCAGGACTGGGTTCCCGCGGGAATCGACACGATGACGCCGAGCAGTGCGCGCACCTACGACTTCCTGCTGGGCGGCGCGCACAACTTCGAGGCCGATCGAGCGGCCGCGGCGCACGCGGAGAAGATCATGCCCGGCATTCGGGACGTCGCCCGGCTGAATCGCGCGTTCCTGCACCGGACCGTCCAGTTCATGATGGCCGAGGGGATCCGGCAGTTCCTCGACATCGGTTCGGGCATCCCGACGGGCGGCAACGTGCACCAGGTCGCCGAGGGAATCGATCCCGATTGCCGGGTGCTGTACGTGGACCGCGACCCCATCGCGGTGGCGCACAGCGAGTTGCTCCTCGCCGCCAACGACCGCGCCGCGATCGTGCACGCGGACTTCGGCGATCCGGAACGCATTTTCTCCAGCCCCGAGGCGCGCCGGTTGCTGAACCTCGACGAGCCGGTGGGTGTGCTGATGGTGGCCTTGCTGCACTGGATCCCGGACGAGTACGGCCTGCCCGCGCTGCTCGCGGAGTACCGCGCCCGCGTCCCGGCCGGGAGTTACCTGGCGATCTCCCACCTGACCAGTGAGCAGCAGACCGGTGAGATCGACAGCGCGGTGAGCATGTTCAACCGCGCGAAGGGGCGAGACCAGGCAACCACCCGGACGTACCGCGAAGTCCGTGCGATGTTCGGGGACTTCGAACTGGTGGAACCGGGTCTGGTCGGCTGCGCGCTGTGGCGGCCCGCGGGGCGGGGCGACGTCTCCGACAACCCGGAGGCCAATGCCCAGCTCTACGGTGGCGTCGCCAAGAAGGTCCGGTAGATCGGTCTCCCGGTTGCCGGTGAAAGGGGTGCATAGGCGATAAAGATCTTCACGATATTGCCGTGCGTGATCGATTTCTCCCTATCGGGTGGGCGCCCGGTCACGCCAAGGGAGCGCCGAGCCTTCCGCCACGATGGGTACGCTCAAACGTCCACGAAACGGCGACCTGGAGCCCACGATGGCCGACCTGAGCCGTAAATCGGATACCCCGGCCGGTGGTGACCGTGCGCGGCTGCTGCTCGCCCGGAAATGGGCCTACCGCCTGCTCGGCACCACCTGTGTGCCGGTGGCTCAGCAGGACCTCGAGGGCGAACTGCGCACGATGCTCGACACCGTCTGCGCTTGCGTGCACCGCGAGCCGTTCCGCACCGAGCCCGCCCGCGAGGTCGGTGCGCGGTTGGTCGAGCTGGGCTGTACCGGCGCCGACTCGCTTCCGTGCACTGTGGACGTTCTGGGCAAGGGACTGACCGCGCAGCGGGAATTCCAGCCGATCGATCGGTTCGCCGAACGGATCGCGCTCGTGCTCGGCGCGGTGGCCTGCGGCTTCGCCGCGGCGATCCAGCGCGTCACCTTCGACGAGCAGGAGCAGATGCAGCGGTCCCTGCTCAAAGCGGTCCAGGACATGAAAGGGGACCTCAAGCGGAGCGAGGAGAGGTTCGACCAGGTCGCCACGGCCTCCGCGAGCGGGATCCTGATCACGGAGCCGGACGGACGGATCGTCCGCGCCAACGGCGCGATGGCGGAGATCCTCGGCTACCGGGCGTCCGAACTGGCGGAGACCAACCTCTTCGAAGTCGTGTCCGGCGAACACGCGGCCGCGTTGCGAGACGGCTACCAGGCGCTGCTGGCCGGGCGCCGGGCCCGGATCAAGCAGGCGCATCGCTTGCTCCGGGTCGACGGGGACGCGGTCCGGGTCTCGGTGACCATGTCGGTGCTCGACGATGGCGAAGGCGGGCCGAATCAAGTCGTCCTCGTGGTCGAGGACGACACCGAGCTGCTCCTGCTGCAGAGCGAACTGAACCGCCAGGCGGTGCACGATCCGGTGACCGGACTGCCGAACCGCCAGTTCTTCGGCGGCCGGCTGGAAAGCGCGTTGCGCCAAGCGGATTCCCGGTACGGGCTGACCCTGTTCCACCTGGAGCTGAACGCGTACGGGGTGGTGTGCGACGGTCTGGGCAGGAAGGCGGGTGACCAGCTCCTCGTCGCGGCCGGGCGGCGGCTGACCGCGTTGTTCGGCGCGGAGAAGGCGGTCGTGGCCCAGATCGGCGACGGCCGGTTCGGGATCCTGGTCGAGAATTCCGCGGACACCCCCGAGGTCGCGACCCTGGTGGCGAGGATCAACGAGGAGCTCGCCGAGCCGATCTATGTGGACGATCAGGGCGTGACCGCGCTGGCCAACATCGGCGTGCTGCATCGCCCGGAGCCGGGAGCGGATTTCGCTGAGGTGCTGCGTGCCGCGGATCTGTCCCTGCGCCGAGCCAAGGCGAACGGTCCGGGGCAGTGGGAGCTGTTCCACGCGGTGCCCGGCGCCCAGGACCGGAAGACCTGCCTGCTGGCGGCCGCCATGCCCGGGGCGTGGGAACACGGCGAGCTGCGGGTGCACTACCAGCCGATCGCGTCCCTCGCCGATGGCCGGATCACCGACGTGGAGGCGACGCTGCACTGGGACCGCCCGAAGGCCGGTCCGCTGGACCACGACCGGTGCGTCGAGCTGGCCGAGCTGACCGGGCTGGTCCTTGCGCTCGGGGCGTGGGAACTGGACACCGCGATCCGCCAGACCGGGTGGTGGCAGCAGCGGCTGGCTCCCGGGCTCGGCCTCGCGGTCGGGCTGACCCCGAGCCAGGCCGCGGACGCGGACCTCGTCTCCCGCGTGGTGCGGATCCTGGATGCCACCGGTTTCCCGTCCGAGCTGCTCACGGTGGGCATGCCGGTGCGGGCGCTGAGCGGGCCGCAAGCCCGGGACAACCTCGGCGTGCTGGCCGACCTCGGCATCCGGCCACGGCTCGACAGCTTCGGCACGGCAACGGCCGAGCTGACCCTGGTGGAGGACCTCCCCGTGCGCTCGGTGCGCCTCGCGCCTGCGCGATCGGCCACCGACTCCGCTGCCGGCACCGTGCTGATGACCGTCGTCCCGCTGATCCGGAGCCGCGGCGCGACGGTCGTCGTCGACGACGTGCACACCGCGGAGCAGGCTGCCTGGTGGCAGCGGACGGGCGCCGATTCCGCCTATCTCGGCGTGTCCGGGCCGCCCTCCGCGATGGTCGCCCGTCTCGGTGGCCAGTAGCGGTGCGGGCGAGCGAGGACGTCCACCTCCGGCTGCTTCGGTACTTCGTGGCGGTAGCCGAGGAACTGCATTTCACGCGGGCCGCCGAGCGGTTGTTCGTCTCGCAGCCGACCCTGTCGAGGCAGATCCACCAGCTGGAGTCGCAGGTCGGCACCGCCCTGTTCCGCCGCGACCGCCGGGATGTCGCGCTCACCGACGCCGGTCACGCGCTGCTGCCCGCCGCGCGGGAGCTGGTGGCCGCCTGGGACGCGGCCGTGGCGCGGGTCCGGGAGGCTTCCGCGGCGCGGCTGCGGGTGGGCATGTCCACCGCGCTGGGCCGCGGCGTGCTGCGGCGGGTACGCGCCGCCTTCGCGGTGGCGCGCCCCGCGGCCGAACTGGTCGTTCGCCAGATCGGCTGGGACGACCCCACGGCCGGGCTCGCCGACCGGAGCGTCGACGCCGCGTTCCTCTGGCTTCCGCTGCCCCGGCCGGAACGGTACGACTGGCTGCCCGTCGCCGAGGAGCCGCGGCTGCTCCTGCTCGCGGACGGCCACCGGCTCGCCGGTCGCGACGAGGTGCGCTTCACCGAACTGCTCGACGAGCCCTGGCTCGCGTTGCCCGAGGATTCCGGCGGGCTGCGCGATTTCTGGCTGGCTACCGCCCAGCGTGGGGGTCATCCGGTGCGGGTCGCCGCGGAGATCACCACCAGCGACGAGACCTACGAGGCGCTCGTCAACGGGGTGGGGGTGTGCCTGGTGGCGGCCGGGAACGCGCCGATCTACACGCGCGACGGCGTGGTGGCGGTTCCGGTGCGCGGCCTGGATCCCAGCCGGTTGGTGCTGGCCTGGCGCCGCGACGACCGGCGCCCGCTGGTCCGGGACTTCGTCGCGGCCACCCGGCGGGTGGTCGAGCCGTGATGCCTCGAGCGTATGAGAACGGGTATTGGACGGCGGTTCCCCCGGCTGGTTGCGTGGTCAGCGATCGCCGGAGAGGAGTCCGCAGTGGACGAGACGTTGAGCAGGGCCGCGCTGTTGCGCGGCGCGGGAATCGGCACGGCCGGCTGGGTCGCCGCGTCGGTGCTGGGCGCCGGATCCGCGGGCGCGCAAGCCGCGGATCATCCGAACGTGCGGTTGATCCGCGACTACTACCGGGCCTACGCCGAGGGTGACCCGCGGGCCCTGGAACGGTTCTTCGCCCCGGACATCCGGTGGACGATTCCGGGGCGGCACCCGCTGTCCGGCACGAAGGTCGGCGTCGCCGAGGTGCTCGCGTTCTTCCGGGAACTGGGCCGCGCCGGGTTCCGCGCCGAGACGTTCTTCCTCGCGGCCCACGGGGACTGGGTCGTCGATCTGCACCGGGGATGGAGCACCACCCCGGCCGGGCTGGACATCACCTGGGCGCTGGCTTTCCGGATCACCGGGCGCAAGATCGCGGAGGCGATCAACTTCGCCGCCGACCAGCATGCCGCCGACGCGTTCTTCTGGCAGCACTACCCGTTGGCGCCGCTACCGGATCGGCTGGCGGGCCGATGAACGTCCAGAACCGGGGAATGACCCGGCGACACGCGTTGCTGGCCGGTGGACTCGGACTGGCCGCCGGGGCACCGGCGGCCGTCGCCGAGGGAACGGGTCGGCGCGGCCGGTTCGCGGGCCAGGTCGTGCTGATCACCGGAGCCACCTCGGGCATCGGCGCGGCCACCGCGCGCGCCATGGCCGCCGAAGGCGCGCGGGTGTTCTTCTGCGGCCGCCGGGAACAACTCGGCCGGCAGGTGGCCGACCAGATCCGCGCCGCCGGCGGCGATGCCACCTACCGCCGCGCGGACGTCCGCCACGAGAGCCAGGTGCGCGATTTCGTGCAGGCCTGCGTCGACCGGTACGGGCGGATCGACATCGCCTTCAACAACGCGGGAATCGAGAGCCCGCGGGCGGTGCGGCTGCACGAACAGTCCGTTGTGGACATGGAGGCGGTGTGGCGGACGAATGTCGGCGGCGTCTTCCTGGCGATGAAGTACGAGATCCCGCAACTGCTGCGCCAGGGCGGCGGGGTCATCGTGAACACCGCGTCGATCTCGGCCGAAGCCGGATTCGCCACGATCGCCCCGTACAACGCGAGCAAGCACGCGGTCGCCTCGCTGACCAAGGTCGCTGCCCTGGAATACGCCGCCGACAACATCCGGATCAACGCCTTCGCGCCCGGCGCGGTGGACACGCCGATGCTGCGCCGCGCCGCCGAGGCGTTCGGGCTGACCTACGAGCAGATCGCCCAGAGCTACCCGATCAAACGCATCGTCCGCGCCGAGGAGATGGCGAACGTGGTGCTGTGGCTCGGTTCCGGCGAAGCCAGCGCGGTGACCGGCACCGACCTCGACGCCTCCGGCGGCTATCTGACCGGCTGAGGTCATGCGTTCACGGTGAGCACGAGTTTGCCGGCCGTCCGGCCGGTCTCGCCGCGCCGGTGCGCCTCGGCGACCTGCTCCAGCGGCAGTACGCCGTCGATCTCGGCGCGCAGGCGGCCCGCGCCGGCCAGTGCGGCGATCGCCCGCATACCGGCGTGATCGGCTTCGACGGTCAGGTTCTCCAGCCGGACGCGGCGCTGTTTGGCCGCGGGTTCCATGTCTTCGGAGTGCGAGAAGAGGATGGAGACCAGGGTGCCGCCCGGGCGCAGGGTTCGCAGCGAGCGCGGGCCGTAGTCGCCGCCGACGGCGTTGAGCACGAAGTCGACGTCCCGCACCGCCTCGGCGAAATCGGTCCGGGTGTAGTCGACCATCTCATCGGCGCCCAGGCCGCGGACGAAGTCGTGTTTGGCCGCGCGGGCGGTGCCGATCACGTGCGCGCCGCGGGCCTTCGCGATCTGCACGGCGAGGTGGCCCACTCCGCCGGCCGCGGCGTGGATGAGCACCCGCTGGCCGGGCTGGACGTCGGCCGTGTCCACCAGGGCTTGCCAGGCGGTGAGCGCGGCCACCGGCAGCGCCGCCGCCCGGACGTGGTCCATTCCGGACGGTTTGCGGGCGAAGTTCCGGGACGGGGCGGCCACGTATTCGGCGTAGGCCCCGGCGCCCCGCGGGTAGTCGAGCATGCCGAAAACCTCGTCGCCCGGCTTGTAGAGCGTCACGCCCGCGCCGACGGCCTCGACGACGCCGGAGACGTCCCAGCCCAGGACGAACGGCGGCGTGCCCAGATACAGCCCGGTGGTGCGGTGCATCCAGTCGGTCGGGTTGACGCCGGCGGCGTGGACCCGGACCAGGACGTCGGAGGGGCCGAGCGTCGGCCGGTCGAGCTCGACGACGGTGAGGACTTCCGGACCGCCCAGGACCTCTTGGCTGATCGCGCGCATCAACGGTTTCCTTTCTCGCGGAACGTCTTGTGCGTATGCAGACTGCTGGCACCGGCGGGCGGCGGGAAGTGGCCTGATGGTCATGATGTGCGAGGATCGGGCCATGCACCGCGTTGTCGTGCTCGCCCTGGACCACGTCTTTCCGTTCGAGCTGGGCATTCCCGCGCGCGTCTTCGGCGCGGCCCGGGGTCCCGCGGACGAGCGGCTCTACGAGGTGATCACGTGTTCGCTGGACGGCGGGCCGGTCACCACCGCCGCCGACTTCGCCATCGCGGTGGAACGCGGCGGCGCTGCGCTGGAGACCGCGGACACACTGGTCATCCCGCCGTTCGCCTGGGAACCCGCGGACAAGGACGCGCTCGAACCGCCGATCGACGTCTTCGCCGCGATGCGGCCGGGCACCCGCGTCGTGTCGATCTGCACCGGGGCCGTTCTGCTCGCCGCGGCCGGGCTGCTCGACGGCCGACCCGCGACCACGCACTGGTGCGAGGTCGAGCGTTGTCAGCGATTGTTTCCCCAGGTGAAATGGGACGCGAACGTGCTGTTCGTGGACGACGGCGAGGTGCTCACCTCGGCCGGAGTGGCGGCCGGAGTCGATCTGTGCCTGCACATCGTCCGTCGCGACCACGGGAGCGCGGTCGCGAACCGCGCGGCCCGCCGCTGTGTGGTACCGCCCTGGCGCGACGGCGGGCAGGCGCAGTACATCGAACGTCCGGTGCCCAATCCGTCGACGGCCACCACCGCGGCCACCCGGGCCTGGGCGCTGCAACGGCTCGAGCGCCCGCTGCCGCTGACCGAGCTGGCCGGGCACGCCCGGATGAGCGTGCGGACCTTCACCCGCCGCTTCCGGCAAGAAGTCGGGATGAGCCCCGGCGACTGGCTGATCGGGCAACGGGTGGAGCTCGCCCGGCACCTGCTGGAGGCCAGTGATCTTCCCGTGGATCAGGTCGCCCACCGCGCCGGGTTCGGCTCGGCGGACTCGCTCCGCCAGCACTTGCACGCCGCGGTCGGCGTATCGCCGCTCGCCTACCGGCGGACGTTCCGCGCCTAGGACGTGTTTCAAAAGCCGTGTGTTCCCGCTCGAGACGACCCGGCGCGCGCCTCGGCCGAAGGCCCCGGATTTGCGGAGGCAGGCCGCAGACCTGCTCCACGTGAGAGACCTGCGCGAGTCACGGCCTGGCTACGCAAATCCGGACGCGCGCATTATGAAACACAGCCTAGCTCCCGGGCCGGCCGAGCAAGGCGTTACGGGCGGCGGCCCCATGCGGAAATCATGGGGGAGGTGGCCAGATCGAGGCGGCCGGAGCCGACGTTCGCGAGATGGCGATCGATTTCCTCGTCGGTCGCGAGCCCAGCGGCGACGAGACCGTCGCGTACTTGGCGGACCGTCGCGGCCTCCAGGACGTCGCAGGCCGGTGCGGTGATCGGGAAGTACGCGTCCGCGTGGACGCCGGTCAGCCCTGCCTCCCGCAGCAGGCGGGGGAGCTTCCGGCCGTAGGCGAGGTCGGCGCCGCGGGACGCCAGCAGTGAACGGAAGCCGGACCGCAGCTTGTTGGCCAGCACCTGTTCGGGCCCGTGCTCGTCGAGGCAGATCAGCGGCTGCGCCGCCGGATCGGCGTCCTCCACCAGCAGCCAGCCGCCCGGCCGCAGCGAGTCGGTCATCGCGCGCAGGGCCCGTTCCCGGTCGGCCACGTGCACCAGCACCAGCCGGGCATGCACGAGATCGAAGCCGCCGCGCTCGGGCGGCTCGTCCTCGCCGACGTCGTGGCGCAGGACCTCGACGACGCCTCCCGCCGCCTCGGCGGCCCAGGAGGTGTCGATGTCGGTCGCCAGCACCCGGCCGGTCGGCCCGACCCGCCCGGCAAGCCAGGTCACCACCGAGGGGCCGCCTGCCCCGACCTCCCAGCATCGCCATCCCGGAGCGACGCCCAGGTCCTCGATGTGCCGGCGGGTGGAGGGGTCGAACAACTCGCTGAGTGCGTCGAAGCGGGTGCCCGCCTCAGGCTGCGCGTTGTCGAGGAGGTAGCCGTCGTTCGGGGAGGCGGGTGTCATGAGATCAATTGTCGCGCGTGACCGGAAGCTGGCCGACCTCACCGCGGCTGCCAGTGGGAGAAGGTTTCCTGGACGTCGTGGGGCGAGTGGGCGAGGGCGTCGTGATCGGGTTCGGCCGGGGTGACGTGCGGGAGGTGGACGAGGACGTCGTAGGCGTCCAGCGGGCTCGTCTCGGCGTAGTAGGTGCCGAAACGCTGCTGGGTGGCGGCCCGGACGGCGGCGGTGTCGGCCGGTGAGAGCCGCCGGAGGTCGGTGGCGAAGGGGCGGTCGCAGCTGGCTTCCATGAGCGCGTCGAGGCTGCTGGGCCGGGGTGGTTCCAGGTCGGTGAAGAGAGTCCCGGTGTAGAAGTCGGGGCTGGTGTTGAGGGTCTGGCCGGTGCCGTTGGTGATGCCGATGACCCGGTAGTCCTCGCCGATCCGGTCGGCCAGGTGCATGCCCATCGGCGTCGCCGGGGACTCGCCCTGCAGGGTGGTGGGCCAGCGTTGGAGGTGGCCGTTGTGGGCGGCCAGCACGATGCGGTCCTCGCGGCGCAGGATCCACTCGACGGTGTCCGCGATCGTGGCGTCGCGGTTGAACAGCACGGTCCGCAGGTCGCCGCGGGCCATCGCGCGGATGCCCAGGTCGACGGTGATCGTGATGCGCAGTGCGCGCAGCGCCCGCTCATACGCCTCGGCGGTGGTTCGCCGGACGTACTCCAGGCGCCGTCCCGCCATGCGCGCGGCGAGTTCGGCGAGGCCCGCGGTCAGCAGGTCCCGGTCCGCCGCGGCGAGCTTGCCGTAGGCGGTGATCGCGGCGGGCAGGGACAACGCGGACGGCGGCGCGAAAGCGGCGGCCGTCTCCCGGATGCCCGCGTCCACCGCGAACTCGGGGTCCGCCTCCGCGAGGTAGGCGACGACGGCGTCCAGGCCGGGTAGCGGGGACACGTTCGAGCCGCACAGGTCGATCCCGTAGAAGCCCACCGGCCGTGCCGCGCCGCGGTTGTGCCGCCGCATCCACTCCAGGTGGGCGCGCTGCTGCGTCCACAGCCCCATCAACCCCGTGATGCCGTTCGCCAGGACGTCACCGAGCTGGTCCTCGCCGCCCCGGACCCAATCGTCGGCCTGCCGGCCCTCGACGAACCCGGACTCCAACGCGTAGGCGCCGAACCCGTGCCGTTCGACCAGGTACCGCAGCAGGCGGTGGCGCAGCAGGTAGGACTCGGCGTTGTAGTGCGCGCTCTCGCCGATCGCCACCACCCGCGCGTCGCCGATCGCCGCGTCCAGCCATGCCAGGTCGTCCAGCGGCGCGGCCGGATC
Organism: Amycolatopsis anabasis; assembly: GCF_009765355.1. Classification (GTDB taxonomy): domain Bacteria; phylum Actinomycetota; class Actinomycetes; order Mycobacteriales; family Pseudonocardiaceae; genus Amycolatopsis; species Amycolatopsis anabasis. The sequence goes on along the minus strand of NZ_VTHK01000065.1, from coordinate 3,124 downwards.
CAAGGTGCTGAGCGGGAACACCGCCTCTTCGCTGAGCCGAGCCGCCTTCGCGATGTCCGTGGTCACGCCAAGCCCCTTTCGCGTCGCACCGTGACCGGGTTGGCCACGACGACGAGCGTGCGGGCGATGGGCTTCACCGCGGTTTCAGATCGGTTTCCGAGTACCGGGGTCAGGGCGTGGTGAGGCCGCGGGCTCGCAGCACCGCGCGTTCGAGTGGGCGGAACAGCAGCAGGTCGACGCCGATGCCGACGAGCAGGATGAGGAAGATGGCGGAGAGCACCATGGGCATGTCGTTGAAGTCCTGCCCCTGGCTGAGGTAGGCGCCGAGCCCGATGCCCAGTTGCGGGGAAACCGCGATGAGTTCGGCTGCCATCAGGGAACGCCAGGAGAACGCCCATCCCTGCTTCAGCCCCGCCAGGTATCCGGGCAGCGCGGCCGGTAGCAGGATGTGCCGGGCGGTGGCGAATCGGCCCGCGTTGAGCACCCGGCCCACGCGCAGCAGGATCGGCGGAACCTGGTCGAGACCGGCGATCAGGCCGTTGGCTATCGAGGGGATCGAGCCGAGCAGCACGACGAAGTAGATCGCGGGATCGCTGATCCCGAACCACAGAATCGCCGCAGGCACCCAGGCCACCGACGGCAGGCTCTGCAGCCCGGTGAGCAGCGGGCCGATCGCGGCGCGGACCAGGGGAATCCGGCCGACGAGCAGACCGAGCGGGGTCCCGATCGCGGCGCCGACGGCGAACCCGAGAACCGCCCGATGCCCCGAGGTCCACACGATCTCGAACACGGAGCCGTCGACGGTGATGGCCCAGAACGTCGTCCACACCGTGCCGGGCGAGGGAAGTTTGAACTCCGGCCACCACGCGCTGGCCCACAGCGCCTGCCACACCCCGATGACGAGGGCGAAGGCCGCCAGGGGAGGCAGTACCGTGCCGAGCAGGCGGCGCCGGACGGAACGCCGGTGGGCGGTGACCGGGGTGTCCAGCGCGTCCAGTCCCGCCCCGACCGCGGCGCTGTCGGGTTCGGCCTCAGCTCGCCGCATGGGTCCGGATCACTTCCCGCAGCCGGGCACTGATCTCGTCGACCAGCTCGGCCTCGGTGGATTCCGCCGTATTCGTCCACTGCCGCACGACACGTCCCGGCCGCGAGGAGAGCAGGACCAGGCGCCGCCCGAGGCGGACGGCTTCCCGCACGTCGTGGGTCACGAACAGGACCGCGGTCGCGGTGCTGCGCTGAATCCGCCGCAGTTCGCCTTGCAGGACGTCCCGGGTGATCGCATCGAGTGAAGCGAACGGTTCGTCCATCAGCAGCAGCGGTGGCCTGCTGTCGCCGTCGACCCGGTAGGTGGCGGCGAGTGCCCTGGCCAGCGCGACCCGCTGCCGCATCCCGCCGGAAAGCTCGTGCGGTCGCTTGTCACCGGCCCCGCCGAGGCGGACCAGCTCGAGCAGCTCGGCGACCTTCGCGCGGCGCAGTGGCGGCGGGAACCCGGCCAACCGCAACGGGAGTTCGACATTGCGGGCCGCGGTCAGCCACGGCATGAGGGCGGCGTCCTGGAACATCACCGCGGGGCGTGCGGTGTTGCGCGTGATGGTGCCGGTGGTCGATTCGTCCAGGCCGGCCACCAGATTGAGCAACGTCGTCTTGCCGCATCCCGAAGCCCCGAGGACGCAGACGAACTCCCCGGCGCCGACGGTCAGGTCGAGCCCCTCCAGCGCTGTCACGGCGCGCTCACCGTGCCCGAAAACCTTGGTGACACCGGCCAGCCGGACCGCTGTGCCGGTCGACTGCGAGCGCACCGCCTGGTCGGTGACCATAGTGTCGCGGACCTCCTCTCACTCGACCCGAAATCCGGCGGTTCTGATGGCGGGCTTGCCGCGCGCGGCCAGTTCCTCGTTGAGCAGCCGCAGATCGATCAGGCCTTCGAGATAGGGCGGGCTCGGTATCACCCCCGCCGTCACGGAGTCCTGGGCCAGCTGCGCGTAGGTGAGGGCGTGCGGATCGGGAGAAAGCTGGACCGCGTCGAAGGCGCGGTCCAATGCGGCCGGGGAAAGCCGGTTCCGGGTTCTCGCTTCGATGCCGTCGTTCACCGCCGCTTTCGCTTCGTCCCGGTGGGCCGCGGCCCACTCGAGCACGGCGACCTGGCCCCTGAGGATGGCCCGGATGGTGGTGGGGTGGCGCTGGAGGAACTCGTTCCGGGTCACCACCACGGTGGTGGGGAAGTGGCCGCCCGGCCACAGGGTCTTCTCGTCCACCAGCACCTTGGCGTGGGCGTCCAGAACGAGGCGCGAGGCCCAGGGCTCGGGCAGCCAGGCGCCGTCCACTTCGCCGCCGCGGAACGCGTCGAACGCCTGCGCGTTCTTCAGGGCCGCGACGGAGACTTGGCCGGCCAGGCCGTTCCGGGCCAGCCAGGTCTTCAGGGCGATGTCCTGCGTGCCACCGAGCTGGGGAGTGGCGAGGGTGCGCCCCCGGAGCTGCTCCGGCGCGGCGATGTCCGGTTTGACCACGAGCTGAACGCCGCCGGAGACCGCCCCGGCGATCAGCCGGACCGTACCGCCGGACTTGGTGAAGGCGTTGATCGCCGGGCCGGGACCGAGGAACGCCACGTCCAGCGAACCGCCCAGCAGCGCGCTGATGGCTTCCGGGCCCGCGTTGAAGGTTTGCGGAACCAGCTTGGACGGGCCGAGTTCGCGGGCGAAGAATCCCTTGTCCACCCCGATGATCGCCGGGGCGTGGGTCACATTCGCGAAATAGCCGACCCGGATTTCGCCGACGGGTCCCAGGTCCCGCGGCTGCCCGGTGGTGGCCGGGTCGCCGCCGCCAGCGCGGGAACAGGACGCGAGTGCCAATACCAGGGCCAGGACCACAGCCGTGCGGCGGGAAAGGCGTGTGCTCACTTCATCGCGCCTTCGTGGCCAGGGTGCCGAACGCCGGGAGCGGTGCGCCGACCATCCCGGCCGCGAGCGTGTCGCCGTCCTTCGGGTCGATCACCAGGAACGCCCCGGCACGGCGGCTGGTGGTGTAGTCATCGGCCGCCACCGGCTGCGCGAGGCGGAACCGCGCCTGGCCGATGTCGTTGAGTTCCAACGTTTCCGGGTTGTCCACACTGGACAGTGTTTGTTCG
>NZ_VTHK01000064.1:1708-45639 GCF_009765355.1 Amycolatopsis anabasis | reverse complement strand
CCAACTGCACCTGTTCGACCCCGCGACCGGGACCGCGGAGGATCTCGGACCCGTGGAGGTCGAAGCGCGCTCTTTGGCCTGGTGGCCGGGCGAGGACGGTTGGCACCTCGGTTACGTTGCTCTCACTCCACCGGTTCTGCATGCCGGCACCGCCGTGTTCGACCTGGCCGTGGGCAGCCGCGTCCGCCGCAACCGCACCGCTGGCCTTCCGATGTGCCCCACCGAACTGTGCCAGACCGATGCCGCCCCTCTGGTTGTCTTCGCCGACGGCTTGAACACGACCCTGGCCCGGCTCGACCCCGGTGGCCCCACGACCTTGTCGCACCACCCCGGACATCTCGACGACCTCACCACCACACCCACCGGCAGGAAAATCGCGGTACTGACCGGTACCCGTTACCAGCCCGCGAATGTTCACGTCGGGCCACCGACCCGGCCGCTGAGAAAGATCACCGACACCCGCCCGGAACTCAACGGCATCGCTCTCGGTACCCAGCGACCGCTGGCCTACCGTGCCGCCGATGGCCTCGGCCTGGACGGCTTGCTGATACTGCCGGTCGGAAAAACCGCGTCGGACGGTCCGTTCCCACTCGTCACGATCGTGCACGGAGGCCCCTACGACCGGTACGCCGATCGCTTCCAGCTGTTCTGGTTCCCCAGCGCGCACGCGCAGTTGCTGGCCGCCGCAGGGTACGCGGTGTTCCTGCCCAACCCGCGCGGCGGCCAAGGCCACGGCCACAAGTTCGCCGCCAGCGTGGCCGGCAGGGTCGGCCGGGAGGAGTGGACCGACATCCTGACCGGCATCGACCTGCTCGTTGCCGAGGGCGTCGCCGATCCGGAGCGGCTAGGCATCGCCGGCGGGAGCCACGGCGGATTCATGGCCGCCTGGGCCGTTGGCCAGACCGATCGTTTCCGCGCCGCGCTGGTCCTCGCCGGTGTCATCGACTGGGGCATGCTCGCCGCGACCGGCGAGAACGGCCAGTTCGAGGCCGCGCTCGGTGGCAGCACCGGGTGGTCCAGCGCCGGTCCGCATCCGCATGACGCGGTCAGCCCGATCTCCTTCGCCAGCCGCATCCGCACCCCAGTGCTCATCCTGCACGGCGCCGAGGACACCAACGTCCCCCTCGGCCAAGCCGTGTACTTCCACCGGGCATTGCGCTACTTCGGCGTCGAGCACGAGTTCGTTATTTACCCCAGAGAGGGCCACTCGATCCGGGAACGCAACCACCAACTCGACGTCCTGCGCCGCACCCGGGCCTGGTTCGATCGCTGGCTCCTGCCATGACCAGGGTCGCGTGGTCGTGATGTTGTTACTTCCTACGACCGCAACGAATGGGATGACCCATCGCTCCTGGAAGCCCGCGCGACCAACACCACTGACCTGACGACGAATAGCGCACACTCCGAATAGGTGCCCTCCACCAGTAGTTGGGCCGGGTCTACTGCAGGCACTCGCCGGGGGTGGTCGCCCTGCCGAACAATTGGTACGCGTGTAGGTGGCGCGCCCCGTGTGGCCGAGGGGGGAACCGGCCACGACCGGGTCGGGGCTGCAGGTTCAGCGGCCCGAACTCGTCAACACGAAGTCCGGATCTTTGCTGGCTTTCCAGGTCTTCGGTGCCTGCCAGGACACGCCCTCCTGGCGTAGAACCCGTCTGCCGGACGGTCTCGGTGCTTGCCTGGATCCAGGCGTGTTCGGCGAGGTATCCGATCAGCTTGGCCAGGCTCCAGGTCGTGAACGGCAACCCCAGTTCGGCGGGCTTGCAGTCAGCGATGCGGCAGATCTGATCACCTTGACCGCGGCCGCCCTCGACGGCTGATTCCCGATTTTCCTAGTGGTGCGAGGGAGAATCGGTCGGACTGCCGTACGCGGTTATTCGGGACGACCTGAAGGCGGGGCAGCGGGACTGCGAACCAGGGAGCCGGTGTGTGTGGGGGGATGGGGCGCGTGTTCAAGGCCGCTACTCCACTCCTGGATCCGGTAGCCGCATCGCCTGCTCTCGGATTCGGTCCACCAGACCCGCCTGCGCGACTATCGCCGGGCCCACCAGGTCTGATGGCACGCCGTCTAGGATCCGTGCTGCGAAACGGCTTACCACTGACGCGAACTGGTCGTCGGGCGGTAGTGTCCGCTCCTCCACGCTGTTCTGGTGCTCGATTCGGATGATCGGGGCGTGGCCCGCCGGTGGGGTGTACGCCCACAGCACCGCTATTCGGCCCTTGTCGCCCGTCAGCTCGTAGCGGGAGCGATATCCGTGACGCATTCCGAATGTCACCTGCGCGGTTTTACCCGCCGGCTCGGCCAGTAGGGCGGCTCCGCCCACGTCGACTCGCAAATCGGCGTCGATGTTCAGTGTTGCTCCGGCTACTTCGGCCTCGTCGCCCAGGAAGTCCAGCGCTGTGCGGATTGGGTACACGCCGATGTCCAGCAATGCTCCTCCGCCGATCTCCGGCTCGTACCGCATGTTGCCTGGTGCCGGGGCGGGGATTGCGAACTCCGCCGTCAGTGAGCGGACCGTTCCGATTGTGCCCTCTGCAACCAACTCGCTCACTGCCGCGTGCTGGGAATGGCAGCGGTACATGAAGTTCTCGAGCAGTGTCAGCCCACGCGCGGCTGCCAGCGCCACTAAGTACTCCGCGTCCTTTGCCTTTGTCGCCACGGGTTTCTCGGCCAGTACGTGCAAACCCGCCTCGAGTGCGCGCTCGACCCAGCTTGCGTGCAGGGCCGCGGGGAGCGGGATGTACACCGCATCGAGGTCTTCCCGAGCCAGCAGTTGGTGGTAGCCGGTCACCGGCTCGCCTCCGAACCCGGCCGCGAAGCGAGCGGCTTTCTCCGGATCACGGCTTGCCAGTGCCACCACTGTCACGTCGGGGTTGGCGGTCAGGGCCGGGAGCATTTTGCGCCAGGCGATGCTAGCGCAGCCCAAGACGCCGATGCGGAGCCGGCTCATGGCCGATGATCCTTTCAGGTAAGGAAGCGGCCGGTCGACCGCTGGGGGTGGGGTCGACCGGCCGCGAGACAAGCGCTCAGCTCACTCGAATGAAATCACTGCCGAGGCGACCTCGCTGTATGACTCGTTCGCCGCGCCCACGAAGCAGCCGTTGGCGACCGTGGTGCAGTCCACTGGTCCCGACGCTGTCGTGAGGACCTTGTGCACCACGAACGACGTGGACACCGCTCCCGCGGCGTCGGTGGTCCTTGTTTGGCGGCTGGTGTCGCACACCGGGCCCGTAGCGCCACCGGCGCACTCCCAGATCGTCACCGTCTCGTTGGCCGTATAGCCGGTGGCCGACACCGCCACCGACGCTCCGTCGGCCAGGCCCTTGGCCGGTGACACGGCCACGCTCGGCGTAGGTGCCGCGCTGGCCGCCGTGCTGCCCGCGATGACGACAGCGAACGCTGCCGCAGTCGCCGCGATGAACCGTACCTTGGTGGTTTTGGACATGCAGGAACACTCCGAATCATCAAGGGAAAGTGCAGGTCAGGAAACTCACGGCCGGGGTGCCGTGATCGTTTGACCGCACACCCAATACTAGGAGAGAAGTTCATAACATACAAGCAAAGAAGTATCAATTGCTAGTTTTCTGCCGGTGATGATCACGGACCAGGCCAAGAGCGGAAGCTACCCCGGCCTGGTCCCGTCGTCGCCACGATCACGCCGTCGGCACGGCCTTGATCGGCTTGGCGCCGATGTGCTGCCAGTCCTGCAGCCGCGCCCACTCGTCGAACGTGTGCCAGCCCACGTCGGGGAAGTCCGCGCGCAAGGCGGCGATGTCGGCGGTGAACCCGACGCGGTCGATGTACTTGAACATCGCGCTGAGGTCGGGACCGAGGAACGGCGCGTTCGGCGAAATCGCCGCGTAGCGGACCGGGTCGCCGATGATCCGCTCCAGGATCGCGGCCGCGGACGCGCCGGTCAGGTCGTCGCCGGCGATGTCGAACCGCTCGCCGAGCACGTCGTCGCGGTGTTCCACCGCGTGGCGCACGAACCCCGCGATGTCGGCTACCGCGATCTGCTGCAGCGCCCGCGCCGCGGGCATCGGTGTCGGCAGGAGCCAGCCGTCGTCGGTCCGCCGCAGGCCGAAGAACCGGTTCTCCATGAAGAACGCCGGGGCGACGACCGTGTGCGGCACGCCGTTCTCACGCAGGTGGCACTCGATCGCCGCCTTGCTGTCGAAGTGCGGGACCCGGGTATCGCGGTCGGCGCTCGCCGCCGACGTGTAGACGATGTGCCCCACCCCCGCGCGCCGGAGCCCGTCGACCGCACCGACCCCCGCGGTGACCTCGAAGTCCGTTCCGGCGTCGAAGGAATCCGAGAGTAGGAACGCCGCGTCGGCGCCGTGCGCGGCCTCTTCGATCGACGCGGCGACGGCCAGGTCGCCGGGCACCACCTCGGCGCCGAGGCCGGCCAGCTCGATCGCGGCCGCCGAATCGGGTTTGCGGGTGAGTGCCCGGACGACGTGCCCGCGCCGGAGCAGTTCCCGAGCGACCGCGCCGCCCTGCTGGCCGGTCGCCCCCACGACGAGGACGTCGAGACTCATACCGGAACCTCCTGGGCCACGGGCGACACCCGGCCGGCTCGGCGGGTGCGCAGGCTTCGGCTGAGCCACACCAGACCCGCCATGCTGTAGACCGCGTCGGCGGCTGCCACCATCGCCGACGCCGCGACCAGCACCGGGTGCCGCAGGCCGGCGTCCACCAGGGCGCCGATCCGGTCCCGGACCTGCTTCGGCGTGCCCGCGACCACGCGGCTCGCGACGAGCTCGTCGGGAGCCGCGCGGATGGCGTCCTCGACCTGGGCCCGGCTGTACCGGTGCGGCAGGAGGTCCATCGCCCCGCGGAAATCCGGGCCGAGCGGATGCTCGGCACCGAACGCCCGCCACGCACGTGCGTTGGCGAGCAGCGCGAGGTACCGCACGGACTTGGCGCGTAGCAGCCGCCGCACGTGGTGTTCGTCCCGGCCGAGCACCACGGTCAGCACCTGCGCCGCGTGGATCGCTTCGGGGTCGCGCCCGGCCCGCTTCGCCGCGCCTTGGACCTCGCGCAGCCGCCGCCCGTATTCGTTCGGATCGACCGGTTCCCACGGGTACCACCCGTCGGCGTACCGGCCGGTCAGCTCGAGCATCCGCGGGCCGTGCGCGGCCAGCCAGATCTCGGGACGGCGGCCCTTCGGCGCCCGCAGGTCCAGCACCGCCTGGTCCAGTCGGAAGAACTCGCCCGCGAAGTCGAACGGTCCCGTGGAGTCGAAGCACTTCCGGATGATCTGCACCGCCTCGGCCAGCCGGGCCACCGGCCGGTCGTAGGCAACGCCGTAGGGGTCGAGGTTCTCCCGTTCCCCGGCGCCGAGGCCCAGGATCGGCGGCTTGCGCGTCAGGTGGGACAGGGTCAGGAAGGTCTGGGCGAGGCTCACGGGGTGGCGGCGGTGCGGATCGGTCACGCCGACGGCGAGCCGCACGTTGCCCGCCTTGGCTGCCAGGTGCCCCAGGGCCATGACGAAGTCGAACGCCTCGTCCGGGGTGGACGATCCCTTGGCCAGGAACGTGAACTCGGTGTCCCAAACGGCCTGGGGGAACGGGCTGATCAGGTGGTCGACCGTCCACAGTGAACCCATGCCCGCGAGCTTCGCCAGGTTGAGGTGGCCGAGGCCCGCTGCGGTCGGCGCGCTGGTGGCCCAAACGATCCCGGGCGACACGGAGCGGCTCATCGCGGCTTCGCCTCCAGGACCCAGTTGGGCGGCGTCGCGCGGGTCGTGGTGGCCAGCTTGAACCCGCTGTTGTCGAACAGGGCCCGCCACTCGGCTTCGGTCCGCTCCCGGCCACCGAGGTTGACGAGCATCTCGATGTCCATCAGCTTGCTGAAGTCGAATGTGTTGAGCTCGGGAACGGTGGCCTCGAACAGAATCACGCGCGCGTCCGCGTTGTCGCCGATGCGCCGCCGGATGTTGCCGAGGATCGTGACGCACTCGTCGTCGGTCCAGTCGTGCAGGACGCTCTTCAGGACGTAGGCGTCCGCCACCGGCACGTCGGCGAAGAAGTCACCGGGGGAGCGCGTGACCCGGTCCTGCACGCCGTTGCGCTCGAGCACCGGGTCCGCGCCCGCGAGCACTTCGGGCCGGTCGAACAGGATGCCCTTGACCGCCGGGTTGGCGCGCAGCACGGCGGACAGCATGTGGCCGTGGCCGCCGCCGATGTCGGCGACGACGCCGAAGCGGCCGAAGTCGCCGATCCCGCTCAGCTCGCCGGCGGCCGCTTCGCTGAAGGCCGTCATCGCGCCGTTGAAGACCTCCGCCAGGTGCGGGTGCGCCGCGTAGAAGTCGAACGACTGCATGCCGTGCACCTGCTGGAACGCCTGCTTGCCGGTGCGCACCGTGTCCACCATCGAGGCATAGGACTGCAGGCGGCAGGCCTGGCCGACGTGCCGCGCGAAGTTGCGCAGGCTGCCGGGCGTGTCGCTGCGCAGGCAGTCCGCGTCCGGAGTCAGCTCGAACCGGCCGTCGGGCCGCTCGGCGAACACCCCGAGCGAGGCCGCCGCGCGCAGCACGCGGTACAGCGCGTCCGGGTCGGTCTCGGTGGCTGTCGCGATTTCGGCCACCGTGCGGGGGCCGGCCACCAGGTGGTCGGCGACCCCGATCTCAGCCAGGACGTTGATCGAGTGCGAAAGCCATTGCGCGGTGACGAGCATGATCACGCGCACGCGGGGCGGCAGCACCGCCAGGTTCGGGAAGCCCGCCCCGGCGGTCGGCGGGGCGATCACTTCACTGGTCACGAGGTGTCCTCTCATCGGATGGGCTGGGGTTGGTCAGGACGTCGGCCGGGTCAGGACCGCGGCGGACTGGAAGCCGCCGAAGCCGCTTCCGACGCTGAGCACGACGTCCATGGGGTGTTCGCGGGCGTGCACCGGGACGTAGTCGAGGTCGCACTCGGGGTCCGGGGTGCTCAGGTTGGCGGTCGGCGGCACCACCTGGTGCTCTAGCGCCAGCGCACAGGCGGCGAGCTCGATCGAGCCGATGGCGCCGAGGGAGTGGCCGACCATGGACTTGATGGAGCTCACCGGCACCGTGCGGGCGTGCTCGCCGAGGCTCCGCTTGAACGCCGCGGTTTCGTGCCGGTCGTTCTGCTTGGTGCCCGACCCGTGCGCGTTGATGTAGTCCACTGCGGACGGATCGAGCCGGGCCTGCTCGAGCGCCCGGTCGATCGCTTCCCCCATCTCCCGGCCGTCCGGCCGGAGCCCGGTCATGTGGAAGGCGTTGCTGCGCGCCGCGTACCCGGCGAACTCGGCGTAGACGTGCGCGCCGCGGGCCCGCGCGGCGGACAGTTCTTCCAGGAGCAGGATGGCCGCGCCCTCACCGATGACGAACCCGTCCCGCTCGCGGTCGAACGGCCGGGACGCGTGCCGCGGGTCGGCGTTGTTCGCCGACGTCGCCCGGATCGCGTCGAAGCACGCGACGGTGATCGGCGAGATCGGCGCGTCGGTGGCGCCGGCTAGGACCACGTCGGCCGAACCCTCCCGGATCAGCGCCGCGCCGTGGGCGACGGCGTCGATGCCGGACGTGCAGCCGGTGGAGATGACCGCCGCGGGCCCTTCCGCGTTCGCCGCCCAGGCGACCTCGGTGGCGAGCGTGCTGGGCACCATGAAGCTGTACAGGTGCGGCACGACGTAGTCCTCGTCGACCTCCCAATGCCGGCCGTGGTCGCTGAGCACCACGTACTCCCGCTCCAGTGCGGTCGTCGCGCCGACGGCACTGCCGACGCTGATGCCGATCCGCTCGGGCGGGATCGCCCCGACGTCGAGGCCGCTGTCGGCGATCGCCTCCCGGGTGCTGGTGACGACGAACTGGGCGGCCCGGTCCATCCGCCGGACCTCGCGTTCGCTCAGCCCGTTCGCCGCGGGGGAGAAGTCGACCTGCGCCGAGATCTGCGACCGGAAGCCACTCGGGTCGAACAGGGTGATGCGGTCGGTGGCGGAGCGCCCTGCTGAGAGCAGGTCCCAGAACTCCTTCTTCCGGATCCCGCCCGGGGCGACGACGCCGATGCCGGTGACGGCGACCCTGCGGCCCTGTGCTGGCGGTGCCATGAGCTTCCTCTCCGAGAACGGTGGTCTTAGGACTCGCCGAACTCGTCGGCGCGGTATTCGGACACGACCTGGTAGATCGCGAACGGCTTGACGCGGGTGCCGTCCTGGTGGTCCCGCAGCGGGGCGGTCGACGCGCGGTGTTCCGGGCCGCGCTCCCAGGCGTCGAACTCCTCGAGGCTGGCCCACTCGCTGAGCACCGCCAGCTCCGCCGGGTCGTGCGGCGACCGCAGCAGCTCGTTGCCGAGCAGACCCGGCGTCCCGGCCAGGCATTCGCTGATCCGGTGGTACGCCTGCTCGATCGGCGCGCTGTCGGCACCGCGCAGGTAGAGCAGCACGCGCACCCGGCTCACCGGGACGCGCCCGCGGCCTGCAGCGCGTGGACCACCGTCGTCGTCTCCATCGACCCGCCCGTGCGGTACGGGTGCAGCTTCACCCGGTGCTCTAGGTGGTCGGCGCTGCGTTCGAACTCGCGGAACTCCGGCTCGCTCGTCCAGTCGCTGATAACGAAGTACACCGGCGCGCCGTCCTGCGTGCTGCGCAGCAGCCACTGGCCGAGGTTGGCGGGGTGCCCGGTGATGACGTCGGCGATGTCGAGCCAGGTCTGCTCGAACTCCGGCTCGACCCCCTCCTTGATCTCGAACCGGAGGATCACTCGGAAGGTCTCCTGCCCGCCCATCACATGCCCCCGTCGACGGTGATGACCGCGCCGTTGACGAACCCGGCGGCGTCGCTCGCCAGGAACGCGACGACCGCGCCGACGTCGCCCGGGTCGCCGAGCCGGCCCAGCGGGATCCGCTTGCGGTAGCCCTCCAGGCGCTCTTCGACGGCCGCGCGTTCGTGGTCGGTGGCCCGCTCGGCCATTTCGGTCGCGATGATCCCCGGGGCGACCAGATTGACGCGGACGCCCTGCGCGCCCAGTTCCTTCGCCAGCGACCGGGTGAGGCCGGTGAGCCCGGCCTTCGCGGCCGTGTAGTGGGCGCGCAGCGGAACGCCGATCTCGGCGACTTTCGACCCGATGTTGATGATCGTGGAGCCCGGCCGGAGGTGGATCATCGCGCGCTGCGCCAGCAGGTACGCGGCGGTCAGGTTGGTGTCGAGCACCCGGTTCCAGTCCGCCACCTCGAGCTTGACGAACGGGATGTGGCTGATCGCGCCCGCGTTGTGCACGAGGACGTCGAGCCCGCCGAGGCACTCACCGCACACCTCGATCAGCCGGTCGATCTCGGTTTCCTGGGCGATGTCGGCCTGCACCACGTGGTGGTTGCCGTCCCGTTCGGACAGTTCGGCTTCGAGGGCCTTCGCCGCGTCGGTGTCGCTGTGGTAGCAAGTGACGACGTCGGCGCCGCAGTCCGCCATGGCGAGCACCACGCCGCGGCCGATGCCGCGGGTCCCGCCGGTGACGAGAACGCGTTTCCTGGCAAGAGAAAGTGCCATGGTCTTCCTCCCTGGGTGGGTGGGGTGGGATCAGTCGGTGGTCGCTTCGACCTTGTCCTTGATCAGCTTCAGCTGGCCGGCGGAGTTCGTGTTCAGCCGGTCCGTCATGCCCGCGTCGTCCAGCGGTGCGCCCGGCTTCATCTCGAAGTCCTGGACCCAGCGCATGCGGACGCGGCCGCCGAGGTCTTCGTACTCCCAGAACAGGGACATGTACTTGAAGACGCCCGTGTCGACCCGGTGCGCGCGCACCGTCCGGGTGGCCGGGTCGGGGGTCCGCTCGGACACCCAGCTCCAGGTCTTGCCGTTCTCGTCCGGGTGCAGCGACAGCCGGAACTGCACGGTGTCGCCGCGCTGCTCCAAGATGACGGCCTCGGCGTACTCGCTGAACAGCCGCGGCCAGTTCGCGACGTCGTTGGTCATCCGCCATACCCGGTCGAACGGGGCGTCGATCACGATCTCGTTGTCGGTGTGCCCGGCCACGGCTAGACCACCTCCACGAGGTTCCGGTTGACGTAGGCGACCAGGTCGTCGGGGCGCAGGAGCAGGGTCGCGGAGTCCTCGGGGAAGGAGATCCCCAGTTCCTGCTTGACGCGAGCCTGGATCTCCAGCATCGCCAGCGAGTCGAACCCCAGGTCGGTGAACTCGGTCGCGCCGATGTCCCCGCCGAGGTCGACCCCGTCGTCGGCGCCGCCCGTGGCGTCCATGATCTGTCTCAGACTGTCCAAAGTGAACACTGCCTGTCTCCTTTCTCGGTCAATCGGTTCCGCACTGGCGCACGACCATCGCGGAGTTGAAGCCCCCGTGGCCGCGGGCGAGCACCAACGCGGTCCGCACCCGCGCTTCCCGCGGCTCGTCCAGCACCAGGTCGAGGTGATACCCGCCGTCCGGCCGGCGGACGCCGACGGTCGGCGGGACCACGGAGTCCCGGATCGCCAGCAACGCGAATGCGACGTCGAGCGCCGCACCGCCCGCGAGGAGCCGGCCGGTCATCGTCTTGGGCGCGGTCACCGGAACCCCTTCCGGCCCGAAGATTCCGGCGATCGCGGCGGCCTCGTCACGGTCGAGCGCGGGCGTCCCGGCGGCGTCCGCGAAGACGACGTCGACCTCGCCGGGCGCCACCCCCGCGTCGTCCAGCGCCGCCAGCGCCGCGCGGCGGAGACCGGGCGGCCGCGGCGAACCCGGCGAGGGATCGAAAGTCGCGGCGTAGCCGGCGATCTCGCCATACCGGTGTGGCGCGCCGCGGTCCACCACGGACGCGTGGTCCTCCACGACGGCGATGGCCCCGCCTTCGCCGACGACGTGCCCGCACGCGTCGGCGTCGAACGGGAGGTACGCGCGGTCGGGGTCGGCACGTGTCGACATCCGCCCGGTGGCGGTCTGGGCGACCAGCCCGTACGGGCACAGCGAGGCGTCGGTGCCGCCGGTGACGATCACCGGGGTGCCCGCCCGGAGCAGGCGCCGGGCCTGACCGATGGCGTCGAGCCCGCCGGCCTGTTCGGTGGCGACCACCCCGCACGGCCCGCGCATCCCGTGCCGGATCGAGATCTGGCCGGTGGTGGCGGCGTAGAACCACGCGATGGACTGGTAGGCCCCGACGAACTCGGGCCCCTGCTCCCACAGGCGCTGGATCTCCCGCTGGCCGAACTCGTTCCCGCCGGACGAGCTCGCGGTGACCACCGCCATCTCGTACTCGCCGAGCGCCGCGGTGTCGACGGCCGCGTCGGCGAGGGCGTTTTCGGCGCAGACCAGACCGTGCTGGGTCCACTTGTCGGTCTGCACGATCAGCCCGCGCGGAACGCGGTCGACGGCGTGGAAGCTGGCCAGCTCCCCGGCGACCTTGACCGAATACCGGGACGCGTCGAACCCGGAGATCGGCCGGATGCCGGTCTTCCCGGCCAGGGTGGCGGCCCAGCACTCCTCGACGCCCATCCCGTTGGGCGCGAGGATGCCGAGGCCGGTCACCACGGCGGTGGTCACCGGCGCTCCGCGGCGAGCGACGCGACCGGCCCGCCGACGTCCATGCCGGCTTCGGCCGGGTTGGCCGGCGCCTCGGTGTCCACGTGCCCGAGTTCGGGCCGCGGCGCGAGCGGGCACAGGTGGAACACGGCGAACGCGGGTTCGGCGCCGCGGTTCTCCAGCCGGTGGCGCACGTCCTTGGGCACCAGGACGGCCTCGTCCGCGCCCAGTTCGACCGGCTCGTCGTCCAGCGTCAGCACGAGCGTGCCGCGCACGACGTAGAGGTACTCCTCGGAGTACGGGTGGTAGTGCTCCGTCACGGACTCGCCCGGCAGCAGCGTGACGCCGCCCATGAACCCCGTGGTCGACGTCACCGTCTTCGGGCTGAGCAGGACCCGCAGGTCGCCACCCCGCCGCCGGTTGGCGGGCACGTCGCCGAGAGCGATCTTCTGCGTCACGTGGCACTCCAGCTGTAGAAGGTCTCGGCCATGGCGTCCTTCGGTTCGCGCCAGCCGGGGTCGTACGGGCTGATGAACTCCGCGAGCCGCTCGTTGATGTCCTTGTAGAGCGGGTGGGACCGGGCCTTGTACAGGTCCCCGGTGATGTCCTCGTCGGCTTCGACGAGGTGGAAGTAGAGCCCGTGGAAGCGGAAGAGGGTCCGGCGGTTCACGCCGATCAGGTGCGGCAGCTCGGACGCGTCCGAATCGGCGAAGATCCGGGCGACGTCCGCGCTGTCGTCCGCGCCCATGCGGGCCACGATCAGTGTTCTCTGCACGCGCACCTCCGAAGGTGGTCTCGTTGTCGGACAGGGGTTTCAGACGCGCGCGGGCAGGATTTCGCCCGCGGGGGAGTCGTGCATCGCCAGCTGGGACAGGCAGCGCATCGCGAGCTGGCCGACGATGTCCGGGTAGGACTCTTCGGTCGGCCGCAGCGTCCCGCCGGACAGCGCGGCCAGCAGCCGGGTTTCGTGCGCGAAGGCGGTCGCGTCTCGGGCCACCACGCGGGCCACGTCCCGCAGTTCGCCGGTGTGCTGCCACAGACGCACGACGGATTCGCCGTTGCGGTACCAGCGTTCGGTGAGCAGCGCGGGACCGTTCGGGTGCCCGGGCCCCGCCCAGATCGGCACCTGGCTCTCGAGCGCGAAGTCCGCGTGGGCGGGTCCCGGGTGCCGGAACCGCATCACCGTGATGTGCGCGAGCCGGTCCGGTGTCGTCGACCCGCCGCAGTCGGCCATGAGGCTGTTTTCGAAGTACCGGAGGAAACCCTGTTCTGTTTGCGTGTCCCGCGGCTCGGCTAGGAACGGGCCGAGCCGCTGCTCGGCGAACTTCACCGTTTTCTGCCGGGACATGTGCCGGGCGACGTCGTCGAGCTCGCCCTGGTACTGGATGATTCGAACCATGCTGTCGTCCCCGATGAACAACCCGGTGGCGGGGATCAGGCCGACCTCGTTCCCGTCCGCGTCGTAGACGACCGGCGAGCCGGTCCGCTTGAACCCCGTGGCCGAGAAGATCTCGGCGATCTCGGCCTCGGTGTCCGGGCGGATGTTGTAACTGATGGCGGCAAACGACACTTTCCTACCTTTCTGCTCGGTGCACCCGGTCAGGTCAGATTCCTCGTGATGTCGGCCCACGCGCTCAGCTCGACGTCGGTCAGCGGCGCGGGTTCCGGCGAGGAACCGGGTACCGGTTCGCCCGGGGCGGGCAGGACGACGAACCCGTTGAAGGCGGCGCCCACCGAGCCCAGCGCCGCCAAGGTGTACCGGCCGAGCGCGCGCAGGCGGCGGCGCGACTGTCCACCCTGGACGAAACGGCGGTCCGGCATCCGGCTCTCACCTTCCTTTCTGTCCGGCTCGTGCGGCACCCTCAGCCAACCTCGGGAGGCTGCGGACGACCACGTGCTTGTACCTGCAGGAATGCCTGAACTTCGCCCACACCGCTCAGGCGAGGACGACGGCCGCGTCCTTCTCGCCGTCACCCTGCTCGGTCGCCGCGGCGAAACGCCGTGCGGCGTGCGTCAGCAGGCCCGCGTCGAGCCCGTGGTCCCGCGCGGTCCGCTCGGCGAGGCGGAGGTCCTTGGCCATCAGGTCGGTCCGGAACGCCGCCGGCACCAGCCGGTCGTCGCGCACCAGCGCGGCCCGGAAGCTCAGCACCGGCGAGCTGAAGCCGCTGCCCGCGATCGCCTCGAGGAGCCGGTCGCGGTCGACCCCGCCCGCGGCGCCGATGTCGAGCGCTTCGGCCAGGCCGGCCAGCTGCACGCCGAGCAGCGCGTTGAACGCCAGCTTCGCGCTCGCGGCCGACCCGGTGCCGCCGATGTGCCAGGTGTGCTTGCCGATCGCGCCGAGCAGGCCGGACACCTTGGCGACGTCGGATTCGCCGCCTGCGGCGAGCACGCGCACCTCGCCGGATCTCGCCTGGAACGGGTTGCCGATCAGGCAGGCCTCCACCCGGGACACCCCGGCTTCGGCGAGCCGGGCCGTGCAGGCGCGGGAGAAGTCCGGTGAGACGGTGGAGGTGTCGACGACCACCGTGCCCGGCTCGAGGCCGTGCACGGCGCCGTCGTCGCCGAACAGCACCTCGTCAACGGCTTCCGGTCCGCTGAGGCTGACCAGGACCGTTCCGGCGTCGCCGACGGCGGCCGCGGGCGTCACCGCGAACCGGGCGCTGCGGTCGGTCAGCGGGCTCACCTTCGCCTCGGTCCGGTTGAACACCGAGACCGTCCAGCCAGCGTCGAGCAGCCGGTGGGCGAGCCCCGACCCCATCGCGCCGAGGCCAAGGCACGCGATCGTGGCGTCCGGTCCGGTCATGACGGCTCCTTGTCGAGAGAGGTGATCCAGGTGGCGTTGAGGGTCCCCAGCGCGGCGACGCTGGCCACGCCGGTGAACACGGTCTTGCCGTGTCCGCGGAGGGTGACCGACAGGGGCCCGGCGTCGGTGTCGACGACCGTCGTGCCCCAGGCGCCCTCCGACCGCTGGCGGGCGGCCGCGGCCGCGCACACGGCCGTGCCGCACGAGCGCATCTCGCCCGTGCCCGGCTCGTACACGCGGGTGCGCAGGCGGCCGTCGGCCAGGACGTTGGCCCAGGTGATGTCGAGGTCGGCGCCGTCGAATCCGAGGTCGGCCAGCACGGGCTCGGCCGACAGGTCGAGCGTCTCGACCGGCGCCGTCACGAAGCAGACGAGGTGCAGGTTGCCGAGCGAGATGACGCTGCCCGGGTACTCGCGGCCGCCCAGCCGGACCGACGACGAGCCGAGGAACTCCGGCGGCAGCAGCTCGATCGACGTCTTGCCGGCGTCGTCGATGACCGTCCGCTTCGCGCCGACCTTGGTCCCGACCCACACCTCGCCCGGCGCGATCAGGCCGGCGTCGAGCAGGTAGCGCGCGATCAGCCCGAGCCCCGGACCGCACATGGGCGCGACCGTGCCGTCCGGGTTGCGGCAGTCCATGAACCACTCGGCGTCGCCGGCCAGGGCCGGATCGGCGAACTCGGTGCGCACCAGGCGGAGCACCCCGTCGCCGCCGAGGCCGCGGTACCGGTCGCACAGGCCGCGCACGGCGTTCCCGGTCAGCCGGACGTCGTCGTCGGGATCGATCAGCAGCACGAAGTCGTTGCCGCCGCAGAAGCCCTTCGCGTACTGCGGCCCCTGGTCAACCGCCGGCGGGGACACGGCGCTCCTCGGCGGACGCACGGGCCTCGAGGAAGTCCGTGAGGTCGAAAAGTCGCAGCGCGTTCCCGGCGAGGATGTCCTGGGCCTCGGCTTCGCCGATGGGGAGGTCGCGCACGGCCTGGACCTTGTCCTCGAACTTGACCGGGATCGGGGGAGCGTCGGTGCCGAAGACGATGTGCCGGGCCCCGAGCAGGCGCAGGTTCGCCTCGTGCAGGCTTGGGTGGTCGAAGGTGGTGTCGACGTACAGGCGGCCCGCCAGTTCGCTGGGGCGCAGCGACGACGCGGTCTGGTGCAGCTCCGGGACCGGGGCGCCCGCGGCGTCGTCCTCGCCGCGGTTCTGGGTGGTCCGGTCATCCCAGTGTCGCGGCCGGACCGCCCAGTCGATGCGGTCGGCGAACAGGCTGAACGCGCCGCCGGAGTTCGCCGAGATGAAGTCGAGCGACGGGTGGCGTTCCAGCCGGCCGGACAGCACGAGGGCGGCGAGCCCGAGGGTCGCGTCGCACGGCCGACCGAAGATCTCGAGCAGGCCGTAGTTCGCGATGTCCCGGCAGCTCGCGGGCAGCGGGCCGGCGTGCAGCAGGATCGGCACGCCGGCCTCTTCGGCCATGGCGAAGAAGTCGTCGGCGCGCGAGGAGTCGAGGTACTCGGCGTCCGAGCTGAAGTTCGCGATGAGCCCGACGAAACCGGGTTCGCGCAGGGTTTCCGCTGCGGCGGCGACGCTCTTCTCGTCGCCGAACACGTCACAGTAGACGTAGGCGCGCAGGTTCCGCCACCACTTCTGGACGGTCTCGCCGAGCCAGTCGTGCAGGGCGCGCAGCTGGTCGAACGGCTGCTGGTAGCCGAACGGCTGCCGGTACCCGGCGAACCGGTCCGCGGGCGCCATGGTCCGCGCGCCGCTCGGGCTGCCGACGATGGTCAGGTCGATGCCGGCGGCCGCTTTGGCCTCGATCATGCCTTCCACGTCGACCAGGCTGCGGGGCATCGGGGCGCGCTCGGCCGCTTCCGCCGAGATGATGTGCCCGTGGATGTCGATGATCATCGCGCGATCGCTCCCGCCGGGTCCTGGGCGGGCTTGCGGAAGTACAGGCAGCGCATCGCGGAGTCCGCGAAGAACGTCCGGAACCCCTCGGGGGTGCTGAGGTCGGCGGGCTTCTCGAGGTACTGCTGCAGCGCGCGGTCGATCTCCGAATGCGTCGACTCCATGGATTTCTGGCGCAGCAGTTCGGGCAGCGGGCCTTCGAACTCCATGACGCGCACGACGAGGTTGTCGCGCAGGAAAACGGCGGTCGCCAGCATGCGGCCGACCACGTTTCCGTCGTTGTCGGTTATTTCGAGCGAGTCCGGCGGGGGATAGCGGAGGAGCAAGTTTTCGACTTCGCTCCTGCATTCCCGGCGAAACGTCCAGGCTATCGCCGCAACCTGCGTCATCTGATCACCTCTTGGAGTTCCCGCGAGTTCTCACAGCGGATCGGATCCGTGCCCCACTCAGGCAAGAATGGGCACGGCGCACCCGGCTGGCCAGGCAATCGGAGCAATTGCCGCCGAAACTGCCGATCGGCGTCCACTACTTCCACCAGAAGCACATGGCCGGGTTCTCCACGTGGTGTTTAGCCTTGGCGCGTGACGGTATCGAAAGACGAGGCGAGCACTGCCCACGACTTTCGTCGAGCGGCAGTCGGGCAAATGGCGAACGACGGCGTGCACCGCACCTTGCACGAATTATGGGAGTGCGCGGTGCGACGGCATCGGCACCGCACCGCGCTGATCGCCGGCGGCGAAGTCCTTTCCTACGACGAGGTGAACACCCGGGCGAACCGGCTGGCCCGGCTGCTGGCCGACCACGGTGCCGGCCCCGAACGCGTGGTGGCGCTGGCGATGCCGCGGTCCGCGGCGATGGTGACGAGTGTGCTGGCCGTGGCGAAAGCCGGGGCGGCCTTCCTGCCCGCCGACCTCGCCTACCCGACCGAGCGGGTCGCGCACATGCTGACCGACGCCGCGCCGGTGGTGGTCAGCACGACGCGCGCCGACGCCGGGGTCCTGCCCGAGACCGGCGTGCCGGTGGTGGTTCTCGACGACGAGGGGCCGACCGAAGCGGTGAAGAAGCGCGCCGGCACGGACCTGACCGACGGCGAGCGCACCGGCGGAGTCTCCGCGGCGAACCTGGCCTACGTCATCTACACCTCCGGCTCGACGGGCCGGCCCAAGAGCGTCGCGGTGACCCACGTCGGGCTGGCCGGACTGGCGAGCGCGAAGGTCGCGGCAATGCGGGTCACCGCGGACAGCCGGGTCTTGCAGTTCGCGTCGCCAAGCTTCGACGCGTTCCTGACCGAGCTGCTGGCCGCGCTCACGTCCGGGGCCGCGCTGGTCGTGCCGTCGGCGCCGACGCTGGCCGGCGAGGTGCTCAAGGCGGCGCTGCGGGACGGGCGCGTTACGCATGCGGTCCTGCCGCCGACCGCGGTCGCGACGCTGGCGCCGGAGGACGTCCCCGAGCTGCGGACGCTCGTCGTCGCCGGGGAGGCGTGCCCACCGGACCTCGTCGCGCGGTGGGCCCCGCACTGCCGGCTGATTAACGCCTACGGGCCGACCGAGGGCACGGTGTGCGCCACCATGACCGGGCCGCTCGCGGCGGGCGAGCCGGTGACCATCGGCACCCCGATCGCGGGCGTCTCGGTGTACGTCCTCGACGGCGGGCTGCGGCCGGTGCCGGCCGGCGAGATCGGCGAGCTGTACCTCGGCGGCTCCGGGCTGGCGCGGGGCTACCTCGGCCGGCCAGCGTTGACCGCCGAGCGGTTCGTCGCCGACCCGTTCTCGACAGGGGGCGCCCGCATGTACCGCACCGGCGACCTCGCCTCGCGCCGCGCGGACGGCGCCCTCGTGTTCCACGGCCGCGTCGACGACCAGGTCAAGCTCCGCGGGTTCCGCATCGAGCTCGGCGAAGTCGAAGCGGTGCTCACCCGGCACCCCGGCGTCGCCCAAGCCGCCGCCGTGGTCCGGGACGACGAGGCCGGCGGTCGGCAGCTGGTCGTGCACGTGGTCCCGGCGAACGGGAGCACGCCGTCGCCGGACGAGCTGCGCGCGCACGCGATGCGGTACTTGCCCGACCACATGGTCCCGGCCGCCTACCCCGCACTGCCGGCGATGCCGATGTCGCCGAACGGGAAGGTCGACCGGACCGCGCTCCTCGAGCGGGAGGTCCGTCCGCGTTCGAGCGGCCGGCCGCCGGAAACCTCCGCCGAGAAGGCGATCTACTCGATCTTCCGCGAGCTGTTCGAGGGCGCGCCGATCGACGTCGGCAGCAACTTCTTCGAACTCGGCGGGACCAGCATCCTCGCCATCGACGTGATCCTGCGCGCGCAGGAGGCCGGCCTGGAGCTCTCGCCGCGCAGCGTCATGGACAACCCGACCATCGAAGCACTGGCCGCCGCCGCCCGGAGCGAAGCATGACTACCCGACCGATCGCCGACCCCGGCGCGCTGGACGACCTCGACCTGGCGTCGCCGACGCTGCACGCCGAGTACGAACTGGGCGAGGTGTGGCGGCACCTGCGCGCCCACCGCCCGGTCCACTGGCAGCCGCCGCGCGGGTCGCAACGCGGGTTCTGGGTGATCACCCGGTACGCCGACGTCAACAAGGTGTACCAGGACAAGGCGCACTTCGGGACCGAGAACGGCAACGCGCTGGCCACGCTGCTGCACGGCGGGGACTCGGCGTCGGGGTCGATGCTGGCGGTGACCGACGGCGAGCGCCACGACAAGGTCCGCGGCGTGCTGAAGAAGGGCTTCTCCAAGCGGATGCTCGACCTCATCGGGCATTCGCTGCAGGAGACCGTGGACGGGTTGCTGCGCAGCGCCCTCGAAAAGGGGGAGTGCGACGCCGCCCGGGACGTGTCGTCCAACGTCCCGCTCGGGGCGATCTGCGACCTGCTGGAGATCCCCGAAGACGACCGCAAGTACCTGCTCGACCTGACCGCGCACGCGTGGAGCTCGGACTACGCCGACGAGCCGCCCGAGGAGAGCTGGGTCGCCAAGAACGAGATCCTGCTGTACTTCAGCCGGCTGGCCAAGGCCCGCCGGGGCGCGACCGGCGACGACATGGTCACGCTGCTCGCCAACTGCCACATCGACGGGATGCCGCTCAACCAGGCTGAACTCATGGTGAACTGCTACGGCCTGATGATCGGCGGCGACGAGACCGGCCGGCACGCGATCACCGGCACGATCCTGGCCCTGATCGAGAACCCCGGCCAGTGGCGGGCGCTCAAGAACGGCGACGTTGACCTGGCCACCGCGACCGAGGAGGCCCTGCGCTGGACGGTGCCGTCCCTGCACGGCGGCCGGACGGCGACCGCGGACGTGGTGGTCGGCGGCCGGGCGATCAAAGCCGGGGACGTGGTCAGCGTGTGGATCTCGTCGGCCAACCGGGACGAAACCGTGTTCGCCGAACCGGACCGGTTCGACCTCGCCCGGACCCCGAACCAGCACTTCACCTTCGCGTACGGGTCGCACTACTGCCTCGGGCACTACCTGGGGCGGATGGAGGTCCGCGCGGTGCTCGACGGGTTGCGCCGACTGGTGTCCGAAGTGGAGCAGACCGGCGAGGAGAAGTGGATCTACTCCAGCATCCTGCACGGGATGAGCTCCCTGCCGGTCATGTTCACCGCATGAGCGCTCCGGAATGCGCCGTGGCCGCCGCGGAGGTGGCCATCGTCACCGGCGCGGCGCGCGGGATCGGTGCGGTCACCGCGAAACTGCTCGCGGCCAGAGGTGTCTCGGTCGTCGCCGTCGACCGCGACGAGGGCGAGCTCGCCGGCACGGTGGCCTCGATCCGGGCGCCCCGCGGCGCCGGCACGGGCATCGGCTGCGACGTCACCTCGGCCGATCAGGTGACGAGCATGGTGCGCCGGGCGGTGGGCGAGTTCGGGCACGTCGACGTGCTGGTGAACTGCGCCGGCGTCACCCGCGACCGGCTGCTGCTCACCATGACCGACGACGAGTGGGACGCCACGGTCGAGGTCAACCTCGGCGGCACGATCCTCTGCTCGCGCGTCGTCGGCGAGCACATGAAGCGGCGGCGGTCCGGGCACATCGTCAACTTCAGCTCCGTCGCCGCCGACGGCAACGCGGGGCAGGCGAACTACGCGACCGCGAAGGCCGCCATCACCGGCTTCACCCGGGCGCTCGCCGCGGAATTCGGCCCGTTCGGCGTCACCGTCAACGCCGTCGCACCGGGCTTCGTCGCGACGGCGATGGTGGACGACCTGGCCGACCGGCTCAACGTCGACCGGCAGGCGTTCCTCGACCGGGCGGGGGCGGCGACCGCGCTGGGCCGCGTCGCTTCGGCCACGGACATCGCCGGCGTCGTGGCGTTCCTCGCCGGCCCGCGATCGGGCTACGTCACCGGGCAGACGGTCTACGCGACGGGCGGTGACCGGTGATCGCCGGGTTCGGGCAGCCGGCCCGCGACGTGGTCGCGCAGCCGCTCGAGCACGTCGACCAGGGTGGCGCGTTCGGCGTCGGTGAGGATGCCGAAGGTCAGCTCGGCGTGTGCTTCGTGCAGGGCTCGGATCTCCCCGAGGTGCTCGTGGCCCTTGGCGGTGATCTCGAGCCGGGTCGAGCGGCGGTCGCCGGGATCGTGGTACCGCCTGAGCAGGCCTTCGTCCTCCAGCCCGTCCACCAGGGACGTGATCGACCTGCCGGTCACGCCGAGCCGGTCCTTGAGGTCGCCCATCCGCGGGGTACCGGCCTCGTTGACGGCCAGCATCAGCAGCACCCGGGAGGGGGACCAGCCCCGCTGCTGGTAGGGCTGCCCGGCGAACCGCCGCAGCGCGTGCGTGGTGCGCATGAGCGCGTCGGACAGCTGCGCCCCGGACGGCTCCGGCCGGGAAGACTTCAGCGGTTTGTCGCTTGACACCCTCCGAGAATACCGGTAATCCTGACAAGCACAATTAACTCTGTCCGGATTGAAACTAAATTCAGGAGTGCGTGCATGGAAGCAACGGGGACGAGCACGGGCCCCCCGGGGACCGTCTCTCCGGTGAAGAAGAAGTCGTGGTTCAGCCGCAACTACAAGTTGCAGATGGCGGGCGCGATCATCTCGGCACTGGGCACGTCCGCCGCGCCGGTCGCGATGGCGTTCGCGATCCTCGACACCGGCGGCTCAGGTACTGCGGTCGGCCTGGTGTCCGCGGCGGGCACCGTGCCCGCGGTGCTGTTCTTCGTGATCGGCGGTGTCGTGGCCGACCGCCTGCCACGGCACTTGGTCATCGTCGCCACGAACCTGCTCAGCACGGTCGCGCAGGGGCTGTTCGCCCTGGTGGTGTTCCTGGATTCGATCAAGCTCTGGGAGCTGGTCGCCTTCTCCGCCGCCAACGGGCTCGCGATGGCGTTCCGCATGCCAGCCACCGAAGGCCTGCTGATGCGCAGCGTCGACCGGGAGCACGCCAGCAAGGCGTTCGCCATCTTCCGGACCGGCCTCAACGGCGCCCAGGTCGCCGGGGCCGCGCTCGGCGGTGTGCTGGTGTCCGCCTTCGGACCGGGCTGGGTGCTCACGATCGACGCGGCCACGTTCGCCTTGACATCTTTGCTCGCCTTCGCGATGCAGGCCGAGGGGAAGCTGCGCAAGCGGGAAGGCATGATCACCGAACTGCGCGAAGGCTGGACCGAGTTCTCCAGCCGGCGGTGGCTGTGGAGCGTGACCGTGCAGTTCGGCGTCGTCAACGCTCTCGGTGTCGGAGCGTTCACGGTGCTCGGCGCGGTGGCCTCCGACCGTCAGCTCAACGGGGCGAGTGACTGGGGTTTCATCCTTTCGTGCGACGCGGTCGGCATGATCCTGGGCGGGTTGCTGATGGTCCGGCTGCGGCCGCAGCGGCTGCTGGCCTCCGGCGTCTGCGGCGCCGTGCTGCTCGCGTTGCCGCTGGCGGCGTTCGCGGCCGGCGCGCCGCTCCTGGTGATCTGCGCGGCCACGCTGCTCGGGGGCGTCGGCGTGGAGATCTTCACCGTCAACTGGATGACCACGCTGCGGCAGGAGATCCCGCACGAGAAGTTCTCGCGCATCGCCGCCTACGAGGCGCTGTGCTCGTTCGGGCTCACCCCGCTGGGTGCGGCCGGCGCGGGCCCGGCCGCGGACCGGCTCGGTCTCGGCCAGACGCTGTGGTTCGCCAGCGGGGCCATCGTCGTCACCACCGCCCTGGTCCTCGCCTCGTCCGAGGTGCGGAAGATGAAGCGCGCGCCGGACGACGGCACCCGCGGGCCCGGCGGGCCGTTCGGTGGCCCCGGTGGCCCCGGTGGCCCCGGTGGCCCCGGTGGCCCCGGTGGCCCCGGTGGGCCCGGTGGGCCTGGTGGGCCGGGCGGACCGCCCGGGCCCCGCTGATCGCCGATGGGCGAACCGCGGTGCTCGGTGCGGATCCCCGCGGCACCGAGCAGCGCACGCGGCGCTTCGATTGCCGGCTCAGGAGTATTTCGGTGCACCAGTCACAACCCGGATAGCTTTACTTTCGTCTATCCGGATTGCGTGTAGCCTGGCCGCGTGTCGAGCGAAAAAACGCCGGGGTCTTCCCGGCCGGAGGGTCCGCCGACCGGGGCGCAGCTGGCCGATGCGTTGATGCGCACCACGCACGCGTTGCGGCGGTTCGCCGGGCAGCCGTACCAGCAGCGGGGCTGGTCCACTTCGCGGGTTCTGTTGATGCTGGCCGTCGACGAGGCCGGTACCCCGCGGATGGGTGAGCTGAAGGAGCGGCTGGGGGTGACCAGCAGGTCGATCACGTCCCTGGTGGACGGTCTGGAGCACGAAGGGCTGCTCAAGCGGTGTGACGATCCGGGCGACCGTCGGTCGACCCGGCTCGAGATCACCGCGAAGGGCCACGAGCACCTGAGTGAGATCAAGGCGCTGCACGACGCCCACGCGGAGCTGACGTTCGGCATCCTCACCGACGCCGAACGCGTCGCCCTGGTCGACGTGCTCGACCGGCTTCGCGACCACGTCGCGGGTCGGCTACCCGAACCCGACCGGTGAAAACGAACCGATAATTCCCGACCGGCAGAAAAACCGCACTAATCACTATTCCCGTTGCTCGCGGGAATGATTCGTGCTCATGATGTCGGCATGGTTGATTCGATCGCGATCACGGCCGATCTTTCCGATCCGGAATTCCTGCAGAACCCTTATCCCGCACTGGCCCGACACCGCCGCGAATCCCCGATTGCGCGCGTCCGGACCGCGTTCGGGTTCGACGCCTGGCTGCTGACGGAGTACGACCTCGTCCGGGAGTCGCTCGCCGACCCGCGGCTGGTCCGCTACGTGCCGGGGGAGGTGGACCCGATCCGGCAGGCGACCCCGGCGGCGGCGCCGTGCCCGGCCGCGACTTCGTCCCGCCCAGCGTCCTCGACACCGTCGACCCGCCGGAGCACACGCGGCTGCGCGCGCTCGTTCAGCCGGCGTTCACCAGCCACCGGATCGACGCGCTCGTCGACCGGATCGAGACGGTGGTCGCGCCCCTGATCGACGAGCTCGCCGAGACGCCGGGGTGGGACGTCATCTCGCGGATCGCCTACCGCCTGCCGCTGGCGGTGATCGGGGACATGCTCGGCACACAGCGGGATGTCGAGGTCGAACTGATGCGGATCACCGCCGGTCTGCTCGCGGAGGACACCGACGAGCACAGCTTCATGGCCCACCGCACCGCATTGCACTCGCTGCGCGACTACCTGGTCGAGCTCATCGCGGAAAAGCGCCGGCAGCCCGGCCTGGGCCTGACCAGCGCCCTCGCCCAAGCCGTGCCGACCACGGACGAGGTGGCCGGGTACGAGCTGGTTTCGCTGCTGGTCAACATCGTCGTGGCCGGCTACTGACCACGGGCAACATGATCGGCAGCGGGCTAGCCGCCCTGCTGAAGCACCCCGATCAGCTCGCCCTGCTCCGCGAAGACAGCGGGTACATCCCTTCAGCGGTCGAGGAGTTCGGGCGCATCGAGGCGCCGTTCACCTCCGTGCTGGCCTTCGCCGCGGAAGACCTGGTGTACGGCGAGGTCGCGATCAAGCGCGGGGACGCCGTGATCTCCTCGCTAACCGCGGCCAACCGCGACCTCGGCCGGTTCGCCGACCCCGACCAGTTCGCCATCACGCGCGCGAGGTGGCTGCCTCGGCAGCCACCTCGCGCGCGTGGAGGTCGCAGTCTTCCTGCGGCTGCTGCTCGACCGCTTCCCGGTGCTGGAACTGGATTGTGCACCGGAGGACCTGCGGTGGCGGGCCATCGGCGAGATCCGCGGGCTGCGGGCCGTGCCCGTCCGCACGGCCTGAGCGGGTTACGCCTCCCCGGCGTGGATCGGCGCCCGGGCCCGCAGACCGGTCCAGTTCCGCTCGACCCAGCCGAGCGCGGACTGCCGGTCGGCCGGCCCGGACGCGATCCGCCAGCCGGCCGGGACCTCGGCGAAGGCCGGCCACAGCGAATGCTCGTTCACCTCGTTGACCAGGACCAGGTAGCGACCGTCCTGGTCTTCGAACGGGTTGGTTCCCACGAAGTTCCCTCCACACCATAGATGTTCCTGGCCCGGACCGGCCGGGCGCGGCTACGCGTCAACCAGGCCCTCGTCCTCCACCGCGACGAGGGCATTGGCCCGCCGCACCGCGACGCGGTCGACCTTTCCCGCGGTGCTGACCGGGAACCGGCGCCAGCGCACGAACTTGACCGGCGCGTGCGTCGGCGTCATGTGCCGGGACACGTGGTCCCGCAAGGCCGCGAAGGCGGGCGGGCCGTCCTCGGCCAGCACCACGCCGGCGTGCAGTTCCTCCACGAGATCTGCGCGGCGGTGACCGTACACGCACGCGTCGACGACCCCGGGGTGGCCCACGAGCACCTTCTCGACCTCCGTCGGCGCGATCTTGGTGTCGTGCACCTTGACCACGTCGTTCATCCGGCCGAACAACCGCAGGTACCCGGCGGCGTCGAAACTGCCGTAGTCCCCGGTGCGCACCCAGCCGTCGCGCAGCACCGCGTCCGTCAGTTCCAGGTCGGCGGCGTAGCCCCGCATGCTGTACGGGCTGCGCACGGTCACCTCGCCGACCTTGCCGGTCGGCACCTCCCGGCCGGTTTCCGGATCCCGGATGACGACGGCGATGTCGGGCCGCGGCCGGCCGACGGTCTTCCGCAGCGTGGGATCGCCGTGGCCGTCGGCGGTCAGCATGGCGATCGGGCCGGCCTCCGTTGTCCCGTACGCGTAGTGCAGCACGCCTGGGAAGACGGCGAGCACCTGCTCGACGCGTTCCGGCGAAGCCGGGCAGCCGCCGTAGAGTAGTCCCCGCAGGGACGACAGGTCCGCCGACCGCACGGCGGGGTGGCCCGCCAGCTCGTAGAGGAGCGGCACGCCGATGAACGTGTCCGTGATCCGGTACTTCTCGATGTCCCGCAGGAACGGTTCCGGCTCGAACCGCTCGCGCAGCAGCACGCTTCCGCCGGACGCCATGGCCACGTCGGCCAGGACGCCGCCGGTGTGGCTGGCCGCGCTCACCACGAGGAAGTGCTTCGGCTCGTCCGCGCCGGCGAGCACGAGGTCGTTCCACGCGGCGAAAGGCTTGTACACGCCTTTGGGACGGCCCGTGCTGCCGCTGGTGTAGATCACCGTGGAGCACTCGGGGATCTCGGGCTCGAACTCCATCTGGTAGTGGCCGAGCGGCCGGCCGTCCACCGTCACCGTGTCGCGGATCGGCCGGCCCACCCCGCACAGGTGCGGCTTTTCCGGCAGCAGCGCGGCGATCTTCCCGGCCCGCTCGGCGTTCGCGTCGTCGAACACCACGAACACCGCGCCGGTCTCGCGGATCATGCGGGCCCGGGCCGCGACCGAGAGCTCGTGCGTCACCGTCCCGTGGTTGGCGCCGCTGATGTGCACGACGGTGGCACCGAGCAGGTGCGTGGCGTACCGCGCCACCAGCATCCACGGGCTGTTCACCGCGGTCAGGATCGCGACCGTGTCACCGGCCCCGGCGCCGGCCTCGTGCAGCGCCGACGCGACCCGCAGCACCGCGAAGCGGACTTCGGCGGCGGTGAACGTTTCGTCCCGCCACCGGAGGACCGGCCGGTAGCCGTCCCCGGCCAGTTCGCCGAGGATGCGCGCGACGTAGTGCCCGGGGGCTGCCGGCTCAGTGGCTGACATGGCTGTCCCACTTCCCGTTGGAGGTCTGGAGCTGCTGCGGGTCGAGGCCCCGGGGCGGGCGCGACCAGCCCGCGACGTAGGTGCCCTGGCCGGTGATCGCGCTCGCCCGGTCGTCGACCAGGAACTCGGTCACGTGCGCGACGCCGGCCGAGTAGGGCTCGGCGCCGTCGCCTGCCGAGCGCAGGCGCGGGCGGGGGTTTGTGGCGCACGCCAGCGGTGCGATGTAATTCGCGGTGATGCCGAACGCCGCCAGTTCGACCGCGAGGGACCGGGTGAAGCCGATCAGCCCGGACAGCACGGTCTGCGCGTCGCGCCACTCGTCGTCCCCGGTGCCCGTGGCCAGGCCGACGTTGATGACCCGGCCCCACTTCCGGCGCGCCATGTGCGCGGTGGTGGCCCGGCAGCAGACGAACAGCGAGCGCAGCCGGCGCCGGACCGTACCGATGTGGTGCTCGAGCGACGGCGACCGATCGGCCTGGACGCCGAGCGGGACGCCGGTGACGAGGACGGCCGGGCTGCCGAGCTCGGACCCGACCGCGCGGACCGCGCTCTCGAACGACGTGCTGTCGGCGCAGTCGGCTTCGAGGGCGACGCACTGCCGGCCGGCCTGCGCGATCTGCCGTGCGGTCTCTTCGAATCCGGTGAGGTTGGTGTCGATCAGCGCGACGTCGAACCCGCCGCGGGCGAGCCGGACCGCGGCCGCCGGGCCGACGTCGTCATTCGCGCCCGCGATGACGGCGACCCGGATCACCGGGCACCCGGCTGCTGAAAGTTGCGTCGCATGGCGATTCTTCCTGGTCGATCGAATGCCGAACCGTGCTTTCCGGCCAAGGCTAGGCAACGCACCGCGAATCGGGCCATGCGGTTCCGGCAGAAAGAAGAAATTCCTCCACCGGCAGTTTCCCGGCAGATGCCCCGATTCACTGGCCGGGAAAGTCCGGCGGTCGCATCCTGGGAAAGTGGTGTTCGAAAACCGGCTGCGCCGAACAGAGGAGTCCACCGTTGCGAGTATTGTTCACCACCCTGTCCGGCGTCGGCCACCTGTTCCCGATGGTGCCGCTGGCCCGGGCGTTGCAGGAGGTCGGGCACACCGTGCTCGTCGCCAGTGACGAGGCTTTCGCGCCGGCGGTGCGGGGAGTGGGCCTGCCGGCCACGGCCGTGCTGCCCCCAAGTGACCTGTCCACGCTGCTGAAACCGCCGACGGGCGTCAACTTCGGCCGGTTCGACCCGCAGCGGGCGGCCGAGGGCAGCGGGCGGCGGTGCGGCGAGGCAGCCGTCCGGGCGCTGCCGGCCGTCCGGCGGCTGGCCGGGGAATGGCAGCCGGATCTGGTGGTCTCCGAACCCATGGAGCTGGCCGGCCCGGCCGCCGCGACCGAGGCTGGTGTGCCCTGGGTGCGGCACCACTGGGGACTGTTCCCGCCCGAGGGTGTGCTGGCCGCCGCGACCGCGTCGATGGCGGCCGCCGGGCTGCCGCCGCTGGCCGAGCCCGTGCGGACGCTCGACGTCTGCCCGGCCGGCCTGCAGTTCCCGGCGGACGCGCCTGTGACCCCGATGCGGTACGTCCCCCACCACCTGCCGGCCGACGTACCCGCCTGGTTGACCGACGGCGCGCCGGCCCGGCCGCGGGTGTGCCTGACCATGGGTACGTTGCTGCCCCAGCGGGATCCGCAGCCCGCGCCGCTGTGGCGGCGGCTGCTGGACGAGTTCCTCGAGCTCGGCCACGAGGTGGTCATCGCCATCGACCCGAACCACCGGTCGGTGCTGGGCGAGCTGCCCGACGGCGTGCGGGCGGACTGGGTGCCGCTGGCCGTCCTCCTGCCGGCTTGCGCGGCGATCGTGCACCACGGAGGCATGGGGAGCTCCCTGACGGCCGCGGCGTGCGGCGTGCCTCAGCTGATCGTCCCGCACTTCGGCGACCAGTTCCGCAACGCCGGGCGGATCACCGAGGTCGGCGCGGGCACCAGCTTGTCCCGGGCCACGGAGGACCCGACGGAGATCGCCGCGGCCGCCGCCCGGATCGTGGACGACTGGGGACTTCGAGACGTCTCGCAGCGACTGGCGGCCGAGAACGCGGTCCGGCCGAGCCCGGCCGAGGTGGCCGGGGAGCTGGTCAAGCCGGTCGCGGCGACGCGGCGGGGGTGAATGCGCGGCCGACCGGCGGTGGAGGTTTCCTTCACCGCCGCCCGGCCGCGCCGTTCACGCGGGGAGCGCGGGCTCGCTGGCCGGAACGTACCGATCGAGCACTGTGGACAGATAACCCGGCCCGAAGCCGAACGTGTCCACTTTGGGCACGAGCCGCCGCAGGCGGTCCAGGCTGACCATCGGCGTGCTCTCCGGCCGGTGCACCACCTGCTTGAGGGCCGTCGTGCCGAGCCGGTCCTCGATGCCGGCGATGATGCGCTCGACCGGCGTCGGCACCCCGGACGCCACGTTCACGACGGTGTCGCGCACCCCGGCGCGCAGCAGGCCGTCCAGCGCGGCGAGGACGTGGCGGACGTCCACCAGGTCCCGGGAGACGCCGCGGCGCACGAGCACCGATCCGGACCGGACCTGGGCGATCAACGCGGGCAGCAACTGGTGCTCGCGCTGGCCCCGGCCGACGAGGTTGCTCAGCCGCAGGGTCAGCCAGCCGGCCCCGCTGGCCGCCAGCACCGTTTCCAGCGCCAGTTTGTGGCGTCCGTAGGCCGAAGTGGGGAACACCGGCCCGGTCTCGGTGCCCGGTGACGGCGTCCCGTACAGAACCGGCGACGCCGTCGAGAAGAACAACGCCAGCCGGCCGCGGTCCCGGCACTCGAGCGCGACGCGGTACAGCAGCTCGGCTTCGCGGTCGAATTCGGCCGCCGAGTCGACGATCGTGCTCGACACGCCGGCCGCGATCGCCGTCACGCCGGGGTGCCGGTCGCCGAAGTGCGCGCGCAGGTGTGAGGCCAGGAAACCGCCGCCGATCACCCGCATCGCGGCCGGGTGCTCATATCAGCGCCCGCAGCGCCGCGACCAGCGTCCGGGCCTGGACGTTGAGGTAGTGGCGGTGCTGCAGCAGCACGGTCAGCTGGCTCAGCGTCAGCCAGTGGAACTGGCCGTCCGGCCGGACCGAGAACCCGTCGTCGACTTCGAGGATCACGTACCGGCTCCGGGCGTCGTAGAACCGGCCGCCCTCTTCGGAAAGCTCGACGTCGAACCAGGTCCGCTCCGGCCGCCGGGCGCGCACCAGGTCCACGTAGGGCGGCTGGCTGTCGGGCGGCAGGTGCCGGTAGTTTTCCGGGACGCACTGCACCGTGGGCGCCAGCTCGACGACGTCGAGGTAACCGGGCTCGACCCGGGCGTTGATCAAGGCGTGCATCACTCCGTCGAAGCGCTTGACCAGCAGCGCGACGATTCCGACCCCGTGCGGCTCGAGCAACGGCTGCTGCCACGAATCGACTTCCCGGCAGCCGGCCTGCACGTCTACGGCCACGACGCTGAAGAACCGCCCTGACTCGTGCGCGATGGCGGAGTCCGTTTGGTGCCAGCGCTCGATCTCGCGCAGCGGTGCTCGCTCGGTAACCAGTTCATGCTCGGTGCGCATCCGAGTGACCCAGCTGAGTACCTCCGCCGTGGTGTGCAGGCTGCCCGCGGAGCCGTCCGCCGAGCGGGCGATGGCCGGGCGCGTCGCACCGCCCCGGTCGGCCGCCGCCGGCAGGCAGGACAGTACCGTCCGGGCGTCCATGTTGACGACGTTGTCGAGGTGCAGCAGCCGGTGCAGCTGCCCCAGGGTGAGCCAGCGGAAGTCGTCCCCCGCCTCGACCTCGGGACCGACCTCGACGACCATGTTCCGGTTGCGCTTGCGGTAGAACCAGGCGCCCTGTTCGGACTGCAGGACGTCGGCGATGACCTGCCGCGGGTCGGCCGGGGCGAATTGCTCCAGGTAGGGCACCACCCGGCCGCCGTGCACCCGGGTGTAGTTGCTGCGGGTGGCCTGGACCGTGGGCGCGAGCTGCAACCCGCCGGGGTTGCCGGGCTCCG
This sequence comes from Amycolatopsis anabasis, assembly GCF_009765355.1. GTDB lineage: Bacteria > Actinomycetota > Actinomycetes > Mycobacteriales > Pseudonocardiaceae > Amycolatopsis > Amycolatopsis anabasis. The sequence goes on along the minus strand of NZ_VTHK01000064.1, from coordinate 15,370 downwards.
CCTTGGCCTGCATCAGGCAGTGCAGCACGCCGTCGATCTCGCGGACGGCGATGCCCAGGATGCCGATCTCGGGCTGGTGGATGATCGGCTGGGACCATTCGCGCACCGGCCCGAAGTCGCTGCGCACCCGCAAGCCCTCGACGGAGAAGAACCGGCCGCTGGCGTGCGCGAGGTTGCCGGTGCCCGGGTCGAAACCCCAGCTGCCCAGCTCGGCGAAGGGGATCCGCCGCACCTCTTGGACGTGGTGCGGCTGGCGGCTTTCCAGCCACGCCAGCACTTCCCGGTGGGTCAGCACCCCGTCGATCGTCGCGGCGGACTCGGCGATGCGCTCGGGCAGCGAAGCGTCGGTGTGGCGCAGCAGCCCGGTGGACGTGGCCGTGGGCATTCGGATCCTCCGTTACGCCAGCAGGACCGGCAGTTCGGCGAGCCCGCGGAACGCGGGGATCTCGACCCCGAGCCACGGCACCTGCGTGGCGGGCACGGCGAGCCGGGTCCCCGGGTAGCGCGTGAACAGCGTCGACAGCGCGATCTGCGCTTCCATCCGGGCCAGCGGCGCGCCGAGGCAGTAGTGCGCACCGTGGCCGAAGCCGAGGTGGCCGCTGTTGGCGCGGCCGAAGTCGACCGTGTCCGGATCGGGGAAGCGGGCCGGGTCCCGGTTGGCCGCGGCGATCGCGATCTGCACGAGCGCGCCCTGCGGGATCACTTCGTCGCCGATGCGGATTTCTTCGGTGGCGTACCGGAAGGTCGCGTTCTCGGCCGGCCCGTCGAAGCGCAGCAGCTCCTCGACCGCGTGCGCCGTCAACTCCGGCCGCGCGCGCAGCTCAGCCAGCCGGTCCGGGCGCTGCAGCAGGTGGAAGATCGAGTTGCCGATCAGGTTGCCGGTGGTTTCGTGGCCGGCGAACAGCAGCAGCCAGGCCGACGACACGAGCTCCCGCTCGTCGAGCCGGTCGTCTTCGCGGGCGCTCACCAGCGAGCCGATCAGGTCGTCGCCTCGCTCGACGCGCTTGCGGACGATGAGGTCCACCAGGAACTCGTGCAGCCGACCTTCGGCCTCCTGCTGGGCGCTGGTGGATTCCTCGTCGAACCCCGTGTGCGCCACGGTCGCCGACCACCGCTGCACGTCCGCCCGGTCCGCTTCCGGCACCCCCAGCAGCTCGCAGATCACCGTGATCGGCAGGGGAAAGCTGAACGCGGCCATCAGGTCGACCGGTTCCCCCAAGGGGATGCCGTCGAGCAGCTCGTCGGTGATCGCCTGCACTCGCGGCCGGAGCGCTTCGACCCGGCGCGGGGTGAAGGCCACGTTGACCAGCCGCCGCAGCCGGGTGTGCTTGACCCCGTCGGAGTTGATCATGTTGTCGTCGAGGTGCACCGAGCTGTTGCCGAAGATGGCGACGTAGGCGTCCCACGCGCCGTACATGTCCTTGCTGAGCCGGGGATCGGCGAGGGCGGCCCGGGCGTCTTCGTAGCGGGTGATCACGTAGGTCGGGAACCCGTGCGGCGCCGTCACCGGGCACGCCGCGGCCGACTCGCGCAACCGGGCGTAGGTGGGGTACGGGTCGCGGCGGAAGTCCGCCGTGAACATCTCCGAAACCGGGCTGCTGTCCGCGATCTCCGTCATTCGAGGGCTCCCTTCGCGTCGAACCGGACCGGCAGCTCGTAGACCGAGCGCAGCAGCAACCCCGAACGCCAGCGCAGCTCGGCGGGCTCGACGGCCAGCCGCAGACCGGGCAGCCGGCGCACCACGGCCGAAAGCCCCGCGGTACTCACCATCTGGCCCACCTTCTGCCCGAGGCAGTTGTGCGTGCCGATGCCGAACGCGATGTTGAGCTCGCCTTGGCGGGTCACGTCGAGCCGTTCGGGCTCGTCGTAGTGCCGGGGATCCCGGTGCGCGGCGGTGATCACCGGGCACACGACCGCACCCTTGGGGATCACGGTGTCGCCATAGTGCAGATCCTTGGCGGCGAAGCGGAACGTCGCCGTCTGGGTCCCGCTGTCGTACCGCAGCAGCTCGTTGACGGCGTTGTCCATCAACTCCGGCCGGGCCCGCAGCAGCTCCAGCTGGTCCGGGTGGGTGAGCAGCGAGTGCAGTGCGGTCCCCAGGAAGGCGGTGACCGAGTCGACGCCGGACAGCACCATCGTGACTACCATGGCCAGTAGTTCCTGCTCGGTCATCTCCTCGCGGTCGTGGGCCCGGACGAGATCGCTGATCACGTCGTCGCCCAGCTGCGCGCGGCGCAACCGGATCACCTCGAGTACGAGGTCGCGGATCTCGTACTTGATGCGGTCGAAGTCCTCCGAGTGGTGCTGGTAGCTGGGGCTGGTCAGGTTGCGGCCGAGCTCGCGCAGCCGGGCCCAGTCGGCCGGCGGCAGCACGTGCACCCCGACCAGCTCGCCGATGATCCCGTCGGCCAGCGGCGACGCGTACCCCTCGATCAGTTCCGTTTCGCCGTTAGCGGCGAACTTGTCGATCAGCTCGTCGGCGAGCCGTTCTGCGGGCTCCTGCAGTTGGCGCGCCTGCCGCGGTGTCATGTTCTTCGCGATCACGCGGCGCAGCCGGGTGTGCTCGGGCGGGTCGAGCATGGACAGGTTGCGGTGGAAGGGTTTCAGCTCCGGGTCCATCAGCTGGTGCGCCGCGAGCGAGCCCTCGGTGACCGAGCTGCGGTCCTTGACCAGGTCGGGATCGATCAGCGCCGCGCGCACGTCGTCGTAGCGCGTGAGGAACCAGAGCCGGTTCAGGCCACCCGGGTAGAACCGCTGGGAAACCCCTTCCTTCTCCCGTATGTGCTCGTAGGTGGCGTGCGGGCAGGCCACGAACTCGGGACTGAAGAGCTCGGGCACCGCGTCCTGCTGGGTCATCGGCTCTCCTTGTCAGTGAAGGTGACGGGCAGTTCGCGGACGGCGCGCAGCAGGATGCCGGGCCGCCAGTCGAGGGTGTCGGGCGGCGCGGCGAGCGCCAGGCCGGGGAGCCGGCGCAGCACGGTCTCGAGCGTGATTCGCGTCAGCATCCGGCCGAGTTCCGCGCCGAGGCAGTTGTGGATGCCGTGCCCGAGCGCGACGTGGTGCTTGGCGTCCCGCGTGATGTCCAGCCGGTCGGGGTCGGGGAACCGCTCGGGATCGCGGTTGGCCGCGGCCAGGGTCAGCGCGACGACCGCACCGCGGGGGATCACCGTGCCCCCGAGCTCGACGTCTTCGCTGGTGAACCGGAACGACGCGGTCTGCATGGCGCCGTCGAACCGCAGCAGTTCCTCGACCGCGTTGTCCATCAGCTCGGGCCGGGACCGCAGCAGCTCCAGTTGGTCGCGGTCGAGCAGCAGCGCGAGGAGCGCGTTGCCGAGGAAGGCTGCCGTGGTGTCCATGCCGCCGAGCACGAGGGTGACCACCAGGCCGAAGAGCTGGTCGGCGGTCAGCTCGCCGCGATCGGTGGCCGCGATCAACGCGCTGAACACGTCGGGCCCGGGCTTCTCGCGGCGTCGCGCGATCAAGACCTCGACCATCGCCTTGATCTCGAACTTGATTTCGTCGTAGTCGACGGTCGTCGCGCTGTTGTCCGGCGTGGTCAGCCGGTTGCCGAGCACCCGCAGCCGGTTCCAGTCGAACCCAGGCCAGTCGTCCTCGGGCCGAGAGCCGAGCATGCCGCCGATGATGTGGTAACACAGCGGAACGGCGAGGTCGCCGATGAGCTCCGCTTTCCGGTCCGGCCGGAACCCGGCGACGAGCTGGTCGACGTAGGCCGCCGCCTTGTCCGCCATCGCCCGGATACGGCGCGGGGTGAACTCCTTGGCCACCAGCCTGCGCAGGGCGGTGTGTTCCGGCGGGTCCAGCATGATCAGCGTCCGGTGGAACGCGGCCAGTTCGGGATTTCCCCGCCCCCTGGCCAGCCCGCCCGTCGACACCGAATCGCGGCTCTTGCGGAAGCGCGGGTCGCGGAACGCCGCGCGGACGTCTTTGTAGCGGGAGACGAACCACACCTGCATACGTTCGCCGGCGTACCGCTTGCACACCACCGGTTCGTTTTCGCGGAGTGCCTGGTACGTGGGGTGCGGATTTGCGGTGAACTCTTCGCTGAACAAAGCGGGAGCATTTGTTTTCGGCATGGTCACCTCGAGTGGCCTGACGGGGAAAGAAACTCGAACTCGACGTCACCCACGACCTTATTGGCTCACCGCGGTCCGGACACCTGAGAGAACGGCTGCAGTGTTCCGGCGGTTTCGGTGCACGTTCCGCGGCCTCTCGAGCAAAACTGAACAAAACGGACTTAAGTGATATCGATGCCTTAACAACATGTCAGACACGTTGATAGACAAACTTGTATATTCCGAACGAAACCCTCCGAGGGCGCGCCTTATGGAGATCGACAGTCGGCCTTAGTCATCCGGCGCCGCCCAGTTGTGTGTGCGCCACCCGGAGCCACCCGGTGAGCAGGACGGGTCTCCGGTTTCCTCTTCGTGTGCCGCCGGGTTCCGGCTCGCGACCGATCGCGAGCTGTGCGGCCGTTCGCCGACGTTCGCTTGACCCTTGAACTTTCCGGCCCGTCCAGGCATTCTCGGTGTCGAGGCGCGGTGACAAGAGAATTCCACGACGTGATCTCCGGGCTGGGGGATAGCGGCACTGTGGTACAAGTAAAAAATGGGGGAGGTTGGTAGCTGGGGTGAAATTCGGCTTGTATTGAATTGATCGGATCGCGCACTCCGCCAGGTGTCGGGTGTGTGCAATCGGTGATCGCGGGCTGGGGAGTTGTCGGGTGGCGCCGACCGGGGCGCACGATCGCCGGTCAAGGGTACTCGCGGTGCGTTCGTGTCTTTCGCGGGCGGGCCGACGGGGAAATTCACTTGGGGGTGGGCCTTGTGTTCGAATCAAACGAATCATTCAGAGTTGAATTGCGGAGATTGCGTATCAAATCCGGCGTTACGCAGGAAGAATTGGCGGAGGCGTCGGGCGTCAGCGTGCGGGCGATTAGCGACCTCGAGCGGGGCCGGACCCGCCGCCCGCAACGCAAGACGGTGGAGCTGCTGGCCAGCGGGATGCGGCTGGACGAGCGCGACACGGCTCGGCTCGTCTACGTCGCCCGGAAGTCCACTCTGCAGGTGTCGCTGCCGCACGCCGCGGCCGACGCGGTCCAGTGCGGTCACGACGCGGCCCGCTTCGAGACGGCGGATCCGGGCCGGATCTGCGAGTTGCCGCCGCGGCTGCTAGGGCTGCACAACACGCTGCCGAACTGCCCGGTGCTCGACGACTTCCTGCAATCGGTGGCCGCGGCCGAGACGTTGGCCCCCGCCAACGGCAACACCGCGTTCATCGTCGGGTCGCCGTGGGTGGGCAAGACGACGGCCGCGGTGCACGCGGCCTACAAGTGGCGGCACCTGTTTCCGGACGGTCAGCTCTTCATCGACCTCAGTCCCGACGGCCAGTCGGCGATGCGCCCGCTCGACGTCGTGCGGCGGTTGTCCCGCTCGGTCGGCGCACCGGTGGCGGAGGGCGCTGACCTCGAATCCGCAGCGGCCGCACTGCGGAGCTTCCTGGCCAGCCGCCGGCTCCTCATCGTCCTCGACAAGGTTGTCAGCGAAGCCCAGGTGCGCGCGGTGCTGCCGGGTGTCAGCGCGAGCGCGGTGCTCGCGGTGTGTCGGCGCCGGTTCCCCGCGCAGGTGGGGATGCCGACGGTCTTGGTCGAGCCGTTGTCGGTCGGCCTGTCCGTGGCGCTGCTCGCGGCGGTGCTCGGTGAGCAGCGAGTGCGGGACGAGTACGACGCGGCGATCGGGCTGGCCACCCTGTGCGGCGGGCTCCCGCTCGCCCTGCAGTGGGTGAGCGGCCGACTGCTGCGCAATCCACATTGGACACTGCGCCGGATGTTCACGGCGCTGATCAACCCGCAGACGAGGAAGGAGCTGATCGGGTCCAGCCGGACGGACCTCAGCGGCCGGTTCCACACCCTGTACGAGGAGCTGCCCCCGGACACGCAGCGAGCGTTGTGCGCGCTGTCCCATATCCACGCCGATGAGTTCACATTGGACATGGCAGCGGCGGTGCTCGGCACGTCGGTGGACACCGCCGAGCGGATGATCGAGTACCTGATAGAGTGGCAGATCACATCTGTCCACTACGACTCGGCGCGCCCGGCCGCGTTCCGAATAAACCCGTTCGTCCGGGCGTTCGCGGTGAGCGTGTCGGAGACGAGCGACCCGCTGGCGGACCTGGAGTACGTCCGGCAGCGAGCGACGACGGTGCTGGGAGTCAAGGTGTGAGCGACGCCATACTGCACGACGGGGTGACCGCGGTGTTGTACGGGGCCACGGCCAGCACGGTGGCTCCGGCGGAGGGGCCTTTGCAGACGAGCCAGGACACCTTGTCGACGATGACGCGGCGCCACCGTGCCCTGCGCGGCCGCCAGATCGGGATCCACATGCCGTACCGGCTGGTCCAACACCTCAGCCGGGGACACCTCCAGCGCATCCGCCAACGCCGTGACCAGCCTCCGGTCATCCAGCCGGCGCTTCCCGCTCGTGCTGGTGTCCATACCGGTACCCCTTCGCCGAGTTACCCCTCTCCGCCGCAACCCCCGGCCGGTCGAAGGGCCGGGGGATGTTCGACCTCGGCGAAGATCCCCGCCAGCGTGAAGCACCAGACCGAGCCCGGCAAGAGGCCACCACCGAGCGCGTCGCGGTGAACGCCGAAGGCCCGGGCATGAGCCAGCGGGCTGCTCGTCGTCGAACTCGACACAGCTCCGAGCGGATCGAAGACCTGTGCCCAAGTCGGCCGGGACATCCAGCCAACCCGTTGTCGCCCACCCCTGTGAGCGCTCGGCGTCCGCTCGGTTGAGCCAGTCGTGAACACGCCCCACTGCGGCGGAGAAGTGGTGCTGATTGTTGGGGTTCGTGCCGCTACGAGGGCGTGGAGGGCGCGTGCTGGGTGAACTGACGCCACAGCAGGTTGAGCGGGTGGTCCGGGGTGTATCGGTGTCGTTCGTTTTTGCGGCCGAAGATGCCGGTGACGAGTTCGAGGTCGGGCCGGTAGTGGTCGGCAAATTCGACGAGGCGGAGTTGCTCTCCGCCGGGGAGTCGTCGGTCGATGACGGCTTGGGCGACGGCGCTGGTGGTGAGCAGGCAGCCGTGGAGGAGGTGGCTGTTGAGCAAGCCGAGGCCGTAGTTGAGAGAGTCGATGTCGGCGATGATGTTGAGGGTGCCGCGGTAGTCGGGCCCGTACCAGCGGCGCAGGAATTCCGCCAGCAGTCCGGCGGCGAGGGCGAGTAGTGGGAGATCGCGGAGTTTGGTTTAGGTGACGGGTTTGTCGGGGAGTTCGCGGGTGGTGAGGTTGGCGAGCAGGGCGACGCCTTCGCGGTGCCATTCGATAAAGTCGTAGTCCAATGTGGGCAGTTGGTCGCGTTCGGTGGCGAAGGATCCGCAGATGAGGTCGACTTGCTGGGCGTCGAGTTTGGCGCAGAAGTCGCGGGTGCGGACGTGGGAGATCTTGAGTTCGACTTCGCGTCCTTCGAAGTCTTGCTGGATGGCGGGCCAGTTCTCGCCGAGGAACCGGATGGTGAACTCGGTCGTGCCGACGGTGATTGTGGTGCCGACCCGGCGGCGGGCGCGGTGGATCCCGCCGGACCAGGATGCGAGGGTGTTCTCGGCCAGGGCGACGGCTTCGTCTCCGCTGGGGCTGAACAGGAACGGCTCGCCGCGGCCTTGTTTGATCACCAGCGATTCGCCGATGAGGCGTTGTGCGGTGTCGTTGAGGTTGTTGAGCTGCTTCTGCACGCTGGACTGCTCACGCCCGAGTGCTCGGGCAGCCAACAACGCGGTCCCGGTCTTGTGCACGACGACGAGAATGCGGAACTGATCCAGGGTGAGGTCGAGGAGCTCCGGCGGGACCGCGAGCAGCTCGGCGAGCGGATCCCCCGACTGCAATCGGACCGGACCGGTACTGGACAAGCTGCCCACCTTTTTCCCAGTGCAGTCTTTGACCTGCATGTTGGTCGTTCGGACAGTTCGGCTGAACATGACCACAGCGCCCGCCGAAGAATCCTCTCGATGTTCGATCGATTAGCTGGACAGACACTATTGGCCAGGCGAACACTAACGGTCCGTTGGATATCGCATACTCTCAGTCTCGGAGGCTGGGTCGAGTCGGAGGACTGGTCGTGGTCGTTCGCAGTATCGCCGACGGCGCCCATGCCAGCTCGTGCTATTTCCGCACGACGGTGGAGGCCCCGTTTCGCAAGGCATTGGTACAGATCGACGAGCGGTGCAACCTGCAGCGCATTCACTAGGCAAGTCCATTGCCGGATTCAGGGTGGTCGGATCATGTCGTCCGCTGTGGGAATCCTGGTCAGGTGGGAGATTCGAGACTTACTCATGTTGATGAGTAGGCAGCCGGGCGATCTGGTGTGCGTGGGTGAGTTCGTCCCTGGCCTGTTCCAGCTCAAGGGAAAGTTCGGCGACCACGCGGCGCAGGAGCGCGGTGGCGGCCCGTTCGTTGCTCAGATCCTCTTTGAGGGTCGCCAGTTCCTCTTTCGCTGCGGTGTAGTCGTCGGCGAGCTGTCGCATGGCGACTGGGGTGGAGTTCTGGGCTTTCACGTGCGCTTTGAACTCGTCGACCAGGTCGCGGTGTTCGTAAACCACATCCCGGCGCAGCCCGGACTCGGTGATCAGTTCAGTGGTGGTGAGCTTGCCGGTGGTGGAGTGAAGCGGGTTCCCGGCCAGAAGCCGGTCCGCGGCGGCGCGGATGGCGGCTTGCTCGGTTTGCCGGCCCCGGGGACGGCGGCTCATGCCACTTCTCATCGTCCAAATCGGACTGATGCTCGTGTTCGTGCCGCCGGATGATCGTGCGGATTTGTGTGGCTTGGGCGGTTGCTCGGTCTCGCAGCGGGTGCGGTGCTAGCGGGTCGCTCGCGCCGATGTCGAGCTGTGCCAGGCGATCGCGGAGTTGGTTGATGTCGCGGTCGGTGTAGGCGAGGTTGGTGCAACTTGAGCGGCACTCTGATTCGTCGGGTGCATCGTCGACCGGTAGTCCTTGAGCCAGTTTGGTGTTGCGGCAGGCGGCGGTTTCGGCCTGCCCAGACGCAGGTCATGGCGTCGCCGTGATGGATGTTCGGGTCGGCTTGGGTCAGCAGGCGTCGGGCGTTGCGGACGCCGGTCACGACCCGGCCGGCGAAACGGGAAACGCGGGCCAGGCGAGCCCGGTGTTCGGCGGCCGAGGGGCCGCTGACATGCTCGCCGTCGGTGAGGAGGGTGAGGTCGTTGTCGATGTGCTCGATCACCATCTCCAGCCGTTCGATCGCCCTCCGCTTAGCGCTCGAAACCGTCCCCGTCCGAAGGCTCGTCCCAGTAGCCTTTGCCAGCCAGGTAACAGCTTCGGCAGAGAGGTTGGACATGTGCTTCCTCCGGCAGGAACCCGGAAGTGATCCGGCAAATCACCAGATGTTGGGTGAGAATCAACTTTAGTTGACCGGCGGGAATCAACCTTGCGCGGCGTTCTGAGCCGTGGGTACCGTACTGGCAATCAGGGGTAGAGGACCAGTGTCGAAAGAAAGAGGACACGAAACACTGCTAACTAGGGGGATTTGTGGTGTATGAACCAATTCTTTCCAGTTCCTTCGGCGGAGCCCTTCGTGAGTGCAGAATTGACGCCGGGCTCACGCAGGAAGAATTGGCGGACCAATCTGGCCTGAGCGTGCGCGCGATCAGCGACCTGGAACGCGGCAGGACGAGAAGGCCGCAGCGCAAAACGATCGAGCTGCTGGCCAAGGCGCTCGACCTCGGCGAGCGGGAAACCGCCGCGCTCACCCGCCTGGCTCGCGTGGCGATAATCCACCCAGACGCGGAAATCCCGCGGACGGACCCGTCGCTGATCCGTCACCATCGGGCCTTCCATGAGCCGACGGAGGAGCGGTCCTGGTGTGATCTACCGCCGGATATGCCCGGCCTCATCGGCCGCGAGCATGAGCTCGGCTTGCTCGACCGCCTGCTCCACACCGACCGCCACCAGACGGACGCCCAAGTCCGGATCGCGTTGATCACCGGGCATCCGGGGGTCGGCAAGACCGCGCTCGCGGTGCACGCGGCACACCGGTGGCGACACGACTTCCCGGACGGCCAGCTCCACATGGACCTCGCGCCCCAGGGGCAACCGGTGCTCCGGCCAGCGGAGATCGTGCGCCGGGTCGCGGCCTCACTGGGCGCCGCACCGGCCGACGGCGCCGAAGATCTCGAGCACGCCTGCGCTCAGCTGCGGGCGCTGCTAGCTTGGCGGCGGGTGCTCATCGTGCTGGACAACGCAACGAGCGAGGCCCAGATCCGCTCGGTGTTCCCCGGTGTCGGGGGCACCTCGGTCCTGGCCACATGCCAACATTCCCTGTCCGCGTTGGTTGACGTTCCGATCATCGCTCTCGAACCGCTCGCGATGGGGGAGTCACTGGCGGTCCTGTCCGCGATGGTCGGCGAACGACGGCTGGCCGCCGAACGTGACGCGGCACTCCGGCTGGCGAGGCTTTGCGGCGGTCTGCCCATCGCGCTGCGCGCTGTGGGCGCGCACTTGCGGGTGCGCCCACACTGGTCGCTGCACCGATTGCTCGCCTCGCTCATCCAGCCCGGCAACCGGCTGAAACAGTTGGCCTTCGATGATCTGGGGGTCGATTCGTGCTTGGCCCGCGCCTACGACGCGCTCGACCCGGAGAGTCAGAAGACCTTGCGGGCGCTCGCGCACGTGGAGAACGGCACCTACACGTCCGGGACTGCCGCAGCGGTGCTCGACCGTTCCATCGAAGAGGCCGAATTCTCGATAGAGCGCCTCATCGACAGCAACCTGTTGCAGGTCGGTGGCCGGGACGCCTCGGGGCACCTGCATTTCACCATGCACCCCCTGCTGCGGTTGTCCGCCTTGAAACGCGCGGCCGAGGTAGACGATCCGGTGGAGCGGAAAGCGCTCGCGGAGCGCGCTCGTGAGTCCGCCGAGTCGTCCGGACACGCGGGTTCCTCCTCCACGATTTTCCCAGCCGGGCCGGATGTTCCTGGGATGGATGCTCCTGCTTCGGCCCGGCTGGGAGAGTGGTGCACAGATCCGGCTTTCGTTCCCGGGATCGTGTCGTTGTCAGAACGGCGGCCCGCCGGCGGACTTTTCCTCGTCCGGTGCGCGCCGCATCCTTCGCACATCGGGAATCGTGAGCACGAGGGCGGTGACGGCCAGGATCGCACCGGGCGCGCACCACAGGGAACGCCCGAGCCCGAGGCGGTCCGCGGCGGGACCGGCGGCGGCCGCCCCCAGCGGAGTCAGCCCGAAGGAATCCAGGGCCTCGTAGGCCTCAATCCGGGAGAACTTCTCGTGCGGTATCTCCTGTTGCAGCGTGGTCATCCAGTTGACGCTGAAGATCTCCACCCCGAAGCCGCCGAGCAGGGACGCCACGCAGATCAGCGGCAGCGGCAAGTCGATCGCGAATGCCGCCAGCGGCAGCGCGAGCAGCAGGCCGGCGGAGACGGCCGAGGCCAGCAATCGCTGCGGCCGCAGCCGCATCATCAGCAGACCACCGAGCACCATCCCGATCGCGTCGCAGGAGAGGATGAAGCCTCAATCGCGCGCCCCGCCAAGCTGGCGGTCCGCGGCCAGCGCGCCGAGCACCCCGAAAGGCGCCGACGCCGAGCGCGTTGACGATAGCGAACTGCGCCACCACGCTCCACAGCCAGCGCCGACCGGCGAATTCGGTCCAGCCTTCCTTGAGTTCGGTGACCATGCCAGTGCGCTTCCGCAGGCAGCCTTCGACCTGCATCATCGCCCGCAGCCCTGCGGCGACCAGGAACGTGGCCGCGTTGAGCACGAGGACCCGCGGTCCGGGAAGTCGATGACTCAGTGACGACCCCGGCCACGTTCAGCACGCTGGCAACGGCGTGCACGATGGTCGCATAGCGGTCAGGGGGCAAGTCCGGTAGTCGGACCCGGAGTTCGCGTGGCGCTGGGTCCATGGTGTCACCTTCCCTGTTTGCTGTGGTGGGTGTATTGACTGAACTCGTGGGAGTGTTTTTGCAGGTCAGAACGGGTTTCTGCTAGCTTCCCCTGCCATGCGTGCTTGGGGTGATCAACGGGATCTGGCGGCGCTCGTCCTGCCCGAGGTCGGGCGGCTGGTCGGCACCGGCGAGGAATGGGAGTCCTACCGGCTGCTCGACGCTGATGGCGCGGTAGTGGCCCCGGTGGCCGAATACTTCGCAGAGTTGCAGGCCGTGGACGTGTCGAAGTCGACGGTCTACTCCTATGGCAATGATCTGCTGCGGTGGTGGCGATACCTCTACGTGGTAGACGTGGCCTGGAGTCAAGCCACGCGCGTGGAGGCGCGGGACTTCATGCGGTGGATGCGGCTCGCGGACAAATCCGCCCCCACTGGCGTCACAAGGACAACCCCGAAGCCCGCGGCCAGACGCCCCGCCCGTCGGCAGCCGGGGACCTGAACCCGGTGACCGGGAAGTCGAGGCCGAGTAGGAAGTACGCGGCCTCGACCCGCGCCCACGCCGAGACGGTGCTGCGAGCATTCTACGAGTACCACCTGCACGCGGGGTCTGGGCCGATCATCAACCTGTTCCCGCTGGACCGGTCACGCCGGGCGGGCAGGGCGAACGCCCACCACAACCCGCTCGAGCCGTTCAAGAAGGAGCGGACGGGCCGCTACCGGCCCAAGACACCCAAGCGGATCCCCGACGAGGTGTTCAACGCGCTGTTCGCCGGGTTGAACCACCATCGGGACCGGGCGCTGCTGGCGTTCTGGATCTCCAGCGCCGCCCGCGCCGAATGAGCACAGCTGCATCCGATGCCCTCTCCTACGCGTTGACCCGAAGGAGAAAACCCAACTGATCGAGATCCGCGACAACCTCACCGCCCGAATCAAGGAAGCCGAACGCGAAGGCTGGCTCGGTGAAGCCGAAGGCCCGCACGTCAGCCTGACCCACGCGAACGACAAACTCACCCAGTTGGAGGAACGCGCCCGCCGCGCCACCACCATCAACCTCGGCCTCCCCACCTTCGGTGAGATCACCGGCAGAACCGCCGCCCTTCCAGCCCGGCCCACCCGGCAAGCCTCAGATGTCGACACGGTCAGCTGACCAAGGACGGCGCCCACCATGAACCTGAACACCGGCGACGCTGTCGAGCTGGCCGACCTGCTTCAGTTCTTGCCCGACTGGCTTGCCATCCACCCCGATCGGCAGTCCTGTCGAACGGGCGCGGCCGATGCCACGAACCGAGTCGCCCGATACCCTCTTCGGCGGAGTGCTCGCCTGAGCCCGGCGCCGCCGGGTCGGCGGACTCGGGTCGTTCCGAATGTCCTCCGCGCTAGAGTGTTTAGCCTATTTGTGGCAGTAGGTGATCGCGAATTTTACATGCCCGAAGTTGACGATCCACTCAGTAGTGGTCATCTCCTTAATGTCGACTCGGCCAATCCCTGCTCGTCACATCGGGTGGGACGGCGTGACGAGCATAAGGGACGGTGGCGCTGAGGTGGCGGGGGTGTCCTGAAGAGGCCACGGGTGGTACGGGACGCGCGTGGCGGGACATTCTGTTAGTCGACGTTGAGTTCGGCAACGGAAGGGGTGTCCCACCGGGCTACGGCCGGCTGGTCGTGCGTGGCATGGCATTCCGACCCGACAGTGATCAGGAGGTGCGGAGATGGCCGGGGAACAGCAGAAAGGCGGC
>NZ_VTHK01000064.1:0-1698 GCF_009765355.1 Amycolatopsis anabasis | reverse complement strand
GAACAGCAGAAAGGCGGTGGGGAACAGCAGAAAGGCGGTGGGGAGCAGCAGAAAGGCGGTGGGGAGCAGCAGAAAGGCGGTGGGGAACAGCAGAAAGGCGGTGGGGAACAGCAGAAAGGCGGTGGAGAGCAGGCGGCCAGGAAGGCCAGCGGGGAACAGAAGAGCGGGGATGATTTCGATAGTCGGGTGCTTGCGGGGAGCCCGATGCCGGTGACGGATTCTGGCGCGTTGCGGGACACGGCGAAGGGTTGGCGTGACGCGGGCCGTAGCGCGCAGCAGGCCGCGGACGAGGGGCAGAAGGCGGCGCGTGGTACCGAGCCAGACTTTCGTGGGACGCCAGGAGACCAACTGCGGCAGAACGCCGACAAGCACGCTGAGATGGCCCGGTCGACCGGCGCGGTCATGAACCGCCTGGCTGGGCACGCTGATCGTGCTGCCGATGTGGTGGATGCGACCAAACAGGTGCGGCAGCAGGACCTCGACCAGGGCCGTGAGATTTACGACAAGATTGGTGCCTTGGCGCCCAGCGAAGCCGAAGGCCGGTTCGCTCAGGAAAAGCTCGTGCAGGAGGCCATCGCCCGCGGACAGCAGACCAACCAACAAGGCGTCCAGGCCATGACCAACCTCGGCGGCCAACTCAACGGTGAAGCGACCGTGCAGAACAGTAATCCGGCCATACAGACGAAGAACATTAACGCAGCCATCCAGCCGGCAAGGCCGCTGCCTCCGCCGGACGGGGGTGGACGCCCAGAACTAGATGCGGACGATCTACTGGATCACGTAAACAGATATGGGCAAGGTGGCGCATTGCTAGTTGGCGGTGCCGGTGCGGCTGTCGGCTCTGTAGTCCCTGGTGCAGGTACTGCAGCAGGCGCTGGTGTAGGCGCTGCAGCAGGCGGCGCGATTGGTGGCCTCACCGGAGTGGCCGTGTACCTGGAGAAACTGGAGGACGCCCAAGAGAAGTGGGACGAGGACCATCGGCCGCCGCCCCCCGATCTGACGGCGGGTCCAGCGGGGCCTGGAGGGCACTGACACCGGAATGCGTTCTTCAACAGCCCGGCCTCCACAGCCTTCGTGCAGGCCGGGCAGAAGGTCGCGCAACTCGGTGCCGACCTCCGGATCGTGGAGTCACTTCAACAAACAATGCGGAGCGCGATGTTCTCCCGGTCGCACTGGCGCATGATGGGGAAGGACCGGACCCGGGCCACACCGTGGCCTGATCTGCAAGCGAGTTGGGGTGATCTACAACCCCCAAGAAGGCCCGGGAGGTCGCCGACGAGGCGATCCGGGACGTGGCACCGACTACCTGGGCAAGCATCACCACCGAGTCGAGCAGGTCACCACCCTGCAGGGGCAGGTCGACACGCCTTTGACCAGCACCCGGACACCGGTGCTGGCCGAGTTCAGAGCCACCCCTGCCCGCTACACCACCACGAGATGCCGCAATAACTTCGTTAGTGCCAGCCCAATCATCCGCACCTCCGGCGAAAGGAGGTTGTGGCAGCACGGTTTGTGCACAACGACCGGCTCGTCAACGCGCGGTTGGTCCAGGCATTCACCACACTCAGGGGGCGAGCCCGGAGCACGCGCCTACTGCAACTGTGGTTCAGAGCCCGCAGCGCCGTACACAACCCAGCTCTGTGAACCGCCCCGGGTTCGGTAGAGACTCGTTACTGGGGTCAGGCGACCAGGCTTGTC
>NZ_VTHK01000063.1:15384-47750 GCF_009765355.1 Amycolatopsis anabasis | reverse complement strand
ACATCCACATCAGACTTGACCTTCACAGCCAAATCGATCAACACCGCATCCTGCATATTTCGACGCAACAATCAAATCATCACCGAACGTCTCCACCGCCCACGTCAACGCCTCCTCCGCACTCGCCTCGGCGAGGTCGGCAGCGGCCCGTTCAGAAAGCGCACGCAACGCGCGCACCCGTTCGGAATCGGCAGACACGGGTAAACACCTCGATGTCGCATAGCAGGCGAAAGTGGGAGTTCTGGCCTCGATGGGGCGATTAACTACCCACCTGGTACCAAATCGTGCTCGTTCGTTACCTGCAAACGATTGTACTGAGGGGCGGTCTCACCGTCTATACTCCAGCCAGTGCAGGAATGCGGGAGCCACTCGGCTCAGCGATCCCGCCGGACAGCGGCATGTGTCAGATCTAATGAACAGTTTTATACCGGCGGAAGAAAGTGCGGAAATGCGAATTGGCCACGATCGTTCCGCGGATTTCGGCTTGGTTCGGTGCGATACCATCGGGATCGTCTTGGCATCGCGGCAATTCCTCATTTCGAAGCGAGCCGCAGCACCAGTGAACCCACGGCCAGCGCGAGGTACGCGGCCGGGTACGGAACGTTCGCGGACAAGCCGGCGCGCACGACGGTCGCGGTCGCGCCGACGAAATACAGGACCAGCCCGGTGGCGGCAGCGAGTCCCAACAGCGGTACGGCGAATCCCAGGAGCAGGCCGATGGCTCCGGCCGCCTTCAGCAACGCGAGCGGGAACAGCCAGGAGTGCGGCACGCCGCATTTGGTCATGCCGTCCAAGAGCCAGCCGGGCCGGGCGAAATCCCCGATGGCCGCGGCGAGGTTGGCCGCGGCGGTGAGGGCGGTGACGATCAGGTAAGCGGTGAACACGGTCGCTCCTGTTCGGGCCGGGGAGGGTCAACTGGCCCGGTATGGGCGGTAGCGCTGGAAGGTGAAGGAACGCACGCCGGTCACCGCGCGGATGTGGCGGGTGACCGCGCCGTCCGGCCCCAGCGGTCCGCCGCGGCCGAGCGCCGCCTGATGGGCGCTCTCGTCCGACCATTCCCCGTAGGTCAGCCCGCGGCGGCCGTCGGTGCTGATGTGCAGCTGGGCGGCGATCATGCCGGTGATCGGTGCGGCTTCCCGGTTTCCGGCGACGACCGCGTCGAAGAACTCGGATGCCGCACCCGCTCGATCGAAGTCGATCCAGACCAGCACGACGCACCCCGGAGGCCGGAGTGCGTCGTCCGCGAGGTAACCGCGATACCGGCGATAGGCCGGACCGGTGCCACGGTCGCCGGCCGCACCGGCCCACCGCGCGCAGTACAGCACCGAGCCGTCGCGCAGGCTCACCAACGGCGTGATCGCGAGCGGCCCATTCGGATCCGGTTCGGTGGTGTGCGAGGTCATCGTGACGACCTCGGGTGGCTCGGTTCCGGCTTCCACGGCACCTCCTGCGTGACGGCATTCGTGGTCGTCAGCATCACGGGGTGCGGGCCGGTCCGGCGCGGCGATGTCCGCAATTCTGCGAAACCCGTCCCGCGAAACCACTCGTGCGTGAGGTTCTTTCAGGCTTTTGGTCGATGCGTGGTCGCCGGGTCAGCTGCACGGTGGGTTGGTACCCAAGCACGGACTCATGAGGGAGATGGGGCAGAGTGCGTCGCGTCGGCAGGTTCACCAGGACAGCCGCTTTTCGCTCGCGGAACAGGTGGGAGCGCCCCATCCGGTCCCTTTCCGGCCTCGGCGCCGCGGTCGCCGTGGTGCTGGCGCTCACCGGGTTCACCAGCGTGGCCGGTGTCGCGCCGGCGAACTACGTGGCGCTCGGCGACTCGTACGTCGACGGCACCGGGGCCGGTGGCAAGGCGAACGCCTACCCGCGGCTCTGGGCGGACACGCACCCGGTGGCGAGTTTCGAGTTCCCGGCGGTCGGCGGCGCGACCACCGACGACGTGCTGGCCAGCCAGGTCCGCTCACTCAGCGACACGACCACTCTGGTGACCATCTCGATCGGCGGAAACGACGCCGGTTTCAGCGACGTGATGACCACCTGCAAGCTCGGTTCGGACGCCGGCTGCACCGAGCGGGTGGATGAGGCGCGAAAGTACGCCAAGGACGTGCTGCCCGGGAAGCTGGACCGGGTGTACGCGGAGATCAAGACCAGGGCGCCGAACGCCAGAGTGGTCGTGCTCGGCTACCCCCGGCTGTTCGACCCGGACCGGTTCTGCGACATGAGCCGGGCCAAGGTGTCGGTGCTGAATACCGCGGCCGACGAGCTCTCCGACGGGATCGCCGAGCGTGTGCGGGCCGCCGGATTCACCTATGCGGACGTGCGCGACCGGTTCGCCGACCACGGGATCTGCGCGGGCGCACCGTGGCTGAACGGGCTCACCTTCCCGATCGTCAACTCGTACCACCCGAACCGGGCGGGCCACCGGGACGGCTACCTCCCCGCGCTGAACGCGATCACGGGCTAGCGGTATCGCAGGGCGTTATACCGAAGTGGGATTGGGAGCCGGGGAACGGCGGTCAATACGATCCACCGTGACGACGACCAGAGCGGCGTCCGCCCGTTCCCCTGCCCGCCGCACGTCCGCTCGGAAATCGAGGTCCCCGTGCGTCGTACCCGTGCCCTTTCCCTGGTGACCGCGCTCCTCGCGTTGGGGCCGATGGTGGGAACCGCCGCCGCCACGCCCCGCGTCACGAGCGCCGCCGCGCCCTACTGCTATGAGGAACCGTCCCAGCCCACCGCGGACGTGAGCGACCTCAAGGCGAAGTTCAACTCCGCGAACTGGATGCAGACCCTCCAGGCCATGTACCAGCGCCGGTGGCCCAGCGGGCAGGCGCTGGCCATCGCCCAGGCCCGGGACAAGTACTGGGACCAGTTCGTGCGGAAGGACAGCTTCGAGTCGTTCGCCGAGTCGATGATGGTGGCCATCCACGAGGAAACCCACATGTGGGACCTCGACCCGTCGCGGACCAGGTGGAACGTGCACACCGCGGCCTGGATCAACGCCTCCCGGCAGGACACCGCGGTGCCGCTGCACGACGGTTTCCCCCGCAAGGAGATCCTGCCGCTGATCAAGGACCGCTTCAGCGACTCCATGGACGGCATCTACCTGCGCGACCGGACCCAGGGCGAGTACCACTTCCAGGGCGTGACGGCGGAGCTGAACGCCGGGTTGACGGGCCTGCCCGCGGTGACGGTGGTCCAGGAGTACATCAAGGGCGTCGGAGCCAGCAACGCCCGCGACATCGCCGCCACCAACCTGCGCTACCTGCTGCTCTACCTGCGGGTGGCCAAGGACCGGTACCCCGATTACTGGGCGAAGATCAAGAACGAGCCGAAGGTGCGCGAGCTGGTCCTGACCCAGTTCCTGCGCACGGCCTACTGGCTGGAGAAGTCGGCGCCCTACACCGGCAAGCTGGGCAGCCCCAACGCGGACAAGATCACCGCGACCAACTACGCCCCGGAGAACCTCGCCATCCTGGAGGAGTTCACCGGCAGGAAGGTCCGCACCGACGCCCAGAAGCACTGCACAACCTGACCGACGGCCAACTGTGATCGACGTCACAGGCGTCTCCCGCTAGGGATTACGTGTCGCGCCAAGTAGAAAGGGAGTCGAGGACGAGCTTCCCGCGACGAAGTCGGCTGAGGAGACCGGGGTGGCGAACGAACGCGGCGCGGTTGAACGGCCGGTGTGAGCCGAAACCGTTCAACCGCGCAGAATGAGCACTTGCACAGGATGCGGAAGTCTGAAGTAGACGATCAGGCGCCGCGCCGCCAGAAGACGCTGTAGTCGTCGATCGATTCCACCGGGTCGTCGATGCCTTCGGTTTCGCGGAACTCCTCGACCGCCTTGCGGCAGGCGGGGATGACGTAATCGTCGATGATCACGAAGCCGCCGGGGGAGAGCTTGGGGTACAGGCTGGTCAGCGCGTCCATAGTGGACGAGTAGAGGTCGCCGTCGAGGCGCATGACGGCCAGCTTCTCGATGGGTGCGGCCGGAAGCGTGTCTTCGAACCAGCCGGGCAGGAATTGGACCTGATCATCAAGAAGGCCGTATCGCGCGAAGTTCTCCTTGACGGTGTCCACGGAGACGCCGAGTACCTCGTTCGCCTGGTGCAGGGCCATCTCCTTGTCCATGGGATGGCCGTGCTCGCCGGTGTCCGGGATGCCCTGGAAGGAGTCGGCCAGCCAGACCCGCCGATCGGTGATGCCGTTCGCCTTCAGGAATCCGCGCGCGAATATGCAGACCCCGCCGCGCCACACGCCGGTTTCGATGAAGTCGCCCGGCACGCCGTCCGCGACGACCTGCTCCAGGCAGGCGCGAACGTTCCGCACCCGTTTGAGCCCGACCATGGTGTGCGCCGTGCTGGGCCAGTCGAGCCCGTTTTCCCGGTGCTCGCGGGTGAAGGACGTCTCGGGAACCCAGGCGTTCGGGGTCGGCTCGTCGCCGTAGATCATGTTGGTGACCACCTGTTCCAGGAGGTCGAGGTACAGCTGACCGCTCGGTTCCATCTTCGGTCCTTTCTCCTAGCGGTTTGACCGCATGGTGCGCGGCCGGAAGATCCGGAGACTTTGGATTTCACCCGTTGTCGGCGTGTTAACGATCGCGAACAGGGTGGCGTGGCTGCACGATACCGTTTGCACGCCACCTGTGGGAACGCCCAACCTGTCTGCCTTTACGGGCGACATGTTCGCCCGTAAGCTCTGTTCGGGATGGTGAGCCTTGACCTTACCCGCACTGGGGGCGGTGAATTTAATGGCGCAACAGTACAACACTCAGTTTCCTTGATTTGCGGGCTGAACGGAAAGTGTGTCCATCGCACTGTTGCGATCGGGCTCATTGTTGACGAAATTCGGTGAGGGCTGGCGCGCGGGCGCGGAATGGCCTGCTCGTGGCGCTACTGCGATGTGTCAACGAGGCGCGGATTGTAGAGGTTGAGTGCTGCCGTGGCAGATCTGTATCGTGTCGGGAATTTCGCGCAGGACGATGAGGTCGCTGTTGTCGGCATTGCTTGCCGTTTGCCGAAGGCCCCCGGTCCGGCCGCCTTCTGGCGATTGCTCGAAGAGGGTTTGGACGGCATCGTCGAAATTCCGGCCGATCGACGGGACTTGGACGCACGGTATGCCGGAAAGCCGGAATCCGGTTGGGGCGGTTTCCTGGACGAGATAGATCGCTTCGATCCGGGCTTCTTCGGCATATCACCGCGCGAAGCCGTGGCGATGGATCCCCAGCAGCGGCTGATGCTCGAGCTGAGCTGGGAGGCGCTCGAGGACGCCGGCATCGTCGCCGACGCCCTGCGCGGGAGCCAAACCGGCGTCTTCGTGGGGGCAAGTTCCGGGGATTACGAACGACTGCTGTTTCGCAATGGCTTGGCCGGTGTCACCCAGCACACCGCCACCGGAATCAACCGCGGCATCATCTCCAACCGCGTCTCCTACACGCTGGGCCTGCACGGGCCCAGTCTCACGGTGGATTCGGCCCAGTCGTCCTCATTGGTCGCCGTGCACATGGCGTGCGAGAGCTTGCGCCGAGGGGAGGTGACGCTGGCGATCGCGGGCGGGGTGAACCTGACCGTCACTCCGGAAAGCAGCGTCACGCTCGCGAAGCTCGGCGCCCTGTCCCCGGCGGGCCGGTGTTTCGTTTTCGATGCCAGGGCGGACGGCACGGTACTCGGCGAAGGCGGTGGTGCGGTCGTCCTCAAGCCGTTGTCGCACGCGCTCGCGGACGGCGACCCGGTCTATTGCGTGATCCGCGGTAGCGCGGTGAACCACGACGGTGGCGGCAACGGCCTGACGGATCCGAATCCCGTGGCGCAGGAGGAGAACCTGCGGCTGGCGTACCGCAGGGCGGGCGTGGCCCCCGCGGACGTGCAGTACGTGGAGCTGCACGGCACCGGAACCAAGGTCGGCGACCCCATCGAGGCGACCGCGTTGGGCGCGGTTCTCGGCGCGGGGCGAGCGGCCGGACTTCCGCTGCTGGTCGGCTCGGTCAAGACCAACATCGGCCATCTCGCGGCGGCCGCGGGGATCGCGGGTTTGCTCAAAGCCGTTCTGGCCATCAAGCACCGGAAGGTACCGCCGAGCCTCAACTACGAGACCCCGAACCCGAACATCCCCCTGGACGAACTGAACTTGCGGGTCCAGCGGGAACTGGGCGACTGGCCGCGGGCGGACCGGACCCTCATCGCGGGCGTGAGCGCGTTCGGCATGGGCGGCACCAACTGTCACGTCGTGCTCGCCGAACCGCCGCGATCCGAGCCCGCCGAGGTGGAGGAAACCGCGGCCACCCCGGTGCCGTGGGTGGTTTCCGGGCGGTCCGAGGCGGCGTTGCGCGCGCAGGCGGCGGCATTGGCCGAGCACGTTCGAGCGCGCCCGGGACTGGCCCCGGCCGAGGTGGCGTATTCGCTGGCGACGGCGAGGTCGGCGTTCGAGCATCGCGCGGTGGTGGTCGGCGCCGATCGCGCGGAGTTGCTGGCCGGCCTGGGCGCCGTGGCCACGGGTGGGGCGCATCCGGATGTGGTGCGCGGTGCGGCGGAGGCGGGTGGCCGGACCGCGTTGGTGTTCTCGGGCGCCGGTGGGCAGTGGCGGGGGATGGGGGCGGGTTTGTGGGATTCGTCGCCGGTGTTCGCGGAATCGGTGGCGGCGTGCGCGGCGGCGTTCGAGCCGTATCTGGACTGGTCGTTGGTGGATGTGGTGCGGGGCCGCCGGGGCGCGGCGTCGCTGTCGCGGGTGGACGTGGTGCAGCCCGCGCTGTTCTCGGTGATGGTGTCGTTGGCGGCGGTGTGGCGGTCGCTGGGGGTGGTGCCTTCGGCGGTGGTCGGGCATTCCCAGGGCGAGATCGCCGCGGCGCATGTCGCCGGGGCGTTGTCGCTGGCGGATGCGGCGCGGCTGGTGGCGTCGCGCAGCCGGATCATCGCGGCGAAGCTG
Organism: Amycolatopsis anabasis; assembly: GCF_009765355.1. GTDB lineage: Bacteria > Actinomycetota > Actinomycetes > Mycobacteriales > Pseudonocardiaceae > Amycolatopsis > Amycolatopsis anabasis. The sequence goes on along the minus strand of NZ_VTHK01000063.1, from coordinate 40,823 downwards.
TCCGGTCACGGCGCGATGCTTTCGGTGTCTTCGCCGGTGGCCGAGGTCGAGGAGTGGCTGGCGGAATCGGACGGACGGTTGGCGGTCGCCGCGGTGAACGGCCCGCGCACGGTTACCGTCGCGGGCGCCCCGGACGCGATCGATCAGTTGGCGGAGCGGCTGGCCGGTGCCGGTGTGCGGGCCGCCCGGATCCAGTCGGATTTCGCGTCGCATTCACCGCAGATCGAGTCGGTTCGCGAGGAACTGCGGGACGCGGTCGCGGGGCTGCGGCCGCGGAGTTCGCCGACGCTGTTCTGCTCGACCGTGACCGGTGAACTCCTGGACACCAGCGAGCTGGACGTCGACTACTGGTACCGGAACCTGCGCCAGACCGTGCGCTTCGACCAGGCCGTGCGCACCCTGCTGGACCAGGGCTTCGACGTGTTCGTCGAACCCGGCCCGCATCCCATGCTGACGGTCCCGGTCGAGGAGATCGCCGACGACCACGGCAAACCGGTCGCGGCGGTGCACACCCTCCGCCTCGGGGAGGGCGATCACCAGCGCCTGCTGTCCTCCGCCGCGGAAGCGCACGTCCGCGGCGTCCGGGTCGACTGGACCGCCGCCCTGCCCGCGGCCCCCCGCGTCGAACTGCCCACCTACGCCTTCCAGCGCGCGCGGTACTGGCCGGAACCGGTGGCACCGGAGGCGGCGCCGAGCCAGCCCCCGCTCGATGCCGAGTTCTGGAACGCGGTGGAGCGCGGCGATCTGTCCTCGGTTCTGGGAGTGGACGGCGGCTTGCCGCTGGACGCCGCGCTACCGGCGTTGTCGTCCTGGCGGCAGCGGAACCAGGAACTGTCCACAGTGGATACCTGGCGGTACCGGGTTGCCTGGCGGCCGGTCACCGCACGTGCCGCCACCGCTCTGGCCGGGCTGTGGCTGGTGCTCGTGCCGCGAGGCCGGACCGGCGACCCCCGGGTGGCCGGATGCGTCGGCGCGCTGACCGAGCGCGGCGCGCGCACCCACGTCATCGAGGTCACCGAGCACGACACCGAGCGCGCGGCGCTGGCCGCACTGCTCGAACAGGCGCCGGAACCGGCCGCCGGGGTGCTGTCCCTGTGGGCGCTGGACGAGCGGGCGCACCACGAGCAGCCGGCGCTCAGCGTGGGCTTGGCCGGCACGATCGCGCTGGTGCAGGCCGCGGCGGCGCTCGACGCCCCGGCGCGGATCTGGGTGGTGACCGGTGGCGCGGTCTCGGTCGCGGAGTCCGATCCGGTGACCAGCCCGGCGCAGGCCATGGTGTGGGGGCTCGGCCGGGTCGCCGCCCTGGAGCACCCCGCTCGCTGGGGCGGGCTGATCGACCTGCCGGAAACGTTCGACGACCGGACCCGCTCCCGGCTGGGCGACGCGCTCGGCGGCATCGAGGGCGAGGACCAGCTCGCGCTGCGCCCGTCCGCGTTGTTCGGCTGCCGTCTCGAACCCGCCCCGCTCGGCGAAGACGGCCACGTGGCGTGGGCTCCGCGGGGCACGGTCCTGGTCACCGGCGCGACCGGTGAGCTCGGGCCGCTGGTGGCCAGGTGGCTGGCCCGGCAAGGGGCGGAGCATCTGGTGCTGATCAGCCGCCGTGGCGCGGCGGCGGACGGTATGGCCGCCCTGCGCGCGGAGCTGAGCGAACTGGGGGCCCGGGTCACGATCGCCGCGTGCGACGTGACCGATCGCGCCGCACTGGAGGCGCTGCTGGCCGGGCTGGCCGCCGACGGAGACACCGTGCGGGCCGTGGTGCACGCCGCGGCGGTGCTCCGCCGGGCCCCGCTGGCCGAACTCGGCCCGGCGGAGTTCGCGGAGGTCGTCGCGGCCAAGGCGCGCGGTGCCGCCAACCTGGATGCCCTGCTGCACGACCACGATCTCGACGCGTTCGTGTTGTTCTCCTCGGTCGCCGGGGTGTGGGGCAGCGCGGACCACGGCGCCTACGCCGCCGCGAACAGCTACCTCGACGCGCTGGCCCGGCAACGCCGCGACCGCGGACGCACCGCGACCTCGGTGGCCTGGGGCCGGTGGGACTCGCCGAGCCTGCGGAGCCGGACGGCGATTGGGGACGCCGCCGATCTGGCGCGCCGCCGCGGGCTGCCGGTCATGGACCCGGACACCGCGTTCGCCGGGCTGGCCCAAGCGATCGGCCGCGGCGAGACCACCATCGCCATCACCGACATCGACTGGGCCCGGTTCATCCCCGCCTTCACGTCGAGCCGTCCCGGCACGCTGTTCAGCCGGATCCCGCACGCCGCGCACACCCTGCGCGAAACCGGTGATACCGGCACGGAACCCGCCCCGAGCGGCACCGAGTTCGTCCAGCGGCTGGCCGCGATGTCCCCGGTTGAACGCGACCACGCGCTGCTGGAACTCGTGCGATCCCGGGCCGCCGCCGTCCTCGGGCACGAGAACACCGAAGCGATCAGGCCGAATCTGACTTTCCGCGAGATCGGTTTCGACTCGCTCACGGCCGTCGAACTGCGCAACCAGTTGGTCACCACCACCGGCCTGCGGCTCCCCACCACACTGCAGTTCGATCACCCGACGCCGGCGGCGGTTACCGCCTTCCTGCGCACCGAGTTGTTCGGCGCCGAAGCCGAGCTGACCAGGCTGCCCACGGCACATGCGGTGCCGGACGAACCGATCGCCATCGTGTCGATGGCCTGCCGCTTCCCGGGCGGGACCGGTTCCCCGGAGGCGTTCTGGGATCTGCTCGACCGGGGCGGCGACGCGGTCTCCGCATTCCCCGCCGACCGGGGCTGGGAGATGCCGGATTCCGCGGACGGCTACGCCCGCGTGGGTGGGTTCTTGTATGACGCGGGGGAGTTCGATCCGGGGTTTTTCGGTATTTCGCCGCGTGAGGCGTTGGCGATGGATCCGCAGCAGCGGTTGTTGCTGGAGACGTCGTGGGAGGTGTTCGGGCGGGCTGGGATTGACCCGGCTTCGTTGCGTGGCAGTGCCACGGGTGTGTTCGCCGGTGTGATGTACCACGATTATGCCGCCCGGTTGAATTCCGTTCCCGATGGTGTCGCGGCTTATCTCGGCAATGGAAGTGCCGGGAGTGTCGCTTCGGGCCGGGTTTCTTATGTGTTCGGTTTTGAGGGTCCGGCGGTGACGGTGGATACGGCGTGTTCGTCGTCGTTGGTGGCGTTGCATTTGGCGGTGCAGTCGTTGCGGTCGGGGGAGTGCTCACTCGCCTTGGCTGGTGGGGTGACCGTGTTGTCGAATCCCGGGGTTTATGCGGACTTCGCCCGGCAGCGCGGGTTGGCGGCGGATGGGCGGTGCAAGTCGTTTTCGGCCGCGGCGGATGGTGCCGGGTTTTCCGAGGGTGTTGGGCTCCTCTTGGTGGAGCGGTTGTCGGATGCTCGGCGTAATGGGCATCGGGTTCTTGGTGTGGTTCGTGGTTCTGCGGTGAATCAGGATGGTGCGTCGAATGGGTTGACGGCGCCGAATGGTCCGTCGCAGCAGCGGGTGATTCGTCAGGCGTTGGCGAACGCCGGGGTGTCGGCCGATCAGGTGGACGCCGTCGAGGCGCACGGCACCGGCACGAAGCTGGGTGACCCGATCGAGGCGCAGGCATTGCTGGCGACTTACGGTCAGGATCGGGAGCGTCCGTTGTGGTTGGGTTCGGTGAAGTCGAATATCGGTCATACGCAGGCTGCTGCTGGTGTGGCTGGTGTGATGAAGATGGTGTTGGCGATGCGGCACGGGGTGCTGCCGCGGAGTTTGCACATCGATGAGCCCTCGTCGCATGTGGACTGGTCGGCCGGTGCTGTCGAGTTGTTGACGGAGTCGAAGCCGTGGCCGGAGGTGGAGTGGCCGCGTCGGGCTGGGGTGTCGTCGTTCGGGATCAGTGGGACCAATGCGCATGTGATTCTGGAGCAGGCGCCGGAGGAGTCTTCGGTCCAGGAGGTGCCGAGTCGCGAGTTGGACGTGGTGCCGTGGGTGCTCTCGGCCAAGACCCCGGAGGCGTTGCGGGCGCAGGCCGAACGCCTCGCGTCCGCCGCGGCTGGGCTTTCGCCGGTGGATGTGGCGTTTTCGCTGGCCACCGGCCGTGCCGCGCTGGAGCACCGCGCCGTTGTGGTGGGCGAGAACACGGCGGAATTGCTGGCCGGTTTGGGCACGGTGGTGGACGGTGGCCTCGGCGCGGGAATGCCGGTCGAGGGGAAGACGGCGTTCGTGTTCGCCGGTCAGGGTTCGCAGCGTCCGGGGATGGGCCGGGAGCTGTACGACCGGTTCCCGGTGTTCGCCGAGGCGTTCGACGCGGTGTGCGAGCGATTGGAGCCATCTTCGGATCGTTCGCTGCGGGACGTGGTGTTCGCCGCCGAGGGCTCGGCGGACGCGGAACTGGTGCACCAGACGGAGTGGACCCAGGTCGGGTTGTTCGCGGTGGAGGTGGCGCTGGCCCGGCTGCTGGAGTCGTGGGGCGTCGTGCCGGACTTCGTGGGCGGTCATTCGGTCGGCGAACTCGCGGCGGCGCATGTCGCCGGTGTCCTCAGTTTGGCGGACGCGACGGCGCTGGTCGCGGCGCGGGGCCGGTTGATGCAGGCGTTGCCGCCGGGCGGGGCCATGATGGCGATCCAGGCCAGTGCGGCGGAAGTGGCTCCGGTGCTGTCCGGGGAATCGCGGGTGAGCATCGCGGCGGTCAACGCGCCCGACTCGGTGGTGGTTTCCGGTGACGAAGACCGGGTGCTGGAGGTCGCGGGGTACTGGGAATCCCGAGGTCGGCGGGTCAAGCGCCTGCGGGTGAGCCATGCGTTCCATTCGCATCGGATGGACGGGATGCTGGCCGAATTCCGGCGTGTCGCGGAAAGAATCGAGTACGGCGAACCGCGCATCCCGGTCGTGTCCAATGTGTCCGGTGAGCTGATCGCGGAGTTCTCGGGCGAGTACTGGGTGCGGCATGTGCGCGAGGCGGTCCAGTTCTGCGCCGGTATCCGCGCGCTGGAGGCGCAGGGTGTGGCGCGGTACGTCGAGATCGGGCCCGGCAGCGTGCTGACCGCGATGATCGGCGAATCGCTCACCGCGGACGCGGCGCTGGTCCCCGTGCTGCGCAAGGACCGCGGTGAGGCGCGCGCGTTGGTCGACGCCGTCGGTCAGCTGTTCGTCCACGGAGCCGCGGTGGACTGGACCGGCTTCTTCGCCGGGGCAGGCGCTCGCCGGGTGGAGCTGCCGACGTATGCGTTCCAGCGGCAGCGGTACTGGCTCATGCCGGGCGCGGCGGGAGATGCCCGCGGTGTGGGGCTGGTACCTGCCGAGCACCCGTTGCTCGGGGCGGCCCTGCCGTCGCCGGATTCGGATGGCGTGGTGCTCACCGGCAGGCTGTCCGTGGAGACCCAGCCGTGGCTGGCCGATCACGTGGTGCTGGGATCGGTGTTGTTCCCGGGCACCGGCCTGGTGGAGCTGGCCGGGCGTGCCGGCGCCGAGGTCGGCTGCGACGTGCTGGACGAGCTGACCCTGCAGGTGCCGCTGGTGCTACCCGAGCGGGGTGGGGTCCAGGTCCAGGTCAAGGTCGGCGAGCCCGATGCGACCGGTACCCGGCCGCTGGACATCTATGCCCGCCCGGACGACCCGGCGGGCATGGACGCCGGGGGACGGCCGTGGACCCGGCACGCCACCGGTTTCGTCTCGCCCACCGGGCAGGCTATGGGGTTCGAACTGGCCGAGTGGCCGCCGCGAGGCGCGTCGGTCCTGCCGGTGGAGGACCTCTACGACCGGCTGGCGGCCGGGGGATTGGCCTACGGCCCGGCCTTCCGGGGGTTGACCGCGGCCTGGAAACAGGGCGACACGGTGTTCGCCGAGGTCGCCCTGCCCGACGCGGCGGAAGCCGCGGCCTTCGCAATGCATCCGGCGCTGCTGGACGCCGCGCTGCACGCGGTCGGCTTCACCACGACCGAGACGGACCCGACGCGCCTGCCGTTCACCTGGTCCGGCGTCACCGTGTTCGCCACGGGCGCGTCGGCGCTGCGGGTGCGGTTCTCGCCCGCCGGCTCGGACGAGGTGTCCCTCCAGCTCGCCGACGACACCGGCGCCCCGGTCGCCGCGGTGAAGTCGCTGGTGTTGCGGCCGGTCTCGGCGGACCAGTTGGACCGCACGGCCCGAGTCGGCGGTTCCTTGTTCGGGGTGGAATGGGCCGAGGCGGAGGTGGCGTCGGCGGGTGAGCTGTCCGGCTGCGCGGTGCTGGGCGAGTCGCGGCTCGGCATCGAGGCGGACCGGTACCCGGATCTGGCGGCCCTGGTGGACAGCGGCGCCACGCCGGAGACGGTGTTCGTCGAATGCGGTTCGCCGGAGGATCTCGCGACGGCCGCGCACGCGGTGGCGGGTGCGGCCCTTGCCGTGGTGCGGGCCTGGCTGGCGGAGGACCGGTTCGCGCGTTCGCGGTTGGTGGTGGTGACGCGAGGAGCGGTTGCCGTCGAGCCCGGCGAGGGGGTTCGGGATGTGGCGGCCGGTGCGGTGTGGGGTTTGGTGCGGTCGGCGCAGGCGGAACATCCGGGCCGGTTCGTGCTGCTGGACCTCGACCGCGGCGATGCCTCGTACCGGGCGTTGCCGGGGGCGTTGCGCCTGGACGAGCCGCAGCTGGCGTTGCGCGACGGCACGGTGCGCGTGCCGCGGCTGGAACGGGCGCAGGCGGTGGCGGGCCTGGTGCCTCCCGCCGCGGACGCGTGGCGGCTGGCGGTGTCGGCCGAGCGCACGCTGGAGACCTTGCGGTTGGTGGAGTTCCCGGAGGCGTCGGCCCCACTGGCGGCGGGCCAGGTGCGGATCGCGGTGCGGGCGGCCGGGGTGAACTTCCGGGACGCGCTCAACGCGTTGGGCATGTACCCGGGCGACGCCGGTCTGCCGGGTCTCGAGGGCGCGGGCGTGGTGCTCGAGACGGGGCCCGGAGTGACCGCGGTTTCCGCGGGCGACCGGGTGATGGGCCTGCTTTCCGGTGCGTTCGGGCCGCTGGCCGTGGCCGATGAACGGCTGGTGGTGCCGGTGCCGCCGGGCTGGTCGTTCGCGGAGGCGGCCGGGGTGCCGTTGGTGTTCTTGACGGCGTTCTACGCCTTGCGCGATCTGGCGAGCCTGCGATCCGGGGAGTCGGTGCTGGTGCAGGCCGCCGCCGGTGGGGTGGGTATGGCCGCCGTGCAGCTGGCGCGGCACTGGGGCGCCGAGGTCTTCGGCACCGCCAGCCCCGGTAAATGGGATGCGCTGCGGGAGTGCGGTTTCGACGACGCGCACCTCGCGTCGTCGCGGACGGTCGGGTTCGAGGCGAAGTTCCGGTCGGTCACCGGGGGCCGGGGCGTGGACGTCGTCCTGGATTCCCTCGCCGGTGAGTTCGTCGACGCGGGCCTGCGGTTGCTGCCTCGAGGCGGCCGGTTCGTCGAGATGGGCAAGACCGATGTCCGGGTGCCGGACGAAGTCGCGGACCAGTACGCGGGTGTGGTGTACCGGGCGTTCGATCTGCTGGAGGCGGGTCCGGAGCGGATCGCGGAGATGCTGGCCGAGCTGGTCGGGTTGTTCGAGGCCGGGGCCCTGCGGCCGTTGCCGGTGACGACCTGGGACGTGCGGCGCGCGGGCGACGCCTTCCGGTTCGTGAGCCGGGCGCGGCAGGTGGGCAAGGTGGTGCTCACCCTGCCGAGGCGGCTCGACCCGCGGGGCACGGTGTTGATCACCGGTGGCACCGGCGCCCTGGGTGGCCTGGTGGCCCGGCAGATGGTGACCGAACACGGGGTGCGGCACCTGGTGCTGACCAGTCGCCGCGGCCCGGAAGCCCCGGGCGCGGCGGAGTTGAAGGCCGAGCTGACCGCGCTCGGCGCCGAGGTGACCGTCGCTGCCTGCGACGCGGCCGATCGTGCCGCGTTGGCGAGCCTGCTGGAGAGGATTCCGGCCGAGCACTCGCTGACCGGTGTCGTGCACGCGGCGGGTGTGCTGGACGACGGTGTCCTCGAGTCGTTGACCCCGGAGCGGGTGGACGCGGTGTTGCGTCCGAAGGCGGACGCGGCGGCGAACCTGCACCAGCTCACCCGCGACCAAGACCTGGCCGCCTTCGTGCTGTTCTCCTCGATCTCCGGTGTGCTGGGCGCCGCCGGGCAGGCCAACTACGCCGCCGCGAACACCTTCCTGGACGCGCTCGCGCAGCACCGGCAACACCGCGGCCTCCCCGCGGTGTCCCTGGCCTGGGGCGCGTGGGCGCGTTCGGGTGGTATGGCCGACGAGTTGGGCGAGGCCGACCGGGCCCGGCTGGCGCGGGGCGGAATCCTGCCACTGTCCGATGAGGACGGTCTGGCGCTGTTCGACGCCGTGCTCGGCAGCGATCGCGGGTTGATCGCGCCGATGGCCGTCGACTTGGCCGCGGTCGGCAGTCAGGGGACGGTTGCCCCGATGTTCCGCGGCCTGGTGCGGCCATCTCCCCGGCGGGCCGCCGCGACCGGTCGCTCCGTCACGAGCGCGTCCTCGCTTCAGCAGCGGCTGACCGGGCAGGCGCGGGACGAGCAGATCCGTCTGCTGCTCGGTCTCGTGCGCGAGGAGACGGCGAGGGTGCTCGGGCACGCCTCGGCCGAGGCGGTCGAGGTGACCAAGACGTTCCGGGAGCTGGGTTCCGATTCGCTGACCGCGGTGGAACTGCGCAACCGGTTGAACACCGTGACCGGGATCCGGCTGTCCACCACCGTGGTTTTCGACCATCCCACACCGCAGGTTCTCGCCGAGCACCTGCGCGCCGAACTGGTCGGGGCCGAGTCCGAAGCCGCGGTCACCACGTCGGTGGGTACGGCTTCGGATGAACCGATCGCGATCGTCGCCATGGGCTGCCGGTTCCCCGGCGGGGTGAGTTCGCCGGAACAGTTGTGGGAACTGGTTTCCACCGGGATGAACGTGATCTCCGGGTTCCCGGAGGGCCGCGGCTGGGACCTCGCGCGGTTGTACCACCCGGATCCGGAACACCGGGGCACCAGCTACACCCGCCAGGGTGGATTCCTCTACGACGCGGCCGAGTTCGACGCGCAGTTCTTCGGGATCTCGCCGCGCGAGGCGTTGGCGATGGATCCGCAGCAGCGGTTGTTGCTGGAGACTTCGTGGGAGGTCTTCGAGCGCGCGGGCATCGACCCGGAATCGTTGCGGAGCAGCGCGACGGGTGTGTTCGTCGGCTCCGCCTCCTCGTCATACGGCCATCACGACCAGGCCGCGGATGAGGTCGAGGGTTTTCTGCTGACCGGCAACACGTCCAGCGTGCTGTCCGGCCGATTGTCCTACGTGTACGGATTCGAAGGTCCAGCGGTCACGGTGGACACCGCCTGTTCCTCTTCGCTGGTGGCGCTCCACCTGGCGGTGCAATCCCTCCGGCAGGGCGAGTCCTCGCTCGCGCTGGCCGGTGGGGTCACCGTGATGTCGACGCCCGAGATCTTCACCGAGTTCTCCCGGCAGCGCGGCTTGTCGTCGGATGGCCGCTGCAAGCCGTTCGCGGCGGCAGCGGACGGAACCGGTTGGGGTGAAGGCTTGGGGCTCCTTTTGCTGGAGCGATTGTCGGATGCTCGGCGTAATGGGCATCGGGTTCTTGGTGTGGTTCGTGGTTCTGCGGTGAATCAGGATGGTGCGTCGAATGGGTTGACGGCGCCGAATGGTCCGTCGCAGCAGCGGGTGATTCGGCAGGCGTTGGCGAATGCGCGGGTTTCGGCTGATCAGGTGGATGTGGTTGAGGCGCACGGGACCGGAACGACTCTCGGTGATCCGATCGAGGCGCAGGCATTGTTGGCTACCTATGGCCAGGGGCGTCCTGCGGAGCGGCCGTTGTGGCTGGGGTCGATCAAGTCGAACCTCGGTCATACGCAGGCTGCTGCTGGTGTGGCTGGTGTGATGAAGATGGTGTTGGCGATGCGGCACGGGGTGCTGCCGCCGACCCTGCACATCGATGAGCCCTCGTCGCATGTGGATTGGTCCGCTGGCGCCGTGGAGTTGCTGACCGAGGCCACTCCGTGGCCGGAGGTGGAGTGGCCGCGCCGAGCCGGGGTGTCGTCGTTCGGGATCAGCGGGACTAATGCGCACGTGATTCTGGAGCAGGCGCTGGAGGAGGCTTCGGTCCAGGAGGTGCCGAGTCGCGAGTTGGCTGTGGCGCCGTGGATCCTGTCGGCCAGGAGTGCCGAGGCGGTGCGGGAACAAGCCCGGCGGCTTGCGGCTCACGTTCGCGCCGACGCGGAGGTGAGCACGACCGATGTGGCCTACTCGCTTGCGGTGACCCGGGCCGCGTTGGGTTGTCGTGCGGCGGTGGTGGCTGGTGATCGGGATGGTTTCCTGCGTGGTTTGGATGCGGTTGCGGCGGGTGAGTCGCCGGTGGCGACTGCCGAGGGTTCTGGTGACGTGGTGTTCGTGTTCCCGGGTCAAGGGTCGCAGTGGGTCGGGATGGCGTTGGGGTTGTTGGATGCTTCGCCGGTGTTCGCGGAGCGGTTGGGTGAGTGCGCCGCGGCGTTGGAGTCTTTTGTGGACTGGTCGCTGCTGGATGTGTTGCGTGGTGTCCCCGGTGCGCCGTCGCTAGCGCGGGTGGATGTTGTTCAGCCTGCGTTGTGGGCGGTGATGGTGTCCCTGGCTGAGGTGTGGCGTGCCCACGGTGTTCAGCCCGCCGCGGTGGTGGGGCATTCGCAGGGGGAGATCGCTGCCGCGGTGGTGGCGGGTGGGTTGTCGTTGCAGGACGGGGCTCGGGTGGTGGCGTTGCGCAGCCAGGCCCTGATCGCCCTGTCTGGTGAGGGCGGCATGGTCTCGGTCGCTGAGCCGGTCGAGATGGTGCGGGAACGGCTGTCCGTGTGGGGTGAGCGGCTGTCGGTGGCCGCGGTCAACGGCCCGAACTCGGTCGTCGTGTCCGGTGCCCCCGATGCCCTGGACGAGCTGATCGCCGCTTGTGCGGCCGACAACGTTCGGGCTCGGAAGATTCCGGTGGACTACGCCTCGCACTCGGCCCAGGTCGAGCAGATCCACGATGAACTCCAGCAGGCGTTGGCGCCGATCTCTCCGGTGTCGGCGGAGGTTCCGTTCTATTCGACCCTGACCGGTGAGCCGATCGATACCGTGACGCTGGATGCGGATTACTGGTATCGGAACTTGCGGCAGACGGTGGAGTTCGAGCAGGCGACTCGCAAACTGTTGGCCGATGGGTATCGGGTGTTCGTGGAGGTCAGTTCGCATCCGGTGGTGACGGTCGGGTTGCAGGAAACAATCGACGACACCGGCACCACGGCCGCGGCCGTCGGTACCCTGCGCCGGGATGAGGGCGGGCTGGACCGGTTCATGACTTCCCTGGCCGAGGCCCACACCCACGGCGCGGCCATCGACTGGGACACCTTCTTCGCCGGGACCGGGGCGCGCAAGGTGGACCTGCCGACCTATGCCTTCCAACGGCAGCGGTATTGGCTGGATCCGGTGCGGCCGACCGAGGCGGTCGAGCCGGTGGAGGCGGAGTTCTGGCAGGCGGTGGAACGCGAGGATCTGGATGCGGTGGCGGCGACGTTGGCGGTCGAGGGTGAGCGGGTGCAGTCCTCGCTGGGCGCGGTGCTTCCGGTGTTGTCGTCCTGGCGGCAGCGGCGGAAGCAGGAGTCCGTTCTGGATGGTTGGCGCTACCGGGTGACCTGGAAACCTCTGACCGAGGTGTCGCCCGCGACACCGCAGGGGACGTGGTTGGTCGTCGTCCCGGACAGCCACGCCGAAGACGAGTGGCCCGGTGGCCTGGTGGATGGCATGGCGGGCCGCCGGGTGGTGGCGGGCGCCGAGGATCCGGAGACGCTCGCCGGGCGGTTGCGGGAAGCGCTGGCCGAAGGCCCGGTGGCCGGTGTGCTTTCCTTGCTGGCGCTGGACGAGCGGCCGCTGGCGGAGTTCGGGGCGGTGCCGCGCGGGCTGGCCGCGACCGTGAGCTTGTTCCGGGCCTGGACCGCGGTCGACGGGGACGCACCGGTGTGGGCGGTGACCCGGGGCGCGATGTCCGTGGAACACGCGGAAAGCGTGACCGGACCGGTGCAGGCCCTGGTGTGGGGGTTGGGCCGGGTCGCGGCGCTGGAGCACCCCGACCGCTGGGGCGGTTTGGTCGATCTGCCCGAGACCTTGGACGAGCGCGCGCTCACCCGGCTGGCCGCGGTGCTGGCCGGTGCCGAGGATCAGGTGGCGGTGCGCGCGTCCGGGGTGTTCGGGCGTCGCTTGGTGCGCGCCGAAACCACCCGGAACGACGGTTGGTCGGCGCCGTCCACCGTGCTGGTCACCGGCGGCACGGGTGCGCTGGGCTCCAGGGTCGCCCGCTGGCTGGCCGACAACGGCGCCGAGCATCTGGTGCTGACCAGCCGCCGGGGCAGGGCGGCACCGGGAGCGGCGGACCTCGAGGCGGAGCTGACCGCGCTCGGCACCCGGGTCACCATCGCGACCTGCGACGTCGCGGACCGGGACGCGGTGGCCGATCTGCTCGCCCAGTTCCCGGTCGGCGGGATCGTGCACGCCGCGGGTGTGCTGGACGACGGCGTGGTGGAATCGCTGACGCCGGACCGGATGAACGCGGTGCTGCGGGCGAAGGTGGCCGCGGCGGTGCATCTCCACGAACTCACCCGCGACCGCGACCTGGACATGTTCGTCCTGTTCTCCTCGACCTCGGCGGTCATCGGCACGCCGGGGCTCGGCAACTACGCGCCGGGCAACGCGTTCCTGGACGCACTGGCGGAGTACCGGCGGGCGAACGGTCTGGTCGCGACCTCGATCGCCTGGGGCCCGTGGGCGGACGGTGGCATGGCCGCCGGTTCGGTCGGCGAGGTGTTCCGCAGGCACGGCGTTCCGGAGATGGCCCCGGACCTCGCCCTCGCCGCACTCCGGCAGGCCCTGAACGACGACGAAACCACCCTCGTCGTCGCGGACATCGAATGGGAACGGTTCTTCGTCGCGTTCACCGCGACCCGCCCGAGCCCGCTGCTGGCCGACCTGCCCGACACCCGGCAGTTGACCCGATCCGGTGCGGGGACGGCGGAGGCCGTAGTGGACGAGGCGTCCTTCGCGCATCGCCTCACCGGGCTGGCGGAAGCCGAGCAGAGCCGCGTCCTGCTCGATGTGGTTCGCGCCCAGGCGGCGGTCGTGCTCGGCCACTCCGGGCCGGACGAGGTCGATCCCCGCCGATCCCTCAAGGACCTCGGCTTCGACTCGGTGACCGCCGTCGAATTCCGCAACCGGCTGAGCACGGTCACCGGACTGCGGTTGCCGGTGACGCTGGTGTTCGACTACCCGACGCCGGTGGCGGTGGTGGGGCACCTGCGCACCGAACTGCTCGGCGCGGAATCCCCGGTCGCCGCCCCGGCGGCGGGAACGGCGTCCGAAGAACCGCTGGCGATCGTCGGCATGGCGTGCCGGTTTCCCGGCGGCGTGCGTTCGCCGGAGGACCTCTGGACGGTCCTCACCGACGAGGTCGACACCATTTCCGCGTTCCCCGCCGACCGCGGCTGGGATCTCGAAGCGCTCTACGACCCGGGCTCGGACCGGGACGGCACCAGCCACACCCGGGAAGGTGGTTTCCTCTTCGACGCGGCGGAGTTCGACGCGGCCTTCTTCGGCATCTCGCCGCGCGAGGCGCTGGCGATGGACCCGCAGCAGCGGTTGCTGCTGGAGACCTCGTGGGAGGTGTTCGAACGGGCGGGGATCGTGCCCGAAGCACTGCGCGACATCGGAGTCTTCGCGGGGACCAGCGGTCAGGACTACCTCAACCTGCTGGCTACCGGCGCGGGGGAATCCGCGGGGCACGTGGGCATCGGCAACGCCTCGAGCGTGCTGTCCGGCCGGGTGTCCTACGTGTTCGGCTTCGAAGGCCCCGCCGTCAGCGTGGACACTGCCTGCTCGTCCTCGCTGGTCGCGCTGCACCTCGCCGCCCAGTCGCTGCGGTCCGGCGAGTGCTCGCTGGCACTGGTCGGCGGGGTCATGGTGATGTCCACCCCGAGCATCTTCACCGAGTTCTCCCGCCAGCGGGGCGTGGCCCCGGACGGCCGGTCCAAGCCGTTCGCCGCGGCCGCCGACGGCGCCGGGTTCGCCGAGGGCGTCGGTGTGCTGCTGGTGGAGCGGTTGTCCGACGCGCAGCGCAACGGTCACCAGATCCTCGCGGTGGTTCGTGGCAGTGCGGTGAACCAGGACGGCGCTTCGAACGGGCTGACCGCGCCGAACGGTCCGTCGCAGCAGCGGGTGATCCGGCAGGCGCTGGCCAATGCCGGGTTGACACCGTCCGATGTGGACGCTGTAGAAGCGCACGGCACCGGCACGAAGCTGGGTGACCCGATCGAGGCGCAGGCACTTTTGGCTACCTATGGCCAGGATCGGGAGCGGCCGTTGTGGCTGGGTTCGATCAAATCGAACATCGGTCACACGCAAGCGGCGGCCGGTGTGGCCGGGGTGATGAAGATGGTACTGGCGATGCGGCACGGGGTGCTGCCGCGGAGCCTGCACATCGACGAACCGTCGCCGCATGTGGACTGGTCCGCGGGTGCGGTGGAGTTGCTCGCCGAATCGAAGCCGTGGCCGGAAACGGGCAGGCCACGCCGGGCCGGAGTGTCCTCGTTCGGCGTCAGCGGCACGAACGCCCACGTGATCCTCGAACAGGCCCCGGCACAGCCGGCGGACACCGGCACACCGGCTGGGTCACCGGTGTTCGACACCGCCGCGCCGCCCTGGGTGCTGTCCGCGAAGAGCGAAGCGGCACTTCGCGCGCAGGCACGGGCACTACGCTCGCATGTGGACGGTCAACCGGACCTCGACCTGATCGGTTCGGCGACGACCTTGGCCACCTCCCGGACGAGGTTCGCCGAGCGGGCGGTGGTCCTCGCCACCGACCGCGACGAACTCACCAGGGGACTGGCCGCGCTGGCCGACGGCGACAGCGGGGCGGGACTGATTCGCGGCCGGGAACTCGATCCGGGCAAGATCGCGTTCGTGTTCCCCGGCCAGGGGACGCAGTGGGCCGGGATGGCGCTCGACCTGATGGACGCGTCGCCGGTGTTCGCCGAGCGGATCGCCGAATGCGCCGCGGCGTTGTCCGAGCACGTCGACTGGTCGTTGCCGGATGTGCTGCGGGGCGCGCCGGACGCACCCGCGCTGGACCGAGTTGACGTCGTCCAGCCCGCGTTGTTCGCGGTGATGGTGTCCCTGGCCGGACTGTGGCGCTCCTGCGGAGTCGAACCGGATGCGGTCATCGGGCACAGCCAGGGCGAGATCGCGGCCGCCTGCGTGGCCGGTGCGCTGTCCCTGGCGGACGCGGCCAAGGTCGTGGCGCTGCGCAGCAAGGCGTTGCGCGAGCTGAGCGGCCGCGGCGCCATGATGTCGGTGGCGCTGCCGCTGGACGAGCTGGCGCCGAGGCTGGCGAAGTGGGGAGAACGGCTGTCCGTCGCGGCGATCAACGGGCCGGGGTCGCTGGTGGTGTCCGGCGAGCCGCGGGCCGTGGACGAACTGCTCGCGGAACTGTCCGAAGCGGACATCCGGGCGCGGAAGATCCCGGTGGACTACGCCTCGCACTCCGCGCACGTCGACGGGATCCGCGCGGAACTGGCCGAGCTGCTCGGTTCGATCACGCCGCTTCCGGCGGCGGTGCCCTTCATGTCCACGGTGACCGGGGACTGGCTGGACACCACCGCACTCGACGGGGACTACTGGTTCCGCAACCTGCGGCAGACCGTCGAACTGGAAAAGGCGACCCGTGCGCTGGCGGACGGCGGTTTCCGGATCTTCGTCGAAACCAGCTCGCATCCGGTGCTCACCGTCGGCATCCAGGAAACCCTGGACGCGCGGGGAGCGGAGGCCACCGTCGTGGGATCCCTGCGCCGGGACGAAGGCGACGCGCGGCGGTTCTTCGCCTCGCTCGCCGAGGCGCACGTGCGCGGCGTTCCGGTCGACTGGGCCGCGGTGTTCGCGGGCACGGCCCGCCGGGCGGAACTGCCCACCTACGCGTTCCAGCGGGAGCGCTACTGGCCGGAAATCGAGCGTGCCACCGGACCTGCCGCGCCTTCCTTCGCGGACACCCGGTTCTGGCAGTCCGTGGAGCGGCAGGACCACGAATCGCTCGGGGCGATACTGGACGTCGACGACGACTCGCTGAAGGCGGTACTGCCCGCGCTGCGGTCCTGGCGCGAACGAAGCCTGGAACTGTCCACTGTGGACAGCTGGCGGTACCGGGTGGAGTGGCATCCGGCCGCCGAGGCCACCGCGGAGGTGCTCTCCGGGGTGTGGCCGGTGCTGGTGCCCGCGGGCCACGAGGACAGCGAGCCGGTGACGGCGGCGCTCGCCGCGTTGTCCGGACACGGCGCCGAGACCGTGCCGGTGGTCGTCGGCGCGGCCGATCTCGACCGTGCGGTGCTCGCCGAGCGCCTCGGCGGTGTGCTCGAAGCCGAACCGGCCGCGGGTGTGCTGTCCCTGCTGGCACTTGCCGAGGGGCGCCATCCGCTGCACCGGGTGGAACTCGGCCTCGCGGCGACGGTGATCGCGGTGCAGGCGCTCGCCGACGCCGGGGTCAAGGCGCGGCTGTGGTGCGTTACGCGTGGCGCGGTGTCCACCGGTGCCGCGGACCCGCTGCCCAATCCGGCGCAGGCGCAGGTCTGGGGCCTGGGCCGGGTGGTCGCGCTGGAGCATCCGGACAGCTGGGGCGGGCTGATCGACCTGCCTGCCGTGCTCGACGAGCGCGCACGGGACCGGTTCGCCGGGATCCTCGCCGGGGACTCGGCCGAGGACGAGGTCGCGGTGCGTGCTTTGGCCGCGTTTGCCCGCAGGCTGGTGCGCGCACCCTACCGGGACGCCGATACGACCGCGCGGTGGCAGCCGCGGGGAACCGTGCTGATCACCGGTGGCACCGGAGCGCTGGGCTCGCACGTGGCCCGGTGGCTGGCCCGCGATGGCGCGGAACACCTGGTGCTGACCAGCCGAAGCGGCCGGAACGCGCACGGCGCGGACGAGTTGCGTGCCGAACTGGAAGCGCTGGGCAGCCGGGTGACCGTCGCCGCGTGCGACGTGGCCGATCGTGCGGCGCTCGCGGCACTGCTGGACGACCACCCGGATGTTCGTGCCGTCGTGCACACGGCCGGTGTCGTGGACGTGGCTCCGCTGGCCGAAACCGGTCTCGCCGATTTCGCCGAGATCATGGCCGCCAAGGTGGGCGGTGCGATCAACCTCGACGATCTCCTCGGCGAACGGGAACTGGACGCGTTCGTGCTGTTCTCCTCCAACGCCGGCGTGTGGGGCAGCGGCGGGCAGAGCGCCTACGCGGCGGCCAACGCGTTTCTGGACGCGCTCGCGCGGCGGCGGCGCGACCGCGGCCAGGTCGCGACCTCGGTCGCGTGGGGCGCGTGGGGCGAAACCGGGATGGCGGCGGAGAGTTCGGCCGAAGAGCACCTGCGCAGGCGCGGTGTCCTGCCGATGCGGCCGGAACTGGCGATCGGCGCACTGCGGCAGGCCGTGGCGCGGGACGAGACCTTCCTGGCGGTCGCCGATGTGGACTGGGCACGCTTCGTGCCGAGGTACACCGCGGCACGGCAGCGGCCGCTGCTCAAGGAACTGCCGGAAGTGCGCCAGATCCTCGCGGCCGCCGAGGACACCGCCGATGCGGCGTCCGGGGACGGCGCCGTCGCCTTGGCGCAGCGGCTGGCCGCGCTGTCCCCCGGGGAGCAGGAAGAGCTGTTGCTCGACCTGGTGCGCTCGAACGTGGCGACCGTCCTCGGCCATCGCGGCCGGGATTCGGTCGAGGCCGAGCTGGCGTTCAAGGACCAGGGTTTCGATTCGCTGACCGCGGTCGATCTGCGCAACCGGCTGAACGCGGCGACCGGCCTCGCGCTTCCGGTGACCGTCGTTTTCGACCAACCGACCCCGATCGCGCTCATGCGGCACCTGCGCGCCGAGCTGGTCGGCGATCCGGAGTCGGCGGCCGAATCGGAGCTGGACCGGCTGGAGAACGCGATCACCGCGATGGCTCGGCACCCCGACCGGCGCGGTATCGCCAAGGCGCGCCTGGAGGCGTTGCTGCGCACGCTGGACGACGACGAGACGGGCGAGGTTTCCGCGTCCGCACTGCTGGAATCCGCCTCGGACGAGGAGGTGTTCGACTTCATCGACAACGAACTCGGTTGAGCCCGTAGTCCCAGCTGATCCCGAACAAGGCAAGGTTCCATGGCGAATGACGGCAAGCTCCGCGACTACCTCAAGCGGGTGGCGGCGGATCTCCACGACGCCCGCCGGCAACTGCGGGAGCTCAAGAACAGCGATCGCGAACCGATCGCCATCGTTGCCTTGGGCTGCCGTTTTCCCGAGGCCGCGCAGTCACCGGACGACTTCTGGGCGGTCCTGCGCGACGGCCGGGACGTGATCACCGAGTTCCCCGGCGATCGCGGATGGGACGTCGAGCGCCTTTACGACCCGGACCCGGATCGGTCCGGGAAGTCCTACGTACGCGCGGGCGGCTTCATCGACACCGCGACCGAGTTCGATGCCGGGTTCTTCGGCATTTCGCCGCGCGAGGCACTGGCCATGGATCCGCAGCAGCGGTTGCTGCTGGAAACGTCGTGGGAAGTGTTCGAGCGCGCCGGGATCGATCCGCGCTCGCTCCGCGGCACCGCGACGGGCGTGTTCATCGGCGCCGGGCATTCCGGCTACGACAACGGCTTCGCCGGGGATTCGAACGAGGTCGACGGCCACCTGCTGACCGGCGGGTCCACCGCGGTCACCTCGGGCCGTCTGTCCTATGTGTACGGATTCGAGGGGCCCGCGGTCACCGTGGACACGGCGTGCTCGTCGTCGCTGGTCGCGTTGCACCTGGCGGTGCGGTCGCTGCGGTCCGGGGAGTGCTCGCTGGCGCTGGCCGGTGGGGTGACCGTGATCTCCACCCCCGCCGCGTTCGTGGAGTTCTCCCGGCAGCGCGGGCTCGCCGCGGACGGGCGGTGCAAGCCGTTCGCCGCGGCCGCCGACGGCACCGGGTTCTCCGACGGCGTCGGGCTGTTGCTGGTGGAGCGGTTGTCGGACGCGCAGCGCAACGGTCACCAGGTCTTGGCCGTGGTGCGCGGCAGCGCGGTGAACCAGGACGGCGCGTCGAACGGGCTGACCGCGCCGAACGGTCCGTCGCAGCAGCGGGTGATCCGGCAGGCCCTGGCCAATGCCGGGCTGTCGGCCGGTGAGGTCGACGCGGTGGAGGCGCACGGTACCGGGACGACGTTGGGCGATCCCATCGAAGCGCAGGCTCTCTTGGCGACCTACGGCCAGGAGCGCCCCGAGGACCGGCCGCTGTGGCTGGGTTCGGTGAAGTCCAACATCGGGCACACCCAGTCCGCCGCCGGGGTGGCCGGGGTGATCAAGATGGTGCTGGCGATGCGGCACGGCGTGCTGCCGAAGACCCTGCACATCGACGAACCATCGCCCAATGTGGACTGGTCCGCGGGCGCGGTCCGGCTGCTGACCGAGCCGGTCCCGTGGCCGGAGGCGGACCGGCCGCGCCGGGCGGCGGTGTCCGCGTTCGGCGTCGGCGGCACCAACGCGCACGTGATCCTCGAGCAGGCTCCGGAACCCGAGGCCGCGACCGGGGAGCCGGTTTCACCGATCCCGGTGTTGCCGTGGGTGTTGTCCGCGAAGACCGGCGAAGCGCTCCGGGCGCAGGCCGCGCGGCTTGCCGAGCACGTCCGGTCGCACCCCGACCTGGACGCGCTGGACGTGGCGTACTCGCTGGCGACCGGCCGCCCCGGGCTCGAGCACCGGGCGGCGGTGGTGGCCGGGGAGCGCGCCGAGTTCCTGCGCGCGCTGGCCGCGTTGGCCGGGGGAGAAGCACCGGCCGGGGTGGTCGGAGGGGTCGCCGCGGAAGGCAAGTCGGCGTTCTTGTTCGCGGGTCAGGGTTCGCAGCGTGCGGGGATGGGCCGGGAGTTGTATGAGCGGTTCCCGGTGTTCGCGGCGGCGTTCGACGGGGTGTGCGCCGAGCTGGACCGGCATCTGGATCGGCCGGTGCGGGATGTTGTGTTCGAGGGTGGGGGCCTGCTGGATCAGACGGTGTGGACGCAGGCGGGT
This sequence comes from Amycolatopsis anabasis, assembly GCF_009765355.1. Taxonomy (GTDB): domain Bacteria; phylum Actinomycetota; class Actinomycetes; order Mycobacteriales; family Pseudonocardiaceae; genus Amycolatopsis; species Amycolatopsis anabasis. The sequence goes on along the minus strand of NZ_VTHK01000063.1, from coordinate 20,819 downwards.
TTGTTCGCGGTCGAGGTCGCCCTGTTCCGTCTTCTTGAGTCGTGGGGTGTGACTCCTGATTTCGTGGGTGGGCATTCGATCGGCGAACTGGTGGCCGCGCATGTGGCTGGGGTGTTGTCGTTGGCGGATGCGGCCGCGTTGGTGGCTGCGCGGGGCCGGTTGATGCAGGCGTTGCCCCTGGGTGGGGCGATGGTGGCGGTTCAGGCCACCGAGGAAGAGTTGCGGCCGTTGCTGGAGGGTAAGGAATCGCAGGCGAGCATCGCCGCGGTGAACGGCCCGGACTCGGTGGTGATCTCCGGTGACGAAGCGGTCGTGCTGGAGATCGCCGGACACTGGGAAGCGCAGGGGCGCCGGGTGAAGCGGTTGCGGGTGAGCCACGCGTTCCATTCGCCGCACCTGGAAGCCATGCTGCGGGGTTTCCGCCGGGTGGCGGAAGGCGTTGCGTTCCACGAACCCCGCATCCCGGTCGTATCCAATGTGTCCGGTCAGCTCGCGACGGCGGCCGAGTTGTGCTCGGCCGAGTACTGGGTGCGGCACGTGCGCGAGACCGTCCGGTTCCGCGACGGTGTTCGCGCGCTGGCCGCGGCAGGGGTCTCCAGGTTCCTCGAGGTGGGGCCGAGCGGCGTGCTGACCGCCTTGATCCAGGACTGCCTGACCGATCACGCGACGGTGGTTCCGGCGCTGCGCAAGGATCGGGGCGAGGCCGTGGCGCTGGTCGAAGCGGTCGCCAAGGCGCACGCACACGGCTGTGCCGTGGACTGGAACCTGTTCTTCGCGGGCTCGGGTGCTCGCCGGGTCCCGCTGCCGACCTACGCCTTCCAGCGGCGACGGTACTGGCCGCGAGCAACCGGTGCGGTCGGCGACGTTCGCTCGCTCGGCCTGGTACCGGCGGAGCACCCGTTGCTGGGCGCGGCCGTGCGGATGCCGGACTCGGATGGGGCCGTGTTCACCGGCCGGTTGTCCGTGGAGACCCAGCCCTGGATCGCCGACCACGTGGTGCTCGGCGCCGTACTGGTGCCCGCGACGGTGTTCGTCGAACTGGCGAGCTGCGCCGGTGACCGGATCGGTTGCGGGGTGCTGGAGGAGCTCACCCTCGAGGCGCCGCTGGTGCTGCCCGGGTACGGCGGGGTGCGGTTCCAGGTGGTGGTCGGCGCGGAGGAATCGGGCCGCCGGTCGCTGAGCGTGCATTCGGCGAAGGCGGGCGACGACGAGTTCGACCCGGCCTGGACCCGGCACGCCAGCGGCGTGCTCACCACCGATGCCCAGGAACCGCCCGACCTCGGCGAATGGCCACCGGCGAAGGCGATCCCGATCGAGGTCGACGACGCGTACCAGCGGCTGTCCGGGGCGGGGCTCGACTACGGTCCCGCCTTCCGGGGGATGGCCGCGGCCTGGCGGCGCGGGGACGAACTGTTCGCCGAGATCCGGGTCCCCGAGGACGTTTCGGTGGACGCGGACTCGTTCGGGGTGCATCCCGCGCTGCTGGACGCCGCGCTGCACGTGACCGGAATCTCCGGCGACGCGGAACCCGGGCAGACCACGGTTCCGTTCGCGTGGAGCGGCGTCAGCCGGTACGCCTCGGGGGCGTCCGTGCTCCGCGTGCGGATTGCCGCGACCGGGCCGGACGAGGTGTCCCTCGAGATCGCGGACGGCAGCGGCGCCCCGGTGGCCGCGGTGCGGTCGCTGGTGTCCCGCCCGGTCTCCGCGGAGGCGCTCCGGGCCGCTCGCCCGGACGGCGACGGTTCGCTTTTCCGTCTGAAGTGGACCGAAGTGCGGCCCGGTGCCGCGCCCGATTCGTCCCGGTGGGTGCTGCTGGGCGACGGTCCCGGCCTGCTGGCAGGCGCTTTCGGGCTGGACGGGGTCAAGGTGGAGCGGTACACCGACCTGGCATCGGTCGCCGAAGCCGGGGCGCCCGACGTGGTGTTCGTCGAATCCGTTCCCGGCGGCGCGGCGAACGAAGCCACGAAGTCCGTCCTCGCGTTGATCCAGTCGTGGCTGGCCGACGAGCGGCTCGCCACCTCGCGGTTGGCCGTGGTGACCCGGGGCGCGGTCGCCGCCGAAGCGGACGCGTCCGTCGGTGACCCGCCGGGGGCCGCGGTCTGGGGCTTGGTGCGCTCGGCGCAGGCCGAGCACCCGGAACGGTTCACCCTGATCGACCTCGACGACAGCGACCGTTCGTTCCCCGTGCTGCCCGCCGCGCTGGCCCTCGACGAACCGCAACTCGCGGTGCGCGACGGTGTCGTGCGGGTGCCGAGGCTGGAACGGGCGTCCGGAACCGGCGGCCAACCCGGCTTCGCCCCGGACGGCACCGTCCTCGTCACCGGCGGCACGGGCGCCTCGGGCAGGGTGGTGGCGCGGCATCTGGTGGCCGGGCACGGGATACGGCATCTGGTGCTGACCAGCCGGCGGGGCGCGGACGCCCCCGGCGCCGCGGAACTGGCCGCCGAACTCGGCGCGCTCGGTGCCGAGGTGACGATCGCCGCGTGCGACACCACCGATCGGCGCGCGCTCGCGGACGTGCTGGCGCGGATTCCGGCGGAGCACCCGCTGACCGGGGTGGTGCACACCGCCGGAGTGCTCGACGACGGTGTGATCGGGTCGCTGACCCCGGAACGGGTCGACGCGGTGCTGGGTCCGAAGATCGACACGGCGCTGAACCTGCACGAACTCACCCGCGACCGGGAACTGGGCGGTTTCGTCCTGTTCTCGTCGGCCGCCGGTGTGCTCGGCGGACCCGGCCAGGGCAACCACGCGGCCGCGAACGCCTTCCTCGACGCGCTCGCCCAGTCCCGCCGGGCGGCGGGCCTTCCCGCGGTGTCGCTGGCCTGGGGACCGTGGGACCAGTCCGACGAATCCGCCCGGATCGCGCGCGGCGGGGTCGAGCCGCTGTCCCGGGCGGACGGGCTCGCGCTGTTCGACATCGGGCTCGCCGCCGGTGCTGCGCTGCTCATCCCGATCGAACTGGACACCCGGAAGCTGCGCGCGGCGTCGGACCAGGTTCCCGCGTTGCTGCGCGGGCTCGTCCGCACCCCGACCCGGACCGCTTCGAAGGGCGGGGCGGTTACCGATCTGAAGCAACGGCTGGCGGGTCTGTCCGAAGAAGCGCAGGAGGACCTGCTGGTCGAACTGGTGGCGACGCACACCGCGGCGGCGCTCGGGTACGACGCCGCGGACGCGATCGAGGAGACCCGGGCGTTCCAGGAACTCGGACTGGACTCGCTGACCGCCGTCGAACTCCGCAACCGGCTGAGCACGGCCACCGGGCTGCGGTTGCCGGTGACGCTGGTGTTCGACTACCCGAAACCGGCCGTGCTCGCCCGGTACCTGCGCGCCGAGCTGACTCGGGCCGAGGAGCCGGACTTCCTCACCACGCTCGAAGAGCTGGACCGGCTGGAAACCGTTCTCCTGGCGGCCGCCGAGGACGAGCTCGGGCGGGAACGGGTCGCGACCCGGTTGGCCGCGCTGCTGTCCAGGTTGTCCGGCGAGAAGGCGGCGAAGGACGCCGGTTCGATGGCGGAAAGGCTGGAAGTGGCAACGGACGATGAGCTGTTCGCCCTCGTAGACAACAAACCCGGCAGCTAGGGGGTGACGCCTTGTGTCGACCGAAGAGAAACTCCGCGAGTACCTGAAGCGGTCCATCGCCGACCTGCACGAGACCCGCGATCAGCTGCGCGAGGTCGAGGAGAAGGACCGGGAGCCCATCGCGATCGTGGGCATGAGCTGCCGGTACGCGGGCGGGGTGAGCTCCCCGGAGGACCTGTGGGACCTGGTCGCCTCGGGCGGCGACGCCGTTTCCGGCTTCCCGCTCGACCGGGGCTGGGACGTGGAAGGGCTGTACGACCCCGATGGGCTCCGCCCGGGAACCAGCTACACCGCCGAGGGCGGTTTCCTGCACGAGGCCGCCAAGTTCGACCCGGGCTTCTTCGGCATCTCGCCGCGCGAAGCGTTGGCGATGGACCCCCAGCAGCGGCTGTTGCTGGAGACCGGGTGGGAGGTCTTCGAACGGGCCGGGATCGACCCGACTTCCCTCGCGGGCAGCGAGACCGGGGTGTTCGTCGGCGCCACCTATCAGGGCTACGAGACGGTTGGCGAGCAGCACCAGGACGACGTCGCGGGGCATCTGCTGACCGGTAACTCCCCGAGCATCATCTCCGGCCGCATCGCGTATGCGTTCGGTTTCGAAGGGCCCGCGGTGACCGTGGACACGGCGTGCTCTTCGTCGCTGGTGGCGTTGCACATGGCGGCCCAGTCGCTGCGGCGGGGCGAGTGCTCGCTGGCGCTGGCCGGGGGCGTGACGGTGATGTCGACGCCTTACACGTTCGTGGAGTTCTCCCGCCAGGGCGGCCTTTCCGCCGACGGCCGGTGCAAGTCGTTCGCCGCGGCGGCGGACGGCACCGGCTGGGGTGAGGGTGTCGGGTTGCTGCTGGTGGAGCGGTTGTCGGAGGCGCGGCGCAAGGGACATCGGGTGCTGGCCGTGCTGCGTGGTTCCGCGGTGAACCAGGATGGCGCGTCGAACGGGCTGACCGCGCCCAACGGGCTCTCCCAGCAGCGCGTGATCCGGCTAGCCCTGGACAGCGCCCGGCTGTCGGCCGATCAGGTCGACGTGGTCGAGGCGCACGGCACCGGCACCAAACTCGGCGATCCGATCGAGGCGCAGGCATTGCTGGCGACCTACGGCCGGGCGCGGCCGAAGGACCGGCCCCTGCGACTCGGTTCGATCAAGTCGAACATCGGGCACACGCAAGCCGCCGCCGGGGTCGCCGGGGTGATCAAGATGGTGCAGGCGATGCGGCACGGCCAGGTGCCGAAGAGCCTGCACATCGACGCGCCCTCCCCGAACGTGGACTGGTCCGCCGGTGCGGTCGAACTGCTCACCGAAGCCATGCCCTGGCCGGAAACCGGCGAACCGCGCCGGGCCGGGGTGTCTTCGTTCGGGGTCAGCGGCACGAACGCCCACGTCATCCTGGAGCAGGCCCCCGAGATCGAGCCGGATGCGCCCGCCGAACCCGCTGCGCGCGTTCCCGTCACGCCCTGGCTGCTTTCCGCGAAGAACGCCCCGGCGCTGCGGGAGCAAGCCCGGCGACTGGTGTCCTATGTGGACGATGTGACGCCGGTGAATGTCGGGTTGTCTTTGGCGACGACTCGTGCCGCGTTGGAACACCGTGCCGTGGTGGTGGGTGCGGAGGGGGCGGAGTTGTCCCGCGGGTTGGCCGCGCTGGCTCAGGGAACTGGGTTTGCCGGGGTGATCGAAGGCGTTGCGGCCAAGGGCAAGACCGCGTTCTTGTTCGCGGGTCAGGGTTCGCAGCGTGCGGGGATGGGCCGGGAGCTGTATGAGCGGTTCCCGGTGTTCGCGGCGGCGTTCGACGGGGTGTGCGCCGAGCTGGACCGGCATCTGGATCGGCCGGTGCGGGAGGTCGTGTTCGAGGATGGGGACC
>NZ_VTHK01000063.1:0-15374 GCF_009765355.1 Amycolatopsis anabasis | reverse complement strand
TCGTGGGGTGTGACTCCTGATTTTGTGGGTGGGCATTCGATCGGCGAACTGGTGGCCGCGCATGTGGCTGGAGTGTTGTCGTTGGCGGATGCGGCCGCGTTGGTGGCGGCGCGCGGCAAGCTGATGCAGGCGTTGCCTCCGGGTGGGGCGATGGTGGCGGTGCAGGCCGCTGAGGTCGATGTGCGGTCGTTGTTGGTGGGTAAGGAGTCGTGGGCGAGTGTCGCGGCGGTGAATGCGCCGGATTCGGTGGTGGTGTCCGGTGACGAGGATGTGGTGGTGGAGGTCGCGGCGCATTGGGAGGGGCTGGGGCGTCAGGTCAAGCGTCTGCGGGTGAGTCATGCGTTCCATTCCCCGCATATGGAGCCCATGCTGGACGAGTTCCGCGGAGTAGCGGAGGGGATCGAGTACCGCGAACCCGGCATTCCGATCGTGTCCAATGTGACCGGTGAACTCGTCGCGGAGTATTCGGCGGATTACTGGGACCGGCATGTGCGGGAGGCGGTGCGGTTCTGCGATGGGATTCGTGCGCTGGAGGACCGGGGCGTGGTCCGGTTCGTGGAGATCGGCCCGAGCAGCACGTTGACCGCGATGATCGCCGACTCACTCACCATTCCCGGCGCGGTGCTGGTTCCCGCACTGCGGAAGGACCGAGACGAAGCGCGGACGCTGGTCGAGGCCGTTGCCAAGGTCTACGCGAATGGTGCCGCGGTGGACTGGGCCGCGTTCTTCGCGGGGTCCGGCGCCCGGAAGGTGGAGTTGCCGACATACGCCTTCCAGCGGCAGCGCTACTGGCTGGAGCCGCCCGCCGATGCGGGCCAGGCGTCCGATGTGGCGGGTTCGGCGGAAAGCGGTTTCTGGGCGGCGGTCGAGCGCCAGGACGTGGACGCGGTGTCCGCTGTGCTGGCGATCGAAGGCGCGCCGGAACGGTCTTCGCTCACCGCGTTGCTGCCCGCGCTGTCGTCCTGGCACCAGCGGCACCGCACGCGGTCGACCCTCGATCAGTGGCGGTACCGGGTGACCTGGAAACCGCTGAACGAGACCGCGGCGAAGACCCTGTCCGGTACCTGGCTCGTCTTGCTGCCGTCGAACCCGACCGCTGCGAAATGGGCGGACACGCTCGTCGGGGAACTGACCGGGCGCGGCGCACTGGTGCGCACCCTGGCGCTGTCCGGCGGGGAAGACCGCGAGACGATCGCCGCCCGGTTGACCGAGTTGACGACTGGAGGTCCGGTCACCGGGATCGTGTCGTTGCTGGCCCTCGACGAGACGCCACCACCCGGGTTGCCGTCGGTGCCCGGTGGCCTCGCCGCGACGATGGGGCTGGTACAGGCGGTGGGCAAGGTGCCCGGCGAACCCAGGGTGTGGTGCGTCACCCAGGACGCCGTGTCCGTGGGCCGGTCGGATGCCCTGAGCAACCCGATCCAGGCGCAGGCGTGGGGGCTCGGTCGCGTGGTGGCACTGGAACACGCGGAGCGCTGGGGCGGCCTCGTGGACCTGCCCGAGGTGGTGGATGCCCGTGCGGTCGCCCGGCTCGTCGACGTCCTGGCCGGGGCGGGCGACGAGGACCAGTTGGCCGTGCGCGGCTCCGGGGTGTTCGTGCGCAGGCTGGTGCGGGCGCATTCGGGCGATGATCTCGCCGGGTCGTGGGCTCCCCGTTCGGGAACCGTTCTGATCACCGGTGGTACCGGTGCGCTCGGCGCGCACATCGCCCGCTGGCTGGCCGGTCGGGGCGCCGAACACCTGGTACTCACCAGCCGCCGGGGGCGCGAGGCACCCGGGGCGGCCGAGCTGGAAGCCGAACTCGGCGAACTCGGCGCTCGCGTCACGGTGGCCGCCTGCGACGCCGCCGATCGCGACGCGCTGGCGGGGCTGCTGGCCGAGATTCCCGCGGAGTTCCCGCTGACCGGGGTCGTGCACGCGGCGGGGGTGCTCGACGACGGGGTGCTGGAATCCCTGACACCGGAGCGACTCGGCACGGTGTTGCGCCCGAAGGTCGACGCCGCGGTGAACCTGCACGAACTCACCGAGGGCGACGACCTCGGCATGTTCGTGCTGTTCTCCTCGATCGTCGGCGCGGTGGGCAGCGCCGGTCAGGCCAACTACGCCGCGGCGAACGCTTTCCTGGACGCGCTCGCCGAGCAGCGGCGGGCGCGGGGGCTGGCCGCGACCGCGGTCGCCTGGGGCCCGTGGGCGGACAGCGGCATGGCCACCGGCAACGCCGCCGTCGCCGATCGGTTGCGGCGCGGCGGGGTGCCACCGATGTCGCCGGACCTGGCCATCACCGCCCTCGAACACGCGGTGGCGCACGGTGCGGCGACGGTCACGGTCGCGGACATCGACTGGGACGTGCTGACCCCGGCGCTGATCGCGGCCGGTCCCAACCCGCAGTTCAGCGACCTGCCGGAGGCCCGGCGCGTGATGGACGCGGCACGGACCGACTCCGGCGACGCCACCCCGCTGCGGGAGCGGCTCGCCGGACTGTCCAAAGAAGACCAGCTCGACATCCTGCTCACCCTGGCGCAGGAGGAAACCGCGAAGGTACTCGGCTACCCGTCGGCGGACAGCGTCGAACCGGCGCGAGCCTTCGGCGAGCTCGGTTTCGACTCGCTGACGGCGGTGGAATTCCGCAATGCACTGGGTGTGGCCACCGGCATCCGGGTGCCCGCCACGGTGGTGTTCGACTACCCCACCCCGATCGCGGTTTCCGAGTACCTGCACGGCGAGCTGGCGGCGGACGGCCCCGCGGCAGGCAGTCGGCTCGACGCCGAGCTGGACCGGCTCGAAGCGACCTTGTTCACCGCGACCGTCAGCGAAACGGAGAGCACCGCGATCACCACGCGACTGCAAAACCTGCTCACCCGCTGGAAGGAAAGCCAAGACCAGGTTCCTGCCGGGGATGACATCGCATCGGCGACGAAGGATGAGCTCTACGAGATCCTGCAAAAAGAATTCGGGCGGGCTTGATCATGGCGAGCGCGAATCCTTCTTTGACTTCGAATGGGAGTTTTACCGATGGGGAATGACCAGGAGTTGCTCGATCACCTGAAGTGGGTGATGGGCGAGCTCAGGCAGGCTCGGGAGCAACTGCGCGAGGTCGAGGACAAGGCACAGGAACCGATCGCGATCGTCGGGATGGCCTGCCGCTTTCCGGGCGGGGTGACCTCGCCGGAGGGGCTGTGGCGCCTGGTCGCCGACGGCGTGGACGGGATTTCGGGCTTTCCGGAGGGCCGGGGCTGGGAGTCGATCGAATCGCTGGCCGAGTTCTCCGTCCGCGAGGGCGGGTTCCTGCCGGATGCGGGGGAGTTCGATCCCGGGTTTTTCGGTATTTCGCCGCGTGAGGCGTTGGCGATGGATCCGCAGCAGCGGTTGTTGCTGGAGACTTCGTGGGAGGTGTTCGAGCGCGCCGGAATCGATCCGGAGTCGGTGCGCGGTGACGCCGTCGGGGTTTTCGCGGGCACCAACGGGCAGGACTACCTCTTCCGAGTGGGTGACGAACTCGCTGGAGAAAGTCAGGCGCATTTGGGCACCGGTAACGCGGCGAGTGTGCTGTCCGGCCGGGTGTCCTATGTGTTCGGTTTCGAGGGTCCTGCGGTGACGGTGGATACGGCGTGTTCGTCGTCGTTGGTGGCGTTGCACCTGGCGGCGCAGTCGTTGCGATCCGGTGAGTGCTCGCTCGCGCTGGCTGGTGGCGTGACCGTGCTGTCGACACCCGCGATCTTCGCGGAGTTCGACCGGCAGGGCGGGTTGGCCTCGGATGGCCGGTGCAAGTCGTTCGCCGCGGCCGCGGATGGTGCTGGCTTTTCCGAGGGTGTTGGCCTGTTGCTGGTGGAGCGGTTGTCGGATGCTCGGCGGAATGGGCATCGGGTTCTCGCCGTGGTTCGCGGCAGTGCGGTGAATCAGGATGGTGCGTCGAATGGGTTGACTGCGCCGAATGGTCCGTCGCAGCAGCGGGTGATTCGGCAGGCGTTGGCGAATGCGCGGGTTTCGGCTGACCAGGTGGATGTGGTTGAGGCGCATGGGACGGGCACGAAGTTGGGTGATCCGATCGAGGCGCAGGCGTTGTTGGCGACGTATGGTCAGGGTCGGGATCGTCCGTTGTGGCTGGGTTCGATCAAGTCGAACATCGGTCACACGCAGGCTGCGGCCGGGGTGGCCGGTGTGATCAAGATGGTGTTGGCGATGCGGCATGGTGTGCTGCCGCGGAGCCTGCATATCGATGAGCCGTCGTCGCATGTGGACTGGTCGGCTGGCGCGGTCGAGTTGTTGACGGAGTCGAAGCCGTGGCCGGAGGCGGACTGGCCGCGTCGGGCTGGGGTGTCGTCGTTCGGGATCAGCGGGACCAACGCCCACGTGATCCTGGAGCAGGCTCCCCCCGAGGAGGCGGCTGTCGAGGAAGCGCCGAGCCGCACGCTGGATGTGGTGCCATGGGTGCTCTCGGCCAAGACCCCGGATTCGTTGCGCGAACAGGCTCGCCGACTTATGTCCCATGTGGACGAAGAGTCACCGGTGGACGTCGGGTATTCCTTGGCCACGACGCGCGCGGGGTTGGAGCGTCGTGCGGTGGCGGTGGGGGCGGATCGGGATGAGCTGCTCGCGGGTTTGGGTGCGCTTGCCGAGGGGCGTGGCGTTGCCGGGGTGGTCGAGGGTGTGGTGGCCAAGGGGAAGACCGCGTTCTTGTTCGCGGGTCAGGGTTCGCAGCGTCCGGGGATGGGCCGGGAGTTGTATGAGCGGTTCCCGGTGTTCGCGGAGGCGTTCGACGGGGCGTGTGCGGAACTCGACAAGCATCTCGATCGGCCGGTGCGGGAGGTCGTGTTCGAGGCAGGGGACCTGCTGGACCAGACGGTATGGACGCAGGCCGGTCTGTTCGCCGTCGAAGTCGCCCTGTTCCGTCTCCTCGAGTCCTGGGGTGTGACCCCGGATTTCGTGGGTGGGCATTCGATTGGTGAGCTGGTGGCGGCGCATGTGGCCGGGGTGTTGTCGCTGGCGGATGCGGCGGTGCTGGTGGCCGCTCGCGGTCGGTTGATGCAGGCGTTGCCCCCGGGCGGGGCGATGGTCGCGGTCCAGGCCACCGAGGACGAAGTTCGATCCCTGCTGCCCGGCAAGGAATCCCAGGCCGGTATCGCGGCGATCAACGCGCCGGATTCGGTGGTGGTGTCCGGTGACGAGGACGTGGTGCTGGAGGTCGCGGCGCACTGGGCGGCCCAGGGCCGTCAGACCAAGCGCCTGCGGGTGAGCCACGCGTTCCATTCCCCGCACATGGAACCCATGCTGAACGAGTTCCGCCGGACCATCGAACACCTCGACCACGGCCAACCGCGGATCCCGATCGTGTCCACCGCATCCGGTGCCCTCGCCACCGAGTACTCGGTGGACTACTGGGTTCGGCACGTGCGGGACACCGTTCGATTCTGCGACGGTGTGCGCGCCCTCGAAGCGAACGGCGTAACCCGGTTCGTCGAGATCGGCCCGAGCAGCACGCTGACCGCGATGATCGGCGACTCCCGCACCACCGACGCGGTGCTCGCCCCCGCCTTGCGGAAGAACCGCGGCGAAGCGAAGGCTCTGGTCGAAGCCCTGGCGAAACTCCACGCGCACGGCGCACCGGTGGACTGGGCCGCCTTCTTCGACGGCACCGGCGCACACCAGGTCGACCTCCCGACCTACCCCTTCCAGCGGCAGAGCTACTGGCTGGAACCGGCCAAGCGGACCCGGGAAGACGGGTCCACTCCGGACCGGTGGCGGTACCGGGTCACCTGGAAACCGCTCACCACCACGTCCTCCGGGGAGCCGGGCACGTGGCTGCTCGTGGTTCCCGCCAGCCAGGCCGAGGACCCGTGGGCGGCCGCCCTCGTGGACGGATTGCCGGGTCGCCGGGTGGTGGTGTCCGGCTCGGATGCTCCGGAGCTGATCGCGGACCGGCTGCGGCACGCCCTGGCCGAGGGGCCGGTGACGGGTGTGCTGTCCCTGCTGGCCCTCGACGAAGCGCCGATGGCGGAGTACCCGGCGGTGCCCGCCGGACTGGCGGCGACGGCCGGTTTGGTGCGGGCGTTGGACACGGCCGGGTGCGCGGCGCGCGTGTGGGCGGTGACCCGGGGTGCGGTGTCGGTGGGCCGCGCGGACGACGTGGCGAGTGCGGCGCAGGCCGCGGTGTGGGGTTTGGGCCGGGTGGTGGCGCTGGAACACCCGGACCGGTGGGGCGGTTTGGTCGATCTGCCCGCTCAGCTGAACGAGCGGACGCTCGCGCGTCTGATCGGGGTGCTGTCCGGCGCCGAGGATCAGGTGGCGGTGCGCGGGACCGGGGTGTTCGGGCGGCGGTTGGCGCGCGCCGAGTCTCCGGCCGAAGGCAATGGATGGGCGCCGCGGGGCACGGTGCTGGTGACCGGCGGTACCGGTGCGCTGGGTGCGCGGGTGGCGCGGTGGCTGGCCGGGCAGGGTGTCGAGCATCTGGTGCTGACCAGCCGCCGGGGCCGCGACGCGCCGGGTGCGGTCGAGCTGGAGGCCGAGCTGGTCGCGCTGGGGGCTCGGGTGACGATCGCGGAGTGCGATGTGGCCGACCGCGACGCGGTGGCGGATCTGCTCGCCGGGCACCCGGTCACCGGTGTGGTGCACGCGGCGGGTGCGCCGGACTCGACCCCGCTCGCCGCCAGCACACCGGCCGACCTCCACCAGGTGTTGGATGCCAAGGCGCGGGGCGCGGCGAATCTCGACGAACTCCTCGGTGATCGGCCGCTGGACGCCTTCGTGGTGTTCTCGTCGATCGCCGCGGTGTGGGGCAGTGCCAACCAGGCGGCCTATGCGGCGGCGAACGCGTTCCTGGACGCGCTGGTCGAGCGGCGCCGGTCCCGGGGCCTCGCCGCGACCGCCATCGCGTGGGGCCCGTGGGCCGGGGGTGGCATGGTCGACGCCGAGGGGGCCGGTCTGCTGCGCCGCCGCGGGCTGGCGCCGATGGCGCCCGGACGCACCATTGCCGCGCTGCGGCAGGCGCTCGAGGCGGCCGAGACGTCCGTGGTCGTCGCGGACGTGAACTGGGAGCTGTTCGCGCCGGCGTTCACCGCGGCCCGCCCGAGCCCGCTGCTCGACGACCTGCCCGAAGTGCGGCAGGCACTCGAAGAACCGGCCACCGGGACCGGGGGCTCGCTGCTCGACGAGCGTCTCGCCGGGCTGTCCCCGGTCGAGCAGGACCGCGTGCTGCTGGAACTGGTCCGCGCCGAAACCGCGAAGGTACTAGGACATCCCGGGCCGGAAAGCATCGAACCCGACCGGGCGTTCCGCGAACTGGGCTTCGACTCCCTGATGGCAGTCGAGTTCCGCAACGGGCTCGGCACGAGCACCGGGACCCGGGTGCCCGCCACCGTGGTCTTCGACCACCCGACTCCCAACGCGGTCGCCGCATACCTGCGCGTGGAAATCCTCGGCCAGACCGAACAGGTCGCGGCACCGGCAGCGGTGGCCGCCGCGCAGGACGAACCGATCGCGATCATCGGCATGGGCTGCCGCCTGCCGGGCGGGGTGGCCACCCCCGAAGACTTCTGGCGGCTGGTGTCCGAGGGAATCGACGCCATCACCGAGTTCCCCGCCGACCGGGGCTGGGACCTCGACGCGCTCTACAACCCGGACCCGGAGCACCAGGGCACCAGCTACACGCGGGCCGGCGGATTCCTCCGCGACGCCGTCGAGTTCGACCCGGGCTTCTTCAACATCTCGCCACGCGAAGCCCTCGCCATGGACCCCCAGCAACGCCTGCTCCTCGAGGTGGCGTGGGAAACCCTCGAACAAGCCGGTATCAACCCGCAGTCCCTGCGCGGAAGCCGGGCCGGTGTCTTCGTCGGCTCCGGGTATTCCGGGTACGGAAACGAGTTCAACGGGGCGGTCGACGAGGTGGCCGGGCATCTGCTGACCGGAAACGCGACCAGCGTGCTGTCCGGCCGCCTCTCCTACGTCTTCGGATTCGAAGGGCCCGCGGTCACCGTGGACACCGCGTGCTCGTCGTCGTTGTTCGCCCTGCACATGGCCGCGCAGTCCCTGCGCTCCGGCGAATGCACGCTCGCCTTGGCCGGTGGCGTCACGGTGATGTCGAATCCCGGGACGTTCATCGAGTTCTCCCGCCAGCGCGGCCTGGCCCCCGACGGGCGGTGCAAGCCGTTCGCCGCGGCCGCCGACGGCACCGGCTGGAGCGAAGGTGTCGGGCTGTTGCTGGTGGAGCGGTTGTCGGAGGCGCGGCGCAAGGGGCATCGGGTGCTGGCCGTGGTGCGCGGCAGTGCGGTGAACCAGGACGGCGCGTCGAACGGCTTGACGGCGCCGAACGGCCCGTCGCAGCAACGCGTGATCGCGCAGGCGCTGGCCAACGCCGGGCTGGAACCGTCCGATGTGGACGTTGTGGAGGCGCACGGCACCGGCACCAAGCTGGGTGACCCGATCGAAGCGCAGGCGCTCTTGGCTACCTACGGTCAGGACCGCTCCGCGGATCGGCCGTTGTGGCTGGGGTCGGTGAAGTCGAACATCGGGCACACCCAGGCCGCGGCCGGAGTGGCCGGGGTGATGAAGATGGTGCTGGCCTTGCGGCACGGTGTGCTGCCGAAGAGCCTGCACATCGACGAGCCGTCGCCACACGTGGACTGGTCCGCCGGTGCGGTCGAGTTGCTCACCGAGTCGACGCCGTGGCCGGAGGCAGACCAGCCACGGCGGGCCGCGGTGTCCTCGTTCGGGATCAGCGGCACCAACGCGCACATCGTCCTGGAACAGGCCGAGGAAGCCGAGGACCCCGCCGAGGCCCCGGTCATCGTTCCGCCGAACCTGCCGTGGGTGTTGTCCGCCAAGGACGGCACGGCGTTGCGGGCGCAGGCCGAGCGGCTCGCCGAGTACGTCCGGGCCACACCGGATCTCGGCCCGGCCGATGTGGCGTATTCGCTGGCGACCGGCCGCGCCGGGCTGGAACACCGGGCCGTCGTCGTGGCCGGTGAGCGCGACGAGTTCCTGCACGAGCTGGCTGAGCTGGCCGAGGGCCGGAGCGGTGCCGGTGTGGTGGCGGGAACCGCGATCCCGGGGAAGCTGGCGTTCCTGTTCGCGGGCCAGGGCGCGCAGCGCCTCGGCATGGGGAGCGAGTTGTACGGGGCTCATCCGGGATACGCCGAAGCGTTCGACGACGTGTGCGCCCGGCTCGACCAGCACCTCGACCGGCCGGTGCGGGAGATCGTGTTCGCCGCCGAAGGCTCGGCGGACGCCGAGTTGCTGGACCAGACGGTGTTCACCCAGGCGGCGTTGTTCGCCGTCGAAGTCGCGTTGTTCCGCCTCCTCGAATCCTGGGGCGTGACCCCGGATTTCGTGGGCGGACACTCGATCGGTGAACTGTCGGCGGCGCACGTGGCCGGGGTGCTGTCGCTGGATGACGCGGTGGCGCTGGTGGCGGCGCGGGGCCGGTTGATGCAGGAACTGCCCGCCGGTGGCGCCATGGCCGCCGTTCAGGCCACCGAAGCCGAGGTGCTGCCGCTGCTGGCCGGCCGGGAAGCCCAGGCCGCCATCGCGACGATCAACGCCCCGGAATCCGTTGTGGTGTCCGGTGACGAGGACATCGTTCAGGAGATCGCGGCGCACTGGCAGGCACGAGGCCGCCAGGTCAAACGGCTGCGGGTGAGTCACGCGTTCCACTCGCCCCGGATGGACGGGATGCTGGCGGAGTTCCGCCGGGTCGCCGAGGGTATCGAGTACGGCGAACCCCGGATCCCGATAGTGTCCAATGTGTCCGGTGAGCTCGGCACCGCGTATTCGGCCGAGTACTGGGTGCGGCACGTGCGTGCGGCCGTCCGGTTCTGCGACGGTGTCCGAACCCTCGAGGCCGCGGGCGTGTCGCGGTTCGCCGAGGTCGGCCCGAGCGGCGTGCTGTCCGCGATGATCCAGGACTCCTTGACCGGTGACGCGGCACTGGTCCCGGTGCTGCGCAAGGACCGGGACGAAGCGCGGGCGCTCACCGAGGCGGTCGCCGGGCTGTACGCCGCGGGGTCCGCGGTGGACTGGGCGGCGTACTTCGCGGGCACCGGCGCGCGCCGGGTGGAGTTGCCGACGTATGCCTTCCAGCGGCAGCGTTACTGGCTGGGCGGGATGCTGGGCGGCGGAGACGCCCGGCATCTGGGGCTGGCCTCGGCGGAACACCCCTTGCTGGGCGCGGCGCTGTCCCTGCCGGACTCGGGCGGGGTGGTGTTCACCGGCAGGTTGTCGGTGGAAACCCAGCCGTGGCTTGCCGAGCACGCGGTGCTGGGGTCGGTGCTGTTCCCGGGGACCGGCTTCGTGGAGCTGGCGGTGCGGGCGGCCGACCAGGTCGGGTGTGCCGTACTGGACGAGCTAACCCTGGAAGTGCCGCTGGTGCTCCCGGAGCGGGGTGGCGTTCAGGTCCAGATCGTGCTCGGCGAGGCCGACGAGTCCGGTAGCCGGGCGTTGAGCGTCCACGCCCGGCCGGACGACCCGGCGGCACTGGACACTTTGGACCGGCCGTGGACCCGGCACGCCACCGGCGCCGTCTCACCGGGTGGTCCGGTGCCGTCGTTCGCACTGGACGCGTGGCCGCCCCCGGACGCGGACGCGTTGCCGGTCGAGGATCTCTATCCCCGGCTGGCCGGGATGGGCTTGGCGTACGGCCCGGTGTTCCAGGGGCTGACCGCGGCCTGGAAACGGGGCGACGAGGTCCTCGCCGAGGTCAGCTTGCCCGAGGGGGTGGAGGCGAGCGCGTTCGGACTGCACCCGGCGCTGCTGGATGCGGCGCTGCACGCGCTGGGCGTCTCGGCGGCCGGGCCGGAATCCGGTCCGGCCGGGCTCCCGTTCAGCTGGACCGGCGTGACCGTCTTCGCCTCGGGCGCGTCGACCTTGCGGGTGTCGCTGTCCCCGGCGGGTGCGGACGCGGTTTCGCTGCGACTCGCCGACGGCACCGGCGCTCCGGTCGCGTCGATCGAGTCCCTGGTGCTGCGGCCCGTGTCGGCGGATCAGCTGGGCCGGTCGGCCGGGTTCGTGGACTCGCTGTTCGGCCTGGAATGGGCCGAGGCGCCCACCGGCGAGGCGGCGGAGATCCCCGGCTGGGCGGTGCTGGGGGAGTTGGCGGTCGGCGTTGCGGCCGACCGGTACCCGACGCTCGCGGCGCTGGCCGACAGCGGCGCCACCCCGGACACGGTGTTCGTCGGCTGCGGTTCGCCCACCGGCACCGCGGTCGAGGCCGTGCACGCGGTGGCCAACGACATGCTGGCCGTCGTACAGGCCTGGCTGGCGGAGGAACGGTTCGCGGGCTCGCGCCTGGTGGTGGTGACCCGCGGCGCGGTGGCTGTCGAGTCGTATGCGGGCGTGCGGGACCTCGCGGCGGGCGCGGTGTGGGGTCTGGTGCGGTCGGCGCAGTCGGAGAACCCGGGCCGGTTCGTGCTGCTGGACCTCGACGACAGCGCGGCCTCGCTCGAGCGGTTGCCCGCCGCGTTGACCCTCGACGAGCCGCAGATCGCGGTGCGCGACGGGGTGGTGCGGCTGCCGCGGTTGGCGCGGGTGCCGGTCGAGGACGGCCTAGTGCCACCGGCCGGAGCGGACGCGTGGCGGTTGGCGGTGTCGGACGAGCGCACGCTGGAAAGCCTGCGGTTGGTGGAGTGCCCGGACGCGCTGGCGCCGCTGGCGGCGGGCCAGGTGCGGATCGCGATGCGCGCGTCCGGGGTGAACTTCCGGGATGTGCTGAACTCGCTGGGCATGTACCCCGGGGACGCCGGCCTGCCGGGTCTTGAGGGTGCGGGCGTGGTGACCGAGGTCGGTCCCGGAACGTCCGGATTCGCCGTGGGAGACCGGGTGATGGGGCTGCTTTCCGGAGCCTTCGGCCCGGTCACCGTGGCCGATGAGCGGCTGGTCACAAGGATTCCGGTGGGCTGGTCGTTCGCCGAGGCGGCCGCGGTTCCGCTGGTGTTCCTGACCGCCTACTACGCCCTGCGCGATCTTGCCGACGTGCGCCCGGGTGAGTCGGTATTGGTGCAGGCCGCCGCCGGTGGGGTGGGTATGGCCGCCGTGCAACTGGCGCGGCACTGGGGCGCCGAGGTCTTCGGCACCGCCAGCCCCGGCAAGTGGGACGTATTGCGGTCCTGCGGTTTCGACGACGAACACCTCGCCTCCTCGCGCACCGTCGACTTCGAGGCGAAGTTCCGGTCGGTGACCGGTGGGCGCGGCGTGGACGTGGTGCTGGATTCGCTGGCGCGGGAGTTCGTGGACGCGGGGTTGCGCCTGCTGCCGCGGGGTGGCCGGTTCCTGGAGATGGGCAAGACCGATGTCCGGGTCAGCGAGGACGTCGCGGCCGCGTACCCCGGGGTGGCCTACCGGGCGTTCGACCTGGTGGAAGCGGGGCCGGAACGGATCCAGCAGATGCTGGCCGAGCTGGTCGAGCTGTTCGAGGACGGCGTGTTGCGGCCGCTGCCGATCACGGTGTGGGATGTGCGCCGCGCGGAGGGCGCGTGCCGGTTCGTCAGCCAGGCCCGGCACATCGGCAAGGTGGTGCTCACCATTCCGGCGGGGATGGATCCCGAGGGCACGGTGCTGATCACGGGTGGCACCGGTGCGCTGGGTGGCCTGATCGCCCGGCACGTGGTGGCTGTCCACGGAGTGCGGCACCTGCTGCTGACCAGTCGCCAGGGCCTCGCGGCGCCCGGCGCGCCCGACCTCGAACGCGAACTGACCGCGCTGGGCGCCGAGGTGACGATCGCCGCGTGCGATGCGGCGGATCGGGACGCGCTCGCCGGTGTGCTGGCGAGCATTCCGGCGGCGCATCCGCTGACCGGTGTGGTGCACACCGCGGGTGTGCTCGACGACGGGGTGGTCGAGTCGCTGACCCCGGACCGGCTCGACGCCGTGTTGCGGCCGAAGGTCGACGCGGCGCTGAACCTGCACGAGCTCACCCGCGATCACGACCTGCGGGCGTTCGTCCTGTTCTCCTCCATCGCCGGTCTGCTCGGCGGCCCCGGCCAGGGCAACTACGCCGCCGCGAACGCGTTCCTGGACGCCATCGCGCAGCAGCGTCGCGCGCGGGGTTTCCCGGCCGTGTCGGTGGCGTGGGGTCCGTGGGCTCGTTCGGGCGGCATGGCCGGTGAGCTGGCCGAGGCCGATGCGGCCCGGATGGCTCGCGGCGGGGTGCTGCCGCTCTCCGACGCGGACGGGGTGGCGCTGTTCGACGCGGCCCTGCTGAGCGACCGGGCGTTGCTCGCGCCGATGTCCGTCGACCTGGCCGCGGTGAGCGGTCAGGCGGCGAAGGTTCCCGCGGCGTTCCGCGGTCTCGTGCGGGCGCCCGCTCGCCCGAAGGCCGCCGCGGGCGGTGCCCGGACCGGCGAGTCCGCACTCCGCGAACGCCTGCTCGGCTCTTCCCGGGACGAGCAGGAACGGGCGCTGGTGTCGATCGTGCGCGAGGAAACGGCCCGCGTCCTCGGGCACACGTCACCCGATTCGGTCGAGGTGACCCGGGCGTTCCGGGAGATGGGCTTCGATTCGCTGACGGCGGTGGAGTTCCGCAACAGGTTGAAGACCGCGACCGGGATCCGGTTGCCCGCGACCATCGTGTTCGACTACCCGACACCGCTGGCGGTGGCCCGGCACCTGCGGACCGAACTCCTCGGCGCCGAGGACGCCGTCGTCACCACGCCGGTGGGCCCGGCGTCGGACGAGCCGATCGCGATCGTCGCGATGGGTTGCCGGTTCCCCGGCGGGGTCAGCTCACCGGACGAGCTGTGGCGCCTGGTGTCCGAGGGAGTCGACGCGATCTCCGGTTTCCCGGAGGGCCGGGGCTGGGACCTCGAAGCGCTGTACGACCCCGATCCGGCACGGCAGGGCACCAGCTACACCCGGGAAGGCGGGTTCATCGAGAGCGCCGCCGACTTCGACCCGGGGTTCTTCGGTATTTCGCCGCGCGAGGCGTTGGCGATGGATCCGCAGCAGCGGTTGCTGCTGGAGACGTCGTGGGAGGTGTTCGAGCGCGCGGGCATCGATCCGGAGTCCTTGCGCGGCAGCGCCACCGGTGTGTTCGCCGGTGCCAGCTATTCCGGATACGGCGATTTCGATCGGAAGTCCGACGAGGTCGACGGCTACCTGTTGACCGGAAACGCGTCCAGCGTGCTGTCCGGCCGTATGTCCTATGTGTACGGTTTCGAGGGTCCTGCGGTGACGGTGGATACGGCGTGTTCGTCTTCGCTGGTGGCGCTGCACCTGGCCGCGCAGTCGTTGCGGTCCGGGGAGTGTTCGCTGGCGCTGGCCGGTGGTGCCACGGTGATGCCGTCCCCCGAGGTCTTCGTCGAGTTCTCGCGCCAGCGCGGGCTGGCGGCGGACGGCCGCTGCAAACCGTTCGCCGAGGCGGCCGATGGCACCAGTTGGGGCGAGGGTGTTGGGCTGCTGTTGGTGGAGCGGTTGTCGGATGCTCGGCGGAATGGGCATCGGGTTCTTGCCGTGGTGCGTGGTTCTGCGGTGAATCAGGATGGTGCGTCGAATGGGTTGACTGCGCCGAATGGTCCGTCGCAGCAGCGAGTGATCCGGTCCGCGCTGGCGAGTGCCGGTTTGAAACCGTCCGATGTAGACGCGGTGGAGGCCCATGGCACGGGCACGAAGTTGGGTGATCCGATCGAGGCGCAGGCGTTGTTGGCGACCTATGGTCAGGGTCGGGATCGTCCGTTGTGGTTGGGTTCGGTGAAGTCGAATATCGGTCACACGCAGGCGGCTGCCGGTGTGGCCGGTGTGATGAAGATGGTGCTGGCGATGCGGCACGGGGTGCTGGCGCCGACCCTGCACATCGATGAGCCCTCGTCGCATGTGGATTGGTCCGCTGGTGCGGTCGAGCTGTTGACCGAGGCCACTCCGTGGCCGGAAGCGGGTAGGCCGCGTCGGGCTGGGGTGTCTTCGTTCGGGATCAGTGGAACCAACGCCCACGTGATCCTGGAGCAGGCTCCGGACGAAGTGCCCGCCGCGACTGCGGCGAGCGTGGAACCGCGCCTGGTGCCGTGGGTGTTGTCGGCGAAGAGTGAGTCGGCGGTGCGGGCGCAAGCTCAGCGGTTGGCCGCGCATGTGCGATCCGATGCGGATCTTATGGCCGTGGATGTGGGGTATTCGCTGGCTTCGACTCGTGCTGCGTTGGGTTGTCGTGCGGCGGTGGTGGCTGGTGATCGGGACGAGTTTCTGCGTGGTTTGGATGCGGTCGCGGGTGGTGAGTCGCCGGTGGCGGCTGCCGAGGGTTCTGGGGATGTGGTGTTCGTGTTCCCGGGGCAGGGTTCGCAGTGGGCTGGGATGGCGTTGGGGTTGTTGGATGCTTCGCCGGTGTTCGCGGAGCGGTTGGGTGAGTGTGCTGCGGCTTTGGAGTCTTTTGTGGACTGGTCTCTGCTGGCTGTGCTCCAAGG
>NZ_VTHK01000062.1:44750-48124 GCF_009765355.1 Amycolatopsis anabasis | reverse complement strand
CACAGTCACCTTCACACCATAACCAACGACCACGCCATAATTGAGTTACGCATCAATAGTTCACCGCGGCGCAAAGTGCAGAAGCCATCGCGGCAAAGTAGCCGTCGGTACTGCCTCGGCCCTGGAGAAAAACACCCCGTTTGCGTACAGAAGTCGACGGCTGGCGGGCTTGTGCCGAGTTGGCGGCAAAGAGTCAAGGGCGTGTGGTAGTGGTTGAGGGCCTGGTGGTGGCGTCCGGTGTCGACGGCGTGCCCGATCTGCGCCCGCGGTGTGTCTGGGTGAACCTGGCGGCGCTCGGCATGCGCCTGCTGACCGGAGACCGCCTGGTCGTGCTTGACGACCTCAGCGCGGCCGAAGGCCCGCAACGGCCTGGCTCTCCCGACGACCCGGGACGCTGACCGGGATCAGCCCGGGCAGGGCTGCGGGTCGCAGCACCGCCGGATCCACGGGACAGCAGCCCCAGGGCCCGTTCGAGTGTCCTATACGGACACAGCTCAGTGTTCGATGGCCAGGTGGGTCAGCCGTTGCCGCAACTCCCGCAGAGTGGCCAGGTGCGCCCGGCCGTCACCGTCGTTCTCGTCGATCTCGGCGATTACGTCCAGCAGTTCGAGGATGTCGGCCCGGGGAACGCGGACGTCGGCGGGACGTTCGCCGAGCCGGTCCAGTTCGATCCGCAGCGCGACCAGCATCTCCGGGTCCTGGTCGGGGCTGACCTCGGTGACGGGGGCATCATCGGCGATTCCGGTGTGGCGGGCGTGCTCGACGAACGCGGTCAGGGCGCCGAAGGGCACGGCCTCGCCCGCGGCGGGCAGATCGAATTCCAGACGAGAGGTCATCGGCCGAGCCTACGAGCCACCCCCGACAGACCTGGCCCGCCGACACACCGCGCCGGCCCGTCCGGCGATGGACGGCGACCGGGGTGTTCGGCGCTGCACTGCTGAACGCCGGTGGCCCACCGCCGGTCGCCTGGCGACCGGACGAGCAGCGGGCTTTCTCCTCTCGACCAGCCGCCGTGTTCTGGTTATACCCGGCCACCTCCGCGCCTACGCACCGCGCCGTGGCCTTGTTCGGTTCCGGTTTGATCGAAGGCCCTCGCCATCGCTGCCACCGCGCCCGAGGTTCCCGGTACCCCGGCGCCCGCCGAAGGTCCCGGAGTGAGCCCGTGCACAGGATCAGGCCCGCCCGGCCGGGTTGCGCCCGGACACGGCGGCCGCGCTGTCGAGCGTGGCGTCGACCCATTCGATGAACTTCAGCGGGGAACCGTCGAAATGCTCGCGCACCCGGGCTTGCATGGCTCGAACTTCGTGGCCGGGCAGGAAGTCCCGGTCGCTGGTCTCCCCGCAGCCGCAGCCGCAGGCCCGGTACAGGAAGGGTTTCTCCTCGGGCAGCTCGCAGTAGCCGACCGGTTGATTCGAGCCGGTGTCCACCGGATCCGGCTTCCCGAGGTACGCGTCACGATGCTCAGCGCCGCGACCGCGCTGATCGACTCGGCCGCCCCGGAGGACGTCGCCGGCGTGCTGGCCGCGGTGCGCAACGGGCTGATCGCCGCACGCCGGTGCGGCCTCGCCGCCGCGGGCGAGGCGCGCTGGACCTCGCGGCATCGCAACGCCGAGGCCGTCGAGTTCGCGATGGCGCAACAACTGGTGAGGGCGCCGACACTGGCGACTCAGGAGATCGTGCTGGCCGATCCGCCCGATGTCACCGAACATTTGCGCGGGCCAGCGGCCGACGCCGCGGTCGAGGCGATCACCGGCTTCAGCCGGTCCGCCGAGCAGGCGTTGCGCACCGCCGCGGACCACACCCAGGAATGGGCGGACCGCAGGGTGTGCCGGCACTGCACCGCCCTGGCCCGCGAGCTCCGGGAAGCATGGGGCGGCCAGCACCCCAGCTACCAGCTCCGGCCAGCCGAGTAACACTCCAACTCGGCCGCGAAGCGCGGGAATCCGCCCCGGCCGGCGGGCGGAGGTGAGGCCGGTCAGGTCTGCTGGTCGCGTTCGGCGTTGAGGCGCTGGGCTTCGGCGAGTTGGTCCTCGAGGATGATGATGCGGACCGCGGCGTGCAGCGGGGTGCCGTGGTTGACCAGTTCGCGGGCGCGGGCGGCCAGGCGGAGTTGGTAGCGGGAGTAGCGTCGGTGTCCGCCGGGTGAGCGTTGCGGGGTGAGCAGTTTCGTCTCGTCCAGGCTGCGCAGGAATCCCGGGGTGGTGCCGAGGATTTCGGCGGCGCGGCCCATGGTGTAGGCGGGGTAGTCCTCGTCGTCGATCTTGTGGTCGATCGTGTCGTCCCGGGCACCGTGGTCCGGGGTGTTCGGGGGTGGCGCCATCAACACCTTCACATCGTTGAAGGGCCCCGGCGCTGCGCAGCGCCGGGGCCCGGGATCACAAGGGGTAAATACCATCTCGCGACATCAAAACTGCGTTGTCACATCCGCACTGCACACCACTTCCGGAGAGCAGCGCGGGGATCGCGAATGCGTGATCGAATACCACCATCCTCTTCAGCTCGAAGGTGCGGTACTCCACCCGGCGGGACAACTGCTCCCTGCGGCGGGCGATCCGATGGTGTGACCCCTCCTCCGCATCGACTAACTGTTGTTCCCTTCTGCGCGGCGGCCCGGGAACCACGCTGCTTTACGGTTCCGGGGCGCCGGGTGTCCTGGCCGAGCTGGCGGACCTTCTGTTTGAGGGTGGTGTTCTCAGTGACGATCCGCTGGACGCAGTCCTCGGGCAGGTCCTGCTCCAGATCGCGGATCTTTCCCAGGAGCTGGCCGATGGTGTTGCGTTGCAACGAAACCTCCTCGTTCGCGCGGGCGAGGGCGTCCTCGGCGTTGAGCGCCCGCTCCCGCCAAGTCGCCTCGAGCTGCGCGGCCTGCTCGGCCTGGGCCAGGACGCGCTGCCCGCTGGCCGCGGTGGCGGCTTCCTCGACGAGCTGGCGGGCGGCCGGGTTCTGATAGAGGAAGGTCCGGGAGACATCGGCCCCGCCGAGCGACGGCGGCGACGGTTGATCTTCGCGCGTTCGCGGCGCGGTGGTTCGAGGCCGCTGGCCGCCCACATCGCAGCATCGTCCGGCCACACGCACCACAACGCGGCATACGGATCTTGCTCGACGGCGAACTGGTGGCGCTGCGCGACGGCCGGTTGGACTTCGGGGCGCTGACGTCGGCGCCGCGGGCTCGGGCGGCCGCCGGGATCAGCGGCTACTACGTGGCATTTGACCTGCTCGCCGAGGCCGAGCTTGACCTGCGAGTAGAGCCGTATCGCGTGCGGCGGGAACAGCTGGAGCGGCTGTTCACCGGGATCGGGCCGCCGCTGCAGTTGGCGCCGAGCACGACCGACCGCAGGTCGCGCTGGCCTGGATGCGGCCGGAGATGAGCACGG
>NZ_VTHK01000062.1:0-44740 GCF_009765355.1 Amycolatopsis anabasis | reverse complement strand
TGGATGCGGCCGGAGATGAGCACGGTCGGAATCGAAGGTGTGGTGGCCAAGCTCGTGGACGCGCCGTATCGCGCGGGCCGCACCGGAGCCTGGGTGAAGATCCGCCAGTTGAGTGTCGTGGATGCGATCGTGGTCGGGGTGACCGGCGACCCGGAACAGCCGACCGAGGTGGTCCTGGCGCGCCGCGACCAGACCGGCCGGCTGCGCCAGATCGGGCTTTCGCAGCCGCTCGCGCCAGGCGTGCGAGCCCACATCGGCGAGCATGCGACCGTCACCGGCGATCCCCTGGCGCGCGTGTCGGCGGGCGTGTTCGGCCGCGGCCGCACGGAGTTTCAGCCGGTGCTGCCCGAGCTGGTGGTGGAGGCCGAGGCGGAGGCGTCGGTCGAGTCGTTCACCCACCGGCTGCGTCCTCGAGTGCACCGGGTGCGGCTCGACCTCGCCACTGACGATCTGGGTCCGTAGTAAAGCGGCCCGTGGCTGCTGAAAGGTCCTCTGCGGAAGCCGGGGGCGGCGCTCGCACGACGCGGGCGGGTCGTGCCCGAGCGGAGCGTCGTCGGGCACGCGAACGGCGCGAGGGACGATCACAGCAGGTCGCCCTGGTGGAGCTTGAGCAGGGCTGGCGACCACGCCGCCGGCGGTCACAGGCCAGGTGATGCGGAACATCGGTCCAGCCGATCTGGACGGTCACCGTGCTCGGGCGCTCTGGGAACCGCAGGTCCAGGCCCACGGTCACGTCCTGTCCGCCCGGCAGGGACACGGGCACGGCCAGCCGAGCCGCGCCCACCCGGATACGGGGTGGGGCAGGTAGGTCCAGGTCGCGGTCCCGCCGGGGATCGAGGGGTGGCAGCTCGTCCTGGCCAGGCGGTCGCGGGCTTTCCGTGCCGGTCCCGGCGCCGTAGGGCGACCGTGCCCAGGGGCCCGCGCGTAGGTCATCGCACCCCCTCGCCACCGTCTGTCTTATCCAGAGGTTCGCTCGATCAGGTGGCCCGTATACGTCGGCGAATGGGCGGGACAACGTGGGGAATGCCCATACGGAGGTGTTCTCCAGTCCTGCGCGGCTGGAGCAGGAAGGAAAGGATCGATGAGTTTCGTTCGAACAGCCACCGTCGCCGCGTGCAGCATGACGCTGTTAGCTCCTTGGGCGCTTCCCAGCGCCGCAGCCACACCCGATGCTGGCAAGGCCGACGACGACGTAAAAGTGCTCTATGGCACCACTGACCCGACCAGGCTGGCACCAGTACGGGTCGCCTTCTGTCTCTATGGTCCTGACCCGCTCAGCGAGGAGTACCGGGTGACCGCCGACGCCCTCGAACCGGGAGAGCATCCCGCTGGGGATCTCTGCGAGGTCGTCGATGTCCCCGACGAGCCGACCGAGCCGCTCCCCAACGAGATCGATCACGGCAGTCCCGCTCGTGCCGACGATGAATACAACCCACCGCAAAAGCCGATAGGCGTTGTTGACATCAACGAAGTCGATGTCAACAACGTGAACATTAATGTCCCAATCGGCGTCTGTAACAACAACATCGGCATCTTGACCATCAACGTGCCCGTACTTTCGCCCCACGCTTCGAATCCCTGCGCAGGCGAGGCCACCAACGACTGAAGTGGCGGAGACGAGCAAGCATTGCCGACACCCAACCTTCAGGATCCGAGAGCCACGTAGGACACGGTGTAAGTAAGTGGAACTAACGAACGGCTTTCGCGGCAGCACAATTCCGACCACCTACGCTGTCACCATCGCCTTCATTGTCCGCCGCAGCGGCCTCCTGAGCGTGACGTTCAACCACCACCCACCCCTCCACGGCAGGTAGAACCTGCACTGTGGCTAGTCTCGCCGGCATGACGGGTTCGGGGCTGATGTGCCAGCGGCGGGAACTGCGGGGCTGGGGTCGGGCGGTCGGCACGGTTGCCGAGGTGCTCTCCACCCCGGACGTCGACGCCATCGCCCGGGCGGTGCGGCGGGCCGGTCCACGGGGCGTGATCGCGCGGGGCCTGGGCCGGTCGTACGGGGATCCGGCGCAGAACGCCGGTGGGCTGGTCGTCGATATGACCGTCCTGGACCGGATCCACCACATCGATCCGGATCAGGCGGTCGCCGACGTGGACGCCGGGGTGAGCCTGGACCAGTTGATGCGGGCCGCGCTGCCGCACGGGCTGTGGGTGCCGGTGCTCCCGGGCACGCGGCAGGTCACCGTCGGCGGCGCGATCGCCAACGACATCCACGGCAAGAACCACCACAGCGCGGGCAGCTTCGGCAACCACGTGGTGTCGATGGACCTGCTCACCGCCGACGGCGAAATCCACACACTGGCTCCCAACGGACCTGGCGCCGAGCTGTTCTGGGCGACCGTCGGCGGCATCGGGCTGACCGGGATCGTGCTGCGCGCCCGGCTGCGGATGAAGCGCACCGAGACCGCGTACTTCCTCGCCGACTACGACCGCACCGGCAACCTCGAGGAAACCATGGAGCTGCTCACCGACGGCTCCGACGAGAACTACGACTACTCCGCCGCGGTACCCGACACGATCTCCACCGGCGCCCGGCTCGGCCGCGCCACGTTCTCCCGCGGCTCGCTGGCCCGGCTGGCGGACCTGCCGCCGAAGCTGCGCCGGGATCCGCTGCGGCTGCACGCGCCGCAGCTGGCCACACTGCCCGACCTCTTCCCGAACGGCATGGTCAACGGGCTGACTTCCCGGCTGGCGGGCGAAGTCGCCCACCGCATGTTCCCCAAGCACGCCCGCGGCAAGATCGCGAACATCGCCCAGTTCCTCCACCCCCTGGACGTCCTCGGCGAATGGAACCGGGCCTACGGCCGCGAAGGATTCCTGCAGTACCAGTTCTCCGTACCGCGCGGCGCCGAGCGGCAGCTGGCCGACATCGTCCGCACCATCGCGCATTCCGGGCACCTGTCGTTCCTCAACGTCTTCAAGCGGATGGGCGAGGCCAACCCGGCCCCGCTGTCCTGGCCGCACCCGGGCTACATGCTCAGCCTCGACTTCCCGATGAAGGACGGCCTGCACCGGTTCTGCCAGGACCTGGACGACCAGGTGCTGGACGCCGGTGGCCGCCTGTACTTCGCGAAGGACTCGCGGACCACCCGGGAGATGATCGAGCGAATGTACCCGCGGCTGGACCAGTGGCGCCGGATCCGCGACACCGCCGACCCCGGCGGCACTTTCGTTTCCGATATGGCCCGCCGCCTGGGCATCACCACACACCGAACCCAGTGACTAGAGACCGGTCGCCCAGGACCGCGAGGGAACATCGCCTGGACTTCGTGGATTGGCAACGTATCCCATGGCCACGATCTTGTCGGGCAACGGGTTGATCGTGCCAGTGAGCCAACATCAGCGAACACCGGTCATCGCCTGATCGATTCGGACACGGGCGCTCGTTCCCGAGGGCCCTGCGGGAGTGACTGCCGGTGCTGATCGTCGGCTTGACCGCGGGTGCGAGCTGCTATCCCACCCGTCGCCGCGGCGCTGGTCGCCGGGCACGCCGATCGCGCGGGTCAGGCGCTGCATCTGGTGCAACTGGCCCCGGCCACGGCCTCCACCCGGTCAGCACGATCACCCAGGACTACATCCGCACCGTGCTCGGGTGGTGGCGCGCCGCGTTTGAATCACGGCAGGCTGCTCGGAACTCGCAGTCGTGTACACGGGGGCTGGGGGGGGCAATTCGTCACGCAAGACCATTGACGAGCCGTGTCATGGGCTGCAGGGGATCGTATGGGCGCCGCCGGGTTGCTCACGGAGATCGGACTGTGCTCATGGCCAGGAGCGCGGACGGCTTCGCGAGTGCCTCAATTGGGCACTGCTGTGGCGCATTTGAGGGCTCGCGTCCGCCCAGTGATCGACCACTTCGGGTCTTCTCCGGGTCTGCGACGAGACCCGAAACGGGCGTGGCCTGTTCCAGGTCTCGTTCTGGGCGCTGCTGTGTCGCTTCAGGGACGCCAGACCGCAAGAGACCCTGCGGGGTTGCGGGACGAGGGACGGACTCGGACGGGGCTCGCCGCGCAGAGCGCGGGAGGAACGAGACATCTCTTCGACGCGTGAGGGGTCTCAGATGTCTGCCCAGTCGACGCGTGCGGGTTCAGTCGACGAGCTCTCCGCGGGCAGCGCGGACCCGGGTCGAAGCGGGAGCGCCACAGGAGCCGAGGCGGAACTGTGGCATTCGCGCCGGCAGGCCACATCGGCACCCGGCGTTCTGCTGGCCAAGAGGGCCAAAGGTAGGCGCGCCCGGAATGTTCCCGCCTTTTCCACACAAGGCATCAAGTCTGTCACAAGGGCAGACCTCGTGCACACTCACCACCCCTCGGACGGGGCCCTGACAGATTTGATCGGGCTCACCGCCAGGCCGAGAGGATGAACGAAGAGGTCTCCACTTGCAGGTAATGCACAAACACACCCGGCACCAATAAAACTGGGCGACAGCAGCCGGGTTCACACTAATCGCGAAGCGTTCACGGGCGAGTCCAAAACGTCTATTGGTCCTTCGCTGCCCAAATAAGACTTGAAAGGTTCAACTCCCATGAGCGCACGAGAAGGGACTACGAGCACTCGCCGACACCTCACTGTTTCCGAGTTCCTCACCGAATTCCGTGTCGCCCGGTCCACATGGTACGACTGGCGAGCCAAAGGCACCGCACCGCGTTGCATCAAATTACCCAACGGGCAGCTCCGAATACGCCGAGCCGATCTGGAACGTTGGGAAAACAGCCTGGAAAAGGCAACTTGATGGAACCGACAACCTTTGACGTCAAGATTTGGACTATTCGCACAAAGGTTGGAAAACCTCGAAAAAACGGAAAACCGGGGAAGAAAACCTACACCGTTCGCTGGATTGTGGCGGGGAAGGTGTGGCCACGAACCTTTGCGACGAAGACTCTCGCCGAGAGCTTTCGTTCGCAACTCATCACCGCACAAGCCAAGGGAGAAGCATTCCGCCTGATTGACGGACTACCGGTCTCGATCAGCAGAAAAGCAGCGGACCAAAGTTGGTTCGAATTCGCCCAAACGTACGTCGATTTCAAGTGGCCCCGCGCGGCGGCGAAGTCCCGCAGCGGAAACGCGGACACGATGGCCACGGTCACCTTCGCCATGCTCGCGACCAAGCGGGGAAAACCCGACGACAAGGTTCTCCGCAAAGCGATGACCGGATGGGCGTACAACACCAAACGCCGGGACACAGAGAAACCTCCGGAGATCGAGCGCGCTGAAATGGCTGGCCACGAACACACTGCCTGTCTCACGCCTGGATGACCCGGCGACGGCACGCAAGGCGCTTGACCAGATCGCGCTGAAGATGGATGGCAAACCAGCCGCGGCGAAAACGGTCTCCCGGAAGCGATCGGTGCTGTACAACGCGCTGGAGTACGCGGTCGACGAAAAGTTGCTCATCAAGAACCGGCTGCCGGACATCAAATGGACAGCGCCGAAGGAGGTCAAGGCGATCGACAAGCGCGTGGTCATCAACCCGAAGCAGTTCGAACGGCTGCTCGCCGGAGTCGCGGCACAGTACATCGACGGCGAACCGCGCCGGTCATCCGGCCCGATGCTGGTGGCGCACTTCGGTACCCAGTACTACGCGGCACTGCGGCCGGAAGAGGCCGCCATGCTGAGCAAGCCCGACCTGCTGCTGCCCGACATGGAATGGGACGAGGACGCCCAGGACTGGGTGTTCCCCGAAGGCGAGGACGGCTGGGGCGAGTTGCTGCTGTCCCAGGCCGCGCCGACTGCGGGCGCGGCCTGGACCGACTCGAACGAACGGCGGGACCGGCGCCAGCTCAAACAACGCGCGGTGGGCGAGGTGCGCCGCGTCCCGAGCCCGCCGCCGCTCACCAAGTTGCTGCACGCCCACCTGCAGCGGTTCGGTACCGCCGCCCGGTTGTTCCGGAGCCTGACCGGCGGTGACCTCTCGGAGTCCACGGTCAACCGCGTCTGGGCAACGCCCGCAAGGCGGCGCTGACCGAGCAGGAGTACGCGTCGGTGCTGTGCAAACGGCCCTACGATCTGCGGCACGCGTGCGTCTCCCTCTGACTGGCCGCGGGCGTTCCCGCCCGCCAGGTCGCCGAATGGGCCGGACACTCGGTCGCGGTCCTGCTGCAGATCTACGCCGCGATCATCGCCGAGATGGAGGACAGCGCCCGGGACCAGATCAGCCGCGGCCTGGGACTGCCCGCCGGGCGGTCCCAGGCCGCGAATAGGCCGCAAACCCCCGGGGACAACCGGGGTGGACCGGGTACGACCGGGTAACGCAAGATCAGCCCCTCACCGGGTTTCGCCTGGTGAGGGGCTGTTTTGGCAGGTTTGGCCGGGTGCCCCCGGTGCGACTCGAACGCACACTGGACGGATTTTGAGTCCGCTGCCTCTGCCGATTGGGCTACGGGGGCGGCGTCGGGAAACTTTACGGGATCGGGGGGTCGGGTCTGCACTCGGGGTAACCACCAGTTAAGTGTGCATATGTTGCACTTCTTGTGCGCATAGTAGTACGGTTGTGGCCGGGCGGGCGGAAGCAAGGCACCGCCGCCATCCGGTGATCCGCACCCCTCTCTGGAGAAACAACCGTGTCCCTGTCAGGTAAGACCGCGCTCGTCACGGGCGGAGGTATCGGCATCGGGCAGGCGATCGCCGTGGCCTTCGCTCGTGCGGGCGCGCGGATCGCGCTCACTTACCGTTCCCACGAACCGGATTCGCGGGTGGTCGAGGCCATCACCGAGGCCTCGGGGCATCGGCCGGTGCTCCTCGCCCTGGACGCGACCTCGGCGACCGAGGTTCCCCGCGCGGTCGACACCGTTCACGGCGAACTCGGTGCGGTGGACATCCTGGTCAACAACGTCGGCGGCCTCGTGCGGCGTGCGGGCATCGCCGAACTCGATCTCGATCTGTGGCGCACCGTTCTCGCGGTCAACCTGGACAGCATGTTCCTGTTCACCCACCACACCGTGCCGATCATGACGACCGGCACCGGCCGGATCATCAACGTCGCCTCGCTCGCCGGGCGCACCGGCGGCCACCCCGGCGCGCTGGCCTACGCGACGGCGAAGGCGGCGGTCTTCGGGTTCACCCGCGGCCTCGCCAAGGAACTCGCCCCGCGTGGCATCACCGTCAACGCGCTGGCGCCGGGATTCATCGAGGCCACGCCGTTCCACGACGCTTTCACTACGGCCGAGTCCAAACGCGAGACGATCGGGGCCGTTCCCCTCGGCCGCGCCGGTACCCCGTCCGACGTCGCCGGCCCCGCGCTCTGGCTCGCCTCCGCGCAGGCGGACTACGTCACCGGCACCGTGGTGGACATCAACGGCGGCCAGCACTTCGCCTAAACTCCGTGCGGTCGACGCACATCGAGTTTCGCGATGCGCACTCGGTCGGGGAAGGCGGTCAGGGTGTCGCAGACGGTCCGCAGGGCGATCGATTTGCTGGAGTTCTGCAGCCAGCGGCCGCGCGAACTCCGTGAGATCGCAGAGCTGTGGGGAGTGCATCGGACCACCGCGCTCCGGCTCGTCCACACCCTCACCGAGGGCGGCTTCGTCCGCAAGGACGACAAGGGCCGGTACGGGGTGGGGTTCCGCCTCGCCGCACTGGCCGAAGCCGCACTCGAGCAGTTCGACCTGCGCACGCTCGTCCACCCCCACATCAGGAACCTGAGCGAACGCACCGGGCACACCGTGCAGTTCGCGGTTCAGCAGGGCTCGCACGTGGTCTACGTCGACAAGATCGAACCGCCCGACGCGATCCACCTCAACACCCGGATCGGCGGTTACGTCGTGCTGCACACCGCGGGCGTGAGCAAGGCCATCCTCGCGCACCTCCCGGCGGAGAAACGCCGCCGGATCCTCGATCAGATGACCTTCGACAAATACACCGACCACACCCTGACCAGCCGCGCCGCCTTCGAGAAACGGCTGGACGAGGTCCGGGCCAACGGGTGGGCCTACGACGACGGCGAATACGAACCGATCTCCAACTGCGTCGCGGCGCCGGTCTGGGACCACGCCGGGCACGTGGCCGGAGGCATCTCCATCACCACGCTGAAACCGCAAACCGACCTGACCGCGCTCAAGGCCCTGCTGCCCGCCCTGCTGGAGACGACCGCCGCCATCTCCGCGGAGCTCGGCTGGCGACCGCGATAACACCTACTTACTCGATCTACGTAATTTCCCCGATATGTCGCCCTCGCGCCTGCGGCACGGTGAGGTTACGCCGAATGGCGCACTGCCCTCGGTGACCACCGCAACAGGACGGCACGTGCCGTCGGGGGAGGTCGACGATGACCGTTGCCGATATCCGGGTCGCCCCGGCACCCGCTGCGCTTCCGATCTCCCGTTGGCGGCCGGTCGATTCCGAGGTGGCCGGTGAATTCGCCACCGCACGCCGATTGTGGTCGGCCATCCCCCGTGACCTGGTCGAACAGTTCCGCCCGCACGCCGACCCGATGGCCAGGGCCGTCATCGACGGGATCCGCGCCGCCGTCCCGGAGTACGCGCCGGCCCTGGCGGGGCAGGCCGGGGAGATCGCCGTCGCCGGTGTGCGGCAGGTGGTCCAGTGGGTCGTGGACGGCAGCCGCTCCCCCGGTACCACGCCGCAGGACTGGGGTCGGATGTTCCGGCGGCTGGGCAAGGCGGAGTTCGCCGCGGGCCGCGGCCGGGACGAACTGCAGAGCGCCTACCGGGTCGGCGGCCGGGTGGCCTGGCGCTACCTCGCCGCCTTCGGACGCCGGCACCGGGTGTCGGCCGAGGTCGTCTGCGCCTGCGCCGACGCCGTGTTCGCCTTCGTGGACGAGATTTCCGCCCTCTCCCTCGCCGGCTACTCCGTCGCGCAGGGCGAGACGGAAGGCGGCCGCGACCACAGCCGCCGCCGGCTGCTCGAGCAGATCCTGACCAGGCGGGACCGCTCGCCGCGGGCGCTGGAGCGGCTGGCCCGCGCGGCCGGGTGGCCGCTGCCCGAGGAGGTCACCCTGGTCGCCCTGGAACCACCGGTTGACGAGCAGGCCCTCACCGACTTCCTCGCGGGTACGAACGCCCTGGCCGATCCGCGTGGCCCCGAACCCTGCCTGCTCCTGCCCGGTGGTGCCCCCGGCCCGGACGCCACGCGCGGTTTCGGCCGGACCCGGGCCGCCATCGGGCCGCGGGTGCCCCTCGGTGACGCGGCCGACTCGCTGCGGCGCGCTCGCCAGACCCTGGAACTCCTCCGCCGCGGCGTGCTGCCCGACGCCCCGGTCACCCGTTGGGCGGACCACCTCGCCACGCACAGCCTGCTCGCCGACCCGTTCCTGCTCGCCGAGATCTGCCGGCGCAGCCTGTCCCCGCTCGACGGGCTCACCGCCAAGCAGCGCGCCAAGATGAGCGAAACCCTCCTCGCGTGGCTGCAGACCCGGGGCGGCGCTCCGGCGCTGGCCACCCTGCTCGACGTGCACCCGCAGACCGTGCGCCACCGGATACGCCAGCTCGAGGAACTCTTCGGCGACCGCCTCAACGATCCGGACGAACGGTTCGCCCTGGAAATCACCCTCCGCGCCGAACAGCTCCAGCACGGCCGCGGCTAGCTGCCGAGCTGATCCGCGAGGTCGAGGAAATCGGCGGCATTGAGGTCGAACTCGGGCTCGTAGGCCACATCGACGTCCCCGCCGGGCCCGAACTCCAGCGGGCGCGCGACGAACGCGGTCCGCAAGCCCAGCGACGCGGCGGCCCGGAGGTCGTACTTGTGGCAGGCGACCATCATGATCTCTTCGGGCGCGAGCCCGAGATAGGTCGCGGCCATCCGGTAAGCAGCGGGGTCGGGTTTGAACGCCCCGGCCATCTCCGCGGTGAAGATCGCATCCCACGGCAGGCCCGCTCGCTTGGAAAGGTTCACCACGGCGGACACATCCGCATTGGACAGGGTGGCCAGCGTGTAGCGCTTCTTGAGGCGGGTCAGGCCTTCGACGGTGTCCGGCCACGGCACGAGCCGCTGCCAGGCCAGCGCCAGTTCTTCCCGCTCGGCTTCGGAAAAGACCGTGATGCGCTCGTCCTCGAGCAACCGGTCCAACGCCTTCCGGTACACCGAATGCACGGAAATCCAGTGCTCCCGGCCGGTGCCCGCCGCAGTGAGCGCCGTGTAGTACGCGGCGCGCCACCGGTCGACGAAGTTCGCCCAGTCGACGCCGGGACACCGGCCGTCGCTGATCCGGCGGGCTTCCCCGCACACGGTGGAATGAAAATCGGTCGCCGTGCCCTGCACGTCGAAGAGCAACGCCCGGGGCTCTCGTCGCATGGTTTCCGCCATACCACCGCATGATCTCAGTTCCCGGACCGAGCACCTACACTGCCGTAGTGCTGACCATGCAGGACGCGTTGCTGGCGTTGACCCGGTACTGGACCGACCGCGGCTGCATGGTGGTGCAGCCGTTCAACACCGAAGTCGGTGCGGGAACGCTGAATCCGGCGACGGTGCTGCGCGTGCTCGGCCCGGAGCCCTGGCGGGTGGCCTATGTGGAGCCCAGTGTCCGCCCCGACGACGCGCGCTACGGCGAGAACCCGAACCGGCTGCAGACCCACACCCAGTTCCAGGTGATCCTCAAACCCGATCCGGGCGATCCCCAGGAGCTCTACCTGGGCAGCCTCGAAGCCCTCGGCATCGACCTGCGCGCTCATGACGTCCGGTTCGTCGAAGACAACTGGGCCTCACCGGCCCTGGGCGCCTGGGGTCTGGGCTGGGAAGTGTGGCTCGACGGCTTGGAAATCACCCAGTTCACCTACTTCCAGCAGGCGGGCGGGCTGGGCCTGGACCCGGTGTCGGTGGAAATCACCTACGGCGTCGAGCGAATCATGATGGCGCTGCAGGAGGTCGACCATTTCGCGAAGATCTCCTACGCGCCGGGGATTTCCTACGGCGAGGCGTTCGGCCAGGCCGAGTACGAGATGAGCCGGTTCTACCTGGACGAGGCCGACGTCGAAACCCAGCGCCGGTTGTTCGAGGACTACGCGGCCGAGGCCGACCGGATGCTCGAGGCCCGGCTGCCCGTACCGGCCCACGTGCACGTGCTGAAGTGCTCGCACACGTTCAACATCCTGGACGCCCGCGGCGTCGTCAGCACGACCGAGCGGGCGCGCGCCTTCGCCCGGATGCGCGGACTCGCGCGCGAGGTCGCGAAGCTGTGGGCGGAGCGCCGGGTCGAACTCGGTCATCCGCTCGGCGTGGTCCCCGCCCCCGATCCTGCCCCAGTGCCGGAGAAGTTCGACGCGGTCACCGGGCAGCGGCGCCTGCTGTTCGAGATCGGCACCGAGGAGATGCCGCCGAACGAGGTGGTCCGGGGCGCGCTGGCGCTGCGGGTGATCCTCGCGGACAAGCTCGCGGCCACCCGCCTCGCGCACGGCGAGATCACCACCCGCGCGACACCACGCCGCCTGGTGGCCCTGATCGACGACGTGGCACCGGCCGAGCCCGACGCCGAACGGGTCGTCCGCGGGCCGCGCGTCTCGGTCGCGTTCGACGCCGACGGCGCACCGACCAAGGCGCTGTCCGGGTTCGCCCGCGGTCAGGGTGTGGCCGTGGACGAGCTGCGGCGCGTTGATGCGGACGGGGTCGAATACGTGGCGGCCACCCGGACCGACCGCGGGCGCGGGGCCGTCGAGGTGCTCAGCGGGGTGCTCGCCGAAGCCGTCGGCGCCCTGCGCGCGGACCGGAACATGCGGTGGAACGACCCGCGACTGTCCTTCACCCGCCCGATTCGCTGGCTGGTCGCGCTCCTCGGCGACCTGCCGGTACCGGTGTCGGTGTCCGCGCTCACCGCCGGGCGGAGCACCCGCGTGCACCGCACCGCGGAAACGGCGGTGGTGGACGTACCGGCCGCGGACGGCTATCCCGAGTTCCTGCGGGGCCACGGAATCGTGCTGGGCGAGGAGGATCGCCGCGACCAGATCATCGACGCCGCCCGCGAACTGGCGGCCTCCGTGGGCGGCCGGATCGATGTCGACGGCGAAGCCGGGCTCATCGACGAGATCACCAATCTGGTCGAGCAGCCCAACGCGCTCCTCGGTGGTTTCGCGGCACGGTATCTGGAACTGCCGCCGGAAATCCTCACCACCGTCATGCGCAAACACCAGCGCTACCTCCCGATCCGCGGCGCCGACGGCGAACTGCTGCCCCATTTCGTCGCCGTGGCCAACGGCGACTGCGACCACGCCACCGTCCGCGCCGGCAACGAGGCCGTGCTGCGTGCCCGCTACGAGGACGCCAGCTTCTTCTGGCGCGCGGACCTGAAGACCGCACCCCGGGAAATGAAGCGGGGCTTGGCCAAACTCGCGTTCTCCGAGCAGCTCGGCTCGATGGCGCAGCGCGCCGACCGGATCGCCGCGATCGCCCTGGCCCTGGCCGGCGAGGTGTCACTGTCCGAAGAGGACACCGCCATCCTGCGCCGGGCGGCGGACCTGGCCAAGTTCGATCTCGCTTCGCAGATGGTGATCGAACTGACCAGCCTGGCCGGCACCATGGCCCGCGAGTACGCGCGCCGGAGCGGGGAGCCCGAAGCGGTGGCCCAGGCCCTGTACGACATGGAACTCCCGCGGGCGGCGGGCGACGCCACCCCGTCCACCACCCCGGGCGCGCTGCTCGCGCTGGCCGACCGGGCCGACCTGCTGGTGGGCTTGTTCGCGATCGGGACCCGGCCGACCGGCAGCTCGGACCCGTTCGGGCTGCGGCGCGCGGCCGCCGGTGTCGTCGCCATCCTGCGCGACTGTCCCGGGTTGGCGAACCTCCCGATCGACCGGGCACTGGCCGCGGCCGCGGACCGCGTCCGCGCGCAGGGTGTGGCCTTGCCCGATCGGGTGACCGCCGAGGTCGCCGAATTCGTGGTGCGGCGGTACGAACAGCTGCTGCTGGATCACGGTCACCCCGCCGACCAGGTATCCGCCGTACTGCCGCTGGCGACCATCCCGAGCCGCGCCGACGAAACGCTCGCGGACCTCGACCGGCGGCGCGGTGACGAGGAATTCGCCGCGCTCGCCTCGGCGCTGCAACGTGTTCGGCGGATCGTGCCCGCCGGCACCGAGGCCGGCTACGACCGGGCGCTTCTGCGCGAGCCCGCCGAGACCGCCCTCGAGCGGACCCTGGCCGAGGTTCGCGCCTCCCTCGGCGCGCAGCGGCCTTCGCTGGCCGGTTTCGCCGCCGCCGCGTCGGCACTGACCGGACCGATCAACACGTTCTTCGACGAGATCCTGGTCATGGCGGAGGACTCGCGGGTTCGCCGGGCACGCCTCGGCCTGCTCGCCACCATTCGCGAACTGGCCGCCCCGGTGCTGGATTGGCAGGCGCTCGGTGTCGGCCGCCTTCAGGAGGCCGGGATCGCTTCGGGAGGCAGGTGAACCAGCCACACCTGCCGGTCGTTCTCGGAGCCGACCAGCAGCGAGGTGCGGTCGAAATAGGTGACCGATTCGCCCTGTTCCTGCGCGGGCAGGGAGACCGTGGCGATCCGGTCTCCCCCGGCGTCGTAGACGTAGGCGGCATCCGAACCCAACGGCTTCCCGCTGCGGATGACGTAGGCCCGGCCGTCCGGTGAATACGCCGCGTCGGTCGCCCACGACGGCGCCGGACCGATCGGGGTGAGCGTGTTGACCTGTCCGGCGCGCAGCGGCAGCGGGGCCTGGTACAGCCGGCCGGGCAGGAAGATCACCTTGCTCGTGACATAGAGCCGGTTGCTCTTCGGATCGATGAACATCGACTCCGCGTCACGCGGGCCGTCGGCGAACTTCACCGGGAACGCGGTGGCCGCGACCGTGCCCGTGGCGAGGTGTTCGGGTTCGGGAACGCGGTAGACGGTGACCTGCTGACGGTCACCGGAGTTGTCGCCGATGTCGCCGAGGAAGAGGGCGGGCCGACCGGCGTCGTCCGCGCCGACCGCGATCGCCTCCCAGTCGACGTTGCGCGCGCCCGCGACGGAGAGCCTGGCCCGCACCGCACCGGTGGCGGTGTCGAGGGCGAAGACCTCGGCCGGGTTGCCGCTGTCGTTGTGCGCGTAGACCACGCCGGGATGCCGGGCGCTCATCGCCAAGCCGCTGAGCTCGGCGAGCCCGTCCGGCAGGGTGAACTTCTTCTCCACCGGCGGCACGCCCGCGGCCTGCGACGGCTCCGACCACACCAGGACCGTGAGAGCTGCCAAGGCGACCGTACCGAGCCGGACGAGGAAGCGTGCCATGACCTTCAACCTGCCAGGCGGCCGACCTCGCGCACATCGTCCGAGCGGGTTTGCCCGCGATCACGGAAGGCAGCGTCAGTCTCTTCTGAAACTACTAGCACCTCACATAAGTGACTTCGGCCAAGATCGGCAACTTGGCCGAAGCCGTCGGTGCGGAAGTGCGCGTGTCGGCGCTACGCGGCCCGCGGCGTGCTCACCGCGCTCGACGAATGGATCGGACCGGAAATCGGGGGACCAGATCCGCGATGCTGTGAACATTACTATGCTCGGAATACGACGCGCGACCAAGGTCATTTCCGAGGGGGCTCCCCGCAATGGTGGATCAACGCCGATCAAGCGCGGTAATGCTGGCTCGACGGATGCTGTGGAACCGGGAAATCGGGGAAACCGCCGCGCCCCCTTCCGGTGATTGTTTTACTAGGCCCCACCGGCTCCGGGAAATCACACGCATTGAATACCGTCTCCGCCGATTTGAGCTGGGGAGTGGTGCACGCGAGCTTCGACTTCGAACGGGAAAAACCGGTCACGACCGTCGAGGTGCTCATGCGGCTGGCCTACGATCTGTCCCGCAAATGGCGGCACCGGGCCAAGCCGCGGTTCATCCGCTTCACCATCGCCCTGATCGCCGTGCAGGTAGGGCTGGACGGGACGAATCGGGAAAAGGACAAGGAAACACTGCGCGACCTG
Source organism: Amycolatopsis anabasis (assembly GCF_009765355.1). Lineage (GTDB taxonomy): Bacteria > Actinomycetota > Actinomycetes > Mycobacteriales > Pseudonocardiaceae > Amycolatopsis > Amycolatopsis anabasis. The sequence continues at coordinate 29,880 of NZ_VTHK01000062.1, read as the reverse complement.
CTCAACAACCTCAGGCGCGGCCATTGGCAGAACGAGATCGACAACCTGGCGGACCTGCTGGCCGGGACGGCACAGGCGGCGGACCTGCTGCACCCGCCGTTCACCGAGTTGTTCACGAAGGTGTTTCCCCAGCTGATCCGGACCATCCGCCCCCGCCTGGGCAAGGCCATGCGCTCACTCGCCGACTTTCCCCAGGCCGAGGGCGCGAGCCCGCTGGACGCACTGGTCAACCTGAACCGGCTCGCGCACGAGGAGCCGACGGACGTCAAAGCGGTCACCGCGTGGTTGACCGCGGCATTCCTCACCGACGTCCGGGAAAACCACCGGGCGATGTCCGCCCCGGAACCGCGGAGCCCCTGCGACTGCGTCAACCCTGGCAAGGTCCGGCACCTGCACAATTGGGTGCTGCTGCTGGACAACGTCGATCACCCCGGCGGGGCGGAATTCCTCGCGGACCTCACCGACGCGCGCAACCGTTACCGCCGCCAGCATCCCGACGAGCGCGAGGCGTCCGATGCCCTGCTGGTCATCGCGACCAGCGGGCGCTGGCTCAAGGAATGGGAGTCGCCCTGGCGCCCGCCGTGGCAGCCCGACCCGGCGGCCCCGGACCGGCTGCGCTCCGTTCCGCCCTGCCACGCCGCCTCCTACGACCACTGGGCGGAGGGTCCGGCGAATTCCCGCCCCTCGCCGTACTACCCGGTCACGCTCGATCCCCTGCGGATCGAGGAAATCGCCGAAGTCCTGGACACCACCTCCTCGGCCGCGAAAGCCGCGTTCGTCCAGCAGGCCACCGGCGGACTTCCCGCGGCGGTGCGGCACGTCCGGCAGCTGCTGCGCGAACGGCCCGTTCAGCACGGGGCCCGCAACATGCTCGGCGGCGACGACGCGACGGATGATCCGTGGCATTCCCGGTTGCGCAGGCTGCGCCTGGCCGATCACCTGCCCGACGTGAGCGTCGACGACTTCGTCACCGCGGCCCCGTTCGCGACCGCGCCGTGGCTGATCCCGCTGTCGGCGATGAACCGGATCAGCCAGCCCCATGTCGGACGCATCCTCACCGAACTGCGCACCGCGTTGTGGGTGACCGCCCGATCCGCCGCGGGCGCCACCGCCGACCAGGTGATCCTCCATCCCTGGGTCGCCACGAACCTGGTGTCCGCGCTGGCCCGTCGCGGGAACAACCCGCACCCGTCCTATGCCGACCAGTTCGCCGCGTTGCGCGACGATCCGGACACCGACCAGGATCCGGTGCGCCGGGCGTACTGCCAGTTGGCGCTCGGTGATCTCGGCAGCGTGGTGACCCTGTTCGAAGAGGAATTCGACCGGCGGCGGCACCAGGAATGGGTCGATCGCCTCCGGCTGGTCGTGCACGCGCCGGACCAGTTGCCCCTCGAAGAGAACTACGACCGGCTCTACGACGAACTGGTCAACCGCGACCTCGCCCAGAACCCGGAGGGCCGCACGGAGATCCGCAACAACCTCGCCCGCTTGGTCGCGGCGAGCTGGCTGGCCGCGAACCCGTTCGCCGTGCGCGGGCGAAACCAGGACCAGGAGGTCGCGAACGCCTTCGAGTCACTGGCCCGCATTTCCCAGCTTCCCGATGTCGCCGCCCTGTACGACGCCGCCCGTGGCCAGTGGCCCTGACCATTCAGCGAAGGAATTCGGCCATGCCCCAGCTTCCCGCGTTTCCCGATTTCCTGCGCCGGCTCGGTTCCAGCCGCACCGGCGGTCCGCCCGTCCGGCCGCGGAGCCGGTTGCACCGCCACCGGTTCCTGGTCGCGGCGCCGGTGGTGCTCCTGGTGGCCGCCGGGGTGTACGTCTCGGAGTTCTGGAAGCCGTGCGGCGACGGGTTGCACTCGGTCGGCTCGCCGCACGTGTGCGTCGGCTTGAACCTGGAATCCGGTCCCATGCGGGATGACGATCCACTGGCCGATCTGGAAGGGCTCATCGCACAGCACAACGCGCAGGTTGCCGGTGACTTCAAAACCATCGTGGTGCTGGAGAACATGACCCCGGACCCGGATATCGACACCACGCCGATGCAATTCGTCCGGCACGAAATCGAGGGCGCCCTCACCGCCGCGTGGCCGACCGACCGGCCCGCCAATTTCAAGGTGCTGCTGGCGAACTTCGGCAGCAACGCCCAACACTGGCAGGTGGTCGTGGACGAGATCCTCGCCGCGAGCGCGAGCCAGCGCATCATGGCGGTCGCCGGCCTGGGCGTGAGCCTGGACAACACCCGGAAGGCGGCCGCCGCCCTGTCCCGGCACGGAATCGCCACGATCGGCGCGACGGTCACCGCCGACAACGTCAACACGGACGTGGACAACACCAGGATCAAGGACTTCTTCCGGGTCGGCCCCACGAACAGCGATGAAGCGCACGCCGCCGGAAACTACGTCAAGAAACACGGGAAACAACGGGTGATGCTCGTCGCGGACACGAACGAATCCGACGGCTACGCGGCCACGCTGGCGAGCGCCTTCCAGGAACAACCGGGCGTCCAGGTGCGCTACACCAAGAAATACGACTCGCTCAGCGGTCAACCGGTCGGCACGACCCGGGACCAGTACCTCCAGAAACTGTTCGCCGGTATGCATTCCGACATCTGCACCGCGCAACCGGACGTCATCTACTTCGCCGGGCGCGGAGTAGACCTCCGCTCCTTCGTGACCGCGCTGTCCCACGACGGGGCGTGCCAGCAACTGAGTTCGGTGACCGTGATCAGCGGCGACGACACGTCCATCCTCGTCGGCGCGCCGCTGCCGCTTTCCGGGGACATCGGCGTCGAACTCCTCTACACCGGACTCGCGTATCCCGGGCAGTGGGATCTGTTCTCCCAGGATCCCGCCCATCCGGCGTACAAGAAGAACTACAACCATTTCATCGACGAGTTCAGCGCGCACGGCTTCTCCCAGACCGATCTCCGGGACGGCGCCGCGATGATCGAACACGACGCGGTGGCCACCGCGGTCAAGGCGGCCGAGGAGAATCCGTCCACCCATCCGAAGTCGATCACGAACTTCCTGTCCAATATAGACTGCAATTCGGCGGTGCCCGGGGCGAGCGGTTTCATCGCCTTCGATCAGGCCACCGGCAACCAGCTCAACAAGGCGATGCCGATCCTGCAGATCATGGCCAACGGGCAACTGGGCCAGGTCGACCTGGTCTGGTCCCGGGGACATCCGCTGGACACCTCGATGTCCTGTTCCTCCTGAGTGGACAGTGTCAGCCGATCAGCGTCCGCAGCCTGGCGGCGAGATCGTCGACCTGCTCGTACGGGAGCATGTGGCCGCTGCGGGGATAGCTGACGAACGCCGCGGACGGCAGTTCGGCCGCGATCACCCGCGCGTGTTCGAGCGGGGTGAGCCGGTCGCGTTCACCGGCGAGCACCACGGTCGGCACCGACCGGTACGCGGCCAGCGCCGCCTTTCGCTCGTGGCTGCCCAGGGCGCGGCGGAATCCGGCCGAACTCCCCCGGTGCGCCCGGGCGACCTGGGCGACCGTGGCGCGCACATCCGCCGCGGCCGGTCGCCGGCCGAACGCCACCCACCGGATCAGGCGGGTGGCCAGCAACTGGTTGCGCACCGGCAGCGCGCCGATCGCCGGTTTGGCCGGACGGGGCGCGCTCGCCGGGCGGACCGGCCTCGGTGCCGCCTTCCCACGCCGCCTGGCCAGCAGGGCGGCCAGCGGCGCGGGCAGGCCGAAGGTGACCTCCCGCAGCCCGCCCGACGAGGTCGCCACGAACATCGCCCCGCGCACCCGACGTCCCACCAACTCCGGATGCCGCTCGGCCAGCGCCATCATGACCATGCCGCCCAGCGAGTGCCCGACGAGCACCAGCGGGCCGCGCGGCGCCCGGGCCGCGACGAGTTCCGCGACGTCGTCGGCGAGGCGGTCGATGGTCGCGCTGCCCCGCGGCGCCGGGCCGGAGGACCCGTGCCCCCGGAAGTCCGGTGCGAGAACTCGTGCTCGCCCGCCGATTCGGGCCAGCACGCCGTCCCACAACGTGTGATCACCGGTCCATCCGTGCAACAGCACCACGGTCGTCGCGGCGTCCTCGGCGCCGGCTTCGGCCACCGAGATCGCCACGCCGTCCGAAGTGTGCAACCGGACCGCCACCCCGCACCTCCCAGCAGCGACAACGCAACCTACTGAAGAGTAACATCCCGGCTCAGCTGGTGGGCAGGTCGATCCACGAGGCCGCCACCGCGTTGTGCTGCACCGAATAGCGGCCGCCGAGCAGGTTCACGACGTCCGTGGTCGGGATCAGGTGCGGCAGGTCGCCGGTGCCGACGGTGAGCTGGATCCGGTGCCCGGCGGGAATCGTGGCGAACACCGGCCGGACCTCGATGTCGTAGCGGGTGATCGCGCCCGGGGTCACCGCAGTCCGCGATTGCTTCGTCAACGGGTGGTACGGCCGCAGCCAGCCGCCGTCCGCGGCGGGCCAGGATCGCGCCGGGTCGAGCGCGCGCATCGACCCCAGCTGGGCGCCGCCGCTGAGCGTGGTGACCTTCCCGTCCGGCGCGACTTCCTCCAGCCGGACCGTCCACAGTGTCTCCGGAGTGGTGGACGTGGCGTGGAGGGTGACGCCGACCGGACCGGCCAGGGTCACCGGGGCCGCGAGCGGATCGGACCGGTAGCCGAGCTCGGCCGGGTTCGGGGACGCCGGGCGGGGCGCGGTGCACAGGGTGCCGGTCACCTTGGACAGCAGCCCGGCGGAGAACTGATCGGTGGACCGGCTGCACGGATTCGACAACCCGGTGAAGATCAGGTCGTCCGCCCCGGTCGCCGCCCGGGAAGCCGCGGGGGCCAGGCGCCCGCCGCTGTCGAAATGCAGTCTGCTGCCGCGCCCCGGCCGGACCGGGTACGTCTCGGCGCGGTACTCGGTACCGTCGGCCTGGATGATCCGCAGCGGGGCCCGGGTGCCGGTGATTCCGGTGTCGGCGCCCATGAGCCAGTGGTCGAACCAGCGCAGCTGCAACCGGTCCAGGTCCACGCCCGCGCCGATGTCGCCGTGGTGCCACGGGCCGAACAGCAGTTGGTAGTTCGGGGACACCGGCTGGCCGGGCGCCATCGGGGCGGTGACCGGACGGCCGGCGGCGGCGTTCTGCAGGCCGGCGTAGAGCAGCGGTTCGCCGCGCTGGAACACGTCGTAGGAACCCCCGGCGAGGAAGGCCGCCACCCCGTTGTCCACGATCTTCCGCAGCACGGTTTCCGGTGCGCGGGTCCGCCAGTACGGCCCGTCGAACCGCCGGGGCCCGTCCGTGAGCACGTCGAGCGCGGTGGTCCCTTCGAAGGCGAGCCCCTGCGCCAGGTGCTGCGCGGCGAGGTTCACCGCGTCGAGGGGGTCACCGGCCCGTTCGGCCAATGGGGTGAGCGTGCGGGTGCCGCCGTAGGCCAGGATCAGGCCCAGGGACGATTCGACGTTGAACACGCCGCCGTCCACGAAGAGATCGCGGTACGGGTCCACGGCCGCCGCCATCGGGAAGATCGCCTTCAACGGTGAGTTCGGCCCCACCGCGGCGGCGGCGAAGAGCTGGTCGATCGCCAGGTAGGAACCGCCGATCATGCCGACCGCGCCGGTGGAGTTCGGCAGCCGCGCCGCCCAGTTGATCACGTCGACGCTCGCCGCGGCCTCGGCCGGGCCGAAGAGCTGCGAAGCGCCCTGCGAGCCGCCGGTGCCCGGCACGTCCACGACCACCCCGAGATAGCCGTTGCGCACCAGGTTCGGGTTGAGACCGCCGAATCCGGGCGGGCTGTTCGCACCCGCCGAGGCACCCTTGCCGTACGGGGTGAGGCCGACGATCACCGGGAACCGCCCCGCCGCGGGCGCCCCGGTCACCGGATCGGCCGGGGCGTAGATGTCCGCGCGCAGCACCGTGCCGTCCGAGGCCGTCACCGGAACGTCCCGGGTCACCGCGATTCCGTACTCCGCCGCCGCAGCCACCGGCAGGACACCGGTCGACACCAGCAACAGCACGGCCACGACGCCCGCACGGCGAGCCATCCGTCCCCACACCATTCACGAACAATAGCGTTCACAAACAGCGACCGGAAGGGCCGTTGTTAACCTTCACCGGATGAGCGAGAAGCCCGAGTTCGACGTGCTGCCGCGGGGACGTCACCGGCTCAGCCGGGAAAGCGTCCGCAGTTCCCAGCGCTCCCGGCTGCTGCACGGTATGGCCGACGCGGTGGCGGAGCAGGGATACGTGCGCACCTCGGTCGCGGACGTGCTCAAACGGGCCCGCGTCTCCCGCGAGACCTTCTACCAGCACTTCGCGGACAAGGAGGAATGTTTCCTCGCCCTGCTCGACCGCGTGGCGGGCCTGCTGGCCACCCAGCTCATGGCCGAACCGGAAGGCGCCGCCGAGGAACCCGAACTGGACCGCCTGGAGCGGGTGCTGACGAAGTACTTCGCCACCTTGACCGCGGAAGCGTCGATGGCCCGGGTCTTCTTCGTCGAGTCCTATGTGGCCGGTCCCGCCGCGCAGCGGAAGCGGTTCGAGGTGCAGGACCGGTTCATCGACCTGCTGGAGACCGGGCTCGCCACCCTGCCGGAGTGGCAGCGGCTCCCCGATTCCCGGTTCGCCTGCCGCCTCTTGGTCGGCGGCATCAGCTCACTGGTCGCCAGTACCCTGATCGGCGGCGAACCGGAGCGGCTGCCCGAGCTGGGTCCGCAGGTCATGCTCCTGGTCCGGCAGCTGATCGGTTGATGTCGGCTGTGTCAGCGACACGCAGGACCAGCGACCGCGCGAACCGGCCCGGGTGTGAAGTTTCCGCCGATTATCCATTGATCAACATTGCGCCAGATGTAGCCACAGCGCATTATCCGGTAGTGACGAAGATCAGATTCGCTTTTGCTCTTCCGGTCTATTGGAATGTAATGGAAGACGTCACCTACGGGAGTTCTAAGCATTTCCTGATATGACAGAGGCAAACCGGCGCAATCGCGGTTCACGGTGCGGCGCACCGAGGTTTGCTCGCGGGAAGTTCGCTCTCGTCGTCGCGGTAACCCTGCTGGTCACCTGGATCGTCGTCGTCACCGTCCTCATCGCACGGCTGCCCGAGGCTGGGGTCGATTCGCCCGAAGAACTGCGCGGCAAGTCCGAATCCGCGCTGAACACGCTCGACGCCGGGCAACTGGAGGAACTCGTCGACTACCCGCCGAATGGGGCGAAGAACTTCGCGAAGTCCTATGTGGACGAGTTGCGGGCGGCGGGAAGTCATGACATCGCCGTCACCCTGGCGCCGGATGCCCGAGCGCCCCGGATCGTCCGGGTGACCGGGCGGCGGACCGATGGGAGCACCTTCTCGTTCTCCGTCACCGTGCGGGAACACGAGGGCCGGTGGCGGCTGGAACTGACCCCGCCACTCTGATCGCCGTTGCGGTATCAACCGCCGCGCGGGGAGTCCGGCTCGATCCGCAGCGTGGTGATCACCGTGGCCAGCAGGTCGTAGTGGGTCACCAGCAGGCAGAACTCCAGACACTCCTTTTCGGACAGATTGCGCCGGAGCTCCGCCCACCGGGTGTCGTCGAGATCGCGATCGGCCTGCAGGGCGTCGACCGCGCGGAGCAAGGCGGCGTCGCGATCGCCCCAGTCCCACTGCGTTCCCACGTCGACCACCCGCGCGATCTCGTCGCCGGTCAGCCCCGCGGCCGCGGCGAGCCGCCGGTGGTGTTCCAGCTCGTACCGGTTTTCCCGCAGCGCGGCCACCCGGAGGATGACCAGTTCGCTGTCGCGCCGCGGCAACAACCCGCCCGGCATCATGGTGGCGGCGAAGTGCAACCAGCCGCGGAAGAGCCGGCGGTGCCGCCCCAGCACGGTGAACAGCCGCGGCGGCCGCGTCTTTGTCCGGAGGGCGGCCAGCCGCGTGAACAGCCAGACCGGCAACCCCAGTTCCCGTCGGGTTCCGGGCCGGATCCTCGGTTCCTGGACCATGGTGCGCACGGACGCACCCTAGCATCCATGAACACCAATGTTCACAAACTTCGGCGCAGAATTTTCCCGCGCGGCGGCCCTGGTGCGCTAGCCGGAGGCGTCGATCAAGGTGTGCAGCTGCGACCGGGCGGTGACCCCGAGCTTCGGGAAGCTCCGGTAGAGGTGCGAGGCGACCGTGCGCGGCGAGAGGAACAGCCGCTCACCGATCTCGCGGTTGCTCAGGCCCCGCGCGGCGAGGCGGATGATCTGCTGCTGTTGCGGGGTGAGGGCGGTCAGCGCGTCCGGTGCGGCGGGTTCGGCGTCGATCCCGGCGGCGCGGAGTTCGCCCTGGGTGCGGGTGATCCACGGGCGCGCGCCGAGGCGGTGGAAGATCTCGCGCGCCGCGTGCAGTTTCGGGCGCGCGGCGGCGATCCGGCGACGGCGGCGCAGCCATTCCGCGTAGTCCAGGAGGATCTGCGCTCGTTCGAACGGCCACTGTTCGCCCGCGGGGTCGGCCAGGGCCGCCTCGAAGTGCGACTCGGCCTCCGCCGGGTCGAGCAAGGCGCGAGCGCGGTGGAGCAGGGCGTGCATCCGGGGCGAGAGGCCACCGGCGAGCCGCTTGGCCGAGCGTTCCACGATTTCCGCGGCCTCGACGTGCTGACCGGTGCGCACGGCCGCGGCCGCGAGTTCGGCCACTCCGGCGTAGGAGCACGCGTAGTGGACCGGATCGCCGGTCTCGGTGAACAGCAGGCGGAACTGTTCGTAGGCGGCGACCTGATCGCCGTCGGCGACGGCGGCCATCCCCAGGGCCCACCGGGCGCGCACGCCGACCGCGCGGCTGCGGTTCGGGTCCACAAGGGACAATCCGGCCGCCGCGGCGGACCGGGCTTCGGCGGTGTCGCCGGTGAGCGCGAACGCGGCGGCTTCGAGCGCTCGCACCCCGGCGTCGAGGTGCGGCATCCCGGCGCCGGCGGAGGTCGCGTTCGAGGCGGCCAGCCGCGCCTGCGCCCAGAGCCCGTGGTCCAGGTAGGCCCAGCCCGCCGAGCAGCCCAATCCGGTGGGCAACGAGCCCCGCATGCGCCAGCGGTGCAGGGCGTCGTCGAAGATCCGCACCGCCAGCGCGGTTTCGTCGAGCAGCCAGGCCATCGCACCCAGCGAGACCAGCACCCCGGGATCACCGCCCGCCCGCTCGACCAGTGCCGGGAGCGCGGCCACCAGCTCGGCGCGCCGCGCGGTCGGCTCGGTCACCGCGAGCGTCCACGGATCGTTCCCCGCACGAGCCCGGACCGCGAGCCGGTGCTCCTCGTCCCCGGAGTAGAAACCGGCCACGGACGCCGACGCGATCGCGATCCGGGTGAACCCGGGTTCTTCCGCCGCGCGCATCAGCGAGGACAGCGCGGTGTCGTGGTCGGCGGTCAGCGTGAGAATCTGCCCGACCCGCAGCGAAGCTTCGGCCGCCAGCGCCGGATCGTCGGTGCTCGCAGCGGCCTTCGCGGCGAGTTGCTCCACCCACCGCGGTTGTCCGGTGTAGACGGCAGCTCCGGCCGCGGCCACCAGGCGGCGCGCGCGGTCGTGCCGCGCCGGGCTCAGTTCGGCCGCGCGTTCCAGCGCGGTCGCCGCGGTCAGGTGCCCGCCGCGTTCACGGGCGCGGGCCGCGGATTCCTCCAGCGCGGCGGCGATCGGCTCGTCCGGCCCCTCGGCGGCGGCCGCGAGATGCCACGCGCGCCGGTCGGGTTCGCCCGCGAGCGCGTCGGCCAGCTCGCGGTGGGCCCGCCGCCGGACGGCCAGCGGCGCGGAATGGTAGATCGCGGATCGGATCAGCGGATGCCGGAACCGGACCCGGCCGCCGGTGATCCGGAGCAGCCCGGCGGCCTCGGCCGGAGCCAGCGCCTCGACCTGCTCGTGCACGGCCAGTTCGTCCGCGGCGACCAGCAGCAGCGCGTGCCGGGTGGCTTCGGGCAGGGCTTCGAGGTCGGCGGCGAAGACGCGCTCGAGGCGGTCGGTCAGCGGCAGGATGTCCTCGTCGGCGCAGTCCGCCCGGGCCAGTTCGACCAGCGCCAGCGGATTTCCGGCGGCCTGGTCGAGGATGCGCATCCGCCGCTTGCCGGTCGGCGGACGCGGCTGCCGGTCCAGCAGCGCACCCGCGGCGCGGGCGTCGAGCGGTCCCAGTGGCAGCACCGGGAAGCCGGGCAGCTTCGCCGCATCCCGGGTCCCCGCGAGCACGGCGAGGGGTTCGCCGTCGATGCGCCGGGCCGCGAAGGCGAGCGCCTCCAGCGATCCCGCGTCGATCCACTGCAGATCGTCGGCGACCACCAGCACCGGCGCCCGCTGGGCGAGTTCGGAGAGCAGGGTGAGCAGCGCGACGCCGATCAGCAGCCGGTCGGGCGCTCCGGCGTCGTCCAGGCCGATGGCGCCGAGCAGCGCCGACCGCTGCCGCCCGGGCAGGTTCGCGGTCTCGCCGAGGACCGGCCGCAGCAGCTGGTGCAGCCCGGCGAACGGCAGGTTCGTCTCGCTCTCGCTGCCGGTCATCCGGAGCACCCGGCCGCCGTGCCGGTCCGCCGCCAGCTCGAGCAGCGTGCTCTTGCCCGCACCCGGTTCACCCGTCACGATCAGCACGCCGCTGCTCAGGCCGAGCACCGCGGCGCTTTCCTCGTCCCGCCCGGCGATGGTCACCTTTCGACTGTATCCGCGAGGTGCAGTCACGTGACTGATACCGCCGGACCGGCCCGGTCACCAGGCTGGACGCATGGACACCATCACCCTCGGAAACGTGGAGATCACCCGCGTGGTCGAGCTGACCGCACGGGGTCTCCCCCGCGACTTCGTCTTTCCCGACGTGGCCCTGGACCACTGGCAGCGGCACGAGAACTGGCTGGCTCCGGAGTTTCTCGACCCGGCCGCCGACGAGGTCCGCACGATGATCCAGACCTGGCTGATCCGCAGCGAGGGCCGCACGATCCTGATCGACACCGGTATCGGCAACGGCCGCGAGCGGCCGTACATGCCGTTCTTCGCCCACCTCGACACGAACTACCTCGACGAGCTGGCCGCGGCGGGCGTCCGCCCGGAGGACGTCGACGTGGTGATCAACACGCACGTGCACGGGGACCACGTCGGCTGGAACACCGTCCTCGCCGACCGCGAGTGGCGGCCGACCTTCCCCAACGCGGAGTACCTGATCGCGCGCGCCGACTTCGAGTACTGGAACCCGGAAAACGAGATCCGGACCCGCTCGGGGCGCCAGTCGCAGAACGTGTTCGAGGACAGCGTGGCGCCGGTGCACCGGGCCGGGCAGACGGTGCTGTGGGAGGGCGACCACTACGACGTGGACGCCAACCTCCGGATCGTTCCGGCGCCGGGCCACACCCCGGGGTCCGCCGTGGTGCGGCTCCGGTCGGGCACGGAACACGCGGTCTTCGCCGGGGACCTGCTGCACAGTCCGTTGCAGATCGCGGAGCCGGACTGCGGCCCCTCCTTCGACGAGGACGAGGCGCAGGCACGGGTCGCCCGGCGCCGGTTGCTGGAGTGGACCGCCGACCACAACGCGCTCCTGTTTCCCGCGCATTTCCCGGGCGCGGGCGCCGCGGAGGTCCGGCGGGACGGCGGCAAGTTCGCGGTGAAGGAGTGGCTGGCGTGGCGGTGAACGTGTTCCGGAACATCTCCTACGCCGCCGCCCCGACCGGCGCCGCGCGGTTCGGCGCACCGGTGCCGGTCGACGGTGATCGCGGCTTCGACGGACCGGGGCCGACGGCTCCGGCACCGCCCCGGCGGTTCCCGCTGGACCTGAGCCCGGTGATCGGACCGGGCTGGGTTCGCGGCGAGGACTACCTGACCGTCAACGTCTGGACGCCGTCGACCACCGGAAGCGCGCCGGTGCTGGTCTTCGTGCACGGCGGCGGTTTCGTCTCCGGTACCGGCCAGGCGCCGCTGTACGACGGGACTTCGTTCGCCCGCGACGGCGTGGTGCTGGTGACGTTGAACTACCGGCTCGGTGCGCCCGGTTGGCTGGACCTCCCGGACGCGCCGCGGAACCGGGGCCTGCTGGACGTGCTCGCCGCGCTGCGGTGGGTGCGGAAGAACATCGCGAGCTTCGGCGGGGATCCGGACCAGGTCACGGTGTTCGGGCAGTCGGCGGGCGCGATGATCGTCGGCGCGCTGCTGGTGACGCCCGAGGCGTCCGGGCTGTTCCGGCGGGCGATCAGCCAGAGCGGCGGGCTCAGCACGATGACCGGCGCGCAGGCGGCGGAGACGACCCGCGCGCTGGCCGACCGGCTGGGCATTCCGGCCACGGTGGCGGCGTTCGCCGAGATCCCCGACGAACGACTCGTTTCCGAACTCGCCCAGGTGGCCGCCGCGGGGTCGCGGGTGACCCCGCTCGGCGTCGTGCTCGACGAGGTTCCCGAGGCGCTTCCGGTGGACTTGCTCGTCGGGACGAACTCGCAGGAATCGCTGCTCTACCAACGTCCCGAGCAGAGCGCGGCCATCGACGCGATGTTCCGCGACGGCCGCGAACGGCTGGTTTCCCGGTACGACAAGGCGTTCACCTACGAGTTCGACTGGCGCGGCGGCCCGTTCGGCGCCTGCCACACGGCGGAACTCCCCTTCGTGTTCGACAACACGGACCTGCCCGCCCTGCGCGCGGAGAACGGTTTGCTCGGACCGGAAATACCACCGGCACTCGCCGCGGAGATGCACGGCGCGTGGGTCCGCTTCGCGAAGACCGGGGATCCCGGGTGGACCGGGGAGCGCCGGTTCTCCTGAATACCCGGGGAGGTGGGTCGTGAGTGGTGCGGGCAGTTCTAACCGCCCTGACCGGTCACGACCGCGGGGCCAGGGAATTCACGAGGTCGAGTAGTTCGGCGTGGTAGAGGGCGGCCGGATCGGTGGACACCGCGCGCAGGTGGCCGAAGACCTCGAGGGTGACCAATCCGTGCATGCGGCCCCAGACCCGCACGGCGAGCGCGGCCACCGCGGGCGAGAGGTCCGGGACCTCGGCCCGGACCTTCGCCCGGTAGTCCGGCGGGAAGTCCGGCCAGTCGAAACCGTTCGCGGGCGCGGCGGCGCAGGCCTCGGCCACCAGGCGGTTGAGCCCCCCGCAGATCCGGCGGCCCGCCTGGTCCGCGGGCCCTTCGCCGGGCGGCTGGTAGCCGGGGACCGGATCGCCGTAGACGAGCCGGAAGCCCTCGGGGTTGGCCACGGCCCACTCCCGGAGCGCCCGGCCCCAGGCCAGCAGGCGGCTTCCCGGATCGGCGGGCGCGGCGTCGCGCGCGGCCTCCAGCGCGTCGGCGAGCGAGGCGCTGACATCCCCGATCAGCGCGGTGATCAGCTCGTCCCGGGTGGCGAAGTAACCGTAGATGGCCCGGGCGGTCATCCCCATCTCGCGGGCGATCCCGCGCAGCGAGATGGCGCCCGGCCCGTCTTCGGCCATCTGCCGCAGCGCGATCGTGGTGATCTCCCGGGTGGTCTCGGCCCGCAGCCGCTCTCGCCGGGTCATCCGCTGGTCCGTCGTCACCGGCACACCCTACACCGTTGCCGAACTCGTCGGCGTTATGAAAGTATACGGCGTGTCCAAATGACACGGCGAATAAGGGAGAGCGCTCGTGGCCGCTTACGTGATCGTCGAAGCCGGGGTTCTGGACGCGGAGCGCGCCCACGCCTACCGGATGCTGGCGGAGCCGTCGATTCGCCGCTACGACGGCCGTTACCTGGTGCAAGGCACCGTGCCCGAGGTCGCCGAGGGGACCTGGCCCGCCTCCCGGGTCACCACGATCGTCGAGTTCCCGGACATGGATCGGCTCAAGGAATGGTACGACTCTCCCGAATACCGGGAAGCGATCGTGGCCCGCCAAGGCGCGATCGAACTGCGCATGGTCTTCGCCGAAGGGTTGACCGAACAACCGTGGGCCGTCGATTGACAGCACCGCGCCTCAGCCGCCACATTTGTTCTTGCCACATACAAACCCCGTCCGACTCGACGAAGAGGTATAGATGGGCAAGGCAGAACTCACGCGGCGCACGATGCTGGCGGGTATGGGCGGCTCGGTGGCCGCCACCTTCGCGGCCACCGGAATCGCCGCGGCGGCGGAGGATTCGGTGCATGACTCCCGGGCGCAGGACCTGCTGCGCCGCATGACGACCGAGGAGAAGCTCGGGCAACTTCAGCAGCTCACCTGGAACGGCGACACCGGGCCGGGCGGCGGGCAGAACGCGGAGGTCGAGCGGCGGGCCCGGGACGGGCGGCTGGGTTCGGTGCTGAACATCTACGGCGCCGCGAACACCAATGCCCTGCAGCGGATCGCGGTGGAGGAATCCCGGCTGGGCATCCCGCTGATCTTCGGCTTCGACATCATCCACGGCTTCTGGACGACCTTCCCGATTCCGCTCGCCCAGGCGGCCAGTTTCGACCCGGCGGTCGCGGTGAGCGACGCGGCGGTGTCGGCGAAAGAGGGCCGTTCCAACGGGGTGCACTGGACGTTCGCGCCGATGATGGACGTCACCCGCGAACCGCGCTGGGGGCGCATCGCCGAGGGCAGCGGTGAGGACCCGTACCTGGCGGCGCGGTTCGCGGCCGAGAAGACCCGGGGCTACCAGGGTTCCGATCTCGCCGCCGCGGACCGGGTGGCGGCCTGCGCCAAGCATTTCGTCGCCTACGGCGGCGCCGAGGGCGGGCGCGACTACAACACCGTCGACGTCTCCGAATCCCGGCTGCGCAACCTCTACCTCCCGCCCTTCCAGGCCGCGGTGGCCGCCGGCGCGGCCACCGTGATGGCCTCGTTCAACACCGTCAGCGGGGTTCCCGGCCACGGCAACGCGCACACCCTCACCGAAATCCTCAAGCGGCAGTGGCGCTTCGGCGGTTTCGTGGTCGGCGACTACACCGGTGTGCGGGAGATGATCAAGCACGGGTTCGCCGAGGACGACGCCGACGCGGCCCGGCTGGCCCTGAACGCCGGGGTCGACATGGAAATGGTCAGCACCACCCTGTCCGACCACGGCCGCGAACTCCTCGCCGCCGGGCGGATCAACCCGCGGCGGCTGGACGACGCCGTCGCTCGCGTGCTGCGGCTGAAGTTCCGGCTGGGGCTCTTCGACCGCCCGTATGTCGACGAGAAGGCCGAGATTCCCGGTCCGGCCGATCCGGCGCGAGCGGCTTCCCGGGCCGCGGGCGCGCGCTCGATGGTGCTGCTCAAGAACGACCGGGCGGTGCTGCCGCTGCGGCGGCCGTTCGGCTCCATCGCGGTGGTCGGCCCGTTCGCCGACTCGCCGGATCTGCACGGCACCTGGGCCGGTCCGGGGAAGAAGTTCCCCGCGGTCACCGTCCTGCAGGGGGTCCGGGCCGCGGCCGGGCAGGCCGTGGTGCGCCACGCCCGGGGCGTGGACCCCGAAGGCAAGGACGGCAGCGGGATCGGCGAGGCGGTGGCCGCCGCCCGGGCCTCGGACGTCACCGTGGTGGTCGTCGGCGAGCCGTCGAACTTCAGCGGCGAGGCCAAAAGCCGCAGCGATATCGGCCTGCCGGGCGTCCAGCCGGAGCTGATCCGGGCGATCGCGCGGACCGGGAAGCCGTTCGCGGTCGTGCTCGTCAACGGGAGGCCGTTGAGCATCGGCGGCTGGCTGGACGCCGCGCCCGCGGTGCTGGAAGCGTGGCATCCGGGGATCGAGGGCGGGAACGCGATCGCGGACGTGCTCTTCGGCGCGGTCAACCCGGGCGGCAAGCTGCCGGTGTCCTTCCCCCGCGCGGCCGGGCAGCTCCCCATCCACTACAACCACGAGAACACCGGGCGGCCCTACGACCCGAACGACCCGTACAGCTCCTACTACCTGGATCTGCCGAACGGTCCGCAGTTCCCGTTCGGGCACGGCCTGAGTTACACCACGTTCGACGTGGGCGCGCCCGCGCTCGGCCGCGACCGCGTCTCCGTGCGCGAGCTGCGCGGTGGCGGCACCGTGGAGGTGCGGGTCCCCGTCACCAACACCGGGGACCGGGACGGGGACGAGGTCGTTCAGCTCTACCTGCACGACCGGGTGGCGAGCATCGTGCAGCCGGTGCGGAAGCTCCGCGGCTTCCAGCGCGTCACGCTCCGCGCCGGGGAACGCGCGGAAGTCCGCTTCGCCCTGACCGGCGAGGACTTCGGCTTCTGGACCAACCGGCCCGAAGGCGAGTTCGTCATCGAACCCGGCGCCGTGGACCTCTACGTCGGCAACAACTCCGAGGGCGGGCACAAGGTCACCGTGACCCTCACCTAGCGCTGGTAAACGCGTAACCCATCGGTTACGCTTCCGGGGTGGACGCGGCTGGTGCGATCGCGGATCCGATCCGCAGGGAGATCCTGGTGCTGCTGCGCGACGAGCGCCTCTCGGCGGGCGAGATCGCCGCGCATTTCGCGATCAGCCGCCCGGCCACCAGCCGCCATCTCCGCGTGCTCCGGGAGAGCGGCCTGGTCACCGACGAACTCGTCGGCCGGCAACGGATCTACACCCTCGACCCGGCTCCGCTCGCCGAACTCGCCGAGTGGCTCGCCCAGTTCGACACGTCGAGGAAGTGGGAACACCGCCTCGACGCGCTCGAGACCGAGGTGTACCGCACCCGGCGGGACCGGAAGTCGCGGCACTCCGCACGCCACCGCGAAGGGAACACCGCATGAAACCCACGCCCACCGGCCGGCTCCTCCGCACCGCCACCGGCTCCGACCTCGTGCTCACCCGGACCTTGCGGGCCCCGATCGAGGACGTCTGGGCCAGCGTCACCGACCCCGGGCGCACCGCCCGCTGGTTCGGGCCGTGGAAGGGCGATGCCAAGCCCGGCAACACCATCCAGGTCCAGATGGCGTACGAGGAGCAGGCGCCGTGGTGCGATCTGCGCATCGACTCCTGCGAACCGCCGAGCCACCTCGCCGTGTCGATGTCCGACGACGCGGGCACCTGGCGGATGGAGGTGCGCCTGTCCGAGACCGGCGGCAGCACCGAACTCCGCTTCGTCCAGCACCTCGAATCCGACGCGGGCGTCGGGGAGATCGGCCCCGGCTGGGAGTACTACCTCGACATGCTGCTGGCCTCGCGCGAAGGCGCCGCGCTGCCGGACTTCGGCGAGTACTACCCGGCGCAGAAGGCGTACTTCGAAGGGCTGGCCGGGAGATAGGAGAGTCACCTGCCGGGGAGCCCCGTCCGGGTGATCGCGGGGTGCGCCAGCGGGGCGCGCCGCCGAGTATGGGGAACGTGACAGTGGTCGACCGGTTTCTGGTGACCGTCGACCGCGTGCACCAGGTCGACGAACGCGGCGCTCCCCTGGCCGTGTGGCCGGGCGACCGGCTGTACGAGCACCTGGTGCTCGCCGGGGTGCCGCTGACCTACAACAACGAGTTCCTCTGGCCGATCGGCCGCGCCGACGTGCTCGACCTGCGAATCGACATCGCCGCCGAGCGGGTCCGGGTGGTGACGCCCGGGCAACCCGACGGCTACCCGCTCGGCGGCGGCGCCACCCGCCGGGTGCTGGACTGGTACCGCGGCCACCTCGACACCTGCTGACGCGCCGAACCGGAATGAACCTCCTGACAACAAAGTGGGCAGCCCGAGAAATGGTCTACGCGTTCCTGTCCGCGGTGGCGCTGGCGATCTTCCTGATCCGCACCGCCCGGGAGCCCCGGCGGCTCGGCAACGCGGTGTGGCTCGGCGTGGCGCTGGTCTTCGGCGGACTCTGGCTCCTGTTCTCCGGCCGGGGCTTGCTGGCCGACGCCACCTCGGTCCTGCTGCTGGTTCTCGTGGCGCTGGTGGTCCTGGTCCTGCCCGCCGCGCTGATCGCCAACGGGGTGGTGATGTGGCGGCGGGAGGGGCGCCGACCGGCGAACCTGCTGTCCCTGCTGGCCGGTGTCGCCCTGGTGGCGCTGTTCGGGCTGTGCTTCTACGCGGTCGCGTACGCGAAATCCACCTGGGTGATCGTGCTGGCGGTGTCGCTGACGCTGGTCGCCGGTTACCTCGCTTTCCTGTTCGCGTCCCTGCTCGTGTATTCGGTGCTGTACGGCAGGATGAGCCGGCGAAGCCGGGCGGACGCCATCGTCGTGCTCGGTTCGGGGCTGCTCGGGGACCGGGTGCCGCCCCTGCTGGCGAGCCGGTTGGACGGCGCCGCGCGGCGGTACCGGCGCGAGGTCGAGGCCGGGGCCGATCCGGTGATCGTGGTCTCCGGCGGCCAGGGGCCCGACGAGTTGGTGTCCGAGGCGGCGGCCATGAGCGCGTATCTCCGGCGCGCGGGCATCCCGGAACGGGCGATCCTGCTCGAGGACCGGGCCACCACGACCGACCAGAATCTCCGGTACAGCGTCGCGTTGCTCCAGCGGCACGGTCGCCTCGGCCGGGTTCTCGTGGTCACCAACAACTACCACGTCTTCCGCACGGCGGTGCTCTCCCGCCGGCTGAAGCTGCGCCTCGGCGTCATCGGCGTGCCGACCGCGGCCTATTTCGTGCCCAGCGCGTTCCTGCGCGAATTCGTCGCGCTGGTGGCCCAGTACCGCCGCACCAACCTGGCCATCGGCTTCGTGCTCGCGGCGGGTCCGGTGCTGCTCGCGCTGATCACCGCCGGACAGTAAAGAGCCGGACAAGCCGTACTGTGATCACGTGAGCGACGAGACGACAACCGCGGTGCCGGACGGGGTCGGCTTGACCGCGATCGGGGTGGCGGCGATGCGCGCCCAGGAGAGCCAGCGTCCGGACCGGCTGTTCGACGATCCGCTGGCCGCCCGGTTCCTGGAGGCGGCGGGCTGGCCGTTGCCGCCGGCCGAGCTCGCCGAGGCCGAGCGGGACGTGCCGCCGCACTGGCGGCTGCTGCTGCGTTCCATCCCGATCCGCACCCGGTTCCTGGACGAGTACGTGCACGCCGCCGTCGACGCCGGGTGCCGCCAGCTGGTGCTGCTCGGCGCGGGGCTGGACACCAGGGCGTTCCGCCTGGCCTGGCCACCCGGTTCCCGGGTGTTCGAGGTCGATCTGCCGCCGATGCTGGACTTCAAACGGGAGGTGCTCGCTCGCGCGGGTGCGGCACCCGCGTGCGAACGCATCCCGGTGCCCGCCGATCTGACCGCCGACTGGCCGGCCGCGCTCATCCGGGCCGGGCTGGACACCGCGGCCGCGACCGCCTGGATCGCCGAGGGACTGCTCATGTACTTCTCCGCCGAGCAGAACGAACAGCTGCTCGGCCGGGTCGCCGAACTCTCCGCGCCGGGCAGCCGCCTGGCCCTGACCACGCTGAGCCAGGACCGGCTGGACGAGCTCAACCAGCGGCTCGACCAAGGCGAGGTGCCCGGCGCGGAGGTGATGCGCATGTGGCGGTCCGGCGCACCCGCCGATCCGGTCTCCTGGCTGGCCGGTCACGGCTGGCGGGCCGAACTGTTCGACCCGGCCGAACGGGCGGCCACCTACGGCAGGCCCGGCCTGTTCGACGGCCTCGGCCGCGAACCGGGCGCCCGCGCCTTGATCAGCGCGGTCCGCGACTCCAGTCCCCATCCCGCGCTCCGATAGCCGGACGAAATGCCGTCCATCCCAGACCCCGATAATCGGGCGGCATGCCTTCCATCCGGCCCCGGAAACTGCTCTCCTTACCGTAACGATCAGCCGGAAAATCATGGGAGACTGTTTCCCGTCATGTTTATTTCCTACTCGACGGGGAACAGGGAAACGGAATGATCTTTCAGGGGAATGGGAAACGTTCGGCGGTGGCCGCGCTCGTCGGCGCGGGCCTCGCGGTAATGGTGACCGGCTCCGGGCAGGCGAGCCGCGTTCCCGGCGACACGGCCGCCGCGAGCACGGCAGCGGCCACACTCCGGGACGCGGCGGGGGTCACCGTGGGACAGGTGGAATTCGCCGGTTCCGGCAGTTCCGTCCGCGCGGTGGTGCGCGTCCGGCTGCCCGGCGATTCCGCGGAATTCCACGGATTCCACATCCACGCCAACGACAATCCCGCCAACGGCTCGGGTTGTGTCGCCGATCCGGCGCAACCGTCGAACACCTGGTTCGTCTCGGCGGACGCGCATTGGAATCCCGGCGGCGGCACGCACGGCCACCACGCCGGAGACCTGCCGTCGCTCATGCGCCGCGACAATGGCACCGTCGAGATGCAGTTCCGCTTGGACAAGTTCGCCGTGCGCGACGTCCTGGGGCGAGCGGTCATCGTGCACGTCGGACCGGACAACTTCGGCAACATCCCGCTGGGCACCGCGCCGAACCAGTACACCGCGAACGGCCAGGCCGCGATCGACCTGACGAACGGCACGGGCAACGCCGGCGATCGCTTCGCCTGCGGCGTACTCCACGACTGACAAGCCAGGTCGAGCACGACAACGGCCCCAGCGCGCCGGTGATCGATTAGGCCGCCCGGTGGTACGCCTGGCCGGGCGGTGATCGAGATACTGAAAAGGTCCAGACCACATTGCGACGGAGGTTCTCGTGCGAAGATCGATCTACCGCAGATTCCTGGGCATGCCGCTGGCCGTTCTCGCGGCGGGCGCGGGCGCGCTCATCGGGAGCGCTTCCCCCGCCGGTGCCGCGAGTGAACCGTCCGGCGGCTGCGTCACCCAGGACATCCACCTCGATCCCCCGGCACGCCAGGCCGGGTGGACCGTCGAATGCGCCAGCCGCCGCTACGTTTTCGTCGAGACGACCGTCTTCGCCGGTGGCGTCGCGGACAGCAACCCGCGGGAGACCCGCTGGGTCGAAGCCGGGGAGACCTGGAACGAGCTGAAGACCTACGAGCAGACCAACCCGCCGATCGATCACCTGTGCGTGCACATCGTGACGTACGAGGATCCCACGAATCCCTTCGAGATTCCCGCGACCATCGGTCACCGCTGCATCTGACGGCGACCTCTGGGGAACTACCCGAGCCGGGACAGCTCGAGGTGGTAACGGGCGTAGCTTTCGAACGACGCGATGCGGCGGAATCCCAAGCGTTTGAGGACCGCCGCACTCGCGTGGTTTCCGTGGGTCACCCCGGCGAACAGGTCGGTGGCGTCGAGCCGGGCCCGTGCGTGGCGGGCAAGCGCGTGCACGGAAAGCGTCGCGATTCCGCGCCCGCACGCGCGCTCGGCGAGCAGGTAACCGAGGCCGTATTTCGGCGGCTCGCCCAGTACCAGCGCGGCGGCGCCGACGAGCACACCGTCCTCGTAGATGCCGAAATCCCGCAAGGGATCGCACTTCGCGAACTCCGCGGCGTATTCGTCCGCGGAAATCCCGATCTCGTCGACGTAATCGCCGTGCCGGGTGAGATGGTCGGCATTGGCCTGGAGCAGGGTGGCGTAGGCGTACGCGTCATCGGGGACGAGGGATCTCAGCTCCAGCCCCGGTCTGGTCGTCGCGATCTGCACCGCACCGACGTTGGCGGATCGGGGCCGGTACCGTCAAACCAATTCGCGCAGCCGGTCGAGAACGTCTTCCGGGGACGGCGGGCCCGATCCCGCGCGCATCCGCGAACCGTAGTCGATCAAGCTCCCTCACCCATCTCGACGTGCCTCCGGCCACCACGCGTCGACGGCCGCCAGGGCTTCGGCGAGCCCGGCGCTTCGGCCGCGCGCGAATTCGGCCTCGAATCCGGTGGCGCCGAGTGCCGCGCGGACCGCACCGGTGATCCGGTCCACGTCACCGCGTTCGGCCGCGGGCTGGGGAAATCCGGTGGATTCCCGGGCCGAGGTGGCGGCGCCGAGCAGGTACCCCGCGCGCCGGTGCGCACCGGCCAGTGCCTGCGCGCCCGCGATTCCTTCCAGGGCAAGGGCGATCGCGCGGGGGTCGCCGGTCGCGCGGGCCTGCGCGAGGCCGTCCCGGTGGAGGGCGAGCGCGCGGTCCGCGTCACCGCGTTGTTCGGCGATGAACCCCAGTTCGGCCAGGGTCAGCGCGATTCCGGTGTGGTAGCCGATCCGGCACTCCCAGTCGAGGCACTCGCGCAGGTGCTTTTCGGCGAGGTCCAGCCGCCCCTCGCGCCGGGCGCCGAGGCCGAGCCCGCCGCGGGCGAAACTGGCTCCCGGTTCGTAGGAGTGTTCCCGGGCCAGGCGCAGGGCGCGCTGGTGCAGGTCCTCGGCGCCCGGGTAGTCGCCGGCCAGCAGCGCGAGCCGCCCCAGCCGGGACAGTTCCTGCGACGCGACCGTCCACAACCCGAGTTCCTCGGCCATCCGCAGGCCGTCGCGGTGCAACCGGGTCGCCCGGTCGTAGTCGCCGCCGATCTCGGCCACGGTGCCGAGGATGCTCGCGGTCCGCACCTGACCCCAGCGGTCCCCTAGCTCGGCGAACAACTCGGCGGCCTCCGCCCCGTCCCGTTCGACCTCGGCGAGTTCGCCCCGCACCAGGGCCTGTTCGGCGCGCGTGCTCAGCGCGGCGGCGAGGCCCCAGTCGTCGCCCAGCCGCCGGAAACTCGCCAGGGCCGCGTTGACGAGATCCTCCGAGGCCGCCAGCGCGCCGCTGCGGCCGACGAATCCGAACAGCCACTGGACCTGGGCCAGCGTGCGCGGATCCCCCAGCCGGGCGCACAGCTCGAGCACGGTCCGGCTCCGGTCCATCGGCGCGGGCTCGGTGCCCTGCAGGAACCCGATCGCGGTCTGCCAGGCCAGTGCCCCGGCGCGCAGGTCGTCCGGCGCGGGACCGTCGACGGCCAGCGCCATGCCGAGCGCCCGGTGCCCCTCGAGATGCTTGCCCCGCAGGAACCAGTACCAGGCCAGCGCGTTGACCAGCCGCAGGGCGAGTTCCGCGTCGGCCTGCCGCACCGCGGTCGCCAGCGCCGCGCGCAGGTTGGCCGCTTCGCGGTCCAGGCGCCGCAACCAGATCCGCTGCTCCGGGCCGAGCAGGCGTTCGTGCCCGCGTTCGGCGAGTTCGGTGAAGTAGCGGGCGTGGCGGAGCCGGACCGGTTCGGCCTCCCCCGCCTCCTCGAGACGTTCCTGACCGTACGCGGAAACCGTTTCCAGCAACCGGTACCGGGTGCCCTCGGGCCCGTCGGCCGCCACCACCAGCGAGCGGTCCACCAGCCGGGCGAGCACGTCGAGCACGTCGGCGGGTTCGACCCGGTCGCCCGCGCAGACGACCTCGGCGGCGACGAGATCGCACCCCTCCGGGTGCACCGCGATCCGGCGGAGCACCGCGCGTTCGGGCGGGGACAGCAGTTCCCAGCTCCAGTCGATCATCGCGCGCAGGGTCTGCTGGCGGGCCGGGGCGGTGCGCGGCCCGGTGACCAGCAACCGGAACCGGTCCCGCAACCGGAGGGCCAGATCGTGCACGCCGAGCGCCCGGACCCGGGTGGCCGCGAGTTCCAGGGCGAGCGGAAGCCCGTCGAGCTGGCGGCAGATCTCGGCGACCGCGTGCCCGTTGTCCCGGTCGAGGGTGAAACCGGGGCTCGCCGCGGCCGCCCGCGCGACGAACAACGCGACCGCGCTGGACCGCCGCAGGTGCTCGGTGTCCGCCTCCTCGGCGCCGGATTCGGGCAGCGCCAGCGGCGGCACGGGCCACAGCTGTTCGCCGGAGATCCCCAGCGGTTCCCGGCTGGTCGCCAGGACGCGCAACCCGGGAGCGGACCGCAGCAGCAGCCCGGTCAGCTCGGCGACCGGTTCGCCGAGGTGTTCGCAGTTGTCCAGCACCAGCAGCATCCGCTGCTCGTGCAGCGCGCCGGTGAGGCGGCCGACCGAACCGGCGCGCCCGCCCTCGGGCAGGACCACCCCGGTGGCGTCATCCCCGATGCCCAGGATCGCGCTGACCAGATCGGCCAGCGCGTCCAGCGCGTCGGGGGGCGGGGTGAACCCGGCGAGCTCGACCAGCCACACACCGTCCGGAAAGGACTCGATCAGCCGCCGCGCCGACTCGCAGCCGAGGCTGGTCTTGCCCACCCCGCCCGGACCGGTCAGGGTCACCAGCCGGTGCGTGCCCAGCAGGCCGCGGACCTCGTCGACGGCCGCGTCCCGGCCGACCAGTTCGGTGATCGGCACGGGCAGGTTGGTCATCGGCCGCGTCCGGCCGGTGCGGGGCGCGGGTTCGGGGGCGAGCGCGGGGTCCTGTTCGAGGATCGCCTGCCGCAGCCGGACGAGTTCGGGACTCGGATCCAGCCCCAGCTCATCGGCCAGCCGGGACCGCAGCCGCTCGTAGGTCTCCAGCGCGTCCGCCTGCCGCCCGCCGCGGTACAACGCGTGCATGTGGACGGCGTAGAGCCGTTCCCGCAGCGGATGCGCGGCGATCAGCTCGGGCAGCTCGCCGGCCAGCTCGGCGTGTTCGCCGACGGCAAGCCGGGCCGCCACCTGGTCCTCCAGCACGGCCAGCCGCTGTTCGGACAGCTGGTCGATGCTCGCGCGGGCGAACGGTTCGTCGGCGAACTCGGCGAACGCGGGTCCCCGCCAAAGCGCGAGGGCGTCGGTCAGCAGCCGGGCGGTGGCTTTCGGCTCGGTTTCCGACCGCGCGGCGGCGACCAGGGCGGCGAACCGGCGCGCGTCCAGCGCGTCGGGTGCGATGTCGAGCAGGTACCCGGGCGGCCGGGACACCACCAGTTCGCGCGCGCCGGGCTCGGCCTCGTCCAGGGCGCGGCGCAACTGGGAGACCTTGGCCTGCAAGGCGCCCGCCGGATTGCGCGGCGCCGACTCGCCCCACAGATCGTCGACCAGCCGGTCCACGGACACCGGCTCGCCGGCGTGCGCCAAGAGATCGGCCAGCAGCGCCCGCACCTTGGCGCCGGGAATCGCGACGGCCACCCCCTGATCGGTCTGCACCGCGAGTGGACCCAGCACCCCGAACCGCATTCGCACAGTGCTTTCTTAAAACGCGCGGACGCGAGCGCGTCGCCGGGGCGCTGACATGGTCAAAAACCTCACTTCTCGTCGTCCGGCGCCCCGCCGCCCCGCTCGCGGGGCTTCGCCAAAGCGCGCGTCCCTGGTTCACCAACACGGTTGGCCCTGGTTCTGCAGATCCTCCATCAGCATATGGGGATCTTCCGACCAGACCGTAAGTCGATGCGCAGAAGACCGTAAGCGCGCTCCGGAGGCTTGTCCGCAACGAACCACGAGGAGAGGAACCGAAGATGCGCGACACGAACCAGCTCAACGTCCTGGCGGTCTCCGGCAGCCTGCGCGCCGCGTCGCACAACACCAGCCTGCTGCGCGGGGCGGCCGCGCTCACCGATGCCGGGATGAGCGTGCGGCTCTGGCGGGACCTCGCCGCGATCCCGCCGTTCAACGAGGACGACGAGGACCGGCCCGCCGACCAGGTGCACGCGATGCGGGCGGAGTTCGCGACGGCGGACGCCCTGCTGATCTCCACCCCGGAGTACAACACCGGCATCCCCGGCCAGCTGAAGAACGCGCTCGACTGGCTGTCCCGGCCGTACGAATCCGGCGTGCTCATCGGCAAACCGGTCGCCGTGGTCGGGGTGAGCCCCAGCGACTACGGCGCCGCCTGGTCGCAGGAATCCCTGCGCAAGGTGCTGGCGGCGTGCGGGGCCCGCGTGGTCGACCGCGAACTGTGCGTCCCGCGGGCCGACGAGGCCTTCGAACCCGAGGGGCACCTGCGCGATCCGGAGCAGCGGGCGGCGTTGCGGAACCTGCTCGACGACCTCGGTCAGGTCGCCCGCCGGACGAACGGCGAGGCCGCGTGATGGCCGAGACCGGCACGCTCACCGCTTCCGGGCCCCGCACCCGCCGGGTTCCCGCGCCACTGCTCGCGCTGCTGTCCGGACCGCTGTCCTTCGGGATCACCGCGCCGACCCTGATCCTCGGCGACGCGGCCGCCGATCTCGGCGTCTCGGCGAGCGCGGCGACCTGGATCGTCACCGCGTTCGGCTGGGGAATCGCGGTCGGCACCCCGCTGCTGGCCGGGCTGCTCGGCCACCGCGGGGTCCGGGCCACCCTGATCGCGTGCGGAGTGCTCGTGCTGACCGGTGCGGTGCTCGTGGTGGCCGTCCCGGTCCTGCCCGTGCTCGTGCTCGGCAGCGCGTTGCAGGCGCTCGGCACCGCCGGGTTGACCGTGACCGCGATGGACCTCGCCGATTCGCCCCGGGCGATGGGCGTGGTCACCGCGACCCTCGCCGGGGTCGGCGCGACCGGGCTGATCATCGGTTCGGTGGTCCGGGACCTGCTGTCCTGGCAGGCCGCGCTCGCCCTGCCGGTGGTGAGCCTGCTCGCCATCCCGGCGGTCGCCAAGCGCGCCCCGGGCGGCGGTCGACCCGCGGCATCCGGCCGGTTCGACCCGACCGGCGCGGCACTGCTCACGACGCTGGTCACCGCGCTGGTGTTCCTGCCGCACCACCCGGCCGTGGCGGGTCCCGGCGCGGCCGTGGCGCTGGTGCTGCTCGGGCTGCACCTGCGGGTCCGGCCCGCCGGATTCGTCCCGCGGGCGGTGGTGCGCACGCCCCGGTTCGGCGTTGCCGCCGGGCTCGCCCTGGTCCTGGCCGTGATCAACTTCGGCGTGGTCTACGCCCTGCCCGCGCTGCTGGCGCGGCACACGGAGTGGACACCCGGCCAGATCGGGACCGCCATGCTGTGGCCGCTGCTGCTCGGCGGCACGCTGTCCTGGTTCGTCGTGGCGGCCTCCGCGCGGGTGCCGTTCCCGGTCGTGGTCGCCGTGCTCGCCGCCCTCGGCGTCGCCGCCCCGGCGGTGGTGGCGCTCGCCGCCGGGGCGCCCGTGCTGCTCGCCGCGATGTTCGCCGGTTCGCTCACCGCCTCCTCCGGCCAGGGCGTCCTGGCCGTCCGGGCGTCCGCGGCGGTCCCGGCGGAACACCGGGCGGCGGCGCTGGGCCTGTTCAATCTCTGCTACCTGCTCGGCGCCGCCTTCGGTCCCGCGATCGTCGCGTTGCTCGCGATCTGATCCTGCGCACTTCGTCCACAGTAGACAGATCACTTGTCTGCTGTGGACGAACCAGTACCCGGAAATATCCGAATTCGCTCACCGGCCCCCAGCGCGCCCAGCTCCTGGCCACCATCCTCGACGTGTGCGACCGCGCGGCGGCGGTTAAGGTTGACCGTCGATCGCGGACAGTGAGGTGCGCTGGGAGTGGCTGCGGGTCTGCCGAATGCGCTGACCAGTTATGTGGGTCGCCGGCGGGAGGCGGCCGAGATCCGGTCGCACCTGCGCACCGCGCGGCTGGTGACGTTGACCGGCCCCGGTGGGGTCGGCAAGACCCGGTTGGCGGCCAGCGTGGCAGCGGAATCCGCACGCGGTTTCGCCGACGGCGTCGTGTTCGCCGGGCTGGCCGAGCTGCGGGACGCGGAGCTGGTGCCCAACCTGGTGGCCGATCGGCTCGGGCTGCAGGACCGGTCCGGTCGCTCGGTCGAGCGGGTCGTGCTCGACCACCTGCGCGAACGTGCCGTGCTGCTGGTGCTGGACAACTGCGAGCACCTGGTCGAAGCGTGCGCGAAGTTCGCCGCCGCGGTGCTGGCGGAGTGCCCGCGGGCGGGTGTGCTGGCGACCGGCCGGCAGTCGCTGGGCGTGGCCGGGGAAAAGGTGGTGCGGGTGCCGCCGCTGCCGGTTCCCGGTGCCGACGCCGGGGACTCGCCGGAAGAACTGTCCCAGTACGACGCGGTGCGCCTGTTCGCCGACCGGGCGACCGCGGCGGTGCCCGCGTTCCGGGTCACCGCCGAGAACAGCGCCGAGGTCGCCCGGATCTGCCGGGGTTTGGACGGCCTCCCGCTGGCCATCGAACTGGCGGCGGCGCGGCTCCGGTCGCTGTCCCCGCGGCAACTCGCCGAGCGGCTGACGCGGCGGCTGCCGTTGCTGACCGCCGCGCCGCGCACCGCGCCGGAGCGGCAGCAGACGTTGCGAGCCACCATCGACTGGAGTTACGAGTTGTGCTCACCGGCCGAGCGGGCGGTCTGGGCGCGGGTGTCGGTGTTCGCCGGATCCTTCGATCTGGACGCCGCCGAGGAGGTGTGCGGCGGCGCGGGCGTCGACCGGGACGCGGTGCTGGATCTGATCGACGAGTTGCTGGACAAATCCGTGCTGATCCGCGAGGAGCGGCACGACGTGGTCCGGTACCGGATGCTGGAAACGCTGCGCGAGTACGGGCAGGAACGGCTGGAGCAGGCGGGCGACCGGGCGCGCGTGGCGCGGGCGCACCGGGACTGGATCGACCGGCTCACCGAACGGGCCGACGCGGAATGGGCCAGTCCGCACCAGCTCGCCTGGATCGATCGGTTGCGGAACGAGCACGCGAACCTGCGCGCCGCGCTGGACTGGTCGATTGCCGAACCGGGCGAGGCGGGTGCGGCGCTGCGGATCGCCCGCCGGGTCGACGAGTACTGGGCGCTGCGGGGTTTCAGCCTCGAGGCGCGCCGGTGGCTGGAGCGCGCGCTGGCCGCGGCCCCGGCCGAGCACCCGGACCGGCCGTTCGCACTGGCCACGAGCGCGCTCTTCGCGTTGTGGCATTCCGATGCGGACCTGGCGGCGACCCGGCTCACCGAAGCGGAGGAACTGTCCCCCGGGAGCGGCGGCGAACCACTCGCGGCCTATCTGACCTATGTCCGGAGCCTGGAGGCGATGATCCGGCTCGATCTCCGGACCGCCGAACTCGGGGCGGCCGCGGCGGCGGCATTCCGCGTTCTCGGTGACCTCCGCCGCGAACTGCACCCGCTGTACATCCAGGGGGTCGCGCTCGCGTACACCGGCGGCTTGGAAACCGCCCGCGACGTGCTGCGCCGGATGCTCGCGCTGAGCGAATCGTGCGGGGAGTTGTACTACCGCAGTATCGCGCTGGCCGGACTGGTCCACGTCGAGGTCCAGTTCGGGGAGGTCGCGGTGGCCGCCGAAGCCGCCCGGGACGGCCTGGTGATCACGCGGACCATCGGCAGCCGGCTCCAGCTGGCCTACCGCCTCGACGGCATGGCCTGGGTCGCCTCCCGCCAGGGCGAGTTCGAGCGGGCCGCGACCCTGTTCGGCGCGGCGGCCACCGTGTGGGAGGCCGTGGGCGCCTCGGCCGACGTGGCCGTGGCCCTGCCGCACCGGCGTTTTCTGAACGCCGCCCGGGAAGCGCTCGGACCCGAGCGGTTCGACGCCCTGTTCGCCGCCGGTCGCGCGTTCACCGACGAGCAGGCCACCCGGTTCGCGCTCGGCGAGGACACCGCCACCGCCAGCCACGTGTCCGGTGGCCGCCCTCTCGAACTGACCGAGCGCGAATGGGAGATCGCCCGCCTGGTCGCCGAGGGACTGTCCAATCCGGACATCGCCGCGCGGCTCGTCATCTCCCGGCGCACCGCGGAAACCCATGTGCAGCGAGTGCTCACCAAACTCGGCTTCCGCAACCGCGCGCAGATCGCCGCCTGGGTCACCGCCCGCCGGTGATGACACACTGACCAGGTGCCCACCGACGACGAAGCGGTAACCCTGCGCCCAGCGACCCCGGACGACGCGGCAGCGGTCGCGGAAATCTGGTACCACGGCTGGCGCGACGGTCATCTGGGGCACGTCGGCGACGACCTCCTCGCGGCCCGGACCCCCGAGACCTTCGACGTACGCGCCGCCCAGCGAGTCGACGACACGGTGGTCGCGACCGTCGGCGGCACCGTGGCAGGCTTCGTCATGGTGGTGGACGACGAGGTCGAACAGGTCTACGTATCGGCCCGCCACCGCGGGACCGCGATCGCGCGCGTCCTGATCGCCGAAGCGGAACGCCTCGCCGCGGCGAACGGTCACCAGTACGCCTGGCTCGCCGTGGTAGCCGGAAACGCCCGGGCCCGCCGTTTCTACGAACGGAGCGGATGGACCGACGAGGGCCCGTTCGACTACACCGCGGCGAGCGCCACCGGCCCGATTTCCGTTCCGGCACACCACTACCGCAAACGAGTCCGGTTCACCTAGCCCCATTTCTCGGTGCCCGCTGGTCGGGGTTCGTGGAGTGGTTCGGGTTGGCTGGTGTAGGTGCTGCCGGTGGGTGTGGTGATGGTGATGCTGCCGTCGGGTTGGGGTTCGAATTGCCAGCCGGGTTGGTCTTTGAGGTAGTGGTGTTTTTCGCACCAGCCGCCGAGGTTGGTTT
>NZ_VTHK01000061.1:6469-51110 GCF_009765355.1 Amycolatopsis anabasis | reverse complement strand
ACATAAAAGCTCTACTGGCTTAGTTCACTAGCACACTGTTGAGTTCTCAAACAACACGCCAGAGTCCAGCCGACAAACGACTGTCACCGACTCATGTCTTCATCTGGTTCCGGAGCAGACCCTGCCCCCAGTGGAATCTTGCGATTCTTTGGAGGTGACTTCGCTCCGACTTCGGACCACCCAGCCTACCACATGATCGTGAGAGCTTGGTTCGTGCTCCGGCCGCCCGGTCTCCCTGGCGACGAAGAAAAGATTACACGTTGGGGGATGGGGCCGAAACAGGGGGGTCCCTTAACGACGAACCCGCAGGTCAACCCCTGTTTCGGCCCCGCGAAGCGCTAGCCCGCGAGCCGCACGCCGGCGATGTTCCGCTTCCCCCGGCGCACCACGAGCCACCGGCCGTGCAGGCCGTCTTCCCGCCGCGGCCGCCATTCCTCGTCGCCGATCTTCGCGTTGTTCACGTACGCACCGCCTTCCTTCACCGTCCGGCGGGCGGCGCCCTTGCTGTCCACCAGCCCGGCCGCCAGCAACAGATCGACGATCGTCGGCTCGGCGGACAACGCGACCTCGCCGGTGGGCACCTCGGCCATCGCCGCGTCCAGCGTCGCCGCGTCCAACTCGGCCAGGTCACCCCGGCCGAACAGCGCCTGACTGGCCGCGATGACCTGGCGGGTCTGCCGCTCACCGTGCACCAGGGTGGTGAACTCCTCGGCGAGCCTGCGCTGCGCGGAACGCAGCTGCGGACGTTCCGCGGTGTCCGCCGCGAGCGCGTCGATCTCCTCCCCGGACAGGAACGTGAACAGCCGCAGGTAGCGGATCACGTCGGAGTCGCCGACGTTCACGAAGTACTGGAACCACGCGTAGGGCGAGGTCATCTCCGGGTCGAGCCAGATGTTCCCACCGCCGGTGGACTTGCCGAACTTGCGACCCTCGGCGTCGGTGACCAGCGGCGCGGTCAACGCGTGCGCGCTCCCGCCCTCGACCCGGCGAATCAGATCCACCCCGCCGACCAGGTTCCCCCACTGGTCCGAGCCGCCGACCTGCAACCGGCAACCGTGCTCCCGGTAGAGGTGCAGGTAGTCCTGCGACTGCAGCAGCAGGTAGCTGAACTCGGTGTAGGACATCCCGTCGGTTTCCAGGCGCCGCTTCACCGTCTCGCGGTTCAGCATGGTGTTCACCGGGAAGTGCTTGCCGATGTCCCGCAGGAACTCCAGCACCGACTGCCCGCCGGTCCAGTCCAGGTTGTTGACCACCTTGGCGCCGGTCGGCGAATCGTCGAACTCGACGAACCGCTCCAGCTGACCGCGAATGCGTTTCGCCCAGTCGGCGACCACGTCCGCGGTGTTCAGCGTGCGCTCGCCGGTGTCGCGCGGGTCGCCGATCATCCCGGTCGCGCCCCCGGCCAGCACGATCGGCCGGTGCCCGGCCCGCTGGAACCGGGAGAGCATCAGCAGCGGGACCAGGTTGCCCGCGTGCAGGCTCGGCGCGGTCGGATCGAAACCGCAATAGAGGGTGAGCGGGCCGTTGTCCAGGTCGCGCCGGAGGGCGTCGAGGTCAGTGGATTGCGCGATCAGACCGCGCCAGGTCAGTTCGTCAAGGATGTGCTCGCTCACGTCCTCATCTTCGCCCAGGCCGGTTCGGGGCCGCCAACCGGTTTAGCGACGGGCCCGGACCTTGCCGCCCCGCCGGTAGGCGGAGACGGCCGGTGACCCGGCGACCCAGAACCGCCACGGGGTGTCCATCGCGGCCGCCACCCCGACGCGCGGCCCGGTGCTGACCTGGGCGGCGGGCACCCGCTCCCCGGCCAGCAACCGCACCGGCGAAGCCGGGTCGACCAGGTCCACCCCGTTGTGCACCCGGTCCAGGCCGAGCACCGAGGTGAGGATGGCCGGGCCCCGGGCAAGAGTCGCGTCGCCCCGGGCGGCCGGTCGCCGTTTCCGGACGACGTCCACTCCGGACACCACCTCACCGGCCCGCAGCAGCACCGCACCGGCCTCACCGTCGGTTCGGCCGACCACGTTCGCGCAGAAGTGCATGCCGTAGACGAAGTAGACGTAGAGGTGACCGGCCGGGCCCCACATCACCGCGTTGCGCGGGGTCCGGCCGCGATAGCAGTGCGACGCGGGATCGTCCTCTCCCCGGTACGCCTCGACCTCGACGAGCCGGACCGCGACCGTCCCTTCCGGACTCCGCGACTCGACGACCGAACCCAGCAGCAGGCGCGCGAGATCCACCGGTTCGATCGCGAGCTCGTCGCGGCTGAACACCCGATCGCTCACCGCAGCACCAGGCCGCCGTCCGCGGTGGCCAGTACCGCTTCCAGCGCGGGCTCCGGCCCGGCGGTCACCGCGAGCTCCTGCCCGATCGCCGCGAGTTCGGCCGCGACCCGGGCCGGATCGGGGTGCACGCCCCGCAGCGTCACCAGCCGACCGGCGTCGGGCGTGGTCTCCGCGGGATGCGGCGAGGAACCCCAGTCGATCAGGAACGGCACGACCCCGGCGCCTTCGGGCGAGAATGCCAGCCGCCACCGCAGCAGCACACCGTCCGGCCTGCGCCGGGACATCTCGAACGGTGCCCCGGGGTCGTACCCGGCGGCCCGGGCCCGCTCGATCACCTCGTCCAGCCCGGTGACCCGGGCGGCCCAGGCCACCAGCCGCGGGCCGGTGAGCTCGTCGATGCCGAACGGCCGCGGGATGTCGGGGGCGGGTTGCTCCGGATCCGGTCCGATGACCTCGAGGTAGCACCCCTCCCCCAGCCCGGCCAGGAAGTTCCTGGTGCCGAGGCCGGGATGCGGCCCGCCGGGGGCCAGGTCGACGCCCTGCGCGCGCAGTACGGCGACGGTGTCCGCCAAGGCGGGGGTGGCGTAGACGAGATGATCGATCGCGGTGCTCACTCGTTCAGTGTGCCCAAACACCACCGGCCGGGCTCAGCCGATCCAGTCGCGGTGTTCGGCGACCCGCTCGACGAGGCGGTCGCGCTGCTCGGCGACCCGGACGGGCGCGGTGCCGCCCCGGGCGTCCCGCGACGCGATCGAGCCCTCGACCGTGAGCACCTCCCGCACCTGGGGGGTGAGCGCCGGGTGGATCTTCGCCAGCTCCTCATCGGTCAGCTCGTCCAGCCCGGCCCCGCGCGACTCGGCGACGCGCACGCTCTCACCCGCCGCCTCATGCGCCACCCGGAACGGAACTCCTTGGCGCACCAGCCATTCCGCGATGTCGGTGGCGAGGGTGAACCCGGCCGGGGCGAGTTCGGCGAGCCGGTCGGTGTGGAAGGTCAGCGTGCCGAGCAGTCCGGCCAGCGCCGGGAACAACAGCTCCAGTTGCTCGACCGAATCGAAGACCGGCTCCTTGTCCTCCTGCAGATCCCGGTTGTAGGCGAGCGGCTGCGCCTTGAGCGTCGCGAGCAGGCCGGTGAGGTTGCCGATCAGCCGCCCGGACTTGCCCCGGGTCAGCTCCGCCACATCCGGGTTCTTCTTCTGCGGCATGATCGAGCTGCCGGTCGCCCACGCGTCGTCGAGCGTGACGTAACCGAACTCCGCGGTGTTCCAGATGATCACTTCTTCGGCGATCCGGGACAGGTTCACTCCGAGCATCGCGAGCGCGAAGGCGAACTCGGCGACGAAGTCGCGGGACGCCGTGCCGTCGATCGAGTTCTCCACGCTCGCGTCGAAACCGAGTTCGCGCGCGACGGCCTCCGGATCGAGGCCGAGCGACGATCCGGCCAGCGCGCCGGAGCCGTACGGCGATTCCGCGGTGCGCGCGTCCCAGTCCCGCAACCGGCCGACGTCGCGCAGCAGGGACTGCGCGTGCGCGAGCAGGTGGTGGGCGAGCAGCACCGGCTGCGCGTGCTGCAGGTGGGTCCGGCCCGGCAGCACCGCGTCCGGATGTGCCTTCGCCTGCGCCACCAGCGCGTCGACCACGTCCAGGGTCCCGGCCGCGACCCGGCGCGCCGCGTCCCGCAGCCACATCCGGAACAGCGTAGCGACCTGGTCGTTGCGGGAACGCCCGGCGCGCAGCTTGCCGCCGAGTTCGGCACCGGCGCGTTCGAGCAGGCCGCGTTCGAGCGCGGTGTGCACGTCCTCGTCCGCGATGGTCGGGGTGAACGCGCCGGAGGCCACGTCGTCGGCGAGGGTGTCCAGCGCGGCGAGCATGCGGGTCAGCTCGTCCTCGGTGAGCAGTCCGGCCGTGCGCAGCACGCGCGCATGCGCCCGGGACCCGGCGATGTCGTACGGCGCCAGGCGCCAGTCGAAATGGGTCGACGCGCTCAGCGCCGCCATCGCCTCGGCCGGGCCGCTGGCGAACCGGCCGCCCCACAACTGCACCGGTTGTCCGGTGTCCTTCTCGCTCACGCTATCCCTTCTTCTGCTGGCGCTTGGCGGCGATCTTGCTGGGCAGGCCCCAGAGCTGGACGAAGCCCTTGGCCAGGGACTGGTCGAAGGTGTCGCCCTCGTCGTAGGTGGCCAGGTTGAAGTCGTACAGGGACTCCTCGCTGCGGCGGCCGGTCACGGTCGCGCTGCCGCCGTGCAGCACGAGCCGGATGTCGCCGGTGACGTGCTCCTGCGTCTTCGCGACGAACCCGTCCAGGGCGTCCTTCAGCGG
This sequence comes from Amycolatopsis anabasis, assembly GCF_009765355.1. GTDB lineage: Bacteria > Actinomycetota > Actinomycetes > Mycobacteriales > Pseudonocardiaceae > Amycolatopsis > Amycolatopsis anabasis. Next base: position 46,512 of record NZ_VTHK01000061.1, on the reverse strand, counting down.
CGAGAACCAGAGGCCGTCGTACACCAGCTCGCCCCAGCGCTGCTCGACCTGCCGCTTGAACCGGGCGAGGTCGCGCTCGACGGTGACGTTCTCCAGCTCCTGGTGCGCGGTGATCAGCGCGATCGCGCCCGGCGCCTCGTAGACCTCGCGGCTCTTGATGCCGACCAGCCGATCCTCGACCATGTCCAGCCGCCCGATCCCGTGCGCGCCGGCCCGGCGGTTCAGCTGCTGGATCGCCTCGAGCATGGTCACCGTCTCACCGTCGATGGCGACCGGGACGCCCTTGTCGAAGGTGATCACCAGCTCGTCCGGCGCCTGCCAGTTGACGGTCGGGTCCTCGGTGTAGGAGTAGACGTCCTTGGTCGGCGCGTTCCACAGGTCCTCGAGGAACCCGGTCTCCACCGCGCGGCCCCACACGTTCTGGTCGATCGAGAACGGCGACTTCTTGGTCACGTCGATCGGCAGGTTGCGTTCCTCGGCGTAGGAGATCGCCTTCTCACGCGTCCACGCGAAGTCCCGGACCGGCGCGATCACGTTCAGATCGGGCGCCAGCGCGCCGATGCCGACCTCGAAGCGCACCTGGTCGTTGCCCTTGCCGGTGCAGCCGTGCGCCACGGTGGTCGCCCCGTGGTACTTCGCCGCCTCGGCCAGGTGCTTCACGATCACCGGGCGGGAGAGCGCGGACACCAGCGGGTAGCGGTCCATGTAGAGCGCGTTGGCCTGCAGCGCCGGCAGGCAGTACTCGTCGGCGAACTCGTCCCGCGCGTCGGCCACCACGGCTTCCACCGCGCCGCAGTCGATCGCGCGCTTGCGGATGGTCTCCAGGTCCTCGCCGCCCTGGCCCAGGTCAACCGCCACCGCGATCACTTCGGCTCCGGTCTCCTCGGCGATCCAGCCGATCGCCACCGAGGTGTCCAGCCCGCCCGAATACGCGAGCACCACCCGTTCAGTCATCGTCCTTCTCCTTACTCGTTTCAACGTCCAAAGTAGACGACCGCCGCGCCAGTGCGGCGAAACGCTCCGCCAGGTCCTTCCCGGAGAGCGGTTCCCTGGCGATCACCGCCACCGTGTCGTCGCCCGCGATCGAGCCGACCACTTCCTCCAGCGCCGCCCGGTCGATCGCGCTGGCCAGGAACTGCGCCGCACCGGGCGGGGTGCGCAGCACCATGAGGTTTCCCGACGCGTCCACCGAGACCATCAGCTCGGCCAGCAGCCTGGACAGCCGGGTGGTGCCGCCCTGCACGCCCCGCACCGGGCTGCCGTCCTCGGGGATGACGTACACCGGCGCACCGGCGTCGGCGCCCCGCAGCTTCACCGCACCGAGTTCGTCGAGGTCCCGCGACAGCGTCGCCTGGGTGACCTCGATCCCCTCCGCGGCGAGCAGTTTGGCCAGCTCGGTCTGACTGCGGATGGCCATGGTGGACACCAGTTCGGTGATCCTGGCCTGTCGGGCGGCCCTGCTCATCGTCGTCGCGCCTCATCCAGCAACCAGACGAGCAAGGCCTTCTGGGCGTGCAGCCGGTTCTCCGCCTCGTCCCACACCGCGCTGGCCGGACCGTCGAGCACCTCGTCGGTGATCTCCCAGCCGCGGTGCGCGGGCAGGCAGTGCAGCACGATCGCGCCGGGGGCGGCCCGGTCCAGCAGGGCCGCGTTGATCTGCAGCGCGCGGAACGGTCCCACCCGGTCCTTGCCGTCGGTCTCCTGGCCCATCGAGGTCCAGGTGTCGGTCACCAGCACCTCCGCGCCGTCCACCGCGGCATGCGGATCGGTGAACACGGTCGCGCTCCCGCCGGTTTCGCTCGCCCGGTGCTTGGCGTCGAGCATCACCTGCTGATCGGGCTGGAACCCCTCCGGGGAAACCACCCGAACGTGTAGTCCCGCGGTGGTCCCGCCCAGCAGCAGCGAATGCGCCATGTTGTTGGCGCCGTCGCCGAGGTAGACCAGGGTGAGCCCGGCCAGTTCGCCCTTTCGTTCCCGGATGGTCTGCAGATCGGTGAGCACCTGGCAGGGGTGGAACTCATCGGTCAGCGCGTTGATCACCGGCACCCTCGACACCGAGGCCATCGCGTCCATGCGCTTCTGCGCGAAGGTGCGCCACACCACCGCGTCGACGTACCGGGACAGCACCCGGGAGGTGTCCTCGATGGTCTCCTCGCGGCCGAGCTGCATCGAGCGCCCGTCCACGATGACCGGATGCCCGCCGAGCTGGTGGATGCCCACGTCGAAGGACAGCCGGGTCCGGGTCGAGTTCTTCTCGAAGATCGCCGCGATCGACATGCCCTCGAGCGGTTTGCGGCCGAGTGGATCGGCCTTCAGTTCGGCGGCGAGATCGAGGACGGCGGCCTGCTCCTCGGGAGTCAGATCGTCGTCGCGCAGGAAATGCCGTGGCATCAGTCGTCCTTGCCTGTGGTGGTGTCGAGCGCGTTCGGGAGGGCGGCCAGGAAACCGTCGGCTTCCTGGTGGCTCAGGATCAGCGGCGGGGCCAGCCGGATGGTGTCCGGCGCGACCGGGTTGACCAGGTAACCGGCGTCCTGGGCGGCCTTCGCGACGGCGGGCGCGACCGGTTCGCGCAACCCGATGCCGAGCAGGAGACCGGCCCCGCGCACCCCGCTGACGAGCGGATGCCCCAGTTCCTCGATCCCGGCGGCGATGTCCTTGCCCAGCGCGGAAACGTGGTCCACGAGATTGTCGCGCGCGATCGTGCGCAATACCGCGAGCCCCGCCGCGCAGCACACCGGATTGCCCCCGAACGTGGTGCCGTGCTGACCGGGCCGCAGCAGCTCGCCCGCGGCGCCGACGCCGATCACCGCACCGAGCGGCAGCCCGCCGCCGAGCCCCTTCGCCAGGGTGATCACGTCCGGGGTGATCCCGGCGTGCTGGAACGCGAACCAGTGCCCGGTCCGCCCGATGCCGGTCTGCACCTCGTCGAGGACCAGCAGCGCTCCGGCGTCCTTGGTGATCTCCCGCGCGGCCTGCAGGTAACCGTCCGGCGCGGGAACCACCCCGCCCTCACCCAGCACCGGTTCCAGCACCACGGCCGCGGTTTCCCCGTCGACCGCCGCGCGCAGCGCCTCGCTGTCGCCGAACGGCACGTGCACCACGCCGGGCACCAGCGGTTCGAAGGCCTCCTTTTTGGACGGTTGACCGGTGAGCGAGAGCGAGCCCATGGTGCGGCCGTGGAAGGCGCCTTCGCAGGCGACGATCTTGGTCCGCCCGGTCAACCGGCTGATCTTCAGCGCGGCCTCGTTCGCCTCGGCCCCGGAGTTGACGAAGAGAACTTTCGCCTGACCGGACAACCCGGCCACGTCGAGCAGTGTCTCGGCGAGTTCGACCGCGACCGGGTTGACGTAGAGGTTCGAGATGTGGCCGATCTTGGCGATCTGCTCGGTGACCGCGCGCACCACCTCGGGGTGGGCGTGGCCGAGCGCGTTGACCGCGATCCCGCCGACGAGGTCTAGGTATTCGGTGCCGTCGGCGTCCCAGACCCGCGCGCCCTCGCCGCGCACCAGGGTGAGTTGAGGGGTGCCGTAGTTGTCCATCAACGCGGACTGCCAGTGCCCCTGGCCGTCTACATTGGACTTGATCTCGTTCACGGGAGCTCCTGTTCGGGCAGCACCATGGTGCCGACGCCTTGAGAGGTGAAGACTTCGAGCAGTACCGAATGCGCGAGGCGGCCGTCGATGACGTGCGCCCGGCGGACCCCGCCGCGGATCGCGCGCACGCAGGCCTCCATCTTCGGGATCATGCCGCTGGCCAGTCCGGGCAGCAGCTGCTCCAGCCGATCGACGCGGATCCGGTCGACCAGGGACGACCGGTCCGGCCAGTCGGCGTACAGCCCCTCGACGTCGGTGAGCATCACGAGTTTCTCCGCGCCCAGCGCGGCGGCCAGCGCCCCGGCCGCGGTGTCCGCGTTGACGTTGTGCACCACCCCGTCGACGTCCGGGGCGACCGTGGACACCACCGGGATCCGCCCGGCGTTGACGATGTCGAGCACCGCCGCCGGGTTGACCTCGGCGACCTCGCCGACCAGCCCGAGGTCGACGGCCTCCCCGTCGATCGTGGCCGTGCGCCGCTTCGCGGTGAACAGCCGGGCGTCTTCGCCGGAAATGCCCACGGCATAAGGACCGTGCGCGTTGATCAGGCCGACCAGCTCGCGGCTGACCTGGCCGACGAGCACCATCCGGACGACGTCCATCGTCTCCGGGGTGGTGACCCGCAGGCCGCCGCGGAACTCGCCCTCGATGCCCAGCCGGTTCAGCATGGCGGTGATCTGCGGGCCGCCGCCGTGCACCACGACCGGGTGCAGTCCGGCGAGCCGCAGGAACACCATGTCCTGCGCGAACGCCTGCTTCAACTCGTCGTCGATCATGGCGTTGCCGCCGTACTTGACCACGACCGTCGCGCCGTTGAACCGCTGCAGCCAGGGCAGCGCCTCGATCAGGACACCGGCCTTCTCCGCCGCGGTGGCCAGGCGCGCGTCGGCGGGGACCAGGGATTCCGGCGGGGTCATGTGGAGTACGCCGAGTTCTCGTGCACGTAGGCGTGCGTGAGGTCGTTGGTCCAGATCGTCGCGGTTTCCGTGCCCGCCTTCAGGTCGACCACGATGTCCACCGCGCGGGGTGTCAGATCGACCTTCTCGCGCGGCTCGCCCGGTTCGCCGCCGCGGCAGACCCAGACGCCGTTGAACGCGACGTCCAGCGCCGCCGGATCGAAGGTGGCTTGCGTGGTGCCGACGGACGCGAGGATCCGGCCCCAGTTGGGGTCCTTGCCGAAGACCGCGCATTTGAACAGGTTGCTCCGCGCGATGGACCGGCCGACCTCGACCGCGTCCTGTTCGGAGGCCGCGTTCACCACTTCGATCGCGATGTCGTGCTCGGCGCCCTCGGCGTCCCCGAGCAGCTGCTGGGCGAGGTCGTGGCAGACGGCCCGCAGCGCCTCGCCGAACTCCGCCGGATCCGGCCGGACACCGGACGCGCCGCTGCTCATCAGCAGGACGGTGTCGTTGGTGGACATGCAGCCGTCCGAGTCGAGGCGATCGAAGGTCACCCGGGTGGCGCCGCGCAACGCCTGGTCCGCGGTTTCCGGGTCGAGCACGGCGTCCGTGGTGATCACCACCAGCATGGTGGCCAGTGCCGGCGCGAGCATCCCGGCGCCCTTGGCCATCCCGCCGATGGTCCACCCGTCGCCGCTGTGCACGAACTCCTTGCGCCGGGTGTCCGTGGTCATGATCGCTTCCGCCGCGGCGGGCCCGCCGTCCGGCGAGAGTCCGGCCACGGCCTGTTCGATCCCCGCGGAAAGTTTGTCGGCCTGCAGTTGCTCGCCGATCAGGCCGGTGGAGCACACCGCCACGTCGATCGCGCCGATCCCGAGCCGGTTCGCGACGAGTTCCGCGGCGGCGTGCGTGTTCTGGAAACCCTGGGGGCCGGTGTAGCAGTTGGCGCCGCCGGAGTTGAGCACCACAGCCTTGGCCCGGCCGCCGTGGGTGACCTGCTCGCTCCAGAGCACCGGATTCGCCTTGCACCGGTTCGCGGTGAACACCGCGGCCGCGATGTCGAGCGGCCCTTCGTTGACGACCAGGGCCACGTCGGGCTTACCGCTGGGCTTGAGGCCCGCGGTGACCCCGGCGGCCCGGAACCCCTTCGGTGCGGTGACGGTCATGGCGCGACTCCTACGGTGGAAAGTCCGGTGGTCTCGGGGAACCCGAGCGCGATGTTCATGGACTGGACGGCACCGCCCGCGGTGCCCTTGGTGAGGTTGTCGATGGCGGCTACCACGACCAGTCGTCGCGCGTCGGCGTCGACCGTCACCTGGAGCTGCACGTTGTTCGAGCCGAGGGTCGCGGCCGTGGCCGGCCAGCTCCCCTCGGGCAGCAGTTGCACGAACGGTTCCGCGGCGTAGGCCTTCTCGTACACCGCACGCGCGCCCCCGGTGTCCACTTCGGACACCAACGGCGCGCTCGCGGTGGTCAGGATCCCGCGGGGCATCGGGGCGAGCACCGGGGTGAAGGACACCGTGACCCGCTCCCCCGCCACCGCGCCGAGGTTCTGGGCGAACTCCGGGGTGTGCCGGTGCGCGCCGCCGACCCCGTACGCGGTGGCCGAGCCCATCACCTCGGAACCGAGCAGGTTCGGCTTCAGGCTCCTGCCCGCTCCGGAGGTCCCGGTCACCGCGACGACCGTCACATCCGGCCGGACCAGTCCCGCCGCGAGCGCCGGCGCGAGCGCGAGCGACCCGCCGGTCGGGAAGCATCCCGGCACGGCGATTCGCTTGGCGCCGCGCAGGTTTTCGCGCGCCCCGGGCAGTTCCGGGAGCCCGTAGGGCCAGGTGCCCGCGTGCTCGCTGCCGTACCAGCGCTGCCAGTCGGCCGCCTCGGCGAGCCGGTGGTCGGCGCCGAGATCGACGACCAGCACCTCGGGACCGAGTCGCGCCGCGATCTCCCCGGACTGGCCGTGCGGCAGGGCGAGGAACACCACGTCGTGCCCGGCCAACGTCTCGGCGGTGGTCTCGGCCAGCACGCGGTCGGCCAGGGGCACCAGATGTGGCTGGTGCTTGCCCAGCGCCGTACCCGCGTTGCTCGCCGCGGTCAGCGCGCCGATTTCGACCTCCGGATGCGCCAACAGCAGGCGCAGCAGCTCACCGCCCGCGTACCCGCTCGCTCCCGCTACCGCGATCCTCACCGTCATACGCATGATTATGCATGCCGACGTAAATCCAATCAAACCGGATTACGCCGCGGTCAGGTCGCCGTGAGCGGTCCCACACCGCGCCCGGTGCCGGTCGGAGAACGCGCGGACGCGTCAGGCCCGGTCGTGGTGGCACACCGCCTCGAGCATGATCCCGAACGGATCGAGCCAGAACGCCGCGAAGTAGGGCGGCGGGTACTCGGGAAAGTGCCGGGGTTCGTGCAGCACCTCGGAACCGAGGCGGACGGCCTGGGCATGCGCCGCGAGTACGGCCGAGCGTGTCCTGACCATGAAGGCGACGTGCTGAAGGCCAGTCCGGTGGCGGGAATACTCGCCCGATTCCCGCGCCGGGTAGACGAACAGGAACGTGCCGGGCTTGCCGTCGGCCGGACGGTAGGCGAACTGGTCCTCGGCGTTGAGGAACTCGTCGAAGCCGAGGAAGGGCATCAGCCCGTCGTAATAGGCCTTCGCCGCCGCCAGATCAGGAACGTTGATGCCGAGGTGACCGATCACGATCGGATTGTCCCGCAACCCGCACCCGCGATCGCGCGCTCCTAGTCCATGGCGCCCTCCCCTCCGCGAACCCGTTTGCTCGGCGGCACCGGCAGGTACTCGCCGGGATTCACCGGATCGCAGCCGACCCGCGGCAGCCGGGCGCGAATACCGCCCGGTGTGCGTTCGAAGTGCTTCGCGATGTCTTCGACGCTTTCGCCGGCGAGCCAACGACGTTCCAGTTCCGCGTCCAGCAACGAGGTCCACGGGCGACCTCGTTTCGCGGGACTGTCCCGGTTTCTTCGCCGTCCTGGCGGATCGAGCCCCACCGCGGAGTGCAGCGCCTCCGCCAGGAGCGTGCCCAGTGCCGGCGCGGAGCCGGGTGCCACCTCGATCCGGCCGTCGGCGACCGGTTCGCCCCGCGGACCGGCTGCGCCGATCCGGACCAGAACGGTGGCCGGATCGGCCTTGCTCGCGGTGACCTCGACGGAATAGGTGTTGTCGTCCTGCCGGATCTCGGTCCGACATTGCTGGATTTCGATCATGCCGCGAAGCTAGCGCCCACCCCCGACAGTTTCTGCTCACCGCTCGCCGTCGCGCGGACACGTTCCGAAATTGTCGGACCCCCGGCTTAGCGTGATCGCATCATCACAACGAGCCGTGGGGAGTCACGATGAAGGAGTCCGAAATCTGGCGCGTGATCAGGCGCGGAGCAGGAACGGCGTCGCCACGCCTCCGCGCGCGACGCGATGCGCAGGCTCTGCCGGGTGACCGACAGCGAAGAGATCTCGCGCCACCTCGAAGACCTGTTGGCGGATCTGTCCGTTGCCGAGTTGATGCGGTTCCAGGAACGGCTGTGACAGGTGCATCGCCGGGCCTATCGCTGGGATCTCTGGACCGCGTTCGGCATCGCCATCGGCGGCGCCGATGGTGGAGAGTTCCGCGACGCGATCTGCTGGCTGATCCTGCGCGGGAGGAGGGCGTTCACCCGGACGCTGGTCAATCCCGATGCGCTGTCCGGAATGGACCTTGTCCCGCGGGAGATCGAGAAAGCGGGGCTGTTGGCCACGGCCGCCCACAGCCAGTTCGAAGTGTGCCCGCGGGAAGAAGGCGAGCCCGAAGCGGCGCTGAAACTGAGTTTGCTGGAGAGTCTCGGGGAGATCGAATACTCGGCCCGCCGTCCGGCGAGCCCGTACCGCAGGATCTCCCATCGCTGCGGCGGCGGTATTCCCGGCTCACCGCGCGACACGTGCCCGCCGAACTGACCGCGCTCGCCGAACCGGTGACCCGTCTCGACTCGGTCAGGACATGAACGCGACGATTCGCGCGCTGCCGCGGACAGCGCGAAGGGGCGCCCCGGCACGAGACAGGCCGGAACGCCCCTCCGGGAGCCGAACCTCAGTGGTGCGCGGCGCGGGCGACCAACGCCGAGCGGAGTTCGGCGGGCTGGCCCGCCGCCTGCGCGTCCGCCTTGGCGTCGGCGCCTTCGGGCACCGGATCCGGCAGCGGTGCGCATTCGGCATCCGCGCGGTTGCCGGGTTTGCGCGGCGGCAGTTTGCCGTCGGTCAGGTAGTCCGCGATCTTGTCGTCCACGCACGCGTTCCCGGCAAGGGAGTCGGCGTGCGTGGCGCCGCCGGGCTCACCGATCAGCCTCGCGTTCGGGAAACGGCGGCGGACCTCCAGGCTGCCCTCGAACGGGGTCGCGGCGTCGAGTTCCTCACCGACCAGCAGCGCGCCCGCCACCCGGCTACCGTCCACATCCACCGGTTCGCCGGCCTTCGCCGGCCAGAACAGGCACGGCGCGTTGTACCAGGCGTTGCCCCAGGTCTCGAACGGGGCGCGGAAGTGGGTGAGCCAGTTGTCGAACCGCCACTGGTTCCAGCTCCGCGGCCATTGGGTGTCGGTGCACTGCACGGCATTGTAAACCGCGAACCCGTTGTCCTCGCCCGGCGCGTGGGTGCCGTCGTAGAGCGCCTTCAGGGTCGTCCAGTCGGCGCCGTGCACCCAGCCGGCGAACGCCTTGGCGATGTCCACCCAGCCGAACCGGTAGTACCCGGCCTGCAGGAAGATGTCGGTCCACTCGTCCGGCCCGATCACACCGCCCGCGGGGTTCTTGGCCAGTTCGGCCTGCTTGGCGTACCAGAGCTTCTCCACCGCCGCTCCGGTCCGGCCGAGGTGGAAGAGGTTGTCGTACTTGGCGACCCAGTCGAAGTAGATCTTGATGTTGCGGTCGAACGCGACATCCTGGGCGAGGTTCGCCTGGTACCAGACCTTGCGCGGGTCGACGTTGCTGTCCAGCACCATCCGGCGGACCCGCTGCGGGAACAGCGTGCCGTACACCTGCCCGAGGTAGGTGCCGTAGGAGAAGCCGAAGTAGTTGATCTGCTCCTCGCCCAGCGCCTTGCGCAGGCTCTCCATGTCCTGCACGACGTCGGTGGTCTTGATGTGGTCCAGCAGCGGACCGTTCGTCGCACACGCCTGCGCGTAACCCCGCGACCGGTCCAGCCAGGTCTTCTCCAGTTCCGGCGTCCGCGGCACGTACGCGGGACGGTTGTAGCTGAAATAGTCGCCGTCACAGGTCAGCGCGGGTTTGCTGGCGCCGACACCGCGCGGATCGAAGCCGATCCAGTCGTACGCGTCGCCCGCGTGGTTGGGCACGGCCCGCCCGAGCATGGACATGGCCAGGCCCGAACCACCGGGACCACCCGGATTGACCAGCATGACGCCCTGCGAGGTGGCCGTGGTGTGCCGGACCCGGGAAACCGCGAGCGACACCTTCGCCCCGCCGGGTGCGTGGTAGTCCAGCGGCACCTCGAGGAAACCGCATTCGGCCTTCGCCTTCTTCAGGTTTTCCGACTCGCACGGACCCCAGTGGATCGGTGCGGGCATGAATTCCGGTCCTGGCGCGGGCGCCGCGACGGCGGTCGGCACCAGTGTCACGCCGCTGGCGAGAATGCCGGCAGTCGCGACCGCGGCTGCGATTCTGTTCACGTCGATCCTTTTCCTCGGCCTTTGTCCGGAGTCCCGGAGAAGCTACCAACGGTTGCGAACAACCTCCCCCAACGACGCGAGTTTTTCCCTCCACCGATAGACGGGACTTGCCCGGCACCGCGGGAAGACACCGCACGATTGGGGCACAACGGCCGGGCGTGCCACACCGCGCGTTACGCTCGTTCACCAGATCAGGGCAGGAGTGGCGATGGAATCCGTGGCAGCTTTCGTACAAGCCGCCCGAACCGGGTTGGCGGGGCTCGCCGATCCGGTCAAAGCACCCGAAATGCAGCGGTACATGAAATCCGAAATGCCGTTCCGCGGTGTGCCGAAACCGCTCCGGAGCCGCCTCGCCCGGACGCTGTTCGCCGAACATCCGCTGTCCGATCGGGACTCGTTCGTCGCGGCGGTGTTGCGGCTCTGGCGCGAGGCGGAGTACCGGGAGGAGCGGTACCTCGCCATCGATCTGACCGGCGATCGGCGCTATGCGCGGTGGCAGGACCCGGATCTGCTACCGGTCTACGAGGAACTGATCGTCACCGGCGCCTGGTGGGACTTCGTCGACGAAGTCGCCATTCGCCGTGTCGGTCCGCTGCTGCGGGCCAAACCCGAAGCACTCACCCCGGTGTTGCGACGCTGGTCGACCGATCCGGATCGCTGGCGGCGGCGCACCGCGGTGATCTGCCAGGTGGGCGCGAAACAAGGTACCGATCTGGACCTGCTGACCGAAGTGATCGAGTCCAATCTGGACGATCGAGACTTCTTCCTGCGCAAAGGAATTGGCTGGGCACTGCGCGAGTACGCGAAGACCGGCCCGGGCTGGGTCCGGTCGTTCGTGCGGGCCCACCCCGGTCTTTCCCCGCTGTCGGTCCGGGAGGCGTTGAAGCACGTCGGCGCCGCCTGACCCGGCCGATGGGCCGGGCCAGGCTCAGCACGTGCTCAGGCGCGCAGGGTGGCGCCGAAACGTTCCGCCGCGGCGGCGACGGCCGCATCGCGTGCCTGGGTGGCCTCTTCGACCTTCAGCGTCCGGTCCGGCGCGCGGAAGCGCAGTTTGTACGCGAGCGAACGCTTGCCTTCGCCGACCTGGTCTCCGCTGTACACGTCGAACAGCGAGATGTCCTCCAGGAGGTCACCGGCCCCGCTGGTCAGGGCGGTGGCGAGGTCCGCGGACGGCACCTTCGCATCCACCACGAGCGCCACGTCGAGCAGCACCGGCGGGTATGCCGACACCGAGGGCGCGGGCCGCCCCTCGGGCAGCGGGATCGCGTCGAGGTCGAGTTCCATCGCGACCGTGCGCTTGGGCAGGCCGAGCGCCTCGATCACCTTGGGGTGCAGCTCACCCGCGTGGCCGACCGGCCAGTCGCCGACCCGCAACTGGGCACAGCGGCCCGGGTGCCAGGGCAGCAGATCGGCGGCTTGCACGCGCAGTTCGACCCCGGCCGCCGCGGCGACCGTACGGGCGGCCTGCACCGCGTCGGCCCAGGTCGCCTGCTCGCCGCCGCCCCACCAGCCGGCGCGCTCGCGCTGTCCGGCCAGCACGACCGCGACGTGCACCGGCTGCTCCGGCACCGAGGCTTCGAGCTGGGCGAGTTCCTCGTCGGTGGGCCGACGGTCGACGCCGAGGGCCGGCATCGGGACCGGGTTCGGGCTGGGCAGGACGACCTGTCCGATGTGGAACAGGGCGACGTCCTTGAAACCACGGGAGGTGTTGCGCTGCAACGTTTCGAGCAGGCCGGGTAGCAGCGAGGTCGCCAGCTGGTCCTTGTCGGACTCCAGCGGGTTCAGCACCCGCACGGTGTTGCGGCGCACGTCGTCCTCGGCCAGGCCGAAAGCGTCCCAAGTGGACTTCGACATGAACGGGAAGGGGAGCACTTCGACATAGCCGGCTTCGGCGAGCGCACGGGAAACGGTGCGACGGCGGCGTTGGGCGTCGGTCAACCCGCGCCCGGCGGGTGCGGGCGGCACCTCGGACGGGATGCTGTCGTAGCCCTCCAGCCGCAGCACCTCCTCGACCAGATCCGCGGGCTGGCCGAGGTCGCCCCGCCAGCTGGGCGGGTAGGCGGTGACCAGGGCCGTGCCGTCGTCACTGGTGCCCACCGAGACCTTGCAGCCGATCTGCGTCAGCCTGCGCACGGTCACACCGCGCTGGTACCGCACGCCGGCGACCTGGTCTGGCAGGTTCATCGGCATGGTCACCGGCGGCAACGGTTCGACCGACCCCTCGTCGGTGCGGCCGGGCTGGATGCTGCCGTCGCCGTACTGGCGCAGCAGGCGCGCGGCCAGTTCGACCGCGGCAGGGCACAGCTGCGGGTCGGTGAACCGCTCGAAGCGTTTCGCCGCCTCGGAGAAGAGCTTGTGCCGCCGGGCGGTTCGGCTGATCGACGGTGGGTCCCAGTGCGCGGCCTCGAGCAGCACATCGGTGCTCTCCGGGGTGATCTCGGTGCTCGCGCCACCCATGGTGCCGGCGAGGGACACCGCGCCGGTGTCGTCGGCGATGACCACGTCGTCCGGGTCGAGATCGCGGACCACACCGTCCAAAGTGGTCAGTTTCTCGCCGGGCTTCGCGCGGCGCACGACCAGTTCGCCCTGCACGGAATTGGTGTCCCAGGCGTGCAGCGGGTGGCCGAGCTCGAGCATCACGTAGTTCGTGACGTCCACGGCCAGCGAGATGGACCGGATGCCGGCCAGCAGGAGCCGGCGGTGCATCCACCACGGCGTGGGCGCGCCGGCGTCCAGGCCGGTGACCCGGCGCACCACGAACCGGGGGCAGCCTTCGGCGTCCTCGATCCGGACCGGCCAGGCGTCACCCTCGGCCTCGGGCAGTTCCAGGGCGGCCGGATCGCCGAACGGCACGTCCAGCGCGTTCGACAGCTCACGGGCGAGGCCGCGGATCGAGAGCGCGTACCCGCGATCCGGGGACGGCACGAGCTCCAGCACCGTGTCGTCCAGGTCGAGCACGGACCGGGCGTCGTCGCCGGGGCTCGCGGTACCCGGGGGCAGCACCAGGATGCCCGCGTGGTCGTCGCCGAGGCCGAGCTCACGCGCCGAGCAGATCATGCCGTCGCTGACGCGGTTGTAGGTCTTGCGCGAAGCGATCTCGAACCCGCCGGGCAGCACCGCGCCCGGCAGCGCGACGACCACCAGGTCGCCCTCGGCGAAGTTGGTCGCGCCGCAGATGATGCCGCGGGTCTTCAGGCCGGACGGGCCCTCTTCGGCGTCGTCCGCCTCGTCCGCGGCCTGGTCCTCGCCGACCTCGACCCGGCAGTACCGGATCGGCTTCTTGAACTCGGTCAGTTCCTCTATCTCGGCCACTCGTCCGACCACGAGCGGGCCGGTCACGTGGTCGAGCGGCCGCACGTCGTCGACCTCGATGCCGATCTTGATGAAGGCGTCGACCAGCTCCTGCGATCCGACCGGCTCGCCGATGCCGAGGTGCTCGGTCAGCCAGCTCACGGGGACTCGCACTATGCCTCCGTTCCGAAGGGAAGGGTGAACCGGATGTCGCCCTCCACCATGTCGCGCATATCGGGAATGCCGTTGCGGAACTGCAGCGTGCGCTCGAGGCCCATGCCGAACGCGAACCCGGAGTACACCTCGGGGTCGACGCCGCAGGCGCGCAGGACGTTGGGGTTGACCATGCCGCAGCCGCCCCATTCGACCCAGCCGGCGCCACCCTTCTTCTCCTCGAACCACACGTCGACCTCGGCGGACGGCTCGGTGAACGGGAAGAAGTGCGGGCGCAGGCGGGTCTTGGCGTTCTGGCCGAACATCGCCTGGGCGAACAGGTCCAGGGTGCCCTTCAGATGGGCCATGGTGATGCCCTTGTCCACCGCGAGGCCCTCGACCTGGGAGAACACCGGCGTGTGCGTCGCGTCCAGCTCGTCGGTGCGGTAGGTGCGGCCCGGGCAGACCACGTAGACCGGCAGGTCGCGGTGCAGCAGCGCCCTGGCCTGCACCGGCGACGTGTGCGTGCGCAGCACCAGGCCGGAGCCCTCGTCGCCCACGTAGAAGGTGTCCTGCAACTGGCGCGACGGGTGGTCCTTGCCGAAGTTCAGCGCGTCGAAGTTGAACCACTCGGCTTCGAGCTCGGGGCCTTCGGCCACCTCCCAGCCCATGCCGACGAACACGTCGGCGACCCGTTCGGCGATCGTGGTGATCGGGTGCCGGGCACCGCGCGGGATCCGGTCCCACGGGAGCGTCACGTCCACGGCCTCGTCGCGGAGCACCCGCTCGTCGCGTTCGGCCTGCAGGACCGCGCGACGGGAGTCGAACGCACGCTGAACGGCCTGACGGGCCTCGTTCACCCGCTTGCCGGCCTCGGCCTTCTCGCTCTTGGGCAGCGCCCCGATCTCACGGCGGGCCAGCATCAGCGGCGCGTGGTCACCGAGGTGGGCCGGTTTGACCGTGGCCAAGGCCTCCAGATCCGCGGCGGCCTCGAAATCGGCTTCGGCTTTTTTGATCGCGGCCTGCAGGGTTTCCGGCGCAAGGGTGTCGGCCGGCTTCGAGTCCTGGTTGTCGTTGGCTCCGGACATAACTCCTCGGCGTCCGCTGTGACGGGGTTCGCGGCTCCACGCTGACGCGAGCGCACGTGAGCAATTGAGACGAGATTCTATGCGATCGGGGTTGGCCGCCGACCGGTAACCCTAGGCCGGGGCCCTCATCGACGGGCCGCCATCGCGGTGCCGTAGAGGCAGACCGCCGCGGCGGTGGCCAGGTTGAGGCTCTCCGCGTTGCCGTAGAGGGGAATCCGGACCGCGGCGTCGGCGTCGGCCAGCACCTCCGCGGGCAGGCCGTGGGCCTCGTTCCCGAACACCCAGGCCGTCGGCGGCGCCAGGTCGACGGCGTCCAGCGCGGTGTCGGCGTAACCGTGCGCGGCGAGCACCCGCAGTCCGGCGTCCCGGCAGAGCCGCACCGCGGCCGCGGGGTCCGGAATCCGGGCGATCGGCAGGTGGAACAGGCTCCCCGCGGATGCACGAACGCATTTGCCGTTGTGCGGATCGACACTGTCCCCGGCGAGTACCACCGCGCTCGCACCGGCCGCGTCGGCGACCCGGATCACCGTTCCGGCATTGCCGGGATCCGATACACCGGCGAGCACGGCCACCAGTCCGGCCCCGGCGAGCGGCAGGGTGTCCAGCGGTTGGTCGAGCAGCGCGCAGACGGCGGCAATTCCTTGCGGAGTCACCGTTTCGGACAATCCGGCGGCGGCCCGCTCGGTGATGAGCGAGATTCGCACATTCAGTTCCGCCGCGTGTGCGACGAGTTCCGCGTGGCCGTTCCGCGCCTTTTCGGTGACGAACAACTCATCGACGAATTCCGGCGATCGCCGGGCACGAGCGAGCGCGGCGCCGACCGCGTTCGCCCCTTCGGCCAGGAAACGGCCCGCCTTCTCCCGTTCGGCCCGCCGGATCAGGCGCCGGGCAGCGACAACCCGGGGGGTCCGTTCGGTGAACGGAGCCGCCCCGGGTTGCGGGATCTCGCTTCGCCGGATCAGGCCGACTTCTTCGCGTCGGCGGCCGGGATGTTCTGCTTGGCGACCTCGGCCAGCGCGGTGAAGGCGGCCGCGTCGTTGACCGCGAGGTCGGCGAGGATCTTCCGGTCGACCTCGACGCCGGCGGCCTTCAGGCCCTGGATGAACCGGTTGTAGGTCACGCCGTTCTGCCGGGCGGCCGCGTTGATCCGGGTGATCCACAGCTGGCGGAAGTCACCCTTGCGGGCACGGCGGTCCCGGTAGGCGTAGTTGAGCGAGTGGAGCGTCTGCTCCTTGGCCTTGCGGTACAGCCGCGAACGCTGACCGCGGTAGCCGCTGGCCAGTTCGAGAGTTGCGCGACGCTTCTTCTGGGCGTTCACCGCCCGCTTGACGCGTGCCACGGGTCCATCCTGTCGATCTCAGGGGGCGCACCCGCGCCCCGGGTTTACGGAAAGTCTTGCTGTTGGCAGGCGGTCATCGGCCGAGAAGCCGCTTGACCCTGCTGACGTCGTTCTTGGCGACCTCGGTGGTGCCTTCCAGCCGGCGGGTGACCCGGCTCGACTTCTTCTCCAACAGGTGGCGTCGGCCGGCCTTCTGGCGGCGCAGCTTGCCGCTGCCGGTGACCCGGATCCGCTTGGCGGTCCCGCTGTGCGTCTTGTTCTTCGGCATCGATAACTCTCTCTTCGTGCGGCAGCACACCGGAATCCGGTGTGCTGCTGACTGCGTCGGGCGGTTGGCCGAGGTCAGGAACCGGCCGGTTCCTTCGTCGCCTTGGGCTTCGCCTTCGCGTTCTTGTGCGGCGCCAGCACCATGATCATGTTGCGGCCGTCCTGCTTCGGGGACGACTCGACGTAGCCGAGCTCGGCGACCTCGTCGGCGAGCTTCTGCAGCAGCCGGAAACCGAGTTCCGGCCTCGACTGCTCGCGGCCACGGAACATGATCGTGACCTTGACCTTGTTCCCGGCCGAGAGGAAGCGGGACACGTGCCCCTTCTTCGTCTCGTAGTCGTGCTGGTCGATCTTGGGGCGCAGCTTCTGCTCTTTGATGACGGTCAGCTGCTGGTTGCGACGCGATTCGCGGGCCTTCTGCGCGCTCTCGTACTTGTACTTGCCGAAGTCCATGAGCTTGCAGACCGGCGGGCGCGCCTGCGGGGCGACCTCGACGAGGTCGAGATCCGACTCCTGAGCGAGCCGGAGCGCATCCTCGATCCGGACGATTCCGACCTGTTCACCGTTCGGCCCGACGAGCCGGACCTCCGGCACTCGAATGCGGTCGTTGATGCGTGTCTCGGAGCTGATGTGGCCTCCTTGGTCCGAGGTAAGTTCTTCTACCGTTCTCGACCTGGTGCCCACATACCTCGGGCCCCGTCACCAAGTGCTGGCGCGCGGGGCCCTGCTTTCCGATCGGCATCCGATCGCGACGATCGGATGCTCCGCGAACCGCGGCCTCGGCCGAACCGAGTGCCACGTTTCGCGAGACCGGACCCGGCTACCTGGCTGAGGCGGTAACTCGGGTGGGAGCGGGGCTCCACTTGCGGCCCCCGATCGCTCAGGGGCTGGTCGCTCGTGGAAGGGTACCAGACGTGTCTGATAACGCGTCGCAGCAGCCCGAAAATTCCCGGCCGACCGATTCGTCCACGGTACGCGAGCTGGAGGACATCCCCAGCGTCGAGGTGATCAGCCGGGCCGCGGTGATGCTGATGTCCGCCGCGGCCGAGCGGCTCGGCCTGGCCGACGCCGAGCCGGAGAACAGCCCGCGGCGGGACCTGGACGAGGCCCGGCGGCTCATCACCGCCCTGGCCGGCCTGGTCACCTCCTCGGTCGAGTACCTCGGCATGCACGCCGCGCCGCTGCGCGACGGCCTGCAGTCGCTGCAGAAGGCCTTCCGGGAAGCCTCGGCGGTGCCGGACGCTCCCGGCCAGGGCCCGGGCGAGAAATACACCGGGCCGGTTCACTGACTAACATTTCAGCTGTGAGTGCCCTCAAGCCCATCCGGCGGACCCTGCTCCGGGACGAGGCTTACGAGCTGATCCGGCGCGCGATCGTCGAGGGCGACCTGGGGCCCGGCGATCCGCTCCGGGACGCCGAACTGGCCGAGGAGCTGGGGCTGTCCCGCGCGCCGGTCCGGCAGGCGCTCACCCGGCTGGTCGCCGAGGGCCTGGCGGAATCGAAGCCGCAGAGCTACACCCGGGTGGCACCGATCGTCAGCGACGACGTCCGCGACGCCCTGCACCTGGTCCGGGCGTTGCACGATCTCGCGGTGCGCACCGCGGTGCCGCGGATGACCAAGGACCACGTGAAGGCGATGCGCGCGGCGAACGCGCGGTTCGCCGCCGCGGTGGAGGCGGGCGAGGTCTCGGCGGCCATCGACGCGGACGACGAACTGCACGGCATCCCGGTCCAGGTGTGCGGCAACCGGGCGGTCGCCGACACCCTGGACCGGTACACCGCGCTGCTGCGGCGGCTGGAGCACGCGCGGTTCGCCAGCCTGCCCGCACGCCGGTCCATCCGCCGCCACGACCAGCTCATCGACGCCATCGCGGCGGCCGACGCCGAACGGGCCGCCCGGGTCAGCGCCGAGATCTGGACCGAACTGGAAGCGCTCCTCGAGGCCTGACCAGTCGCCCTAGTCGCCGAGGACGGCGAGGGCGTCGATCTCGACGAGCAGCGGCGACGGCAGGCCCACGTACACCGTGGTGCGCGCGGCGAAGGGCTCGCCGACCAGGGCGTTGTAGGTCTCGTTGAACTCGGCGAAGTGCTCGGTGTCGGTCAGGTACACCCGGACCATCACGACGTCGTCGAAGCTGGACCCGGCCGCCGCGAGGACCGCCTCGAGGTTCTTGAACGTCTGCCGGGTCTGGTCGGCCACGGTCTCGCCGACCACCGTCCCGGTCGCCGGGTCGAACGCGACCTGCCCGGCCACCTGCAGGATGTTGCCCTTGCGAGCGGCCTGCGCGAAGTTCGCCACCGGTTTCGGCGCGTTCTCCGTGCTGATCGCGACCTTGGCCATCAATTTCCCCTTTCTCGTCCTGTTTTTCCTGTCCATCCACTGTGGACGGAAGCTTCCTCGGCGGCGGCCACGAGTTCGGGCACCAGCGCCAGCAGGCCGTCGAAGTCCAGCAGGATCTTCGGGACCGACAGCGACACCGCGGCCAGCACCTCTCCCCCGGCCCCGCGGATCGGCGCGGCGACGCAGTGGATGAAGTCCTCGTGCTCGGCGTTGTCCACGGCGTACCCGCGCTCGGCGACCCGGTTCAGCTCGGTGAGGTAGTCCGCCGCGTTGGTGATCGTGTTGCCGGTCAGCCGGACGTAGTCGAGGCCCTCGGCGACCTCGGCCCGACGGTTCGGGCTGAGCGCGGACACCAGCACCTTCCCGACCGCGGTGCAGTGCAGCGGCGCGCGCTTGCCGACGCGCGAGTACATCCGCACCGAATGCCGGCCCTCGTACTTGTCGATGTACACCACCTCGCCGTCCTCGTAACTGGCGAGGTGCACGGTGTGCCCGGTGCGCTCGTTCAGCGCCGAAAGCGCCGCCTCGGAGCTGCGCCGGACGTCCCGGTCCTCCAGCGCCTGGTTGGCCAGGTCGAACAGCGCGCTGCCCAGCCGGTAGTACCGGGTGCTCTCGCGCCGGACGAAGTGGTGTGCCTCGAGCGTGCGCAGCAGCCGCAGCACGGTCGACTTGTGCACGCCGACCTCCTCGGCGAGCTGGTCGAGGGTCTTCGCGCCCTTGGCCAGCCCGGTCAACAGGGTCAACGCCCTGTCCAGGCTTTGACTCATGCTCGGACCACTCCCTCGTCGGTCAACCGGGTCGCCGCCCACGCGCGCTCGTCGGCGCCGAGGAGTTCGGTGACGATCGAGGCGGGCAGCGGCTGCCCCACATCATCGTGGGTGCGCAGGGTCGACGCCGCCTGCAGGTGCCCGCTGCGCAGGCGGGTCTCCGGTCCGGCGCCGCGCAGCGTGGCGGCCAGGAACCCGGCGGCGAAGGCGTCCCCCGCCCCGACCGGCTCGACCACCTCCACCCGGAGCGCGGGGGCGAACACCGGTGGCCCGTCGGTCCCGTCCGGACCGCGTTCGATGAGCGTGGCCCCGTGTTCCCCGTGCTTGACCACCAGCGTCGCGGGTTCCGGCAGGCGAGCGCGCAGCGTCGCCGGATCCCCGGTCCCCCACACCACCTGGGCCTCGTCGTCCCCGACCAGCACGACATCGGCGAGTGCGGCGAGCTCGGGGAGCACGCCCGGATCGCGGCCCGCCCAGAGCGCCGGTCGCCAGTTGACGTCGAACGACACCCGGCGGCCCGCGCGCGGACCGGTGAGCACCGCGCGCACGAGTTCCAGGCAGCTGTCCGAGAGGGCGGCCGTGATACCGCTGAGATGGATCACGTCGACGGTGCTGAAGTCCAGACGCCCCAGCAACTCCGGCCCCATCGCCGATGCCGCGGAACCGGCGCGGTAATACCGCACGGGGCTCCCCTGCGCGCCACTTTCCTTGATGTACAAGCCGGTCGGCCGCCGCCGGTCCACATAGGTCGCGCTCACGTCGACCCCGGCCGCGGCGATCTCGGCGAGCAGCGCCCGGCCGAACGGATCGTGACCGACCGCGCTGACCCATGCGCTGGGCACCCCGAGCCCGGCGAGGTGACAGGCCACATTGGACTCGGCCCCGCCGACCGTCCGCTTCCAGGTGCGCACCTCGTGCGCCGGTCCCGGTTCGGCCGGCACGAACAGCGCCATCGATTCACCGATGCAGAGCACCTGGACCGCACCGTCCGCCACCGCCGACCTCCGTCCCCGACCGTTGACCTGCCGCGGACCGGATGCTACACCTATGGCACTCATTATGCGCAACATGCGTTGCACCACACGCAACGGAGCCGAAGCGATGGCAAGTACGACCACGCGCGCCTGCACCTGGGACGCCGAGGCAACCGACCGCATCCGCCAGGAGAAACTCGACTGGCGTTTCAAGGCGATTCCCACCGCGCTGTGGGGACTCAGCCTCGCCGAGGCGGCCGGTCGGCGTCCATCCCTCTTCGCGGACGGATTCGTTGGTCCGTTCGTCGTACTGGAGGCGGACGCGCTGGACCACAACCTCCGCACGATGGCGTCCTGGTGCGCCGAACGCGGGATCGCCCTGGCTCCGCACGGCAAGACCACCATGGCCCCGCAGCTGTTCGAGCGGCAGATCCGGCACGGCGCGTGGGGCATCACCGCCGCCAACACCGGTCAGCTGCGGGTGTACCGCGCGTTCGGGGTCTCCCGGGTGCTGCTCGCCAACCAGCTCGTCGACCCGGCGGGGCTGCGCTGGCTGGCCGGTCAGCTGGACGCCGACCCCGGGTTCGAGTTCGCCTGCTGGGCCGATTCGGTACGCGGGGTCGAGCTGATGACCGAGACGCTGGTCGCCTGCGGCGCCCGGCGCCAGGTCGACGTCCTGGTCGAACTCGGCGGCGCGGGCGGGCGGACCGGGGCCCGCGATCCGGAGACCGCGCGGGCCGTCGCGGAGGCCGCGGGGAACAGCCCGGCGCTCCGCCTGGTCGGCGTCGGCGGTTACGAGGGCGCACTCGCCCACGACGCCACGGCGGGCTCCCGCGAGATCGTTGAGTCCTATGTGGACTCGATCCGCGAGCTGACGATCTCCTTGGCCGGAGGCGGCTTCTTCACCGACACCGACCGGATCATCGTGACGGCGGGCGGCAGCGCCTACTTCGACCAGGTCACCACGGGACTGACCACCGGCTGGCCGGACGGCCTGCCGGTCCTGCCGGTGCTGCGCAGCGGCGCCTACCTGACCCACGACGACGGGTTCTACCGCGGGATCTCCCCGCTCGGCGGCAACCCGCGGATCCAGGGCACGCCGCCGCTGCGGTCCGCGCTGCGCGCCTGGGCCCAGGTCACCTCGAAACCCACCGGCGAACTGGCCCTGCTCACCCTGGGCAAACGGGACGCCTCCTTCGACGAGGGCCTGCCCGAACCGCAGACCCTGCGCAAGCCCGGCGCGGCACCGGTTCCGCTGGACGGGCACCGGATCACCGCGCTGAACGACCAGCACGCGTTCCTCGCCCTGCCCGCGGGGTCACCGGTCGAGGTCGGCGACTGGGTCGCGCTCGGCCTGTCCCACCCGTGCACGGTGTTCGACAAGTGGTCGCTGCTCCCGGTGGTGGACGGCGACGGGGAAACGGTCGTCGACTTCGTCCGCACCTATTTCTAGAACGACAGGAGGCGAGCAATGGAGCTGGTCTTCCGGGGAGCCCAGGTCGCCGACGGCACCGGCGATCCCCTGTTCCGCGCCGATGTAGGCGTGCGCGAAGGGCGGATCGCCGCGGTCGCGGACCCCGGTTCCCTCACCGGTGGCCGGACCGTCGACGCGACCGACCTCGTGCTCGCGCCCGGTTTCATCGACATGCACTCGCATTCCGATATCCAGGTGCTCGCGCACCCCGAGCACCTGGCCAAGGTCTCGCAGGGGGTGACCACCGAGGTCCTCGGCCAGGACGGGCTCTCCTACGCCCCGGTTGACGACGAAACCCTGGCCGCCCTGCGCGGGCAGCTCGCGGGCTGGAACGACGATCCGCCCGGTTTCGACTGGAACTGGCGGTCGGTCGGCGAGTACCTCGATCGCCTCGACCGGGGCATCGCGGTGAACGCCGCCTACCTCGTCCCCCAGGGCACGGTCCGGATGCTCGCGGTCGGCTGGGCGGACCGCCCGGCGACCGAGTCCGAACTGGACACCATGCGCGAGCTGGTCGCGACCGGGCTGGCCGAGGGCGCGATCGGGATGTCGTCGGGGCTGACCTACACGCCGGGCATGTACGCGGACACCGAAGAACTCGTCGCGCTGTGCGAGGTGGTCGGCGCGCACGGCGGGTACTACAGCCCGCACCACCGCAGCTACGGGGCCGGTGCGCTGGAGGCGTTCGCGGAGATGGTGGACGTGTCCCGCCGCTCGAAGTGCCCGCTGCACCTGGCCCACGCCACGATGAACTTCTCGGTGAACAAGGGGAAAGCACCCGAACTGCTGACCCTGCTCGACGAGGCGCTGGCGGACGGCTGCGACATCTCCCTGGACACCTACCCCTACCTGCCCGGGGCGACCTACCTGTCGGCGTTGCTGCCCAGCTGGTCGACCGAGGGCGGACCGGACGCCACCCTGGCCCGGCTGTCCGATGTGGACACCCGGGAGCGGATCCGGCGGGAGATCGAGGAAACCGGCTCGGACGGCGCGCACGGCGTGCCGATCGACTGGGCGAGCATCGAGATCAACGGGGTCCGCCGGGCCGAGCATGACCACCTGGTCGGCCGTTCGGTCGCCGAATCGGCCCGGGCCGCCGGTCGGCCACCGGCCGAGCTGTACTTCGACGTGCTCATCGCCGAGCGGCTGGGCACCTCGTGCCTGATGCACGTGGGCCACGAGGAGAACGTGCAGACGATCATGCGGCACGTCACGCACACCGGGGGCAGCGACGGGCTGCTCGTCGGCGCCAAACCGCATCCGCGGGCCTGGGGCACGTTCCCGCGCTATCTCGCGCGGTACGTGCGCGAACTGGGCGTGCTGGAGCTGGCCGAATGCGTCGCGCACCTCACCGGGCGGGCCGCCCGGCGGCTGCGCCTGACCGACCGGGGACTCGTCCGCGAGGGCTACGCGGCGGATCTCGTGCTGTTCGATCCGAACGAGGTGCGCGACACCGCGACCTTCGACAACCCGCGGCAGCCCGCCGCCGGAATCCCTTACGTCTTCGTCAACGGCGTCGCCACGATCGACGACGGCCGTCCGACCGGCGCGGTCGCCGGGCGTTCCTTGCGCAATCCCGGGAGGACCCGATGATCGACTGGTTGCAGCATTCCACCGGCGGGCTGCTCGTCCTGGCCGCGGTGTCCATCGCCGTCCTGCTCCTGCTGATCATCCGGATCAGGATGGAGCCGTTCATCGCGCTGATCGTGATCGGGCTGCTCACCGCGCTCGCCGCCGGGCTCCCGGTGGGCACGATCGTCGGCTCCGCGCAGAAGGCCTCGGATTCGTTGCTGGAGAAGGGCTTCGGCGGGATCCTCGGGCACATCGCGGCGATCATCGGGCTGGGCACGATCCTCGGCGCCATCCTGGAGAAGTCCGGGGGCGCGCGGGTGCTGACGACGTCGTTGCTGCGGGCCTTCGGGGAGAAGCGCGCCCCGCTCGCGATGGGCATCGCCGGGCTCATCTTCGGCATCCCGGTCTTCTTCGACATCGGCATCTTCGTGCTGGCGCCGCTGGTCTACGTCGCGGCCAAACAGGGCGGCCGGTCACTGCTGCTCTACTGCCTGCCGCTGATCGCCGGGCTCTCGGTCACGCACGCCTTCCTGCCGCCGCACCCCGGACCGGTGGCCGCGGCGGGCCTGCTGCACGTCGATCTCGGCTGGATCATCCTGATGGGCGCGGTCTGCGCGATCCCCGCCTGGTTCATCGGCGGCGTGCTGTTCTCCACCTGGATCGGCAAGCGCATCCACGTGCCGGTGCCCGCCGAGATGCTGGTCGAGGACGAGACCGAGGACGGCCCGGAGCCGCCGTCGCTCGGCCTGGTCGCCGCGATCATCGCGGTGCCGCTGGTGCTCATCCTCGCCGGGACGTTCGGCAGCATCTGGCTGCCCAAGGACTCCACGCTCGCCGGGGTCGCCGCGTTCATCGGCACCCCCGCGGTGGCGCTGACGATCGCGGTGCTGCTCGCGTCCTGGCTGCTCGGCATCCGGCGCGGGATGAGCGGGAAGCAACTGTCCGAGTTGTCCGCGACCTCGCTGCGCCCGGTCGCGATGATCCTGCTGGTGGTCGGCGCCGGGGCGTTCTTCGGCGCGGTGCTGGCCGCGACCGGGATCGGCAAGGCCGTCGCGGGTTCGCTGGACGACGCCGGGCTCCCGGTCATCCTCGCCGCGTACGTGATCAGTTGCGGGATGCGGATCGCGCAGGGCTCGGCCACGGTGGCGATCGTGACCACGAGCGGGATCGTCGCCCCGACCGTGGCCGAACTGGGCTACTCGCAGGTGCAGCTCGCCCTGCTGGTCGTGGCGATCTCGGCCGGTTCGATCATCGCCTCGCACGTCAACGACGGCGGGTTCTGGATCGTCTCGCGGTACTTCGGGATGTCCGTGTCGGACACGCTGAAGACGTGGACCGTCCTGGAAACCGTCCTCTCGGTCTCGGGTTTCGGGGTGGCGGCTTTGTTGATGGCTTTCGTCTGATCTCACCATTTCACTGAGGGAGTTGGGTTCATGGCAGAGCTCGGTCGTCGTACTTTTCTCGCTGCCGCGGGCGCCGTGACAGCAGGTAGCATGCTGAACATCGGTGTCGCCGGTGCGAGTGGACGAGGGGGTCGCGTGGTTTTCGTTGGCAGCTATACGAGTTCTCCGTCCGCCGGGCACGGGCTCGACGTCGCGACCTGCGCCGGTGGGCCCGCCCTGCGCCTGGACCACACGGTGCCCGGGGTCCCGGACGCCTCCTGGTTCGCCTTCTCCGCCGACCGCAAGGTGCTGTACTCGACGAACGAGGCCGAACCGGTCGGTTCGGTCACCGCGCTGAGCCTGCGGGATCCGGCGCGCCCGGCGGTGCTGAACAAGCAGACCTCGCGCGGATCGGCTCCCACGCACCTGTCCGTGCATCCCAGCGGGCGCTACCTGCTCACCGCCAACTACGGCGACGGAACCGTGGTGGTGCACCCGATCCTCGCCGGCGGCAAGCTGGGCGAGTCGACCGATCTGGTCAAGCACACCGGCTCCGAGCGGGACGCGCACGCGCACCAGGTGGTCACCGATCCGAGCGGCCGCTGGGTGCTCGCGGTCGATCTCGGCGCCGATTCGGTGTACGTGTACCGCCTCGACCTCACCAGCGGGAAACTCGCGCTCCACGAACAGGTTCGGCTGCCCTCCGGCGCGGGGCCGCGGCACCTGGCGTTCCACCCGAACGGCCGGGTCGCCTACGTCCTCGGTGAACTGCGGCCCGAGATCACCGTCGCCTCCTGGGATCCGGGCAGCGGCAAGCTGACCCCCGGCAAGGTCGTGCCCACGGTCGCCGCCGGCGCGCCCGGGCCCAACTACCCCGGCGAGATCGCGACCTCCGGCGACGGCCGGTTCGTCTACGCGTCCAACCGCGGCGAGAACACGATCGCGGCGTTCGCGACGGGCCAGGGCGGGCACGACCTGAAACGGCTCGGGGACAACGCGTCCTCCGGCGGCGACTGGCCGCGGCACTTCACGCTGGATCCGTCGGAGCGGTGGGTCTACGTGTCCAACCAGCGGTCCGGCGCGGTCACCTGGCTGCCGCGCGATCCCCGTACCGGCCTGCTCGGCGCCCCGCGCGGTTCCCTCGCCGTGCCGTCCGTCGCCACCGTCCTCTTCCGCTAGTCCGAACAGCCGCAATTCGCCGCCGAGTTGCCCTCTCTCACCGACTGAGCGAGGGCAACTCGGCGCGGATTGCCCGGCTTGGGTGGTCTAGACCCTTGTGTGCCCCCGATCACGGTTCTACGATCGGTTGCCAATAGCGAAACGCTCATTGCAATTAATGCAACGGAGATTCCTCATGAGAATCCGTCGTACCCTGATCGCGCTGACGGCCGTCGCGCTCGCCGCCGGCTGCGCACCCACCCAGTCCGGCCCCGCGAACCAGGGCGGGGACGAGAAGACCGGGACGTTGCGGGTCTGGCTGTTCGACGAGGCCAACCGCGCGCCGAAGGAGGCGACCGTCAAGGAGGCGATCGCCGAGTTCAAGGCCGCCCATTCCGGTGTCGAGGTCGACGTCCAGTGGATTCCGGTGGAGGGTCGCGCGGACCGTTTCTCGGGCGCCTTCAACGACCGGGCGAACGCACCGGATGTGGCCGAATTCGGCAACACCGACGTGGCGAGCTACGCCGAAACCGGCGCGCTGGCCGACCTCGGCGGCGATGTGGGGGCCTGGAAGGAGGGCGCCGATCTGCTGCCCGCGGTCCTGGACACCGCGAAGGTCGACGGCAAGCTGTACGGGCTGCCCTGGTTCACCGGGATCCGCGCGCTCTACTACCGCACCGACATCTTCGCCGAACTCGGCCTGAAACCGCCCGCGACCCTGGCCGAACTCACCGACACCGCACGGCGCGTCCGCGCGGCCAAACCGGATCTGTACGGGATTTCCGTCGGTGGCAAGTACACCTACGGCATGTTGCCGTTCCTCTGGTCGACCGGTGGCGAGCTGGCCCGGCGCGAGGACAACCGGTGGACCGCCGCGGTGACCTCGGCCCAGGCGAAGGAAGGCGTCACCGCCTACGCGCAGCTCCTCAAGCCGGACATCTGCCCGCCCGCGCAGTGCGCGAACTTCACCGGGACGCAGAGCGTGCAGGCGTTCGCCGGGGGCAAGGCCGCCATGACGATCGGCGGCGACTTCAACCGCAAGGCCGTGGATCAGGGCGCGTCGGCCGGGAAGTACGCGGTGGTGCCGCTGCCCGGGACGCAGCCCGGTTCGATCGCCCCGGCCTTCGCCGGCGGCAACCTGCTCGGGGTCTTCGGGTCCAGCAAGCGGCGCGGGCTGGCGGTCGAGTTCGCCGAACTGCTCGCCGGTGCGAAGTACCAGGCGAAGATGTACTCCGCGATGGGGAACCTGCCCACGCTGGGCAGCGTGCAGCAGCAGCTCGCGGCCAACGACGCGTTCCTCAAACCGTTCGTGGACACGCTGAAGGCGGGGACGAAGTTCGTGCCCGCCACGCCCGCCTGGTCGAAGATCGACGCGCAGAACATCCTGCCCACGGCGATCCAGCAGGTGGCCACCGGCGAGCAGAACGTCGACGCGGCGCTCGCGGCCGCCGCGGAGAAGATGAACAACGTGTTCGGCGGCTGACCTCGATGACCACCCAGCAAGTGCTCACCTCCCCGCCGACGCCCCGCACCCCGGCGCCCGTGCGCCGGACGCGTCGGCGGGGCGACGGCCGCGCGGCCGCGCTCTACCTCGCGCCGATGGCGATCCTGCTGCTCGGCGTGCTGGCCTACCCGATCTACCAGCTCGTGCTGATCTCGGTGTACGACTACGGGCAGCCCGAAGCCGCGGGCAACGCCCCGCTGGTGTTCATCGGGCTGACCAACTACACCCAGTTGCTGGCGACCAGCACCTTCTGGGTCGTCCTCGCCAAGACCCTCGGTTTCGCGGCGGTCTGCGTGATCGGGAGCCTGCTCGTGGGCACCGCGCTCGCGGTCCTGGCCAGCCGGGTGCGCGCGGTGCCGCGCATGCTGCTCTTCCTGGCCGCGCTCGGCGCCTGGGCCACGCCCGCGGTCGCCGGTTCGTACATCTGGCTGTTCCTGTTCGACACCGATTTCGGCCTGGTCAACAAGGTGCTCGCCGGGATCGGTTTCGACGGGATGGCCCAGTACTCCTGGACCTTCGACACCTACAGCGCGTTCGGCCTGGTCGCGCTCGAGGTCATCTGGTGCTCGTTCCCGTTCGTGATGATCACCATGTACGCCGGGATCAAGGCGATTCCGGACGAGGTGCTGGAAGCCGCCGCGCTGGACGGCGCGTCGACGCCGCGGATCGCGGTTTCGGTCATCCTGCCGATGCTGCGGACCGTGCTGATGATCGCGACCGTGCAGTCGATCATCTGGGATTTCAAGGTGTTCACCCAGATCTACGTGATGACCAACGGCGGCGGGGTCGCCGGGCGGAACCTCGTGCTGAACGTGTTCGCCTACCAGCAGGCGTTCGCCGGGCAGGAATACGGCCGCGGCGCGGCGATCGGTGTGGTGATGACGGTGATCCTGATGTCCATCACGGGCCTGTACGTGCGGTCCCAGCGGCGCAGTGCGGGACTGGTATGAGACGCCCGGGCCGGACGATCGCGGAGATCGTCACCGTCGCGATCGCGGGCCTGGTCGCGTTTCCGCTCTACTGGATGGTGCTCACCGCGTTCAAACCACCCGGGGAGATCCAGTCCGCGAATCCGGTGCCGTGGACCCTGGCGCCCACTGTGGACAGTTTCGAGCGGGTGCTGACCGTTTCCGGGTTCGGCGGGTATTTCCTCAACAGCGTGCTGGTCGCGGCCGCGGTCGTCGTGTTGTCGGTGCTGTTCTCGTTCCTGTCCGCGGTGGCGTTGACCCGGTTTCGCTTCCGCGGCCGGACGGTGCTGATGGTCATGCTGCTGGTGGCGCAGATGGTGCCGCTCGAGGCGCTCACCATCCCGCTGTTCTTCCTGATGCGCTCGGTCGGCCAGGCGGTTCCGGCGTTCGGGCTGAACGAGCTCGGCTCGCTGGTCCTGGTGCACCTCACCTTCAGCCTGCCGTTCGCGATCTGGATGTTGCGCGGATTCGTCGCCGCGGTGCCGGTGGAACTGGAGGAGGCGGCGCGGGTGGACGGCGCGAGCCGGTTCCGGTTCGTCTGGCAGATCCTGTTCCCCCTGGTGGCCCCGGGCCTGGTGGCCACCAGCGTGGTGGCGTTCATCCACGCGTGGAACGACTTCCTGTTCGCCAAGACGTTCATCTACACCAAAACGGAGAACCAGACGCTGCCGCAGGCGATGCTGGTGTTCTTCAAACCCGAGGAGAACGACTGGGGCGCGATCATGGCCTCGTCGACCCTGATGACGATTCCCGCCCTGGTCTTCTTCGTGCTCGTCCAGCGCCGGCTGGTCTCGGGGATGGCGGGCGCGGTGAAGGGCTGACTCATGACTGGATTCGACACGCTGCTCCCCCGGCCGCTCGAGGTGCGCCCGGCGCCCGGCGAATGCCGTTGGCCCGCGCCGGTCTCGGTGGAACGGGACACTTCCCTGCCCGCCGAGGGCTACCGGCTGGAGATCACCCCCGAACGCGTCGCGATGCGCGTGGCGGACGACGCCGGGGAGGTCTGGGCCCACCAGACCCTGCGCCAGCTCATCGGCCCGGACGCCTTCCGGGCCGCATCCATCCATAGTGGACAGTTGACCCTGCCCTGCGGGACGATCATCGACCAGCCCCGCTTCGCCTGGCGAGGCTGCCTGCTCGACGTGGCCCGGAACTTCCGCCCGAAGGCCGACGTCCTGCGCTTCATCGAGCTGCTCGCCGCGCACAAGCTGAACGTGCTGCACCTGCACCTGACCGACGACCAAGGCTGGCGGATCGAGGTGCCCCGGTTCCCGAAACTGACCGAGATCGGCGCCTGGCGCCGCGAATCCATGGTCGGCCGGCACGACGGCCCGGAACGGGACGGCCGCCCGCACGGCGGCTTCTACACCGGCGACGATCTCCGCGAGATCGTCGCCTACGCGGCCGAGCGCGCGATCACGGTGGTCCCGGAGATCGACGTGCCCGGGCATTCCCGCGCGGCCATCGCGGCATATCCGGAACTGGGCGCACATCCCGACCGGCGGCTCGAGGTGTGGACGTCGTGGGGCGTCAGCACGGACCTGCTCGCTCCGGAGGAGTCCACTGTGGACTTCTACCGAGCGGTGTTCGACGAGGTGCTGTCGATCTTCCCGTCCGACGTGATCGGCATCGGCGGGGACGAGGTGCCCGGCGCGACCGACCGGCACGCCTGGTTCGTCGAGCGGATCATCGAATACCTGCACGAACGGGGTCGGCGCGCCCTGGGCTGGGACGAGATCCTCGACCCCGGCCGGCCGCTGCCCGGCCCGACGGTCATCGGTTCCTGGCGCGGGGAAGAGGCCGGGGTCCGGGCGGCGATCGCCGGGCACGACGTGGTGATGTGCCCCGAGCAGTACGTCTACCTCGACCACCGGCAGTCCGATCATCCCGACGAGCCGATCCCGGTCGGCTTCCTGCACACGCTCGAGCACGTGTACGGCTACGAACCGCTGCCGCCCGGGTTGCTGGAAAGCGCGCGGCACCACGTGCTCGGCGCACAGGCGCAGGTGTGGACCGAGCACCTGGATTCCGCGCGCCGGGTGGATTACGCCGCCTTTCCCCGGTTGTGCGCGTTCGCCGAGGCCGCCTGGAGCCAGGGGCCGCGGGACTACCCGAAGTTCGCCGCCCGGCTGCGGGCACACCACCTCCCGCGGCTGGACGCCCTCGGGGTGGAGTACCGGCCGCTCGACGGACCGTTGCCCTGGCAGACCCGGCCCGGCGTCCCCGGGCGCCCGCGATCCTGACCCCGCCTCGTCACCGGCGACGCCCGCGACGAGGACGCCCGCGGCGCCGGCGGGCGGCCCGCTGCTGGAACCGGCGGGCGACGACCGCGCCGCCGGCCGCCGTCAGCCCGCCGAGCGGCCAGACGAGTGCGGGGCCGACCAGGATGGCGAGCACGATCAGCGTGCCCAGGAAAAGCAGGCACAGCGGGAAAACCAGCACGAGGAGCCGGAGGGTGGGCGCCCACGCCCCCAGCACGAAGAGTGTGAAGTGACTTAACCAGACTTCCGGCGGTCTACCCTGTTCACAGCCGTTTCGCTCGACAGGTGAGTTCCACTCATCCCCCTGGGACGCATGGTTCACAACACGCCTCCCCTGTGAACAGCCTTGTCCGGATCCCGCCACCGAGAAGCCTCCCCACTTCGCAGCGTGCCACTCAGTGTCATCAAGCAGGACCCGACCGTGCTATGGCAGTTCACCGGGTTACGGTCAGTGGTACCGCTGTCGCGACAAACGGGTGATCGAGTTTCCCCCGGGGCAATCACGCCTCATTCGAATGAACTTCCGAGGCCGAGTCGACCTCAAACATCCAGGTGCACACCCAAATGCACGTGCATACACACGTGCGGCAATTACCTGTCCTCGCCAAGTTGATCACCGTACGTCGCTGAATGGCTACCGTTCACCGAAATCCCGCGCGGCCTAGCCGACCGGCCGGTACCAGACCTCCGGCCGCCCCACCTGGCCGTACCGCGGCTCGCGTTTCGCCAAGCCGTTGTCGGCGAGATAATCTAGGTAACGCCGTCCGGTCACCCGCGAGACACCGGTCGCGGTGGCCGCCGCACCCGCGGACACCCCACCCGGCTCCTCCCGCAACGCCGCGCTGATGGCCTCGAGCGTCGCACCGCTCATGCCCTTCGGCAACACCAGGTGATCGGCGGTGCGCAAGGTGGCGAGCGCACGATCGACGTCGTGCTGATCCGCGGCCTCCCCCGGCTGCCCGACGCTCTGCCGGAACCGCGCGTACCGTTCGAGCTTCTCGCGCAGGGACGCGAACGTGAAGATCTCGTTGCTGGTGTTCATGATCATCGCGTCGAAGGGCGCGGCCGGGGTCAGCGGTGCCGGGATCGCGACGCTGGCCGGTGGGCTGTCCTCGCACCGTGCCGGAGCTGGTGGACGGGGTCGGGTTCATCCTCGGCATCGGCCGGTTCATGTCCGAAGCGCGGGCGCTGACCAACTTCGCCGGGAACGCGGTGGCCACCGTGCTCATCGGGACGTGGACCAAGGAGTTCGATCGCGCGCGGGCGGCCCGGGTGCTCTCCGGCGACGCCCCCTTCGACGAGGCGACCCTGCTCGACGAATCCCCCGCCGAACGGCCTCGCGAGTCGGTGCCCGCATAGGCCCTGCTCCCTGCTCGGCGGCCCCGCGCGGGCCGCCGATCGGGTTCAGGCCCGGGCCAGATGCGCCGCCAGCCCGCGCCGGCCACGCCGCATCATCAGCGCGTGGTTCATCCGGAACACCGGGCGCGCCACCCGGTCCAGGCGGCGCAGCAACTCCTTGCGGGCCACGACCTCCTGGGTGATCTCCAACCGGGTGCCGCCGTCGTGCGGCACCACGAGCCCGGCGAGCGACCCCTCGAGATCGCCGGTGAGCTCGACCCGCAACCGGCCCGCCCGCTCGTCCTGCTCGGCCCGGTGCATCCGCAGCACCAAGTGGTACGGCAGGGTCGCCCGGCAGACGAGTTCGGCGGTCTCGTCGTCGACCTTGCGCACCGTCCGGACGTCCGGCCACCACGCCGGGTACGTCGCCAGATCGATCACCGCGGCGAACACGGTGCTGGCGGGCGCCCCGAGCGACCAGGTGTCCCGGAACCGGTAGGGGGTGAGCCGCACGCCGCCAGTATGCCCGTCACGCTTTGGCCGAAACGAGTTTCCGGCCGTCGGTGGTGACCACGTCGACCGACGCGACCTCGTTCGGCGCGACCAGGGCGGAACCGTCGAGACCGGTGCCTTCGGCCTCGCCCTTCGCCGACACCAGCCAGCTACCGGCGATCATCGGCTGCCCCTGTTTCGGCGTCACCACGAGCAGGCACTTCTCGCCCTGGTGCACGCCTTGGACGGTCGCGTGCACCCGCACCCACCCGGCGGCCGGGGTGACCGCGGCGACCAGGGCCGCGCCGGTGCCCGGATCGGTGGCCGCGAGGGTGCGCACCCCGGCGGGCGGCACGCTGGTCAGGGGTGGTGGCGGAGACGGCGCCGCGCGGTTGTCGGGTGCGGTCTGCCGGCCGAGCACGACCCCGCCGCCGAGCGCGACGAGCACGGCCGCGGCCACCCCCGCGGTGACCGCCCAGCGCCGCGACCGCCGCGGCGGCTCCGGCTCGGCTTCCCTCGCCTGCCGGAGGGTCCGCTGCAGCAGCAGGTCGCCGCCCTCGGGCGGGCCGTCGAGAAACGCCTCGGGCGGCACCTCGTCCAGTTCGGACCGCAACCGCATCAGCTCCGCGAACTCCCGGCGGCAGGCCGGGCAGGCGTCGAGGTGCCGTTCGAACGCCGACGCCTCGCGGTCGTCGAGTGCCCCGAGCACATAGGCGCCCAGCGATTCGTGCTCCACCGCGCTCACCGGGCCACCTCCGTTCCTTTGCCCGACATCACGGCCCGGAGGGCGCGCAAGGCGTAGTAGGACCTGGACTTCACGGTACCCGCGGCCACGCCGAGCACCGCCGCGGCTTCGGTGACCGTGCGCCCGCGGTAGTACAGCTCCACCAGGACTTCCCGGTGTTCCGGGGACAGGCCGTCGAGGGCGCCGAGCACGGTCATCGAGTCGACCACGGTCTGCGCGTGGTCCCGTTCGACCGCGGGCGCCTCGACGGACTCGGCGACCTCCTGCGGCCGGGACGCCCGGGCCCGGGCCCGATCGGTGACGATGTTGCGGGCGACGGTGAGCAGCCAGCCGCGCACCGATCCCTTGCCGTTCTCCAGGATTTCGGTGTGTTTCCAGGCCCGGAGCAGGGTTTCCTGCACCACGTCCTCCGCGGCGGCCCGATCCCCGGTGAGCCGGGTGACGTAGGCCAGCAGGCTCCGGCCGTGCTCGTGGTAGAGGTGCCGGATCAGCTCCTCGCCCTGGGCCCGTTGCCTCCGCTTACCTGCGATCGACACCCCGGTCCTCTCCGTGCCTGTCCGAACGGTCGGCGAAGACAGTACTGCACCCGAGCGGCCCGGCGGGAATTGTCGGCCCGCCGCGATGACTGCCACATTCACTTCCGGCCGCCTCCGCTCCGCGCCCGCGCGATCAGTTGCTTCTCCACACGCGTGCGCGGGCCGAGCGGTTCAACCCGGGCGCGGGTTTTCTGCTCCCGCGGATCAGGCCTCGAACAGGGCCCGGAGCCGGTTCAGCGACCTGGTCATCCCGGCGGTGACGAACCGCTTCCCGGCCAGCCGGATCAGGATTCCGCGCAGCGGCCCGGCGGGTTCCTGGCGGGAGCGCAGGCGCACCAAGGTCTGCGCGCCGCGCGGTTCGAGTTCGATCGCGAACTCGGTGCGCCGCGCCAAGCGGGGCGCCGGTTTGCCGTCGAGCCGCTCGGCGAGGTGCTGCCAGACCAGCCGCCGCGGTGGCTCCCAGCGGATGATCTCCTGGTCGACCTCGCTTCGGCGGCGGCCCCAGTAGCCGTACTGCCGCCGCCGCTGGCCGGGGCCGTCACCGTCGACCACCACGACCCGATCGGCGAGCGCGTACCACTTCGCGGCTTCGGCGGGCTCGGCGACCACCGCCCAGATCTCCTCGGCGCCCGCGGGCACCAGGGTTTCCCGGACGATCTCGATCATCGCGCCCGCCTCTGTGTCAGGGGAGGACGTGGGTGAGGAACTGACCGGTGTAGCTCTCCTCGACGCTCGCGATGTGCTCCGGGGTGCCCTCGGCGACGACCGTGCCGCCGCCGGAACCGCCCTCCGGCCCCATATCCACGATCCAGTCCGAAGTCTTGATCACGTCCAGGTTGTGCTCGATGACGATGACCGTGTTTCCCTTGTCCACCAAGCCGTTGATCACGCCGAGCAGCTTGCGGATGTCCTCGAAGTGGAGCCCGGTGGTCGGCTCGTCGAGCACGTACACCGTCTTGCCGGTGGACCGCTTCTGCAGTTCGCTGGCGAGTTTGACGCGCTGCGCCTCACCGCCGGACAGCGTCGGCGCGGGCTGGCCGAGCCGGACGTATCCGAGCCCCACGTCGACCAGGGTCTGCAGGTGCCGGTGGATCGCCTTGATCGGCTCGAAGAACTCGGCGGCCTCCTCGATCGGCATGTCCAGCACCTCGGACACGGTCTTGCCCTTGTAGTGCACCTCGAGCGTTTCGCGGTTGTACCGGGCGCCCTTGCAGACCTCGCACGGCACGTACACGTCCGGCAGGAAGTTCATCTCGATCTTGATGGTGCCGTCACCGGCGCACGCCTCGCAGCGGCCGCCCTTGACGTTGAACGAGAACCGGCCGGGCTGGTAACCGCGCACCTTGGCCTCGGTGGTGGCGGCGAACAGCTTGCGCACGTGGTCCCACACCCCGGTGTAGGTGGCCGGGTTCGACCGCGGCGTGCGGCCGATCGGCGACTGGTCGACCCGGACCAGCTTGTCCACCAGGTCCAGCCCCTTGACCCGGGTGTGGCGGCCCGGCACCTGGCGGGCGCCGTTGAGCTTGTTCGCCAGCACGGTGGCCAGGATGTCGTTGACCAGGGTGGACTTCCCGGAACCGGAGACCCCGGTGACCGAGATCAGGCAGCCGAGCGGGAACGCCACGTCCACCCCGCGCAGGTTGTGCTCGCGCGCGCCGACCACGGTGAGCTGGCGCTTCTTGTCCACCGGGCGGCGGATCGCCGGGACCTCGATGCCCTTGCGCCCGGACAGGTACTCGCCGGTGAGCGATTCCTTGCTGCGCAGCAGCTTCTTGAAAGGTCCACTGTGGACGATGTGGCCACCGTGCTCGCCCGCGCCGGGGCCGATGTCGACCACCCAGTCGCTGGCCCGGATGGTGTCCTCGTCGTGCTCGACCACGATCAGCGTGTTGCCGAGATCGCGCAGCCTGGTCAGCGTCTCGATGAGCCGGTGGTTGTCGCGCTGATGCAGGCCGATGGACGGCTCGTCCAGCACGTAGAGCACGCCGACCAGCCCGGAGCCGATCTGGGTGGCCAGCCGGATGCGCTGCGCCTCGCCGCCGGACAGCGTGGCGGACGCGCGATCGAGCGAGAGGTAGTTCAGGCCGACGTCGAGCAGGAAGTGCAGCCGCGCCTGGATCTCCTTGAGCACCGCGCCGGCGATCATCGCCTCGCGCTTGCCGAGCTTGAGCTCGTCGAGGAATTCCGAGGCTTCGGAGATGGAGAGCGCGCAGATCTCGGCGATGGACCGTTCGCCCCGGGTCTTGTGCTCCAGCGTGACCGCCAGGATCTCCGGCTTCAACCGGCTCCCCTGGCAGACCGGGCACGGGACCTCGCGCATGTAGCCCTCGTAGCGCTCCCGCATGTATTCGGATTCGGTCTGCTCCTGGCGGCGCTCCAGGAACGGGATGACGCCCTCGAAGTTGGCGTAGTAGGACCGCTGCCGCCCGTAGCGGTTGCGGTAGCGGACGTGCACCTGCTCGTCGATGCCGTGCAGCACGGCCTTCTGCGCCTTCGCGGGCAGCCGCCGCCACGGGGTGTCCATCCGGAAGCCGATGGTCTCGGACAGCGACTCCAGCAGCCGCTGGAAGTACTCGGCGGTCTGCCCGCCCGCCCAGGGCGCGATCGCGCCGTCGGCCAGGGAGAGTTCGTCGTCCGGCACGACCAGCTCGGGGTCGACCTCCTTGCGCACGCCGATGCCGGTGCAGTCCGGGCAGGCGCCGTAGGGCGAGTTGAACGAGAACGAGCGGGGCTCGAGGTCCTCGATGGCGAGCGGGTGCCCGTTCGGGCAGGCCAGGTTCTCGGAGAAGCCGCGGGTGCGGTGCGGATCGTGCTCCGGGAGGTCCACGAATTCCAGCTCGACCAGGCCGTCGGCCAGCCGGAGCGCGGTCTCGACCGAATCGGTGAGCCGTTGCTTGGAGGTGGGTTTGACGGAGAGCCGGTCGATCACCACGGCGATCTCGTGCTTCTCCTGCTTCTTCAGCTTCGGCGGATCGGTGAGCGGGTGCACCGTGCCGTCGACCCGGGCGCGCGAGTAGCCCTGCTGCTGGAGGTTGGCGAACAGGTCGACGTACTCGCCCTTGCGACCGCGGACCACCGGCGCGAGCACCTGGAACCGGGTGCCGGGTTCCATGTCCAGCACCTGGTCGACGATCTGCTGCGGGGTCTGCTTGCTGATCAGCTCGCCGCACTTCGGGCAGTGCGCCTTGCCGGCCCGCGCGTAGAGCAGCCGGAGGTAGTCGTAGACCTCGGTGATCGTGCCCACGGTGGAGCGCGGGTTGCGCGAAGTGGACTTCTGGTCGATCGACACCGCGGGCGAGAGGCCTTCGATGAAGTCGACGTCGGGTTTGTCCATCTGGCCCAGGAACTGCCGCGCGTAGGCGGACAGCGACTCCACGTAGCGCCGCTGCCCCTCGGCGAAGATCGTGTCGAACGCGAGGCTCGACTTGCCGGAGCCCGAGAGGCCGGTGAACACGATCAGGCTGTCTCGCGGGAGGTCGAGGTCGACACCGCGGAGGTTGTGCTCGCGGGCGCCGCGAACAACGAGGCGATCAGCCACGCCAAGATCCCTTCAATAAAAGTGCTCGGACCTGCACGATCACGGCCTATGAGAGAGGCCGGGACCATGCTAGGACGGACCACCGACAGAAACGGGCGCCGGACCCTTCTGCGGGGGTTCGACCAGGTCATCGAGCCCGGTTGCCGGGGCGGGTGCCCGGCGATGGGCGGCTCGGGTCAGCCAACGATGGGCGGGCCGTTCCACCGCGACCGTGAGCAACCAGCCGGTCACGATCGCGGCGAGGAGGACGAGGAGCAGCCGGGTCCAACCG
This sequence comes from Amycolatopsis anabasis, assembly GCF_009765355.1. Lineage (GTDB taxonomy): Bacteria > Actinomycetota > Actinomycetes > Mycobacteriales > Pseudonocardiaceae > Amycolatopsis > Amycolatopsis anabasis. The sequence continues at coordinate 8,887 of NZ_VTHK01000061.1, read as the reverse complement.
GGCACCCCAGCGTTGAGCAGAGCCTTGGCCAGGATATAGCCAAGTTCCTGGTGCACGAGATAGACGCCGTAGGAGATGCCCGCGAGCCAGCTCAGCGCGGGGGCGCAGCGGCGCAGCACGGGGAGGTCCCAGTCCGGTCCCCGCGCGGCCGCGCAGATCGCCAGCAGCAGCACCGCGAAACCGATGATCGACGGCCACCGGCTCGGGTCGATCGCGGTGGCGTGGCGTGCCGGGAACATGTGCAGGTCCTGGGCGTGCACGGTCGCGGCGAGGAGCAGGCCGAGGTGCCAGCCGGGGACCCGGCGGCGCGCCCACAGCCAGATCGCCACCCCGATCGCGAACGCGTGCACCCGGTGCAGGCCGAGGCCGAAGAGCAGGGTGGTCACCCACCCGGGTTCGGTGCCGGGGCTGAAGAGGACGAACCGCAGCACCACCGGCCCCGCGACGAGCAGCCAGATCAGGCCGAGCACGCGCCGATCGGTGCGCCAGCGCCGCGGCCAGAGCACGGCGGCCGCGCAGAATGCCATGAGCTGCACGGGAAGCGTCCAGTAGGACCCGTCGAGCCAGTGAAAGTCGACCGACCAGTTCTGGATCATGGTGAGGTTGACCACGAGGTCCAGCCCGACCGGGACGTACCAGGGGGACGCGTCCGGCGACACGTCGACCGGCGCGCCGAAGAGGATCGAGAACCAGTCGTCCCCGAAGTGCTGGCGGTTGAAGGCCGCGGTCGCCAGCCGCATGATCACGTAGGTGAGGACGACGGCCACCAGGTAGGCGGGCAGCAGCCGGGCCGCTTTCCGCCACAGCCAGCGGCCGGGGTGCCCCTTGCGCAGGGTCGCGCAGACGAAGTAGGCGGAGATGACGAGCAGGGTCGCCGCGCCGTACTGGGCGGGGATCGTGAACGGGTAGCCGGTCAGTTCCGGGTGCAGGACCGCGGCCTGGTGGGTGATGTGCCCGAGCACGACGGAGAAGACGGCGACCACGCGAATGAGGTCCCAATTGAGCCGCCGACCGGTCGGCACTGGGGAACGAGGCACGGTCATCCTGAGGGACTCGAATCGACGGGCAGCCCGAGACTACGTGGCGCGCGCGAAACGATCTCGAACGGGTGGAACTCCCCGGAACGAACCGACTACCGTGTGCCAGGTGAACGTCGTAGATGAGTACACCGGCCACGTCGAGCCGGGCGGGGATGCCGCACGCCGCACCCTGAACGCGTTGACCATCACCAAGATTTCGGTCGGCCCCATGGACAACAACGCGTACCTGCTGGTGTGCCGCGAGAACAATGAGGCCCTGCTGATCGACGCCGCCGCCGACCCGGAACGGATCTCGGACCTGATCGGCCACGGCCCGGACCGGCCCGCCCTGCGCACCGTGGTCACCACCCACCAGCACCCGGATCACTGGCAGGCCCTGGGCGCGGTCGCCGGCGCGAACGGCGCGAACACCGCCGCCCACCCCCTGGACGCGGAACCGCTCCCGGTGCCCCCGGACTTCCTGGTCGAACACGGCGACACCCTCACCGTCGGCGACTGCACCCTGGAAGTCATCCACCTGCGCGGCCACACACCCGGCTCGATCGCCCTCCTCTACCGCGACCCGGCCGGCCACCCCCACCTCTTCACCGGCGACTCCCTCTTCCCAGGCGGCGTGGGGCGGACGACCAACCCGGAGGACTTCACGTCGTTGATCGACGACGTCGAGTCCCGCATCTTCGGCGAGCTGCCGGACGACACCTGGTTCTACCCTGGCCACGGCGATGACTCCACGCTCGGCGAAGAGCGCCCCAAGCTCGCCGAATGGCGGGACCGCGGTTGGTGAGCGCGCAGGCCCCCGACAGCCGGCGGGAGAGTGTTCGGGACCTCCTCGAAGCAGGCCTGATTCGTGCGGGCGACCGACTACGATTCACCCGTCCCAGAGCAGGCGAAGAACACGTCGCCACGGTATCGCCTGAGGGACGCATCGCATTGTTGAACGGAAACGAGTACGACACCCCGTCGGATGCTGCGAAAGCGGTCGCCAACACGCAGGTAAACGGCTGGATCGCATGGCGCACAGACACGAATCGCACCCTTGCATCCCTACGCAACCAACTTCGTGACGCCGCAACTGGCGTTACCACGTCCTCTGCGCCACACGAGTACCTCAGCGAAGTCGGCGAACAGCTGAGAGCCAACGAAACTGTCTCGGTCACCGTACGAGAGCTTCTGCGCCACTGGAACGCGCGGAATCGTGGAACCCGGATAACCCGAAGCATAGAGAAGGACCTCGGAAGCCATGGGCTGCGGACGTTTCCCCACTTTCGTGATGTCGCACTCGACACCCTGGTGCGATTCTCGTTATTCGGCGATGAGGAAGGGATCAATTCACCGGATAAGTCCACACTCAAGATGCACACTATCCCCGAATCCGATT
>NZ_VTHK01000061.1:0-6459 GCF_009765355.1 Amycolatopsis anabasis | reverse complement strand
CGATTCCGACGCCGACGCCGACGCCGACGCCGACGCCGACGCCGACGCCGACGCCGACGCCGACGATGGTCATCCACCTCAGATCGGGATTAAGGTCGGCAATGTACCGTCAGCTCTCAGCGGGATCACTGCCGTAACACCAGACAGCACTGTCGAGCAGGCAATCACACTGATGCAGATTGACGACTTCTCTCAGTTACCAGTGCTGTCCACCAATAAGCGCAAACTGGTCGGCGCGGTCACATGGAAGTCGATCGCAATCGCAAGACATATCGACCCTTGCGCCACACTGCATGCTTGCGTAATCGAGGCCCCAGAAATCTCATACGACCGAGAACTGGTGGATGTCCTGGGCGTACTTCAAAGCGTCGGATTCGTCTTTGTCCGCAACGAAGTGAACGAAGTCAACGGCATCGTGACGGCAACCGATCTGGCACACGCGTACGGCGAGATGGCAGCACCGTTCTTCCTAATCGGAGAACTGGACCAACTGTTGCGACATATCATAAGCACGCACATTCCTCTCTCCGACGTTGTCGCACTGTGCGACTCCTCGGGATCACGAAAAATCACCTCATTCGACCAGTTAACCATGGGCGACTACGAGCGAACCCTGCAGAACCCCAAGGCATGGGAACGCTTGAACACTAAGTTGGACCGCACTCACTTCTGCGCGCGACTGGGAACAATTCGTGACATCCGAAACGACATTATGCATTTCAATCCGGAAGACATTCCCGCGAACACCGTCAACATGCTCCGAAACCTCTTGCGCATGATTCGGCTCCACATGCCGGTCTGATCCGGCGGATATGGTCGATAATATCCCAGAATCCGGTGCCGTACTGGTCGTTGCCCAAAAACCATAGAGCGTCGCTTCCTCGCTCCGCCCCTCCCTGTCGAAATAATGGCTTTCGATTGCGACGGATCCAATCTATCCCGAGAATATCGTCGGACTCTATGACAGGCCACCGATTCGAGGATCCCACGCAATGGCGTGCGCCTGCTCCATGAGACCTCTGGCCTACGCGCTAGCGGGGATTCTCCTGCTCGCGCAGTCATGGCTGCTCGATCGATCAGGAGCCGCCGAGCAGGGACTTCATCGCCTGAACGAGGTTGGCGGCGGCCATAGCCCAGGTTCGTTTCGTCGCCATCTCCACGCGCAATGCCCTAGCCGCCGAGAACGCGGGACGCGGACTGTTCAGCACGGCTGAAATCGCGTCGCCCCAGCGCAGCGTGTCCACCTGCTCGTTGTTGGTCACGGGGATCACCCGGGGCGAAAGCTCCACCGACAGTTCGGCACGCTCCTCGTCCAGCAGTGCGCCCAGGCCGCTCTGCTTGCTGACGAGCGTTGGGACGCCGGTGGCGATCGCTTCCAAGCCCACCAGCCCGAACCCCTCGGTCCGCGAGGGCATAAGGACCAGATGCGCCTGGTGCAGATCCTGGCTAAGCGTCGCCGTGTCGGCGGAATAGGGCCGCGGCACGACACGCAGCGACGCAACTTCGGCCCAGTCCTGGATCGAGGCGGCCAACGCCTTTCCGCTGCCAGCCTCGACACCACGCAGCACCAGTTCCACCTCAGGGTCGTTCGGCCCTCGCTGCATCAGCACGTGTCCGAGTGCCCTGGCCGCGATGTCCAGGCCCTTTAACCGTGCTTCGCGTAGACTCAGTCGTCCGACGAGCAGGATCCGTACGGTGTCGCTCGGCGGCGGAGGTCCCAGCGCCGGCTCCATCATGTCGAAGCCCGGGTCGAACCGCAGCGGTTCCGGGGCGCCCGAACCGTGCAGCCGGTCGCGCAGGTAGTGGTATAGCGCTGGGCCGACACCGATCGCCAGATCGGCCCTTCGGGCGATCACCAGTTCGTCCTGGATCCGCTGCTCGGCCGCCGCCATCGGATCGCTGCCCAGGCCGTGTTCCTTCTCGAACTCCACGCGGTCGGAGATCACGTGGAAGAAGTGCAACAGCTTCGCGTCCCGGAAATGGTCTTCCACCAGCCACAAGGCAGCCTCGCCGGTTTTGCGACCGTGCCCGATGACGAAGTCCGGCACTACCCCCGAAGGTAGCCCCGGCAGCCGGGACAGCGCGGACTCGGGGGCACCCAGCGCAGGCGGCGGGTGGACCAGGTGCACGCCGACCGACTCGGCGTCGCGCCGCTCATCTTCGGAGGCGTATGGCGTCGAACAGTAGACCTCGATTCCCTGTGCGGCCAACGCTTTGCAGAGCTCGCGGTTCAGCGTGCTCAAACCTCCGTTGCGGGACGTCCACTCGTCGTTGACCGCCAGCACGCGCACCGACTGCCCGGCAACCGCTTTCGTCGACGCCCTCGGTTGGCCCTCTGAATCGGACGTCATCTCTGTCTCTCTGCTCTGCGCAATCCGTTCGCTGCGCAACCGCTCCGCATTCTCGGCAGCACCCACTTCCTCGTACAGGGCGATCGCCGCAGCGAAATGCGCATCGGCGTCGACCACTCGGCGTTGGGCCGTAGCCACGCGGCTCAGTCCCTCGAAGGCCACCGCCTCCTCCTGCGGTGCTTCACCGGATCGAGCGAGCTGGATGGCCTGCTGGTAGTACTCGGCAGCCTTCTCCAAGTTGCCCAGCCGGAACTCCGTCTCGCCAAGGTGGGACAGCAACTGGGCGGTGTCACCGTCCCGGAAGTTGAGCGCCACGAAATCCTCGTAGGCCCGGGAGAAGTTCCGTTCTGCCTCGACTAGAAGTCCCAGCTCCAGTTCGCAGCGAGCGATGCAGTCCAGGGCGATCGCGGCGTTGGAATACTGCTCCCGGCCGCGGTAGAAGTTCCACGCCGTCCGGGCCAGCTCGCGCGCGGACTCGTACTCCCCGTTGTCATGGGCCAACCAGGAGTGGTTCGCCACAACGTTCATCTCACCGTAAGGATCCTTGGCCGTGACGAACTCGTCGCGTGCCCTGGCGTACAGCCGCATCGCCTCGTCCCTCCTGCCAAGCTGTGCGCAGGCCAGCCCCAGGTTGTTCAAAACGATCGCCACCACCTGGTGGTCCTGGGACCCGGCTGACTCGAGCGCCCGCTCGTAGCAGGCGGTCATGAGCTCCCACTGCTTCGTGGCGTAGAAGTAGCCCCGCAGGTAGTAGACGAACCGCCAGCAGGCTCCGCTCTCTCCGCGCTCGCTCATCTCTTGCACGATGGGCAGGAAGTTGTCGACCTCCCGGTCCATCCACCCCTTGGCCGTATTCGCGTCCGGAAACTCCTGCACAGTCACCGCCGACGACGGCGGCTCCAGGGGCACCTGGTAGCGGTGCTCGTTGATACGGGTGTCCGCCGCCGCGACGGAATGCAGGCAGTAGTCGAACAGCCGACGCCGGGCGGCCATTGCCTCCGATTCGGACAGTATGCCGACTTCCGGCTGGCGTAGATGGTCGCGCAGCAGGTCGTGCAGCCGGTAAGCATTGCTCGAATGCCGTTCCAACATCCCCGACCTGATCAGCCCGTCAAGCAGATCCTCGGCAGCCGCTGGTGCGACCCCGGCGAGGCTGCCCGCCGCATATGCGTCCACCCGGGGCCCGGGGTGCAGCGCGATCAGAGAGAGCATGGCCCGCTGGGCATCAGACAGAGTCGTATAGGACGCGTCGAACACGGCGGTCATGCTCCGAACACCGTCATCGAGTTCGCGTAACCGCGCGGTCTGATCTGCCAACCGCGCCGCGACGTCCTCCAGCCGTCGCACCGGGTTGTCCCGGAACCGCGAGGCCACGATGCACAGCGCCAGCGGCAGTTCGCAGCAGATCCGGGCGATGTCGGCGACCACAGCCGGATCCCCGCGTTCGTCGGACTCCGGGGAGAGCCTGGCGACCCAGTGGAACAGTTCCACCGCATCGCGCGGGGCAAGAGCGGTCACCTTCCGGTGCTCCGCGGCGTCGAGGGCGGTCAGCGCCTGCCGGCTCGTGATGATCATCGCCGAACGGCCGTTCGGAGGCAGCAGGCCGGTCACCTGCGGAGCATTCCGCACGTTGTCGAGGATCAACAGCACCCGACGACCGGCCAGCTTCTGCCGTAACAATGCCCGCCGGTCCTCAGTGGAGCGCGGTACCAGCTCACCCGACACGCCGAGGCGGCGCAGCACGCGGTCGAGCGCCTCATCCTCACCCACCGGACTGTGGTCCAGGTTATACCCCTGCATGTCCAGGTATACCCGGCCGTCGGGATACTCGTCGTGCATCAGCTCCGCGACCCACAGAGCAATGGCGGTCTTACCTACACCCGGCATCCCGTACAAGATGCAGGCGTGCGCCGTACGCAGGCCATCGGCAGCCTTGAGGTGCCGGCGGACAGCTTCCACTTCGGTGTCCCGACCGATCAATCGGCGTGGGCCGGCGGGCAGGTCGAACTTCGGCTCGCCCTCAGCCCGCCGGACCCCGATGGCGAGCACCGCGGCCGCGCGGGCCAGTTCGTCTCCGGTGCCGAACACCCGATCGCAGGCGGCGGCAAACGTCGTCGTCGGCCGGGCGAGCCCGCGCTCCACCCGGCTGATCTGTGGCTTGCTGTAGTGGACAAGGTCGCCGAAGTCCTTCATGGACAGGCCGCTGGCCAATCGCAGTTCCCGCACTCTGGCACCGAATGCAGCCCGGTCCTTCAACGCGCCCCCTCCTGCGGCTACAGTCCGCCAGCCCGCCCATTAGATGGTCGGGCATCGGGCACACACAGGCGACCAGATTCGCCCTGTTCGCCGTTGCCAACCATGCAGGAAACAATGTAACGGCTCGACTCGAGGTGCCAACTGGTACTGATGGTGAACCCTGGGGGCAACTGGGTGAAGGCGTCACCCGATGAGATGAGCCCGCAGTGTCGAAGAGAGAGGACTGTACTACCTGGTGGAACCGATCTATGACGTCTTTCTGTCGTTCTCAGGCGCGGATCGGGAACCGGGCCGAGAACTCGCCACGGAGCTGCGTGCACTCGGCTTGCGGGTGTTCCTCGACGAGGATGGGATCGAACCGTTCACTGGAATCACCGATGGTATCGAGCACGCACTGAGAACGACGAAAACGCTGGTCGCCTATTATTCCGCCGACTACGCGACCCGGCCGGCGTGCCAGCGTGAGCTCATGACGGTCTTTCTAGCCGGACAACGCGAAGGCAGCCCCTGCCGACGGATCATGGTGATCAATCCCGAGCGGGACACCGATCACCTGCGACCGATCGAGCTGGCAGACGCCAAGTTCGTGCTTCCCTCGACCGGGGTCGTCGGGCTCGCACGGCAAGTCATGAAACGGGTTGCGGAGATCGATCGACCGGTCGGCGAGGTTCTACCCGCCCGGCACCTGGGTTGGTCAGCCCCCCGGGCGAGCAGGGTGCGCAACTTCGTCGGCCGCTACCGAGAACTTTGGGACCTGCACTCCGCGTTGCTCGCGGCGGACTACCCATTCATTCAAGAGACGGCCTGCGGGGCGTTCGCAGCCGTGTGCGGCCTGCCAGGTGCCGGCAAGACCTCACTGGTCACCAACTATGCCTGGCGCTTCGCCGCCGCCTTCCCCGGCGGTACTCACTGGCTGAGCCTGGCCGGACAGGATGCGCTGGGTGAGCGATACGCGCGCGAACTGCGCCGCATCGCACCCGAGCTCGGCATTGACCCCGCCGCGGTCGGCGAGGATCGGCTCGCCGACTCGATCGCCCAGCACCTGCGAGGCACCGGCACCTCGACGTTGTGGATCATCGACGACGTGCCGGACGACGTCGGCCCCGAGATCCTGGACCTGCCATTCCCCACGGATACCTTGGCGCGGACCGTGCTGGTCAGCAACGAGGACGTCTTCCGTGGCCTGATGCCAGTAGTCCATGTGGGTCCGCTCCCTGAGTCCGACGGGGCCACCCTGCTCGACCGCTACCGGCCAACCGAGAGTGCGGCGGACCGCTGCGCGCGGGAGCACATCCTGCGCCGTCTGGGTGGCAATGCGGCGGCGCTGGTCACCGTGGGTGAGCACCTCCAGGACAGGCAGGGCCTGTCCTCGTACACGTCCTTCCTCACGGAACTGGACACCGCTGGAGCAGTCACCGACCTGTTGTTCGGCAGTGTCCGTCGCCTCGTCGACCGGATGGGACCGGTCGAACTGGCCCTGCTGCGCCTGGCCGACCGCACCGGGACGACCGTGTTCCCGGCCCAACTGCTGGCGGCGCTGCCCGGCCTCTCCAGGGTGGACGTCGGCGAGGCGCTGAAACGGCTACTCGCCCGCTCGGCCGCTTCCCGCACTAGTGCGGTGTGGCGGCTGGACCCGTTGGTCGTGCGCGCGGCCCGCGGCCATTCTCACCACGCCGACGTACCGGACATCCCCCTCGCACAGGTCAACGATGTCATCGACCGTATTTCCTCCTTTTCCGGCCTCACCCACCACGAGAAGCAAGTGTCGCACGAGGTGGCGACCGCCGAACCCTCATTGGGCATTTTTCATCTTGGTTTTTGCTGGTGGGGTGGGGTTGACCGGGTGTGGTAG
>NZ_VTHK01000060.1 GCF_009765355.1 Amycolatopsis anabasis | reverse complement strand
CGCATGACCACCGCACACCCCGCCGCCCCCACCGCGACCCCACCCCCGAACGAACCCACCCGCCCCCGCCCGAACCTTTCCGAACGAAGACCTCCGTCGCAGGCACACCAACCCCACCCGGCGAAGCCAGCCACCAGACCCCAGGCACCATTCGTCCGCAAGGCGCAGCCTCATCGCCCGCGTTCCGCTCTGGTGGACCGGACCCCGCTCGTCCCCAGTCCCCACGATCCACTGCCGTGGCGCCCCTGCCAACACCAACCGGTCCAGACACCGACCACCTCGCCGCCGCCTTCAAACCGCGCGATCGGAACGCCGCCTGCTCGGCGTCTCTGTCCGGACCTCATTGAACGAGGTTGGCTGCGGCAGACACACCAACCTCAAGCGGCGAAGTCAGCCACCAGGGCTCGGGTGCCCTTCGTCCGCGAGACGCAGCCTTGTCATCCGCGCTCCGCTCTGGTGGACCGGACCCTGCTCGTCAAGAGTCCCCGCGGTCGACTGCTGTGGTGTCCTTGCCAACGCGAACCGGTCCAGGTATCGACCACGTCGCGGTCGCCTTCAAACCGTGCGTTCGGAACGCCGCCTGCTCGGCGTCTCTGTCCGAACCGTAATGAGCGAGGTTGGCCGCGACAGGCACACCAACCTCAAGCGGCGAAGCCAGCCACCATGGCCCAGGCGCCATTCCTCCGTCCACATAGTCTCGTCGTCCGCAGTGACCTTTTGCGGACCGGCGCCCTCTCGTCGTGGTTGCCCACAGTCGATTGCGTTGGTTACTGCACTGATGCCGCCCAATCAGGCGGCGACCCCTCCGCGAGTTCGCTATTGCGTGGGCCCGGTCGCCTTTCCCCGCGCACTTTCGGGCGAGTTCGGTCAGCCCGGGCGGATTTGCCGTGGCCAGTGGCGCTAGGCACGGCGGCGCGAGTGGGGTTCGTCCGTGAACCCAGTCTCGTGGTCCGTGGTGGTCTTTTGGGGGCCGAAACCTTTTCGTCGTGGTTGCCCGCGGTCGATTGCTTCCGTGTTCCTGCCGATGCCGACTGTCCAGGTGCCGACCTCACCGCGAGTTCGCTATGGCGTGAGCCCAGCCATCCTCGCCCAGGCACTCCTGGGCGGGTTCGATCGACCCGGACGGTTCTGCCGTGGGCCTTGAACCTAGGCACGACCGCAGTGGCAGCGTTGGTCCCCGAACGCAGCCCGGTTGCCCGCCCTTCATGGTCCAACCACCTGCGCGCGACCTCCTTCAAGCTCCATGATCGGAAGGCCGCGCTGATCAGCCCACTGCCCGACCCAGCCGCGAGCCTGCCCTCGCGCGAGCCCGATCGTCCTCGCCTGTGCCCGGTTGAAGGGGGGCAGGCGGCGCGGGCGTCATTCGTCTCCGAATGCGGCCCTGTCGCCCGAACGAATCTCGGGGCCGGACCTTGCCCGCCAGGTTCGCGGATGGCCCGGCACTTGAAGGTTCCGGTCGATGTCGATCAGCCAGACACCAAGCGGGTCGCGATTGCCTTCGGTTCCGGTGCTGGGAGGGCCGCATGACCAGCCCGTTGGGCGAGACTACGGTGGGTTCGGCGACTGCCGGGAACGCGTGTCCGCGAACTGATTCGCCGGAACGGGTGCGGTTCGCCCGGACGTACCTGCTGCGTGTCGCGGAGCCGCCCGCGCACGCGGTGGTGGCATTCGTTGCCGAGCACGGCGCGGTGGTCGCGGCGGATTTGGTGCGCAAGGGCGACTGTCCCGCGCGGGTGCGGGACGAGACCGAGGCGCGCCGGAAGCTGGATCTGGCCGAGCAGGACCTGGCCGGTGCGAACCAGCTGGGTGCGCGGCTGGTCATTCCCGAGGACGACGAGTGGCCGGCGTGGCCGTTGCTGTCGCTGGAGGTCGCCGGTCGGCGGGGAGTGCAGGGCGTCGCGTCGCCGCTCGGGCTGTGGGTGCGTGGTCGGCGACGGCTGGACGAGGCGGTCGAGGGTGCCGTGTCGGTCGTGGGGGCGAGGGCGGCGACCGGTTACGGTGAACACACTGCGGCCGAACTGGCTCACGGGCTCGCGGTCCGCGGTGTCCCGGTGCTCTCCGGCGCCGCATACGGCATCGACGGGGCCGCTCATCGTGGCGCTTTGGCGGGTGGCGGGGTCACCGTCGCGGTGCTCGGTTGCGGCTTGGACGTGGGGTATCCCGCCGGGCACGTCGGGCTGCTCGACCGGATCGCCGAGCACGGCTTGGTGATCAGCGAATACCCGCCCGGCACGCCACCGGCGCGTCATCGGTTCCTGGTTCGCAACCGACTGATCGCCGCGTTGGGTGCAGGGATCGTGGTCGTCGAGGCGGGGCGGCGCAGTGGTGCCCGGAACACCGCCAGTACCGCGGGCGCACTGGGCAAGACGGTGATGGCAGTGCCCGGACCGGTGGGCTCGGCGATGTCGGTCGGCTGCCATGAGTTGATCCGTGAAGCCGGGGCGACGCTGGTGGCCTCGGTCGAGGACGTGGTGGAGACGGCGGGGGAGCTCGGCGCTGAGCGGTCGGCGCGGTTCCGGCCGCGGCGACCAACTGATGGTCTCGGCCCGGATGCGCTGCGGGTGCACGAGGCACTCGGGCGCCGGAAGGGGAAGTCGGCCGAAGGGATCGCGACCGAGTCCGGGGTTCCGCTCGAACGCGTGCGTGCGGTGTTGCCCGCGCTGGAAATCGACGGGCTGGCCGAGCGTGTGGACTCCGGATGGCGGCGCGTGCGACCGGACCGGCAAGAGCCGTGGGCGGGCGATGGGATGCCCGACACTCGATCTGGGTGTGGCGATGCTTGACCATCGGCCGAGGTTCGCGCAGCGTGAAGGACTATGTCGTCAGCGCAAGGTCGGCGTCCCGCGGCAGGGTCGGCACAACGGGGTTCGCGCCGCGTCGACCTGCGGCGTGTCCGGAACGCGTTGCCGAGCGCCGCCGCTGATCTACTCGACGATTACGAGCGCCACCTCCGGCTCGAACGTGGCCTTTCCGAGCACACCGTGCGCGGGTACGTGGGTGACGTGGTCTCGTTGCTCGGTTTCCTGCACGGCGTCCCCGCCGGGGATTCCGGCGGCGAAGACGGTTCCGGTGAGGAGGTCGAGCGGCGTCCCGCGCTCGACGGTTTGGATGTCGCGGTGTTGCGGTCCTGGCTGGCCACCCAGCACGCCGCGGGTGCCGGCCGTACGACGCTCGCGCGGCGGGCCGCGGCGGCGCGTACCTTCACGGCATGGGCACGGCGGCGCGGATTGCTCTCCGGGGACCCCGGTGCGCGGCTGGTGGCTCCGCGCTCGCACCGCACGTTGCCGGGGGTGTTGCGTCCGGAGCAGGCCGGTGAGGTGATGCGTGCCTCCGGCGCGGGCGCGGCCGAACGCGACGCCGAGGCGCTGCGCGATCACGCCGTGCTCGAACTGCTCTACGCGACCGGGGTGCGGGTGTCCGAACTGTGCGGGCTCGATGTCGACGACGTCGACTTCACCCGGCGGGTCGTGCGGGTTCTGGGCAAGGGCGGCAAGGAGCGGATGGTCCCGTTCGGGGTACCCGCCGAACGGGCGCTGCGCGGTTGGCTGGACACCGGCCGTCCGGCGATCGCCAAAGCGTCGAACAAGGTCGACAAATCGGCTGGTGTGGCGCTCTTCCTCGGTGTTCGTGGAGGCAGGCTGGACCCGCGAACGGTACGCCGGGTGGTCCATGACGCCGTCGGTTCGGTACCCGGCGCTACTGACATGGGGCCGCACGGATTGCGCCATTCGGCGGCAACTCATCTACTGGAGGGGGGAGCGGACCTTCGCAGCGTTCAGGAACTACTCGGTCACGCTACGCTTGCCACCACGCAGCTCTACACTCACGTGACCGTCGAGCGGCTGAAGGCGATCCATGACCGAACCCACCCGCGTGCGCGATGACGCCGGAGGAGAATCGGCTAGCCGTCGCACGCCGCCGCACGCCCAGAAGGCCGCCGAGCGCAGCGTCCCGAACGGGGTGTCGCGTGTGCCATCGACCTCGCACAAGCCCGGAGAAAGCCCTGACCCCGCTGCCGAGAACGGCGATCCCGTGACCGCCGATCTGCAACTGAGCGAGACAACCGACCATGCGGACGCCCAGCCCCCGGATGGTGGGGCCGTCGCGCCCACGGCACCGGTGCGAGGTCCCGCTGGTGACGTGGACGCCGGGATCCAGGCCTTGTGGAAGCAGTTCGCCCGCGCCCCGCACCAGCGGATCCGGGACCGTCTGGTGCTGCACTACGCGCCGCTGGTCAAGTACGTCGCCGGCCGGGTGGGCACCGGGCTGCCCACCCACGTGGACGTCGGTGACCTGGTGCAATCGGGCATCTTCGGCTTGGTCGACGCGATCGAGAAGTTCGATCCCGAGCGCGGCCTGCGGTTCGAGACCTACGCGATGCAGCGCATCCGGGGCGCGATCCTGGACGACCTGCGTTCCCAGGACTGGGTGCCCCGGGTCGTACGCAGCCGGGCCCGCGAAGCCGAACGCGCGCTGGAACGCCTCGGCGCCCGCTTGCACCGCACACCGACCGACGCGGAACTGGCCGCCGAACTCGACATCACCGTCGACGACCTCCGCGACCTCTACGGCCAGCTGCAGCTCACCAGCGTGGTCGCCCTGGAGGACCTGGTCGCGGCGGGCAAGGACAGCGGTTCCCTGGTCGACACCCTGCCCGACGACGACGCGGTCGACCCGGTGGCCGTACTGGTCGACCAGGACAACCGGCGCCAGCTCGCCGAGGCCATCGCGCAGCTCACCGAGCGTGACCGGATCGTGGTGAGCCTCTACTACTTCGAGAGCCTCACCCTCGCCGAGATCGGCAAGGTGCTGGGCGTGACCGAGTCCCGGGTCAGCCAGCTGCACACCAGGGCAGTGCTCCGCCTCCGGGCCAAACTGGTCGAACAGGCAGGCGTCTAGCGGCTCCAGCGCCCGCATCCGTATCCAGCGCGACCTGTGGCGTTCTCGTTACGGGGAACTTGTGGGTCGAGGTCCCGTGTCATGGTGCCTGACATCCAGCGTGGTGGTCGGCTCGACCTGGTTTCGGGCGCGCGCCAAACCGGGTAAGGCGACGGCCCAACGCGGGGACATCCAGTCGGCTTGGCCAGGCATGGCGGACGTACCCCACGTGGGCGACCGGTTGGTCTGTGAGGTTCCGCCAGACCAACCGCGCCAGACATCCCGAGGCTGAAGGTGGCCGGGCCTTGTGTTTCAGGACATCGCTGACACTTCGTAGCTCGTGCGAGACGACTGGTAGGTCGTGGTTCCCGCGTGAGCGGCTCGCCGCTGCGCCATCGCGGTTGATGGGGCGAGTGGGCGATCGGCGAGGTCCAGCTGGAGAGATTCCCGCAGCCCTGGCCACCAGGCAAGCCGGAGCTGTGAGTGTTCACGGTGTCCTGAGCGGGCGCTTCAGTCTCGGGACGTCCGACACGGTGGCTCCGAGAAGGCCCGGCGCCTATGGTCGGCTTCACCTGGGATGCGAGTGCCATACGTTTGCCCGGCGGGCTGGGTGCCTTTGGGATCGCCCGGCTTTTCACCCCGCTTGGCGTGCGTGGCCTCAGGTCGAGTCGAGCACCATGCTTGAAGTTGAGGCAGGTCTGCTAAGACAGGTCGTGTTGCACCTCCCGAGATGACGAGGGTCCTGGGCGGAGGCGAGTCCGCGCGGAACGTCTGAGAGCCGGAGTGGCCCGCGGATGGTTCCGTCCGCGGGGGCGACGGCACTTGCTCATGGATGGCGGCATCGCCGTGGTCCTTGACCGCGTGGTGTCGACGAATTTCGACATCGCCTGCGAGGTGCCCGGCTGCGGCGTTAGGGATGCGCGGCTTCCTCGGCCCCCGCGGGCGGGTCGACGGCGACGTCGCAGGTCCAGGTGGAGCGCCCGTGCGGCAGCGGGGCCGAACGACCTGGAGGTGTGGCGAGCGGCGGCCGTGCTCACCAGCGAGGAAGCACATCGAGTGATGTCGTAGTCCACGGACATCGATAGCCAGGGGCACTGGTGCAGTGCTGAGATCCGCGGAGAAGTGGTGCCTTTTTCGCGGATACAGCCACGCGGGTTCGCGCCGGGGCGTTCGGCAAGTGAAGAACTCCGCGGGCGAGTGCTTCTTGCCGGTGAGGCCGTCCGAACACGGTCGCGGCGGCGAGGCGTCCCGCAGCAGGAAGCGAGATTGACTCGGCAACGAGCGCCTCCGTCGACGTGATCGCGTGGTGAGTTCTCAGACGGGTGCTGGGGACAGGTCAGGGCCTGGTCACGGTGGGTTCGTGACGCCGGATGACCCGCCCGCTGGTGCACTCCGGGAACCACGGGCTACCGGGACATGGCATCGCCCCCGTTCCAGGGTTTCAGACGGATCCGGGAATCCACCTGGATCAGGCTCAACGGGTTGAGGTACTCCTCGCCCCGGCGGACGGCCCAGTGCAGGCACGCGGTGACCTGGCATTCGGGATGGCCGGGATCGAGGGCGCCGATCGGCTGGCCGCGGTACACCTGGTCACCGGCGGCGACCAGGGCGGTCACCGGTTCGTAGGTGGTGCGCAGGCCACCGTCGTGATCGACGGACACCACGCCGCGGCCGGCGAGGAGCCCGGCGAACACCACCACGCCGGGCCCGGCCGCCAGCACCTGCTGGCCCGGCGCGCCGCCGAGGTCGACCCCGCGGTGACCGGGTGCGTACGGGCCGGCCGGGGGCTCGAACGGCCTGGTCACCGGTGGGCTCGGGGACAGCGGCCAGCTGAACCTCGGTTCCGGCTCGGCGGGCGCGGTCGCGGGCTGCGCGAGCGCCGTCAACGGCACCAGGAGCAGGCCGAGAAACAGCAGGATGAGCAGCACCTCCGGCATCCGGCCGAACCGGCTGGGCCGTCGATGGCGACCGCGGCGACGGGGCGAAACATTGCGGCTGATGAGGGCGATAGGGGTCATGTAGCCAGGATTGCGGGCTCGGCGTGGGTGTGGTGGCCGAGTTCGAAATCTGTGGATAACGCGGGTGGGTGTGGACAAGTAACCGCATTTGGGGCTGCCGGTGCGGTGGGTGTTCCACCGGCGGCGTACACTATTTGCGCGGCTTGTGCCAGCACAGGCTGACTTCGCGTGCACGTGCTCGTTCCGCGCTGGCCAGGGCTTCATCCACCTGGCGAGCGGAGCGCGCGGCGCCCGGCGGTCTCGTTCCGGCTCAGTCTTCACCGGCTGTACAGGGGCGGGTCCGGGCACCGGCACGGCACCAGGGCTACCGGCCACCCGGCCGGCGGCGACAAAACCGACATGCGTGCCGGAGCGGATGCCCGGCATGCTCAAGACAGAAGAGGTGCGAATCCGGCCATGGCCGTCGTCACCATGAAGCAGCTGCTCGATTCCGGCGTGCACTTCGGGCATCAGACCCGTCGCTGGAACCCGAAGATGAAGCGCTACATCTTCACCGAGCGCAATGGCATCTACATCATCGACCTGCAGCAGACGCTGACCTACATCGACCGTGCGTTCGAGTTCATCAAGGAAACCGTCGCGCACGGCGGCTCCATCATGTTCGTCGGCACCAAGAAGCAGGCGCAGGAAGCGATCGCGGCCGAGGCGCAGCGCGTCGGCATGCCGTTCGTGAACCAGCGCTGGCTCGGCGGCATGCTGACCAACTTCCAGACCGTGCACAAGCGGCTGCAGCGCCTCAAGGAGCTCGAGGCGCAGGAGCAGACCGGCGGCTTCCAGGGCCTGACCAAGCGGGAGATCCTCACGCTCACTCGCGAAAAGGACAAGCTGGAGAAGACCCTCGGCGGTATCCGCGACATGTCCAAGGTGCCCAGCGCCGTGTGGATCGTGGACACCAAGAAGGAGCACATCGCGGTCGGTGAGGCGCGCAAGCTGAACATCCCGATCGTCGCGATCCTGGACACCAACTGCGACCCGGACGAGGTCGACTACCCGATCCCGGGCAACGACGACGCGATCCGGTCGGCCGCCCTGCTGACCAAGGTCGTCGCCGAGGCGGCCGCGGCCGGCCTGCTGGCCCGTTCCGGTCGTAACGGCGCGGCGGCCGAGGGCGCGGACAAGCCCGAGCCGGGCGTCGCCTCCGACGAGCCGCTGGCGGAGTGGGAGAAGGAGCTGCTCGCCGGTTCCGACACCGCCGCCGCGAACGCGGACCAGGCCGCCTCGAACGCCGAGGCTCCGCAGGAACAGACCACCGGTTCCTGACCCTCGTTCTCCCGTGTGGCCCGGGCGCGCCCGGGCCACACGGGAAACACCAGCCACCCACCCACACCCGCGCGTACCGAAAAAGGAACGGAAAACGCACGATGGCGAATTACACCGCGGCAGACGTCAAGCGCCTCCGCGAGCTCACCGGCGCCGGCATGATGAACTGCAAGAAGGCGCTGGAGGAGAACGACGGCGACTTCGACAAGGCCGTTGAGTACCTGCGCATCAAGGGCGCCAAGGACGTCGGCAAGCGCGCCGAGCGCGCCACCGCCGAAGGCCTCGTCGCCGGCAACGGCGGCGTCCTGATCGAGCTCGACTCGGAGACCGACTTCGTCGCCAAGAACGACGCGTTCGTGGAGCTCGCCAACAAGATCGTCGAGGTCGCGAAGGGCCTGAAGACGAGCGACGTCGAGCAGCTCAAGGCCGCCGAGCTGGACGGCGCGACCGTGGACGACGCGGTCAACGCGCTGTCCGCGAAGCTCGGCGAGAAGCTCGAGCTGCGCCGCGTGGTCGCGTTCGAGGGCACCACCGAGACCTACCTGCACAGCCGCGGCGCCGGTCTCCCGCCGGCCGTCGGCGTGCTCATCGAGTACACCGGTGACGACGCGAGCGCCGCCCGCGCCGCCGCGATGCAGGTCGCCGCGCTCAAGGCGAAGTACCTGACCCGCGACGAGGTCCCGGCCGAGATCGTCGAGAACGAGCGCCGGATCGCCGACCAGACCGCGCGCGAGGAGGGCAAGCCGGAGCAGGCGCTGCCCAAGATCGTCGAGGGCAAGGTCAACGCCTACTACAAGGACAACGTGCTCCTTGAGCAGCCGTCGGTGACCGACAACAAGAAGACGGTGAAGGCCCTGCTTGACGCGGCCGGCGTAACCGTGACCCGGTTCGCCCGCTTCGAGGTCGGACAGCAGTAAGTTCGGACCACACACCTGTGCCCCGTCTCCGCAAGCCGTCGGGGACGGGGCACAAGTGTGAAACAGCATCGGACAAAGCGGTACCGGAGCACGCGGAGGGCGACATGAATGCAGAGCGGTCCGGCGGCTATCGCCGGGTGCTGCTCAAATTGGGCGGCGAAATGTTCGGCGGAGGCGCGGTAGGCGTTGATCCGGACGTGGTGCACTCGGTCGCCCAGCAGATCGCGGAAGTTGTCCGCACCGGCGTGCAAATGGCGGTGGTCATCGGCGGCGGAAACTATTTCCGCGGTGCCGAGCTTTCGCAGCGCGGGATGGACCGCGACCGGGCCGACTACATGGCCATGCTCGGCACCGTGATGAACTCGCTCGCCCTGCAGGACTTCCTGGAGAAGGAAGGCGTGCCCACCCGCGTGCAGACCGCGATCACCATGGGTCAGGTCGCCGAGCCCTACATCCCGCGCCGCGCCGAGCGGCACCTGGAGAAGGGCCGCGTGGTGATCTTCGGCGCCGGCACCGGCATGCCCTACTTCTCCACCGACACCGCGGCCGCCCAGCGTGCGCTGGAGATCGGCTGCGAGGCCGTGCTCATGGCGAAGGCCGTCGACGGCGTGTACACCGCCGACCCGAAGAGCGACCCGACCGCGAAGATGTTCGAAGAGATCACGCACCGCGAGGTGCTGGAGCGCGGTCTCCGGGTCGCCGACGCCACGGCGTTCAGCCTGTGCATGGACAACAACATGCCGATCATCGTGTTCAATCTGCTCACCGAGGGGAACATCGCCCGCGCGGTGGGTGGTGAGAGGATCGGCACATTGGTCAGTACCCCCGGTGCCGGACAGCCGGTCTAGACCTGCTGGGATCCTTAACGGGCAATACCATCAGCGGCGCGGAACAACACAAGGAGTAGCCGTGATCGACGAGACCCTCCTCGATGCCGAGGAGAAGATGGAAAAAGCGGTGTCCGTCGCCAAGGAGGACCTGTCGTCGGTGCGCACCGGCCGGGCCACCCCGGCCATGTTCTCCCGAGTCGTCGTCGAGTACTACGGCGCGCCGACCCCGCTGAACCAGCTGGCGAGCGTCAACATCCCGGAAGCCCGGATGGCGGTCGTGAAGCCGTACGACGCCACCCAGCTCGCGGCGATCGAGAAGGCGATCCGCGACTCGGACCTCGGGGTGAACCCGAGCAACGACGGCACCATCATCCGGATCGTGATCCCGCAGCTCACCGAGGAGCGGCGCAAGGAGATGGTGAAGGTCGCGAAGAGCAAGGGCGAGGACGCCCGGGTCTCCATCCGCAGCGTTCGCCGCAAGGCCAAGGAGGAGCTCGACCGCATCGCCAAGGACGGCGAGGCCGGTGAGGACGATGTCGTGCGCGCGGAGAAGGAACTCCAGCACCTCACCGACAACTACGTGCACCAGGTCGACGAGCTGGTGAAACACAAAGAAGCCGAGCTCCTCGAAGTCTGATGGCCCAGGTGAGCAAAGAACGCGAGGACGCCGCGGAGTCTTCGGAACCCGTGGATTCTCCGGCCCCGGCCAAGAAGGCCTCCCGGGCAGGGCGCAACCTGCCGGCGGCCATCGCGGTCGGGGTCGTGCTCGGCGCGGCGATCCTGGTTTCGCTGCTCACCGTGCGGCAGCTGTTCATCGTGATCATCGCCGCCGCGGTGGTGGTCGGCACCGTCGAACTCGCCGGTGCGCTGCGCCGGGCGGCGGACGTCCGGATCGCGCTGATCCCGGTTCTGGCCGGTGGCCAGGCGATGATCTGGCTCGCCTGGCCGTTCGGCCGGGAGGGCGCGCTCACCGCGTTCGTACTGACCGTGCTGGCGTGCCTGCTGTGGCGGCTCCCCGGCGGCGCCGCGGGCTACCTGCGCGACATCGGGGCGTCCGTGTTCGCGGCCGCCTACCTGCCGCTCTTCGCCTCGTTCGCCGCCATGCTGGTGACCCCGCCCGACGGGGTCGGCCGGGTCCTCACCTTCATGATCGTCGTGGTGGCCTCGGACACCGGCGGTTACGTCGCCGGTGTCCTGCGGGGCAAGCATCCGATGGCGCCCTCGATCAGCCCCAAGAAGACCTGGGAAGGATTCGGCGGCTCCCTCGTCGCCGGTGTGGTCGCCGGTGCGCTGACGCTGAGCCTGATGCTGGAGGGCCACGCCTGGCAGGGCGTGCTCTTCGGCGCGGCCATCGTGCTCACCGCGACCCTCGGCGACCTGGTCGAATCGCTCATCAAACGCGACCTCGGCATCAAGGACATGGGCAATCTGCTGCCCGGCCACGGCGGGCTCATGGACCGGCTCGATTCGCTGTTGCCCTCCGCGGTGGTGTCCTGGCTGCTGCTGTCCGCGTTCGTGCCGTAGCCGGTGATGATCCCGGACATCGACTCCGACGAGCGGTACGTGCGGCTGCTGGACCGGGCGGACTACTGGGCGCCGTTCGCGCACCGGGCGCTCGCCGCGCACGGGCTGCCCCGCCCGGAGCGGATCGTGTCCGGCACCAAGGGCACCTATCCGACCATGCTCACCGACACCGGTCTGGTCGTGAAGTTCTTCGGCGACCGGTGGTGCGGGCCGGACAGCCACGCCGCGGAGTCGGAGTTCTACGCGCTGACCGAGGGGCGCGGACTGCCGATGCCCCGGGTCGTGGCGGCGGGCGAACTCGATCCGGACGGCCCCAGCTGGCGGTGGCCGTACCTGATCACCAACCGGATTCCGGGCACCCCGTGCCGATCCGCTCTGTCTACAATGGACGAACAGGCTCGGCTGCGGTTCGCCAAGCAACTCGGCGGCGTGATTCGCGCCTTGCACGCCACCCCGCTGCGCGACGGGCCGATCTTCGGCGACGACAAGCGTTTTCGCGCGCTGCTCGCCGAGCGCCGGGCCGCGGCCGTGGCCGATCACCGGCGCTGGGGTCACCTGCCCGAGCGGCTGTGCGCCGAACTGGACGAGTACCTGCCCGCGCCGGAGAGCCTGCCGGGCGCCGAGCGCGTGCTCGTCCACGGTGACCTGCACGCCGACCACGTCTTCCTCGACGGGAGCGGCGAGATCACCGGCATCATCGACTTCGGCGACGCCGCCGTGGCGGACCCGCGCTACGAACTGGTGGTCCTGCACCTGGGCTTGTTCGCGGCGGACACCGGCCTGCTGTCGGCGTTCCTGGAGGGCTACGGCGGCCCGCCCGCGGGTTTCGAGCCGCGCGCGATGCTCGCGTTCACCCTGCTGCACGACTTCGACGTGCTCGAGGAGTTCCCGGCCGAGCGTCTCCGCGACCTGCCGGACCTGGACGCCCTCGCCGACCTGCTCTGGCGCCTCTAGCGCGGTGACCGGAGTGGTTCACGGGGTGTGATGGGGCACAGGTGCTCGATCGTGACCTGGTGCTGCTCGGTCAGCCGCTGGGCGATCAGCGAGCGGTGGCAGGCTTTCGGGTCGCGCTCGACGCAGAGCAGTGCCGCGGTCCCGCTGCTCGGCAGCGCCGACACGATCGGCGTGAGGTCGGCGCGGTCGAGGATCTCGGTGGTGTAGCGGCGGGTGTACTCGGCGGCGAAGCCGATCGTCACCATGCTGAGCATCGGAAATCACCCGCCTGACTGCCATTCGTGCCGGTTCGAGCGGTGGTGGGCTCGGTCGCGCGAGCCCACCACCGCCCCGCTACGGCACGAGTACCGGCTGGTCCACGACCCATAGCCAGGTCCCGTCCGGCTGGCGACGGGCGATCTCGACGGTCATCTCATTGGGCAGCGAGGTCACCGTGAGTGCCAGGTCGCCGCTCACCAGCGCTGGATGCTGCCTACCCGGCGAGAGCACCCGCTCGGACGCGAGGAACTGCTCGTACACCTTGCGGATCTCCGCGTGTCCGGTCGCGAGATTGCCCGGCGGAAACGCCAGCACGGCGTTCGGCTCGTACAACGCCACCAGGCCGTCGACGTCGCGCGCGTTGGCGCGTTCGATGAAGTACCTGCCCAGGTCGTTCGGCTCAGTGGCCACTGTCTTGCTTGTCATGTTGATCAGCTTCCCAACGAATCACGACATCCTGTGTCGGGTATTCCCGTAGGGTTTTCGCATGCGTGCCGACCGGTTGGTCTCGCTGGTGCTGCTGCTGCGCCAGCGCGGTCGGCTGTCCGCGGCCACGCTGGCCCGCGAGCTGGAGGTGTCCACCCGCACCGTGCTGCGCGACATCGAGGCGCTGTCCGCGGCCGGTGTCCCGGTCTACGCCGAACGCGGCCGGCACGGCGGTTTCGCGTTGTTGCCCGGTTTCCAGACCGAACTCACCGGACTGAACCACGACGAGGCGCTCGCCCTGCTGGTCGCCGGATCGCGGCGCGGCGCGCAGGTGTTCGGCCTCGGCTCGGCGCTTGCTTCGGCCATGCTCAAGGTGGTCGACGCGCTACCCGAAAGCCATCGGGACACCGCGGCCGGTGTGGCGCAGCGGTTGCTCATCGACCCGGAGACCGATCTCCTCGCGCGCCGCGTGGTTGCCGAGGAGGTGCCCGACGCCGTCGTGGCCGAGGTCCGGCGCGCGGTGTTCGCCGGGCACAAGCTGCGCATCCACTACGCGGCCACCGGTCAGGCGCCGCGGTGGCGCACGGTGGACCCGATCGGCCTGGTCACCGTACGCGGCCAGGGCTACTTGCTGGCCACGAGATCCGGCGCGGACCGCACCTACCGGCTGTCGCGGGTGTCGGCCGCCGAAGAACTCGACGAACCCGCCCAGCGAGCGGACCGGGTCGATCTGGACCGGGCCTGGCAGGAACGCAGCACGCGGTTCCGGACCGGCGGCGACCAGGTCGCGGTGCGGGTACGGGTGAACCCGGCGCGGCGGGAGGACCTGGTGAGTACCGCGTTGGCCGTCCGCGCCGAAGAAGCCGATGCGGACGGCTGGCTGCGGCTGGAGGTGACCTTCCAGGACTCACGACACGCCGAATGGGCGCTGTGGCAGCTCAGCACGGACGCGGAAGCCCTGACCCCGCGGTGGTTGCGCACCCGTCTGCGCGACCGCGCCGCCGCGATCGCCGCCTGCTACGGACCCTCTTCCTGAGAGTCGCCGCCCCCCTCCGGTCACAGCACCGGCTAGCTAGTCGTCGTAGGGATCGTCGACTTCCGCCCGGCCCCAGCCCTCGACCACCTGCGAGTGGTCGATGATCGAGAACACCGCGCCGTCCGGATCGGCCAGCACCGCGATCCGGCCGAACGGGGTGTCGTAGGGCTGGATCACCACCGTGCCGCCGAGCATCCGCGCGTCCTCGGCGGCCGCGTCGGCGCCGCGCGCCGGATCGATCTCGAAGTAGATCATCCAGTGCGGGGGTGTGTCGGGCCGGTACTCGGGCCCCATCACGTACCGGTAGAGCACCGGCTGGTGGTCCAGGCGCCATTCCGCGTAGTCGATGCTGTGCGCGTCCCCGATCTGCTCGCTGGTGTAGTTGAACAGCTTGCAGAAGAAGTAGTCGGCGCTCGCGCCGTCGTGGGTGTTGAGGTCGGCGCCGGCGAACATGTTGGCCAGCCCGGTCCCGAACTCCCAGCCGTCGGCGGGCTGCCAGAACACCACCGGCGCTCCGGTCGGATCCACCGCGTGCAGGATGCTGCCGCGCCCGGGGATGTTCATCGGCCCCAGCATCACCCGGCCGTTGAGGTGTTCGACCCACTCGGCGGTGCTGACCGTGTTGTGCACCGCGAGATGCAGGGTCCAGCCCACCGGCTGGCCCGCCGTCGCGCGGTACAGCCCGCCGACCTGGACACCGCCGAGGTACGCGATCGAGTACCGCTTGGTCACCGTCGCCGGATCCGGTTTCTCCTTGAAGTCCCAGCCGAACAATCCGGCGTAGAACCGTTGCGCGGCGGGCTCGTTCGCCGCCGCGAGTTCCACCCAGCACGGAAGCCCGGATGGAAGGACGAAGTGAGTTGCTGGCGAATCGAGCGACATGCCGGCCCCCTCCTTGCACGCTCGTCGTCCGCTGCCGATCACGGGAACGAGAGACGTAAATTTTCCGCAAACATTCCCTGCGAGACAAGGCCGAGTGGGGGTCTTCACCTAGATCGCCGCGTCCGCGCGTGCGCTGCCGCGCGAATATGCTGGCGGGGTGAGGAGAATCGCCCGATTCGCACCGCGGCCCGGAACGGACAAAGTGGACATATTGCCCAGTCCGAACATTTGGTACTACCCGGCGGCCTACGAGCTCGAGAATCGTAGCCAGGACGTCGGCGGCGAGATCTGGCGGGTGCTCCGCGAGGAGTTCGACTGGGCGGGCCGGGACGTGCTCGATGTCGGCTGCGGCGACGGGTTCCACCTGCCGCGGTTCGCCGAGTCGGCGAGATCCGTGCTGGGAGTGGAACCGCATCTGCCGTTGCTGCGCCGCGCCGAACGGCGGGTCGCCGGAGTGCCCGGCGTCGAAGTCCGCCGTGGCGCGGCGCAGCGGTTGCCCGCGCCGGATGCCAGTGTCGATCTCGTGCACGCGCGGACCGCGTACTTCTTCGGCCCCGGCTGCGAACCCGGGCTGCGCGAAGCGGAACGGGTTCTGCGGCCGGGCGGTGCGCTGGTGATCGTCGATCTCGACGTGTCGAGCGAACCGTACGGCGGCTGGATGCGCGCGGACCTTCCCGACTACGACCCGCCGCGCGTGGAGCGGTTCTTCGCCGACGCGGGTTTTCGCTGCCGCAAGGTGGAAACCCGCTGGCGGTTCGACGACCGCGCGAGCGTGGAATCGGTGCTGAAGATCGAGTTCAGCGCGCAGGTCGCGGATCAGGCGATCGCGGATGTCTTACGGCTCAACGGGTTTCCCGGTCGTGTGGTGGAGCCGTTGACGCTGCCGGTGGGCTATCGCGTGCACATCCGCGAAAAGCCCACCGGCCTCGTCCGGCTTGATCACTCGTCGTCCTCTTCGTCGGAGTCGACTTCGCCGAGGATGCCGTAGATCGAGCGGCGCGCCTCGTTGAGCACCTCGACCGCCCTCGCCTTCTGGGCCGGGGTGCCGGCCTGGGAGACCTGGATGGCCGCGGCGATCAGGGTTCCTCCGGCGCGGCGCAGGCTGACCTCGTTCGGGTCGACGCCGTCCGCGATCTGTTCCCACGGCGGCGTGCCCTCCGCGGACTCCGCGGCCGTCCGGCCCTCGTCGGTGAGTTCGAACAGGCGCTTCCCGTTCTCCTCCCGGCTGATCACCAGGCCTTCGTCGGCCAGCATCTGCAGGGTCGGGTAGATCGAGCCGGGGCTCGGCTTCCAGAAGCCGCCGCTGCGCTCGGAAATCTCCCCGATGATCTCGTAACCGTGCCGCGGCTGCTCGGCCAGCAGCGCCAGGATCGCGGCGCGCACGTCGCCGCGCCTGCCGCGCCGTCCGTAACCGCGCCCGCCGTGGCCCCGGCCGTGCCCGGGGATGCCGCGGCCGCGCCCGCCCGGGCCCCAGCCCGGAGGGAATTCGCCGAAACCGCCGCGGGACCACGGGCCGAAGGCCTCGCGGACGTCCTCGCGGGGGAACGCGTCGTGGGGGAATGGTCGTCGTCTCATGGTCGGTGTCCTTTCTCGTTATGTTCCGACAGGCTCACGATATATCGGAAACGGTCGCGATGCAACGTGCTGTGAGCTGGGCCGCCTCGACGCGGGCTGATCGGGTCATGGGACAATGACTCGGTTATGACTGGTCTTCCCCTGGTTTTCGACGCGCCGCGACGCGGGTTGCCGCCCCGGCACCTCGCGGATCTCGCCACGGCCGAGCGGGCCGAGGCGGTCGCCGAACTCGGCGAGAAGCCCTTCCGCGCCAAGCAGCTGTCCAACCACTACTTCGCCCGGCTGACCGTCGACCCGGAAGAGATGACCGACATCCCGGCCGCTTCCCGGCAGCGGCTGGTCGACGAGTTGATGCCGCCGCTGCTCACCGAGGTCCGCGCGCTCGCCTGCGACGACGGCAGCACGCGCAAAACCCTGTGGCGCGCGCACGACGGGACGCTGCTGGAGAGCGTGCTCATGCGGTACCCCGGCCGCGCGACGCTGTGCATCTCCAGCCAGGCGGGGTGCGGGATGGCATGCCCGTTCTGCGCCACCGGCCAGGGCGGGCTGGACCGCAACCTGTCCACCGCGGAGATCGTGGACCAGGTCCGTTCGGCCGCGAAGGTGATGCGCGACGGTCAGATGCCCGGTCCGGACGGCACCCCGAGCCCCGGCCGCCTGTCCAACATCGTGTTCATGGGCATGGGCGAACCGCTGGCCAACTACAAGCGGGTGGTGGCCGCGGTGCGGCGGATCACCGATCCGGCGCCGGGTGGCCTGGGTATTTCGCAGCGCGCGGTGACCGTGTCGACCGTGGGGCTGGCTCCGGCGATTCGCAAACTCGCCGAGGAGAAGATGTCGGTGCGGCTGGCGGTTTCGCTGCACACGCCCGACGACGAGTTGCGGGACACGCTGGTGCCGGTGAACAACCGGTGGCCGGTGGACGAGGTGCTCGGTGCGGCGCGGTTCTACGCGGAGACCAGCGGCCGGCGGGTGTCCATCGAGTACGCGTTGATCCGGGACCTGAACGACCAGCCGTGGCGCGCGGACCTGCTGGCGAAGGTCCTGCGGAAGCACCTGGGGAATCTGGTGCACGTCAACGTGATCCCGTTGAACCCGACGCCGGGCAGCAAATGGGACGCCTCGCCGAAGCCGGTGGAACGGGAGTTCGTGCGCCGGGTCAACGCCGGAGGCGTGGCCTGCACGGTCCGCGACACCCGCGGCCAGGAGATCGCGGCCGCCTGCGGCCAACTCGCCGCCGAAGGCTGACTTCCCGGAGCGTAGGTCAGCGCAGTTCCCCGGCGGTCAGGAAGAGCCGGGTGCACTGGTCCACGACATCGGATTCGGCGAGGGGGAGCGTGCCGTCCAGCCACGCGGTGAGGGTTTGCGCCAGCCCGCCGACCAGGAACTCGGCGAGCAGCGCGAGGCGCGCGCTGTCGGGGATGTCGTAGAACTCCTGCGCCTGCAGGCCGAGCAGCTGGACGAACATGCGGGTGGATTCGGCTCGCCGCCGCAGCAGCGCCGGGACGTTGAGCGCCGGGGAGAACAGCAGGCGTCCCCGGCGCGGGTCTTCGGCGATCCGGCGCACCAGGGCGGTCAGTCCGGCTCGCACCTTCGCGTCGGCGCTCGGTTCGGCCGTGCGCACGGCTGCCAGCGTCGTCGTGGCGATGCCCTCGACCACGTGGTCGAACACGGCGAGGGCGAGCGCGTCGCGGTCGGGGAAGCTCTCGTAGAAGTACCGCGCGGCCAGGCCGGTGTGCTTGCAGACCCCGCGGACGGTCAGATTCGGCTCGCCTTCGCCGGCGCCGAGCAGGTCCAGGCCGGCCTCGATGAACTGGGCGCGGCGGTCCGCCTGCCGATCGTCGCCGGTCACACCGCCGTACACCCGCAGCGAGCTCGTCTCCATGGCGCCCATCTTGACAGATCGTTCCGCATCCCGTTCCATTTCTGCTAACGGTTGTGTGCAGATCGAGTCGAAGGGACCGCGTTCATGGACACCACGGCAGGCGACGCTCCGCCGGATCAGGCCGTCCTCGACCAGGCGGTGATCGGCGCCGGTGCGTTCCTGGCCGGTCCGGCGAACGTGATCATGCAACTGGCCCGGCCCGGCGTCGGCTACGGCGTCGTCGAGAGCAAAGTGGACAGCGGCAACCTGTTCCGGCGGCCGTTCAAACGGCTGCGCACCACGCTGACCTACCTCGCGGTCGCGACGATGGGAACCGACGAGGACAAGCGGCACTACCGCCGGGCGGTCAACACCGCGCACGCGCAGGTGCGCTCCGACGAGAACAGTCCGGTGCGGTACAACGCCTTCGACCGCGATCTGCAACTCTGGGTCGCGGCCTGCCTGTACCGGGGCGTCGAGGACTGCTGGCTGCTCTTCGCCGGGCCCGCCGATGCGGACACCCGGGACGCGGTCTACCACGCCTCCGCGACGCTGGGGACCACGCTGCAGGTGCGGCCCGAGATGTGGCCCGCCGATCGGGCGGCCTTCGCCGACTACTGGAACGACGCGCTCGAACAGGTGTCCATTGACGACACCGTCCGCGACCACCTCTACAAGATCACCACGTTCCGGTTCCTGCCCCGGTTCGTAAGTGTCCTTTTAGGACCATTCAACAGGTTCGTCACCACCGGGTTCCTGCCGCCGCGGTTCCGCGAGGAGATGCGGCTGCCGTGGACGCCGCGCCAGCAGCGCCGTTTCGACCGGCTCATGTCCGCGATCGCGGCCGTGGTCCGGCGGCTGCCCCGCGTGCTGCGGCGGTTCCCGCTGAACTTCTACCTGTGGGACGTGCGCCGGAGGATCCGGACCGGGCGCCCCCTCATTTGAACGTCAGCGGATACGGCCCGCGAGAATGTGCTGGCCCGGGCCGGACAGCTCCTCGACCACACCCCGCCGGCCGACGACGGCCATCAGGATCGCCTCGGCCGGGCCGCGCACTTCCGGCCCGGAGCCGGCGGACCAGTCGAGGTCGGTGGCGACCAGGCGCAGGCCGCGGGCACGCCAGAAACCCCGCACCTGCGGGACGAGCAACGCGCATCGCAACGTGCGCACCAGGCGTTCCGCGGGGACCTCGCGGGGCAGCCCGAGCGGGCGCCGGATGTCCTGCTGGTGGATGAGCCCGTCCACCAGCGCGATCATGCCGCCGAACCCCGCGGTCAGTCCCCGCGGATCCGCGTATTTCTTGAGCAGCGCCACCAGTTCTTCCGGGGTGCGCGTGCGGTACTCCGCCACGCCGACGGCGTTGATCCGATCGGGCAGGAACCGGCCCTTGGCGAAGCGCGCGACCAGGCCGCGCGTGTCCAGTTCGTCGTAGCTGATCACGTGCGCGACGACGTCCCGCACCCGCCAATCCGCGCACAGCGTCGGCGCGTCCCATTGTTCCGGTGTCAGAGTCTCGAGGAACGCCGCGAAATCCGCCCGTTCCTCCCGCGCCATGCGCCGCATGTTCATGGCGCTCACCCGGCCTTCGCTCTCGGTGGTGGACTCGGTGCTCGTGCCCGATGCTTCCGCGAGACCGGTTCGATGTCTAGTTTGGTCTGGTGAACGCGGTACGAGCGTGGTCGGATGCGCTGGCGGCGTGGGCGATCCCGGAACCGGTGCTGGCCGGGGCGCCGGAGTCGCCGTGGGTGTTGCCGCGCGAGGTGTTCGTCCGCCGCGCCGACGCCCAGCTCGCCTGCCCGATCGGGGCGACCTACGCCGAAGGTCTCGCCGCCCTCCGGGAACCGGGGACGGTGCTGGACGTCGGTGCCGCGGCGGGTGCCACCAGCCTGCCGCTGGCCGCGGCGGGCAGGGTCGAATCGGTGACCGCGGTGGACGGCGATCGCCCGCTGCTGGACGCGTTCGCCGGACGAGCGGCCCGGCTCGGTGTCCCCGCGCGCGTGCTGCGGGGCAGGTGGCCCGACCTCGCGGCGGAGGCCGGACCGGCGGATGTGGTCACCTGCGGCAACGTGCTCTACAACGTCGCCGACCTCGGTCCGTTCGTCGCCGCGCTCACCGGCCACGCCCGCCGCCGGGTGGTCGCCGAGATCGCCGCCCGGCATCCGCTGACCGAGCTCAACCCGCTGTGGCGGCGGTTCCACGGCATCAGCCGCCCCGAGGGGCCCACTGCCGAGGACTGCGTCGCGGCACTGCGGGAACTCGGCGTCCGGCCGCGCGTGATCCGCTGGCAACGGCCCGCCGAGGCGGAACACGCCACCTTCGCCGAACTGGTGGCGGTCACCCGGCGACGGCTGTGCCTGCCCGCGGGCCGGACGGACGAGGTCGACCGCGCGCTGCGCGAGTTCGGCTGCGATCCCGCGGTGCCGCCGGATCTGGGCTCGTCCGGCCGGAGCCTGGTCACCCTGGTCTGGGCCGGTGGCGCCGGGGAATAAAGGGTCCACAAAGGACTGACAAAGCACTGGTTTCGTTCTGTGATCGGTCTCTCGCGCGGGCCGCCGGGAATTGGTTGTTTCCCCCAAGCAAGTTACTTAGCATAGCTAATTGACGCGCGACGGGAGGTCCGATGACGAGCGGGGTGGCGGTGGATCGCAGACGGAAGGCGGGACACGAGCTGGGGCCGCGGTACAAGTGGATCGCGCTGTCCAACACCACGCTCGGGATGCTGATCGCGACGATCAATTCCTCGATCGTGCTGATCGCGCTGCCGGATATCTTCAAGGGCATCGGAATCAACCCGCTGGAACCCGCGAACACCAGCTACCTGCTGTGGATGATCATGGGTTTCCTGGTGGTCACCGCGGTGCTCGTGGTCAGTTTCGGGCGGCTCGGCGACATGTACGGCCGGGCGCGGATGTACAACATGGGCTTCGCCGTGTTCACGGTGTCCTCGGTGCTGCTCGCCATCACCTGGTTCGACGGGGACGCCGCCGCGCTCTGGCTGATCGGCTGGCGCATCGTGCAGGGCATCGGCGGCGCCTTCCTGATGGCCAACTCATCGGCGATCCTCACCGACGCGTTTCCCGCCAACCAGCGCGGCCTGGCGCTCGGCATCAACGGCGTGGCCGCGATCGCCGGTTCGTTCCTCGGCCTGATCGTCGGCGGGGTGCTCGCCCCGGTCAACTGGAACCTGATCTTCCTGGTTTCCGTGCCGTTCGGGGTGATCGGCACCATCTGGGCGTACCTGAAACTGCACGACACCGGCGTCCGGCAACGGGCCCGGATGGACTGGTGGGGCAACATCACGTTCGCGGTCGGCCTGATCGCCGTGCTGGTCGGGATCACCTACGGCATCCAGCCCTACCGGGACGCGCCGACCGGCTGGGGCAGCCCGTTCGTCCTGACCTGCCTGATCGGCGGAGTGGCCGTGCTGCTGGCGTTCCTGGTGATCGAGAGCAAGGTCGCCAACCCGCTGTTCAAGCTGCGGCTGTTCCGGATTTCCTCGTTCTCCTGGGGGAATCTGGCCAATCTCGCGGCCTCCTTGGGCCGGGGCGGGTTGCAGTTCATCCTGATCATCTGGCTGCAGGGGATCTGGCTGCCGCAGCACGGGTACAGCTTCGAGCAAACCCCGCTCTGGGCGGGGATCTACATGCTGCCGATGACCGTGGGGTTCCTGGTGTCCGCCCCGACGTCCGGCGTGCTCGCCGACCGGATCGGCAGCCGGCTGCTCGCGGCGGGCGGGATGGCGATCACCGCGGTGACGTTCGGCCTGCTGATCGCGCTGCCGGTGGACTTCGACTACTGGGCCTTCGCGGCGATCCTGCTGCTCAACGGGATCGGTATGGGGATGTTCTCCTCGCCGAACCGGGCCGAGGTGATGAACAGCCTGCCCGCCGATTCGCGCGGTTCGGGCGCCGGGATGATGACGACTTTCCAGAACGCGGCGATGGTGCTGTCGATCGGGTTCTTCTTCAGCCTCATCATCGCGGGTTTGTCGAGCAATCTGCCCGGGGCGATGAGCCGGGGACTCACCGAGCACGGCGTGCCCGCCGCGTCCGCCGACCAGCTCGCCCACCTGCCCGCGGTGGCGGTGCTGTTCGCCGCGTTCCTCGGCTACAACCCGATCCAGCAACTGCTCGGCCCGCAGCTGACCCAGTTGCCGCCGGATCAGGCGAACTTCCTCACCGGGCGCAGTTTCTTCCCGAACCTGATCTCCGGTCCGTTCGCAGAAGGTCTTTCCATCGCCTTCTCGTTCGCGATCGCGGTCTGCGTGATCGGCGCGATCGCTTCCCTGCTGTGCCGGAACAAACCCGCACCGGCGGAACCCGAGACGGTCGGTGAAGAACTGGCCGGAGTGGCCGGCGAGTTGTCCTGATTTCAGCGGATAACTTTCCGGTGGCCACGTCGAAGTCGCCGGTGACGGGGTTCAGAAATTCGACAGGACGTCGGAGAAGACCTTCGAGATCGACCGGGGATCGGTGGAGTGGTACAGCTTCGCCCGGGTCGCCGCGGCGATCCGGCGCAGCTGGTCGACCGCCGGTCTCGCCTCGTCCCCGTAGGCGATCGGGAAGACCCGGATTTGCTGATCGGCGCCGCCGGACGTCAGATCGGCGAGCAGGCGGTCGAGTCCGATGTTGTCGCCCACGTATTCGTCCTCGCCGTCGCTGAGCAGGACGATCGCGTTGATCCGGCCGGGGTCGAGGTGCTTGCGCATCGCCTCGTTCGCGGCCTGCACGGTGTTGAACAACGCGGTGGGCCCGTCGGCGGTCAGCCCGCCGATCCGGTCGGCATACGGCTGCCGCGTGGTCGCGAACTCGCCGAGCGGCACCAGTTCGCGCCACGGCCTGCTGTCGCCCCCGCGCGGGCCGCTGAACTCCCACAGCCCGAGGCGGTCGTCCGCGCGGAACGTGCCCAGTGCCGCTTCGCTCCGCGCGGCCTGCTGCGCTAGGGGCAGCTTGTCCGCGTTCCGCATCGAACCGGAGACGTCGACGACGAACAGCACGTTGGCCGCCTTGCGGATCCGGCCCCATGCCTCGGGAATCCGCGCGAGGACGTCCCCGGCGGGCATGTTGAGGACGTTCAATCCCTTGTCCGGCAGCACACCCGCCGACGCCGCCAGGGCAGGGCCGGGCGTGCCGTGCGGGGAACGGAAACCGGCTTCGGCGAACGCGGCCTGCTGTTCCGGGGCGAGCAGGTAGGCGAGGAAGTCGTTGGCCACGTCCCGTTTCGCCGCGTCCACCCAGCTCGCGTTCAGCACGACGTAGGGGTTTTCCGAGACGACCGTGCCTTCCTTCGGGTAGAAGGCCGCGAGCGGCACGGCGGGCGGCCCGCCGGTTCCCGCCCCTTCGATCTTGCCTTCGGGATAACCGCGGTTGTAGTCGATGACGGACTTCTCTTCCACGGTCACCGCGCTGATGTAGTCCAGGCCGTTCGCTCCCGGGACCCGGCCCGCGTCGTACAGGTTGCGCAGGAAGGTCAGCGTGGTTTCGCCGTAATGCACCACGGAACGCTCGACCTCGCGCATGAAGTCGGCGACCCGCTCGTCGTTCAGGTCGTCCTGGGTGAGGTCCGAGGTCGATCCGGTGGCCGCGAAGAAGGCGCCGATCGTCGCGTGCAGGCCGGTGGTCGAGTAGTTCGGGTTCGTCTTGCCGAGTTTGAAGGCGCCCCATTCGGGATGCCCCTTGAGCTTCCAGCCGTCCGGGGACTGCGCGAGCTGCAGCACGTCGTTCCAGCCCACGTCGGCGTTCGGCCAGCCCATCGCCTCGGCCATCGGCCGGGGCATGGCGATCACCATCGGCGTCTGCGCGAGCGACGGAGCCTGCCGGTCGGCGGCGGGTGGGAGCAGGGTTTGGTTCTGCGCGCACTGGGTCTCGTGCAGGTTCTGCGCGACGACCAGCCAGGTCCGGGTCGCCGGGCTCCACACGTCGGGCCGCGCCCCGAACCGGGCTTCGTCCCAGCCGCAGGCGAAACCGGGCACCGTGCTGCCGACCGAGGCGACGATCCGGGCCGCACCGCAGGTAGTGCCTGCCGGGCGGTGTGCGGCGGAATAAGCGGCGGCCAGGCTGGTCATCACGTCGAACTTCTCCGGCGAGGACTGCACCGTGATCGTGGTGGCCGGGCCCTCGCACGGTTTCGGCGGCGCCGGTTCGGGGCCGTTCGCGCCGAAGGCCGAGAAGACGAGCAGGAGCAGGCCCGCCGCCATCACCGACAGCACGCCGAGCCAGTACTTGTTCTTCCGGGTCATGGAATACCTCGACTGCCGCCGGTCCGGGGTTTCATCCTCGCCGGTTAGTCGTTCTCGCGCGGTGAAATGTCACCCGCGGCCTCCGGTGGAGATCCTTTGACCAGAGCAACCGCTATCTGGACGAGCAATTTCTGCTTCTCGCCATCCGGCAGGCTTTCCGCGATTTCCCGCGCGGTGTTCGTGGCCGAGGTCCGCACCACCTGGGCGTCGAGCATGGCGAACATCCGGTCGGCCTGCTTGCGCGCCTCGCGGTCCTGGGCGAAGAACAGCAGGCCGACCGCCTCGCACACCGCGCCGCTGACCGTGCCGATCCAGGCCGAGTCGCCACCGCGGAACACGAAGATCGCCACCGAGCCGAGGATCGCGACGAAACCGAGTGATGCGGACAGCACCCCCAGCCGGAACGTGAGCGCGCTGTCCGAGAGCGCCTTCTCGTGGTGCTGGACATAGAAGTCGAGCTGGGTCGCGGTGAGATCGGGCGGGCCGGAGGCCTTCGCCTCCTCGGCCAGTTCGCGCGCCGACCTCGGGCGCACCGGGCCGGGTTCGCCCGCGGCCGCCCGGGAGGCGCGCTTGCGGACGAGCAGCAGCACGCTGGGCAGCAGGGCGCCGAGCACCCCGACCCCGAGCAGGACAAGCCCGACAACCGCGACCATCGAAGCGTCCACGTGCGGAGACAGTACGGAGAACGCGCGCGGATCCGGCCCCGGTTATGGGGTTGTGACCTTATTCGGCGGTTTTCAGCGGCGCCAGGCGGTGCGCCGGCGGCGCAGGTCGATCAGGAGCAGCACGATGATGCCGACGCCGAGGCCGATCAGCCAGACGTCCTCGGTCCGGCCGTGGTGGTTGCCGATCAGCATCGCGAACATCACGATCGCGGAGAACAGCGCCATCAGCCGGGTGGCCTTCGGGAAGCGGCCGTGCCAGCCCCACTCCGCCGACGGCTCGTCACGGGGGTCCACCTTGGTGACGACCGCCTGCCCGCGCTTCTCGACCGCCTTGCCTGCCACGACCACTCCTCACGGCCCGGTGCCTGCTTGCCAAGCGATGATCCCATACGGTCCCGGGTGACTCGCCGATGACCCGCGCCGGGGGTTGGCGATAATCGACGTAATGAACTCTCCACGAACCGTGCTCGTCCTGGGCTCCACCGGCTCGATCGGCACGCAGGCACTCGACGTCGCGGCCCGCAATCCGGACCTGTTCCGCATCGCCGGGATCGCCGCGGGCGGATCGGACCCCGCGGCGCTGGCCGCCCAGGCGCTCGCGCACCAGGTCGACGCGCTGGCGGTGATCAAGCCGACCGTGGTGGAGGATCTGCAGCTCGCGCTGTACGCCGAGGCCCAGCAGCGCGGCTACTCCCGGGGTGAGTTCCGGTTGCCCCGCATCTTCGCCGGAGCCGACGCGATCCTCGAGCTCATCGACGCGGTGCCGGTCGACGTCGTGCTCAACGGCATCACCGGTTCGCAGGGGCTGGCGCCCACGCTGCGCGCGCTGGGCACCGGGGCGACGCTCGCGCTGGCCAACAAGGAATCGCTGATCGCCGGGGGCCCGCTGGTGCTCGAGGCGGCGAAGCCCGGTCAGCTGGTGCCGGTCGACTCCGAGCATTCGGCGCTGGCCCAGGCGTTGCGCGGCGGCCGGGCCGAGGAGGTCGCCAAACTGGTGCTCACCGCGTCCGGCGGGCCGTTCCGCGGGCGCAAGCGCGCGGAGTTGACCGACGTCACCGCCGCGGCCGCGCTGGCGCATCCGACCTGGGACATGGGACCGGTGGTCACCATCAACTCGGCCACCCTGGTCAACAAGGGGCTCGAGCTGATCGAAGCCCAGCTGCTGTTCGGCGTCCCCTACGAGCGGATCGACGTCGTGGTGCACCCGCAGTCGATCGTGCATTCGATGGTCACCTTCGTCGACGGCTCGACGCTGGCGCAGGCCAGCCCGCCGGACATGCGCCTGCCGATCGCGCTGGCGCTGAACTGGCCCGCTCGGGTGCCCGGCGCCGCGGCCGCGTGCGCCTTCGAATCGCCGTCCGCCTGGACCTTCGAACCCCTGGACAACGCGGCTTTCCCGGCCGTGGAGCTGGCCCGGCACGCGGGCCGGGAGGGCGGCTGCCTCCCGGCCGTCTTCAACGCCGCGAACGAGGAACTGGTGGCCGCGTTCCTGGCCGGGAACACCAGCTTCACGTCCATCGTGGACACTGTTGCCCAGGTGGTGCAGGACGCCGGCGACTGGCGTCGGGCACCTCGCGACGTGGAAGACGTACTCGCCGCGGAACAGTGGGCGCGCGCCCGCGCCGCCGAGATCGGAGGGAAGTAGCGCGTGCTCGCCTACATTCTCGGTGTCGTGCTCTTCGCACTGGGCATCTGTGTGTCCGTCGCGCTGCACGAGGCTGGGCACATGCTGACCGCCAAGGCCTTCGGCATGAAGGTCCGGCGGTATTTCGTCGGCTTCGGCCCGAAGGTGTTCTCCTTCCGGCGAGGCGAGACCGAGTACGGCCTGAAGTGGATCCCGCTCGGCGGGTTCTGCGACATCGCCGGGATGACCGCGCTCGACGAGGTCACCCCGGACGAGGCGCCCCGGGCGATGTGGAAGTTCAAGACCTGGAAGCGGACCGTCGTCCTGGCCGCCGGGTCGATCACGCACTTCATCCTCGGGTTCGTGGTGCTCTACCTGATGGCCGTCACCATGGGCCTGCCGAACATCACCGGCACCCCGCAGATCCAGGCGGTGGCGGGCTGCGTCCGGGACGCCCACACCGCGAACGAGCTGCTCAACCCGGTGTGCCGGCCGGGCGACCCGGCCCCGGCGAAGCAGGGCGGCGTGCAGCCCGGCGACGAGATCGTGTCCGTCGGCGGGGTGGCGACGCCGACCTATCCCGAGGTCACCGACAAGATCAAGAAGGCCGCCGGCCCGGTGAACATCGAGGTGCGCCGGAACGGCGAGATCGTGCCGCTGCGGATCGAGGTGACGAAGGTCGACCGGCCGGTGACGGATCCGGCGAATCCGGACGGCCCTCCGCTGATCAAGCAGGAGGGGACGATCGGTGTCACGTTCCCCAAGTACTTCGAGTACAACGTGGTCAGCGGGATCGGCGGCGCGGCCGGCTTCACCGGCGACATGTTCGTGCAGACCTGGCAGCGGCTGATGGAGTTCCCGCAGCGCATCCCGGCCGTGGTGGAGTCGATCTTCGGCGGCGAGCGCGATCCGAACACCCCGGTCAGCGTGGTGGGCGCCAGCCGGATCGGCGGCGAGGCCGTCGAGCAGGGCCTGTGGCAGCTGTTCCTGCTGTTGCTGGCGAGCCTGAACTTCTTCGTCGGCGTGTTCAACCTGCTGCCGCTGCTGCCGCTGGACGGCGGGCACATCGCGGTCACCTGGTACGAGCGGGTGCGCGACTGGATCCGCAAACTCCGCGGCAAGGCGGCGGGCGGACCGGTCGACTACAGCAAGCTCTCGGCGGTCACCGTGGTGCTCGTGCTGATCGGCGGGGCCGTAACCCTGCTCACGGTCACCGCGGACATCGTCAACCCGATCCGCCTGCGATAACACACGTTTCCGCTGGTCACGGGTCGTGAGTGGGGAGACCGGTCAGAACCGGCCGGAACACTCACGACCCGGGCCCGAAGGTATCGTTGGGGTCGACAAGCGTTGCGCACCACGGTTGCAGAGGAATCGATGACCTCCGTCGCGTTAGGAATGCCCGCACTCCCGCCGCCGGTGCTGGCCGAGCGTCGCAAGACCCGGCAGCTGCAGGTCGGACCGGTCGGCGTCGGCAGCGACCACCCGATCTCCGTGCAGTCGATGACCACCACGCTCACCGCGGACGTCAACGCGACGCTGCAGCAGATCGCCGAGCTGACCGCGGCGGGCTGCGACATCGTGCGGGTGGCCTGCCCGAGCGCGGACGACGCCGAGGCACTGCCCGCGATCGCGAAGAAGTCGCAGATCCCGGTGATCGCCGACATCCACTTCCAGCCGAAGTACGTGTTCGCCGCGATCGAGGCCGGATGCGCGGCGGTGCGGGTGAACCCCGGCAACATCCGCAAGTTCGACGACCAGGTCAAGGAAATCGCGCACGCCGCGAAGGACCACGGCACGCCGATCCGGATCGGGGTCAACGCGGGGTCGCTGGACAAGCGGCTGATGGAGAAGTACGGCAAGGCCACCCCGGAGGCGCTGGCCGAGTCGGCGTTGTGGGAGGCGTCGCTGTTCGCCGAGCACGACTTCCACGATCTGAAGATCTCGGTCAAGCACAACGACCCGGTGGTCATGGTGCGCGCCTACGAGATCCTCGCCGAGCAGTGCGACTACCCGCTGCACCTGGGCGTCACCGAGGCCGGGCCCGCGTTCCAGGGCACCATCAAGTCCGCGGTCGCGTTCGGCGCGCTGCTGCGGCAGGGGATCGGCGACACGATCCGCGTCTCGCTGTCCGCGCCGCCGGTCGAGGAGGTCAAGGTCGGCGCGCAGATCCTGCAGTCGCTGAACCTCCGCCCGCGCAAGCTGGAGATCGTGTCCTGCCCGTCCTGCGGGCGGGCGCAGGTGGACGTCTACAAGCTGGCCGACGAGGTCACCGCGGGCCTGGAGGGGATGGAGGTCCCGCTGCGGGTCGCGGTGATGGGCTGCGTGGTGAACGGGCCCGGCGAGGCGCGTGAGGCCGATCTCGGCGTGGCTTCCGGGAACGGCAAGGGGCAGATCTTCGTCAAGGGCGAGGTGATCAAGACGGTGCCCGAGCACCAGATCGTCGAGACCCTCATCGAGGAGGCCATGCGCATCGCCGAGGAGGCGGGCGAAGAAGGCGTCGGCGGCGAACCGGTCGTCACCGTCGGCTAGGGCTCTTAGTCTGTTGGGGTGACGGAACCGAGCACGGCCTGGGCCGTCGCGCGGCCGCATCCCGCGTTGCGGCACCTGGTCGCGCGCTACATCGGTTACGCCCAGCGCGACGTCACGCTGGGCGTGCACCGTGGCCTGCCTTCGCGGCACGTCACCCTGATCATCAGCCTGGAACGGCCGGTCCGGATCACCGGTGAGACGCCGATGCAGGCGCTGGTCGGCGGGATGCACCTCGGTCCCGTGCTGATCGCGCAGGATCCGGTGCAGTGCGGGCTGCACGTCGAACTCAACCCGCTGGGCGTGCGCACGCTCCTCGGCGTGTCCGCGGCCGAGCTGAGCGGGCAGGTCGTCGAACTCGGCGACCTGGGATTGGCGTCGCTGGCCGGGCGGCTCGCCGAGGTGCCGGACTGGGCGGGGCGGTTCGCGTTGCTGGACGAGGTGTTCGGCGCGGTCGCGGCGGACGGCCCGGGGTCGGCGCCCGAGGTCGGCTGGGCGTGGCGGCGGATGCTCGGGGTGGACGGCCGGGTCCGGGTGGAATCGCTCGCCGAGGAGATCGGCTGGAGCCGTAGACATTTCGGGGAATTGTTCCGGCGGGAACTGGGGCTGTCCCCGAAGCAGGTGGCGCGGGTGCTGCGGTTCGAGCGCGCCCTCCGGTTGGTCCGCGGCCGGGTCGACCTCGCGCGGGTCGCGGCCGACTGCGGCTACTACGACCAGGCGCACCTGAGCAACGAATGGCGCGCCCTCGCGGGGTGCTCACCGCGCACCTGGATCGCCGAGGAGCTC
Organism: Amycolatopsis anabasis; assembly: GCF_009765355.1. Classification (GTDB taxonomy): domain Bacteria; phylum Actinomycetota; class Actinomycetes; order Mycobacteriales; family Pseudonocardiaceae; genus Amycolatopsis; species Amycolatopsis anabasis. The sequence continues at coordinate 21,464 of NZ_VTHK01000060.1, read as the reverse complement.
CCATTCCTCCAAGACTCGCGGGTGTTCTCCGCCGCAGACTCGGGGGCATGACAGCACAACCGACCATCTGGCCCGCCCTGCGCTACGACGATCCGCGGGCCGCGCTCAAGTTCCTGGTGGACACCGTGGGGTTCACCGAGACCCTGGTGGTCACCGGGGAGGACGGCACGACCGTCACCCACGCCGAACTCCGCTGGCCCGAAGGCGGCGGGGTGATGCTCGGCGACGCGGGTGTCTGCAAAGGCGGCTACGAAGCCCAGCGGGCGGGCACGGGCGCGGTCTACGTGGTGACCGACCGGGTGGACGAGATCCACCGGCGGGTCACCGAGTCCGGCGCGGAGATCGTCGAGCCGCTGACCGACACCGACTACGGCTCGCACACGTTCACCCTCCGCGACGCCGAGGGGAACCTGTGGACGTTCGGCACCTATCGGGGCGCCGCCTGACCGGGGGCACCAAAAATAGCGAGGGACCTTTGCTCCGGTTTGAGCGGAGTAAAGGTCCCTCGCTCCGGTTCTGCCGGAGCGAAGGTCCCTTGCGTTTTTTCGGTGGCGACGAGGCCGGGCGCGGGTCAGTCGACGGGGCGCTCGAAGGTAAGGAGCAGGCCCTCCACCCCGCCTGGACCGATTCGGCCCTTGACTTCGGCGGTGGTGATGGACTTGAGCTGCCACCCCTCGGCCGCGTTGTCGTTGAGGATCTTCTCCAGCTTGGCGCCCGACATCTTGCCGCCGATCAGCTTCTCGCGGAGCTCGATGACGCGGTAGGTGAAACGCTGCATGGACCGCATCCAACACCGCACCCGGGTCGCCGCGCAGCGTGTACGCGAGGTTTGTTTTCCGTTACGGGGAATTATCTGGCACGCTAGAGCGCGTGTTGCGGCTTGCTGGTGCACGGCTGCTCGATGATCGGGACTATCCGGCGGTTCGTGCCGCGCTTGCCGCCGACCCGGTCGGTAGCTGCATGGTCAGCGCCCGGGTCGAGGTGGCTGGCCTCGATCCCTGGCGGCTTGGCGGCGAACTGTGGGCCGCCGACTTCCGCACGCCCCGATCCGGGCGGATACAGGGTCTGTGCTTCTCCGGCCCGAACCTGATTCCGCTGCGCGGCAACGCGTCGGCGCTGCGCTCGTTCGCCGATCGCGCGTTGCGCAAGCAGCGGACGTGCTCCTCGCTCGTCGGCCCGGCCGAGCAGGTCCTGGGCCTGTGGGACGAACTCGCCGTCGAATGGGGCCCGGCCCGGGAAGTCCGCCACGACCAGCCGCTGATGGCGCTCGACGGCGCCCCGAAACTGGCCTGCGACCCGCTCGTCCGCCCGGTCCGCCCGAACGAGCTCGAGCGGTACCTGCCCGCGGCCATCGCCATGTTCATCGAAGAGGTCGGCGTGGACCCCCGCGCCGGGGACGGCGGCGCGAGCTACCGCGCGCGGGTCGCCGAGCTGATCGCGGGCGGGCGCGCGTTCGCCCGGTTCGAGGGCGAGCAGGTCGTGTTCAAGGCGGAGATCGGCGCGCTGTCCACGACCGTCGGGCAGATCCAGGGGGTCTGGGTGCACCCGGAACGCCGGGGCAACGGCCTCGGCACCGCGGGCACCGCGGCCGTGGTCGCGCGGCTCGTGCACGGGATGGGGCGCACCGCGAGCCTCTACGTCAACGGCTACAACACCGCCGCGCTGGCCGCCTACCGCAAAATCGGCTTCCAACAAGTCGGTCAATACGCCACCGTGCTGTTCTGACCCGGCATACTCCCTCCCCGTGGGGTCCAGACGTCACCCGTTGGTGGTACTGGTGCTGGTTGCCGCCTGCGTCGCGGGCGGTTGCGGGGTGTTCGCCTCGGCGGCGGGGCCGGACGAGGTCACCGCGGAGTTCTTCGGCGCCCTGGCGAAGGGCGACACCGCCCGCGCGGCGGAACTGACCGATGCGCCGGATTCCGCGAAGGCCGTACTCGACCAGGCCAGGTCCGCGCTGGCCCCGGAATCGATCGACGTCGAGGTCCGCCGCGTGCACAACGCGGCGGGCTCGTCCACGGCGACCGCGAACTTCCGGCTCGCCTGGCACCTGCCACACGCCCGCCTCTGGGCCTACGACGGCGAAGCGCAGCTCTACTCGGCGAACGACCGCTGGCAGATCCACTGGCTGCCGTCCGCGCTGCATCCCCAGCTCGCCGCGCAGCAGACGCTCGCACTGCGCGCGGAAACCCCGGAACTCGCGCCGGTGCTCGACCGCGACGGCGCCACCCTGCTCGATCCGCAGACCGTGGTGAGCGTGCTCCTGGACCCGGCCAAGGCCGGCGAACTCGACCCGGTCGCCGGCAAACTGGCCGCCGCGCTGCACCCGCTGGACGAAAGCATCACCAAACAGTCCATTGTGGACGGTGTGAAAGGCGTGCGCTCCGGGGATTCCTACCCGGTGGCCAGCCTGCGCGCGACCGACTACCAGCAGGTCCGGCCGAGCATCTACGAACTGCCCGGGGTGCGATTCACCCAGCAGGAACGCCTGCTGCCGGCCGACAAGCAGCTCGCCGAGCAGGTGCTGCCCGCGCTGCGCTCGACCGTCGAGGAACAGGTCACCGGCAAGGCGGGCTGGCGCGTGGTCACCCTCGACGCCACCGGGGGCGAGGTGACCGAGCTGCACGCCCAGGCGGCGCAACCGGCGGGCGCGGTGGTCAGCACGCTCAGCCGCCGGATCCAGGCCGCGGGGGAGCAGGCGCTCGCGGACGCCCCGGGCCCGGCCGCGCTGGTCGCCGTGCAGCCGTCCACCGGGGAGATCCTCGCCGTCGCGCAGAACGCGGCGGCCGACGCCGAAGGCGCCATCGCGCTCACCGGCCGGTACCCGCCCGGCTCCACGTTCAAGATCGCGACGGCGACCGCGGCGCTCAGCGCGGACAAGGTGAAATCCGACACCCCGGTCGACTGCCCGGCGACCGCGACGTTCGACGGCCGGGTGGTGCCGAACGACGACCGGTTCGCGCTCGGGACCGTGCCGCTGTCCACGGCGTTCGCGCGTTCGTGCAACACCACGTTCGCGAAGCTGTCCACCCTGCTGCCGGCCACCGCGCTCACCGACGCCGCCCGGGACCTGGGCATCGGCGCGGACTTCGTGCTGCCCGGGCTGACCACGATCACCGGTTCCGTCCCGCCCGCGGGCAACCTCGTGCAGCAGGCGGAGAACGGTTTCGGCCAGGGCACCGTGCTCGCCAGCCCGTTCGGGATGGCGATCGCCACCGCGACGGTCGCGGCCGGGCGGATCCCGGTGCCCGTGCTGCTGCGCGGCACCCCGGCCCAGGCGCGGCACCTCGGCCGCCCGATCCGCCCGGACGTGCTGGCCGCGCTGCGGGGAATGACCCGCGAGGTGGTCACCGCCGGCACCGCGGGCGCGCTCGCCGAACTCCCCGAGGTGCACGGCAAGACCGGAACAGCGCAGTTCGGGGACGGGACGCGGGCGCACGGCTGGTTCGTCGGCTACACCGGCGACCTCGCCTTCTCGGTGCTGCTGGTCGGCGGCGGCACCTCGGCGCCCGCGGTGGGAGCGGCGCACCGGTTCCTCACCGCGATCGGCTGAACCGACCGTCCGCCGACAGGCGTCCGGGACGCGTCGTAGGGTGGAGGTATGCCCGAGCGTGCCCCGTTGAAGCCCGGCGTGCAGACGCCACGCCGTCCCGTACCCGCCAGCATCACCCGTCCCGAGTACGTGGACAAGCCGGCGCCGAAGCGCGACACCGGCAACGGCGTGCGCACGCCCGAGGTGATCGAGGCGATGCGGGTGGCCGGCCGGATCGCGGCGCAGGCGCTCGAGGAGGGCGGCAAGGCCGTCAAACCGGGCAACACCACCGACGACGTGGACAAGGTCATCCACGAGTTCCTGCTCGACCACAGGGCCTACCCGTCGACCCTGGGCTACCGGCACTTCCCGAAGTCGTGCTGCACCTCGCTGAACGAGGTCATCTGCCACGGCATCCCGGACTCGACGGTGATCGAGGACGGGGACATCTGCAACATCGACGTCACCGCCTACATCGGCGGTGTGCACGGCGACACCAACGCCACCTTCCTCGCCGGGGACGTGTCCGAGGAAGCGCGGCTGCTCGTCGAGCGCACCCACGAGGCGACCATGCGCGCGATCAAGGCGGTCCGGCCCGGGCGCCAGCTCAACGTGATCGGCCGGGTGATCGAGTCCTACGCCAAGCGGTTCGACTACGGCGTGGTGCGGGACTTCACCGGGCACGGCGTCGGCCCCGCCTTTCACACCGCGCCGACCGTGCTGCACTACGAGGAGCCCTCGGTGACCACAGTGATCGAACAGGGCATGACCTTCACGATCGAGCCGATGATCACGCTGGGCACGATCGACTACGACATCTGGGACGACAACTGGACGGTCACCACGAAGGACAAGAAGTGGACCGCCCAGTTCGAGCACACCCTCCTGGTGACCGAATCCGGCGCGGAGATCCTCACTCTTCCCTGAGGAGTTCGTCGAGGAAGCCCGCGGCTTCGGCCGCGGCCCGCTCGGGGTCGCCGTCGGCGATCGCACGCAGCAGCCCGCGGTGACCGATTTTGGTGATCACCGTGCCCTCTCCGATGTCGGCTCGCGAGGTGGTCGCGACGCTCGCCATGACCACCTCGGTCAGCCCCCGGTACAGCTCGGTCAGCACCGTGTTGTGTCCACATTGGACAACCATCAGGTGGAACTCGGCGTCCGCGCGCACGAATTCCTCGAACCGCCGCTCCTGGCCGGCCTTGTCCCGGACGTCGAGCAGCGTGGTCAGCTCGCCGAGTTCGTCCTCGGTGCGCGCGGTCGCCGCCAGCCGGGCGCCCTCGACCTCGAGGATCCGGCGCACCTGAAGCACCTCGCGTAGTTCCGAACCGCAGAGGCGGCCGACGGCGCCGGAGACCTCGCTGGTCGCGCGCACGTAGGTGCCGTCGCCCTGCCGCACCTCGAGCAGCCCGCTGTGCGCGAGCGCCCGGACCGCCTCGCGCACGGTGTTGCGGCCGACGCCCAGCGTGGTCGCGAGCTCACTTTCGGTCGGAACGCGGTGCCCGACCGGCCATTCCCCCTGGGTGACCGCGGTGCGTAGCTGGGCGATCACTTGATCGACGAGGCCTGCGCGACGCGTGGTGGCCAACGGCACAGTAAGATCCTTTCACCCAATCATCCTATGTCTGTCATAGTAGCTGACGTGTCTGATTCATCTCGGGTTTCCAGCATGGAGCATCGCTATGGTCTCGAACTCGAGCACGGGCTAGAACTCGAGCTCGAAGGCGCCGTCGAGCCCATGCCGCGGGCCCGGATGGCGACCCTGGCCGGTGGCGCGCTGCTCGCGGTCGCGGTGGTGCTCACCGCGCTCAACCTGCGGCCCGCCATCACCAGCATCGGGCCGCTGCTCGACGAGATGCGGCACTCGCTGGGCGCCTCGGCGACCTGGGCCGGCCTGCTGACCACGGTCCCCGGGCTGTGCTTCGCCGCGGCCGGGCTCGCCGCGCCGCTGCTCGCGCGCCGGTGGGGGCAGGGGGTCGCGGTCGGCCTCGCGCTCGCCGTGCTGACCGTCGGCCTGCTGCTGCGCGTGCTGGACGGACCGCTGGTCGTGCTCGGCGGCACGCTCGTGGCGACCGCCGGGATCGCGCTGATCAACGTGCTCATCCCGGTGGTGATCAAGGACTCCTTCCCGGCCCGGATCGGCCTGATGACCGGGATCTACACGGCGGCCCTGCAGGGCGGCGGGGCACTCGGTTCGGCGCTCACCCCGCCGCTGGACACCGCGTTCGGCGGCTGGCGGCAGGCCCTGGCGAGCTGGTCCGTCCTCGCGGTCCTCGCGCTCGTGGTGTGGACGCTCGCCGCGCGGGGCCACGCGGGAGTAAGGCGGGCCGCCGCCGACGAGGAGCGGGGTGGCCGTTCCCTGCTGCGCAGCCCGCTGGCCTGGATCGTGACGTTGTTCTTCGGCCTGCAGGCGTTCCTGGCGTACGTGGTGATGGGCTGGCTGCCGCAGGTGCTGATGGACGCCGGAGTCAGCCGCGGGGACGCGGGACTGCTGCTCGGCCTGATCTCGCTGATCGCCGTGCCGATCAGCCTCACCGTGCCGCCGATCGCCGCGCGGCAGGGCAGCCAGAGCGGGTGGATCGTCGGCCTCGGCGTGCTCGGGTTCACCGGCATGGTCGGGCTGACCGTCGCACCCGGCGCGGCGCCGCTGCTGTGGAGCATTCTCGTCGGGCTCGGCATGAGCGTGTTCTCGCTCGCGCTGACGGTGATCGCGCTGCGGGCGCGCACCGGCGAGGACACCGCGCGGCTGTCCGGAATGGCGCAGGGCTTCGGCTACCTGCTGGCCGCGGTCGGCCCGTTCGTCTTCGGCCTGGTGCACGACCTCACCCACGGCTGGACCGTGCCGTTCCTGGTGATGCTCACCGTCTTCGCCCTGCAGATGGTGGCGGGCGCACTCGCCGGGCGAAAGCGCTTCGTCTGAGCGGTGACCGCGATTCGGCGGCGAGCTGCCTTCTCTTGGCCGCCAAGAGATCTCGGCACATCGCACCGACCCGGCCAATGGTTGGGGTCGTGAGTGTTTGGGCCGGTTAGAACCGGCCTAATCGGTCACGACCCCCAGCACTCGGTTCCCTCACGTGTATACGGGGGCCAGTGTGGCCAAGCGCCGATCGGGCTCAGTCCAGGTCGAGGCCCAGCAGGGCGTTCTCGATCAGTTCGGGCATGGCGGGGTGGATCCAGTACTGGCCCCGGGCCATGCTTCGCGCGTCGAGGCCGAAGCTCATCGCCTGGATCAGCGGCTGGATCACGGTCGACGCCTGCGGGCCGATGATGTGCGCGCCGAGCAGCTGCCCGGTCGCCGGGTCGGCGAGCAGTTTCGCGAAGCCGGTGGTGTCCTCCATCGCCCAGCCGTAGGCGATGCCCGCGTAGTCCTGCTTCGAGGTGACGAAGGAGATGCCGCGCGCCCGGGCTTCCCGTTCGGTCAGGCCGACCGAGGCGATCTGCGGCGCCGAGAACACCGCGTGCGGCACGAACCGGTGATCGGCCTTGATCCGGTCGCCGGGGTTGAGCAGATTGTGCTGCACGACCCGCATTTCGTGGTTGGCGACGTGCTTGAGCTCGTACGGCGACGAGATGTCCCCGAGCGCGTAGATCCCCTCGACCGCGGTCTGCTGGTAGTCGTCCACCACCACATGCCCACTGTCCAGAGTGGACACACCGGTGGCGGCGACGTCCAGCAGGTCCGAGTTCGGGGCGCGGCCGGTGGCCACCAGCAGCAGGTCGCCCTCGACGGTCTCGGCCCCGTTCGGTCCCTCCACTTCGAGCGCGATCCCGGTGCCGGAACGCTGCGCGCGCAACGCCTTCCGGTGCAGCCGGACGTCGAAGCGGTGCATCGCGAGCTCGGTGAACCGGGCGCTGACATCCTCGTCCTCCGAGCGCAGCAGCGCGCCCGAACGCGCGATGACGGTGACTTCCACCCCGAACGACGCGAACACGTGCGCGAACTCCGCGCCGATGAACCCGCTGCCGAGGATGATCAGCCGCTTCGGCAGTTCGTCGATCCGCATGATCGTGTCGGAAGTGTGGTAGCCGGTTTCCGCGAGCCCGGGGATGTCCGGGATCACCGGGCGCCCGCCCGCGGCCAGCACGAACCGGTCCGCGGTGATCGTCTCCGGCGCCCGCCCGTCGCCGAAGGACACGCGCAGTTCCTTGTGCCCGGTGAACCGGCCCTCGCCCTCGTACACCGTGACGTTCGCGTTGTCCTCGTGCCCGATGCGGTACTCCCGGCCACCCGCCGCGATCGGGTCGATCCGGCCGAAGATCCGGTCGCGGACGTCGGCCCAGCGGACCCCGCGCAGATCCTCGTCCACCCCGAGCCGCGAGCTGATCGACGGCGTCGCCGCCACGTCCGCGGTGTGCACGAACATCTTGGTGGGGATGCAGCCGACGTTCAGGCACGTGCCGCCGAACACACCCTTTTCCACGATCGCCGTCCGCCAGTCCGCGAACCGGGGATCCAGGATCGAGTTCCCGGAGCCGGTTCCGACGATCACGAGGTCAAAGTGGGGCACGTCGCCATCCTTCGCGCGAGGGTTGCTCGGTCAGCTTGTTCAACTCCAGGCCCGGTCCGCCTGTTCCCTACTTGCCGTTCGCGCTGAAGTGCATGATGTCCTTCGGCTCGGTCCAGGTGCCGCCCCAGGTCCAGCCCGCCGAGGTGAACGCGCGCACGGCGGCGTCCCCGGGCAGCACCATGCCGGGCCGCGCGCGGGACCGGTCGGTGTAGGCGGAGGCGAGTTCGGGGAGCACCAGATCGCCCTTGGTGTACGGGTTGCAGAACGGGTTGACGTCGATCGCGAGCCCGTAGGCGTGCGCCGACCAGGTCGTCTGCCCCCGGGTGGGTCGGCAGACGAACGCGCTGGTGTTGTTGCCGTCCCCGGTCGGCGGCGCGTCCAGTTCGTCGGCCCGGGTCACCCGCATCTCCTCCATCGGGAACCGCGCCGCGAACAGCTGCCGAAACACCGCGACGACGGTGTCCGCGACGGAGCCGTTGACCAGGAGCTCGCCGGTGTGCGCCCGCCCGTCGAAGCCCCAGAACGACAGGGTCAGGTAGCGCAGCTCGTTCACCTGGACGGGGCATCCGGCCTGCCAGGTGCTGCGCGAGAGCACGCTCGAAGGCACGCCGTTGACCGTCGCGGCGAACTGGTCGTCCGCGGGCGGCGGGAGCAGGTCCTTGGTCGGCAGCGCGCGGTCGACCAGCTCGGGCGGGGTGGGCAGGACCTGGCCGAAGCCGTCCGGTCGCCGGGGCAGCGGATGCGCGCCGACCTGCCAGGCAGGCACCGGGGATGCGCTGGTGGACGGGGGTGGGGTGGTCGCCGGTGCGGGCGCGTCCATGATCATCGGGCTTGTCGGCGGGGGAGGCGGCGGGGCCGCGGGCGGTTCGCCGGAACCGCAGCCGGTGAGCAGCATCGCCGTCGCCCCGAGGAGAGCCGTCGCCGTCCGCAATCGCACGGGTCCAGCTTGGCACGAAGCAATGACCACTCCGTAGACCACCCGATTCAGTGACACCCGGAAAGCGACATCCGGACTAGGGTGTTTGCGACTGCACGCGTACATGCCGGAATCCGCTGGTTGCCGAGCGTGATCGCCATGGACCCCGATCCTGGCCCCCATTCTCCTGTCCGGTGAAAGGAGCACAACCGTGTCCGAGAAGGCTCGTCGCAAGAGAAAGCTCCTGGCCGTCGCCGGAGTCCTGGCGGCCGTGGGGGCGTTCGTCCCGGCCGCGGCGGGGGCGGACACCGCGCGCACGGGTGTCCAGCCGTACATCGTCGGCGGCACGGAAGCGTCCATCAAGGACTACCCGTACGCGGCCTACCTGACGGAGCGGTCCGGCAACCAGTTCTGCGGCGCGGTCCTGGTGAGCGACTCGGCGGCGGTCACCGCCGCGCATTGCGCCCGCGCGTTTCCGAAGTCCGACGTGCGGGTCGTGACCGGTCGGCAGAACAAGAGCAGCAGCGACGGCGAGGCCGTAACGGTGCGTGACATCTGGGTGCCGCAGGCGTTCCAGAACCCCAACACGGGCAGCGACATCGCCGTGCTGAAGCTGAGCCGTCCCGTGCGGTACCAGCCCGCGAAGCTCCCCGAGGACACCTCGTTGTACGCCGAAGGCACCCGGGCGACCGTGCTCGGCTGGGGCCGGATCGCCGAGGGCGGCGACCGTTCCGAGTTCCTGCGCAAGGTCGACGTTCCGGTCCAGGGCGACGGGTATTGCTCCAGCAAGGTCAGCACTTACAACAACAGCACCATGATGTGCGCCGGGTACCCCGAGGGCGGGAAGGACGCCTGCCAGGGCGACTCGGGCGGCCCGCTGGTGGTGGGCGAGACCGTGATCGGCATCGTGTCCTTCGGGGACGGCTGCGCGAAACCGGACAAGCCGGGCGTGTACACCCGGGTGCTCACCTTCGCAGGCGAGATCCGGCAGCAGGCCGGTACCCGGTTCCTGTTCTGAGGGATGTTAGGAATGCGGGGTGACCGAGACCCCGCATCTCCTTGACCGCCCCGGCCCGGAGCTGACCGCGGCCGAGTTGCACGACATCCTGCGGCTGCGGGTGGACGTGTTCGTCGTCGAGCAGAAGTGCCCGTACCCGGAGATCGACGGCCACGATCCGCTGGCGGGCACCCGGCATTTCTGGGTGCCCGGCGAGGCGGGCGTCGACGCGTACCTGCGCGTGCTGACCGAACCGGACGGGCGGTACCGGATCGGGCGGGTGTGCACCGCGGAATCCGCGCGTGGCCGGGGACTGGCCGCGCGACTCATGGGAGCCGCGCTCGATTTCGCCGGGGACGCGCCGAGCGTGCTGGACGCGCAGACCTACGCGCAGGGTTTCTACGCGAAGTTCGGCTACCGTCCGGTCGGCGAACCGTTCGACGAGGACGGCATCCCGCACATCACGATGCTGCGCCCCTAGGCGCCGATTCCGCGATCACCTTCGCCGCCGTGTCCACATCGGACTCACTGAGATCGGCGCGCGCGGTCAGCCGGAGCCGGGAAATGCCGTCGGGCACCGAGGGCGGCCGGAAGCAGCCGACCCGCACCCCCTGCTCGGCGCACGCCGCCGCCCAGGCGACCGCGGCCTCGGGTGAGGGCGCGTGCACCGAGATGACGGCGGCGTCCGGGGTGCTCACGGTGAACCCGGAGTCGCGCAGCAGCCCGGACAGCCGGGTCGCGGCGTCGCGCACCCGCTCCGCCAGTTCCGGTTCGCCGCGCAGCACGCCCAGTGCGGCGAGCGCGGCGGCGGCGCTGGCCGGGGCGAGCGCGGTGTCGAAGATGAAGCTGCGGGCCGTGTCGACCAGGTGCCGGATCACCCGGCGTGGCCCGAGCACCGCGCCGCCCTGGGCGCCGAGCGATTTGGACAGCGTGATCGTGGTGACCACGTCCGGCGCACCGGCCAGCCCGGCCTCGTGCACGGCCCCGCGGCCGCCTTCGCCGAGCACGCCGAGCCCGTGCGCGTCGTCGACGAGCAGCGCGGCCTTGTGCTCGCGGCAGATCGTGGCCAGGTCGGCGAGCGGGGCCAGATCGCCGTCCACCGAGAACACCGAGTCGGTGACCACCAGGGCCCGTTCCTTGCGCCGGGTGGACAGCGCGTGCTTCATCGCCGCCGGGTCGTTGTGCGCCACCGCGGCCACGTCCGCGCGGGACAGGCGGCAGCCCTCGATGAGCGAGGCGTGGATGTACTTGTCGGTGACGATGGCCGCCTCCCGGCCGGACAGCGCGGTCACCGCTCCGAGGTTCGCCGTGAAGCCCGAGGAGAACACCAGCGCCGCCTGGGCGCCGCAGAACCGGGCGAGCTCGTGTTCCAGCTCGGCGTGCAGGCCGGTCGAGCCGGTGACCAGGCGGGAACCGGTCGAGCCCGCACCCCAGCGCAGCGCGGCCGCCGCCGCGGCACCGGCCACCCGCTTGTCCCTGGCCAGCCCGAGATAGTCGTTCCCGGCCAGGTCGAGCTCCTGCTCGGCGGCGTCGCGGGGACGCAGGCGCCGGACCAGCCCGGCCTGGGTCCGCTTCTCGGCTTCGACGTCGAGCCAGTCGAAGGTCTGCTCGTGCTCGGCGGGTACGTTCACGCCTGGCAGTTTCGCATCGGTGCGGATCGAGGGTGGGAGTGAGGGGCATGACGGACGGCGACCTGTTGCCCATGCCGACGGACTGGCAGCGTGCGCTGGCGGTCGTCGCGCATCCGGACGACCTGGAATACGGCTGCGCGGGCGCCGTCGCGAAGTGGACCGCGCAGGGACGCGCGGTGACCTACCTGCTGGCTTCCCGGGGTGAGGCGGGGATCGACGGGCTGGAGCCCGAGCGGTGCGCCGAGGTCCGCACGGCCGAGCAGATCGCCAGCGCGGCCGTGGTGGGCGTCGATCAGGTGGAGTTCCTGGACCATCCGGACGGGCTGATCGAATACGGCATCCCGCTGCGCCGCGAAATCGCCGCCGCGATCCGGCGCCACCGCCCGGAACTGGTGGTGCTCATCAACCACCACGACACCTGGGAGAACGGCTGGCTGAACATGGCCGACCACCGCCACGTCGGCCAGGCCGCGCTCGACGCGGTCCGCGACGCCGGGAACCGCTGGCTCTTCCGCGACCTGGGACTCGAACCGTGGGGCGGGGTCCGCTGGGCCGCCATCGGGGCCTCGCCGCACTGCACGCACGCCGAGGACATCACCGACACCCTCGACCGCGGGATCGCCTCGCTGCGGGAGCACAAGGCGTATCTCGACGGGCTCGGCGGGGAGATGGGCGACCCGGAGGTGCTCCTGCGCGATGTCGCGATCGAGGCCGGGAAGCGGTTCGGCGGCCGCCCCGCCTGCACCTTCGAACTCGTCACCTGCTAACCGCGGCAGCCGCGGCAGGAAGGGACCTTCGCTCTCGCCAATCGTGAGCGAGGGACCTTTACTACCGTTTAACCGTAGTAAAGGTCCCTTCCTCCCGAGCGGTAACTAGCTGCGGCGGGACGGGCGAGGGCCGGAGCGCTGCGGGCGTCCGCCACCCTGCTGACCGCGGCGGCCGCGGAAGCCACCCGAGCGGCCGCCGAAACCGTTCCCGCCGCCGTGGCCCCGGGGGCCGCCGCGACGCGGTGCGGGTTCGCGGCGGCGCTCGACGACCGGTTCACCGCTGGGCTCGCGGGCGCCGGTGATGCGGGCGAGTTCCGGATCGCCGGGACGGACCTGCGCGCTTTCCACGCGAACCCCGGCGCGTTCGGTCATCCGGCGCACGGTGCGCCGCTGGTCGTGCGTGATCAGCGTGACCACGGTGCCCGACGCACCCGCCCGCGCGGTCCTGCCCGCGCGGTGCAGGTAGTCCTTGTGGTCGGCGGCCGGGTCGACGTGCAGCACCAGGCTGATCCCGTCGACGTGGATCCCGCGCGCGGCGACGTCGGTGGCGACCAGCACCGGGGTGTGGCCTTCCTTGAAGTCGGCGAGCACCCGGTTGCGCTGGCCCTGGGTCTTGCCGCCATGCAGCGCGCCGGCGTGCACGCCGACCGCGCGCAGCCGCTCGGTGAGCCGGTCGACGTGGTGCTTGGTCCGCACGAACATGATCGTGCGGCCCTCGCGGGCGCCGATCTGGGTCACCACGGCCTGCTTGTCCTGACGGGACACCTGCAGCACGTGGTGGTCCATGGTGGTCACACTCGCGGTGACCGGGGCGACCGAATGCTCGACCGGATCGCTCAGGTACGCGTCGACCAGCTTCTTGACGTCACCGTCCAGCGTGGCGGAGAACAGCAGCCGCTGCCCGCGCGCCGGGGTCAGGTCGAGGATCTCGCGGACCTGCGGCAGGAAGCCCATGTCGGCCATCTGGTCGGCCTCGTCGAGGGCGACGAAGTTCACGTCGGAGAGCACGCAGGTGCCCTGCCGCACGTGGTCGGACAGGCGCCCCGGGGTGGCGATCAGCAGGTCGACACCGCGGTTGAGCGAGTCGGCCTGACGGGTGAAGGCCATCCCGCCGACGGCGGTCCGGCACCACAGGCCGAGCGCCTTGGCCAGCGGGGTGAGCGCGTCGGCGACCTGCATGGCCAGTTCGCGGGTCGGCACCAGGACGAGCGCGCGCGGCCGCTTGGCGCGCGCCTTGCCGCCGTCCAGCCGGGCCAGCAGCGCGAGCCCGAAGGCCAGCGTCTTACCGGAGCCGGTCTGGGCGCGGCCGAGCACGTCCCGTCCGGCCAGCGCGTCCGGCAGGGTCGCGGTCTGGATGGGGAACGGTTCGGTGATTCCGGCGTCCCGGAGCGCGCGCAGCAGCGGCTCGGGCAGGTTGAGGTCCGCGAACGACTTGGTCGGGGCGGACGAGGGAGTGCTGGTGTGGCGGCGCGGCTTGCGGGCCGGACGCACAGCGGTATCCCCGGAATTGAGCGTGACTGTCACTAACTGCCTCTCGGACGTGGCACGTCGCAAGGAGGCCCGGTCGGTCCCGCGCAGGCAGGACAGCATCTCGCTCGATGGGCGTTCACAGGGACGAACCCGGTGCTTTTGACACCGTTGGTGGGTGGATTACCGCGAGCCATTCGGTCGGCTTGGCCGCGAAGAACTTCTGAAGTGTCCACGCCGCCGGTTGCGGTCTGTGATCAGTCTACCCGAGCGTGTTCGAACGCCCCAACCCGAGGCGGCATGTGTGGGCAAGGACCCACGACCTGCCGCCCCGGGTGGCGTGCCTCACGGCAGCCCGGCGGTCCGTCGCAATCGGATGATCAGCGCTTCCACGTCGAGTTCGCCGTCGTCCAGGCCGCGTGCGGCGAACCAGCGCGCGATGTTGCGCACGTCCCGGGCCAGGAAATCGGGTCCCTGCGGATTGGCCACGATGTCGACCACCTGCGGCAGATCGATGAGCATCAGCTGCTCGTCGTGCACCAGCAGGTTGTACGCCGACAGGTCGCCGTGGGTCAGGCCCTCGCCGGTGAGAACCTCGAGCGCCGCGACCAGCTGGTGCCACAGTTCCCGCAGTTCGCCCGGCTCGGGCCGCAACTGGGCCAGCCGCGGCGCGGCCGCCCCGTCGGCGTCCCCGAGGAACTCCAGCAGCAGTTCGGTTCCGTTGCGCTGCACCGGGTACGGCACCGGCGCGCCGATCGTCCACAAGCGACTCAACGCGGAGAACTCGGCGGCCGCCCACTGTTCGGCGATGAGGTTGCGCCCGAACGCGGTGCGGGTCTGTACCGCCCGCATCTCCCGCGACTTGCGCATCCGGCGGCCTTCGAGGTAGCCGGCGTCGCGGTGGAACAGCCGGTGTTCGTTGCTGCGGTACCGTTTCGCCGCCAGCAGGCACCCGTGCGGGGAGCCCGGCAGGACGCGCCGCAGCAGGTGCACGTCGGCTTCCTTGCCGGTTTTGAGGACGCCCAGTTCGACGTCCACCGCGGCCAGTTCGGTCACCAGCCAGTCCGGACGGGGTTCCGGACCGCGTTCGCCTTCGTCCCAGGTCGAGAACCGGTCGCCGCCACCGGGAATTTCGGTTTCGGTGTACGCGTCCTCGCGCAGCCGGGCGACGCGTCCGCGTTCTTCCTCGGTCATCCGGCCGGCGCGCGAGGGCGCCGGCTCGTCGTCGAACCGCGGCTTCCGCCGCTTCTGCCGCGGCGCGGTGTCGTAACGGTCTTCGTAGGTTTCGAAATCGTGCTCGCGCACTGGTAGATCTCCTCGTGGGGGGATGCCCCACCAGGAGCGCTACGGCGCGTCAGCCTCGCGGGGCGAAGGGATGGGCGGTGGCAGCGCCCGGCACAGTCCTGGACACGTGGCACCTCCTTCTCCATCACCGGCGAAACGCCGGTCCGCGATCACTCGTGCGCCATCATTTCGGCGCGGCGTCCGCCGCGCAACCGAATTTACGAACGCCGCCGCCACGCCAGCCGGGTGACCGCCCCCGCCACCCCGGCGAGCGGGGCTTTCCGCCGCTTGCCCTTGAGTTCCGGCGCCGACTCCGGCACCGCGCTGTAGGCCAGGTGTGCCGCCAGCCGCGAAGCGCGGGGCATCAGCCGGGTCGCCAGTTCCGCCGCGGTGCCCTCCGGCCGGCTCACGATCTCCGGCCGCTTCTCCAGTGCCTTGACCACCAGTTCCGCGGCCTTCTCCGGGCTGCTCGCCGGCAGCGTCCGGTACAGCCCGGTCGGCGCGATCATGTCGGTCCGCACCAGCGGCATCCGGACCGAGCTGAACGTGATCCCGTCGGACAGGGTCTCCCGCCCGGCCGCGAGGCCGAACTCCTCCAGCGCTGCCTTGGACGCCAGGTACGCGGCGAAGCGTGGGGTGTCGGTCTGCAGGCCCTGCGTGGTCACGTTCACGATGTGCCCGAACCGCCGTTCGGTCATCGACGGCAGCAGGCCGAGGATCAGCCGGACCGGCCCGAAGTAGTTGATGGCCATCGTCCGTTCGAAGTCGTGGAACCGCTCGGTCGAATGCCGGATCGACCGCCGGATCGACCGGCCGGCGTTGTTGACCAGCATGTCCACCCCGCCGAAATCGGCGAGCACGTCCTTGACCAGCCGGTCGACGGCGTCGCCGTCGGTCAGGTCGCACTGGTACACGGCGGCCTTGCCCCCGCCCTCGGCGATCTTCGCCCGCACCCGTTCGAGTTCGTCGGCGCGCCGGGCGACCAGCAGCACGGTCGCCTCCCGGGCCGCGACCTGGATCGCCGTCGCCTCCCCGATACCGGAGGACGCGCCGGTGATGAGCACGGTCCGCCCGCGCAGGGGCTCCTTCCCGCGCCGCCGCCGCGCCCGGTCCACGTCCAGGTGCTCGAGCCAGTACCGGTAGAGCGGTCCCGCGTAGTCGGCCAGTTCGGGCAGTTCGATCCCGCTGCCGACCAGTGCCGCGGTCGTCGCCGCGGTGTCGAAGTCGACCTCCAGGCTCAGATGCGGCAGCACCTCGATCGGCACCCCGAGTTCGGTCAGCACGGCCTTGCGGGCGGAGTACCCGCCGGGCAGCCGGTCGACCCCCGCGGCGCCCCATTTCGCGAGCCGCTTCCCGGCCGCCCGCACGGCGGCCGAAACGCGCGGCGGGGTCGTCGCCCCGATCCGCGGCGCCCCCGCGGCCGCGGCGAACGCGTTGTACACCTCGTTCAACGGCTGCGGCCGCGGCGAGCCCAGGTGGTACGTGCTACCCGACGGGGCGTCGCGGTGCATCAGCCATTCGATCGCGTCGACCACGTAGTCGACCGGCACCAGGTTCGTCGCCCCGAGGTCCGGACCGGCCAGGGGCAGCCGCGCGGGCAGCGCGCTCAGCCGGGAGATCGCCGGGAGGAAGTAGTAGGGCCCGTCGACCTTGTCCATCTCGCCGCTGCGCGAGTCGCCGACCACGGCCGAGGGCCGGTAGACCTTGAACGGCACCGCGTCCTGTTCGCGCACCAGTTTCTCGGCCTCGAACTTGGTCGCGTGGTACGGCGAGTCGAAGCCCTGGCCGAGATCGAAGTCGGATTCGGTGAACTTGCCGGGGTGGTTGCCCGCCACCGCGATGGAGGAGACGTGGTGCAGCCAGGACGCGCCCGCCGCCGCGGCGAAGGCGATCACGTTGCGCGTGCCGTCGACGTTCGCCGCCCGGTTCGCTTCTTCCTTGGCGGTCAGGTCGTAGATCGCGCCGAGGTGCAGGACGTGGTCGATCTTGTCGAGCCCGGCGCGGTCCACCCCCAGGGCGTCCTCGGTGAGGTCGCCGGTGACCGGCACCAGGCGTTCGGCGTGCGGCCACTGCTCGGCGAGGGCGGCCAGGCGGCCGCGGGAGGTCTCCCGCACCAGGGCGTACACGGTTCCGGTCTCCGGCCTGGCGAGCAGGCGCGCGGTCAGCCGCCGTCCGATGAACCCGGTCGCGCCCGTCACGAAGTAGTTCGTCATCCTCGACACCCTTAAGCAGGAAACGCTCTTTGTCAGTCCGAGGAGAGCTTACCTACTCATGAGTAGGAATGGTACCCGGGCGGGCGTCGGATCACATGCCTTCCGTCGCGTGGCCCACCGCCACGACGGCATCGCGTAACGCCGCGCGCAGTCTGCCGACATCCAGGGGGGCGAGCACCGCGGCCTCGCCGGGTGGAGCGACGATGACCACGCGATCGCTGCTCACGAACACCGTCAGGTCCCTTCGCCGGCCGGCCAGATCCCGGCAGCTGATGGCCCATTCCTCTTGCGCCGCCACCTGACTCGCCTCCTGCGTTTTCGCCGCATTTGTCGTGCCCTGCGGGGCTGTGACGGGTCGGCCCGGACCTCGTGACGCGATGCCGCGAAAAAACTACCGACGGGTTTCGCGGGGCTGCCGGGAACGGGCAACGGCGGTACCTTCGCCAGGTGCAGTGACGCCGTGGACGGGAGGTCAGGGATGTCCGAACCCAAGCGAGTGGTCATCGTCGGCAGCGGGCTGGCCGGCGCGTCCGCCGCGGGAGCACTGCGAGAACGCGGCTATTCGGGTGAAATCCTGATGCTCGCCGAACAAGCGCACCGGCCCTACGAGCTGCCTCCGCTGTCGAAGAGCATCCTGCTCGGCGACGCGGAAGAACCCGATTGGGTGCACGAGGAAGGCTTCTACGCCGAGCACGACATCGATCTGCGGCTCGGCGTCAGCGCGACCCGGGTGGAACTCGGCGCCCGGCTCGTCCTCGATTCGGTGGGCGACGAGCACCGCTACGACCGGCTGCTGCTGGCCACGGGTTCCGAACCGCGTTCGCTCCCGGTGCCCGGGGGTGATTCGCCGGGCCTGCGCACCCTGCGGACCCTGGACGATTCGCTCGCGCTGCGGTCGGCGTTCGAAGGCGCGGAACGCGTGATCATCGTGGGCGCGGGCTGGATCGGTACCGAAGCCGCCGCGGCCGCGCGCAAACACGGCGCCGAGGTCACGGTGATCGATCAGCTGGGCGGCCCGCTGGTGACCGTGCTCGGCGAAGCGGTGTCCGCCGTCTTCCACGAGCTGCACAACGACCACGGTGTCACCTTCAAACTGGGCGCCAGGGTCGCCGAGTTCATCGAGGACGGGAAGGGCGTGCGGCTGGCCGACGGCACCGAACTGTCCGCCGACGTGGTGCTGGTCGCGATCGGCGCCGCGCCGCGCGTCGGGCTCGCGCACGCGGCCGGGCTGGAGATCGCCGACGACGGCGGCGTCTGCGTCGACGCCGGGCTCCGGACCGCCGCGCCGGACGTCTACGCGGTCGGCGATATCGCCGCGCATTTCCACCCGCGCTACGGGCGGCGGGTGCGGGTGGAGCACTGGCAGAACGCGAAGGGGCAGGGCGCGCACGTCGCGGGCAACCTGATCGGCGAGAACGAGCCGTACACCGCGACGCCGTATTTCTTCTCGGATCAATACGATCTCGGCTGCGAGTACCGCGGCCTCGCCGATCCGGACACCGACGAGCTGGTGATCCGGGGGAGCCTGACCGCCCGCGAATTCATCGCGTTCTGGCTGCGCGACGGTCAGGTCACCGCGGCGATGAACGTCAACATGTGGGACGACGGCGACGCGCTGCAGTCCCTTGTGGACAGTCGCACGACGGTGACCGCCGTGCAATTGCGCGACGCGGAACTCGCCAGCCTGGCCTGATTCCCCGTCACGCGGCCTGCCGGGCGCCGCGGGTCAGCGTGGCGAACGCGATCAGCGCGGCGACGCCGAAACCGGCCATGACGGTGGCCATCGGGACCGCGCTGTGCCCGTTGCCGAGGCCGACCAGCGGGGTGGCGATGCCGCCGACGACGAACTGCAGCACGCCGAGCAGCGCCGACGCGGCACCCGCGTTGTGCGCGTGTTCGGCGAGTGCCAGCGAGTTCGAGTTCGGCATGACCAGGCCGATGCTGGAGACCATGAGCAGCAGCGGGATCAGCAGCACCGCGAGCGGGAAGTGCCCGATCGCCGCGAGCAGCACGCCGAGCCCGCCCGCGGCGGAGACGAGCAGGCCGGTGGTGAGCAGCGCGCGCTCCGGGAACCGGCCGACGATCCGGCCGTTGAGCTGGCCGACGAGCACGATGCCGAGGCCGTTCGCGCCGAACACCAGGCTGTACTGCTGCGGGCTGAGGCCGTACACGTCCTGCAGCACGAACGAGCTGCCGGAGATGTAGGCGAACAGCCCGGCGAACATCAGGCCGGACGCGAGCGCGTAGCCGAGGAACTTCCGGTCGGCGAGCAGCCCGGCGTAGGTGCGGAGGGTGGCGCCGAGGCGCGCCGGGCGCCGCAGGTGGGCGGGCAGCGGTTCGGGCAGGGCGACCGCGACGACCGCGAGCAGCAGCGCGCCGAACACGGTGAGGACGACGAAGACGCCGCGCCAGGAAGTGAGGGTGAGGATCTGGCCGCCGATGATCGGCGCGAGGATCGGGGCGAGCCCGTTGACCAGCATGAGCATCGAGAAGAACTTCGTCATCGCGGTGCCGGAGAACAGGTCGCGCACGGTCGCCCGGGCGATCACGATCCCGGCCGCGGCGCCGACCGCCTGCAGGCCGCGCGCGGCGATCAGGAGTTCGGTGGTGGGGCTCAGCGCGCACAGGACCGAGGCGACGGCGTAGAGCGCGAGGCCGAAGAGGAGGGGCCTGCGGCGGCCGAGCGCGTCGGAGAGCGGGCCCAGGACGAGCTGACCGATCGCGAGGCCGATGATGAACGCGGTGAGCGTGAGCTGGAGCGTGGAATCGGCGCTGTGCAGGTCCTTGCTCATCGTCGGCAGCGCCGGGAGGTACATGTCGATGGAGAGCGGGCCGAACGCGGAGAGCCCGCCGAGGATGAGCGCGTAGCGGGCGGTTTTCGGCTTTTCCGCTCCGGAAGGGTCGATTTGCTCGTTTTGTTCGATTCGCTGGGCCTGCTGCGCCGTGGTCAATTCCGCTCCCGCCAGTGTGGTTTCCGGCAGGTCGAAACCCCGCGCCCGGTGCGGTTATTCCTGGTTTTGGCTGTGATCAACAGCACTCGGTGGCGCTGTTCTTGTGCCATCAGGAAATCGTGCCCCGGCCCGGCGAATTCATTGAGTGCGGCGCAGGAATTCCGGGGGAACTCGAGCGGTGAGCCAGACGCCGTTGGCGCTGACGCGGAACTCGTGCCCGGCCGCCGCCATGGCCCGCGCGTCGACTTCGAGGACGACCGGGCGACCGCGGCGGGCGCCCACCCGGGTCGCGGTTTCGACGGACGGCGACAGGTGCACGTCGTGGCGGTTCATCGGGCGCAATCCCTCGCGCAGGATCGCTTCCAGAAAACGTTCCACGGTGCCGTGGTAGAGCAGTGCGGGCGGATCGGCGGGCGGCAGATCCAGATCCACGGCGACGCTGTGCCCCTGATTGGCGCGGATCAGCTCGCCGGTTTCGTCGAATGCGAACCTTCTTTTGTCATTCTCCGCCACGACTTCCGCCAGTTCGGCGCGGGTGAGGGACAGCCCGTGGCTGGACAGGGCGGTCAACAGCTCCTCGACGCGGACCCAGCCGCCGGGCCCCAGTTCGATGCCGATCCGTTCGGGAGCGTGCCGCAGATGCAGCGACAACCTCTTCGAGGTACGTACCAGTTTTCCTTTGTTCATTGCGGGTTCATTGACGCACACCGGTGTCGGCCGCGCAAGGTCCGCCGAACTTGTCGGACCCCGGTGCTAGACACGATGTACCCACCCCTGAGGAGGAATCACATGAACACCGGACCGCTCGCCGAAGCCGAAAACCTCGTCGGCGATCTGCAAGAGCAGTGGACCACCCCGGTCGACCGGGAGTGCCTGGCCTGCTTCGTCGTCCGCATGCTGGACGACTTCGGCTGCGACGGCACCTTCCGCTGGACCCGGCGCTGGCGGGACGCGTGCGCGCCACGGGCCACCGCACTCGAGGAACGGCTGGAGAACCGGGGAGCGTTCTGCGACTGCGAAATCGCGTGGAACGTCTATCCCGAGCAGATGCTGGCCACCGAAGAAGAGGAAGCGTCCGGGGCGCCCCCGCCGCCCTGTTCGGGAGTCTCCCGGCGCGGCTCGACCAAGCCCTGCCGGAACCACCACTAGACGGTTGATTCCGTGAAGTTGGTGTTAGTGGTCGTAGGCGGTCAGTGATCGTTTG
>NZ_VTHK01000006.1 GCF_009765355.1 Amycolatopsis anabasis | reverse complement strand
GGTAACCACCTCAACGGCCAGCCCCTGCCCAGCGCTACCGCCGGCGGCGCCACCGCACCCACCGCTCCGACCGCGCCGACCGCTCCCACGGCGCCGACGGCTCCGGTCGCACCGGTTGGTCAGGCCGGTGTGCCGGCGCAGACGGCTGATGTTGCGCCGACGGCTCCCGTTGGTGAAGCGGGTGTGCCGGCGCAGACGGCTGACGTCGCGCCGACAGCGCCGGTGGCCCCCACGGCTCCGGTCGGTGAGCCTTGCGCATGCTCGGCGACCGACGAAGCAACCGCTGCGGAACCGATCGTGGAAGTGGTGACCAACTCGGCGCCTGCCGGTGACCCCGCGACCGGCGGCGATGGCGGAGCCGCGGTGGCAGACCAGAAGTCGGTCGACGCGACTCCGAGTGCGGCGTCGACGCGATATGCCGCACGCCCAACCGGGCCCGAGACTGAGAACGGCAAGGGCTCCGACACCGGTGACATCGTGGCCACCGTTGTCGACTCTGCCTCGGCGGCCGTCAAGGAACTGGGCGCGGCCGCGAAATCCACAAAGTAGGCACTACTGGAACCCAGCCCATCTGTGGCTGGACTCCCGGCCGGATAACGGCCGAGAGGAAACCCGTGAGGTGGGGCGCCGAGATCGACTCGACGCCCCACCTCACGCTCCCCAACGGCGGGCACCTGTGACACGAGGTAGCTGGCCAACCGCCTTACCCTGAAAAAGGAGGTTTCGGCCCTCCGGCGCGACTAAGACTGCACCGGAGGGCCTCCGTAGCCCGCTTGCCATGCCGCAACACCTAGCGGTTCGGGCCAGAGCGCAGCCTCAATGAGAGGCCATTCTCGGAGTTCAATGTAATGAGTATCGGCCGATCCCGCATCACACTGACGGGCAATATCGGCGGAAATCCCTGATAGTAGCCGAGAAGCACCCATGCGAACAGCTTGCGGATGATCTCAGCCTATGGCCAATTTTCTCAGTCGAAGGCTCCCATTCGCTCCCCAACAGAAGTGATCGGTCATGCGGAGGTAGAGCATTGGACGGTCTGACAGCTGCTTGGACAAGATACGGCGGACGTGTTCCCATGCATCTTGGTGGATGCTGTTAGTGAGAACGCTCGCGGTCAGCTGTGCCGTGCTGGCAATCTATTTCGCCACGCTCGGCATTGTCAGCGGCGTGGCTTGGACTTGGGGGTTCGCGGCGATGTTCGGCGTCCTCGCTGGCCTAGCAGGGAGGAAGCCCTGGCGGCGACGGCGGTACTGACAGAGTCCAATCCACGTACGGGCCGCCTTGAGCCGAGCGTCGTAGTAGCAGCTCCGCATCTTGCTGTCAGGAGGTCTCTCCGGCACAGCTCTGGCGTTACGCTTACGCGTTCTCGAGGTTGACCCAGGTTAGGCCACCCCAGCCGATGCGTAGACCGCCTGAACGACACTACCGAAATAGGGACCCCACATCATGCCTGGATCGTTGGAATATTTGAAACTGTTTACCGAGTTCAGGCGACCGCGTGTGAGCCAACCACCACCGGAAGCACCACTGGTCATGTCGCACTTCAGGCCTTGACTGGTGGTTCCTTGAGAGTCTTGTATCGCCGTTCCCGAACACGAGTACAAGTTCTGGCCCTTGTACTGTGAAGTCGCAGGATATCCATACGATGTGTATGTCAGACCACGAGGGAGGTTGAAAGAGATCGGGTAGGATCCGGCTACCTGCGTGAGGCTGCGACCGTCCGAGCTCTTGTTCATTGCGGCAAAGCCAACGTCGTAGTCGAAGTCACCTGAGGCGGCCCATTTCTGCGCAGTGAACAGTTTCCTAGCTGTCCAGGTGCCGTAAGGCCGGGCCCCATTGTCGTAGGCAGGCACGAACGCGAAGTTGGTGGCGAATGCGCCAGGTCCTTCGTGCAGGCAGTGGCCGGCAGTCGTCACGACATCACCGTTCCTGCTTTCCGTCGAGGCACCCGAACACACGTAGTTGACCCCTCCCACGGTGAAGAACACCTTCCCAAGTCTTGGTTGTGCGGGTACAAGCGCCGCGCCATCGCTCCGCGCCCCCGACGGCCGCTTCACACCAAGGCTCAATCGGGACCTGGCCGGCACGGCAGCGGCCATTCGCTCGGTGGTCCAATACGCCACGATACGGTCCTGCTCCTCCCTGGTAGTCGCGGCGTCTTGATGCACAACCTGACGTTTGGCTTCCGCTTCTGATGGCGGAGCAATCACGACGACGCCGACGACGGCCGCGGCGTCTACCATCAGGGCGCAGGCGACCAGAGATCGAATGAGACGTGTCTTCATGCTGATCTCCCGATGTTGAAACGTCGGCAACGTTGACGACGATACACATCGAATCTAAGCGAGCGAACCCATTCCGGCTAGTCCCGTCATGCAATGAAGATCCGGACACGAGGTCACGGTTCGCGTTGCTATGAATCACTCGCCAAGGTGTTTTTGGGTCTGAAAGTGTTTTCATGAACGCAGGCGCGTGTTCGGGGTATCTCGCCACGCGCGGCGTGGACGCTTGCGGGAGTGCTTGAATTCCCGGGCAATACCGAACGCACGGATAGCTGCCCGCCCGGACTGTATGCTTCGTCAACTGCAAAAGGGTGGCGGACGCCGCACAGGGATCGAGGTACGCGCGACACTCCCATTGTGGTCCGTTACCAGAACGTCAGCGCGGACGACGAACCTGTCTCGCAGGGGAATCCTGAAACAATCGGGTATCACCCGTGCTGCTGTCTTCTCGTCGCCTCGGCCACCCTGGCGGCGGACGATCGTCCCTGACATCTTGCCGACGTCGGCATGCGCTGGGGCACTACACACCCGAACTTCGGGCACGTGACGGCCCCGGCACCACCCACACGACAGGCCGAAAGCTGGCCTACACGCGACACCGAACTCCAAGCGCCGCCAGATCGCGCGAAGCAGTACGTGAGCGATATCACCAACACTTTCCCAAGCGTGAACTGAAGTGATCGAGCGACCGGCGTCATGTACTTCCGCACAGTGCATCCAACACGCATGGCTGCTTCTAGCAGCGCCCAACCACGACGATGGAGGAAACATGAATCGCCCTATCGCGCGCGCAGGTCTTGTCGGTGCCGCACTCGTGTTCACAGTCTTCCTGGGGCCTCCACAGCTGGAGCGGCTGAACCGCAGCCTGAGAAACGTCAGCAGGTGTTCAGCTCCCTTGGGATGGACAACATGAAGGCCTGCTCGCAATGGGCCATGGACAACGAATACTTCTTGCGTGGCTATGGGTACACGAACGTAACCGCGAACTGTAGCGGCGTCAGCGTTCCCTACGTCTGGGGCTGGGTAGTGGGCACCGTTGAGGCCAGCTGACCCGGTGCTGCCACCCTGCACGACACGAGCGATGGCCCTGTGGTGCGTCGATTCCCTCGCATGGGGAGCATGAGACCGGCGCCGGGAACGCAATCGCGGACGTCAACCAGGCTCCGCTGTGTGAGACGGAACCGATCGAGATCGAGGGTAGTGCACTGCCGGCACGGCGGAACTCGACCCGAAGTTCCTGCACCTGGCCGGGAGCGAGAATGCCCCAAGGCTACAGCGTCTGACCAGCATGATCAGTCTTCCCCGTGTCGATTGGCCGCGGCTCGGAGAGCGGACTGGAGTGCGGTGACGTCGGCGTCGGTAACTGGCTTGCTGGCAGCGCCCTGGCCGCTGCCGTCCGCCACGTTGGGGAGATCCGGCAATTCGGCCGAAAAGTCGTAGGCGGCCCACCGATCGCCTTCGGCCTGCAAGTGCTCGGCCGCCCGCTCGACTGCAGATGGATGAGGCCGTGCTGGCGGCCTCCGAAAATGTGGGGAACCCTGCTCGCTCTTGCGTGAGGTTGGCGGAAACAGGCCGATGCTCGAGCGAATGCGTTACGGCGGTAAGCGCAAGATCCGTGTTTCCCGCCGATCTCCCCAGCCGGTCGGAGTGTCCTTGATTTACGTCGGGTGCCGCCGTTGCCGACCGCGACACGAGACGCTCCAGGTAATGCTCGATCAGCAGAACGACTAGGTGCTGGAACGGCCAGCCGCAGCCCGCTGCATCCGTTCCAGCACCTGCAGCTTTGCTGACACGAGACATCCTTTCAAGTCGCGTCACGCGATGGTGGCGGGCAAGCGAGAATTGTCCAAACCGTCGAGTCCGGTTGTCCGCAGGCGCCTGGGGCGGTCAAATGACGCCCCCCGAGGCTTCGACCGCCCCAGACGCTCCCATCTGACTGCACAAATGATCGCCGTCGCAGCTTCTGCGACCTTGGCTCACTCGATTGAAGGATGAACGTCACTCCATCCGGCGACCAGTGGCGACGCGACGCTTCGTTGAGCAGGCTGCCGGACTTCTCAGTGAAGTCCGGCAGCCTGGCCTCGGGCTTCGGGGGGCTGGAGCCCAAGTGCCATCAGTTTACGACCGAGTAAGTTTCGGGTGTAGTAGCACGATCGGGCGATAGCCTGGCCGGAAGGTGGGTCACCTCAGAGCACTCGACCTGGCGTAATCGAGTTCGCGGTGACCTTCGGTATTCCAAAATTGAGAGAAAAGGTTGGGATCCAATCAAGGTTGGTATGCCCTGCTGCTGGTTTGACGTCACGCGGCCCCCGGCTCAATGAGGGGGCTTATTGAGCCGGGGCCGCGCCCCATCTCGCAAGGACTGTCCGAGTGTCCCCTTCAAGGACTGCCCTGGGCTGGAGCGCCGTGTACGACCGCTCTTGTTCGCTCCAGCAAGTTCAGTCTCGTTAGAATCGACTGCCAGAAGGCGTGGCAACTGACCTTCGGGTGCTGCTATAGGCCCCGCGCGGGCCAACTCCACTGCATCTCAATTTAGACATGATCGTGAGCGACTGATCTGCAGGCTATGTGAAGGATGCGTATTGTGCCCAGCACACGGTTGATGCCTGAGTTGTCACGGGCCTGGTCTCACTCGCTTGTCAAGGTCAGATCCGCTGGCGCCTCCCGATCACGGTCGGAATTGCCGGTGTCGAATCGGTTGTGCTAACAGCCCGAACATGCCTAGATCGTCACGCGAGCACCAGATACTCCTGCTTATCCGATGCTGAAAGCGCCGACTGCCGGTCAATCGGCGGGAACCTCCCTCGCGAGCCTCGTTGCCGGGATTCCGCACACCGTCGGTGCCCGGATCGTCGCTCGCCGCAGACGGAGAAACGGAGAACGGAAAACCCGATCAGGCGATGCGGCAACAATGAGCCGTCGCCGATCTTGTGCAGTGTGACGGGGGTTGACCGTTGCCAGCACCTTGTCACACGGAGATGAATGGGACGGCCAGCACCCTCCCCAGTGCTGGCCGCGGGTGAGCGGCCCCCGGCATGAACCTCGAACACGTCACCGCCGGGGGCCGCGTCAACTCGATCAGCGAAACTCTCCTCGCGATGACCACCGCCGCGCGGAGGACCCCGCGGCGCGCACACACCACCCAGTGGCCGAACGACCTGGAATCGCTATTGCCACGAGCCAGTTCGCGACGCCCGCCGGACGTTTGGTGGGACGCGATCTCCGCCACGAGCGCCCGCACAAGGCTGCGCGCATATCCCTTGTCAGCGCCCCCTCGGCGGGTTCAGAGCACGCGCGGCGCACGCCGCCGACATCGTCCGCCGGGTCGGCACATCGTGCATGCACGCTACTAGTCAGAGATCATTGCGGCCTCGCGGTGTCGAGGCCGGCGCCATCCTGGATCATTTGCTCTTCGAAGACCCGGGCACAGCCTCGTGCGTGGTTTGCTGCCCGCTGAGTGATGCTGTTAGGCCTTTGTGGACGGTGTCCCGCTGGTGATCAGGAGTAGCTTCCCCGTGGTGCGGCGGGATTCGAGATCGCGGTGCGCCTGGGCCGCCTGCTTGAGCGGGTAACGCCCACCCACCGCCACGGCCAGCCTCCCCGAGGCGATCATCGCGAAGAGGTCCGCCGAGTGTGCCAGCAGTTCCTCGCGGGTGGCGATGTGGTCATGGAAGACCGGGTAGCAGATCTTGATGCTGCGCGGGAGCTCCTGCATGCCGATCGTCGGGACTTTCCCGATGAAGGGGCCGTAGTAGAGCAGGGTGCCGTTGCGGCGCAGGGCGCGCATGGACGCGCGAAACGTCGACTCGCCGTTGCCGTCGAACACCGCGTGGACGCCTTCGCCGCCGGTGAGCCGCAGGGCTTCGCCAACGAACGCTTCGCCGGTCGAGACCAGCACGTGGTCGGCGCCGGCGTCCTTGGCGGTGGCCACCTTCTCCTCGCGGGAAACCACGCCGATCACCTCGGCGCCGCGGCGCTTCGCGATCTGGGTGATCAATCGCCCCAGCCCGCCCGCCGCGGCGTGGACGAGGACGACGTCGCCGTCCTGGACCGGGTATACCTCGGTGGTGAAGTGGTGGGCGGTGATGCCCTGCATCATCACGGCGGCGGCGGCTTCGTCGGAGATCTCCGGCGGTACGGGCACCGCCGATGCCGCCGGGAGGACGATCTTGCCGGCGTAGCTGCCGTAGGCGTAGACCCAGGCGACCCGGTCGCCGACGGCGAATCCGGTGACGCCGGGACCGAGCGCCCGGATCACGCCCGCCGCCTCGACGCAGAAGGGGCGACCGGTGCCGGACGGAGGCACCGACATCGACTACGGCTCGGGGCAGCACGGCGGCGGCCGTTGACCTCCTCGCCTGCCCAGCGTCTGGCCGACGAACTCGCCCAGGCCGGTGCGCTGCCCGCCGAGTGGCGCACTGCCTTCCGGGCGGTGCCGCGGCACCTGTTCGTCCCGGACGCGTTTTGGATCGGGGACGAAAGCCCCTTGGAACCGGTGCAGCGCGCTGACGATCCGCAGCGTTGGCTCGACCTCACCGCGAGCGACATTCCGCTCATCACCCAGGTGGACGACGGCGCCACCCCGCCCGGTAAGCCGGGGCGGTATCCGAGCAGCTCGGTCAGCCAGCCCTCGCTGGTTGCGATGATGCTCGACCGGGCCCAGTTCGCCGCAGGCCACACCGTCCTGGAGATCGGGACCGGCAGCGGCTACAACGCGGCCCTGCTGTGCGAACGGCTCGGCGAGGCGAACGTGACCACTGTCGAGATCGACCTCGACGTCGCCGAGCGAGCGCGGGCGGCTCTCACCAGCGCGGGCTACAAGCCCGCCGTGGTCAGCGCCGATGGCGAACAGGGCTGGCCAGCCCGCGCACCCTACGAGCGTGCGGTTCGGCTACTGGTTGCCGGAATTCGCGATGCCGCGCAATGTAGCGTCAAGAGAGTCGAACATGTAGGTCGAACCACCCTCCCACGGCGGCACGGCCTCCTCACCCTTTGCCGGGGCGTACAACCACCAGATGTTGCCCCACGGGTCTCGTAGGCGCGCCAGGTCCTCGCCGCCGTAGAACGGCGTCACCTCAGTGATCACGATGGCTTTTCGCTCGACGGCGCGGTCCAACACCTGCTGGGCATCGTTCACATAGACCTGGAGCAGCGCCGGCAGGACCGGCCATCCTGGCTGCCTGTCGCCCAGCAGGAGCACTGAGTCGCCGATCTGCACCTCGGCGTGGATCAGTGATCCTGACGGCATCGGCGTGCGCGCCTCCTCGCGTTCCTTGCCGTCGAAGACTTCTTCGACAAAGGTGATCAAGTCGGCTGCGCCGTCGACGATTGCGAACGGGTTGAGCGTACGCTCACCCGGCGGTAGGTCTGATCCAGTACGGACAATGGTTGTCAACGTGGTGATCCCTTCTCGTTTGCCTGTGATCGCCACGGTATGCCCCATGTAGGTCAGCCTGTGTCCTGGATTAATACGGTAGCGGAAGCAGTCTCACCTGACGTTGACCCGCGAAGCCGCCGAACAGCCGGTGCGGCGCCCGGCGTGACGGGAACCGCGCGAATCCGTCACACCCGACATCATCTGGCCTTGTCATCCGCTCCGGCCGGAAATTCAGTGAATCCCCGTCAATGGAGGAGAAGGCGGTCAAACCGCCCGACACGGGAATTCACGCGCCCCGGCTGTAGCTCGGCTGAATCGGTACGCCGCGAACACACCGCTCCCGGCGCGTCGACCTGCCCGAAGCGCAGCGCCACCAGTTCGCCGTCGATCACGACGTCGCCGAGGGCGAACTGGTGGCCGCGGCGATCTCGGGAAGCGGGCGGCCAGGTCCTTGCCGGTAAGGAATCCGTCCCCGGGCGCCGCTCCCGGCGTTAGATCAGGGTTGCTGGTCCTGGTCCTGGTCCTGGTCAGGCTCTGGCTCTGGCTCGGTTGTCGGTTGAGCGGCCTGCTGCTTGCCGCCGAGCAGGCTGTTGATGAGGGGGCCGACGACGGGGAGGTCGCCCAGGCCGCCGCCGAGTTGCCGTGCCTCGCTGGTGGATTGCTCGATATCGGTGCCGGTGGCCGGTTGGTCCGCGTTCGCGGCGCCGGTGCCGGCGGCGATCCCGCCGAACGTGGCGGCGACCAGCGCCGCCGCGGCGAAGGTTTTCCGCATGACATCTCCCTTTCTGCGTGATGGGAATGCCACGTTAGGAACACCCATCCCGAGCACGACCGCACGACACGGCGCGCACCCGGCCTTCCACCACTTCGCAGGATCCCCCAGACGTGCGCGCACACCCCTCTCCCGCCGGGGCCACCCCCGAAGCCAGCCAGGTCAGAAGCATTGCGAGACCCCACAACCCCGCGAGAACTGGAGACCACCCCGATCACCCAGCACGGTCATAACCGCGGCGCACCGCCGCCGAGCGATTGCCTGGATGTGGCCGCGCTCTCCGCGCACTGGCTCGCCGCAGCCGCGCCGACGTCCGGGCGAGCAACTGCTCGAGGCGGCGCGGCCGCCGGGGAACGTCCCGGTGCCTGGGTGTGTTGAACTGCGTGGTGTCGAGCGCAGGAGGTCACCGGGCAGCTGCTCGCGCAGTGGGAAGCGCAGGTCCGTACCGGGATCGAGGCAATGCGCGACAGCGGGAACGTCCGCGCGGACATCGATCCTGGCTTCACGGCGATGGCGATCATCACGGCGATCCAGGGCGGGGTCGCGATTCTGATGTCGACCGGGTCCGCTCGCTACCTGGAGAGCGCACTGGACCTTTGCCTCGATCACCTGCGTCCGGCCGGTGCGGCGTCCTAGTAGTTGTGGCACGTTTCGTTGGCTGGCCACCCGGCTGCGCCGACTTCTTCGATCTGGGCGGGCGTTCTCCGCTGGCCCTCCGCCTGGTGAGCCGGATTCGCTCGCCGCGGTGCTGCCGCTGAGGAAGGAGGGTGACCGCACGCCGGTGTTCCTCGTCCACCTGGGCGGCGGACTGAGTCGGTGCTACTCACGTTTGCTCCCGTACATCCCCAAGGGGCACCCGGTCGCTCAGAACAGGGTCGCGGGCTCAACCGGCTCGGGCTCGGGCAGGGTGTCGAGGCCGGGCACGAGCGTTCGCACGTCGTCGTGGAATCGGCGGGCGAGCGCGGGCGCGTCGTCGTTGTCGGGGGTGTGCAAGAAAACCGTCGGCGACCGGCCCTCGCGCAGCCAGTCGGCGACCACCGCGGTCCAGGGCCGCCACCCCTCGACTGTCTCCTCGACCGAGTCCCGGCCCAGGTAGCGGACAATCGGCTGGTCGGTCAGTGCCCGGGTCCGCCGCGGCAGCCGCGGTTTCCTGGCCCAGGCATCCTGCGCGGCCTCGCTGGTCGGCGGGCTCTGGAAGAAGACCGTGGTGTCGAAGGGCACCCATTCGGCGTTCGCGTCAGCGAGCGTCCTCTCCAGCAGCGACGTCGAGCCGGAGTCGGTGAAGAACCCGGGGTGACGCACCTCCACGGCGCGCCGGCGGTCGGCTGGCAGCCTGCGCAGGAAGCGGCCGAGGGCATCGACGTCCGAAGGGCCGAACGAGCCGGGCAACTGGGTCCACAGGACCGCCCGTTCGCCAAGGGGTTCGAGCGCGTCCAAGAACGCCCGCATCTCGGCCTCGACACCGACCAACCGGCACTCGTGCGTGACGACCTTGGGCAGCTTGACCACGAACCGGAAGCCGGGATCGGTCTGCCGCGCCCAAGTCGCGACGGTGTTCCGGGCGGGGGTCGCGTAGAAGGTGGTGTTGCCCTCGACCGCGTTGCACCAGCCGGCATAGGCCCGCAGGCGCTCCTTGGCCGGCAGCGACTGCGGCAGGAACCGCCCGAGCCACGCCTTGTGGGTCCACATCGCGCAGCCGACATGAAGACGTGCCACTCCGCCAACTCCCATCGATCGTGAGTGACGATAGCGTGTTGCCGGCTCGAAGGGACGGCGGCAGCCGACGACTGGAGCAAAACCTGGAGCACAGGTGCGAGGCCAGCAGCAGTGCGAGGGTCAGGGGTTCGTCCATTGTGGACATTGCTGCTGTTGCCAGTTCAGTAACTGGAGCGGATCCGCCGCGTTTGGCGGCCGGGTTCGGGCAGGCGCCGTGGAGTGGGTGGCGGGCGGGCCTTCTGGGCGAGGTGTCCCGCCCGCCACGTGACCGCTAGTCGAAGTCGAGGATTTCGATTCCGAAGATCTCCAGAAGCTCGTCGTCATCGTCGTCATCATCGACGTCGATATCGATGTCGACATCGTCGTCGTCGCGGGCCGCCGGGGCCGTCATCGTGTGGTCCGGCCCCGGAGCTGGGGTGGCTGCGGCGGTGGCCGTGGCGCCGGCGGACAGCAGGCCCAGGCCCATCGCGGCGGCGACCAGGGCGGTACGGGTAAGGGCGCGCATGGGTCCTCCTCATCATTGTTGGTTCGATTTGCCTTGCCGAGGTTGGGTTCACGGTTCTCCGATCGAGAAACAAGTCAGCCCCTTGTGGGTGGGCGACGCCAGGACGGGAGGACAACGCCGTGGTCAGCCCCGTATATCCAGGCAGACCGAGATGTCTTCGAGCCCGCCGACCCGGATTCGGCAGGCGACGTGACCACCTCATCGGGGTATCCGCGGTCCTGGTGCCGTTTAGGTAACGATCACTCCGGTGATCTGGAGTTCTTGCGCTGGTTGGCATTGAAGCGCGCCTTCTTCTGACGATTCCCGCACGTGTTCATGTCACACCATTTGCGGGTGCGACTTTGGCTGGTGTCGAAGAAGGCGGCTTGGCAGGTTGGTGATGCGCACAAGGCCAGTTTTCCGGCTCGTTCGCCTGAGATGATGCTGATCGCGTCGGCGGCGATCACGCTGAGGGCATCTTCCACGCGGGAAGCCGAGCTGAGCCGCCATCGCCGCTTACCCTCGGGCGTCAGGATGGCCGCGGCCCGCCCCTGAGCGCTGCGGTCGTTGATGACTTGGACAGCAGACGCGGGGAGAGCGTCCTGGAGCGCGGCCGCGGTCGCGGCGGCGTGAATCGACTCCCTCAGTTCCCGAGCGAGCTCGAGCTGGGCGGTGGTGCAGGAGTCCACGGCGAGGCCGTTCACCGCCAGCCAGTCGACGAGTCGCTGCGGCGTGGGAATGCGCTCCACAGCGTCGCCGCGACGCTCCGTCAGAGTCGCCGTGAAGCTGGTCGCCAGCACGCTACCGAGGCGAAAGTCAGGGAACCCAGCACGCATGGAACCACCTTAGCTGGTTGCCCGCGGACATGACGACATGCTAGAACCGTCTTAGCCGGTTCCGCGATAGCCAGGAGGTCTCATGCCTTGTCTCACCAGCGACGTGCAAGTATTTGAAGCCCACGCAACCGACGCTGACCTCGACGATCTGCGCGCGCGACTGGCCGCGGCGCGGCTACCGGAGGCTGAGACGGTCTATCGCGCCGCGCCCGACCCTCGCCGATGGGAACAGGGCGTTCCCCTCGCCGACCTCGTCGATGTCGTGAACTACTGGCGCACCGGGTACGACTGGCGGTCGTTCGAAGAGCGCCTTGACCGGATCGGCCAGTTCCGCACGACCATCGATGATCTGGGAATCCACTTCCTGCACCGCCGATCCGCGCGCGCGGATGCCACTCCGCTGATCCTGACGCACGGCTGGCCAGGCAGCATCGCCGAGTTCATCGACGTAGTAGACGAGCTGGCAGATCCGAAAGACGCGGACGCGCCGGCGTTCCACGTCGTGGTTCCGTCGTTACCAGGCTTTGGTTACAGCGACAAACCGGCCACCACCGGGTGGGGAACCGAAAAGATCGCGGCCGCATGGGTGGAACTGATGGGAAGGCTCGGCTACCGCGAGTTCGCCGCCCACGGCGGCGACTGGGGCGGTAATATCACCACGGTTCTCGGCGGCCGGTTCCCGGCGCACGTTCTCGGCATCCACACGACGTTCGCGGAGGGACCGCCCGGGTTGTCAACGGACGGGCTGACGGCGGTCGAGCGCGAGTGGGCCGAGGAAACCCGCGATTTCTACGAGGGCCCCCACGGGGCGTACGCGAAGCAGCAGGCGACCCGGCCGCAGACCATCGGCTACTCGCTCGTCGACTCACCGGTCGGGCTTCTCGCCTGGATCCTGGACAAGTTCGCCGAGTGGTCAGACACCGAAGACAGCCCGTTCGAGACGATTTCCCGAGACCGCGTTCTCGACGACGTCACCCTGTATTGGCTGACGCGGACCGGCGCATCGTCGGCCCGCATTTACTACGAAAGCCACAACTCGCTCGATCCCGAACTTCGGGTCGACGTCCCGTCAGCGATCACCATGTATCCCCGCGACATCGAGAAGTGTCCGCGCCCCTGGGCACAGGAGCGGTACCGGCAGATCGTCCGATGGAGGTCGCCGGAAATCGGGGGACATTTCCCGTCGCTGGAGGTGCCCGAGTATTTCGTCAAAGACCTGCAAGAGGGCCTCGCGGCAGTGCTGGCCGCCAATCGGTGAACGCGGCTGGGTGCCCACTCGATCACCGCCTGATCTTGCTCAAGGCGTTGCCCAACGGCTGTATCTACCTGTCCTGACGGAACCGGGTTACCCCGGGCGGGGGATCCGCCTGCCGGATTTCGGCTGCTCCGAACGTGTCCGAACGTTCCGCGGTGCGGCCGGTCGGCCTGCCTTCAATGTTGACGCGGTGACCGCGAACGGGTGGATTGACCACCGCGCGAATGCGAGAGGGGACAGGCTGATGGTCATGCGAAACGATCATGACAGCATTTTCGATCATGTTTCTCCCGGCGAGTTGGCCGAGGTGGTGCGGGTGTTCCTGCCGCGGGGCTCTTCCACATTGGATCCCACCGCACCGGAGACCTTGGAGTCCGCGGTGTACCTGTTGTGCAGGATGGCGCGCGAGCACCAAGGAGATGAGCTCGGCGCGGTCGCGAAACGGGTGGCCGACCAACTCCATCTCGGTGTTCCGGCGATGGTGGTGCACCGTTCGCGTGCGGTGCTGCTCACGCGACTCGCCGAACTGGCGTAAACCCGAACGAGCGACGCATGCTCATGGGGAATGCCGAGCCTGGGGAATCGTGGGTCACCCGGCGTCGAGCGCCTGCGCGCAGGAGTCGAACAGGCGCAGGTGTCCCGCCAATCCCATGAGTTCCAGCGGGCGACGTACCACCCGGTGGCCGCCGACGACCCGGAAGCCGGTTCCGACGCCTGCGGCTTTCGCGTCGACCTGCGCCAGCGTGTTGATACCGGGGCTGCTGAGGAAAGAGACCTCGGTCAGGTCCGCGACGAGCACCCCGGGCGGAGGCGGGGCGAGTGCTTCGAGCAAAAGCGTGGACCATTTCTGGCAGGTCGCGAGGTCGATTTCCCCGCGTGCGGCCACGACCACCACGCCGGGGCCGGGATTGGTGACCACCACGGTCAGGGCATCTCGGCGTACCCCCAGTGTCGAGTGGTCGTCCATGGCCATGCAGCGCCTCCCTTGACTGTTCGGCGAGCCGCTCGTGCCACGCTACGGCGCACCCGACACCGGGACAAGACACGAAAGAGGTATCCGCACGCTTACGGAGAGCCCGGGCGTCCGGAGCCTCCCGCTGTGTTTGGCGACCGCGTCTGGCGGGTATCACCGCATAGCACTTCCGCAGCGCCGTGATTCGCTCGGTGACGTCGAGCGGATCACGATGCATTCGGCGAAGGAGTTCCCGTGATCATTCTTGGCGTCATCCTGCTTGTGGTCGGCTTGCTCACCGGCCTTTCGATTGTGTGGACGATCGGCATCGTGCTGATAGTGGCGGGCGCCGTGCTGGCCATTCTGGGTGGCACGGGCCGGAGGGTCGGTGGCCGAGCGCACTGGTTCTGAGGGCGAGACCCGACTCGAGCCACCGGGACAATCTCAATGCGGCAGAATGTCAGGGGTGTCCGAGTTGGAGTCGCGTGGCCGGGGCCTGTTCCGCGAATCGATCACGACAACTGCGGAGAGCCACGGCCCGACGGTGGTCCTGCGGGTCAGCGGTGAAGTCGACGTGCTGACTTCGGGACAGTTCGAGGAATCGATGCGCGCTGCGCTGCGTGCGCGTCCGTCGGCGCTGATCGTGGATTTGTCGCTGGTCACGTGCTTGTCTTCGGCGGGGTTGTCGGTCCTGCTCGCCGCACACCACGACTACGGCGAACACACCCGGCTTCGATTGGTCTGCGCCGGTGATGCGACGTTTCGGCCCTTGCACCTCACCTGCCTCGCGGAAAGGTTCGCTATTCATCTTTCCCTGACCGAGGCTCTTGCCATGGAAAGAATATCTCGCAAGGCAGAAAACTGATCAGGCGTGTGCCCAGCCCGGATGCTCGCCGGTGAGGAGCACGGCCCAGACGACCTTTCCCCCGTTCATGGTGGGGGTGCACCCCCAGGCTTTCGCCAGGCGCGCGGTGAGCAGCAGCCCGAATCCCGAGGTCCGCGGGTTCTGCTCGGTCAGGACCGCGGGGCTGGGATCGTCGTCGTAGACGGCGACGGTCAGGCGGTTGCGACGGAGCTCGAGCCGAAGTTCGATATCCGAACAGGTGTGCCGCAGAGCGTTCTCCACGAGTTCGGTGGCGACGATGACGGCGTCTTCGACGACGGTGCCGGGCTGTTGCCAGTTGGCGCAGACAGCGCGGACGTGGCGCCGTGCCCGGCCTGAGTTCTCCGGAAACCACAACAGGCGCACGGTGGACCGTCGGTGTGGTGGTGATCGGTCCAACGAGTCGAGGGCGGTTTCGAGGTTTCGATATGTCGGTACGAATCGGCTGATCAAATTGGCGCTCAGGAGTCGCCGATCGGTGTCCCGCCGCGTGAGGAGCACCAGCGGGATGCCCGGCCAGTTCACGATGCGCATCCACACGTGCGGGAAGACGAGCATCGAGCGGTGGCAGGGCAGCCGCAAGCCGGTGACGTCCGCGATCAGCGCATCCGGGCCCGCGGTGGCACATTTCAGCAGGTAATCGCGCACCGCGGGGTACGTTTGGATGTCCAGGACCCCGGCGAGCCGGGCCAGCGCGTATCCCTCGCCGGCCGGCTCCGTCACCGACAACCGCACGGTGGATGGTTCCTGCGCGGACATCGGGCCCCTTGCTGGTTCACCGGACTTACTCGGCAGTGTAGGTGTGCCGGTGTTCGGGCGAAACGCTGGTTCTTGCCTCAGGATGGGGCATTGGCAGCCGCTTGGCCAACGTTACGCTGGATTCGCGGTAGCCGAGCTTCCGGGTGAGCGAGCGCGCGGCCGTATTGTCCCCGAGGGTGCGCGCGTAGACGGTGTCCATACCGGCTGTCCGGATCTCGTCTTCGAGTGCCCGCATGATGGCGGCGCCCTCGCCCTGACCGCGAAAGCGTTCATCGACGTGGAGATCGTAGATCCAGGCGACCCGCTCGCGGCCGGACGGATCTTCGCCGAACCAGGTCATGCCGATCCGGTGTCCGCCCCGGTAAGCGGTGTAGAAGTGGTGGCCGCGGGTGCTGAGCCCTTCGGGAAGCAACGCGGCGAACTCGTCGGCGGCTCGTTGCCGGGCCCGCCCGGCCGTCCAGGTGCCGGCCCGGACCCGGTCGTCGGCGTAGCTGGTGATCGTGTGGGTGCGGTAGTCCGCGAACTCGTCCTCGCTCATCGGGATGAGCCGGACCGGTTCGCGCACCGCCGGTGGACGGTGGTCCGCGCCGGGGGCGGTCATCGCCGCAATGCCGTCCGGATGAAGGTGCTCAGCCGGGCGGGTGGTGGGGCCCGCCGCGGGTCCGGATGGGGCCATCCGGCGGCGAGGACGTAGAGGGGAGTGTGGCCGATGTTGTCCAAGCCGCAGCGTTCGGCGAGCGGGGTGTCGTGGAAGGCGCCGGTCTGCGCGGGACCGAGGCCGAGAGCGGTAGCGGTGAGGGCGAAGGTCTGGGCGAGATGGCCGGCGTTGAGCAGGCAGACCCGGTAGCAGCGGGGGTTCCGGTACTTGCAGCTCATCCGGTCGAGGACGGCGCTGAGGACGACCAGGAACGCCGCGTCACCGGCCCAGGCCTGGTCGGCGCACAGGTGAGCGGCTTCCTCGGCGGTGAGCCCGGGCGACCGCAACTCCAGTGCGTGCTCGTGCACGTTGTAGTGGTACGTCCCCGGTTCGACGCCGCTGACGTTGCGGATGGCGAGGTAGGCGTCGAGTTCCTGCCGGGCGCCGCCGGCCGGGCTGGTGCGGCGGAACAGGGCGCCGTGGCCGCAGTCGATGAAGTCGACCGGGCCGAACGTGGTGGCCAGGAGGACGGCGAGGGTGGCCAGTGGCACCGGGTCGGGGGTGAAGTCGCGGTGCGTGCGGCGCTCGTAGAGCACCTGGTCGTAGGGGACGCGCAAGTCGCCGGGGCGGCGGGGCAGCAACACCCGCGGCGCGTCGGGGTAGTCGGTGAACAACGCGGGCGGGGGCGTGTCCCACTGCGCCGAGTCGGCCTCGCAGGCGGCCAGTTCCTCCTCGGTGGGGTAGTGGCCGTCCTGGGTGGCGTAGTGGAAGAAGGACGCCTCGGGCGCCCACGTTTCCCATTGGCCGGCGATCTGCTCGTCGCGGGCCGCCTCCGGGCTCTCTTCGGCCAGCAGCAATCCGGCGCTGGTCAGGGCGTCCACGGATTCCGCGATGGTTTCCGGGGTGAGGTGGTCCAGCAGTTCGGCGGCTTTGGCGGGTTCGATCCAGTCGTCGAAGGCGGACAGGATTTCGGCGGCGACCGGATGCAGGGCGGTCGGCGTTCCGCCGGAATAAGGGTGGGCGACGAAGGAACCCGCGTGCCAGTAGCAGGTCACGCAGGTGGCGCGGCGAAGGCGCATGACGAACTCCCATAATCCGTGGCGGAATCACGCGGGCGGTCAGCGAGCGAATGGTTCTGGCAGAGGCCGCGACCCGTGCGGGCCGCGGCCCGTACGCGACATCGGGTTCACTTGTATTCCCAGCGCCAATGCCAGCGAGAAGCCTTCCGGTCCTGCCGGACGAACGCTCGAGCGTTGATGGAAATCGCGCGCATCGTGATCACCCTCCTTTCCCGGTCTTGCGATATGGGCCCTACACAACGAGAGTGCCCCGATATGTGCCGCCAGTGGCGGGATTGAACCCAATCCGCTGAAGGCCGGAAGCGGACCCGTCGCCGTCGCCGCCAGCGGTGTCCGGATTGGCCGAGGAAAGGGAAAAGCGCCATTATCGTGGAAATAGCGGAGGGTTCGCGGGTAGTGCGCGGACATCGTCCGTCCCGCGCATCCGGATCGTCTCCACACCCACAAGAGGGCCGAGCCTGCCCGGCCGTCCGGGGCGGGCGCCCGCGGTGGGCGCACAGGGATGCGCGCCCTGCCCGTTGAGCCGCCAGTGCTCCACGGCCCAGCGAAGTCTCACGGCGGTAGCCGGGCCCGTTCGGGTATGGCGCACGGGCTGCTCATGACCTTTTCGCCTCCTCCAATGGTTTTTCCCCGCGTCGGACGAGGTTGGCCGGGTCCGCGATCTCGCGCGACCAGATCTCGGCGCCGAGCGTCATCTCCAGGTTCGCGGTCAGATCGTCGGCCTCGGCGTGCGCGGGTGTGCGCAGGCTGGTGCGGAGCGCATCGAGGTCGATCAGACCGCGGGCGGCCAGCACCGAGTCCGCGAACAGGTCGAGGAGATCGGGAAGGTGCCGTTGCCGAGCGAATTCCACGTCCTCCTCGTAGACGCCCTTGGTGTTCCGGTTCAGGATCAGCTCGGGTACCTGTTCCCGGAGCGCCTCCGCGAGCACCGGTTTGAAGCGCCACGGCGTGTACCGCTCCCGGGGACGGACCGAAAGCGCGGCCTCGACCACCCGGTCGTCGAGGTAGGGCAGCTCCAGCGGGAGGCCGTGCGCGGCGTACTCCCAGCGGAGCTGCCGGTACACCGGACCCGTGGTGCGGATGAGCGTCATCGCCTCGTGCTGTCCCCGATCGTTCGACAGTGGGGTGACCTCGTCGGCGATGTCATGCAGCACTTCCCGGGTGACACTCACCGCTTCGGCGGTAGCCCACGGCGTCGCCCGCACCTGCGCCCCCCAGCCCAGGGCCGGGGCACGCGGATGCGGTGGTGGCCCGGTGAGATTGTCGGCCGAGTCCCGCCACCACGAGCTCAGGTCCTGGTGGTCCAGCAGGCCGGTGAGCGTGGGCAGCAGCGGCCAGCGGCCCAGTGCCCGATATACGCGCAGTGCCCGGAGCGCTTTGACCGGGGCAGCGCGGAACAGGGTGTGCAGATAGGCGGCGCTTCCGGTGAACAGCTCGTCGCCACCGTTCCCGGCGAGGTGCAGCCCGGAGCCGTGCTCGATGAGGAGCCGGATGCCGTACCTGAGCCGGTTCATCCCCCGGGATTGGAACCGCGGCGCTTCCGTGCCGGGCAGCGAGTACGGCGGTGCGAACACCGGCGGGCCTTCGTCACCCGCGACCTCGAGGTGCTCGGCCCGAGCCAGCATCCGCGCGGCTTCCGCCGCGTAGGCCGGGTCATCGTTGAGCTCACTGCCTTCGGTCCAGCGAAAGGTGAGGAGTTCGGGAGTGCGTTCTGCCGCCAGGAAGCACAGCGAGGTGGAGTCCATTCCACCGGAAAGGTCGGCGGAAAGTTTGCCGCGGGCCGGTTTTCGCCCGGCGACCGCCTCCCGCAGGGCCTCCCGGACCTGCAGGGCGCCGACCTTCAGCGGCAGGTTCGGCTCCGGCGGGACCCACCACCCGACCGTCCGCGCGGAGCCGCTGTGGGGGAGCATCAGGTAGGAATCGGGCGCGACGCTCTGCACGCCTCGCCACCAGCTCCGCTCGTTGAGCGGCGTGATGAACTGCGCGTACGCCACGCTCGCCGCGAGCAGGTCTTCGTCCGGTTCGGCGCCGATCATCGCGGCCAGCACGTCGGCCCGGTCGCTCGCGATCGGCACCTCGTCCAGCCGGGCGCCGAAGACCCGGCGCGTCCCGGTGATGGTGCCCTGGAACCGGACCTGGCCGTGAACGGACGCGACGAGATGCGCACTTCCCGGCAACGCCCCCGCGACCTCGTCCAGATCGGCCAGTCCGCGTACGCGGTCGGCGAGCGCGGCGAGTTTCCCGGCGGTGATCGGGCAGCAGCCGAATACCGCGATCCGTACCTGCCCCAGTTGGGCCACCACGAGTTCCTCCGGCGGCCAGTGGCCCACCAGCCACGGCCGCCCGGACGGGTGCGTCACGATGGTGGGCCGGTGGTGCGGGACCCGCCGGTGCGCCCAGACGCCGCCGGGAGAGTCCGGGAAGGCGACCAGGCTGTTGGTCAACGCGTGCATGTGGCCTCCACAAACCGGGTGAACTGCGGACGTTCCCGCGGTGTGTTCGTGGTGTTGTCCTTCCGCGCAAGAAGATGGCGGATGCATCGGGAGCACCCGCCAAATCCATGATGTGCGTCAGAAGCACACCTGTCCGCCAAGGCTGGCATTGGCGACACTCCCGCACGGGGAAAGCGCACCCTGCCCTTCGTCTTCACAGGTCCGTTTCAATTCCTCCAGGAAAGCTCCACGTGCCGGATGCCCGGTCTCGGTTGTCATGTCGGCCTCCTCGCTGCGACGGCCCGGGTCAACGTCGGAAATGCGTTTCCCGAAAGAGAAGTGGAGCAGACAGGAGGTGGTGAACTCCGGTGGCTGACCCGATCGTGCGGCCGCGATTACGCGCGAGTAATAGTGAGGAACAGTCATGATCGCCTGCGAAGGGCGGTTTTCCGTCCCGCGTTCGCCGACGAGGAGGCGTCCGGTGCTCCCACTCGTCCAGGTGCCCGCGCGTGTGCCGGCGCGCCGGTTCACACCAGCTCATCGCGTTCGCGGGGCGCGTTCCCCTGAACCGGTGAACCCCACCGCCGTGGCCGACGAGAAAGCGAACACGAAGTGCGGAATCGGCACTGCCGCTGCCGGATCCGGCGTCACCATGACGCGACAAAGCCTACCCTCCAACAAGAGTTGAAAGACGGTCGGGTGAACGATCATTCCAACGGCGCGAATTCCGCCGTCGC
Source organism: Amycolatopsis anabasis (assembly GCF_009765355.1). Lineage (GTDB taxonomy): Bacteria > Actinomycetota > Actinomycetes > Mycobacteriales > Pseudonocardiaceae > Amycolatopsis > Amycolatopsis anabasis. The sequence goes on along the minus strand of NZ_VTHK01000006.1, from coordinate 282,268 downwards.
GGTCCTGACGGTGCTGACTCAGCTACGCATCCTGGTGCCCGCGGTCACCGTCGCTCCTGAGCACGCTGCGATCAGAGCAATGCTCGCCGGGCTCGAAGTCACCGTCGCGCGCGCCGGCCCGGCCCTGGCCGACACCGCGCCCAGGGCGCTCACCGCCATCCGGCGCGGCCTCGCATACGCGAAGGCCAGTCAGCACAACGAAACGGTCTCCGAGTTCGCCGACGCGCATGGCCAGCTTCTCCGCTTTCTGCGCCGGTACCGTCCCGGTCACGGCATGTTCCTGGCGCGTGGACCGGGCAGCCGGGCGGCGCTCGGCCCGGGCACGGCGTAGCGCGTGCCCGCTGGTTCGTGCCCGGGCTGACCGAACTACCAGACGAAACCGTGTTGAAGTGCCCCTGTTATCGAGTTGACGGCTTCGCCTCGGGAAGGATAGGGACCGAAGCGGTCGGTTTCCGGGCAGTCGTACTCCCGTTCAACGGTTCTGTGGCCGAGGCAGTAGTACCATCGCGGGGGCTTCGCGGCCGCTCTTCGCTTGATGACCACCGCATCCCGGTGCGCTTCCGCCACCGGAATCCTGATCGTGCGGGGGAGTTCGGCCGACAAGACGAGGTTCTCTTCCATGCTGGCTCCTTCTCTTGATCAATTGGTGTGCAAGAGAATTTGAGCAAGGAATGTGCTGGTGATGCTCAGTGTTGGCTCGACCGAGTGAACGCGAGTACGGGCAGGTAACCCGGCGGCCAGCTGTTGACCGGGGGATCTTGCCCGGCGGAGAGCGAAGGTTCGTCAGCGGGACAGGGCTTCGTCCAGATTCGGGTAGACGGCCAATTCGGTGCCGAGCCCGGTGATTTCCAACGGCCGCCAGGTGGCACGGCTCGGGGCGACGATGCGCAGCTGCGTCCGCGGCGTGACCCGGAGGTGGGAGCCGAACAGCACTTCGAGGCCTACCGAGCCCAGAAAGGTCACCTCGGACAGGTCCACGACGAGGATCTCCGGATGCGCGTGCTGGGCGCGGATGAGCGCTTCTTCCAGTTCCGGCGCGGTCACCAGGTCGACTTCTCCGGCCACCCGCAGGACGATCGCGGCACCACACCGTTGCGCGGCCACCGCGAACACTTCGGTGGGCCGCTCGGCTGGTTCACCGACGCCAGGCTGCCAAGTTGTCACATCGATCATGGTAATTCGGGGACACGGCTCGGAACCCCACCAGAAGCACCATCGGGTGTTCTTCCTGGTGTGGTGACCCGCGTCCGGCCTCTGTTACCCGCGCCGGCCGTGTGCTGCTATCTCACCTTTCCGTTCCCGGGGGACGGGTCGACGGCCGGGCGGGAGGGTAGGTGTTGACCGGTGGCTCCGCGGCCGGATAGCCGCTCATCGCGGCGTCGCCCTTCGGCTGCGACCTCCGGGGCAGCAAGCCCAGCAGGCCGAGCAACCCCACCAGACCGAGCAGTCCCCACAGTCCGTTGTCGTTGTCGTGTTCGGCGTGCGTGTTCCGGTCGTCGTCTTGTTGCCCGGCAAAAGGATTGCTCGGCTGAGGCGCCGCGTCGGCGGCGATGGACGGAGTCAGGGCGAGCAGGGCGCCGCAACCGATTCCGGCGAGTCGTTTTCGGGTCGTTGTCCGCATGTCCGTGCTCCGTTCGTTTTCGTCCTTACCGGGCCGGTGGCAGGTCGAGGAGGAGGTACCCCGTGTCTCCGATTTCAAGCGGCCGTAGTGCGAATTGTGGAAGTTTCCGAGGCTTCGGTGTACTTCGTGTGGGTGCTCCCGGGGTGCCGACGAGCGCGGTGCGCTCCCTCCACGATTCGCGGACAAGCCGCAGGTGGATGTGTTCGAGGCGGCGCACGCCCTGGTCCGGCCCGCGGTCGCTCCGCCGTCCGGCCGGCCCACCTCATCGGGTAAATCACTCGCGATAGCTGTTTTCCTCCGGTTCGGAAATGAAATCCTTGGGGCAGACTTGTCGTTCAGTTCCCACATCGCGATGGAACTCCTGAAGCGGAGAAAAGCATGCCCAGCCCCAGTTCCGTGCCGGAGTGCGCCAGCGCGGTCTCGCTGGCGGAGTTCCTTTACGGCTGCGCCGGCACGCTCTTGGGCGACGGTGGCGTGGGCGGGCTCGACGAGGCTCAGCGAACATTCCTGAACGCGGGTGTCGCGGCGTTGCTGGCCCGGGACGGCGAATGGGTGCAGGCAGACCTGGCGATGACGGAACTCGAAGCCCCGCTCGTGTATCCGCGGATCCGGGGTCTCGTGTGCGAATGGCTCGACCAAGGTGATGTTTCCGAGTTCTTCTTCATGCACAAGCCGCCCGGTCTGCGGATCCGGTTCGCCCCGGCCTCCGGGCGCGCCGACTGGGTGCGCGGCGAATTCCAGCGTCGTGCCGGGGAATGGGGCGACGCGGGATTGACCCGGGGTGTGCGGTCGGCTGTTTACGAGCCCGAATCGCAACTGTTCGGCGGTCCTGGCTCGATGCGACACGTGCATCGGCTCTTCACCGTGGATTCCTTGGCCTGGCTGGAGTACCACGGCAAACCGAGCGCGGTGCCCGCATGGGTGCTGTCCCTGTTGATGTTGCGCACGGTGTTCGAGGGGCTGCAGCTCTTCGGCTGGGAATGTCAGGATGTCTGGGCCCGGGTGGGCGCTGCGGGAAAGCGCCTGTGCCCCGGCGACGAGCCGTCCGGCTCCGAAGCGGTTCGCGCTCGGATCCGGCAGACGTGGGAGCGGCCGGACCTGTCGCGGGGCGCGCTGGTGGAGGATGTCCGCCGCTTGGTCGATCGGCACGCGGAGCAGGCGCGCCCCCTGCTGGGCAGGTGGCGAGCGGAGTACTTCGACGATGAGCGGGCCCGTCTCGGTCCGCGCCAGGCGGCCGCGTACTACACGGTGTTCCACTGGAATCGCGGGGCCCTGGGCATCCCCCGGCAGGCGTTGATCGCCGAATCGCTCGCGGAGGTCGAGGGTTATGCCGCGTTCGGAGCTGACCGTCCGCCGTGGCGGAAGCAGGGCAAGCGGGATCGGCGATGACGTGCCCGGCCTCACCTGCTTGGTTCCGCGAATCATCGCGGGGTGTGCTGGCCGCCGCCAGGCGGGTGCTCTCCGCTTGGACGACGCGCGGGGCCCGAAGCGCGGTCGCACCCGATCCGGGGCCGGCGGTGCTCTCGGTGCTGGTCGCCGAGGCGCCGGGTGCGAGCGTCTCGGACCACCGGACGAGCCACGACGCGATACATGCCTGGCTCCGTGGAACGGGCCGCGGCACGCGCGGGGTCGCGCTCTTCGGAGGCCTGGCCGGTGTCCTTGCCGGGCAGCGGCTGATCTCCGATCTGTATCCGTCGGTGGCGCCGGCGGCCGAACGAACCGCGGCGCGCCTGTCCCGCGCGACCGCGCACCGCCGGTGGCGTGCCTCCGACGTGGGCTTCGACGATTACGATCTGCTCAGCGGGCCGGCCGGTCTTCTGCTGGCGCACCTGGTGGGGAACGTGCCGCCGCGGCCAGGCGAGCTCGCGCCGTGCGTGAGCCGGCTGGCCGAACTGGGTTCGGACGCCGATCTCACCGGGTTCCGCATCGGCGCCCAGGAACACCCGTTGGGGGGCTGGACGCGAGGCGGAATCGTCACCGGCCTCGCCCACGGTGTCGCAGGTGCGCTCGCCGCGCTGAGTGCGGCGCCCCGGGGCGATCGGGTGACCGTGCGGGCCATCCGGAACATGGCCTGCTGGCTGGTCGCGCAGCGCCGCCAGGACGACCGCGGGGTCGCCTGGTGGCCCCGCCAGGTGCGCGCATGGGACGAGCCCCGGCGCGGCGAGCCACGTCATCATGGCTGGTGCCGTGGAAGTCCGGGGATAAGCTGGGCCCTGTGGGCGGCGGGACGCGCCCTGCGCTGGACCGATCCAGCGGAGAGCCGATCACTGTGCGAGATCGGGCTGAGTTCGTTCCGAACCGTGTGTGCCGTCTACGAGGAAGCCGGGCAACTCGGCGAAACCTCACTCAGCGACCGCTTGGCCATCTGCCACGGTGCGGCGGGGGTCCTGCTCGTCGCCGACGCTTTCGCCCGGCACGCGGCGCTGGCTCCGGCCGCGGCACTGCGCTCGGAGTTGGCCGGGTTGCTCCGGAATCGGCTCGGTGACATCGCCGAGCTGGGCGAGTCGGACGCCACGCTGCTCACCGGAGCGACCGGTGTGCTCGCGGGCCTGCTGACCGCCGGTGGGGCCGGGCGGAGTTGGCTGCGTTGCACCGGTTTGTACTGACACCGAAGGCCAGGTCGGCGGCCCTCGTCCACGCCGAGAGGAAGGATATAAGATAGTAGCCGACCCCGGTTTGGGTTGCTGGTTTATGAAAACGTTGCCAGCGAACCCGTTCGAGTGAATCGCTTGGGATTGTCAATGGGTTAGCCGTGGTGGATTGGCGGGTGACCGTCGCGGCGCGTACTGTTTTGGCAGAAATTCCTGGGCATGAGAGAGTCGGTAATGGCGAAGCAGATTCGTGCGGAGATTACTAGGGAGGCGATCCTGAGAGCGTCCGCGAAGCTATTCGACCGGCACGGTTACCGGGGCGCCAGCCTGAACGACGTGCTGAAGCTCGCGGGCGTGACCAAAGGCGCGCTCTACTTCCACTTCTCTTCGAAGGAGGAGCTTGCGCGCGCGGTGATCTCCTACCAACATCTGTGGGCCGTGGGTGTGGCGAACGAGGAGCTGGAGGAGGGGCAGACCGGGCTGGAGGCGGTCATCCGGCTTTCGCAGAGCCTCGCCCTGCAGCTGATGCACGATCCCATGGTGCGGGCGGGAATCAGGTTGACCCTGGAACACGGGACTTTCGGCGAATCCACCTCGGAGCCTTATGAAGGTTGGATTGCCGTGACCGAACGTCTCCTGGTGCATGCGAGCGAATCCGGCGAGCTCGATGGCGCGGTTCGGCCGGCGGTGGTTGCGCGCTTTGTGGTCGGCGCGTTCACCGGAGTGCAGATTCTGTCTCAAGTCATGACTGGCCGGAACGACCTTTGGGAAAGAATTCGGGAAATGTGGGAAATGCTGCTCCCCACGCTGGTTCCGGAACGGAAACTGCCGCACTACCGCCAGTTCGTCAGGATGGGCGCCACGGGCGAGGTGAAGACACCGACGCCCCGGCGGCCGGAGCAACTGGAGCCCTGACCGGCCACGACCAGGGTGCCCTCCGCGGCGCACTGGCCGCCTTGGACCACGCTGATGTCCAGCGTGACGGTCTCGCCGTCGGCGCGCTTCATCAGCGCGCTGATTTCACTGCGCAGGTCGAGCTCGAGAAACCGGTGGAATTCGAACTTGGCGGCGATCGGCTGGGCTTCCGGCCGATCCAGCAGAACCCGTGTGGCCTGCCGTATCGACTCCAGCACCAGCATCCCCGGGACGTGATCCAGCGGATGCTCGAAATGGACCGGATGGCCCATCGGCACTCGCATCGGCACGGTGGCCGGGCCTGATCGCTCCCCGATGGCCACGTCGCCGTAGTCGGTCAAGCCGACCCGCCAAGGTTTGACCGGGGATGCGGCGGTCGTGGTCTCGGCGTCCTGCGTGGCGCGGGCGCGGATGCGTTCGTACAGTGCCGGGGCGACACACCGAACCCCGCCGACACCCCGGGCGAGGTGCTGTCCTGACCGGGAGAATTCGTAGTCGTAGGACACCTGGGTCAGCAGACGGGTGCGGCGGGGTGGTGCCGCGTGGACACGCACGACCACCTCTGCCGGTTCTCCGACGTCGGCCAGTTGACACGGATCCGCGTCGAAGCCGATCCGGTCCATCAGGAACCGGGCTCCCTCGGGCACCCCGTAGGCCGTGTGGCACAGCAAAATCCCTGCTTGACGCAAGGTTTCGGCGATCAGCAGCGGATCATGCCCGCCATCACGGGTGCGGAAGACGCGGTGACCGCGCGGCCATTGGGCGGCGCACTCGAAGTGGTTCGGACCGAGTACGCGCCAATCCATGATCAAGACCTCCGCCACGCTGCGACGGTGGACCAGGTGGGCGGGGACCGTGGAAGTGAAAGCCAACGGGGAGTGGCCCGGGGACCCGGATTGGCTTCGATCGCAAGTCACAGCTCTACCTCTCGTCAGGAGCGGGGGTAGGTCGCCAAACCGACCGAGCGGTTTCCGGCCTCGGGGAAAGTGCCCGTCCCCGCTCCTTGGTTTGTGCCCTTCCGTGGGTGGAGTAGCTGAAGTCGAATACCCGAGAGGGCGACGGTGACACCTCCAGAGATGCACTCATTAGTGTGGTTCCAGACAGAAAACGGGGCGGTCGGTATGTTTCGAGGTACAGTGATGCCGCCATAGGCAAGCCTCGTTGGGTTGACGTGAAAGAACTTCAATTCTCGCGAAACTGTGGACCCCCGGAGGAGAGCAGCATTGGACACCTTGACCATCTACGCACCCGGAATTCCTTTCGACTGGCGAGTCACGCCGGTTACCGGCGATCGATTGATCCATCCAGCGGATCAGCCCAACGAGATCGGGCGGATCGTGCTGCGCTGGGGCCCGGTTTGGGTGCCGCAGACCAAGACGGCGAGTGATTACTTCGCCAAACGTAGGAGAGAAGGCGAGGACATCTTCGGTACCGATGCGGAGGTGGCCGGCTGGCTGATGCTGCGTCCGGAGTCGGGCTCGCTCGCCGACATGGTCCGTTCCGGAGACATCGACGTGGCCACCGCGCTCAGCGCCGAGGCCGAGGTGTGGCCGGAAGGGAAACTCGGTCCGGCCGCCCGCACCCAGCGCGTTCCGGGCGGAGAGTCCATGGCTCGTCACTGACAATCGAGACGCCCTTCGGGTCGTACCCGATGAATCGTTAGCCTCCCGCCCCGATTGCACCCGATTGTGATTTCCCGGCTCGACAACTCTCGACGTCGACAGCGTTCCGCCGCATTGTGCGTTCGTTCGAATGGGATCGGACTGCTTGGCTTGTAAGGTTTTTCGAGACGCACCAAGTCGCGTTCGGCCCATTCCCACAAACGATGCGGAAGGATCTCTGTGTCCGGCTACCTCGAACTCGCGGCGTCCATGACGTTGTACGGCCTCGGGATCGTCGCGCAGAGTGCGGCCGCCTGCCGGGTCGGTGAAAGATCGCGGTCACGAATCGGTTTTCTCTCCCGGCTGCTCGCGGACAAGGTTTACCTTTTCGGCTTCACCAGCCAGATCGGAGCCTTCGGGCTGGCGTTCCTGGCCAGGGCCTCGTTGCCGCTGTACCTGGTGCAGGCCGGTTCGTGCGCCGCGATCGGGGTGGGCGCTCTGCTCGGAGCACTGGTGCTGCGCTGGCGAATCCGCCCCGCCGAACTCGCCGCGTTGGCGATCATCGCCGCGGGCCTGGTGCTGCTGGCCGGAGCGTCCACGGTCTCGGTGGCCCGGGACATTCCCCCGGGCTTCGCCGTCGCGCTGTTCGGGACGGTCGCGGCCGGTGCGGTGGTGCTGATACCGGTCAGCCGGGTGAACGCCGGACTCGCTTCCGCCGTGCTGGCCGGTGTCGCGTTCGGAGTGGTCGCCGTGGTCAGCCGGACACTCGCCGACGAGCCGTTGGCGGGGCTGCTGTTCTCCCCGTTGACCTGGTTGATGGTGCTGGCGGCGGTCGTCGGGCAGAGCGGTCTCGCGCTGGCTTTGAAATCAGGCCCGGCCACCTCCGTCGTCGCGTCGATGGACGCGACCAGCGTGGTGCTCGCGTCCGTGGCCGGAATGACCGTTCTCGGGGATCAGATCGTGCCGGGGCGGCAATGGTCAGTCGCGTCCGGACTGTCGCTGGTTCTGGCCGGTGTCCTCGTCCTCGGTTCGTGCCGGCAGACGCCGGTGGTCGACGGAGTGAGAGCGCATGGCACCGCCTGACCAGCAGTGGCAAGCCGGAATCGGTAGGAGCTCAGGATGACGACGACCTCGAGGGCGAGCATTTCGCTCGATCTGGACAACTTGTGGGCGTATTTGCGAACCCACGGCGATTCCAGGTGGGAACGCCGGCCGAGTTTCCTGGCCGCGGCGGTGCCCCGGCTGATCGAGCTGTTCGGCGAGCATTCCTTGACCACGACCGTTTTCGCCGTGGGCGCCGACGTGGCCCGGGAGGACGGTGCGAAGGCCGTGGCGGCGTTCGCCGCGGAGGGCCACGAGGTGGGTAACCATTCCTACCTCCACGAGCCGTGGTTGCACCGGTTCTCCCGGCGCCGGTTGGAAGCGGAGGTGTGCCGTACCGAGGAGGCGATCGTCGCGGCGGGCGTGCCCAGGCCGGTCGGTTTCCGCGGTCCCGGATTCAGCGTCACCCGGCCGCTGCTCGAACTTCTCGACGAGCGCGGGTATTCCTACGACGCCAGCACCCTGCCGACCTGGATCGGCCCGCTCGCGCGGGCCTACCACAATCGCAAGCTTTCCCCCGCCGCGGAGCGGGGCACGGGACATGAGGAGTTGTTCGGCGGGTTTTCCCGGGTGCGTGCTCCGATCGGCGCGTACCGGTGGCGCATCGGCGACCGGGCGCGCCTGGTCGAGGTGCCGGTCACCACGATGCCGCTGCTGCGTCTTCCCTTCCACGGGACCTACCTCGTCCGGCTGTTCGAAGCTTCGCCCAGGCTGGCCCGGGCCTATTTCGCCACGGCGTTGCGGTTGTGCCGGATCCGCGGGGTGACGCCTTCGCTGCTGCTGCATCCGACCGATGTGCTCACCGGCGCCGAGATGCCGGGTATGGAGTTCTTCCCCGGTGCGGGGGTGCCGCGCGCTCGCAAGGCTGAACTGCTGGGCTGGGTGTTGAGCGCTATGCGGCGGCATTTCGAGGTCGTGAGCATCGGCACGCAGGTGGCCGGGTTGTGCTCGTCCGGATTGAACCGGGTGCGCGATGTGCGAGAGCTGGACCGCTGCGGATGATCGTCGGGGTGCGGTCCCGCGAGATGCCGATACGACCGGCAGTGCGGATGTGGTTGATCGCTTTCGCTTGCCTGACGGTGGTATGCGCGCCGGTTGAGGGATACCTGACCGAACTGCACGCCCAGTTGGCCAAGCTGCCGGCGCTGCTGCTGGTGGGTACCTGGGCCGTCGTCCGGCTGCGGCAGCGGCGGGCGCCGTCGGCGCATCCGGTGCACGCCGTGCTCCTGCTGCTCGGATCCGCGGTGCTGGCTTCGGCCGCCGTGCACGCGGGCGAGCCGTTCACCGTGGAGTACGCGGTGCGATGGCTCTCCTTCGTCGCCGTCGCCGTCGTCCTGGTCGACGTCGCGTCCCGCGAGGTGCCGCCGGTGGCGTTGTGCGCGGCTGCCGTCGGCGGCGCCGTGGCCGCCGGAACCGGTGCGCTGCACAGCCTGATCGCCGAGGAGCAGTCGCGGGCGGCGGGGCCGCTGGAGGATCCGAACGACCTCGCGTACGTCCTGGTGACCGCGTTGCCGTTGCTGGTCGCGATCGTCGCGAGCCGAACCGGACGCGGGTCGGTGCTGCTCGCCGGGGTCGCGGCCACCGTGGTGCTGGCGGGCATTCTCGCCACCTTTTCCCGTGGCGGAATGCTGGCCCTGCTCGCGGCCACCGGATGGCTGACCGTCCGCCGTGTCCTGCCGGCCCGGATCTTCACCGGCGCCGTCGCGCTCGTCGCCGGACTGACGCTGATCGCGGTGACCTTCGTGCCGGGCGAACTGGCCCGGGCGACGCAGGAGAAGGCCTACATAGCGCAGTCCAATGTGGATGCGCGGGAACTCCGCTGGCAGGCCGCCGCGCGGATGCTGGTGGAGAACCCGCTGTACGGCGTGGGACCGGGTGGCTTCCGGAGCGAGTACGTGGCCGCGTCCGATCTCGCCGAACTGGCCGAACAGCTCCCGGTGGCGCACAACATCTATCTCGAGACAGGAGCGGAACTCGGCATCCCCGGCCTGGTGCTGCTGCTGGGCCTGGCAGGCACCGCGCTGGTGGCGAGCGAACGCGCCCTGCGGCGGGGAGCGGACCGGCGGTTCGTGATCGCGGTGCAGGCCAGCCTGATCGCCGCACTGGTCGCCTCCTGCTTCCTGTCCGAGCAGCACTACCTGCCGTTGTGGTTCGCGGTCGCGCTCGCGTGCGCGATCGATCTGTTGAGTGGAAGGAAATGCGGGAATGCGCGTCCTGCACGTGATCAGTGAGATGGGGACGGGCGGAGCCGAAGCCCTGGTCCGGGAGATGGCCGTGCGAGGTGAGGACTTCGGCTGGCTGTCCGGAGTGGCCAGTGGCGGTGGCCGGCACGCCGAAGAGCTGGGCGGACAGGGAATTCCGATCTTCGGGGTCCCCGTCGCCCGGCGCCGCGCGGGTGGCCTGCTGCGTGCCGCCGCCTCGACGAGAACAGCGCTGCGCCGGTTCCAGCCGGATGCGGTGATCGCGCACAACGTGTCGGCGAGCGCGTCGGCGAAGATGGCGATGCTGCCCGGCCGCCGGGTACCGCTGCTGACCGTGTTCCACGGGGTGGCCGAGGCCGACTATCCCGACGCCGCCCGCATTCTCCACCGGACGTCCGATCAGGTGGTCGCGGTCGCGACGGCGATCGCCGACCGCCTGGCCGCGGCGGGGCTGACCAAGCCGGCCGTGATCCGCAACGCCGTCTCACCGGTCTGCCAGCCGAGCCTCCGGGGCCCGGCGCGCCAACTGCTCACCTTGTCGTCCCAGGATTCCGTGGCGCTGTGCGTGGCCCGGCTGGAACCGCAGAAACGGCACGACGTGCTGCTGGAGGCGTGGGCGAGGCTGGGTGGTCCGGCGGTCCTGCTGATCGCCGGGGACGGCAGCCTGCGGGGCGCGCTGGAGCGCCGCTGCGCGGACCTGGGCATCGAGGAACGGGTCCGATTTCTCGGGAACCGCAACGATGTGCCCGCCCTGCTCGCCGCGGCGGACGTGACCGTGCTGACCAGCGACTGGGAGGGCCTGCCGATCGCCGTCCTCGAATCGCTGGCCGCCGGGTGCCCGGTGGTCGCGACCGATGTGGACGGAGTCCGTGAGTTGCTGGCCGACGGTGGCGGTGTCCTGGTGCCGCCGCGGGACCCGGACGCCACGGCCGAGGCGCTGCGCGGCCTGCTGGCCGACCGGCGGGCCCGGAACATCGCCGCGGCAATGGGTTTGACGGCCATCCGGCGCAGGCACGACCCGAATGTGCTGATGCGGTCCTACGACGAGCTGCTGCGCTCCGAACTCGTCGGCGGGCGGCGGTGATCCGGCTCCACGCGGGAACCGTCCGGACGGTCGCGCTGACCGTCGCGGTCGCGGTGGCCGTGGGCACGGCCGTGCTCCTGGCGGTGGGGCTGCGCGACGTCGTCTACCAGGGCAGGGTCGGGCTGGTCGCGAGTCCGGTGACCAACGGGCCCGCCGCGGAAGCGCGGTACGGCGAAGTCGTGGCGCTCACGCTGCCCGCACTCGTCGAGCTCACGCGCAGCCCCTCGGTGCTGGGCGCGGCGGCGGCGTCGGTCCCGGACGCACCCGGGATCGACGAACTCGCGAAGGGCGTCGCGGTCGAACTCGTGCCCGCGTCGGGGCTCGCACGGCTTTCCGTGCGGGCGCCGAGCGAGCACAACGCGCGGATCCTGGCTTCGGCCATCGCCCGCGCGATGATCGACGCGGATCTGCTCGCACCGGTTGGGCGGCTGCGCCTGCTCGACGAGCGGGTCGAGATCTCCCGGGTGGCGCCCGATCCCTTGCTGGCGGCCGGTCTGGCGCTCGCGGCCGCCGTCACGACCGCCGTCGCGATCCTGGTGCTGCGCCGCACCGTGCCGTTCGGGCGGCGGGACGGCGAGGCCGTGCGCGACGCGCTGGTGGCCGCGGGCGCCCGCCGTTCGGTGCCGGTGCTGCGGGTGGACGATCCCGTGCTGACCGCTCGCCTCGCGATGCTCGGCGAGGCGACGGCCCGCCCGCTCCGGGTGCTCGCGGTGGACGAGGAACTGGCCGGCCCGGCGAAATCGCTGAGCGAGCGGCTCGGCGCCCAGCGGGCTTCGGATCGGCTGGCCGGCGCCGCGGTGGTCGCGATGACGCGCGGCGGGGGACGGCAGGACGGGCTCACCGCCGCGGTGGGGGTCCTGCCCGAGAACACCCTGCTGGCCGCGGTGGTGGTCGCATGACCCACCGGCGCCGGACGGGGTCCGCGTCGGCCCTGCTCACCGCGCTGGCGGCGGCGGTGGCCGCGGTGAGCGCTTGGCGTGCCCTCCGCCCCGCCTTCGAAGTACCGGCGCCCGGCCCGGGCAACCGTGCCGAAGAACGGCTGCAGGACTTCCGCGATGCGCTGTACTTCCCCATCCGGGAGTTCCTCGCGGGGGGCAATCCCTACGATCCCGCGGCGATGTTCGAGCACTGGCCGGTACGCCAGAGCTTCAACCTCTACCAGCCCTACCACCTGTACCTGCACCTGCCGTTCGCGCGGCCGGAGTACCGGCTGGGCGCGGTGACCTTCGTCCTGCTTTCGCTGGGATTGCTGGGGTTGCTCGGGCGACTGGCCGTTCATCGGATGCGCGAGTGGGCGCCGGTCCCGGTGGTGCTCGGGACGGTCGTGGCCGCCGCGCTGATGGTGAGCAGCCAGGTCGGCAAGGCCCAGTTGTACCTGGGACAGATCAATCCGCTGATCGCCGTCGCCGTCGCGGGAGTGCTGATACTGCGGCGCGATCGGCCCGGCTGGGCCACCGTGGCACTCGCGTTCGCCTGGCTGAAGCCGCAGTTCGGGTTTCCGCTCGCGGTGCTGTTGTGGTGCCAGGGATTCCGCCGGGTGGCGCTGGGCGGCACCCTGGCCGCGGCCGCGGCCAGCCTGCCGGTGGTCGTCTGGCTCGTGGTGGAAGGTGGTGGCATCGGCTCGTTCGCCCGGACGATCACCGCCAATCTGACCCATGCCCGCGGCACCGGCTACGGCGCGGTGGATTCGCCGACCGGTGAGCGGATCGACTTCGCCGCGGTGTTGTTCCGCTCCACCGGCTGGCTCGCCCCGGGCGCGGAGCTGGTCACGCTGGTCGCGGTGCTCGCGGTGACCGCGATCCTGGTCCGGCGGCTGAACCGGCTGGCCGACCCCGCGGCCGGTGCGGTGGCGGATCTGCTCGTCTGCGTGGCGGTGGTGGTCGCCGTGGTGCACCAGCCGGGTGACGTCCTCATCGCGGTGCCCGCGATGGCGGCGGCCGCGATGGCCTGGTGGCGGCGCCGGAACGGACCCGGTGGCCGGGCGCTGGGATTCGCCGTGCTGGCACTGGCCGTGCCCTTCCTGCACCTGCACCTGGTCGACCGCGTGCTCATTCCGGTGTTCGGCGAGCGAACGGCCGCCACCGTCGACGGCGTGGCCGTCGTCGCGTGCTGGTGCGCGCTCGTGGTGTCCGCGGCGGTGCTCACCCGGCGCCATGCGGTGGCCGTCCCGGTGCCGGGACGGCCGGGATGAGCGAACGGCTGGCGACCGCGGCCGTGCGCGGTTCGTTGTGGCTGGGTCTGATCAACCTGATCAGCAAGGGCAGCCAGGTGGTGGTCACCGTGGCGCTGGCGGCCTTCCTCACCGAAGGCGACCTCGGGCTGGTGACCTTCGTCGTTTCCCTGGTCAACATCGGGCAGGTCGTGCAGTCCATGGGGGTGTACGACCTGATCAGCCGGGCCGAAAGCGATCCCGGCCGCACCGCCGGGATCGTGCTGACGCTCAGCGTCGGCACGGCGCTCGTGCTCACCGGTGTTCTGCTGGTCACCGCGAGGCCGATCGCGGCCCTGCTCGGTTCCCCCGCCACGGCGGGACTGCTCCAGTTCGCCGCGCTCTGCCTGCCGTTCTCCGCGGTCGGGGGTGTCCAAATGGGACTGATGCACCGCGAGCTGAACTTCCGCCGCCGGCTGTTCCCCGACGCGGGCAGCGCGGTCCTCGGCGCCGTGGTGACGGTGGTGCTCGCGGTCTGCGGGGAAGGGCCGCGCGCACTCGTGTTCGGCCTGTTGTGCACCGCGATCGCCCAGCCGCTGTTCGCCTTCCTGGCGGGGGTGCGGGTCAGGCCGCGGTGGGATCGCGCCCGCGCGGGCGAGGCGTTGCGGTGGGTCGGCGTCGTCGGACCGGCCGCGATCGTGGCGGCGTTGCTGCTGAACGTGGGTTACCCGGTGATCGGGCACGTGCTCGGCCCGGAAGTCATGGGCAGCTACTCGCTGGCGTACCGGATCGCGTCCGTCCCCCTCCTGACGGTGGCGGTCGTGCTCGGCGCGGTCGCCTTCCCCGTCTACAGCAGACTGATCCGCAGTGGACGGTCCGCCGAACTGCCGGTGGCGGTCGGCCGTTTCACCTGGGCCACCTTGGTGGCGACCGGCGGCCTGTACCTGGTCGCCGCGGCGCTCGGCGACCGGGTGGTGCTGCTCGGCGAACGGTGGAGCACCGCCTCCGGCGTCCTCGTCGTGCTGTGCGCCCACGGGCTGGCGACCTGCCTGCTGCAGGGCTGGTACGAGGCGATCCGCGCGGCCGGGCGTCCGCGGTCGTACCTGGTCCTGCAGTGCCTGCACCTGCTGGTGCTGCTCGTCGCGCTGGCGTCGTTGACCCGGTTCGGGGTGCTGGCCGCGGCGGCGTCCCACGTCCTGGCGGTATGGCTGCTCCTCCCGGTCGCCTGGTTCGTGCTGATGCGGCTCGACCTCGCCCCCTCCGCGCGGGGGCTGGCGCGTCAGGTCACGGGTCTGCTCGTCGCCGCACTGGTCAGCGCCGTCCCGGTTCTCGTCCTCGACGGGCTCGGCTGCTTCGGCCCGCCGACGTCGGTTCTCGGTGCGCTGGCGGAGGCCGTGGTGCTGCTCACCGCCTACGCCGCGGCGACCGTACTCACCCAGCGGAAGGCCGTCCAGGAGCTGTGCGCGTTGCGCACGCGCCGCGGCCGGTCCGCACGACTCGTAGGAGGTCAACGGTGAAGATCGTGCACGTGACCCAGCCGGTGGACGCGGGGGTCGCGTCGGTCGTGCTGGACCTGGCCACCGATCAGCAGGCTCGCGGCTGGGACGTCGCCATCGCGTGCCCGCCGGCCGGTTGGCTGGTGGACCGCGCGCGCGAGGCGGAAGTCGAGGTGCACGCGTGGTCCGCCCGGCGCGAGCCCGGGGTGAGCTCGGTGGCGGAAACGTTCCGGCTGCGGCGCCTGCTCGATCGGCTCGATCCGGACGTCGTGCACCTGCACAGCTCGAAGGCCGGGCTCGCCGGGCGGTTAGCGCTTCGCGGCCGCCTTCCCACGCTCTTCCAGCCGCACCTCTGGTCGTTCGAATCGGCGCGCGGTCTCCTGCGCCTGGCCTGCCGTGGCTGGGAAAGGGCCGCCTCCCGGTGGACGCACCAGCTGATCTGCGTGAGTGACGACGAACTCGTCACCGGCCGTGCCGCGGCGGTGCACTCGCCCGCCGCGGTCGTCTGCAACGGCGTCGACACCGAACGCCTCCGCCCCGGCAGCCGGGTCCATGCCCGCCGACGACTCGGGCTGCACGAGTTCGCCCCCACCGCGGTGTGCGTGGGCAGGCTCGCCTGGCTCAAGGGCCAGGACCAGTTGCTGACGGCATGGCCGAGGGTGCTGGCCGCCGTGCCCAGCGCCCGGCTGGTGCTGGTCGGCGCCGGTCCGATGGGCCGGGCGTGGCGCGAGACCCATCCGATCGCCGGGGACGGATCCGTGCTCTGGCAGGGGCACGAACACCGCACGGCGGACTTCTACACCGCGGCCGACGTGGTGGTGCTGCCGTCCCGGGCCGAAGGCATGGCACTGGTGCCGCTGGAAGCCATGGCTTCCGGTCGGCCGGTCGTCGCGTTCGACGTCGGCGGCGTACGCCAGAGCTTGTGGGACGCGGGAGCGGTCGTGCCCGCCGGGGACATCGCCGCGCTGGCCGCGGGGATCGCGTCCCGGCTCGCCGACCCCGCACTCGCGATCAGCGAGGGCCTGCGCGCTCGCCGGCGGGCCGAAGAACTGTTCGACCGGTGCCGGATGGGCGAGCAGACCGCCGTGCTCGTCGAGAAGCTCGTCGACGACCGGAGCCGCGGATGACCCGGCGCCCGCGGATCGCCTATCTGCTCACCCAGGACCGGGGCGGCCCGGTGGACGTCACCGTTCGCCTGGCCGCGACGGTGAACGCCACCGGGGACGCCGAGGTCCGGGTGTTCGGCCCGCGTCCCGCCCGCGACCTCGACCGGCTGTCGGGAAACTTCGAGGAGATTTCCGTGCCGCGCAAGGGAGATCTCGCCGCTAGCGGGCGTGCCCGCATGCTCTTGCGCGCCTGGCGGCCCGACGTGGTGCACGCCCAGGACCGGCGGGCCGGGCTGATCAGCCTGCCCCTGTCCCGGTGCCGCCGGGAGCCGGTCGCGGTTGTGCAGACGTATCACGGAGTACCGGACGACGTCACCGAACCGTGGTTCCGCGGTAGTCGTGGCGCGCAGCCTCCTTCCCGCTACACCCGCGCGGTCTTGGCCGCCGACGCGGTGGTCGCCAGGAGGCTGCGCCGGACGGTGGTGCCCGCTTCCGCGATGGCGCGATTCCTGCGCGAGCGGTTGCGGGTTCCCACCGCCCGGTTGACGGTGATCGACAACTGCGTCGATCCGGTGCCCCTCCGTCCACCGGACCGGCCGGTGCGCCACCTGGTGTTCCTGGGTCTGCTGGTCGAGCGGAAAGGGCTGCTCACCCTGCTGCGCGCCCTGGCCATGCCCGGGGTCATGCCGCCGGACGCGCACCTCACCGTGCTGGGCGACGGTCCCCAGCGCGCCGGGGCGGAGGAATTGGCGAACCGGCCGCCCCTGGCCGGGCGGGTCGGCTTCCTCGGTTTCCGCGCCGATGTGCCGGACTGGCTCGCCCGGGCCGACGCGCTGGTGCTTCCGTCCACAATGGAGCAACAGCCGCTGGTCGTCGCCGAGGCGCTGACGGCGGGCAAACCGGTCGTGGCCACGGACACCGGTGGGGTCGCGGACATGCTGGCCCTGCCCGGTGCGGCGGGATACCTGGCCACCCCCGGCGACCCGTACCACTTGGCCGAGAAGCTGCGCGCGGTGTTCGCCGATCCGGAACCCGGGCGGGCCGGGCGCCGCTGCGCCGAGTTCGCCCGCGAACGATTCGGGGCCGAGACGTGCGCGCGGCGGCACCTGGAGTTGTACCGGACCCTGCTGGGGAACTGAGCGCTCAGCGCGGGGGAGGCGGTGGGGACGAGGCCGGTGGCGTTTTCGGCCGGACGAGCACCACGCCGTCGGCGGCGGGGAGGTCCAGTTGGGCGACCGGCGTGCCCTCGAGGGTCACCATTCCGGCGGGCGGGGTGACCGGCGCCGCCGTCGTGGTGGGATTCACCGCGACCCATCCGTCGGTGAACTCCCGGGTCCAGACGCCGTTGGGGAGGCGATTCGCGGTCTCGACGGCCTTGCCCAGCCCGGAATCCTGCAGGGGCGACCAGTCGGGTTCGGAGTAGCTGGGCGCTTTCGCGGGCGTCCAGCACGTCCGCGGTCCGGCGAGGATCGCGGCACTGGCGTATCCGGCGCGGTCCTCCCGGGGGCCCGGGGTCCGCGTGACCAGCAGCAGCCAGGATTCACCGAGGGTGGCCTGTGCGCGCAACTCCTGCCATTCGTTGCCCTGGAACGTGAGCAGCGCACCGGAACCGCCGTCGTCGCGGAAGCCGAAGTTCTCTTCCATCGCCCCGCCGAACCGGGAATGCGCGGTCCAGCGGCCGGGGATCAAGTGGGTTTCGGATACGTTGGGCACCAACGACTTTCCGGCTTTGGCCAGCGCGTCGCCCGCGGTGGCGAGGAACGCGTCGAGGCCGTCCCGGAGCAGCCGGTCGGTCGCGGCGGCATCGGGCGTGCCGGCGAGAACCGCGGGCGAATAGTGGCTGAGCGAGTTGAAATCGTTGTCCGCCAGAACGCCGTCCCAGCCTTCCCGGACCACCTCGGCGGTCACCGCCGCGGCCCAGGCCTGCTGGTAGGCCTGATCCCAGACCGTCATCTGCCAGTGGCGCGGGTACCCGCGCCATTCGATGCGGCGGCCCTCGACGTCCAGGGCGAACCAGCCGGGATGCTCGCGCTGCGCGGCGTAGTAGCCGATCCCGGTCGGCAGCCACTGCGCGTCGACGTCACCGTTGACCGCGCCGGGGTAGTTGCGAGTGCTGGACAGGTCCTTGTACACCAGCACGGTGATCTGGGGATTGAGCTCGCGCAGGCGCCGCATGGCGGCGATCTCCGAGGCGTTGAGCACCACGACCCGGTACCGGCGGGCCGCGGATTCGAGCTCCGCGGCGGTGGGGCTGTCCCCGATGCCGTACCACCACGCGCAGGGCGCGGCCGGCTCGGGCGGTGGCGCCCGATCTTCGTCCGCGGCCGGGGTGGCGCATGCGGCCACCACCGCGGTGACCGTCAGGACCGCGGCGGCGCGGCGTCCGATCCGCCGGTGGCGCGAGGTCGCGCGCCGCGGAACAGCTCCCTCGCCGTCAAGAGCATGATCTTCACATCCAGCCATAGGGACCAGTTCGCGATGTAGTAGTTGTCGTACCGGGCACGTTCGGCGATCGAGGTGTCCCCGCGGAGACCGTGTGCCTGCGCGAGCCCGGTGAGCCCGGCGGGAACGCGGTGCCGGGCCCAGTACAGGTCGTGGGTCGCGGAGAACTCCCGCACGAACCCCGGCCGCTCCGGCCGCGGTCCCACGATGGACATGTCACCGCGCAGGACGTTCCACAACTGGGGGAGTTCGTCCAGCGAGGTGCGCCGGAGAAAGGCGCCCACCGGGCCCACCCGCGGGTCGCCGGCGACCGACCACCGAGTCTGCGAGTCATCCTCCCGTCCCGTTCGGACACTGCGCAACTTGAACAGCACGAAGGTGCGGCCGTCCATGCCCACGCGCAGCTGACGGAAGAACACCGGCCGGCCGCTCTCGAGCAGGACCCCGAGCGCGCACGTCGCGATCACCGGAGCCAGCGCGGCCAGGGCCGCCGCCGCGAGCACGAGATCGGAAACGCGCTTGAGCCACCAGGTCGGCCGGCTCGTCGGTGCGATGTTCAGCCGGACCAGCGGATAACTCCGGAGCCGCTCGTGCTTCGAGTCGTCCTGGCAGAGTTCGAACAACCGCGGGACGACCAGGGTGGTGCGGCCCCGGCGATGGACCACCGCCGCGATGTCCGCGGACGGGAAGTCGTGGACGGAGGAGAACGCGAGGACCACCGTGCCCACCCGGAGCCGGGTGAGCAGGCCGGGCAGGTCTCCGTTCAGCAGGTCGAGCGGCAACCGGTCCCGGTCGAGATCCGGATCGACGTCGACGAAGCCCACCGGTCTCAGGCCGTATTCGGGATGCGCCAGCATGGTCCTGGCGAGCGCGACCCCGATTTCTCCCGCGCCGACCACCACGCACCGATCGCACCGGCCGAGCCGGCGGCGCGCCCACCGGCCCAGGGTCAACGCGGTGAATCGGAAGAGTTCGCCGGTGACCGCGAAGACCAGCACCAGAGATCCGGTGGTGGCAGCGGCTTCGGTGTCCCCCGAGGTGAGCAGGAGGACGCCGGTGAGCAGACCCCAGCCGATCATCGTGGCGCCCGCTGATCGCGGGAGATCCTGCAACCAGGACAGCCACAGCCGCTTGCGGTAGAGGCCGGCACAGGCGCGGATCCCCAGCAGCACGGCCGCTGCCGCGCATCCCGACCGGCGGCCCTGCGCGGTGATGCCGATCGATCCCAGCAGTGCCAGCGCGTCCGAGAGCACCAGCAGGACCGCGACCGCGTTCACCCGGTCCAGCGCCGCCTGCCACCGCCGCCACCCGGACTCCCCGTCGCGAAGCCGCGAACCCCGGGGTGGTCTCACCGCGACGTCCGAGGCCGTGTCCAGTTCGATCACCGGAGATCGCCTCTCGCGGACGTTTGCATTCCGATCGGTCCTTTCTCCTTGCCTGCCCTTCTTGATGCGGCTGGGACGCAATGGTCGCGAAAGGGAAACCACCTTTTCAGGTGTATGCCATTTTCGCCGAACCCGAGTGGACGGCGCATTGGCCTTCACTTCTCGGTGTCCGCGGTCAAGAAGTGTTGCCGGGCGGTCGAAAGAGCTGACAAGGCCGAGCCGAATCCGGTGTCGGCGGCAAGCGGTGTGGAAATCGAGGGGCAGTGACGGTCGAAAACCTGGAAACGCGCGAGGGTGGTACGCGACCCACGGCGCACGTCGTGTTGCCCGCCTACAACGAAGCCCGCTCCCTGCCGCCGTTGCTGGACAGGCTCGCGGCGATGGCCCGGACCGAGCGGATGGTCGTCTGGGTCGTCGATGACGGGTCTTCCGACGGCACCGCCGCTTCCGCGGAGTCGGCCGCCCCCGGCCTCGACCTCCGGGTGGTGCGCCACCCCGCCAACCTGGGACTCGGTCAGGCGGTCCACTCCGGACTCCGTGCCGTACTGGAAACCGCGTGCCACCACGACTTCGTGGTCGTCATGGATGCCGACGACACGCATGACCCGGCGCTGATACCCCGGTTGCGGGAGGAACTGGCGGCGGGAGCGGACCTGGTCATTTGCTCGCGCTTCGCCGCCGGTGGGCACGACGGCACCGCGCCGCTGTTCCGCCGGGTGCTTTCCCGCGGAGCGGCGGTGCTCTTCCACGGCGTCCTGGGCGTCGACGGCGTGCGCGATTTCACCAGCGGCTTCCGGGCCTATCGGGTCGAGCTGCTCGAACGGGCGGTGCGTCACTGGGGTGAGCGCCTGGTCGAGGAGCGCGGTTTCGCCTGCATGGTCGAACTGCTCATGAAACTGCGGCACTGCCGCCCGGTGATCCGGGAAGTGCCGCTGATGCTGCGGTACGACCGCAAACAAGGAGCCAGCAAGCTGAGGTTGCGGCGGGCTGTTCTCCAGTACGTGAAGCTGATGGCTCGCGACCGGCTCGCACCGGCGCCACCCCGGAACCTCTGATCCGGTATGTCCGAATCCGAAACCGTGGTGATCGGTGGCGGGATCACCGGGCTGGCCACCGCTTACCGGCTGGTCCGGGCCGGCATCCCGGTCACCGTGCTGGAGAGCAGTGATCAACTCGGCGGCCTCGGCACCTTCCTCCCCTACGGCGACTGCTGGGTGGAACGCTTCTACCACTGCGTCATGCCGACCGACGCGCATCTGCTCGCACTGCTCGGAGAACTCGGGTTGCGGGACGAAGTGCGGTGGCGCGGCACCAGCATGGGCATGGTCGTCGACCACGCGCATTTCCCGTTCAACTCGGCGATCGATCTGCTGCGGTTCACCGCCCTGACACCGGCCCAGCGGATCCGGTTCGGGCTGGTGTCGGTCTCCCTGCGCCACCTCGGCCGGGGCCGGGACCTCGACCGGACGCGGACCGGGGACTGGCTTCGCCGCCTGTACGGGGAGGAGATCTGGGAGAAACTGCTCGTGCCGATGTTCGGATCGAAATTCGGGTCCGGCTTCGCGGATGTGCCCGCGCTGTACCTCTGGCAACGGCTGGGCCGCGAACGCAATGTCGCTACCCGCGGTTACCCGGCCGGGGGATACAAATCGATCGTCGACGGACTGCGTTCCGCGATCGAGTCGGGCGGTGGGCACGTGCGCACCTCGACGCCGGTGCGGCGGCTGCGCGTCCTCGGGAACGCCCTGCACCTCACCGTGCCCGGCGGCGCCGGGCTCACCTACGACCGGGTGGTCTCCACCCTGCCGCTGCCGCTGCTGCGCGAACTCGCCGAACCGGAACTCGCGCGGCGGTTGCCCAAGACCCGCCTGCCGTATCGGGGCGTGGTGAACGCGCTGTTCTTCCTCCGCCGCCCGCTTGCGGGGCACTACTGGACGCCGGTGGTGCGTTCGGGAACGGAATTCGACGGCGTTGTCGAGATGAGCGCGCTCACCGGAACCCGGTGCGGGCGACACCTCGCCTACGCGATGCGCTACACCGACCAGGGGGCCGCCCTGCACGCCGAGGACGAGGCGGCCGTCGCCGAACGCTGGACCGGGCAACTGCTCCGGCTCTACGCGGGGCTCGGGCTGCAGCGGGAGGACATCGACCACGTCGAAGTCTGCAAAGCGCCCTTCGTCGAACCGGTGTATCCACTGGGCTACCTCGAGCAGCGGCCGCCGGTCGAGGTGCCGGGCACCGGCCTCCTGCTGGCGACCACCGCCCAGGTCTACCCGGCGGTGACCAGCTGGAATTCGAGTGTCGGTTTGGCGAACGACGTAGCGGCCCGGGTCATCGGCGATCGCCGGGCCGCCTTCCGGGGAGCGCCCAGTGCCTGAGTCCGTCGCGCCGGAAGTCCATCTGGTGGTGGGCACCCGGCCGGAGGCGCTGAAGGTGGCGCCGGTGATCGAGTCCTTCGCCCGGCGCGGCCGGATCCGGCCGGTCGTGGTGGCCAGCGGCCAGCACCCGGCGATGGTCGACCAGGCGCTCGCGGTGTTCGGCCTCGAGCCCGACGTGGTGCTGCCGGTCGGGCGCCGGGCCGGTGGTCAAGCCGACTTCTTCGCCCGCCTGCTGCCGCCGCTGGCCGAGCTGTGGGAAGGCCGCCGCCCCGCCGCCGTCCTGGTGCAGGGGGACACGTCGACCGCGTTCGCGGGCGGGCTGTCCGCCTTCTGGACCGGGCTTCCGGTCGTGCATCTGGAGGCGGGGCTGCGTTCGCACGATCTGGCGGCGCCCTTTCCGGAGGAAGCCAACCGCCGCTTCCTCAGCGTCGTCGCCGCGCTCCACCTGGCGCCGACCCCGGCCGCCGCCCGTCATCTGGTCAACGAGGGCGTACCCGAGGCCCGGATCCTGGTCACCGGCAACACCTCGGTGGACGCGGTGCACCGGATCGCCGCGTACCCGCGCGCGTTCGCCGAACCGCGCCTGGCCGACCTGGAGCGGAGGGCGCGCCGCGGGCACAGCCGCATCGTCCTGACCACCATCCACCGCCGCGAATCGTGGGGCGCGCCCACGACCCGGGTGCTGGGCGCGGTACGCGCGTTGGTGGCGGCGCATCCCGACCTCGAGGTGGTGCTCCCCGCGCACCCCAATCCGGCGGTCCGGAGCCAGGTGTACCGGGAGCTGGGCGGCACCGAGCGCGTGCTGATCACCGACCCGCTGGACTACCCGGACCTGATGCGCGTCCTCTCCGCCAGCGCACTCGTGCTCTCCGATTCCGGGGGGATCCAGGAGGAAGCCCCCACCTTCGCGGTTCCCGTCCTGGTGCTGCGGGACGTGACCGAGCGGCACGAAGCGGTGGAAGCCGGATGCGCCGTCCTGGTCGGCACGGACGAGAGCCGCATCCTGGCCGCCGCCCGCCCGCTGCTGGCGGGCCCCGCCCCGGGCAAGGCCGCGCCGGCCGCGGGCAATCCGTTCGGCGACGGTCACGCCGCGGAGCGGACCGAACAGGCCGTGGCCAAACTCCTGGGGCTCACCACGGCCGCCCCATCCCCTTTCCGCGCGCCGACGGGCCGAACACACGGCCCGGTGCTTCCGGCCCCGTATCCGCTGACCGAGGTTGGCTCATGAACGGGAAACGCGGCCGCCGATCGGCCGTGGTGCTGGCCTTGGCCACGGCCGCGCTGGCCACCGTGCCCGCGGCGGAAGCGGGCAACCCGGGACTGCTGCCGGACCTGCGGCAGGCTCCGGTCGGTTGCCCGGGCGGCTACGGCGGCGATCCGGCCCGGTGCGAGGACTGGGACGTCTGCCCGGTCGCCGACCGCGCGGCGCCCAACGGCCCCTGCGTCACCTCGGGCGCCATCCAGGCCGTGCGGCTGCGGTTCACGACCGCCGAGGAGAACGTCGGAGACGGGCCGCTGCTCCTGTACGGGAACCGCAAGAGCGAGCAGCAGCCGACCATGGCGGTTCGCCAGGCCCTGCAGAAGGGACCGAACGGCGGAATTCCCGGTCGCTTCGACGACGCCCAGCAACCCACTGCCACGTCGATGTACTACGAACCCGCCCCGATGCACCAGCACTGGCATCTGATGGAGTTCGAACGTTTCCAGCTGCGCACCCCGAAGGGAGGACTGGTGGTGAGCGATCGGAAGAACGGCTTCTGCCTCGGGGACCGGCATCCGACGGCGGACGCCGTGGTGCTGCGGAACACCCCGCGTTCCCCGGTGGATCCGGCGGGCCGCCTGGCCGGGCAGCTGAAGGGGAACCTCTGCCGGTTCGGCGATCCCGCGGCGCTGGACGTCCTCGAGGGAATTTCGGTCGGCTGGGCCGACGACTACGTGTTCGATGTCGACTACCAGTGGCTGGACATCACGGAAGTGCCCTCGGGCCGGTACGAGGTCGTCACCACGGTGAATGCCGGGCGTACCCTGCTGGAGAAGGACTACACGAACAATTCTTCGTCCATCGCGATCGCCGTCCAGTGGCCGGGCGGCGCGAGCAGGGCCGGAAGACCGATCACGGCGGCGCCGACGGTCACCCTCCTGCGCAGCTGCCCCGGACGAGCGCGGTGTCCGGTCGCGCGGGAGCAGGAGCGCGCGGACGCGCGGGTGACGCGGTCCGGGCCGATCAGAACGGGTGAGCCCGGGCCGCCGCGGCACGGCGGCCACCAGGGACATGGATGACAGGAATCCCCCGAACGGGAACCCGGCTGGTGGGCTGACCGTCCAGGGCTTCGCACAAAGGGCGTGGACCGGTGGTAAGCCGGAAAACACTGCGGTAACGTCATCCGCGTTGAACAAAGATCATCAATATTCGCGGACCTTGGTCGAGTTCGCATGACGGCCGGTAATTCGCGGAGATGGCCGAATCAGGCAGAGTTCCGCCGTCGGCGCTTTCCGGCTATTTGGCGTGGGGCGAGCAAGTGCCCCGGCCCTCGCCCCACGCCAATCTATTTTACGAATACCGATTCCGGTCGCGGCAGTTGTTGGCTCCGCACGGAAGGAAAGCTGGAATCCCAGTGGTCGGAAAAGCTGCTGTGCCCTTGTCCGCCGATAGCGGCCGTTCGGCCGGAATCGGCAGACGTGCCGCGATGGTGGGATTCCTGTCGGCGGCCATGAGCGGGTGCTCGGCGCCGGCGACGCAGCAAGGCTCCTTGGTGGAACGTCCGGTTTCCCCAGCCCCGTCCACGCCTGCCCCGAAGCGCGAACCGGTTGCCGATTCGCTGCTCGTCGGTTTCTGCGGTGCCGCGGGTACGAAGTCATTGGGCAAGATGACCGGGGATCTGCGGGTGGCGTCCGCCTTGTTGCGGAAGCAGTCGGCGGAATACGGCGCCGGGCGCTCGGTCATCGAACTCATCGCCACCATGGTCCAGTCCGCGCCGGGACCGGACGGGCGCTATCGGACCCACGTGGGTGAAGACACGATCCACCGGTACCTGGAGCACGCGCGATCGGCGAATTCCCTGCTGCTGCTGAACATTCAGCCGGGGAGGGCGCCCTTTCTCGACGAGGTCGCCCGGTACCGGCGGTGGCTCCTGAACCCGGACGTGGGCGTCGCCCTCGATCCGGAGTGGGCGGTGCCGGAAGGTGTGGTCCCCGGTGCGAAGTTCGGCTCGACGACCGGTGCGGAACTCGACGGGGTCGCCGCCTACCTCGCCGAGCTGGTCGCTACCTCGGGACTGCCGGACAAGGTGATGGTCTACCACCAAGTCGCCGCTTCGGTGGTCCGGGACGAGGAGAAGCTGCGACCCCATCCCGGGGTTTCGATGATCAAGGTGGCCGACGGGATCGGCGGGCCGGCGCTCAAGCGGGCCACGTGGAAACAGGTGATGGCGCGGAAACCGGCACACGTCCACGCCGGGATGAAGCTCTTCTACGAGGAGGACACCAGGCACGGGCAGCCCCTGCTTTCGCCCGCCGAAGTGATGGCCCTCGCGCCCCGGCCGAAGTACGTCGTCTACGAGTGACGGCCGAGCCCGTCGCCAGATCGGAGGTGTGTATGAAGTGGACAGGCCTGCTGGCCGCGGTGGTCCTCCTGCTCGGCTGGTTCGCCCCGGCCGCCGCGTCCGCCGCCCGCGCCGATCGGCCCGCGCTCCTGCTAGACCAGGACTTCGCGGATCCCGATGTCGTGGTGACCGACGAGGGGCAGTTCGCCTTCTCCACCACCAGCGCGTCCGGCCGGGTCCCCTTCGCCCGGGCGGAGCGGGCGGACGGCCCGTGGCGCGTCGTCGGGGACGCGCTGGCCGCGGATCCCGCCTGGGCCGACCCCGCGGGGGGCTATTGGGCGCCCGAGGTCTTCCGCCGCGACGACGGCTCGTTCCTGATGTACTTCGCGGCCGTCGAGTCCGCCCCTGGCCGCCGATGCGTCGGCATGGCCGTGGCGGCCGCGGTGACCGGGCCGTTCACCCCGTTCGGCGATCGCCCGCTGGTCTGCGACCCGGCGGATTCCACCGACATCGACCCGCGCACCTTCGTCGACTCCGACGGGACGCGTTACCTGGCGTACAAGTCGGAAAGCGGTTCCACGCCCCCGTCCGCGATCTGGCTGCAGCGGACCACGCGGGACGGCACCGCGCTCGTCGGAGGCAGGCAGGAGCTCCTCCGCGCCGACGATCCGTCGGAGAACGGCGTCGTCGAGGCCCCGGTGATCATCAAGCAGGGACTGCGCTATGTCCTCTTCTACTCCGCCGACAACTTCCTCAGCGGCGGTTACCACACGGCCTTCGCCACCGCCGATACCGTCGGTGGGCCGTACCGCAAGGCGAAGGAGCCGCTGCTGACCAGTGCACGGCTGGACGGCGCGGTGGACGGTCCGGGTGGCGCGGACGTGCTGGGCGAACTCGTCTTCTTCCACGGATGGCTGCGCGGTGAGCGCAAGGAACGCGGCCTCTACCTGTTGCCGATCGCGTTCGTCCGCGGCCGCCCGGAGCTGGCCTGACGGCCAAAAGGATAAAAGCGAGCAGCACGTCGTGTCCGTAGGCCTCCCGGGTGCGGCGATATTGTGCTGCGCACAATTTTGCGAAAGCAGGCGGTCGCACGTTCGTGAACCGAGCCGATGAGCGGAATATCGCTCCCGCAAGGGGATCTTGTGAGTGCGGCCCGGAGAATCGGATATCCGCTGCCCACTCGATTGAGTGTCACAAGTTCCGCGACGGGTTCATTTCGGCGATTCCTGGGTATTTTCGACGTGAGGTTCCCGGAACGGGCCTCGTACGTACCAGGCGACCTTTCGTCACGTCAACAGAAAAGGTCACGCCTGACTGTTGAAGAAAGGGAGAGAGTACTAGATGTCTATCATCCGACGCATGGCAGGCGCGGGAGCGCTGGTCGTGCCATTGGTGTTGTTCCTCACCGGGACGGGCCAGGCCGAAGTGCCCGGGACCACCGGAAGCGGCAGCGCGTACCACGAGTCCGGGACGTTCGCCGGGATCGGCGGCGCGGGAACCGTCGATGCGACCTCAGCGGCCGGCAGCCACGGCTGGGGCGACGAATTCGCCGTTCACGCGCAGTCCGGAACCTACGCCGGGCTCGGCGGCGCGGGCACCTACGAAACGGGATCCGCGTCGTACAACTCCGGTTGGAACTGGCACCACCATCCGCACAGCCATCACGGTCATCACCATCCCTGGCTGATGGTGGATGGCGACCATGACGGTCACCACCACCACCCCTGGCTGATCGTGCATGGCGACGATGACGACGACGTGACGGTGAACCTCAACCAGACCCAGTCCCAGACTCAGGACCAGGGGCAGGCCGCCGAGGTGGAGTCCGACGACGAGAACACCGCCACCGAGAACACCACCATCGAGGTCGAGGAGTCGGAGGCCGACGAAGCCACCGAATCCGAGGAAGCCACCGAGGGCGAGGAAGCCGAGGCGACCGAAGCCGCGCCCGTGCACCGGTTCTCTTCGGTGACCCACCGGGCGCCGAAGCAGACCACCACCGGTGCGGGTTACCGGGAGCAGCGCGTTGGCGATGACGAAGGCCACCACCACCATCACCACGCCATTCCCGGCAGCTTCAGCGCCTATCACGAATCCGCCACGGCAGCCGGGTTCGAGGGGGCGAGCAGCGACTCGCTCACCAGCTTCGGGAGTACCCACTTCTCGCTGCACGCGATGAATGGGTCGGCCGCCGGCCGCCACGGCGCGTCCTCGTACAACCAGACGAGCGCGGCGGGCACCAGGTAGCCGCCCGGGGTGTCGTCCGGAGCGAGCGACCGGACGAACCACGGAGCCGTACAACGAAATTTCCCACATTGCCGCGCTAGTACGGCCTAGTGCGGACCCAAGGCTCTGCGTCGGCCCAGTTGCCGGCGCAGAGCCGTTTCTCGTGCTCGGAGGTGTTCGATGACCTGGGACGTTTCGGAGGCGCTGCGCAGATATGGCGTGCACCGACGGGCGGGAGAGTCCGTGGGGGAGTTCTGGTACCGCCTCGGGCTGGCGTACGTCGCCGATCGTTCCCTCGAGCCCGAGATCCGCGAGATGGCGGCGGTGTGCGCGATCTTCAGCCTGCAGCACGAAGTCGCCTGGACGGACGAGTCCCTGAACCTGTTCGGGCACGGCGTGGTCGAAGTGTGGTTCGAGGAGGAGAGTCCGCCGTTCGGCTGCTGGTTCCCCGCCTACCAGGTCGCACTCGTCTTCTCCTATCGGCCCGGCGAACTGGAGCGTTGCCTCGAAGGCTGGGCGGAGCAGGAACTGAACGAGGGAGGATTGGACACCGTTGGGCTTCTTCCGCTGCGTGTCGGCCCGGTGTGGATGGTGCATGTGCATCGCATCCTGGAAATCGGCCTGCGGAGTCCGCTGGCCGCCGAGTTCAACCGGCGTATCGAGAGATGGCTCGGGCGAACGGACCCGACGCCGGACCAGCTGCACGCCCTGATCGACAGATTGAGCCAGGCGCGCCGATGACCGGACACGGCAGCCGGGCCGCCCGCCCCGCAGTTGTTGATCTTGTTGGGGCGCAAAGCGTTGCGGTGCTCGCGCAGATGCACGTGAAGTCAATACCCGGACGGGTGTACAAAACGGCGGTCAGAAGCTTGGCCGTGGACACAATGGGGTTACCACCTGGAATCACTTCCCGACGACCGGTAAGTTTCTGGGCGCGGGTGGAGGAGATCATTTTCCTGTCGCGCAAGGAAATCCCCATCGCGTAGGAAGATGCCTGATTGTTCGTCATTGAGGAGATCGCCGTGTTGAAGAAGGTTGGGTTCGTTGCGGCCACCGCGGCCGCGAGCCTGCTCATGCTGGGAGGTGTGGCCTCGGCAGGTGAGGGTCACGACCGGGACACCGGCCCCGTGCAAGATTCGAACGAGCAGACCGCGCTGGTCAATCTGAACAACACCGAGTTGCTGCACAACGTGAACATCGACCTCGGCTTGTGCGAAAACAACATCAACATCATCGCCATCCAGGCATACCTCAGGGATGTCGCCAATAACCTTGGCATCCCGATCCTGTCCACCACGCACAACCAGTCAACGGATCAGGATCCGCACAACTGCTCGTCCAGCAGCCTCGTCGACGGCGGAAGCAGTCAGAACAACTGACTTCGTCGAGTGCGGGCCCGGTGTCGCCGACCATGAGAAGGCAATCTCCTGGCCGAATGATCGGTGGGCGCCGGGGCCGCGGCTTGGCGATTCGATGCGCAGGCGTCGTTCTGGACGCGGGCGAACGAATTGATCGGGGGCGAACTGCACACTCCCACCGCCAAACGTTCGTCTCGAAGGCGCGGCGCATCGAGACAAGGAGATACGGGGCCGCATGCCCAGGTCGGCCCCGTATCTCTGTTCGACGCGTTTCTGCGGGTCACCGCGAGCAAGCGTGCTGCTGGTTTACCCCGGTACCCCGGACAGCTCGTACCAGACCCAATCCGATGCCGCGTTTACAAAAGTTGGTCAGTTAAATAAGAATGGAGTAGTAAAATGCTGAAAAAGGTAGGTATCGTCGGCGCTGTAATGGCCGCTTCGGCTTTCTTCTTCGGCGGGATGGCTTCGGCCAGTCCGGCTCAGCAGGACGACTACCCGAACTCAAGCGTATCCGATGAAGCCGAACAGTCGGGCGTGCTGAACCTCAACAACACGGATGTGCTGCACAACGTGGATGCCGTGCTCGGCGTTTGCGACAACAACATCAACATCATCGCGATCCAGGCATACCTGGAGGACGTCCTGAACAACCCGCAGATTCCGATCCTGTCCAAGGGCACGAACAAGGCCAAGGACCAGGACCCGGAGAACTGCGCCTCCGGCGGCATCAAGGACGGTGGCACGGCTCAGGGCAACTGACCCGGGCAGGGACCGCGGCCGTCCGCTACGGGCGGCCCGGGG
Organism: Amycolatopsis anabasis; assembly: GCF_009765355.1. Lineage (GTDB taxonomy): Bacteria > Actinomycetota > Actinomycetes > Mycobacteriales > Pseudonocardiaceae > Amycolatopsis > Amycolatopsis anabasis. The sequence goes on along the minus strand of NZ_VTHK01000006.1, from coordinate 252,271 downwards.
GAGAGCGCGCGGTGCGGGATTCGGACCTGGTGCGAGGCCGGATCCCGCACCCGTGCGACATCGGCATTCCGTTGGGAAAGAAGATCAGGAAGTATAAATGAACAAGACGAAAGTTATCGGCGGCACGATGGCGGCGGCCATCGCCATGATCATCGGCGGTGGGGTGGCGCAGGCGGCCGTTGTGGGCACCCCTCCCGCACCCGAGCCCCACCACAAGCATTTCGTGCTGGGAAGCAATCTCCTCGGGGAGGATGCGGACCTGGACGAGTTCATCGGCAAGGCTCTGGCCGCGGGCGATGCCCCCGTCGCCGCTGTCAACAAGGCGCTGGATGAGGGTTTCGACCCGGTGGAGGTCATCAAGTCCGCCATTGACGCCGAGATCGACCCCAAGATTCCACTGCTCGCGGCGCTCCAGCGCAACGTCGATCCGGAAGAGGTCAAGATAGCCGCACAGCAACTCGGTGTTTCCGAAGCCGTAATCGACGAGGTGCTCGCCCCATTCGAGTCGGCGCGATGATCCCGCCGGGGTAGGGCACCTCCAACCCGCCCCCGGCAGCCTGGCCGACCGGCTCCTCCGAGGCCGCGACGGAGCCGGTCGGCTTGCGGCGCCGGGCAGTGCGTCAGACCGCCCCTTTGCCGAACCGGGCGCTGTCCCAATGCGCCGATTCCGAGCCGGAGGATCATGCCTGTTCCCCACCCGACGGCCGAACAACGCCAGAGTGCGCTGCTCAAGGCCGCCGAAGTCCGACGTCGGCGCGCGGAAATACTGCGCGAACTCAAGGCCGGTGAGTTGGGTTTGCTCGTTCTGCTCGAGCAGGCCACGCGCGATCCGGTTGTCGGCCGGATCAAGGTTTCGGTGGCGTTGCGGCACCTGCCCAGAATCGGTGCTGCCAAGGCGTCCCGGTTCATGGCCGAGGCCGAAATCACTTCCGATCGCACCCTGGCCAAGCTGGACCCGCTCGAGCGGACGGCGTTGCTGGACGCGTTGGCCCGGGCCTGCCGCGATGTGCTGACCCGATCCAGGGCGACCTCTTGACCAGCGAGGGGTCGCACATGCGCTGCCGTGTTCTGCTCACCGCAGTGGCCACCGGGCGGCTCCGTGCGACGGTAGCCCCGGCCAGCGGATGAACACGCGGGGGAGGCACGTCGAGAACGAGGTCCACGGCCGATGCCTCACCAACAACGGCGCGGGTGAGCCCGCCGTGATGACCCGGTGTGCCGACGGGAGCCCGGAACAGATGTTCCTGACCGGCGAGCCCGGCACGCCGGTGACGTTCAAGATCGCGTGGTCCCGGCTCGCGCTTTGCCTGACCGCCCGGGGAGCCGGAGAACCGGTCGTGGCCCGATGCCACGAGGTCACCAAAGAGGAAGCCCTTGGCTGATCGCCAGGGCACGCGAGTTCGGCACACCGGGCGAGGCCGGCCTCGCTGCCCGCGGCGTCGATCACGACGTCGTAGGCGCCTGCCGCCGAGCCGCGATCGCGTTCATCGACGACCACACCCATCTGGACATCAGCGCCGTCGACATCGCCGCCACCTGCCACGTCATGAGCCGTTGGGAACCCGGTCGCTACCCGCGGCAGGCGAGATTTGGCGTCTGCGCGGCGTCGCGGCAGCGGCGAAAGATGTCGTGCCGGAAGAAGATTCGGCCGGTTCACCGGCGGTGCGGGCCGCTCGCTGCGGCGACCCGCAGCGAGCGGCCCAGCAACCGACGTCAGCCCTCCGCTTCAACGTAATGACTCCGGATGCCCCACCTGCATTTGGCCGTTGAGGTTGTTTCCTCGTTCTCCGCGTAAGCGCTTATCCATCGGGTGGCGATGTTGCTGTCCACTCCAGCGCACACGGCGTACCCGCGGACTTTTCCACGGTTAACGTAGATGCATTTGATTCGAACTCTCGCATCCTCGATTGCCTCGGTATAGCATGAATATTCAGCGGGAACGGCCACTCTGTTCTGCCCCCGCGTTGCGTCGGTCCCGGCCGCGGTGCCGGCCCCTAAGAGCGATGCCAATGCGACACCACTGCTGATCACGGCCAATGATTTACCGAACTTGCGCATTCAAGATCTCCTTGGATCGTACCAAGCGCGGGCCATCGGAACCTCCACATCGTGATCATCGGTGTTGATCTTTGATGCGATGGTCGTCAGGTCGGCCCCAGTAGGCGAAGTCGATGATCGCCCGTGCTGAGGGCGGCTGAGAAGAGTCGAGGTGTTGACTCTTGCGTGGCGACCCAGGGAAACGTCCCCTGACCAGGGGCGCGAACGTGGACCAGGCTCCGGGCCTGCGCCACCGCCCGGTGTGGTCGAACGCGCCGGCCGCCGAGACCCGGCGACATGCGTGCACGCAAATTTGCGTGCACGCATGTTTTGTGTCTAGTCTCGGGGTCGTCACATCGCGACGGGAAAGGACCAGACCTATGCGGGCCAAGGGCATCGCGTACGACACCGGCTTCGTTCGCAACGGCGAGATCTCCCGTGCGAGCTTCGATCTCGACATGGTGCAGCGGGAGCTGGCCATCATCCGTGACGACCTGCACTGCAACGCCGTCCACCTCGTCGGTGGCGATCCGGAGCGGCTGGAACTGGCCGCCCGCCGCGCCGCCGAGCTCGGGCTGGAGGTCTGGTTCTCGCCCTATCCGCTGGACCTCACGACCACGGAGATGCTGTCGCTGTTCGCCGAATGCGCCCAGCGGGCGGAGCGGGTCCGGCAGGCGGGAGCCGACGTTGTGTTCGTCGCCGGGGTCGAGCTGAGCCTCATGGACCGGGGATTCCTGCCCGGTGACGACATCGCCGAGCGGCTCGATCGACTGTTCAGCCAGCCCGACGGCCTCGGCGAGCGAATTGCCGAGGCGAGTGCACGGCTCAACGACTTCCTCGGCGATGCCGTGGCCACGGTCCGCGAGCGTTTTCGGGGGAAGATCACCTACGCCTGCATCCCGTTCGAGCGCGTCGACTGGACCCGCTTCGACATCGTGTCGGTCGAACTCATCCGGTCCGCCGAGGTGGCCGACCGATTCCAGGAAGGCGTGCGCACCCTCGTGGCGCAGGGAAAGCCGGTCGCGATCACCGGCTTCGGCACGGCCACCTGGCGCGGGTCTGGTGACCTGGCGCCGCGCAGCATGGAGATCGTCGAGCACGACGAGACCGGCCACCCGGTCCGGCTGACTGGGGAGTACGACCGCGACGAGGCCGGTCAGGCCACCTACCTGCGCGAGTTGCTGGAGATCTTCGACGCCGAAGGCGTTGACGGCGCCTTCGTGTATCTTTTCGCGCTCTACAACTACCCGCACCGCCCCGATGATCTTCGCCACGACCTCGACCTGGCCAGTTTCGGCATCGTCAAGGTTCTCGAAGACCGCAACGGCGACACCTATCCAGGCATGCCGTGGGAACCCAAGGCCGCCTTCACCGCGCTGGCCGACCACTACCGCGGCTGACCGGAGCTTCGACGCGACCAGCTCTCAAAACGGGAACTCCGCGGACTTCAGCGAGCGGCGTTCCGCGCGCGGTACCGGGCATGCGCTGCCGCGAGCCGGCCCGCGAGTTCCGCCGTGCTCAGGCGTACCGATCTGTTCGCCTTGGCGGTCCGGCCCTCGGTCACCTTGTCGACGACCCGCATCAGGTACTTCGTGATCGCGGCGCCGCGGATGCCTTCCTCGTCGGCGGCGCGCATCGCTTCCGCGATCGCCGCGTCGACCTCGCGGCTGTCGATGGCGTCCTCTGCCTTGATCGGGCTCGCGATCAGGACGGAACCGCGGTTGCCCAGCGCCCAGTGGAATTCGACCGCGCGGGCGATCGCCTCCTCGTCGTCCAGCCGGTGCGGGCTGCGGATACCGCTGGAAACGCTGTAGAACGCGGGAAAGTCGTCGGCCCGGTAGGTGATCACCGGCACGCACTGCGTCTCGAGGTACTCCATGGTCAGGTTCAGATCGAGGATGCTCTTCGCACCCGCGGACACGACGGCCACCTTCGAGCGGGTGAACTGGATCAGGTCCGCGGAGATGTCCATGGTCTTCTCGGCACCCCGGTGCACCCCGCCGATGCCCGAGGAGGAGAGGAACGGGATCCCCGCCAGATCCGCCGCCACCAGTGTGGAGGCGACACTGGTGGCGCCGAGTCCCCCGGTGGCCAGGACGATCGGCAGGTCCCGGCTGCTGACCTTGGCGACCGACTTCGCCGAGGCGAAGCGTTCGACGTCGTCGTCGGTCATCCCGACCACGATGCGGCCGTGCTCGATGCCGATCGTGGCCGGTACCGAACCGCCCGCCCGGACGGCGTCCTGCACCTCCTTGGCGGTGGCCGCGTTCTCCGGGTACGGCGGGCCGTGGGTGATGACGTTCGACTCCAGCGCCACGACCGGCCTGCCCTCGCCGAGGGCGTCGGAAACCTCTTCGCTGAACACCAGCGGGACGTCCTCGTGGTGCGTATGGCGCATCAGCAACCCCTCGCTCGTTTCGGTGGGACCTGTTCGTTTCCGTGCTTACCGCGACATCGAGGATCGCGCACCGCGAGCGGTGCGCGCCAGACGCGTGATCATGCCCTACTGCGGTGCCTGGAAGCCGCCGATCCGCTGCTCGAGCAGGTCGGCCAGCCGCAGCGGGGTGCGGTCCTCGAACATCGGGCCGATGAGCTGCACCCCCACCGGCAGGCCCTCGGGGGACCGGCCCGCGGGGATGGCGGTGGCGGGCAGGCCGGGCATGGTGGCCAGACCGGCCCAGACGAACTGGTCGAAGTAGGGGTGCTCGACGCCGTCGATGTCGATGCGCCGTTCCAGCGGATTGGGGTTGTGGTCGTGCGGGAACGCGGGCGTCGGCGTGATCGGGCACACCACGGCGTCGAACTCGGCGAACAGCTGCCGCCAGGCGTGGCGGTGGAGTTCGCGGCGGTTGTTCGCCTCGATCCAGTCGCGGTGGCTGAACACCATGGCGCGCAGCCGCACGGCGTCGAGACTCTGGTCGTCCGCGCTCAGCCCGGCGGCGCGGGTCGCCAGCTGCTCGTGCGATTCGATGGGAAAACGCGCAACGGCGCCCGAAATCAGCAACTGCATGTAGAGCGTCGCGGCTTCGGTCAGATCGGGCAGCAGCGGACTGTGCCGTTCGACGCGGGCGCCGCCGTCGACGAGCGCGTCGGCCACTCGTCGCACGCCCGCCCGCACGGCGGACCCGGTCGGAATGAGCGGATGCTCGTCGAGGACCAGGACCCGGAAGTCGCGGAGCCGCTCGTGGCGGGCGGGCGGCAGTGCCAAATCGTAGGCGACGCCGAGCGTCAGCGGGTCCGGTCCGGCCATGACGTCGAGCAGGAGCGCGAGGTCGCGGGCGGTGCGCGCCATCGGACCGGCGACGGCGAGGTCGAGGTCGGTCGGCAGGGCCGGCTCGGACGGCGGGACCATACCGCGGGTCGCCGCCAGTCCGAGCGTCGGCTTGTGCGCGTAGACGCCGCAGAAATGCGCGGGGGTGCGCAGCGAACCGGCGAGGTCGGAGCCGAGGGACAGCGCGCCGAACCCGGACGCCAGGGCCGCCGCCGACCCGCCGGAGGATCCGCCCGGTGTGCGATCGTGATCCCACGGGTTGTGGGTGGTCCCGTAGATCTCGTTGAAGCTCTGGATGTCTTGCAGCCCCAACGGCACATTGGTCTTGCCGAGCACCACCGCGCCCGCGGCCTTGAGGCGCGTCACCTGTACCGCGTCCTCGGCCGGCAGATAGTTCCGGTGCGGCGGCATGCCCCAGGTCGTGGGCAGCCCGGCGATGTTGTAGGACTCCTTGACCGTCACCGGAATCCCGAGCAGCGGCCCGTCCTCGCCGCGGGCGCGCGCCTGGTCGGCACGGTGCGCGGCGGCCCGCGCGCGATCGAAGTCCGGCACGCAGATCGCGTTGATCACCTTGTCGTCCCGCTCGATACGAGCGATTGCCTCATCGGTCAGTTCCACCGATGTCACCGCACCGGCACGCAAGGCGGCCGAAAGACTTTCGGCCGATTGAAAACTCCATTCCATTAATCCGACCCTACCTGGGTGAATAGTCCATGGCTGGAAAGAAACCTGATGAGCATTGAGACATCCGTCGTGTTGCGCGAAGCGGCATTTCATGTCCTGCGTCCCCGCTCGTTTTCTGAGGTCAAGTAGGGTTGGCAACCGTGGACTGGTCCGATGGCCGCCGGGTTCGGGGTGAGCGCAGGCGCTCGGCGATCATCGCCGCGACGCTTCGGGTCGTGGAGCGCGACGGCGTCGCCGGGGTGACGCATCGCGCCGTCGCCCGCGAGGCGGGGGTGCCCGCCAGTTCGGCGACCTACTACTTCGCCACGCTCGACGATCTGCTCGTCGCGGCGCTGACCGCCGCCGCCGAGGAGTACGCGCGGCAGTTGCGCGAGATCGTCGACGGCGGCCGCGACGAGATCGAGGGCCTGGCCCAGCTCATCGCGGATGGCGGCGGCCCTGGCCGGGCGCGAGCCCTGGCCGAACGCGAGCTGGAGCTGCTGGCCGTGCGACGTCCCGCGCTGCGCCCGGTCGCCCGGCACTGGCGGGACACGGTCGCGGCGGTGGCGTGGCGGTACACCGACGATCCGCTGACCGTCGAGGAGCTGGTCGCCGCGGCCGACGGGCTGTGCACCCGGGTGCTGCTGGAGGACGAACCTCCCGCGATGCCGGAGATCCTCGCGGTGCTCCGGCGTGCGGTGCACCCGAAGAACTAGTTGGACTTCTGTTCAAGTACCTGGATATGCTTGCCCATGTAGTTGTACAGAAGTTCAACTTTCTCCCAGGGGGACCCATGGCGTACCTGTTCCTGCTCGCCGCCATCGTCACCGAGGTGACCGGCACCATCGCGACCCGGTTCTCCGACGGTTTCACCAAACCGGTGCCGTCGGCGGTGGCGGTCGTCGGCGTAGTGGGCGCGTATGTCCTGCTCTCGCTCGCGCTCGCACGCGGAATGAGCCTCGGGGTGGCCTACGGCGTCTGGGCCGCCGTCGGGGTAGCCGCGGTCACGCTCATCGGCGCGCTGTTTCTCGGTGACGAACTCACCCTGGTGCAGACCGGCGGCATCGCCCTGGTCATCGGCGGCGTGCTCGCCCTGGAACTGGGCGCCGCGCACTGACCGGCTTCCGGCGCCGCGTGGAGTCGCTCGAATGCCGGATGCCCCGGGGGTGGCAAGAGCGCTACTTGTTAGTAACTTCTGCTCGCGCTCACCACGAAGACGGGGTTGACACCGACGATGCCCGATTCCGCGCTGGAACCGACACTGGTGGAACTGGCCGACACCACCGCCCTGGACGATCTGCCCGAGTACGCGCACCGGCTGGCCGTGCGCTGCGCGCAGCTGCTGCCGGTGACCGGCGCGGCCGTGCTGCTCACCGGGCCGTCCGGCAGGATCGCGGCACGCGCGGGGGAGCCCGCCTGGATCCGGTTCCTGCTCGAGCCGGCGCTGGCCGGTCCCGCGGTGGACTGCTGCGACACCGCGGCGGCCATCACGGTCGCCGATCTGCGCACCACGCGGCGGTGGCCGGCCTTCACCGAGGCCGCGCTCGGGCACGGCATCACCGCCGTGACCGCGCTGCCGCTGCGCCACGGCGACCACCGGCTCGGCGCGGTCGCGCTCCACCGTTCCCGCAGCGCCCTCCCGGCCCGGACCGAGCACCTCGCGCAGCTGCTGAGCGAAGCCGCCAGCGTCGGGCTCCGGCAGTGGCGCGAACGGCACTCCCTGCGCACCGCTTTGGCCAGCGCCAGCGTCATCGAACAGGCCACCGGGGTGCTCGCCGAACGCGGTCACATCACCCTCGACGAGGCCCTCCACCGCTTGCGCGGCCACGCCAGCAGGGAACGCCTGCGCCTGCACGCCACCGCCCGCATGGTGATCGGCACCCTGCCGCCACAACGACACAAGGCCTGATGGGCACGGGCCCGGCGGGCTACCGGTGCTTGACGGGGTGCGGGTCGCTCCAGGCTCGGGCGTAGCGGCGGGTGTCCGGGCGCCGCGGATCACGGCTGCGGTAGACCACGTAGGGGCGGACGAGATAGCCGACCGGCGCGCTGAACACGTGCACGAGGCGGGTGTAGGGCCAGATCGCCAGCAGCACGAACACGATCGCGGTGTGCACCTGGAAGCTGAGCGGTGCGCTCGCCATCAGGTCCGGCCGCGCGGAGAAGGTGAACAACCCCCGGAACCACACCGACACCGTGGCCCGGTAGTCGTAGCCGCCGCCGAACAGGTTTTCCCCCACCGTGTTCAGCATGCCGGTGCTGATCGCCGCCGCGAGCAGCACGTACATCACCTTGTCGACGCGGGTGGTGGCCTTGCGCACCGCGGGCACGGTGATCCGCCGGTACCCCAGGATCGCCAGACCGGCCACGGTGGCCAGGCCCGCAACCGTGCCCGCGGACACCGACAGCACGTGGTAGACGTCTTCGGAGACACCCAGCGCCGCGGTCCAGCTCTTCGGCACCCCGATGCCGAGTACGTGCCCGCCGAGCACCGCGAGCAACCCGAAGTGGAACAGCGGGCTGCCCAGGCGCAGCAGCTTGCTCTCGTACAGCTGCGAGGACCTCGTGGTCCAGCCGAACTGGTCGTGCCGGTACCGCCAGATGTGGCCGACCAGGAACGAGGTCAGCGCCATGTACGGCCACGCGATCCACAGCAGCGTGCTCATCGTCGTCCTCCGAACTCGGGCTGCGAACTGGGGTCCAGCGCGAACGGTTCCAGGCCCACGGCCTCTTCCGGCGGCCCTTCCGCGGCCAGCGCGGCGATCTTGCGGCGGTCCGCGGCGCCCATTTCCGGCAGCGTGGCGCACACCGCGTCCAGCACGGCCCGGTACGGCGATCCGCTGTCCGCGAGGGACATCCGGATCAGTTCCAGCACCGGGCGGTGGTCGGCCAGCAATCGGCGGCCGGTGACCGGATCGACGGTCGCGGCGAACTCCAGTACCACCGCGAGGTGATCGGGCAACTCGTGCTCGCCGAGTTCCACGTTCGCGTTGCGGTAGGCGTGCTTGAACCGCAGCAGCGCCATGCCGCGTTTGCGGGTGTCACCGTAGGCGTAATAAGTCAGGTGCAGGCAGTTGCGCTTGCGCAGGTCGAAGGTCTCCACGTAGTGCGCGGCCAGCTCCGTTTCGCCGCTGGACCGCGCGTAGTCCACAAAGGACACCAGGGCGGCACCGGCCGGTGGCGGGATGGCGCCCGCCGCCGTGCGCAGGTCGGGCAGCATGGCCAGGGTCGCGGCACCCGGGTAGTCGATCAGCAGCGCGGCGATCCGCCACACCAGCCGACTGTCCCTTTCGGACAGTGCGCCGTTGTCGGCCCGCGACCGGCGGCCCATCAGACGGCCTTCGGTGTCTTGCGGGACACCCGCACCCGGTCGGCCGCATGAGCAGCGCTTCGCGATTGTGTGCTCATACGGCCTCCGACTCGTGCGTGACATCGTTGCCGTTCGTCGGGAACAGCCCCTTGGTGCTGGTGCCGTCCCAGTCCAGCAAGTTGATCCGGTTCGCCTTGTCCGGCGGCGCCGCGGCGCCGTTGGTGTCGGTGAGGTGGAACTTCTCCGCCATCGCGTCGAACGCCGTCATGCCGGGTCCGCCGTCGCCGTCCAGGCTGCACCCGGTGGCCAGCGCGTCCAGCCGGTGCGCGTCCGATCCCGCGCCGTCCGGGATGACGTAGCGGTCCTCGTACTTCGCGATGGCCAGCAACCGGTACATCGACTCGATCTCGCCCGGCCGCAGCCGCACCGACGCGGCGATCGAGTCGTCCACGTCCTCGCCGAGGTTGACCTTGCGCATGTGCGCGCGCATCGCGGCCAGCCGCTGCAGTGCCGCGCGCACCGGGCCGACGTCACCGGCGGTGAACAGTTCCGCCAGGTACTCGACCGGGATGCGCAGCGCGTCGATCGCGCCGAACAGGTTGCCCGCGTTCTCCCCGTCGTGCCCGGTCTGCGCCAGCACGTCGACCACCGGCGAAAGCGGCGGCACGTACCACACCATCGGCATGGTGCGGTACTCCGGATGCAGCGGCAGGGCCAGCTGGTAGTCGACGATCAGCTGGTACACCGGGGAGTTCCGCGCGGCCTCGAGCCACTCGGGGGAGATGCCCGCCCGCTCCGCCTCGGCGATCACCCGCGGGTCGTGCGGGTTGAGGAACACGCCCAGCTGCGCCGGGTAGAGGTCCTTCTCGTCGCGCACCGACGCCGCCTCGCCGACCCGGTCGGCGTCGTAGAGCAGCACGCCGATGTAGCGCAACCGGCCGACGCAGGTCTCCGAGCAGACCGTGGGGATGCCCACCTCGACCCGCGGGTAGCAGAAGGTGCACTTCTCCGCCTTGCCCGTCTTGTGGTTGAAGTAGATCTTCTTGTACGGGCAACCGGTGACGCACTGCCGCCAGCCGCGGCAGCGGTCCTGGTCCACCAGCACGATGCCGTCCTCGGTGCGCTTGTAGATGGCGCCGGAGGGGCAGGAAGCCGCGCACGAGGGGTTGAGGCAGTGTTCGCAGATGCGCGGCAGGTAGAACATGAAGGTCTGCTCGAACTCGAGCTTCACCTGCTCGGAAACCTTGCCCAGCAGGGGATCGCGGCCGATCTGCGCGGGCCCGCCGCCCAGGTCGTCGTCCCAGTTGGCGCCCCAGGTGACCGCGGTGTCCTCGCCGGTGATCGACGAGACCGGCTTGGCGGTGGGCGTGGTGTCGGCGGGCGGGGCGGACAGCAGGTTCTGGTAGTCGTAGGTCCACGGCTCGTAGTAGTCCGACACGGTCGGCAGGTCCGGGTTGGCGAAGATGTTCAGCAGCCGCCGCAGCCGGGAGCCGGAACGCAGGGTGAGTTTGCCGCGCTTGGTGAGCGTCCAGCCGCCCTTCCAGCGCCCCTGGTCCTCGTACTGGCGCGGATACCCTTGCCCGGGGCGGGTTTCCACGTTGTTGAACCACGCGTACTCCACGCCGCCGCGGTTGGTCCACGCCTGCTTGCAGGTCACGCTGCACGTGTGGCAGCCGATGCACTTGTCCAGGTTCATCACCATGGCCAGCTGAGCCATCACGCGCATCAGTACTGCACCTCCTGGGACCGGCGGCGGATCGTGGTGACCTCGTCGCGCTGGTTGCCGGTCGGGCCGTGGTAGTTGAGCGCGAACGACTGCTGCGCGTAGCCACCGATCAGATGCGACGGCTTGATCATCAGCCGGGTCAGCGCGTTGTGGATGCCGCCGCGCTTTCCGGTCGCCTCGGTGCGCGGTACCCCGACGGCCTTGTCCTGGGCGTGGTACATGAACACGGTGCCCTCGGGCATGCGGTGGCTGACGATCGCGCGCGCCACCACGACGCCGTTGCGGTTGACCGCCTCGATCCAGTCGTTGTCCGCCACCCCGATCTTCTCGGCGTCCGGAGTGGATATCCAGATCGCCTGACCGCCGCGGGACAGCGTGAGCATGTGCAGGTTGTCCTGGTAGGCGGAGTGGATCGACCACTTGGAATGCGGTGTCAGGTACCGCACGGTCACCCCGCCTCGCACCGCGCCGACCTTCGGCTCGCCGAAGAGCGCGGTCATGTCCAGCGGTGGCCGGAACACCGGCAGTTGCTCGCCCAGTTCGAACATCCAGTCGTGGTCGAGGAAGAAGTGCTGCCGCCCGGTCAGCGTGTGCCACGGCTTGAGCCGCTCGGTGTTGATGGTGAACGGCGAGTAGCGGCGGCCGCCGGTCTCGCTGCCCGACCACTCCGGCGAGGTGATCACCGGCACCGGCCGCGACTGCGTGTCCGGGAAGGTGACCCGCTTGCCCTCGCTCTCGGCGGCGAGGTCGGCGAGCTTGGTGCCCGTTCTGCGTTCCAGGGCACGGAATCCTTCGGTGGCAAGCCTTCCGTTGGTGGTGCCGGACAGCGCCAGGATCGCCTCGGCGGCGTGCGTGTCCCGGGCCAGCGACGGCCGCCCCGCCGCCACGCCGGAGGTGATCGCGCCGTTGACGCCCTTGAGGTACGCCACCTCCTCGTCCGGGTGGACCGTGACGCCCTTGGTGGTCAGCCCCACCTTTTCCACCAGCGGGCCGAGCGCGGCCAGCTTCTCCGCGGTCGCCGGGTAGTCCCGCTCGACCACGACCAGCCGGGGCATCGTCTTGCCGGGCACCGGCTCGCATTCACCGGCCTTCCAGTCGAGCACCCGCCCGCCCGGTTGCGCGGTGGCGTCCGCGGTGTCGTGGGTGAGCGCGACCGCCACGATGTCCGTGCGCTTGCCGAGGTGTTTCCCGGCCAGCCAGGAGAATCCGCGGGCGATGCGGTGGAACGCCTCGAAGTCGGTCTTGGTCTCCCACGGCGGGGAGATCGCCGGGGAGAAAGCGTGCACGTACGGGTGCATGTCGGTGGAGGACAGGTCGTGCTTCTCGTACCAGGTCGCGGCGGGCAGCACGATGTCGGAGTACAGCGTCGTCGAGGTCATCCGGAAATCCAGTGACAGCAACAGGTCCAGCTTGCCGGCCGGGGCCTCCTCGCGCCACCGCAGCTCCGCGGGCCGCACCCCGTCCGCGTCGCTGGCGCGCAGGTTGGCGTCGGTGCCGAGCAGGTGCTTGAGGAAGTACTCGTTGCCCTTGGCCGAGGAGCCGAGCAGGTTCGCCCGCCACACCGTCAGGCAGCGCGGGAAGTTCTCCGGCGCGTCCGGGTCCTCGCAGGCGAACCGCAGGTGACCGGCCTTCAACCCGTCCACCACGTGCTCGGCCGCGGGTTTGCCGAGGCGCCGCGCCTCGTCGGCCAGGTCCAGCGGGTTGCGGTTGAACGTCGGGTGGCTCGGCATCCAGCCCAGCCGCGACGCCAGCGCGATGTTGTCCGCGGCGGTGCGCCCGGCGAACCGCCCGGTGCCCAGCGGCGAGGCCATCGCCTCCGCGGTGAACGGGTCGTAGCGCCACTGGTCGGTGGCCAGGTACCAGAACACCGTGCCCTGCATGTGCCGGGGCGGGCGCTGCCAGTCCAGCCCGAACGCCAGCGTGGACCACCCGGTGATCGGGCGGCACTTCTCCTGGCCGACGTAGTGCGCCCAGCCGCCGCCGTTGACGCCCTGGCAGCCGGTGAGCATGGTCAGCGCGAGGAACGACCGGTAGATCTGGTCGGAGTGGAACCAGTGGTTGGTGCCCGCCCCCATCAGGATCATCGACCGGCCCCGCGACTTCGCCGCGTTGTCGGCGAACTCCCGACCGATCCGGGCCGCCGCCGCGGCCGGTACGCCGGTGATCGCCTCCTGCCAGGCCGGGGTGTACGGCTGGCTCGCGTCGTCGTAGCCGCCGGGCCACTGGCCGGGCAAGCCGTCGCGGTACACCCCGTACTGCGCCAGCAGCAGGTCGAACACCGTGGTCACCCGGTGCCCGGCGATCATCCGGGTGGGCACCCCGCGGTGCAGCACGCCCGGCTCGCTGGTGTCGAACCGCGGCAACGCCACCGTCACCGGCTCGCCCTCTTTCAACGACAGCAGCGGGTCGACCTCGCCGAGGTCGAGATTCCACGCACCCCGTCCCGAGTCGGTGAACCGGTGCCCGAGCGAACCGGCCGGGACCACCGGGTTCCCTTGTGCGTCGAGGAGAACCGTTTTGAACTCGGCGCCGTCGCCGTCCTCGCCGAGATCGGCCGCGGTGAGGAACTTGCCCGGCACGTACCCCTCGCCGGATTCGGACAGCGTGACCAGGAACGGCAGATCGGTGTACCGCTTGACGTAGTCGGTGAAGTACGGCGTGGTCCGCTCGACGAAGAACTCCTTGAGGATCACGTGCCCCATCGACATGGCCAGCGCGCCGTCGGTGCCCGGCCGCGCGGGCAGCCACTCGTCGGCGAACTTGGTGTTGTCCGCGTAGTCCGGTGACACGACCACGACCTTCTGGCCGCGGTAGCGCGCCTCGGTCATGTAGTGCGCGTCCGGTGTGCGGGTCACCGGCACGTTGGAGCCCCACATGATCAGGTACCCGGCGTCGAACCAGTCGGCGGACTCCGGCACGTCGGTCTGGTCGCCGAACACCTGGGGGCTGGCCACCGGCAGGTCGGCGTACCAGTCGTAGAACGACAGCATGCTGCCGCCGATCAGCGAGATGAACCGGGCGCCGGCCGCGTGGCTCACCATGGACATGGCCGGGATCGGCGAAAAGCCGGCCACCCGGTCCGGGCCGTACCGCTTGATCGTGTGCACGTGCGCGGCCGCGGCCATCTCGGCCGCCTCCCACCACTCGGCGCGCACGAACCCGCCCTTGCCCCGGGCGGCCTTGTACCGGCGCGACTTCTCGGGATCTTCGACGACATCCGCCCACGCGAGCACCGGGTCCTTCAACCGCTGCTTCGCCTCGCGGTAGAACTCCAGCAGCGTGCCGCGCACATAGGGGTAGCGCACCCGGGCCGGCGAGTACGTGTACCAGGAGAACGACGCGCCACGCGGGCAGCCGCGCGGCTCGTACTCCGGCTTGTCCGGCCCGATCGACGGGTAGTCGGTCTGCTGCGCCTCCCAGGTGATGACCCCGTCCTTGACGTACACCTTCCAGGAGCAGGAGCCGGTGCAGTTCACGCCGTGGGTGGACCGCACCACCTTGTCGTAGGCCCAGCGGTCCCGGTAGAACGCGTCGGCGCCGCGCCCGCCGATCTGATGCAGCGTGCGCCCGTCCGCCGACGTCTCGCCGCGCTGAAAATGCCTGCCGAACCGCAGCAGGGAATCGCCGATGCCGACCTCGTCGGTAGCGCCGCGGACACTGGTTTCAGGGTTGGCGAAATCTGACAACGCCGCCACCTCCGGGCTAATTCGACCGTCGTCATCGACGTCGTTCCAGCGGTAGCCTAGAAGGTGTCACTCCACTTTGCCAGAATGACGCTAAATTCTCACTCAACGCCCAGTGGTCGGGTGAGCCGTCCGTAACACGAGCTTCACCGTCGATCGTCCTTACCGCTGCCGTGACATCGGCCACTAGCAGGGGAAACACGGGTGGCCGCGCACCCGGCGGCACGCCTCGCCGTCGCTCCGGGGCGAGGGCGAGGCGTGCCTCGTCGAACAATATTTAACGTCCGGTTCGCGCGGCTTAATGTGCGGGGACAAGTTTTTTCATTTTCGAAAGAGTTGCGCAATGCGCATTTCATTGCCAATCCGGTCAGTAATCCGCAGCACCTGAACCGGTCAGCGCAACCGTCAGCGGAAGGCGGCGGCGTTCTCCCGCACCCATTCCGCGAAGGTCCGGGGCGGCTTGCCGGTGACCTGCTCCACGGTGGGCAGCACGGTGTAGCCGGCTTCCGGCGGATCGGTCCGCATGGCCAGGAAGAACTCGATGTCGTCGTCGGAGTAGCCGGTCCGGCGCCATTGCGCGGTGATTTCGTCCGTGGTCAGCTCCACGAACCGCACCTCGCGGCCGAGCACGGCACCGATGGTGCGCACCTTCTCCGGCGGGGTCAGCGCCTCCGGCCCGGTCAGCCAGTACTCCTGGCCGGTGTGGCCGTCGGTGGTCAGCGCGGCCGCGGCCACCGCGGCGATGTCCGCGTCGTGGATCATCGCGCTTTTGGCGTCGGGAAAGGCTTCCCGGACAACGCCTTCGGTCCGCACGGATTCCGCCCACTCCAGGGCGTTGGACATGAACTCCACGGGAGCCAGGTAGGTGCGGTCCAGGCCACCGGCCTCGATGGCCTCTTCCAGCGGGCTTTGCGTCACGTCCCCCTTGAGCACCGTCACCTTGCGCACACCGGCCTTCCTGGCCAGGTCCACGATCTCGGCGCCGTTGGTCAGCGGCGAGAAGTCGTCGCCGCCGAAGGTGACCAGGTGCGCGGCGGTGACGCCGTCGAAGGCCGCGGCCAGGCTCGCGGTCTCGGCCAGGTTGCCGGCCACCACCTCGGCGCCCGCCGGAAGGTCGGCCCTCGCCGGACCGCGGGTGAGGGCGCGAACCGGGTGCCCGGCGGCCAGGAGCTGGGCCACCAGGGGACGGCCGACGTTGCCGGTGGCGCCGGTCACGAGAATGGTCATGAATTCTCCTTTCGTTGCGGCAGCGACACTATGACCAGTGGCGGTCAACTGCTGTCCGCGATTTCCGGGAGAAATCAACGAGAAACTCGACGTGCACCGAGCTGGCACGCATCAGCCGGTGGGAGCGACCCTGGCCAGCAGTTCGGTCAGCGCGTCGCCGAGTGGCCGGTCGACGAGCACGGCCGCGTGCTCGTCGCCTCTGGTGACGCCCTGGTTGATGATCGCGACCGGAATGCCCGCCGTGGCCGCGCGCCGCACGAAACGCAGGCCGGACATGACCGTCAGGGAGGAACCCAGCACCAGCAGCGCCGAGCAGTCCCGCACCATCCGGTAGCACTGCTCGACCCGCGCCCCCGGCACGTTCTCCCCGAAGAACACGACATCGGGTTTGAGCACGCCGCCGCAGTCGGCGCAGTCCACCAAGGTGAACCCGGCGACCTCGTGCTCGGCCAGGTCCACGTCACCGTCCGGGTTGATCGCGGCCGCGGCGGCCCGGAAGCCCGGGTTGGCCGCCCGCAACCGCCGATCCAGTTCCTCCCGCGGGCTGGTTCGCCCGCAGGACAGGCAGATCACCCGGTCCAGGTTGCCGTGCAGGTCCACCACGCCGGTGGTGCCGGCGGCCTGGTGCAGCCCGTCCACGTTCTGGGTGATCACCCCGGACACCTGCCCCAGCGCACGCAACCGGGCCACCGCGCGGTGGCCGTGGTTGGGCTGGGCGCGAGCGATCGTGCGCCAGCCCAGGTGACTGCGCGCCCAGTAGCGGCGACGGCCCTCGGCACTGCCCACGAACTCGCCGTAGGTCATCGGGGTGTGCTTGCGCAGGCTGCCCGCCGCGCCCCGGTAGTCGGGGATGCCGGACTCCGTGCTCAGCCCCGCCCCGCTGAGCACCAGCACCCCGCCCCGCCGGACGAGTTCGACCACCTCGCCCAGCTCGGCCGTGCGCGGCAGCGGAGCACCGGTGGGTGTCCAGCTCAGCGTGGGTCGGGTCCGCACACCACGCAGCTTACGTCCGCCGATCCCGCGGATGGGCTGGCGGATGTGACCTTCGCCGATGCGAGTCAGGTGTGTTTCGCGGCGGTGGTGGCGAACTGGCCGGGTCGCCGGCCGGCGCCCGCGGGCCCTCGGTACGCCTGGGCGATGTCGAGCCAGTGGTCGGCGTCGGCGCCGACCGCGCGCAGCGCGAGGTCGGCGCGATGCCTCCTCCTGGTGGTCAGGAGGCAGAAGTCAACCGCTGGACCGCGGATCGTCTGGTCGCCATCGGCCGGCCCGTAAGTCCAGAGCGCTCCGGAGGGCGCCACCAGCTCGAACCGAAACGCCACGTCAGGAACGGGCAGGCCGCGTGCGACGTAGCCGAAGGTCCAGGTTCGGACCGAAAACGCGACGAGATGCCGGATCCGGTCGGTTCGAGCCGGCGATACCCCGAGTGCGTCGAAGATGTCCTGGCCATGCGCGAACAACTCCATCACGCCCGCCGCCGCGAGGATTGCCGGTGGCAGCGGATTGACCAGCCAGGGGAGCATCTCCTCGGGCGGCGCCGCCAGCAGTGCGTTCGCGGCGCTGCTGCGTGATCCGCGCCAGTGGGTGAGTAGTTCGTCCGGCGGCTTGGCGAGATAGGGCGCGAGCGCGTCCTCGACGTTCTTGGCGAAGTCGTCGGACAACCCGTTGGCCAACCGGGTGAAGGCCGCCGGGTCGGACGCGGCGAGCGCGGCCAGGTTGAAGGTCGCGGTGAGGTGGGCTACCTGATGCGCGATGGTCCAGCCCGGGGCCGGGGTCGGCAATTCCCACTGCTCCGGCCGCAATGTGGCGACCGCCCGGTCGAGCTCTTCACCATCGGTGACGAAGTCGGAGATTACTTCCTTGGGACGGGTCACCTCTTGTCCTTTCGTCGTGGGTTGTGTAGGCGGGACAGAGATCGAGCCACTAGGTTCCGGCTGCCTTCGTCGAGGGGTGGGAACTTCGTTCGGCGATCTGCCGGGCGGCGAGCATGCTGGCCCACGAGGTGAGCTCGACTAATGCGCGATCATCGGCGCCATGTTCCCGAACCGCGGTGATGTCGGCAGTACTCGTCTGATGTGACGCGAGCGCGGTGAGCAGAGCCAGCTCGCCGATGGCCCGGTCCCCGGGGGGTAGCGGCCGCACCGCCGTCCGAGCCCACCGGCGGCTCGGCCCCGCCGGCGTGCCATCCCATTCGGCGACCGTTCGCGTGACGAGATCGCGCACCGATTCGGGGACCGAACTCGTCGCGGCCTGGTCGATCGCGTGCGCCGCGCGGGCCATGGCTGTGCCGACTGGCGCGCTGGCCCGGGCCCAGCGGAGGTCGTTCGGCAACATCGCGGCCGGGAGCAGTCGCGCCGCGGCGCCAGGCGGAATGGGGCGAGTCGGCCGGAGGGACAGCCCGAGAACCCTCCTGGCCAGAACTCGTACCGGAGACGGCGCGGCCGGCGGCAATGGCGAATCCTCAAGGAATACGTTCACCATGCGGTTGAGGTAGTGGAAAGTGGTCGCCACGCCGAGCAACTCGGAGAGCTGTGCTGGGGTGACCGCCGGCGTCACCGTGTGGTCAGGGGTCCCGCTTTCGCGAGCCCATGCCGCTACCGTGCGGATGCTGGGATCGGAAATCGAGTCCAGTTGCCGGTGGGCGATCGTGTCTTCGGCTGAGGCGTGGCCCATGCCGTCGAGCGCCGTCGCGTGCACCTCCACGCAGTACGGGCAGTCGTTGGCGAGTGATACCGACGTGGCGACGGCCTCCTTGGTGGCGCGGTCCACGACGCCGTCGGCGAGCAGGGTTTCGCGCAGCAGGACCCACACCGCGGCGAGCGCCGCGGGCGCCGGCGAGTGCAGCATGATCGGCGGCGCGAGCAGACCGAATTCGCGTTCGACCTGGGCGTAAACGGTGGCCACGAGTCCCCCGGCGGCCCGGCGGGGGATCGGCGTGACATGGTTGATCCGATTCGGCGCCCGCCGCAACACGGCTCGGCTCAGGCCCGCGCCCAATGCCTCGTTTGCCATGGGATTTCCTAGGTCGCTGTCGGGGTTCGAAGGGACGGTGGTCCGACGGGTGGTCACCGGAGGATGCCCGGCTGTGCCGTCCTGCCGTTCGCATACAACGGACTGGTGGTGCCGTTGCCCGGCAGCGGAGCGCCGTAGCTCACCGGCACTCCCCGAGCACGCGCCGATTCCACAATGGACGGAATCGCGCGCTCGGCGAGCGCGGCGATGGTCAGCGCGGGGTTCACGGTGAGGCCGCAGGGCACCGCGGAGCCATCCGTCACGAAGATTCCGTCATGTCCGCGGAGTTCGTGCCGGTCGTCCAGCGCCGAGGTCGCCGGATCGTCACCGATTCGGCAGGAGGCGAGCGGATGCACCGTGTAGGCGCCGACCAGGTCGTTGGTCCATGGCCGGACCGACGCGAGCCCGTCACGCTCGAGAATCTCCTTGACCGCGGCGTCCGCCAGCGCCCACCCGCGCCGGGTGTTGGGTGTCGGGTCGTAGCGCAGTGTGCCCCTGCCAAGCATCTGCTGAGAGATCCGGTATGCGTTACCGGTCGGTGGGGGAGCACCGAACACGCCCTCGTTGTCGTCCTCGGTCATCAGGAAGATGGTCAGCCAGGACCGCCATCGCCGGAGCATTTCCTTCTTCGCGACGCCGAACCATGCGGCGTTGTCGGCGCCGGGGGCCTGCGCCAGTATCGTCCCGAGGCCGGGCGGAAAGTACAGTTGCTCGAGCGAGTATCGTGTGTACTCCGGCAGGGCACCGTCGAGGTTGTCCCAGCTCGCGACCACCGGACCTTTGCCGATTTGGTTGGCCTGGTAGGCAATGCCGTTGCCGCGATCGAGCCCCAGCACCTCGCGCACCCGGTCTTCGTTGATGACCGCGGTGTTCAGCCGTTCGCCGTTGCCGGAGAAATACCGGCCGACCGCGAACGGCATGGTACCGAGAAAGGGCTCCGACCGTTTGAGGATCACCGGTGTCGCGCCGGCGCCCGCGGCGAGCACGATGATCTTCGCGTCGATGGCCCCGGCCCCCGTGTGCACCCGGTAGTCGACCTCGTCCACCTGGGAGTAATGCAACCGATACCGGTCGTCGTCGGTCTTGGCGATGTGTTGCACCTCGTGCAGCGGCCGGATTTCCGCGCCATGCGCCAAGGCGCCGGGCAGGTAGTTGAACAGCAGCGATTGTTTGGCGTCGAAGCGGCAACCGGCCATCATCCAGTTGCAGTTCGTGCACTTGGTGTTGTCGACCCCCACCGGCACCGGGTTCGCGGTCCTGCCCGCGTGGCGGCAGGCCGCAGCCCACAGACCGCCCGCGTAACTCACGTCGTGCCAATGCTGCTTGCGAACCGGGATGGCTTCGGAAACCCGGTCATACCAGGGGTCCAGGGTCTCCCGCGAGATGGTGGCAGGCCACATGCGCCGGCGAATGCTGCCAGTGCGCTCAAAGACGAACTTCGGCGCACGGGGCAACGCGGCGAAGTAGACGACACTGCCGCCACCGACGCAGTTGCCACCGAGCACGCTCATTCCGTCCCCGGCTACGAAGTCGAATACCCGGGTATAGGACGATCCGAGCAGGTAGTCGTGGTCGAAGTCCTTACCTGTCAGCCAAGGCCCTCGTTCGAAAACGACGACCTCGGCTCCGCCCGCGGCGAGATGATAGGCCGCGACCGCGCCACCGAACCCGCTGCCGACCACGACCACGTCGGTTCGTTCGACGGCGGTCATTCGGGGCTCCCCGAATCGGTGGTGGCCGGGTGCAGGTCGGCGAGCGGTCGCCCGTAGGAGTACTGGGGGAAGCGCCATACGCCGTCCGAGTCCGGTTCGGCGAAGCCCATCGCCACCAATCCCGGATGCCCGGCCCGCAACGCCTCCGCGGTGTGGCGGTGAGCGGCGCTGTCGAAAGCCATGTTCGAGAACAGGGCGAGCAGCACCCACCCGTCCTTCTCCGGGTGCCCGGGCGAGGTCAGCCGTTCGACCAGCGCCGCCCGGTGCCGGTAGGGCAGTGCGACGAACGGCGGCACCGATCGTTCCGGTGCCAGCTCATGCTCGGCCGCGTAGGCCCCGGCGTGCTCGTTCAGCCTGTCGGCGAATCCGTCCAGCCCGGTGTCCAGGCCCGGTGCGGACATTCGCAGCAGTTCAAGTGCCCCCGCGGCGACCGCGCCACCCCCGGTGGCGGCGCCGGCGATCGCCCGGTCGTCGCCGGTGCGTTTTTCACCGGGAATTATGGTGTCCGCGAATGCCTCCAGCGTCATTGTCCGAGACCGTTCTGTGTGCGGGCCGGCGGAGTGCATGGGTACCTCCAGTGTGCCTTGTGAATGTCCGCGCGCAGTCGAATAGGGGGACTCGGCAGGCGGGGCCGGTAAGTGGGAGACCTCGGCAGGAAATGAACGTGCCGGTTGGCGACGAGGCCGCGTGTTGTCCACACTTCGTGTCGGCCCACCCTGTCCCAACTTCGATCTTCCCGGTGCGGACTTGCTCGTGCAACTTCTGAAATGCGATTCTTCATCGAATTATGGATCTTGGTGGTTCGCGCTACGCATCACCACGTCACTTTGTGTGATCAATTAACGATCTTGCTAAAGGGACAGTCAGCAGGTTGCGGGCCGCTAACGGTCCTGCTACCTTGCAAAGAGTCGGTAAAAACTTGACAATTTCTTAGTGAATGCAAGTTTTGCTATTGTCGACTTAAGGCTGGGGGTTGGAGGCATGTTGGGGGTGTCTCGTCGGTGTGCGAAAGGGTTTCTATTTGATTTCCTGCGATCGGGGAGGAGTAATGGAACGAAATGCAGAACAAGCGATAATTCAAGTTGTTGATTCCCTGCACAAGAATTTTGGCGAGAACCTGACTATTGAAGACATGGCCCGGGTGGCCAAGTTCAGCAGGTTCCACTTTTCACGTCTGTTTCAGCAGGCCACCGGTGTTTCGCCGGCAAGATTTCTTTCCGCGTTGCGGTTGTACGAGGCCAAACGCCTGCTCGTGTCGACTTCCTTGAGCGTCACCGAGATCAGTCACCGGGTCGGCTACACGAGTGTCGGCACGTTCAGTACCCGATTCACCAGCAGCGTCGGCGCGTCCCCGACGACGTACCGTCAGCGCGGCGGTTTCTCCCCGCTGAGCTGCTACTCCGACGTTCGTCCGGCCCGAAGCGCCGGGGGGTCGACCATTCGCGGGCGTATCCGTGCCCAGCACCCGGAGGATCTCGGGCTGGTGTTCGCCGGGGTCTTTCCTGGGCGGATTCCCGAGGGGCGTCCGTTGCGTTGCACCGTGATCCCCCGCCCGGGACCATACGTACTCGAGGATGTTCCGCAAGGAAACTGGTATCTGCTGGCGCATTCGGTGTCCGCGGACCGCGACGAGGCGATTCGCGCCCCCCTCGGTGAGTACGCCGGAATCTCGATCGGGGCGGCCGGCCCGTTCACGGTAAGACCCGGCCGATCCACCATGCTGATCGACCTTTCGCTTCGGCCCAAGCGTGCCCTCGATCCACCGGTGCTTCTCGCGTTGCTCGACATCCGGGAATGGGCTTTCCACGCCAACGTGGGATGACTACGAGTGCTGTCCGCCGCTGGAGCGGGGGAAACTTCCGCTCCAGCGGCCTTTCCCCATGGGCTCAGGATGGGTGCGCGGTCATCGGAAGGCCACCGCGGACGCGAAGTGACAGCATCGGCTCAGCAACCGCTTGGTAGCCGGGCTTCGTGCGCAGCCGGAGTTCCCTGGCGATCATGGCCGTGACGAAGACAGCCTCCAGCATGCCGAGCGTGTTGCCGACGCAGAATCGCGGGCCCGCGCCAAAGGGGAGATACGCGTACCGGGGGCGATGGTCCTTCCGGTGCCGAGCGAAACGTTCCGGGTCGAATCTGGATGGTGCCGGCCAGAACGCCGGGTGGCGGTGCAGGGTGTACGGGCACACGAGCACGTCGGTGCCCGCGGGCACGTGGTAACCGCCCACGTCGTCGTCGGCCAGGGCCTGCCGCGGCAGAATCCACACCGGGGGATAGAGCCGCATCACCTCCTCGATCACCATGGTCGTGTAGGTCAGGCGATGCAGGTCCTGGTGGACCGGAAGCCGGTCCTGGAGCACCTCGACGGCTTCGGCACGCAGTCGTTCCCGCACGTCCGGGTGCCGGTCGAGCAGGAACAGGGTCCAGCCGAGGGTGCTGGCCGTCGTTTCGTGTCCGGCGAGCAGCAAGGTGACCAGTTCGTCGCGCCTGCGTTGCGCGCCAACCCGGGGGTTGGGCTCCTGACGGGTGGAATCGAGCAGTCTGGTCAGCACATCGCGGCTTTCCCGCCGCGGGTTGCCGAGACGCTCGGCGACCAGCCGGTCGACGACGTGTTGCAGGTCCCGGCGGGCCCGCCGGAACCGGCGCTGTTTGGGCAGCGGTAACCAGGTCGGAAGCAGCCCCATGGTTTCCATCTCGAACATCGCCTGATCCTGCACCGCTTCGAACGAATGCCCGATCGAGTCGAAGGCACCGAGATCGGTGTCGAGCAACGCGCGGCCGAGCACGCCGAGGGTGAGGGAGGTCAGCTCCGCCAGTACGTCGAACGGCTCCCCGTCCACGTGGGCACGCAGCCGGGCCACCAGCTTCGCCGCTTCCTCGGCGACGATCCCGGTCTGCGCGGCTATGCGCTTGGGGTGGAATACCGGCTGGATGGTCCTGCGCTGCTTGCGCCAGAGGTCGCCCTCGCTGGTCAGCAGCCCGTCACCGAGCGCTCGCTTCGCCTGGATGTATCCGATTCCCTTGTGGTAGTTGTCGCTGTTGTCGGCCAGCACATGCTTGGCGTGGTCGGGGTGGTTGAAGAAATAGAGGGTCTTGGGGCCGATCGCCAGCCGGACGGCGTCGCCGTAGACCGAGGCGGACGAGGTCATCAGCTCAAGCCGGTCACCGGCCAGCTTTCTGAGCAGCGCGATGGTCGCGGAGCGAGAGGGGCCCGGTGGCACTTCGCGCGGTCGGTCGACGAGAGCCACTTTGCTTCACCTCGTCCCGCTCGCGGTCCCGGACGACGCCGGCGACCGCGCGCCAGCGGCGGTGCCGGTCGTTTCAAGCACCGGAAGCTCTCCGTTGCCGTTCGGCGTCCGCGGGGCTGGTTCCGCGCCGGCTCGCTGCTGTGCTTCGAACCTGTCCCTGGCCTTGTTGGCGAAGTGCAGCCCCCAGAGGAATCCGCCCCGGATGAGACAGACGATCGCGGTGGCGAAGAAGATTCCGTACGCGATGTGCGCGACCATCAGAAAGCCGTAGACCGCGGCGACTCCACCACCGAATGCCACCTGGGCGGCGGGCTTGGACGGGCTGGTGCCGGGGTCGGTGACCATGTAGTTGGTGAACAGCACGAAGGCCACCCCGGTCATCATGCCGAGCGCGGCCGGGATGGAGGTGCCGAAGAAGATTCCGCGAACTATCGCCTGTAGCGCGAATACGAACAACCACGAGCCGATCAGCCACATCCTGCCGGTGAGTTTGCCGTTCAGCATGGTGCCGCCGAGCACGATGATGGCGGGGACGAGCCAGTCGATCCAGTCGGCGATGTGCTCCGTGAAGTGGTACGGCGGCGCGATACTGGCCCAGGGGAACAGCAGCAGGATGATCGAGATGCCGAAGTTCGATGGGTTCATGTAGTGCCGCAGCTTGCCGCGCACCGGAGCTCGCAACACCCATTTCGCGCCGACCGCGACCGTGACACCGAAGATCAGGACCAGGATCTGGTCGTTGACGTAGATGAGCATGTTCATCGCGAGACTGGTGATATGGGCCGGGTACAGGAACTCGACGATCCCACGTACGCGGTTGCCGGCGAATCGCGGCTCGCGACCCTCCACTTTGGACGCAATCATTTCCAGACCCAGCTCGACGACATAGCCGGTCGCCAAGGCGACGAACGGCCACACCCACGGCTGTTCGAAGCCGAGCAGCGCGTATCCGACGATGTTGAACACGGTGATGGATATGGCGAAATTGCGGAGTGCGATGGTGACTTGAGGCGGGTGGTGGGGTGGCGTCACTGCATTCTCCGGCATGTCGGTTACCTCTCTTCCTGGGCTTGGGAACCGAGTCGTAGCGTGTGCCAGCCCGGCGTCAGCTGAAGGTTCTGTTCGTGGACCTGACCGGACCGGTCGCGCCACTTCAGGTGCACCGCGACGGGGCCGGTTACGTTCTCGCCGAGGCCGAGGTGTGCCTCGTTGCTGCGCTTGCCGCCGTGTCCGCCACCTCCGTCGACCCGGGTGACTTGCCGGCGCCCGTCCGGCCTGGTGACGGTCACCTGTGTCCCGACGGCCGGCGAGCCGGGCCCCGAGGGCGTCGCCGTGTCGTGGCTCAGGCGCAGGCCCAGGAAGTCGCCGCGTGCGGGACTCGTGTTGCGGTAGAAGACCGGCTGGTCCCACTGCCGGGCCACGGCCAGGTCGAGCCTGCCGTCGCCGTCGGCGTCACCGGTGGCGACGCCGCGCGTGGGCACCGGGACGTCGAGCCCGAGCCGTGGCGCGAGGTTGACGTATCGGCCGTCCGGTCCCTTGGCGTAGAAGTGCAGCCGCTGGTTCCCGGCGATGTCGTCACCGTGGTTCACCCGTGGCCACCAGTACGGATTGTCCAGCAACGCGTCGTTGGTCGTGGCGAGTTCCTGCAATTGCGGCCACCGGTTGACTTCGCCCTTGACGAATCCGTTGGTCTGCGCGACGGCCGGCTGGCCGCTGTTGTTGAAGTCCGCGATCTTCAGGTCCCAGCCCCAGCCCGACCACGCGGTGCCCGCGGGACCGCTGCGGTCCTCGAACGGAGGCTCTCCCCGCGCCAGCTTCGAACGCAGGTCGGCCTGATCCTTCGCGGTGTTCATGAACTGGAAGTTGCTTTCCTGGATACCCCAGGACGTGGTGATGTTGCTGACGAACATGTCGTAGAGGCCGTCGCCGTCGAGGTCGCCGAAGTCGACTCCCATTCCCTTGAAGGAATCCCGGCCAACCTGTTTCGACTTCGGCGTCAGGGGAGCACGGATGTCTTCCACGAGCGAGAACCGGAGGGCGCCGGGGGTGGACTGGTTGTAGAGCATCCGGTCCGGTCCGAAGTCGTTCGCCAAGTACAACTCCGGCAGCAGGTCGCCGTCGAGATCATTCGCCGCGGCGGCGAGCTCCCAGCCCTTCGAGACTTCGGCCGGCAGTGCGTCGTCGATTCGCTGGAATGTGGCTGACGGCCGGTCACCCGCCGTGGCGCCGGTCCAGCGGAAGAAGTGGTTCTCGCCGCCGTTCTGCGCGTCGGACATCGACCGATTCATCACCACTCCGCCGGTGGCCTTGTCATCGAGCACGGGGCCGTCTGGGAAGTAATTGGCGATCAGGAGATCGGTGTGCCCGTCACCGTCGAAATCGTCGAAGGCGACCGCGTTGGTGTTCCACTGCGGTCCCGCGTAACGGCCGTCCGCGACGGGTTGCCCCGGAGCCAACTCGGTCGGGGTGAACGTCGCCGCGCTGAGCCGGCCGGGAGCACCGCCGGCCAGGAATACGATCGGTGTGCGGCCCCAGTAGTACACGAGTGCGTCGGTGCGGCCGTCTTCGTTGAAGTCGCCGGGCAGGCACCCCATCGGCGCGATGTGGTCGTTCATCGGCAGCGGGCCGGGAGTGAGCACGAAGGGCGCGTAGCGGTCGGCACGTTCGCCGGGCGCCGGGGTCACCACGACCTGGTCGATGCGGGGATCGGTGACGCACAGATCGTTGGCGAGCCGGTCACCGTCGAGGTCGTTCATCGCGACACCGGCCCCGACGGAGGAGATCCATCCGTCAATGTGCCGGTAGTCCTGATTCACCTTTCGGATTTCGCGTTGTGGAAAGCCGCTCGGCATGGCGACGGACATCGGTGCGAACTGGTAGCCGCCGGCCAGCCGAGCTTCGTCGTCGGCAGACGTCGTGGGCAGCCTTGCCACCGTGAACGTGCCCGCGACGAGTGCGAGGGCCACGATTCCGGGTAGTTGGCGGCGCAACCAGCCTATTGCCGCGGTCATGGGCTAACACCTCCCGAGGGTGGCGAATTCGTTGGCGGTGCGTTGGCGCCACACCTGGTAGGCGGGCACCTCGCCGGTCATGGGCGTGGCAGGCCGGGCCTGCCGGACGAGGTCGGCGGCGCGTTCCGGGGTCATGCCGCAGAACACTTCGGTCGCCGTCTCGGTGTGCGGCACCAGGAGCCCGGCCCGTACCCGTGCCTCGGCCCCGAACGCGCAACCCTGCGCGACTTGCGGTCGGTACGGTCCGGCGTGCTGCCAGAATCTTTGGAGTTCCTCGGCCTGACCGCCTCCGGCGTAGGTGGCGGCCAGCGCGGCTCCGCCGTACAGGTCGCCCCTGCGCGACTCGGCGAATCTTCCGATGAGCGCGGCGACCCGGTCGGCGTCGGTGCCGCCCACGAACCACAGGGCCCGGCCGATGCCCTGGTCTATGGCGTGGCTGGTGTACCAGGAGTGCTCGGCCGGAGGCCAGGGAAACCGATGATCCTGATGGCGTTCGTGCACGTATCTTCCGGTTCGGAAATATGCTTGGTGGAAGCCGTAGCCGTCGAGTACGAGCCAGCGCAGCAGCGGGTCGGTGACGCGAAGGTCGGGCCAGCGGAACCGGGGCAGCCGGGCCATTGCCCAGCCGACTCCGATGTAGACCATGTAGATATGCGCCGCGCCCCGCCCCGTGAGGAACCGGGTGACCCGCCCGCCTCCGCCGAGGGGAAGCTGGTCGCGGATGGTGAACGCCATCGCGGCGCCTTCGTAGGCGAAACCGCGGAACTGGGTGGGCACCTCCTCCAGGCGCTCTTCGGCTTCGTCCGGAGATCGCGCCTCGGCGGCGTGCCCGTAGCCGGTGAGGAAGGTTCGGCCCACCGCCTCCAGGAGTTCCTGCGCGGCCGGAGTCTTCTTGTGAAATCCACGAACGTCCAGCAGCGTCGACGAGACACTTGGGGTAAGAATGCGTCGTCTGAGCGCGCGCCAATGATTGGACAATTGTGTCACTCCCGTCAGAAGTGCCTATCGCGGTTGGGAGAGATGGGGGAAAGTGCAGCGCGGTAAATCAACCGGCCCGGCGTTTGCGCGGGACGGTTTCCGAGTCCCCGGCGAAGTGTGCGAGAATCCCGCGGCGCCACAGTTCGTATGGCGGTGTCGCCTGGTCGGTGGTCCGGTGCACCGCGGTGGCCGCGGCGAGGGCGCGGGCGTCGTTCACGGACAGCCCGGTCAGGGTGGCGGTGGCGAGTTCGCTGTGCTCCGGGGTGAACCCCGCGCATTCCCGCGCGGTGGCCGCGAAGACCGCGCCGAGGGCGAGCTGCGCTCGATGTTCTCCGGCATCGACGCGCAACCAGGCCAGGGAATCGGCGTCGCAGCCGCCGGCGAAGGTCGCGGCCAGGCCGACGCCACTCCACAGATCCGCGCGCCGGGCTCCGGCGAAACGTGACACCGCGGCGGAGACCGCGGACGCGTCCGCACCGTGAATGAACCACAGCGCCCGCCCGATGCCTTGGTCCACCGCGCGGAGGAAGTAGCCGGGCGCACCCTGCCACGGGTAAGCGGCGGGCACGCGCTGCTCGTCCACCCAGCGGCGGGTGTCGAAGTAGGCCCGGTCGAAGCCGTAGCCGTCCACCGCGAGCCAGCTCATCGTCGGATGGAACATCGAGTCCTCGAGATCGGGGACGACCTTCTTCCACAACGGTCTCGGCAATCGCGCCATGGCGAAACCGATGCCGATGTAGGCCAGTAGCAGGTGCGGTTGCCCAGGCCCGCGCAGGAGATCACGGGTGCGGCGCCCGCGGCCCAGGGCGTCGAGGAGAGTGCAGGCCATTGTCGCGCCTTCGTAGGCGAAGCCGCGCAGTTCCGGTTCCACCATGTCCAGCCGGCAGCGCACCTCCCAGAGGTCGTGTGCGTCGATGCCCCATTCGAATCCACAGAGCACAGCCTGTGGAATGGCCTCCAGGTGTTCGGTGCTCTTCGACGGTATGGCGGGGAATCCTCGGCGCCGAAAGGTCACATCGGACAGCGAAGGCGTGAGCAGGAGCCTTCGTAGTGAACCGAACGTGGTCGGCATCATACCTCCCATCCCGCGGGTGCCCGACCCGCACCAGGCTTCGGTCAGGACGAAAATTCATCTTCGGCCACGGCGAGCGGGAAGCGCATCTTCGGCCGTGCGCTATTGAGCGCAAAATCGGATAACTGCGGCGCATAATCAGCCCGGCAGTACGGGTCCGCACACTCAGAGATGTTCAGCCCTGGCACCTTGTTGCATCCTGGTCAACCACATTCGTGCGAGTGCTCGGTCACCTCCGGTCCGTTGTTGACGACGGGGTGGCGAGATTATCTCTCGCGCCTATCCAGAAATTGCCGGTATGGATGGGGATGGTTAGACGATGAATGGTGAGAGAATCGCGATAGTCGGGATCGGTCTTCGCTATCCTGATGCCGAGGATCCCCACCAACTCTGGGAGAACGTATTGGCCGGACGCCGGGCGTTCCGGCGGCTGCCCGACGAGCGGATGAACCGCGCGGACTACTGGTCACCGGATCCGGACGCCCCGGACCGGTTCTACGCGGAGAAGGCCGCGGTCTTGCGTGACTTCGAGTTCGACCGAGTGAAGTACCGGGTGGCCGGTAGCACCTACCGATCGACGGACCTGACCCATTGGCTTGCGCTGGAAGTGGCCGGTGTCGCGCTGGCCGACGCCGGGTTCCCGGACGGGGCGGGCCTGCCGAAACAGGCCACCGGTGTCGTCCTCGGCAACACCCTGACGGGCGAGTTCGCCCGGGCGAACCAGATGCGCCTGCGCTGGCCCTACGTCAGGCGCACGGTCGCCGCGGCACTGGCCGATGCCGGATGGACCCAGCAGCAGGCCGGCGTGTTCCTCGGCGGCTTGGAGAAGCGATACAAGTCGCCGTTCCCGCCAATCGACGAGGACAGCCTGGCCGGTGGGCTGGCCAACACGATCGCCGGCCGGATCTGCAACCACTTCGATCTCGGCGGCGGCGGCTACACCGTGGACGGTGCGTGCTCGTCGTCCCTGTTGTCGGTGATCACCGCGGCGAAGGCGCTCGCGGACGGGGACAGCGACGTCGTGCTGGCCGGCGGGGTGGACTTGTCCATCGATCCCTTCGAGGTGATCGGCTTCGCCAAGACCGGCGCGCTGGCTCCTCGTGACATGAAGGTGTACGACCGCGATTCTTCGGGGTTCTGGCCTGGTGAAGGCGCTGGGGTGCTGGTGTTGATGCGGGAACGCGACGCGCTCGCGCGGGGTGCCAGGATCTATGCCTCGATCACCGGTTGGGGCGTGTCCTCGGACGGCAAGGGCGCCATCACCCGACCCGAGGCGAGTGGACACCGGCTCGCACTGGCCCGCGCCTACGACCGGGCGGGCTATGGCGTGCACACGGTGTCGTACTTCGAAGGACACGGAACCGGGACCGCGGTGGGCGACGCCACCGAAATCGAAGCGCTCTCGGCCGCCCGGCTGGCCGCGGATCCGGCCGCACCACCAGCCGCGCTCGGGACCATCAAAGGAAACTTCGGGCACACCAAGGCAGCGGCCGGAGTCGCCGGACTGGTCAAGGCGGCCCTCGCCGTGTACAACCAGGTGATCCCGCCCGCCACGGGGCACGAAAACCCGCACTCGAAACTACTCGGGGAGAAGCCGGCCCTGTACGTGCCGGGCACCGCGCGGCAGTGGCCGGTCGGCCTGCCACTGCGGGCGGGGGTGTCCGCGATGGGGTTCGGGGGAATCAACACCCACGTCGCCATCGAGCAGGCGCCGGACGCCGAACGCCGGCACGGGCTGGACCAGCGGACAAGGACGCTGGTCACCACCCGGCAGGACGCCGAGCTGCTGCTGCTCGACGCGTCCACACGGGACGGATTGCGCGAACGGGTGACCGCGCTCGCGAACCTGGTGCCGAAGCTGGCGTTCGCCGAGCTCGCGGATCTGGCGGGCACCCTGGAGCACGAGCTGGACGATCGCCCGTTTCGCGCCGCCGTGGTGGCGACTTCCCCCGAGGATGCCGGGAACAAGCTCACCAGGCTCGGCGCGCTCCTCGACGACGCCCGCGGCCCGGTGGTCTCCGCGAGTGAGGGGATCTTCGCCGACCACCGGACATCCGGCGCGCGGATCGTCTACCTCTTTCCGGGGCAGGGCTCGGGAGATGGCCGGACCGGCGCGTTGCGTCGCCGATTCTTCGCCGCCGACGAGATTTTCCAGACCGCGGCGTTGCCCGCGGGCGCGGACCAGACCGCTACCGAGGTGGCCCAGCCGCGGATCGTCACCGCTTCCCTGGCCGCGTTGCGCGTGCTGGGCGATCTTGGCATCGAGGCCGAGATCGCGGTCGGGCACAGCCTTGGTGAGCTGACCGCGTTGCACTGGGGCGGCGCGATGGGGGAGGCGGCGCTGCTCCGGCTTGCCGGAGTGCGGGGCGAGGTGATGGCCCGGGCCAGCGAGGGTGGCGGTGCGATGGCGGGGCTGGCGGCCACGCCCGAGCGGGTGGAACGATTCGCTGCCGGCGAAGAGGTGGTCATCGCCGGTTACAACGGTCCCGAGCAGACAGTGGTGTCGGGATCGGCTGATGCCGTTCAGCGGGTGTGTGACCGGGCGCGTGCCGAAGGAGTGACCGCGACCGCCCTCAACGTTTCCCACGCCTTCCATTCGCCCAAGGTGGAACCGGCCGCGCTGGCCATGACCGAGCGGCTCGCCGACTTCGAGTTCGCGCGGCTCAGCCGGCCCGTGGTGTCCACGGTGACCGGTGACGTCCTCGACCCGGCCACCGACGTTCCCGCCTTGTTACGTGACCAGATCCTGCGCCCGGTGCGGTTTCACGAAGCCGCGGCCAAGGCGGTCGCGGCGGCCGACCTGGTGCTCGAGGTCGGTCCCGGGCGCGTGCTCACGGGACTGCTCGAAAGCATCGCGCCGGATCGCCCGGTGTTGCCCGTCGACACGGGCAGCCCTTCGCTGGCCGGATTGTTGCGGGCGGTCGGCGCCGCCTTCGCGCTCGGTGTCCCGGTGCGCACCTCGGCCCTGTTCGACGGCCGCGTTGTCCGGCGGTTGCCGCTGGACCGCGAGCCGGTGTTCCTGACGAGTCCGTGTGAAATGGCGCCGGTTCTCGACACCGGTCGCACCGCGGAGGCACCGGCCGAAACCGTCCGCGACGGCTCGGCGAGTACGTCGGCGGCCGAGGAATGCACTTCCACGCTCGACCTGTTGCGAGGACTGGCGGCCGACCGGGTTGAGCTGCCGGTGGAGATGATCAGTGCGGACACCCATCCGCTCGACGACCTGCACCTCAGCTCGATCACGGTCGGTCAGCTCGTCAACGAGGTCGCCCGGCAGCGAGGGCGCACCCTGGAAGCGACGCCGAACTTCGCCACGGTCCGGCTCGGCGAGCTGGCCGGGATGATCGACCAGCTCGCCGAGACCGGGCGCGCAAGCGATGCGGAGCCGGGAGAGGTGCCCGGTGTGGCGCCCTGGGTGCGGGCCTTCTCGCTGGAACACGTGGAGACCGCGCGGCAGTCCGGCCGGCCGCCGCAACCCGGCGACGGCGACTGGGTGGTGTACGCGCCCGGCACGCATCCGCTCGCCGAGCCGCTGCGTGCCGCACTGGCCGATGCGGGAGTCGGCAACGGTGTGCTGCTCTGCCTGCCCCCGGACGGTGCGGACCACGTCGCGCTCATGCTCGCCGCCGGTCAGGCGGTGCTCGCCCGTGCCGACGAGCCGCGGTTCGTCGTGGTCCAGCAGCGGGCCGGTGCGGCCGGTCTGGCGAGGACGCTGCACCTGGAACACCCGGAGGTGCCGACGACCGTGGTCACCCTGACGGACGTCGAGCCCACCGCGGTGCGGGCCACGGTGGCGGAGGTGGTCGGCGATGTCGCGGCGACCACGACGTTCCTGGAGACGTGCTACGACGAGGCCGGCACCCGTACCGTGCCGGAGCTGTGCCCGGTGCCGCTGCCCTCGGCACGGGCGGCGGAGACCCCGCTGACCGCGCAGGACGTGCTGCTGGTCACCGGTGGCGGCAAGGGCATCACCGCCGAGTGCGCCCTCGCCATCGCGACCGACTCCGGCGCGCGTCTCGTACTGGTCGGCCGGGCCGATCCCGCGGAGGACGACGAGCTGGCCGCGAATCTGTCCAGAATGGACGCGGCGGGGGTGCGCTTTCGGTATGAACGCGCCGATGTCACCGATCCCGGCCAGGTACGGGCGGCCGTGGACCAGGCGCGGTCCGAGTTCGGCGCGGTGACCGCGATTTTGCACGGCGCGGGCCGAAACGAACCCAGGGCGCTGGCGGATCTCACCGAGGAGGGGTTCCGGCAGGCGCTCGCTCCCAAGATCGACGGCCTGCGCGCGGTGCTCGCCGCGGTCGACCCGTCCCGGATCAAGCTGCTGGTCACCTTCGGCAGCATCATCGGCCGTGCCGGGTTGCGCGGCGAGGCGCATTACGCCACCGCGAACGACCGGCTGTCCGAGCTCGCGCTGCGGTTCGGCCGGGAACACCCCGGCACGCGGGTGCTCGCTCTGGAGTGGTCGGTGTGGTCCGGCGCCGGGATGGGCGAGCGGCTCGGGGTGGTGGAGGCGCTCCTGCGCGAGGGCATCACGCCCATCTCGGTCGACGATGGCATCGCCGTGCTCCGGCGGGTCCTCGCGGATCCTTCGGCGGGGCCTGTGCTGGTGATCACCGGCCGGACGGGCGGGCTGCCGACGATGACCATGCGACGGCGCGACCTGCCGCTGACCAGGTTCTGCGACCGGGTCCTCGTGCACTATCCGGACACCGAACTGATCACCGAAGCGGATCTGTCCACCGGGAGCGACCCGTACCTCAACGACCATGTGTTCGACGATGCCCTGCTGTTTCCCGCCGTACTCGGGATGGAGGCGATCACCCAGGTCGCGTCGGCACTGACCGGCCGGCAAGGCCCGCCGTTGTTGGACGGTATCGAGTTCCTGCGTCCCGTGGTGGTGCGTCCCGGTGCCACGACAACCATCCGGCTGGCCGCACTGGTTCGTGCGGACGAGACCGTGGAGGTGGTGCTGCGCAGTGCCGAAACCGGTTTCAGCGCCGACCATTTCCGTGCCAGGGTGCGGTTCCCCCGGCCGGAGCTGCCCGCCGTGGCGACGCCACCGGTAGCCGAGGCGCCCGCCGTACCCCTCGACCCGGTCACCGAGCTCTACGGCGAGGTGTTGTTCCAAGGCAAGCGTTTCCAGCGGGTGCTCGCCTACCGGGCGATCTGTGCCCGGCGCGCCGTGGCGGAGATATCCACGAGTGGGCCGGCATCCTGGTTCGCCGCATTCCTGCCGCAGGAGCTCTCCCTCGCCGATCCGGGAACGCGGGACGCGATGATGCACGCCATCCAGTGTTGCGTGCCCGACGCGACGTTGTTGCCGCAGCGGGTGGAGCGGCTGTACCTGGCCCGGAGAGCGGATCAGGACACCGGTCATGTGGTGCTGGACGCGCGTGAGGTGGGCCAGGACGGCGACAGCTACACCTACGACATCGACGTGCGTACGCCGTCCGGAATCCCGGTAGAGCGCTGGGAAAAGGTGACCCTGCGCGCGGTGCGCGGGCGCAGCGCCGAGGCGGCATGGGCGCCCGCCCTGCTCGGCCCTCATCTCGAACGTGCGCTGGAAGAGGTGCTGGGCGGCACCCGACAGGTGGTGGTCGAGCCGGACCCGAAGACCGGACCTGCCGGCCCGGAACCGGACCGGCGCGCGCAAACCGAGCTGGCGGCGACCAGGGCGCTCAACCGCCCGGCGCGCCTGCGCTACCGCCCGGACGGCAGGCCGGAGACACCTGGAGCGGTGGTGTCCGCCGCGCACGGCGCGGAGCTCACCCTGGTCGTCGCCGGCAGTGGAAAACTGAGCTGTGACGTGGAAACCGTCGTGCGCCGGTCCGATTCGGACTGGGCTGGACTGCTCGGACCGGCCGAGCTCGCCATTCGCGAACTGCTGGCGGCCGAGTCGGGCGAGGAGCCCTCGGTGGCGAACACCCGGACCTGGTGTGCGATCGAATGCTTGCGCAAAGCGGGTGGAACCGCGCAGGCCCTGACCGTCGAGCGGGTGGGGAAGGACGGCTGGGCGGTGTTTTCGGCCGGCCCGGCGAGGATCGCCACCTGGGTGACTTCCGTCCTCGATCGGCCCGATCCGATCGTCTTCGCCGTGCTCGCGGAGGCCGGGTGACGGTGATATGGCGCGAACGAAGGAAAGGACTGCCGTGCCGGGATACTACGAGATTCGACATACCGTCGGATTAGAGGAAACCAATCTCGTCGGAAACGTGTACTACGTGAACTACCTCCGCTGGCAGGGCCGATGCCGCGAGCTGTTCCTCAAGGAGAAAGCGCCGAGGGTGCTGGAGGCCCTGTGGGACGATCTGAAGCTGTTCACCCTCAAGGTCGAATGCGAGTTCTTCGCGGAGATCACCGCGTTCGACGAGCTGGCCATCCGGATGCGACTGGAGGAACTCACCCAGACCCAGCTCCAGTTCACCTTCGACTACGCCCAGCTGACCGGAGAGGGCGAACACCTCGTCG
Organism: Amycolatopsis anabasis; assembly: GCF_009765355.1. GTDB lineage: Bacteria > Actinomycetota > Actinomycetes > Mycobacteriales > Pseudonocardiaceae > Amycolatopsis > Amycolatopsis anabasis. The sequence continues at coordinate 216,853 of NZ_VTHK01000006.1, read as the reverse complement.
CGCGCGGCAGGCAGCGGATCGCGTGCATGCGCGGGCCGAACACCGGCACCGCTCCGACGCGGGTGCCCGAGGACCTGCGAGTGGCGCTGGCGCCCTACTCCGTCGCCGCGCCCGGCGGCAACGGTCACCTGCCCGTGCCGAGCGCGGGGGGATGACGTGGTCCGCAACGGCTTGACCGGCGAAGAACCGGCGGTCCGGAGCAGATCGCAGGAGGCGGAACCAGCCTCGCTGCGCGAAGTGATGCGCCGGTTCGCCACCGGGATAACCGTGCTCACCACTGGTGGCGAGCGGTGTCATGGCATGACCGCCAACGCCTTCAGTTCGGTGTCGTTGGACCCGCCGCTGGTGCTGTGCTGCGTTGCGCGTACCGCGTTCATGCACGACGCGATCACGGCGGTCCGATCTTTTGCCGTATCGATACTCAGCGACGATCAGGAGCACCTCGCGCGGTACTTCACCGACCGGCGTCGGCCGCGCGGCCCGGCCCAGTTCGACGAGGTGGACTGCCGGCCAGGCCCGTACACCAGCGCGCCGTTGCTGTCCGGCTGCCTCGCGTGGCTGGAATGCAAGCTGACCGAGGCTTACGACGGGGGCGACCATTCCATCTTCGTGGGCGAGGTGGTGGGTTCGAGCTGGGGGAGCGACCGGCAGGCGCTGCTGTTCTTCGCCGGCGGATTCCATTCGACGGCCGCGAGGTGACGGCCGAAATCCGGAGGTGGGGATGAGTACCGCCGAAACCGATTCGGGCTCGCCGAGCGGCCCGGTCGACGGCCGCTCCCGCACGTGGTCGGCAGGGGCGGAACGCGAACGTTCCATGGCGAGGCTGGTGGAGGAGAACAACCGGCTGCGCGACCGTATTCGGGCAGGGGATCGAGCCGCGGTCGAACGGCAGCGGAGGCTGGGCAAGCACACCGCGCGGGAACGGCTCAACCTGTTGCTGGACGAGGGTTCTTTCGCCGAGATCGACTCGTACCGCCGACATCAGGCGCGAGGTGTGAAGGTCGACGAGCGGCGCCCGTTCACCGACGGCGTGGTGACTGGCGCCGGCACCATCGACGGGCGGCAGGTGTTCGTCTACGCCCAGGACTCCACGATTTTCGGTGGCTCGCTCGGCGCCGCGCACGCGGCGAAGATCCACAAGGTGATGGACCTGGCGATGGCCACCGGTGCGCCGATAGTCGGGCTGAACGACAGCGGCGGAGCGCGAATCCAGGAAGGAGTGCTGGCGCTCGATGGGTACGGCGGGATATTCCGCCGGATCGTCGAGGCGTCCGGGGTGGTGCCGCAGATCAGCGTGGTGCTCGGGCCGTGCGCGGGAGGAGCGGCGTATTCCCCGGCGCTGGCCGACTTCACCTTCATGGTCCGGGACACCGCCAAGATGTATCTGACCGGGCCGGACGTCGTGCAGGCGGTAAGCGGTGAGCGGGTGAGCCACGACGAACTCGGCGGGGCGGAGGTCCACAGCAGACATTCCGGCGTAGCCACTTTCGTATGCGAGGATGAGGAAAGCTGCCTCGAAGAGGTGCGGTACCTGGTCTCATTGCTGCCCGCGAACAACCTCGACCCGCCGCCCGCGGCGCCGTCCTGCGGTGCGACCGGGGACGAGCGGCCGGCGTTGGCGCGGATCGTTCCGGTCGAGCCCAACCAGCCGTACGACATGCGTCTGGTAATCGAAGAGCTGGTGGACGGCGGGGAGTTCTTCGAGTTGCACGAACACTGGGCCACGAACATCGTCTGCGCGCTGGCCAGGATCGACGGCGACCTGGTCGGAGTGGTGGGAAATCAGCCCATGATGCTGGCCGGAGTGCTGGACGGTCCGGCCGCGCAAAAGGCGTCGCGATTCATCCGATTCTGCGACGCGTTCAATGTCCCGCTCGTGACCCTGGTCGACGTTCCCGGCTTTCTGCCCGGTGCTGAACAGGAGTTGGCCGGAATCATCCGGCATGGTGCGAAACTGCTGTACGCCTATTGTGAGGCCACTGTGCCACGCGTACAGGTAATCGTCCGCAAGGCGTACGGCGGCGCCTACATTGTCATGGATTCGCGCTCCATCGGCGCTGATCTTTCCCTGGCTTGGCCGACGAACCAGGTCGCGGTAATGGGTGCGGAAGGGGCCGTCAACGTCCTGTTTCGCCGCGAACTGGCTGCGGCGGAGAACCCGGAATCGCTCCGGTCCACGTTCGCTGACGAGTACGCCGGCCAGCTCATGCACCCCTACTACGCGGCGGAGCACGGGTTGGTCGACGAAGTGATCGATCCGGTGTGGACTCGCGCCGCCGTCGCCCGCGGCCTGGCTACGCTCCGGCACAAACGCAAGGCGCCACCACAACGCAAGCATGGCAATGTGCCGCTTTGAGCCGCGGGCCTGCCAGGTGAGAATCCGCACTACCAAAGATGCGCGCCATCGGCCGGTGATGGGACGGTCTTTACGGGGTTTCGCAATGTCCCTGGGCACGGCCGGAAACTTGCGGCTTGGTGATTCTTTCTTAGGAGGAAATGGTGTTGACCACGACCCAGGTTCCAACCGGAGAGGAAATTGTGCGAAGGGTGGCCCAGCTGGCACCCGTACTACGCGGTAAAGCGGCCTCGGCGGAGGAGGAACGGCGGCTGCCCGAGGAGTCGATCGAAGCCCTCGCCGACGCGGGCGTCTTCCGGATGCGGGTGCCGCGGCGGTACGGCGGCTACGAGTGCGACACACGCACGCTGCTCGAGGTGGCCACCGAGCTGGGCAAGGCGGATGGTTCGCATTCGTGGACGGCGTCGGTGTATTGGATCCCCACCTGGATGGCGTGCCTGTTCCCGGACGAGGTCCAGGATGAGGTGTTCGCCACGCCGGACGTCCGCATCTGCGGCACGCTGAGCCCCAGCGCGATGGCGGCGCCGGTGGACGGCGGTGTGGTGGTGAACGGCAAATGGGGATTCATCAGCGGGGCGCTGCACAGCCACTGGCAGGAGGTCATCGCCATCCTCGCCGGCGACGATCACGAGCCATATCCGATCATGGCTCTGGTGCCGATCTCCGACCTGACCATCGTCGACGACTGGCACACGTCCGGGCTGAAGGCGACCGGAAGCGTGAGCACGGTGGCCGAGGACCTGTTCGTTCCCAAGGAACGGGTGCTGCCGCTTCCCGCGGTACTCGAAGGGAAGCACGCGTCGAAAACGAACGCCGGCTCGCCGGCCTATCGGGCCCGGCTGCTGCCGGTGGCTTCGGCTTCGTCAGTGGGGACCGCGCTCGGCCTGGCCATGGGTGCCAAGGAGGAGTTCCTCCAGCGACTCCCCGGTCGCAAGATCACCTACACCAGCTACGAGAACCAGAACGAGGCGCCGTTGACGCACTTGCAGGTTGCCGATGCGGCGATGAAGATCGACGAAGCCGAGTTCCACGCCCAGCGCCTGACCGGCGTAGTCGACGAGAAGGGCGCCGAGGGGGCGCCGTGGACGGTGGAAGAACGGGTGAAGGCTCGCGCCGACATGGGTGCGGTGTGCCGGTTGGCCAAGGAGGCGGTGGACGTGCTCGCCACCGCCAGCGGTGGCTCGTCGATCTATCAGGACGTCCGGATCCAGCGGATCAATCGCGACATCCAGGCCATCAACCTGCACGCGCTGATGCATCCGGACACCAACGCCGAACTCTACGGACGGGTGCTGTGCAACCTCGAGCCCAACACCGCATACCTCTGAGCGAAGTCCGTTGTGGACGATGGAAACCTGTTGACCGCTAGGAAAGTAGGGACGGCATGACCACGCAGAAGCGTACGAGCAGCGACAAGGAGACCGACCTGGCGGCGGTGGCCGCCGTCCCGGGCCGCATCATCGCGGCATGGGCGGCCCAGGACGCGAACGCCTTCGCGGAGGTGTTCGTTCCGGACGGCAGCATGATCCTGCCCGGGCTCTACCGCAAGGGGCGCGAGCAGATCCGATCGTTCATGGCCGATGGCTTCCAGGGTGCGTACCGGAAGACCCGCGTGACCGGCACGCCGCTGGACGTGACGTTCCTCGGCGACGACACGGCGCTGCTGGTCACCGAGGGCGGTGTGCTCCAGCCCGGCGAGACCGAGGTGGCCGCGGAACGCGCCATCCGGGCGACCTGGGTCGTCGCCAGGCAGCAGGACAGCCGGTGGCAACTGGTCGCCTACCAGAACAGCCCGGCCGGAGACGGTTGAAGCCGCTTTCGCTTTCGAGGCCCTGGTCGTACCCCGTCGACCAGGGCCTCGATTTCACACACCGCGCGGCCGCGAGAGTCAGTTTCCGCCCGAGTCGGCTCACCTGGACGGCTTGGCCACCGAATCGGGGACAGCACCCGCGCTGGGAGCGGCCGGTCGTCGCCGGGATCCGCGGAGCACCCGCGTGACCAGGCTGGGCCGCATGAGCGCGGAAGGCGGGTCGATCAGGCCGGCCACCCGGAAGAACGCGTCCGTGACGGCGGAATCATGCACCGCCGCGGCGTGGAGCCGGGTCAGGTAGGCGTTGCCCAGCCTGGTCTTGGCGGTACGCCGGCCTTCCACTCCGGGGAAAGCCAGGTCGCCGCCCGCGGAGATCTCCCACGGCGCGTCGATGACTCGCGAAATGTCCCGGAAGAATTGGCGCGGGCGGATGGGCGTGCCGTCGCGCAGGTGCGCGCGCAGTTCCATCGCTTCCATCGCCGCGACCGTCATGCCCTGCCCGTACACGGGGTTGAAGCTGCATACGCCATCGCCGGTGACGATGAACCCGTCGGGAAATCGCGCCAGCCGTTCGTACCGGCGGCGCACACTCGCCGGGAACCGGAAACTCACCGGGTCGTCGAGTGGCTCGGCGTCGCGGATCGCGTGGTAGATGTCCGGGACAGGGAGGGTACGCGCGAACTCGACGAAGCCGTCGGGGTCGGTGGGCGGATGGTCGCCGAGAAGGCCGGTCAGCGACAGCATCGAGCTGCCGTTTTCGAGCTTCGGGAAGAAAGCGCCCCGCGGACAGGCGGGCGAGGCCACCGGATTGATCGTCAGATCGTCACCGTACGGGTCCGACCGGAGCCGGTAGTGCCTGGTCGTGTACGCCAGCCCCACCTTGACTCGTTCCTCGGCAGGACGCTGGTAGCCGAGTTCGTCCAGCCAAGCCGGCGTCCGGGAGCCGCGCCCGGTGGCATCGACCACCAGATCAGCGTCCAGCACCTGCTCGGCGCCGGACGCGGCTTTGGCGCGTATGCGTACCCCGGTGATCCGGGTTCGGCTCGGATTCGCGACCGGGCCCAGCACATCGCACTGCTCGTGGAACCGCACGTTGGGCAGCGCGCTGACCCGGGCCCGGACGTGGTACTCCAGCACCGGCCGGGTGGAGGAGACGCTGAGCAGCCCGGTACGAGCCGGGCGCAGCTGGCGGCCGTTGAAGTACCAGCGCAAGTCGCCACCGAGGTCGCCGACCGGCACGCCCGCGTCAACCAGCTCCTCGGTGAGTCCGGGAAACAGGTCCGCCAGGATTTCCTGACCACGAGCCAGCAGCGCGTGCGCGTGCCGCCCGTGCGGAACGCCTTGCCGCGGCCCGGTAACGCCGGTCAACACGTCCCGATCGACCACCCGCACCTCGGCAAAGGATTCCGCGAGCACCCGTGCGGCGAGCAGTCCGGCCATTCCGCCGCCGAGCACGACCGCCCGGCCTCCGGTCTTGTTCCGCATAACCGGTCACCTCCTTGTGGATCCGTTCGTTTCTCCGGCTCGCCCGTCGAGCCTGGTGCCGACGAACACGCCACGATCGCCGTAACCCTGCTCCAGGAACTCGACCGAGCAGCCTGCCCCGATGAACGCCTTCTCGTACTGCTCGCGGGAGAACAGGGTGAGGTCCTGGCGGTCCACGAAATGCCGGACCGTTTCGGAATCCCCCACGAGGTAGTGCATCTCGACGTAACTCTGGTCGTCGCGGGTCTTCCATTTCCCCATCCGGACGACCCGGCGACCGTTCACCTCGAACGTCGCCGTGGCCAGGTCACCGCCGTTCCAGTTCTCCCGCAGGATCCACGGCTCGACGATGAGAACCCCACCGGGGGAGAGGTGCGCGGCCATCCGCAAGACCGCGGTGCACAGATCGTCCGCGGACCGCAGGTAGCCGACCGGGCTGTAGACGGAGCACACGACGTCGAACGTCCGGCCGAGGTCGAACGTCCGCATGTCACCCTGGTGAACCGGAACGTCACCGAGCTTGCGGCGTGCGATCTCCACCATGGGTTCGGCCAGGTCGACCCCGGCGACCTCGAAGTCCTCGCGCAGGTACTTCAGGTGTTCTCCGGTGCCGCATCCCACGTCCAGCAACGAGGCCGCGGCCGGGCAGTGGGCCAGCGCCAGCTCTTTGGTGTGCGCCGCCTCCCGGGGATAGTTCCGGTGGCGGCGGTAGACATCGTCGTAGATTTCGGCGAAGTCCTGGTCGTACATGGCCTACCCCCGCGCGGCGCCGACGGTCCGCCGGATTATCCGGGCGATGCCCGCGATCTCGTCCGGACCGATGGCGGTGCCGGTCGGCAGGGCCAGCACCCGCTCGGTCAGCGCTTCGGTGCGCGGGAGCGGGAGCGGGGTGTGCCGGCCCGGATCGGCGCGGTACGGCGCGATCTGGTGGCAGCCGGGGTAGAAGTACCGTCGCGAGAGGACATTGTGGGCGTACAGCGTGGAATGGATGGCATCGCGGTGGACACCGGCTTCCGCCGCATCCACCTCGATCACCAGGTATTGGTGGTTGGCCCGCTCACCGACCGCCTGCGGCCGCACCGTGACACCCGGCACCCCGGCGAGGGCTTCCCGGTAGAGTTCATGGTTGCGCTTGTTCACTTCGATGAACCTGTCCATCCGCTCGAGCGAAGTCAGGCCCATGGCCGCGGCGCCCTCGTTCAGGCGGGCCACGGTGCCGCAAAACGCTACTTCGTGTTCGGCGGACAGGCCCATGTTCCGCATGGCACGCGCGCGCTCGGCCAGGTCGTCGTCGTTCGTCATGATCGCGCCACCTTCGAAGCTGTTGACGTACTTGGTGGCGTGGAAGCTGAACACCTCCGCGTTGCCGAACCCGCCGATCGGTTTTCCCTGGCGCGTGCATCCGAACGCGTGCGCGGCGTCGAACAGCAGGGGAATCTCGTGCTGCTGGGCCAGTTTCGACAACGAGTCGGCATCGCACGGATAGCCGAAGACGTGCACGCCCAGGATTCCCCGGGTCCGCGGGGTGATGAGCCGCTCGACGTGTTTCGGGTCAGCGCATCCGGACTCCTCGTCCACGTCGCAGAACACCGGCGTGATGCCGACCCAGTCCAGCGCGTGCGCGGTGGCCACCCAGGTGAACGACGGAACGATCACCTCGTCTCCGGTGGAGATCCCGGACGCCTTGGCGGCGATCTGCAGGCCGCTGGTCGCGTTGCAGGTGGCGATGCAGTGCCTGGTCTCGGTGATGGCGGCGATCCGCGCCTCGAACTCGCGCACCAGCGGACCGTCGTTGCTCAACCACAACCGGTCCAGCGCACCCCGCAGCCGCTGGAAGAGACGGTCCTGGTCACCCAGATTGGGCCGTCCCACGTGCAAGGGTCGATCAAAGCTGAGCTTCTCCGGCATGGCGACCGTTCCTTTCGCGCCGCGTCAAACGATGTGCACATCCGGGACGTACAAGATCCATCGCCCGCCCCCGGCTCGAAACCGCCGCTCCTTGGCCATGATCTCGTCGGCGTGGTTCCAGGCGAACAGCAGGGCGAAGTCCGGGTAGGGGTTGGAAAAGGCGGCGGGTGACCACACCGGAATGTTCGATCCCGGGGTGAGCCGGCCCTGCTTCTCCGGTGTGGAATCGCAGACGAACGCGACCAGTTCGGGCCCTATTCCGCAGTAGTTGGTCACCGTGGCGCTCTTCGACGTGGCGCCGTATCCGACGACCCGGTGACCGGTCTCGTGCAGGCTCCGCAGCAGGGACACCAGATCCGCACGGATCTTCGCGATGTTGTTCGCGAAGCCCGCATAGGTCGCCGGGTCGGCGAGGCCGAGCGCACGCTCCCTGGCGAGCATTTCCCGCACGCTGCTGCGCGGGGTGCGGGCGCCTGCCCGGGCGAGGGTGTAGCGCACGGCGCCACCGTGCACGGCCAAGCGTTCGACGTCGACCAGTTCGAATCCGAATCGGGCGGCCAGCGCCTGTACGGACTGGACCGCGAACAGGTAGAAATGCTCGTCGTAGATCTGGTCGAAATAGGTGTGCTCGATGATGTCACCCAGGTATCGGTCTTCGAACACGAAGACACCGTTGGGTGCGAGCAACACCTCGACGCCGCGCAGGATCGAATCTATGTACGCGATGTGGCTGATGGTGTTGGCGGAGTAGATGACATCTGCCGGTCCGTCGGTTTCGCGGATCAGGCGTGCCGACGACTCTTCAAAGAAATCGACGCGTACTCGGATCCCCTTCCGGGTCGCCACGTCCGCCGCGCCGCCCGAGGGGTCGACGCCGAGGTGGCGTACCCCGGCCTCCTTGACCGTCTTCAGCATTACCCCGTCATTGCTGCCGATTTCGACGGCGAATGCGTCGTTCCCCGTCAGTTCGGTCTCGAGGAGGTGCAGCGCGGCCTGCTCGAAGTGCTTGCGCATCAGCGCGGAACCGGACGACCGATACGGGTAGTCGGTGTGGAACATCTTGCCGCGCGGGACCTCTTCGAGTTGCTGCACCATCGTGCAGGCCGTGCAGAAACCGATGGCCAAGCGGAAGAAGGACTCCGTGCCGACCTGGTCCGGCGTCAGAAACGCGTTCGACACGGGCTGCCGACCGAAATCGAAGCATTCCTGGACGGCTTCACCGCAAATGCGGCATGTTGATGATTTGGACGGCGCCTCGTCTTGATTCACAGCTGCCCACCCTTCGGCATCATTTGTCTGTCCGGCGGAGAGCGAGTCTCGTGTGAGTTCGGCCGAACCTGCCGTGCCCCGGATGAAATGTTCAGGGCGGCTCTTGATGTATTGGGCTTCGGAGTGAATCAAGCATGCGTCAGGAGAGTCTTTGCGGTCACCTCTCGTTGTGCTTACTTACCGCACCATGAAAGATGCGTGCGGAGTGCTTCCCCGGAATCATGGGCCGACAACGCGGATGAGACAGCGGCGACCGTGCCATCGGCGCCGAGCGGCACCTCGCCAGTGATCAGTGCAAGGAGCGTTCTCGATGCGAGTCATGTTCGTCATTTGGCCCAATCCGTCGCATCTGTACCCGTTGGTGCCTCTCGCCTGGGCCCTGCAGGGCGCGGGACACGAAGTCTGTGTCGCGTCCCATCCCGAAATCGCCCCCTCGACGGCCGCCTCCGGCCTGGCCGCGGTTTCGCTCGGGGATCCGGAGTTGATGCCGGTGCCGATGGGACCGGGGCGCGCATACCGGGAAGAGCGGGAGAAGGTCGCGCGGATCACCGAAGCGCTGGCGCTCGATCCCGCCGACCGGGAAGACTGGGACATCTTCAGCCAGTTCATGCTGCCCGCGATGTGGGACTTCCACCCCTACCAGGCCCCGCCGGAGGAACCGCGTCCGACGATGGACGCGATGGTCGAGTTCGCCCGGAGTTGGCGGCCGGACCTCGTGCTGTGGGACCCCTGCGTACCCGGCGGCGCGGTGGCGGCGCGTGCGTGCGGCGCGGCGCAGGCGCGGTGGTGGACCGGACCGGACTACTTCGCGGTTTCGATGGAGAAGTTCCAGGAACGCACCACCGGTCCCGGGGCCGTCAAGGTGGACAACCCCTTGGCCGAGACGGTGCGACCGGTGGCGGAACGGTATGGCGTCGAGATGGACGACGACATCCTGCTGGGACAGTGGACCGTCACTCCGGTGCCGGAGGGAATGCGCCCGCACACGCGGACGCTGACGATACCGGTTCGGTGGATCCCGTACTCGGGACAGGCGGTGCTGCCGGACTGGTTGTACCCGCTGCCCGAACGGCCACGGGTGGGGCTTTCGCTGGGGCTGTCCTGGCGGAAGTACCTCAAAGGCGGCTGGGACCACATCCCCGGCCTGCTGGATGCGGTGTCGGATTTGGACATCGAAGTGGTGGCCACGCTGAACGAAACCCAGCTTGCGGATGTCACTCGGATCCCGGACAACGTGCGCGCGGTCGACTACGTGCCGCTGAACCAGTTGCTGCCCACCTGTGCCGCATTCATCCACCACGGCGGATTCGCCAGCTACGCGGCCGCGGCGGCGCTGAAGGTGCCCCAGCTCGTCACCGACTCGTCCGACAGCGACGTCGCGGCGGTTGTGGAGAAGGGGGGCATGGGAGCCACGAAGCACGCGGCTTCGCCGGCCACCGTGCGACACGTGGTCGAGCGCGGGGCCGGTGTCGCTCTGGACATCGGGAGCCCTTCGTTGGAGGGGACGCGGAAACAGATCGCCCGGGTGCTCAACGAGCCCGCCTTCCAGGACGGCGCGGCCCGGGTATACCAGGATTTCCTCGCCACGCCGGCACCGAACGATGTCGTGCCGACACTGGAGAGACTGACCGCGCAGCATCGAGGCTGAGTGCGCGGTGAACAACATCTCCGATGGCGGGGGCCGGGCCCGCGAGCGGACGAGGCGGTTCTTTCCCGAACTCGAAGGACTGCGGGGATTCGCGGCGATCATGGTGCTGTTGAGCCATGTCGCGATCAGTACCGGGCAGGTCGGCTGGGCGGGCCAACCGGCGCCGGACGGACTCACCGGCGCCGTGCTGAACAAAATGGAGGTCGGCCTGCCGATCTTCTTCGTGCTCTCGGGCGCCCTGTTGTATCGCCCGTTCGCGCTCGCGACCTTGGGCGGCGCGGCGAAACCCGCCGCGCGCCCGTACTTCTGGCGCCGGGCCCTGCGCATCCTGCCCGCGTACTGGTTGCTGTGCGCGGTCGCGCTGCCGCTGCTCAACGGTGACCGGATCGACGGCGCCTGGCAGGTGCTGCGCCCGCTGCTGTTGTTGCACGTCTACGAACAGGACGGAACGTTCGCCGGTGCGGCACTTCCGGCCGGCTTGGAACAGACCTGGAGCCTGTCCACCGAGGTCGCGTTCTACTTGACGTTGCCCCTGCTGGCCGGGTTGCTCGGCTGGTTCGCGCGCGGGGTGGACGATCCCGCTCGCCGGATGCGGCGAATCGTGCTTCCGCTCGGTGCCGCCGTGCTGGCCGGGTTCGGCGCGGTGGCGTATACGCATCTTCCGGCCAGGGGCCCGTTCCCGGTGGAGCACCTGTGGCCGCTCGAGTACGTCGGCTTCTTCGCGGTGGGTATGGCGCTGGCGACGCTGTCCGCCGGCGCGGAGTTGTTTCCGGGCGCCGTGCCGCGGCCGTACCGGTTGGTGGCCGGGCACCCGGTCCGGTGCTGGCTCGCCGCGCTGGCGGTGTTCGTCATGCTCTGCTTGTCACCGGTGGGCGAGCCGGCCAGTTCGGAGTACCCGGCGGTCGATGCCGCACTGGTCGATCAGGCGCTGCACCAGCTGTTCACCTTGCTGCTGGTCGCTCCGCTGACCGTGCCCGGGGCGCGGTCCCGGTTGGTGGAGGCGGTCCTGGCCAATCCGGTATCGCGGTTCCTCGGCCGGATCTCCTACGGCGTCTTCCTCTGGCACCTGCTGGTTTTCTACGTCTGGCATGGAAGCCTGTTCGGGGCGACCGGTTTCTGGAAGGCGTTGGCGGTGGTTCTGGCCGGGAGCGTGACGGCCGGGACGCTGAGTTTCCAGCTGGTGGAGCGGCCGTTCATGCGGCTCCGGCCGTTGCTGGGCAGGGCGCCCGCGAAGCCGAGCGTCGTGACGACCACGCGGTGACCGCGCGGGGAAAGGGGTTTCCCGGCTGGCACCGAGAGCCCCCTTTCCCCGCGAGCGATCAGCTCCGCCGCGAGTCGTCCGTCCCCACCGGGGCGCTGTCCGCCGCCTCGATGGTGGGTTCGCCGCCATCGGCCGCGTCGCCCTGCTCGGCGCGTGCCCCGCTGGGACGCACGTGCCGGAGCGTGACGAGCGAGAGCAACGCGAAGGCGATCACCGCGGCGGCGCTGATGCCGGTGACCACGTTCAGCCCGCTGGTGAAGGCCTCCCGCGCGGGATCGATCAGGGCGTTCCCGACCGGGTCGGGGAGCCGGTCGGCCGCGGCGGTGGCGCCGGTGATGGTCTCCCTGGTCGCGTCCGCCACGTCGGCGGGAACGCCGGAGGGGACGGTGTCGTGGACCTGGCCGCGGTAAACAGCGAGCCCGATGCTGCCGAGGATGGCGACGCCGAGCGAAATGCCGAACTCCCCGGTGGTCTCCGACAGGGAGGCGGCCGAACCGGCTTTCTCCGGCGGGGCGGATCCCACGACGAGGTCGGTGTTCACGGCGCCGGTCGGGCTGATCGCGCCGAACGCGATGGTGTAGCCGGCCACCACCATGGCCAGCCCGCCAACGCTTTCGGCCCGCATGAGCAGTACCAGCCCCACCGCCGAAAGCACCAGGCTGCCCGCCACGACGTAGGCCGGGCGGATTCGACGGGTCAATACCGGGGCCACCATGTTCCCGGCGATCGCGCAGAGGGCCGAAGGCACGATCCACAGGCCCGCCTGCAAGGGGGACAGGCCGGCGACCTCCTGCAGGTACATGTTGACCAGCAGCGTCGTGCCGCCCATGGTGACCGTGGCCAGCAGTGAAATCGCCAGCGCGGACCGCACCGTGCGGTTGCTGAACAGCCGGAGGTCCAGCAATGGGCTGGCCAGCTTGCGCTGCCGGAGAACGAACACCACGCCGAAGGCCAGCCCGGCCACTATCGCGATGACGTTGACCGCGTCCGGTCCGGCCTTGGCCAGTTCCTTGAGGCCGTAGATGATCGGCAGGATGGCGGCGAGGGACAGGCTCACGCTGGTCAGATCCAGCCTGCCGCCCTCGGGATCGCGGTACTCCGGCAGCAGCAGCGGCCCGGCGGCGAGCAGCACCAGCATCACCGGAACGCCGAGCAGGAACACCGCACCCCACCAGAACAGTTCCAGCATGGCGCCACCGACCACGGGGCCGAGCGCCCAGCCCACCATGAAGCAGCTCATCCACACGCCGACGGCCAGACCGCGCTGCTTGGGGTCGGCGAACATGTTGCTGATCAGTGCCAGCGTCGACGGCATGAGCGTCGCGCCGGCGATGCCGAGCAGCGCCCTGGTCGCTATCAGCATCTCGGCGCTGACCGAGTACGCGGCGAGCACCGAAGCGACGCCGAACGCGGCCGCCCCGATGAGCAGCAGCTTCCGGCGGCCGATCCGGTCGCCCAACGTCCCCATGGTGATCAGGAAACCCGCGATCATGAACCCGTAGATGTCCATCACCCACAGGGTTTCCGTGCTGGTCGTCGCCAGGTCCGTGCTGATGTGCGGGAGCGCCAGGTACATCACGCTCATGTCGAGCGACAGCAGCAGGGTCGGTAGGGCCAGCACGGCCAATCCGAGCCACTCCCGGCCGCCGGCGGGTGCCGCGGATTCGTTCGGACCAGTGGTGTCCATCGGAAATCCTTCCTCTTTGTTCGCCGTTTCGCGTGCCGGTCAGGTGTCGTACTCGTCGTGCAGTCGCCACCACGAGCTGGCCGGGCTGTTGCCGCGACCGGGTGGCTTCTCCCAGTCCTCCTGCCTGCCCAGCGGCGTGAGGTCGAGGTAGCTCCAGGTGCTGCCGAGCAGTTCCAGCCCGCGTCCGGAAGTGTGGTAGGTGTGGAAGATCTCCGTGCCGTCCCGGAGGAACACGCTCAGCCCCGGCTCCTCTCCAGCTGCCGTCGTGGCGCCGAAGTCGAAATTGAAGTCGCTGCCTTCCGAGGAGACCCAGGGGACGGTCCATCCCATGCGTTCCTTGAACGGCATGATCTCGGCCAGGGGAGCCCGGGACACCACGACGAGGGAAGTGTCCCGCGCGTGCAGGTGGGCGAGTTCGCCGATGTGGTCGACGACCATCGAACAACCCGAGCACCGGTAATCCGTGCCCGGTGCCAGCATGAAGTGGTAGACGATGAGCTGCCGGCGACCGTCGAACAGGTCGAGCAGGCCAACCCTGCCGTCAGGGTGCTCGAATTGGTATTCCTTGACGACTTTCACCATCGGCAGGCTGCGCCGCTCGGCGTTCAGTGCGTCACGCGAGTGGGTGAATTCCTTCTCCTTGGCGAGCAGGGCGTTCCTCGCCACCCGCCATTCGTCCGCTGATACGACCGGTGGAAGGTTCATGGTGCGACTCCTTGCGTTCAGGCGGATCGTTCGCTGCTCGCCTCAACCGGTGTAAGGGCGTTTGGCGCGAGCTTCGCGAAGGGCGTACGCCCACCAGATGAGTTGATCCAAAGTGCTCTTGACCATCGAGTGGCATTCCGCGGATGCCTTGGGCCAGCTGCCGTCCGCGTCGAAGTAGTCCCAGTAGTTCCGGAGACTGATGGTGTCGCGGATGGTGACCGCGTGGACCTCGCTGAACACCTCGCGCAGCTGGCTCGCCGCATGCAGACCGCCGGACGGGCCGCCGTAGGAGACGACGGTGACCGGTTTCGCGTTCCATTCGTGTGAATACCAGTCGATGGCGGTCTTGAGCGGCGCGGGAAAACTCCGATTGTATTCGGGTGTCACCACCACGAACCCATCGGCGGCGGCCAATCGCGGGGCGAGGGCGGCTACCGGTGCGGGGGCGGGCTCGTCGTACTCGACCAGGGTTTCCGGCAGCCGTGTTTCGGCCAGGTCCACCCGATCGATCTCAAGTTCCGCGCGACGACGAGCGTGTCCGGTGAACCAGTCGGCCACCCTGGGCCCGAATCTGCCATGCCGTGTGCTGCCGATCAGCACCAAGATCCGGAGATTGTCGGTATCAGACATCGGAGACCCTAACGCGGAAGATCGGTTCCGTCGGAAACGCTGCATTCCCACTCTGCCGGTCGGCGCTGTCGGTTTCCTGTCGGTCGGTTATCGGCCGAATCGCGAGAGTCTTCGAGGCGGTGCGCGTCGTACCGCTGCGTTATCGTTGCGTATGCGCTTCGGGGTGTTGGGCCCACTGGCCGTGTGGACCACGAAAGGGGACCAGGTCGTGGTGCCCGAGTTGAAGGTCCGCGCCCTGCTGGCCGATCTCCTGGCGCACGCGGGGAATCCCGTGTCAACCGACCGGTTGGTCGAGGACCTGTGGGGCGAGGAGTTACCGGTCAACCCGGCAGCCGTGTTGCAGCTCAAGGTCTCCCGGCTGCGGCGGGTGTTGGAGGACGCCGAGCCGGGTGGCAGGGACCTGGTGGTCTCGCGGCCACCCGGCTACCTGCTGCGGGCGGAGGCCGGTTCGGTGGACATGGCACGGTTCCAGGACCTGGTCGAGCGGGCGCGCGGCACCGCGGACACCAGGGCCAGGGTGGAGCTGCTGTCCAGCGCGTTCTCCCTGTGGCGGGGCGAGGCCTTCGCGGACTTCGGCGACTATCCGTTCACCCGCGCACTGGCCGCCCGGCTCGAAGATGAACGCTTGGACGCCCTGGAGGAGCAGGTCGAAGCCCGGTTGGCACTCGGCGAGCACGGCCGACTGGCCAGTGAGCTCGGTGACCTGGTGATCCGGTACCCGCTCCGGGAAAGGCTGCGTGCCGCGCACATGCGCGCGCTCTACCGTGCCGGGCGGCAGGGCGACGCGCTGGAAAGCTACCGCGAGCTGCGGGAACGCCTGGCCGACGAGCTGGGCGTCGACCCCGGGCCCGCGCTGGCCGGACTGTACGAGGCGATCCTCAACCAGGATCCCGCCCTGGACGCCGCCGCGGGCGTCGCCGCTCCGGCGGAACCGCCACGCACGAACCTGCCCGCCCCGGTGACCGAGCTGATCGGGCGGGATGGCGCGGTGTCCGCGGTGTGCACGTTGCTCGGATCGGGCCGGCTGGTGACGCTCACCGGACCCGGCGGTGTCGGCAAGACCCGGCTTGCCGTGGAGACGGCCACCCGGCTGGTCTCCGGCTTTTCCGGCGGGGTTTGGCTGGTCGAGCTGGCCGCGCTCGGCCAGTCGGGTGAAGGGAACGTCCTGGATGCGCTGACCGAGGCCGTGATGGCGGTGCTCGGCATCCGGGAAGACGCGGCCGGAGGACCGGGCGGGGTCGCCGGCCAGCTCGCCGCGGCGTTGCGGGACAAGGAACTGCTCTTGGTGCTCGACAACTGCGAGCACGTGGTCTCGGAGGTCGCCGAGCTGGTGGACCTGCTGACCCGGACCGCCCCGGCGCTGCGTGTGCTGGCGACCAGCCGCGAGCCGCTGGGGCTGGCCGGCGAGGTGCGATGGGCGGTTCCGCCACTGGAACTGCCCGATCGCGCGGCCGACCAGCCCGCGGTGCTCGGGCAGTCCAGCGCGGTGCGGCTGTTCGTCGCGCGGGCGGCCGCCGCGGCGCCCGGTTTCAAGCTCAGCGCGGACAACGCCCGCGCGGTGGGGTTGCTCTGCCGACGGCTGGACGGTATCCCGCTGGCGTTGGAGCTGGCCGCCACCCGGGTGCGGGCGCTGGGGGTGGAAGGCCTGCTCACGCGTCTGGACGACCGATTCCGGCTGTTGGCGACCGGCCATCGAGGCGCGCCGCCGCGGCAGCAGACCTTGCGCGCGATGATCGACTGGAGCTGGGGCCTGCTCACCGAACCGGAACGCGTCGTGCTGCGCCGCCTCGCCATCCACTCCGACGGCTGCACGCTGGAGGCGGCCGAGCGGGTCTGTGCCGGCGACACGGTGGACGGCGCGGACGTGCTCGACCTGCTCGCCCGGCTCGTCGACCGCTCACTGGTCGTCGCGGTGGAGGTCGGGGACGGGGTCCGGTACCGGCTGCTCGAATCGGTCGCGGAGTACTGCGTCGAGCGTCTGCGCGAACAGGACGACCTCGCCCGGCTCCGGTGCGCTCACCATCGCTACTACCTGGAACTGGCGGAGCTCGCCGAGCCGCACCTTTACCGGCACGGCCAGCGAAAGTGGCTGCGGCGCTTGGACAACGAAGCCGCCAACCTCCGCGCCGCGATCGACGGGCTGGTTCGGAGCGCCGCCGCGGACGAGGCGTTGCGGATGGTGAATGCGCTCGCGTGGTACTGGTATCTCCGCGGGCGGATAGTGGAAGCGCGCCGCTGGCTGGCGATGGCATTGGAGACGCCCGGTCCGGCGTCGGACACCGCCCGGCTCAGAGCCAGGGCCTGGCAGGCCGGGATCGGGTTGCTGGCGGGCGACAGCGCCGCGCTGGAACAGGGCGATTCCGTTCTCAAGCTGTACGAGGGCGTCGACGACACCGCGGGTCGTGCCAAGGCGCAGTGGTTCCTCGGCTTCGTCGGCAACGATCTCGGGGATCTGTCCGCGAGCGAGGACCTGGTGGACCGGGCGCTGGTCGGCTTCCGGGCTCTCGGGGACCGCTGGGGAGTGGCGGCGGCGCTGAGCACCACGGCGAAGATCGCCATGGTCCGGGGCGATCTGGACGCGCTCAAACGCAACGGCGAGCGAAGTGTCGCGTTGTTCCGCGAACTCGGCGACCGGTGGGGCGAACTGCAGGCCACCGACTCGCTCGGATACCTCGCCGAGGTCGTCGGTGACTTCGAACAGGCGACCCAACTGCACTGGGAAGGGCTGCGCACGGCCGAGGAGCTGGGGCTGTGGCCGGACGCGACCAGCAGGCTGTCCTGGCTCGGCCGGATCGCGATGCTCAATTGCGACTACGAGCAGGCTCGTGACTTCCACGAGCAGGCACTGCGGCTGGCCACCGACCAGAGTTACAAGCCGGGGCAGATCTTCGCCGAGATGGGGCTCGGCATCTCGGCGCGGCGGCAGGGCAAGCTCGACATCGCCGAGACACATCTGCGCACCGTCCTCGACCAACTCCCCCGCGAGAACCTCGAACTGGGCAACACCCTGCCCCTGGGTTTCGTGCTGGCCGAACTCGGGTTTCTCGCCGAACAGCGCGGCGACCCGGCCACGGCTCGCGCGCTGCACGAGGAGGGCCTCGCCGTGGCGCGGCACCTGGTCGGCGACCGCCGGCCGGTGGCGCTCAATCTGGAAGGTCTGGCCGGCGCCGAGTCGTTGGCCGGGCGCCACGCTCGTGCCGCCGAGTTACTGGGTGCCGCGGCCGCGGCAAGGGATTCCGGGAATGCCCCCCTCGCGCCCACCGAAGCCGATGATGTCCACCGGATCACCGCCAAGGTCAAAGCGGCGCTGGGGGAGGACCTGTTCGCGGAGCGGTTCGAATGCGGCCGCAGCGGTAACCCGGCAGAGGCGGTTTTCCAAGCCTGACGCACTTCCCGTTGTTTCTCCTTGCGGTTGGGGAATACCGCACAGGTAAAGATGCGCGGCGGAACGCCCCGGTGTGACGATCCTCCTGTCGGAATTCGAAACGGCGGCACGATGTGGTTACTCGTGGTCTGTCCTTTTCGGAAAGCCAGCAGGCGCCCAGGGGAGGTGACCGCAATGGCCGAACACAGCGGTCGTCGTGCGGTAGTGCTCGGCGGCAGCATGGCCGGACTACTTGCCGCACGCGCGCTCGCCGAGTCCCATGTGGACGTCACGGTGGTCGACCGCGACCCGGTGAAAGGGGTGACCGAGCCGCGGCGGGGGGTGCCACAGGGAGCGCACGCGCACGCACTCCTGGCCCGCGGACAGCAGGTGCTGGAAGAGTTGTTCCCCGGGCTCACCAAAGAACTGGCCACGGCCGGAATACCCATGGTGGACATGGCCGAGATGCACTGGTATCTCAACGGCCGCCGGTTACGGCCCGCGAAGACCGGCCTGGTCGCGGCCACCGTCGCCCGCCCGGATCTGGAGAGTCGCATTCGCACCAGGGTTGCCGCGCTGTCCAACGTCCGGCTCCGGGAACGCTGCGACATTCTCGGCTTGGTGACCACTAAGGATCATTCCCGGGTTACCGGGGTGCGTATCCGGCCGCAGGCCCGGAACAGCGCGGACGAGACCTTGGAGGCGGATCTCGTCGTGGACGCCACCGGCCGGGGGTCGCGGACGCCCTCCTGGCTGGAGGCGTTCGGCTACTCGCGACCGCCCGAGGAACGGGTGACGATCCGGCTGTCGTACACCACCTGCCAGTACCGTTTTCCGGTGAGCCCGTTGGAAAGGGATCGCTCGATCATTCCGCTGGCTACCCCGGAGCAGCCGCGCGGCGCCTTTTTCGGGCGAGTGGCCGGCGACCGGCACATCGTGTCGCTGACCAGCATGCTTGGCGACCACCCGGCGAGCGGTCTGGACGGTTTCCGCGAGTTCGCCCGGACCCTGCCGATTCCCTATGTCTACCAAGCGATCCGCGATATCGAGCCGATCGGCGGGCCGGCCGCCATTCGATTTCCGGCGAGCGTGCGGCGCCGTTATGAACGGCTGATCCGATTCCCCGACGGACTGCTGGTGCTGGGGGACGCCGTGTGCAGCTTCAACCCCGTCTACGGCCAGGGGATGACGGTTGCCGCCCTGGAATCGCTCAGCCTGCTCCGGCATCTGCGCCACGGCCCGCCACAACCGCGCCGGTTCTTCCAGGACATCGCCAAGGTCGTCGACGCGCCGTGGGACATCTCGGCGGGCGGTGACCTCGCCTGGCCGGGTGTGGAGGGGCGCCGAACGGCGAAAGTCCGGCTGGGGAACGCCTACCTGCGCCGGCTGCAGGCCGCGGCCACGAACGAAGGCCGGATCACCGGCGCCTTCATGCGGGTGGCCGGGCTCGTGGACCCACCGCCGGCACTCATGCGTCCGGGGACCGTGCTACGGGTGCTGCGGAACTGCCGACCACGCCCGGAAACCGGATCCAGTGCGGAGGAGCGGCGAACGGTCCCGGAGAACGCCGCCCGCCAGGCGGGGTGAGACGTCGATGCGAATCCTCTTCACCACCGCTGCCCTTTCCGGCCACTTCTTCCCGCTGGTGCCGCTGGCCTGGGCTTGCCGCACCCTCGGCCACGACATACTCATCGCCACCACCGCGGATTTCGTGCCGACCGCACTGCGTTCCGGGCTGGCCGTCACGGCCTGCGGACCGCGAGCCGACTTCACCGGCTTCGCGGACAACCGCTCGGTCACCCACAGCCCCGCGGAGCAGCGGTATGCGCACGGGCGCGTGTTCGGCCGCATCGCCGCCCGCAACCTCGCTGACCTCACTTGCCTGGTGGACGGCTGGCGGCCGGACCTGGTCGTGAGCGAACGCGCGGAGTTCGCCGGTCCGATCGTGGCCGCTGCTCGCGAATTACCCGGTGTGGAGTTGCAGTGGGGGGTCGCGGAACTCGAAGAGTACCGGCTGGGCGCCGGCGCGGAACTCGACCCGGACCTGACCCGGCTCGGCCTGGATCGCCTGCCGGACCCGGTCCAGGTGCTCAACCCCTGGCCGCCCAGCCTCCGCCTGTCTCACACCGTCGGCCACCAGAGCATGCGTTTCGTGCCCTACAACGGCGACGCCCGGGTGCCGGAGTGGGCGCTGGGGCCGCGCGAACGGCCGAGGATCTGCCTGACCTTGGGCACACTGCTGCCCCGGCTCGGTGTCGAAGGGCTCCCCGAGGTCGTGCTGCCCATCCTGGACAGCCTCGCCCGGCTGGACGTGGAGCTGGTGGTGGCCGTCGACGACGAGGTTGCCGAGGCTTGGCCGCCACTGCCGCGGGCTGTTCGTCAGGCGGGCCGGATGCCGCTGTCCGAGGTGCTGACGGCCTGCGACCTCGCCATCCACCACGGTGGCCAGGGCACCGCGCTGACCGCGCTCGAAGCGGGCCGGCCGCAGTTGGTGCTGCCGCAGTTCGACGACCAGCTCGACAACGCCGACGCGGTGGTGAAAGCGGGAGCCGGGCTGCGGTTGGCGTCGCACGAGATGAATCCGCCGACGGTGGCCCGGTGCTGCCGAGAACTGCTGCACGCGTCCACGTTCGGCGACGCGGCGGCGAACATCGCCGACGAGATCGCCGCACAACCTTCTCCGGCCGAGATCGGCCACCTGCTCGAACGGCTGGCCGGCTGACGCGACGAAAGGCATGGGGATGCAACCTTTCCGGATCGAGATCCCGCAAGCCGCGCTCGACGATCTGCATCGACGGATCGCGGACACCCGCTGGCCGGTGGAGTCGCCCGGTGACGGCTGGTCACGCGGCGTGCCACTCGGTTACCTCAAGGAGCTGGCGGAGTACTGGCGAACGACCTTTGACTGGCGGGCGACCGAGCGGCGGATGAACCGCTACCCGCAGTTCACCACCCAGATCGATGGCGCGGACGTACACTTCCTGCACGTTCGTTCGCCGGAGCCGGACGCCATGCCGCTGGTGATGACACACGGCTGGCCTGGCTCGGTGGTGGAGTTCCTGGACGTCATCGAGCCGCTGACCGACCCCGCCGCGCACGGAGCCGATCGGGCCGACGCCTTCGACCTGGTCATCCCGTCGCTCCCGGGCCACGGGTTCTCCGGACCGATCACCGAGCCGGGCTGGGACTACCGGCGCGTCGCCCGTGCTTGGGCCGAGCTGATGCGCCGGCTCGGGTACCGCGGTTACGTCGCGCAGGGCGGCGACCACGGCGCCTACGTCTCCCTTGAGCTCGGCCGCGTCGCACCGGAGCAGGTGCGGGGCGTGCACGTCAACATGCTGCACGCGATTCCGGCCGGTCCGGAAGACCTGGCGGGGCTGTCCGCGTCCGACCAGGCCAGAGTGGAGAAGCTGGTGCGTTTCGACGCCGAGCTTTCCGGCTACATGAAGGTGCAGGCCACTCGCCCGTGGACGGTTTCCTACGGCCTCACCGATTCACCCGTAGGGCAGCTCGCCTGGATCGTGGAGAAGTTCCGGGAGTGGACCGACTCGAAGGAGTTCCCGGAGGAGGCGGTGAACCGGGATCTGCTGCTCGCCAACGTCACGATCTATTGGCTCACCTCGACCGCGGCATCCTCGGCCAACCTGTTTTATGAGGCACGAGGCTTCATGCAGGACATCTTCACACCCGGCAACCAGCGCGACCCGGTGCCCGTCCCGGTAGGAGTTCTGGTCTTCACCCCGGACTTCGCCCCGGTGCGGAGCTTCGCCGAGCGCGACTATCCCTCGATCACGCAGTGGAGCGAGTTCGACCGGGGTGGGCACTTCGCTTCCCTGGAACAGCCGGAACTCTTCGCCGACGACATTCGGCGGTTCGCGCGATCAGTGCGTGCCACCAGGCGGTCCACAGTGGAGGGACAGGTTCCGGGCTGCTGAGGGCGGATCTGCTCACAGCAGAGAAAGCGGCGAGCGGTTCCGGGGCGGCGGCATGGTCGGGGCATGAGCAACAACGAGAAGCAGCCGCTGTTCGACCATCGGCTTCGAGAACGGTTCTTCAGCCAGCGGGTCCTGGTGCTCGACGGCACGCTCGACGACGACAACGGGACCGTGCTCGCGACTCAACTGCTGTCGCTGGCGGGCGAGGATCCCCGCAAGGACATCGCGTTGTGGATCCACTCGCCGGGTGGGTCGGTTCCCGCGATGCTGGCCATCCGCGACGTGATGCGGCTCGTGCCGTGCGACGTGGCCACGCTCGCGCTGGGGCTGGCCTGCAGTGCGGGGCAGTTCCTGCTGTCCGCGGGCACCCCGGGCAAGCGCTTCGCCCTTCCGCACGCCCGCATCCTGATGCACCAGGGCTCGGCGGGGATCAGCGGTTCGGCGGTCGAGGTGGAGGTACAGGCGGACGACCTGCGGCACACCCGGGACACGGTGCTCGGGATCATCGCGGAGGACACCGGCCAGCCGATCGACCGGATCTTCGCCGACTCGCTGCACGACCGGTGGTTCACTACCGAGCAGGCACGCGAGTACGGCTTCCTCGACCACATCGTCGACGATCTCGGCCAGGTCGTGCCCGTGCGCACCCACCAGCTGGGGCTCGGCTCGGCGACAGGAGGGAAGGCATGAGCACCTACACCATCCCGAACGTCATCACGCGCGGCGCGGGTGGCGAGCGGATCATGGACGTCTACTCGCACCTGCTGTCGGAGCGGATCGTCTACCTCGGCACCGCGATCGACTCCGGGGTGGCGAACGCGTTGATCACCCAGTTGCTGTACCTGGAGGCGGACAGCCCGGAACGGGAGATCAACCTGTACATCAACTCCGAGGGCGGTGACCCGTCCGCGATGCTCGCGCTGTACGACACCATGCGCTTCATCAAGGCGCCGGTGGCGACGTGGTGCGTCGGCCAGGCGGTCGCGGCCGGTGCGGTGCTGCTGGCCGCGGGCGAGGCCGGGCACCGCTTCGTGCTGCCGCACACCCGGGTGGTGCTGCACCAGCCCGCGGCGCAGGGCCGCGGCGCCATCCCGGACCTCATCCTCCAGGCCGACGAGGTGGTGCGGGTGCGCACCCAGCTGGAGGAGATCCTCTCGGCGCACACCGGTCGCCAGGTCGCGGACCTGCGGCACGACACCGACCGGGACCGCGTGTTCGACGCGGCGGGCGCCGTCGAATACGGGCTCGCGGACCGCGTCCTGGAATACCGAACCTGATCAGGCCGCCATCAGCACGGGGCCCGCGGGGCGGCGCCCGACCGCGGGACCCGTGCCGTGGCGCAGCCGGATCGCGCCCGCGATGCCGGTGAGCAGGTCGGCCAGGTCGACCCCGAGCGCACCGGTGACCGCGGCGATCATCTCGCTGGACGGCTCCTTGCGGCCGCGTTCGATCTCCGACAGGTACTGCGGCGAGATGCCGGCCCGCTGCGCGATGTCGACGAGGCGGCCGCCCTGCTCCTCCCGGGCCGTTCGCAGGCTCCGGCCCAGCACCTCGCGCCACAGTGGTTCCGGCGCACGATCCGGCGTCGGGGTTCGCTTCTGGTGGAAGGGGAGAATGTCCGCCATACCGCCATCCTGGCACCGGTCCGGCGCCCGGGGGCAGCGGTTCCGCTCCCGGCGGAACCGCCCGCGGGGTCGGTCACACCGGTTCGACGGGTAGCCACAGCGCGGTGGTCGCGGTGGTGAAGTCGTCCGCGTGCTCGAGGATCGCGACGAGCGAGGGACCGGGGCGCAGGCCCTGGGGTTCGGTGTCGCCGAGGGCCTTCAGCCGGAGATGTTCCTGCCGCGGCAGTGCGGTGATGTGTTGCTGGATGTGCGGGTTGGCGCCCTGGTGGGTGAGCGGAACCCGGGCCGCGTGTCCGACGAGCCGGAACGCGGGGCGGTCGAGGATTCGGGTGTCCATGGGGATGCTCCCTTCGACGGTCAGGCGGAACCTGAGCTGTGGTTGTGTGCGAAGGGGGCCTCCGTCGCGGCGGACGTCACCGGGTCCGGCGCCGTGGACCGCCCGGAACGCGCGTCCGAACGCCCCGGTTGAGCCGTACCCGTACCGGACGGCGATGCTCAGCAGGTCGTCCTCGCCGCGGACGACGTCGGCGGCGGCGAGGGTCATCCGGCGCCGGCGCACGTACTCCGACAGCGGCATACCGGCCAGCGACGAGAACATCCGGCGCAGGTGGTATTCGGTCGTGCCGAGCGCCCTGGCCAGTTCGCCGACGTCGAACTCCTCGGTGAGGTGCTCTTCGACGAGATCGCCGAGCCGGTTGAGTGCCGAGATCATGCGGCCTCCCTTCGACGTCAACCCTGGCCGAAGGCGCCCCACCGGCGCCCGATCATCGCGGTCCGATCCGATCAGGCTTCGTTCGCGGGTTCAGGCGGGTTCGACGCGGAAGACCGCGATCCGGCCCGCGGCCGCGGCCACCGCGTCGGGTGTCGGCGCGTCCGCCAGTCCGGTGGTCACGTAGCGCCTGCCGACGCTGGCGGGGCTGGTGGCGACGAGTTCCCGGAGCACCGGCGCGCGCTCTTCGGCAGGCAACTCGACGAGTCGCGCGGTCGACGAGCGCCGGCCGCGGGTCAGTTCGACCGTCTCCGCGGCGCGCGCGTTGGCCACCCACGCCGCCTTCGGATACGCCTGCACGAGGTAGCGCTCGCCGTGCAGCGGCAACACGGCGATCGGGAAGGTGCGCGGCCGCCCGGTGCGCCGCCCGGCGACGGTGAGCAGGTACATCGGCCCGAACGCGATGCCGAGCCGCTGGAGTGCGGTGATGGCCTTGTTGAGGGTGTTGACCATCCGGCGGTAGTTCCGCGCCTTGCGGGTCTCCTCTGTCATGGCCTCAGCGTAGCAGAGAAGATATGCAACTCATATAATATGAGTGAGAGATGATGTGGGCGGGCGGTCAGGTCGCGGTGAGCTGCCGGAGGAACCACCGGGTCAGGATCTCGTCGACCGCCTTGGCCGCGGGCAGTTGCGGGGCCGGTTCCAGGCCGGGTTCCTCGGCCAGCGGGTGCGGCAGGCCCGGCACGTTCGTCAGCTCGACGTCGTCCGGGTGCGCGTACCGCTCGCGCAGCGCGCCGACCAGGGCGGCCGCGTCCGCCCGGAACGCGGGGTGGTCCAGCTCGCCGCTGACCAGGAGCAGCGGCGGTTGTGCCGGGACGCCTCCGGCGACGCGGGCGACGAAGTCCAGTTCGTCGGCGGTCTCGCGGGATTCGGCGGTCCACGGGTATGCCTGGCCGAACGCGGCCTCGATCAGTTCCACCGCGGACCGCATCCGCACCGCCGGGTTGACCAGGGCGACCGCCTTGAGCGGAATCCGCCCCGCGGTCAGCACTTCCAGCGCCACGGCTCCGCCGAGCGAACCGCCGAGGACGCCGACCGGCTCGTCGTCGACCGGCAGCTGATCGCGCAGCGCCGCCAGTGCGGCCGGGAATTCCTCGGCGGCCTGGCGGAGGAACGGGGCCAGGTACGCCAGCAACGGGTCCTCGCGGATAAGTTCGAGGACGGCGTCGACGCGGCCGTCGACCATCCGCGCGCCGCACATCGGCATGCCCAGGTGCACCCGCCAGGCGGGCACCCGGCTCATCGGCAGCGCGGCCGCGAAGGCCGCGTCCGTGCGGGGCGCGTCCAGCATGTGCCAGGTCACGATCAACGGTGCGGGGCCGTCGGCGCCGCCGGCCGGTGGCAGTGCCGTGAACGGCACGCCCGCCGCGGTGCCGGTGATGGTTTCCATAAGTCTCCTCCGGGTCGCCAGGCCACAGTAGACAGCTCGGCAGACCGCGGGATTCACGTTCCGCCAAGGGCGAAATCGGTAACCTCGACGCCATGGTGTTCGACTCCGCTCGTTTCGATCTCCAGCCGTATGTCGGTTTCGACATGGCTCGTTACGTTCGGCGGACGTATTGCAGTTGGGAGGACGGTGGCTGGCGGTCCCTGCTGGTTCAGCGGTTCGAGCACGTCCCGGTCGCCGAGGACATGGCGTTGCCCGCCGCGGCGGATCTGCACCTGGTGCTGCCGGTCGCGGGACGGGCGGTGCTGGAGACGCGAACCGGGGGCCGGGGGAGCCGCTCCACGTGGGCGCCGGGGCGGCTCGAGCTGGGGATTCCGGGTCAGTCCGTCGTGCGTAGTTATCGCGGGGACGGGGCGATGCGGAGCGTGCAGGTGCACATCCCGCGGGACACCGTCGATTCGGTCGCGGCGCAGTTGGGCGGCCGCGCGGTGGACTTCGAGGCCATGGCCGCGTCCCTGACCGCGGGAGACCCGCTGCTCGAGGCGGCCGTCCGAGCGGTCGGCTTCCCGGGCGAGGCCGACGATCTGTATGCCGAGTCCGCGGCCGCCTTCCTGGCCGTGCACCTGCTCACCCGCCACGCGCGCACGTCGGATCTCCGGGCACCGGCCCGGGAGGACGCGCGCGTCCGCGCGGCCGTGGCGATCATGCGCGAGCGGCTGGCCGATCCGGTCACCTTGGCGGACATCGCCGACGAGGTGCACCTCAGCGTCTACCACCTCGTCCGGGTCTTCAAGGACGCGACCGGGGAGACGCCGTACCGGTTCCTCACCCGGCTGCGGATCGAGGAGGCCAAACGGCTGCTGCGCGACACCGACCTCGCGATCGACCGGATCGCGCCGCGGTGCGGCTTCGCCAGCCCCGGCGCCCTGTCGGCCGCCTTCCTGCGGCACACCGGAGCGCGCCCCTCGGGGTACCGCAATTCCTGATCGCCGCACCGCAATCTCGGGCATGGGGTCAGTGCCGATCCGCTCCTAGCGTCTTGGCCATGACCGACATTTCCGCGGAGCGAGGCGACGGTGCCTGAAATCGAGCCCTTCGCCCCGCACGTCCCCGAGCACGAGCTGGCCGATCTGCGTGCCCGCCTGGAGCGTGTCCGGCTGCCCGAACCCGAGACCGTCCCGGACGCGACGCAAGGAATCGAGCTGCGGCGCCTGACGGCGTTGCTGGATGCGTGGCGACAGCACGACTGGCGCGCGAGCGAAGCCCGGTGGAACGCGATTCCGCACTACCGGGTAAGCCTGGACGGATTGGGCATCGCGTTCTGGCATGTCCGCTCACCGGAGCCGGCGGCGCTGCCGCTGCTGATGACACACGGCTGGCCCGGCTCGGTGCTCGAGTTCGAGAACGTGCTCGGGCCGCTCAGCGATCCGGTCGCCCACGGTGGTTCCGCGCGCGATGCCTTCCACGTGGTCGTACCGGCGTTGCCCGGGTTCGGGTTCAGCGACCGTCCCCGGGAGCGGGGCTGGCATCCGGGCCGCACCGCCCGGGCCTGGGCCGAGTTGATGACCGTGCTCGGCTACCGGCGGTTCGGGGCGCACGGCGGGGATTGGGGCGCCTACGTGAGCACCGAACTGGCGCGGTTCGCTCCGGAGCGCGTCGCGGGCCTGCACCTGACGATGCCGTTGGCCTCGCCCCTGCCGGAGGACCGGATCTCCCCGGACCCGGCCGAACAGCGTGCGCTGTACCGGCGTGACCTGCATCTGGCGGACGGCTACGGCTTCGGGTTGCTGATGGGCACGCGCCCGCAGACGCTCGGCTACTCGCTGGTCGACTCGCCCGCCGGGCTGGCCGCGTGGCTCGGTGAGAAGTTCGCCGCCTACGCCGACACCCGGCCCGAGGTCGGTGGCGGGGTGAGCGTGTCCCAGCAGGTCGACAACATCGCGCTGTACTGGCTGACCGGCACCGGTGCCGCCACGGCCCGCTGGTACTGGGAGGCGATGCGGTGGGTGCCGCGCAGCGCGGAGGAAGAGAACGCGCAGCCGGTGACCACCCCCACCGCCTGCTCGCTGTTCCCGGCCGATCCCTGGCCGACCGCGCGCCGCTGGGCGGAGCGCCGCTACCACGATCTCCGTTCGTGGCACGAACTCGACCGCGGCGGCCACTTTCCCGGCCTGGAACAGCCGGAGCTGCTGGTTTCCGAGATCAGGGACGCGTTCCGCCAGGTGCGGACCGGCCCTCCCCCGAACTCCCCGAAGTGAGGTGTCCTGGAATGCAGTCCTACGACGTCACGGCCGAATCGGCGGCGCCCCCGGCGGCGGTGTGGACGTTGCTGCTCAACCCGCGGAGCTGGCCCGAATGGTCGCGGATCGACGCGCTGGAAACCGGTCAGTCGCGCGACCTCGCACCCGACGGGCGAGACGGCGTCGGCGCGACCCGCGCCTTCCGCACCGGGAAGGTCGTCACCAAGGAGCGGATCACCGCACTGGTTCCCGAACGCCGGTTCGCGTACGAGGGGGTGGAAAACCCGTACCTGACCGACTACCACGCCGCGATCGAACTGCACGAAATGCCCGGTGGCGGGACCAGGATTCACTGGCACGGCACCTACCTGGCCCGCCGGGGGATGCGGTGGTTCGTCCAATGGCGCCTCCGCCGCTTCCTGCGGGGCATGGCGATCGGACTCGCTGAGCACGCCTATTCCGCCAAGAAGTAGAACGTGTTCTAATGTGGGCGGACGGGTCGTCGAACTGAGGAGTGCGGGTGCGATACGGCGTCGTGTTGTTCACCAGCGACCGCGGCATCTCGCCGTCGGCGGTCGCGCGGGCCGCGGAAGAGGCGGGCTTCCATTCGTTCGCGGTGCCCGAGCACACGCACATCCCGGTGCGGCGCGAGGCGGCGCATCCCGGTACGGGCACCCGGGACCTGCCCGACGACCGCTACCTGCGCACGCTGGACCCGTGGGTCGCGCTGGCGACGGCCGCCGCCGTGACCCGGCGGATCACGCTGTGCACCGCCGTCGCCCTGCCCGCCGAGCACGACCCCATCGCGCTGGCGAAGACGATCGCTTCGCTCGACCACCTTTCCGGCGGCCGCGTGGTGCTCGGCGCGGGGTTCGGCTGGAACACCGACGAGCTGGCCGATCACGGCGTTCCGGGCGGCCGGCGCCGGACCGCGCTGCGCGAGTACCTCGGCGCCATGCGAGCGCTGTGGACCCAGGAGGAGGCGAGCTACCACGGCGAGTTCGTGCGCTTCGGGCCCAGCTGGGCGTGGCCGAAGCCGGTGCGCGCCGGACGGGTGCCGGTGTTGCTGGGCGCGGGCGGCACGGACCGCAACCTCGCCTGGATCGCGCGGCACGCCGACGGCTGGATGACCACCCCCACCGATCGCGACATCGGTGCGCGAGCCCGCCGGTTGCGGGAACTCTGGGCGGAGTCGGGCCGGGAGGGCGCGCCCGAGGTGGTTGCCCTCGCGGGCAAGCCGGGCCCGGACACGCTGGCCGCCTGGGCGGAATCCGGGGTGACCGAAGTCCTGTTCGGACTGCCGGACGCGGAACCCGAGGTGGTCACCGGCTACCTGGCGCGGCTCGCCGAACGCGTCGGCCTGGCGCGGGATTGAGGCGACCACCCACACCGGTTCCCTTGTGTACGCGTGGAGCCGGGTGCTGGGGTCGTGAGTGGACAGGCCGGTGCCAACCGGTCGGAACACTCACGACCCCCAGGGCGATGAGAACCGCGTTACGACCGAGCAGTCTGTCCGGTCACATTCGACGGAGATTCCGAGCCGGCGGCGGACAATGGGAAGTACGGATGGTGCACGACTGTGGGGAGCGGATTTCCTTGCCTGCCAATGCTTCGCCGGACAACGCCGCGCGGTTGCTGGTCCGGATCCTGGAAGCCGAGGGCGTCGAATATGTCTTCGGCGTCCCCGGTGAGGAGAACATCCATTTCGTCGACGCGCTGAACGATTCGCCGATCCGCTACATCCTGGTGCGGCATGAGCAGGGTGCGGCGTTCATGGCCGAGATCTACGGGCGGCTGACCGGCAAGGCGGGCGTGGCGTCGGCCACCCTGGGGCCCGGCGCGATCAACCTGCAGCTGGGGGTGGCCGACGCGACCACGAACAGCACCCCGGTCGTCGCGATCTCCGCGCAGGTCGGCCTGGACCGGATCTACAAGGAGTCGCACCAGGTGGTGGATCTGGTGCGGTTGTTCCGGCCGATCACGAAATGGGCGGAACTCGCGCCCGCGGCCGAGGCGCTGCCGGAACTGGTGCGCAAGGCGTTCAAGACCGCCCAGACCGAGCGGCCCGGCGCGGTGTACCTGGCCATCCCGGAGGACGTCGAAGCCGCGCCGGTCACCGGCGACCTGAAACCGCTGCCGGTCAACGTGGTGCGCCCGCAGGAGCCTTCGCCGTCCCAGGTCGCCCGCGCCGCGGAGATCCTCTCCTCGGCCGCCCGGCCGATCGTGCTGGCCGGGCACGGCGCGACCCGCGATCGCGCGTCCGCGGCGCTGGTGGAGTTCTCCGAGCGGCTCGGGCTGCCGGTCGCCACCACCTTCAACGGCAAGGGCGTCTTCCCCGACGACCATCCGCACGCGCTCGGCGCGGTCGGCTTCATGCGCCACGACTACGTCAACTTCGGCTTCGACGAGGCCGACGTGCTTCTCGCGGTCGGGTACGAGTTGCAGGAGTTCGATCCGGTCAAGATCAACCCGCGGGGTGACAAGCGGATCGTCCACATTCACCAGTTCCCCGCCGAGGTCGACAACCACTACCCGGTCGATGTCGGCATTCAGGGCGACATCTCCCGCTCGTTGCGCGCGCTGGCGGACGCCGTGCCCCGCCGGTTCGACCTCGCGGGCACCGGGGAGAAGATCCGCGGGCTGATCCGCGACGAGCTGGACCAGGGACGCGCCGAGGACGGGTTTCCGCTGTCCCCGCGCCGGATCGTCGCCGATATCCGCGAGGCCATGCGCCGCGACGACATCGTGCTCGCCGACACCGGCGCGGTGAAGATGTGGCTGGCCCGGATGTACCCGACCTACGAACCCAACACCCTGCTGGTGTCCAACGGGCTGTCCGCGATGGGCTTCGGGGTGCCGGGCGCGCTCGCGGCCAAACTGGCCCATCCGGAGCGGCGCGTGCTGGCCGCCACCGGGGACGGCGCGTTCCTGATGAACAGCCAGGAACTGGAGACCGCGGTCCGCGAGAACATCCCGATCACGGTGCTGATCTGGCAGGACGACGCCTACGGGCTGATCGACTGGAAGATGGACCTGGAACTGCGCCGCAGTTCCCACATCGCCTTCGGCAACCCCGACTTCGTCCAGTACGCGGAGAGTTTCGGCGCCCGGGGCTACCGGATCACCGCCGCCGACGAGCTGCTGCCCACGCTGCGCAAAGCGCTCGCCGACGACGGCGTCTCGGTCGTCACCGTGCCGGTCGACTACTCGCACAACGTCGAACTCACCGACAAACTCGGCGAACTCACCGGTCCCTTCTGAGGCCGTGGGAACGCACGGGGTCGGGCCCACTACGTCGCCGACGGCCGCTGCCGCGTCCGATCGAGCATGGTGAGGTAGGCGTCGAGTTGGGCCGCGCCGGCGAGGAGGTTGCGGCTGCGCGTGGTCAGCCGGTCCTGCCAGGAGTCGAGGAAGGCGGTCAACGCGTCCGCCCCGCCCGCCTCGCGCAGCGAATCGAGGAACCGGGCGACCTGGGACAGCAGGTAGCCGCCCCGGCGCAGCTGCCGCGCGATCTCGGCGTCGCGCACGCAGTCCGGTCCGTATTCGCGGTAGCCGGTCGCCCGGTTGCGTTTGGGGCGCAGGATGCCCTCGGTCTCCCAGGTGCGCAAGGTCGCCGGGTGCACGCCGAGCCGGCGCGCGAGCTCGCCCACGGTCAGCGGCCGGCCGTTGGCCGTGGCGGGCGTCGTGGTGGACAGGGTGCCCAGGGCCGTCGCGGACTCGGTGCGGGTGTCGCGTTCGGCGAGCAGCGCGACGTGCGCGGTGTCGATGAGCCGGTAGGCGGACTCGAGGTCGCCGCGGTGGACCGCGCGCATGAGCTCCATCGCCTGCTGGTGCCCGTGGCCGCGGCGCAACGCGAGGAAGGCGCGCAGGGCCTGCGCGTGCAGGGGCGTGTAGCGCCGGTAGCCGGTCTCGCTGCGCTCGGTCGGCGGGAGGATGCCCGCGTCGTCGTAGTTGCGGACCGCCTGCGCGGACAACCCGTGTTCCCGGGCCAGGTCGATGGGTCGCAGCTCGCACCTCCGGTTGAGGCTTCAATCCAGCTAGTGCAGGGATAAGTCGCAGAAGTTTCACTCGATTCTTCAACGATACTGTCGAGGGCAGTGCCTTCCGGAAAAGGGGTGTCCATGTCCACTGCCACCGCACTGCGCGGGATCGGCCGCCAGCTCGACGACCCGGCAAGCCTGGGCCGTGCCGTCGACGAGTTCCTCGCCGCCCGGACCGAGCCGCCGACCCTGCTCGCCCTCGGCGAGCCGACCCACGGGATCGAGGCGTTCCCGTTGCTGCGCAACGAACTTCTCAGCCACCTCGTCGAGCGGGGATACCGGTCGATCGTGCTGGAGACCGATGTCTTCGCCGCGTCCGTCGTGGACGACTACGTGTGCGGGGGCACGGCGGAGATCGACCAGGTGCTCGCGACCGGGTTCAGCCACGGGTTCGGCGCCCTGCCGTCCAACCGCGAACTCGTCGAATGGCTCCGCGCGCACAACGCCGGCCGCGCACCGCGGGACCGGGTTCGCTTCCACGGCTTCGACGCGCCGTTGGAGATCACCGGCGCGCCGAGCCCGCGGCACGCGCTGTTCCCGGTCCACGACTACCTGCCCGCGGCGCTGCGACCCGGATCGGCGCGCGAGCTCGACGCGCTGCTCGGCGCGGACGCGGACTGGACGAACCAGGCGGCCATGTTCGACCCGGCGGCGTCCATCGGCGACTCCGGCCGCGCCCGCGCCCTGCGCGTCGTCGCCGACGACCTCGCCAGCGCGCTGCGCCGCGCGGCGCCCGGCCTGCGCCCCACCGATCCGACCGGCTACGCCCGCGCCGTCGCGCACGCGCGCACCGCCCAGGGCCTGCTCCGCTATCACGCGGCCATGGCCGGCCCCGCGCCCGATCGCGTCGCGACCCTGCTCAGCCTGCGCGCCGAGATGATGGCCGAGAACCTGCTCGCGATCGCCGCGCGGGAGCAGCACCGCGGGCCGAGCCTGGTGTTCGCGCACAACGCGCACCTCCAGCCCGCGCGGTCCCACCTGCCGGTCGGCGAGGACGAGGTGAGCTGGGGGAGCGCTGGCGCCCTCGTCGAGCTGACCCTCGGCGAGCGCTACGCGTTCCTGGCGACCGACGCCGCCCCCGACAGCGACCCGGGCACCCTCCAGGGCGTGCTGGCCGGGGCGACCACCCGCCGCGCCCTGTTCCCGGCACCGGCCCTGCGCGCCGCGCTTCCCCCGTCGATCGGCGCGGGCGCACCGATCCTGCCCGGCCACCTCCCGCTGAACCCGGCGGAGCTGGGCGGCGCCGACGCGGTGATCTTCGTCGCCGACACCGACGGAAAGCGGCACCAGTACTGGTAGCCGCGCTCAGCCGTCGAGTTCGAGGTCGGAGAGGGGAATGGCCTGGCAGGTCAGGCAGGTGCCGGGCGTGTTGTCCACTGTGGACAAATGGGCGACCTGGCCGCCGCGCACGTCGACGCGGCAGGATTCGCAGACTCCGGTGCGGCAGCCGCTGCCGAGCGGGATCCCGGCGGCTTCGGCGGCGTCGAGCAGGGTGCCCGATTCCGGGGTCCAGGTGATCTCCCGGCCGGAGCGGGCGAAGCGGACCGTGGCCGGTGCCAGGGTGTCCGGGATGTCGACCTCGGTGAAGAACTCCTCGGTGAAGATGTCGAACCGGTTGACGCCGCGGGCGAGGAGCTGGCCGGTGAGTTCGGACATCATGGGCCGCGGGGCCGCACAGGAAGACCAGGGGGCGGGTGGCGAGGAACTCCTCCTCGAGGTCGGCCGCGGTGAACCGGCCGCCGCCCGGGCCGGTC
Organism: Amycolatopsis anabasis; assembly: GCF_009765355.1. Taxonomy (GTDB): domain Bacteria; phylum Actinomycetota; class Actinomycetes; order Mycobacteriales; family Pseudonocardiaceae; genus Amycolatopsis; species Amycolatopsis anabasis. The sequence goes on along the minus strand of NZ_VTHK01000006.1, from coordinate 182,980 downwards.
AGGTGCTGGCGCACCTCGACCTGGGGCAGTTGCCCGGCCAGTTCGAGCAGGCGGTCGGCGATGGGGGTCGCGGTGTCCGCCCGGCGCCGGGTGTAGACCAGCCGCACCGAGGGCGGCGCCTGCCGGGCGCGGGCGAGGGTTTCCAGGTAGCCGAGGAACGGTGTCACGCCGATGCCGCCGCCGACGCAGAGCACCGTGCGGTCCCCGCCGACCGGGAGGGTGAACGTGCCCGCCGGGGCTTTCAGCTCGAGGACGTCCGGTGCGGCGGCGTGCAGGTGCCCGGACAGGCGGCCGCCGATGTTCTTCACCGCGATCCGCAGGGTCCCGGATTCGGTGGCGTTGGTCAGCGAGTACGCCCGGTGGGTGCCCAGTTCGGGGGCGCGGACCGCGATGTGCTGTCCCGGCCGGAAGGCGGGCACCGGGCCGCGGTCGACCGGTCGCAGGGTCAGCGACAGCGCCCCGTTCTCGACCGGTGACCGGCCGGTGATGCGGAAGGCGCGCCAGCCGGCCCAGTTCCCGGCCGAGGTCTCCTCGTCCCGGCGGAGGTCGCAGGCGACCGCGCGCAGCGGCACCGATCCGCTGACCGGGTCCCGCCTGCGGTCGGAGAGGGCCGCGTTGATGTTGCTCGTTTCCCCGCCCAGCGCGGCCAGGCCGGGGGTGGCGGGCGGGGGCGTGTCGTCCCACCAGCCGTGTTCGGCGATCACCACCTTGGGGTGCAGGCTGTCGTCGAACCGCACCCGCAGCCGCGCCTGCCCTTCCGGCGTGCGGATCACCGCCCAGTCGCCTTCGGCGAGGCCGCGCTCGGCGGCCAGTGCCGGGCTGATGTCGACCCCGGGATCGGGGGAACGCCGTCGCAGCGAGGCCAGCGAGCGCAGCGAGGAATGGGTGAAGTGCCCGTTCTTCGCGGTGGTGAGGACGAAGGGGAACGTCCCGTCGCCGGGCGCGATGTCGTCCGGTTCGGTGAAGGTCGGCAGGGCGGGCTGGCCGTGTTCGCGCAGCAGTTCGGAATACAGCTCGACGCGGCGGGTGCGGGTGGCGAACCCGGTGACCGTGCCGTCGGCGTGCTCGGTGGCGTACTTCCGGTCCCGCTGCCGGATCGGGATGCGGAAGCCCGCCGGATGGCGCCGCAGTTCTTCGACGGTGACCCCGAGCGGGGCGAGCTGGTGGTTCCAACCGGCGTCCAGTTCGCCGTGGAAGAACGCCTCGGCCATACCGAGCCGCTCGGCCAGCGCGAACACGATCTCGTAGTCGGACCGGGATTCCCCGGCCGGCGGCACCATCCGCGGCCGGAGCTGGACGAGTTCCTCCCCGTCCGCGCTGTTGTCGAAGCCGATCATCAAGCCTTCCCGTTCCGGTGGCGCGCACACCGGCAACAGGATGTCCGCGGTCGCCGCGGTCGGGTTCTCGAACATGTCGCACTGGACCTGGAACTCCAGCGCGCGCAGGGCCTCGCGGTTCTCGTCCGCGGCGCCCTGGGAGACGACCATGTTCGCGCCGAACCCGACCAGCGCGCGGACCCGGTACGGCTCGCCGGTCAGCGCGGCGCGCCGGAAGTCCCGCGCGGTCACATGCCCCTGCAGCGGCGGCCCGAGCGGCATCTCCCGCTTGCCGAGCGCCTTGTCCCGCTGCTCCGGGGGCAGGGCCGAGAAGTCCCCGAGCGGGTTCGGCCGGTGCTTGGTCACCCAGCGGAGCGCGCCGGGCTGGTCGTAACAGCCGAGCAGCGCGTACAGGACGCTGACGGCGCGCTCGGTCTGGGTGGCGTTGGTGTGCTGGCCGATCCCGGTCCACGAGTAGTAGGCGACCCGCCGGTATTTCGCCAGCATCGCGTAGAACTCGCGCACCGCGGACGGGTCGATCCAGGTGGTCTCGGCGACCCGCTCCAGCGTCCATTCGGCGGCGTGCGCGGCGAGCAGGTCGAACACCGGCCGGACGGCCCGGCCGTCCGGCAACCGGAACCGGCCGCGCAGGGCGACGGCGTCCGGTTCGCTCAGCGCACGGGTGGTGTCGTACCGCCGTGCCGACCCGGTTCCGCCGTCCCACACCAGGAAGTCGCCTTGTTCGCGGACGAGTTCGCCGGTGTCGTCGACGAGCAGGGGCGCGCTGGTCCAGGAGCGGACGAAGCCGGCATCGTAGGATTCGCCGCCGATCAGGTGATTGATCGCGCCGAGGGCGAGCACGGCGTCGGCGCCGGGGCGGATCCGCAGCCACTGGTCGGCCTGCTGGCCGCTCCCGCCGCGTTTCGGGTCGATGACCACCACCTTCGCGCCGTCGCGCCGCGCCTCGGCGATGGCGCTCGCCTGGGCGAGCCAGGTGCGGGCGGGATTGTGGCCCCACAGGATGATCAGCTCGGCGGCGCGGTAGTCCGGCGTCCCGATCCCCTGGCCGAAGGTGAACGCGTGCGCGAAGTTCTTGTGCCAGCCGCAAATCTCCGTCGCGTAGACGATGTTCGGGCTGCCGAACCGGTGCACGAACCGGTTGACCCACTCGCTGCCGTCGACCATCGGCGTGCCGCTCGGGGTGGTCACCGCGAACGCGACCGCTTCCGGCCCGCTTTCCGCGCGGATCGCCGCGAGGCGCCCGGCGATCTCGTCCAGCGCCGCGTCCCAGCTGATCGGCACCCAGCCCGGATCGTCGGCATCCTTCGGGTTCGTCCGCCGCAGCGGCCGCAGCAGCCGTTTCGGGCTGGCGGTCAGCTCCGGCATCGCCCTGCCCTTCGCGCACAGCGCCCCGCCGGTCGGATGCCCCGGCAGCGGTTCGACGGCGAGCAGGCGGTCACCGTCGACCACGGAAACCGAGCCGCAGTGCGATTTGCAGAGCGTGCAGTACCCCGGGATCCGGCGGGTCCCCGCCGAACCGGCATAGTCGTCAACGGCCGTCACGAGATCCACGATCCCGGCAACCGGCCGCGCGATCAAGTCCATTCCCGGCCGGGGCCTCCGCGGCGGTCGAACCGGTTCCAGGGGACCGGACAATCCAGTAAACTGGGCCGATGGCGGACGAGTCGGGTAAGTCGGGGAACTCCGACGATGAGCCCGACTACAAGAAATGGGCCGTCGGCATCGGTATGGTCGCCGGGATCGTCAGCGTCCTGGTGGGGCTGAACAGCTTGACCGGTTTCAATCTGTGGAAAGAGCTCACCTCTCCTTCTTCGACGTCGGCGGCCACGTCGGCTTCGGTGAGCGAGACGACCGCGACCTGGCGTATTTCGGCGGAGGAATCGACCGAGCGGTCGACGCCGACCACGACGGAAACGACCGAGACGACGGAGACAACGGAAACGACCGAAAGCACCCGGCCGACGCGGCCCGATTTCTCCGTGCGATCGTCGCAATGGGACGGGCCATGTGGTTATGCCTCGTGCTCGATGAGCGCTGTCTTCCGCAACAACGGCGGAGTGGGCAACGGGTCGGCGACGTTCTACGTTCTGTTGCCGGACAGAAACGAATTCCTCGCCCGCTGTTCCGCCGTCCTGCCGACCACTTCCGAGGACGGTGTGACCACCGCCGGATGCACGGCGAGCAGCGCCCCGCTGCAGCAGTACTTCCAGTCCTACCCCGGCGGCACCGTGCGCATGGACGTCAAAGTGGACAACTGAGGCCCAACCTGCGGGTTGTGGCATCGATGCGGTTGATGCCGACGGGATCGCCCGCGAGTCCCCCGTTCCGATCGCCGAGTTCCACACTCGGGCAAGTGAACTCCACACTCGGGCAAGTGAAATACACACTCGGGACCACCCGCGACACCGGTCGGATTCCCGGCGCCCACCGCGATCGGGAACCCGCGGACAACTCGCGTGCCCGAGTGTGCAACTCGCGTACCCGAACGTGCAACTCGCGTGCCTGAGTGTGCAACTCGCGGCGGCGGGCCGCGCCCGCCCGCGAGTCCCCCGTTCTGGTCGCGTGTGTTCCCCGTTTCGGTAGCCCGAGTTCCCCGTTTCGGAACCCGGCCAACGCGAAAGGTCGGGGAACCGCGAGGTCAGCGGGGTTTCGGGAAGGCGGCGCGCAGGCCGGATCCGTTGACGATGAAGGCGGCCGGGGCGAGGGTGAGCGCGCCGGCGATCTGCAGCGCGATGAACCACGGCGGGAGGGCACCGGGGATCAGGTCGATGGCGATGATCGCGATCGGCACGACGACCGAGATGACGCGCACGCGGAGGAAGGCCGATCGTGATCCCCGCGCGGCGAGGACGGTCAGCCAGTAGGTCGCCACGGCGCTCGCGAGCACTCCGCCGGTTCGGCCCCACATGAACGAAGTCACCTCTTTCCCGGCGATCGAGAGGAGGACGACCGCGATGAGGACCACGACGGCGAGCGCGCCGTAGGCCAGGACGAATTTCTGCACCTTGCCGAGCCGGGTGCGCGGGTGGTCGTGGCGGGTGGCCGTGGTGTGGTTGGTGGTTGCCATTTCGCTTTCTTCCCTTCGTGTTGTCCGGAGTGGTGTCGACGTTAGGAATCGCCGGGGCAGCCCGGTATGGGCCTGGACACACGGGTGGGTGGGGCTAGACCCACTCCGGGGCCGATCCGGCGGGAATCGGGCCCCGCGTGGTGCACAGTGGACACATCAAGCCGGTTACGGGGTGCGAAGGAAGGGTCATGCGACAGTGGGTGGCGAGCGCTTGCGCGGGGTTCGTGCGGGCGTGCGTTCTGGTGGTCGTCAGCATGCTGGTCCCGGCCGTGTGGGCGGCCGCCGTGGCGCTGACGATCTGGTGGGGAAGTCCGTGGGCGGGGATAGCGCCGTTCATCTGGGCCGTTATCGGCACGTTCGCCCTGTCCCGGCCGGTTTGCCGGATTTTCCGCGCCCTCGTCGCGAAGTGGACGGGCACCGCCATTCCCGCCGGATACCGGCAGGCCGGGCCGGTGACGCGCATGTCCACCGGGTACTGGTGGAACGGTTTCTCCTATTCGCGGTCCAGCCGGGATGCCCGGCAGGACCAGCGGTTGCGGATCCGGTGGCGCGATCCCGCCACCTGGCGTGACCTGCGGTTCACGGTGCTCGCGCCGGTCACCGTGGGCCTGCTCGCGGCCGTCCCGCCCGCCGGAGTCGTGGCGGCGGTGCTCGGGTTCTCCCACCCGGGGCTCCCCGCGCGCCTGATCGGGGTGCTCGGCTTGGCCGTGGCGATCGCCAGTGCCCCGTACGCCTGGCGGCCCGTCGAGCCGGTGGCCGCCCGCTTCCTGCGCGCGTCACCGGCGATGGCGCTGGCGGACCGGGTGGACGAGCTGACCGCCCAGCGCGCGGACACCACGATCGCGCAGGCCGCCGAAATCCGCCGGATCGAGCGGGACCTGCATGACGGAGCGCAGGCTCGCCTGGTCGCGCTCGGGCTCTCGCTGGCGACCGCGGAGAAGCTGATGGAAACCGATCCCGAGCAGGCCAAGGCGCTGCTGCGGGAAGCGCGGGCCGGCGCCACCACGTCCCTGACCGAACTCCGCGAACTGGTCCAGGGAATCAACCCGCCGGTGCTGAACGAGCGCGGGCTGGTCGACGCCGTTCGCGCGCTGGCCTTGGACAGCCCGCTGGAAGCGGCCGTCCACGCCGACGCTCCGCTGAGCCTGGACCCGCCGATCGAGACCGCCGTCTACTTCGGAATCGCCGAACTGCTGACCAACGCGGTCAAGCACGCCCACGCGACCCGGGCGCGGATCTCCCTTGCCCGGGACGAAACCGGCCTCGTGGTGGAGGTCGAAGACAACGGCCGGGGCGGGGCCGAGGTGCACTCCGGCGGTGGGCTCGACGGGCTGCGCCGCCGCCTCGCGGTCTTCGACGGCACCTTCGAGATCACCAGCCCGGCCGGTGGCCCGACCCGTGCGAGGATGATGGTGCCGTGCGAATCGTTGTAGCCGAAGACCTCTACCTCCTGCGCGACGGGATGGTCCGCCTCATCGAGGCATACGGGCACCAGGTGGTGGCGACGGCGACCACCGGACCGGAGACGCTCGACGCGCTGCTGAAGTGGCGGCCGGATGTTTCCATCGTCGACGTCCGCATGCCGCCGACCCAGTCGGACGAGGGCCTGCGGGCGGCGCTCGCGGCCCGCCGCGAAGTGCCCGGGCTGCCGGTCCTGATCCTTTCCCAGCACGTCGAACAGCTGTACGCCCGCGAACTCCTGGCCGACGGCGCCAGCGGCGTCGGCTACTTCCTCAAGGAGAGCGTGTTCGACGCCGATCAGTTCGTCGACGCCCTGGAACGCGTCGCCGGTGGCGGGACCGCCATGGACCCGGCCGTCATCGCGAAACTGCTGTCCAGCGGATCCTCGAACCGGCACCTGGATCGGCTCACCGAACGCGAGTACTCGGTGCTCAGCCTGATGGCCGAGGGACTGTCCAATCAGGCCATCGGCCGGCGGCTCTTCCTCAGCGAGAGCGCCATCGGCAAGTACACCACGTCCCTGTTCGGCAAACTCGGCATCACCGACGACGACAGCAACAACCGCCGCGTCCTCGCCGTCCTCACCTACCTGAACTCGTGAGTGTTCAGACCGGTTAGAGCGGACTTTTATTTGGTCACCTACTGGTGACCTGGCGTTTCCGTTCGACGAGCCGCACTTGGCCGACAAAGTGCGAAACCGCGCTGGGTGGTGGTGCTCGGAGGTACCCAATGCGGCGTTCGGTACCTTCAACGTCCCGAAAGCCACATTGGTGTCCTCCGAGTTCCCCCATTTCGGTAGGCCCCCGGGCGCCCCGACGAGCACGGCCTCGTTGCGGTCCCTCTTGGCCGACAAAGTGCGACGAGCATCGGGGTGGCAGCCAGGCGGCGCCTGCACGCCCAGACCGGTCACCGTCTCTTGTATGGGAACCAAGCCGGTTGGAACCGGCCGGAACACTCACGACCCTAGGGGCGGAAGGAACTCCAGGTGAGTTCGGGCAGGGGGCCGCTGGTGACGTTCAGGTCGGCGCGGGCGCGGGCGTAGAACTCGTTGCGCAGGCGCATGGATTGCTGGTAGGCATCGGCGAACGAGGAGGTGTCCGGATCCCCTTGGCGGAGCAGGATTTCCAGCCGCCAGACCTGTTCGTGCCACGCTCGTGCGGCGGCGATGGTCGCCGGTTCCCCGAGCAGCAGAACGGTTTCCCAGTTCAGCGCGCGTTCGGTTTCGGCCTCGGCTATTTCCGCGAATCCGGCCTCGAGGTCGATGGGCCGCCCGGTGGGGAGCAGGTCCTTGGTTTCGGCGATGCGGCGGCACAGCCGGACCATCTTCTTCACCGCGTTCGCGTATTCGGTGTACGCCTCCAGGCGTTTGTCGTCCCAGCGCGCGCTGTGCGCGCGCCGCCACCGGGTTCGTTCTATCGCGCTCGTCGCGATGAACGTGGCCGTGGAGCCGAGCAGGACGCCGGCGATGGTGAGGACCTGCGTGAGGATCGGGTTCACCCGGTCAGCGTGCCACGCGGATCCGCGCGCATCGCTACGCCGAATGGAGGCGGTAGCCGGAGCCGCGTTCGGTGGCGATCATCGGCGGGTCGCGCAGTTTCTTGCGCAGTCGCCCGATGACGAAGTTCAGGCTGTCGGCCGACGGCGGATCGTCCCAGCCGTGGCGCAGCAGGGCTTCGCGGGAGACGACCCGGCCCTGGTGGGTGGCGAGCAGTTCCAGCACCGCGAATTCGGTCCTGGTCAGGGTGAGCAGCGCGCCGGCGCGGCGCACCTCGTGCCGGGCGGTGTCCAGTTCCAGGTCGCCGCACCGCAGCACCGGCAGCCGGGCGGGCGCCGCGGACCAGCGCGACAGGCTGCGCACCCGGGCGACCAGTTCCGCCATTTTGAACGGCTTGACCAGGTAGTCGCCGTGCGCCAGCCCGGCCACGACGTCGCCCTGGTCGTCCAGCGCGGTGAGGAACAGCACCGGCAGGGTCCAGCCCCGGCTCTGCCGCTCCCGCACGTAGTGCAGCGCGTCGCCGCCGGGCACCTTGCGGTCGAGCACCGCGCAGTCGTAGTCGTTCACCGCCAGCGCCTCGTCCGCGGCGGCGAGATCCGCCACGGCGTCCACGGCCAGGCCGTCGCCGCGCAGCGAGCGGGTGACCGCGCGGCGCAGGTCCGCGTCGTCCTCCAGTACCAGTACCCGCACGGGTACCGAGCGTAGCTCACCCGGCGGCCGCGGCGATGTCTTCGGCGAGCAGGGTGCGAAGTTCGGTGGTGTCGGGCATCCGGCCGAGGGCACGCAGCCGCCGCGACTGCGCCTTGCGGGCGCCTTCGAACAGCCGCCTCGCGTCGCGGGCGTTGCCGAAGCCGGGCGTGTTCGCGATCCGCGCGAAGTGCTCGAGCAATACCGGCGTGGCCTCGGTGTCGAGCACGTATTCGCCGTCGGCGACCATTCGTTCGGTGATCCGCAGCAGATCGTCCGGGGTGTAGTTCTCGAATTCGATGGTCTTGGAGAACCGGGACGCCAGGCCGGGATTCGCGGCGAGGAAGTCCGCCATCTCACCGGTGTAGCCCGCGACGATCACGGCCACCTCGTCGCGGTGGTCCTCCATCAGCTTCACCAGCGTGTCGATGGCCTCCTGCCCGAAATCCCCGCTGCCGGCCTGCCGCGACAGCGTGTACGCCTCGTCGATGAACAGCACGCCGCCCTTGCACTCCTCGAACACCACCGCCGTCTTCTCCGCGGTGTGCCCGATGTACTGCCCGACGAGGTCGCGCCGCGACACCTCGCGGAACCGGCCGCCGCTGAGCACGCCGAGCTCCTCGAGCAACCTGCCGTAGGTCCGCGCGACGGTGGTCTTACCGGTGCCCGGCGCGCCCGCGAAGATCAGGTGGTGGCTCACCGCGCCCACGCTCAGCCCGGCTTTCCGGCGCCACTCGTTGACCTGGATCTCGTCGACCACCGACCGGACCTCGGCCTTCACCGCGGGCAGCCCGACCATGCCGTCGAGGTCGGCCAGCAAGCCGTCCAATCCCTTCTCCCGCACCGGCGACTTCGGCTTCGCGGCGACGACCGCCGGCGTCGCGCCTTCGGCGAGTTCCAGCGCGGGCTCGGCGGTGTTCTCCAGCGCGCAGTCCTCCACCAGGCCGCCGCAACCCGCGGCGAACGCGATCCCGGGACCGTTGACGTCGTGCACCGCCGTCCGCCGGATCGTCGGCACGCTCCGGTGCGTCACGGCGATCCCCGCGGCGGAGGTCCGGGCCACCGTGCAGTTCTCGATCACCGGCCGGGCGTACTGGTAGACGTAGATCCCGCGCTGCCCGCAGCCGTCCACCGCGCAGTCCCGGACCTCCGGGTCGGCGCCGAGCCCGAGCACCAGCCCGTCCCCGGCGATGTCGCTGATCGACGTCGAACCGAGGTGGCCGGAGGAACTCTCCACCGCGATGCCGAGTTCGGCGCCGGCGATCGTGCACCGTTCGACGGTGAACCGGCGGCAGCCGCGGATGCTGATCGCCGGGCCGACGCGGGAACTCAGCGTGCACCGGTCGACGGTCAGCTCGACTTCGTCCGCCTGCACGGCTACGGCCCCGGCGACTACCTCGATCCCTTGCAGCGTAAGGGATCCGTTGCGGGCGCGCAGGACCGGCCAGTCGGCCCCGGAGCCGTCGAGCCGCACCTCGGCGCCCTCGGCCGCCCGCAGGGTCAGCCGCCGGTCGAGGAGTTCGAAGGTCTCCTCGTAGCTGCCGCCCGCCACCGAGATGACGGCGTCGTCCGGCGCGACGCACACCGCCTCGCCGATGGTCGGGTAGGCGCCGTGCTTGCCGGGTTCGACGAGCAGCACGCGCGGCGCGGCCGCGGCGGTCACGGCGCGAGCCAGCCGCGGGCGACGGCCTTCGCCCCGGCCTGGAACCGGCTCGCCGCGCCGAGCCGGTTCATCAGGTCGGACACCGTCCGCCGGACCGTGCGCACCGACAGGCCGAGCCGGTCGGCGACCATGGCGTCGGTGCACCCGGTGGACAGCAGCGCGAGCAGTTGCCGTTGCCGCGCAAGGGGTTCGTCCGCCTCGGCCGGTGCCGCCGACGCCATCGGCACGCCACCGGACCACGTCCGCTCGAACAGTTCCACGGTCATCCCGACCACGCTGGGCAGGCGGAAGCTCGCCACCCCGGACACGTGGCCCGACGCGGTCCGGCCGACGGGCAGCACGACCGTGTGCCCGTCGACCACGAGCACGTCACCGGGCACCTTCGCGACGGTCCGCACCGCCGCGCCCGCCATCGCGAGCCCGGCCAGTTGCGGGGCCACGCCGGGCGCGATGCGCGCCGAGTCCGGGGCGAGCATCCGGTACCGGACACCGCGGCGCAGGTTCTCGTGGTCGATCGGGCGCGGCGTGCCGATCGGGTCGTGCCGCGCGGTCGCGCGGGTCGTCATCACCAGGACTTCGCGGGTGGCGGACGCGAGCAGGGCCTGCGGTCCGGCGCCGGACCAGGCGGACTCGCCGGTGCCCTGCGGCAGGCGTTCCAGGATTGCGGTCATGTCAGGGAACCTCCGATCGGAAGGGAGGCGGCCACCCCGTGGAGGTGGTCGCCGTCGAGCCGGGCGGGCCGGATGCCCGCGCGGGTGAGCAGGTGGGTCAGGTGCGCGGCGGCCACGTCGACCGCCGATTCGGTGGTCGCGGCGAGCCGCAGCACCGCGCCGGAGCGGATGCCACCCGGGGTGGGGCGGGCGTGACGGGTCACCGTGACCGCGACGCCGGGGGTGCGCGTGAGCAGGTCCGCGGTCAGCCGCGCGGCCTGGTCCCCGGTCAGCCGGGACCACCCCTCGAGGGTGAAGCAGGCTTGGGAAACCGGGCCGGCGCGCCAGAAACCCCATTCCTCGCGCAGTTCGTCGCGGCCGCCGGTGACGTGCGCGAGCGCGGCGACGGCGCCGAGCGCGGCGTCCTCGGCGAGCGGCTCGGTCGGCACCCCCGCCCGCTCCAGGGCCCGCCGGACGCGGCGCAATCCGTTGCGCAGGGCCAGCGCGAGTTCGTCGTCGGCGGGGGTGCCGGCGGTCCGCACCGCCTGCACGGCCACCCACACCTTGGGCGGCGTCCCGGGTTTCGTGCCGGTGTGGCACACCAGTTGCACGGCGAAGTCGTGCTCCTGGCCGTCGCCGCGCGGCAGCAGCGCGGCCGGGCCGGGGAGCGCCGCGACGGGGCCGGTCCCGCGCGGGCGCAGGATCGCGCTCACCCCGCCCGGATGGCTGAGGGTCAGCGCGGTGCCCTGGTTGGTTTCCAGCGTCCCGGCGGTCGTGCCCGGAAGCAGCATGCCCAGCAGCGACAGCGCCCTCGCCGCGGTCTGGTCGTGGCCGGGCAGGTCGTGCCGCCGGCCGCGCAGCAGGAACCGGGCGCGCAGCCCGGCCAGCTCGTACACCCAGTGCCCGCGGACGTGGACCGCGGTCAGCGCGAGCACCGCGGCCGCACCGGCGGACACGGCCGCCAGCACCGGCCACGGCTGCCGCACGCAGGACAGGACGCTCACCACCGCGATCTGCCACCAGACCACCTGGACCAGCCCGAGGCGTTCGGCGAACTCGGCCAGCCGGTCCTTCGACGGAGCGGGCGCGTGCGGGAGGGCGACCGGGGCGGGCGGGGGAGGCGGGGAAGGCGGCCGGGCCAACGGGGTTCGCGGTGGCCCGGGAAACCGCGGGGGCGGCTGGGGCGCCGCGACCGGCCGGGACGTCGCGGCCGCCGCCGCGGCCGACACCACGAGGACCGGTGGGGCGGGGACTCGGGCCGGGGTGGCCGGTTGTGGCCAGGTTCGCCCGATCGGCTCATCTTCGCCCGGCTTGGCGTTAGCGTACGGACCTGGCACCTCGGGATACACCGGTAGACCTCCTTTCCCGATCGCGGCTCGGCGCAGCCGCATACCATCACCACGAACATGAGGATTCGATGACAACGAGCCGTCCGGAGCGGGTGCTGGTGGTCGAGGACGACAACGACCTGCGCGCTTCGGTGTGCGCCGAACTGGGCGCGGCCGGGTACCAGGTGGCCGCGGCGGCCGATCTCGCGGCGGCGGACGCGATCCTGCGCCGGGGCGACCCCGACTGCGTGGTGCTGGACCGGATGCTGCCCGACGGCGACGCCCTGCATTACGTGCGCGCCCGCCGCCGCGACGGCTGGCCGGTGCGGGTGCTGTTCCTGACCGCGCGCGACACCGGCGGCGACATCTTCGACGGTTTCGCGGTCGGCGCCGACGACTACCTGGTCAAGCCGTTTCCGATGGCGGTGCTGACCGCGCGGGTGCGGAGGCTGACCCGGAGCGGCCCCGGCAGGCCGCCGATCCTGCGCTACGCCGACCTCGAGATCGACTGCGCCCGAAGGGAAACCCGGCGGGCGGGCGCGTTGCTGATGCTCTCCCACCGGGAGTTCGCCGTGCTCGAATATCTCGCCGTGCGGCCGGATCGGGTCATCACCCGCACCGAGCTGATCGAGCACTGCTGGGACGAGGACGCCGATCCGATGTCCAACGTCGTCGACGCCGTGATCGTGCGGCTGCGCCGGAAACTGGGCGCGCCCAACCTGATCCACGCCGTGCGCGGCCGGGGCTACCTGCTCGGCGGGGAGGGCTCATGAGGCGATCCGCGGCGGACCGGCTCCGCCGGCTCCGGCTGCTGCTGACCGGGATGTTCACCGCGATCAACGCGGCGGGGCTGGTGGTGTTCGCGGGGCTGGCCGTCGCCAACAACTCCGACCGGACCTGGTCGGAGCTGGACGGGGAGCTGTCGCGGGTCACCGCGGTCGCGTCCCGGCTGGTCCAGCTCGATCAGGGCACCCTCGTCACCGGGTACCTCCCCTCCGATCCCGCGAGCAACGAGTGCCCGCAGTTCGCCGTGCTGCCCGCGGGAGCCGGATCGTTCGCGCCGTACTACAGCGCCCGCACCTGCGTCCAAGTTCCCGCCGAAACCCTCGGCGGCCTCGCCGCCAAGGCCGCGGAAACGGGTTTCTCCCAGCACGGGACCGTGCAGCTCACCAACGACCGGGAGGTCCGGGTCCGCGCGGACCCGATCCGCAACAGCACCGGGCAGCACATCGGCGCGATCGTCGCGGTGGCGGACACCGCGAGCGCCCGCGCCGCGCACGTCCGGTTCGTGTGGCTGGTGGTCGGCGGCTGCGTCCTGCTGATCGGCGCCCTGGCCCTGGTCGGGCACGTGCTGTCCACCCGGGCGATCCGGCCCGCGGCCGCGGCGCTGGAACAGCAGGAGGTCCTGCTCGCCGAGACCGCGCACGATCTGCGCACGCCGGTCGCTTCGCTGCGCGCGGTGGCGGAGACCGCGATGCGCCATCCCGACACCCAGGCGGAGTTCGTGCCGCGCGCGGTGCAGCTCGCCGCCCAGATGGGCGACATCATCGAAAGCCTGCTGGTGCGGGCGCGGCTCGCCGCCGGGGTCGACCAGCTGGCCGTGCAGCCGGTGTGGCTCGACCAGCTCGTCGGCGTGCTGGTCGACGACACCGACACCACGGGCGCAAGCGTCACGGTGACCGCGGCGCCGACGCTGGTGCGGGCCGACCCGCAGCTGGTGCGCCGGGCGATCGCCAACCTGCTGGACAACGCCCTGCGTTACGGGCGCCAGCCCGGCCAGCCCGCGACCGTGCACATCACCGTCGCGAACGGCCGCGTCACGGTGGCCGACCACGGCCCCGGGGTGGCGGACGAACTGGCCGACGAGGTGCTCGACCGGTTCCGCTCGACCGGATCGAGCGGGCTCGGGCTGTCGATCGTGCGCTGGGTCGCGCAGGCGCACGGCGGGCGGCTGGACGTCTACAACGCCGACGAGGGCGGCGCGATCTTCGAACTGACCCTGCCGCTGGCCGAACCCGCCCGCTGACGGCCGTTTGGTGCCATGTCCGGGACCGCTCCCGAACGGGCTCGCTAGCCTCCTCCGCGTGACAGAGGGGAGACCGCGCCGGAAGCTGGTCGCCAGCAGCACCCGGCCGTCGCGGTCGAAAACGCGGTCCTGGCGACAGCGCGTTCCGGTGATACTGCTCGTGATCGCCTGCGGATCCGGCGTGGTGGCCGCGGTCACCGGCGCCGCGATGTCGCCGTCCGGGCTGGAGTTCCTGCCGCAGGGCCACTGGGTCTACAACTCCGTGCTGCAAGCCGCTTTCCACCTCGACGGCGCCACGGCGAACATCGACGCGCAGGCCCAGGTGCCCGGCGAGGCGGGCAGCCAGGTCGTGCAGGGCGACAGCAGCGGTTTCGTCGTGGGCAGGTCCCGGATCACCGAGTTCGGCAAGTCGACCCTCTCCGTCGAGGCGACGTCCACGCCGCCGAGCGCGGAAGTGCCGTATCCGCTGGAAATCCCGGGCGGTCCGTACCTGGTGTACCGCGATGTCGGGCAGATCGTCCGGCTCGGTGATCCGGGTGCGACGATCGCCGCGGGCGGTCCGCTCGGCGATCCGGTGGCCACGGCCGACGGCACGCTGTGGCTCTTCCGCACGACGGCCGGATTGCTGTGCAGCCTGCCGAGGGGCGCGGACCGCATCACGTCCTGCCCGGTCGCCGTGCCGCAGCGGCACACCGGGGCGCTGACCATGGTCCGCGACAAACCGAGGTTCGTCGACACGACCGACGGCACGCTGCATGCCGTGGGCGCGGAAGGACTGGGCGGCGCGGTGCCGCTGGGCGTGGCGACTTCGCCGCAGTCCCGGCCCGCCGCGAACGACGTCGCGGGCAAGGTCGCGATCTTCGACCGGGCGACCCACCAGCTGCACCTCGTCGACCCGGGCACCCCGGCGGCGAAGCCGGTCACCGTACCGCTGCCGGCCGGGGACTACGACGGCCCCGCGTCGACCGGCTCGGCGGTCGCGATGGTCAACCGCGGCAACGGAACCGTGGTGACCTTCGACGCCACCGGCAAGCAGACCGACGCCAAACCGATTCCGCGGGACTCCGGCGGCGAACCGCGGCTGACCCGGGGAGCGGATTCCCGGTTGTACGTCGAAGGCGGCCAGGGCACGCACGTGCTCGTGGTGGACCACGACGGCAAGGTCTCCGACGTCCCGGTGGCGCCCGCCGAGGGCAAGCCCGGCGAGCAGCCGGGCACCCCGCCGGGCGACCGGCCCGGCCCGCCGGTCGAGCAGCAGGCGACCGATCCGCGGCCACCGGACGGGCGGCGGAACCCGGCCAACCCGGTTCCGGCCGGGACCACCGGCCAGGATCCCAAACCGCCGCAGAAGCCGAAACCGCAGCCGCAGGGGCCGGCGATCCCGGCGGCCCCGCCCGGCGCGCCGCCCGCGGTGTCCGCGGCCCCGGGCAACGGATCGGTGACCGTCAGCTGGGGCGCCGCGCCGGACAACCGCGCACCCGTCACGGCGTACCACGTCTCGTGGACTTCGAGTGGCGGCAGCGGGTCCACGACGGTCGGCGGCGACAGCAGGCGCACGACGCTGACCGGCCTGACCAACGGCACGCGGTACACGGTCACCGTGGCCGCGACCAACAAGGCGGGCACCGGACCGGGGGCGTCGGCCGCGCCGGTGACCCCGGCGGCGGCCGCGTCCGCACCGGCGGTCACCGTGACCCACTCCGGCGGCACCGCGACCGTGCGGTGGAACCAGCCCGATCTCGGCGGCGGCACGCTCCAGCACTACCTGGTCAGCGGGACCGGCGCGGCCGAGCAGAAGGTGACCGGCACCAGCACGACGTTCAGCGGGCTGACCGCCGGGAAGACCTACACCTACACCGTCCGCGCGGTGACCAGCGCGGGCGGCCAGACGCTGACCGGCGCGGCCGGATCGAAATCGATCACCCTGCCGGCGCGGAGCATCACGATCAGCCGCGGCCGGGACACCACCTCCGACAACTGCCACGCCCCGAACTGCGCCTTCGTGAACGTGTCGATGAAGGGTTTCGCGCCGAACACGACCTACAAGCTCAGGTTGAGTTCGGACGACAACCCCGACGTCAACAACAACGAGAGCGCGACCACCGGCCCGGACGGCTCCGCGCAGTACAACGAACTCAACTACGACGTGCCCGGCAATTCCGTGTGGGTCTCGGTCAGCACGCCGGAAGGCACGGTCACCTCCAACAAGATCAGGTGGGAGTGAGGATGCACCAGGCACCGCCGGTACCGGTGGCCGAGGTCTGCGAGCGGATCTCCGCCAACGTGCAGCGGGTGATTCGCGGCAAGCCCGACGTGGTGCGGCTCGCGGTGGCCGCGCTGCTGGTCGAGGGGCACCTGCTCGTCGAGGACGTCCCCGGGCTGGGCAAGACGACCCTGGCCCGGTGCCTCGCGCGCAGCATCGGCGGGAGCTGGAACCGCATCCAGTTCACGCCCGATCTGCTGCCCGGCGACATCACCGGAGTGCCGGTGTACCACCAGCACACCGAACGGTTCGAGTTCCACCCCGGCGGCATCTTCGCCAACGTGGTGCTCGCCGACGAGATCAACCGCGGCACGCCGAAAACGCAGTCGGCGCTGCTGGAGGTGATGGCCGAGCGGACGGTCACCGTGGATTCGGTGCGGCACGAGGTGCCGCGGCCGTTCCTGGTGATCGCCACGCAGAACCCGATCGAGATGGAGGGCACCTACCGGCTGCCGGAGGCCCAGCTCGACCGGTTCCTGATGCGGTTGCGGGTCGGCTACCCGGATCTCGCCGCGGAGATCATGGTGATCATGAGCGACTGCGCCGGGATCGGCCCGGACGACCTGTCGCCGGTGGTGGATCTGCCGACGCTGCTGGACGCCGTCGCGCAGGTGCGCGCGTTGCGCGTCGACCGGGCGCTGTGCGAGTACGCGGCCAAACTCGCCGCGGCCACCCGCGAGCACGTCGACGTCCGGTACGGCGCGAGCCCCCGCGGCAGCGTCGCGCTGGTGCGGGCCGCGCAGGCCATGGCGGCCACCCGGGGTTCCGCGTTCGTCACGCCGGACGACGTCAAGAGCGTCGCGAAGCCGGTGCTCGTGCACCGGCTGATCCTCACCCCCGACGCCGAACTGAACCAGCGGCGGCCGGACGACGTGCTCGACGAGGTGCTCGCCGCGGTGCCGGTGCCCCGGCTGACCGGTGCGGGGGGCTAGATGCGGCTGACCGGACGCGGGGTGGCCGTGCTCGTGGCGGCGCCGGTGCTGTTCGCCGCGGGCCAGGTGGCCGGGTACCCGTTGTTCCTGGCCATGGGATCCGCGGCGCTCGGCGCGGTGGTGGCCGCGGCAGTCACGACCGGGCGCCGCCCGCGGGTCGCGGTGACCAGGCAGGTGCATCCGGACCGGGTCGAGGTCGGACGGCCCGCGCTCGCGAAGCTGCGCGTGCGCAATCCCGGCGGCCGGCGGCAGGCGGCGTTCACCGCGGGCGACCGCCTCGGCGACGGGTTCCGTTCGGTGGCGGTGCGGGCGCTCGCGCCGTACGCGGAAGCCGTGCACCACTACGAACTGCCGACGCAGCGGCGCGGGCGGCACCAGGTCGGCCCGCTCACCCTGGACCGGGGCGATCCGCTCGGGCTCAGCAGGCGGCGGCTGACCGCAGGCGGCGCCGGGACGCTGTGGGTGTACCCGCGGGTGCACGCCATGCGCGCGATCACGGGCGGCCCGGCGCGGCACCACCACGAGGGCGCGGTCGCCGACAACGCGCTGCGCGGGTCGTTCGATCTGCGCGAGGTTCGCGAATACCAGCCCGGCGACGAAGTCCGGCACCTGCACTGGAAGGCGACCGCGCGCACCGGGCGGCTGATGGTCCGCGACTACGCCGACCCCGACCAGCCCCGGCTCACCACGATCCTGGACACGCGGCGCGAAGCCGGTGATCCGGCGCCGTTCGAGGCGGCCGTGGAGGTCGCCGCGTCGCTCGTGTCGGCCGCCGCGTCGGCCGACCACTGGTGCCGGCTGGGCACCCCGTGCGGGGTGGACGTGAAAACGCGCGGCGGCGCGCCGGCGGTCCGGCGGATGCTCGACGAACTGTGCGTGCTCAACCCGGCGGAGGACGCCGGGCTGGCGCTGGTGCCGGAGGCGTTGCGGCGCGGCTGGGGAGGCGGGCTCGCCGTGGTGACGACCGCGTCGGCGCCGGTCGACCGCGGGGTGTTCGCGGCCGTGCGGTCGTGGTACTCGAGGGTCGTCGTGATCGTGCTCGGCGCGCGGGCGTCCGGGGTGCGGCTGCCCGGGGTGACGGTGTTGTCGGCGGCGGACGCGGCCGAGGCGGCGGCCCGGTGGAACACGGTGGTCGCGCGATGAACCAGCACGCGGGCGCCCGTGCGGCGCAGGGAGCCGTGCTGGCGGCGGCGGTGCTGCCCGGTCTGCTGTTCGCCCCGGTGTTCGGGATCTCGGCGCTGCTCCTGCCGCTGGCGGTGGTGGCCGTCGCGTGCCTGGCGGCGAACGAACTCGCCGCGCGGGTCGCCGCGCTGGCGCCGTGGCGGCCGGTGCTGGCGCTCGCGCTGGGGTTGCTGGGGCTCGCCGAGACGGTGCTGCACGGCACGACCCGGGCCGGGCTGCCGACCGGTGCGACGGTGCGGGCGCTGGTGTCCGGGGTGACGGACTCGTGGCAGCTGACGCTGCAGTCGACGTGGCCCGCGCGCCCCGAAGCGTCGCTGCTGCTGTTCGTGCCGCTGGCCGTCCTGGTGGTCGCGATCATCGGCGTCGAACTGCTGCGGTGGCCGCTGTTCGCGCTCCTGCCCTCGCTCGCCCTGCTCGGGCTGAGCCAGGCGTATGTCGCGCTGTCCGGTCCACTCGCGACGGTCGCGGGCCTGGTTTTCTTTGCTATCGCGGGAACATTGCTCGCCGTAACGTGCCGGAGGCGGCCCGCCGGACGGCGTGCCGTCGTGCTCGGGTTGGTGTCGGCCGTGCTGCTCGGCGTGGGCGCCGCGGCCGCGGTGACCGCCGTCGACAAGGGCAACCAGCCCGCGTATTCCTTGCACCAGAACGATTCCGTGCCGGTGCCACCGGCGAGCGTCACCAATCCGCTCGACGAGATCGCGGCCCGGCTGGACACCCCCGGCACGCCGGTGTTCAGCTACACCGCGTCTGCGCCGGTGGATCGCTGGCGGCTGGTGGTGCTCGACGGTTTCGACGGCGTGTCGTGGCAGGCGACCGCGCGGTACCGGCGGCTGGGCACCGCGCTGGGCCCCGATCCGTCGATGACCGTGCCGACCGCCGAGCACACCGCGCGGGTCGCGCTGCCGCCCGCCGCCGGGCCGTGGCTGCCGAGCCAGGCCGCGCCCGCGTCGGTCACCGGGATCGCTCCGCTGATCGACCCCGCTTCCGGCATGCTGCTGCGACCGGACCGGGCCGGACCGCTCGACTACGGGCTGACCTGGCGGGAGCCGCGCGTCGATCCGGGCGCGCTGCAGGACGCCGCGATGGATCCCCAGGCCGCGACCGGGGGACTCGGCGTGGTGCCACCGGGCATCGACGAACTGGCGCGCACCGCGGTCGCCGGCCTGCGGCCGTCGTTCCGCGCGGCGCTGGTGCTGGAACGGTTCCTGAGCGAGCACTACCAGGTCGCGACCGGCGCCGACCTGCCGACCGGCGCGGGCTGGCCGCAGCTGCGGAAGTTCCTGCTCGGCAGCAAACGCGGCACCAGCGAGCAGTTCGCCGCGGCCTACGTCGCGCTGGCCAGGATCGTCGGCATCCCGGCCCGGCTCGCGGTCGGGTTCCGCGCTCCGGCGCCGGGCCCGGACGGCACGGCCACCGTGCGCGACGGCGACGTGCTCGCGTGGCCGGAAGTCGCGGTGGCCGGCGTCGGCTGGGTGCCGCTGGACCCGACCGGTGCGGCGGGCGCCTCCGGTGCCGCACCGGTCGGGCTGGCCGCCGCGACCGCGCAGGCCCGCGCCGAACTCCCGCCGCCGCCAGACCTGATCGATCCACCGCTGCCGCGGGCCGACGACTCCGCGCCGGACTCGGATTCGGACCGGCCGCGGCTGGTCTGGCTGGTGCTGTCCGTCCTCATTGGACTGTTGGTCCTGGCGCTGGCCGCGGCCGCGAGCGTCCCGGTGACGAAACTGCTGCGCACGCGGCGACGCCGTCGCCGGATCGGCACCGAAGGCGTGGTCGCGGCCTGGCGGGAGGCACGGGACCTGCTGCGCGCGCACGGTGTGCCGTGCGTACCCGGCGCCACCGTCCGCGACCTCGCCGCGTCCGCCTCGCCGGTGGTGCACCAGTCCGTTGTGGACGGTCTGATCTGGCTGGCCGGGCAGGTGGACATCGCGCTGTGGTCGGGCGACGAAGCCGACGACGGCACGCTGCGGCAAGCCTGGGGCGCGGTCGCCGCGATCCGCCGCGGCCTCGCCGACCGGCCGCGCACCGCCCGCCTGCGCGCCGCCCTGGACCCGCGCGGCCTGCTCTTCGCCCGGGAACCGGCACTCTCCCGCGCCTAGGCGGGGTCGTGAGTGTGTTCCGGGACCGGGTGGAGGCGGCGGCGACAGCTTGCTGCCGACGGCCCCCGCGGTGCGGGGACCGGCCTACCATGACCTGGCGGGACTTCCCCGAGAACCGGGTCGGCAGCTAGCGGAGGAGGAGGCGAGGCGTCGATGGCGACGATCCCGGACGGGCGCGGCGGCCCGATCGGCGCCGGTCCGGTCGCGACCGTTCATGCCGGGCTGTCCGGCGGGAATCCGGTGGCGCTCAAGGTGTTCCCGTCCCGCTTCGACCGGCGCACGCTGGCCGCGGTGGAGCGGGAGCTCGACCGGCTGCGCCGCACCGGGCCGGCGCCGTCGATCCTGGTGCCCGAGGGCGTCGAGCAGCTGCCCGACGGCAGGCACGCGCTGCGGATGGAGCGGTGCACCCAGTCGCTGGAGACGCTGGTCGGCTGGTCCGGCCCGCTCGGCGCCGCCGACGCGGTGGTGCTCGGCCACGCGCTGGCCACCGCGCTCGCCGCGGCGCACGGCGCCGGGGTGGTGCACGGCGGGGTGACCCCGGCCAACGTGCTGTTCCGGTCGACCGGGCAGCCGGTGCTCGCCGACTTCGGCGTGACCCTGCGCCAGGCGTTTCCCCGGGATCCGGCGCGGGCGCTGGAATGCCTGCCACCGGAAACCCTGCGCACCGAAGTGCTGGACGAGCGCACCGACCTCTACGGCCTCGGCGCGGTGCTGCACATCGCGTTGACCGGATCCGCGCCGCTGCCCGGCAGGCTCGGCGAGCGCCCGGACGACCGGGTGCTGCGGATCCTGAGCACCCCGGTGCCCGCGATCCACCGGCCGGACGTTCCGGTGGAACTGTCCACAGTGGTCGGACGCCTGCTGGCCGCCGATCCGGCCAACCGGCCGAAGGACGCCGCCTGGGTCGCGGGCCGGCTGGCGGAGATGATCGCCTACCGGCCTGGGCGGCCGGACCTTCCGGTACCACCACCGCCGCTCCCGGCCGAGCCGGACACCGAGCCGGACACCGAAGCCATTCCGCTACCGGAACCGGACACCGAAGCCATCCCGGTGCCCGAACCGGAACCCGAACCGGCGACGGAAGCCGTCCCGGAACCCGAACCGATGCCCGAACCGGTGGCCGACTCGGAGGTGGACACCGAGTTCGACGACTTCGGGCCCGACCAGCCCGCCGAGCGCGCGATGCCGCCCGAACCCGCCGTCGCGGTACCCGCCGCGGAACCACCCACCGAGCCGATCGTCCACAAGGGACCGCGGATCGGTGCGGGGCGGCGGCTGCCGCGCGGCTTGGTGCTCGCGGGCGCCGGAGCCGTGGCGGCGACGGTGGTGGCGGCGGGCGCGGTCCTGGTGATCGGCCCGGGAGATTCCCCCGACGAGCTCGACGTCACCCCGCAACTGCCGTCGGCGGCGTCGAAACCGGCGCAGCAGGCGGCCGCGGCCGTGCAGCTCGAGCTGGCCCCGCCGACCGATCTCGGCAACCAGGTGGTCCTGAACTGGACGAGCGCGCAGGCGCCGCTCGACTTCGCGGTCGTCGTCGCCGCGGAAGGCGAGCCGAACCACGTCGTGCTGGCGAACCGGAGCCACACCCTGACCGTGCCGGTCGACCCGGTCCGCAAGTACTGCTTCCAGATCCAGGCGACCGACAGCCGGCAGCTCTACGAAAGCCAGCCGAAGCCGGTGCGCGGCGCGGTCTGCCGCCCGTAGCGAAATCCCCGCCCGAAGAAATCCCTAGTTCCGCCACCGAAATCGACAGCAACCTGCCAATTCGATGTCGCCCGGCGGAATGCTCGGCAACCCTGAAATAGTCGCTACTGCGACGCGCGCTATTGCGGTCTGTCGAACAATGGAATTCTTCATGATCAATACGTTCTTTCTCGCTGCTCCTGTTATTCCACCCGAGGACGTCGGCCTGCGGCAACTCGCCGCGTTGTCCGCTCGCCTGTCTTTCGCCCTGACCTGCTTCGCCCTGTCCTGGGGAGTGTTCGTCCGGACGGGGTGGTTGCGGGGGCTCAGCGGGTCGAAGGCGACGACGAGCGGTCACCTGGTTTTCGCCACGCTCGCGCTGGCGTTCGGCTGCATCCACGCCGCCACGTTCCTGTTCCTGGCGCGCCAACCGTTCGACGTCGTCCGGCTGACCGTGCCCTTCGCCGAAGGCGGGCTGCTGCGGCACGCGTTCGGCATCGTCGGGCTCGAACTGATGCTGGCCATCGCGTTGTCCACCTCCGTGCGCCGGTTCCTGCCGCCGCGGCGGTGGTTGTGGTTGCACCGGCTGGCCTACACGGCGCTCGTCGTGATCGCGGTGCACTCGGTGTTCGGCGCGGTGGCGAACGGGCACCTCGCCGTCTTGGCGGTGGGTGTGGTGGCGTTGCTGCTGCCCACCGCGGTGGTTCTGGTCCTGCGCTTCCTCCCGGCTCGATGGCTGGGCCGGGCCGAAGGAAGTCCCCCGCCCTGGTCGGGGCTGGTGGTCAGCGTCGACAGCCGGCGTTGCCACCAGTACGGGGTGTGCGAGCGCGAAGCGGCCGGGGTTTTCCAGATCACGGTGGGCGGGCAGCTGAAGTACGCCGTGCACCCGGAACCGGTGCACAACGAGGAGGTGCGGATGGCCGCCCGCTGCTGTCCGATGCAGGCGATCGCGGTGGAGACGAGGCGATGACGGCGGAACGGATCGTGGTGGTCGGCGCCGGGGTCGCCGGACTGCGCGCGGCGGAACGCCTGCGCGAACTCGGATTCGGCGGGGAAGTGGTGATGGTGAACCAGGAGCGGCACCGGCCGTATCACCGGCCCGCCCTGTCCAAGCACCTGCTCACCGGGGAACTGGCGCCGGCGGATCTCCGGCTGCGCTCCTACCTGCCGCTGGAGCTGTCCTGGCGGGACGCGGTTTCCGGGATACGCCTGGACACCGCCTCGCACGTGCTCGAGCTGCGGGGTTCGGAATACCTGCGCTACGACGGCCTGGTGATCGCCACCGGGGTGCAGGCGCGGCGGATGCCCGGCGTGCCCGCGCACAACCCGAGGGTGCACGTCCTGCGCACCGTGGACGACGCCGTCGCGTTGCGCCGCACGCTGACCGCCGACAACGGCCCGGTAGCGGTGATCGGCAGCGGTTTCACCGCCTGCGAGGTGGCCGCGACCGCGCGCGAACTCGGCCGGGACGTGACCATCGTTTCCCGGTCGACGACGCTGCTGGGCCGCGCCGTGGGGTCGGCGATCGGCGAGCGCGTCACCCGGCTGCACCGGGAGAACGGGGTCCGGTTGATCACCGGCGCCGAAGTGCTGCAATGGCTTTCGCAGCCGTTCGGCGTCACGATGCTGCTGTCCACCGGGCAGCCGCTGACGGCCGGTTGCGTGGTCGTCGCGATCGGCGGCGTGCCGGCGGTGGACTGGTTGCGCGGCAGCAACCTCTACCTGCGCGACGGCGTGCTGTGCTGGCCGAACTGCCACGTGGTCGGCGCGAGCGACGCCGTCGCCGCGGGGGACGTCGCCGCCTGGCCCAACCACCGGTTCGACACCCAGCCGCGGCGCGTCGAACACTGGTTGAACGCGGTGGAAATGGGCCGCGCCGCGGCCGAAAGCCTGCTCGCCGGGCCGGCCCAGGCGAGGCGGTTCGAACCGGTTCCCCGGTTCTGGTCCGAACAGTTCGGCGTCCGCATCCAGGCCGCCGGAATGCCTTCCCTGGGCCAGTACACCGTCACGCTGCAGCACGAGGGCACGCCCAGCGTCACCGGATATCTCTCCGGACACCGCTTGGTCGGCGTGCTCGGCTGGGACAACCCGGCGGCCATGGTGAACTGGACGGCCGAACTGGAGCGGCACCTCTCCGCCGAACCACCGGCCCACGCCACCACCGACCCTCCGCCGCGGGACCCGACTGCGGCGTTGCCCCGAATACCGGCGCCCCAAGGCATCCGGACCGACCCCCCGGTCAAGCGAACCGACACCCCGCGGCCCGCGCCGCAGTCGACGCGTGTTCGTAGTTCTTGACACGTGTCAAACCAGTTTGTAGCGTGCCTGGTGCCGAACACGGGACGAATGCCGAGGACGGAGCAGGATGACCGCGCCCAGGACCTGCATCATCGGAGCGGGAATCAGCGGGTTGTGCGCCGGCAAGATGCTGTCGGACTACGCCGTCCCGTACGTGTGCTTCGAGTCGTCGGACCGGATCGGCGGCAACTGGGCGTTCGGCAACCCCAACGGCCGCTCCAGCGCGTACCGATCGCTGCACATCGACACGTCCAAGCACCGGCTGTCCTTTCAGGACTTCCCGATGCCCGGGCACTTTCCCGACTTCCCGCACCACTCGCAGGTCAAGGAATACCTGGAGAGCTACGCGGATGCCTTCGCGCTCAAGGAGAACATCCGCTTCCGGACCTCGGTGGAGCACGCCCGCCGGTTGCCCGGGGGCGGGTGGGAAGTCCGCACGGCGGACGGGGCGGCCCACCACTTCGACTTCCTGGTCGTGGCGAACGGGCACCACTGGGATCCGCGGTTTCCGGACTTCCCGGGAGAGTTCACCGGTAGGTCGATGCACTCGCACGAGTACATCGACCCGTCGACCCCGCTGGAACTGTCCGGCAAACGCCTTCTCGTGGTCGGTATCGGCAACAGCGCGGCCGATATCGCGGTGGAACTCTCCCAGCGTTTCCTGAACAACACCGTGGTCATTTCCACCAGGTCGAGCGCGTGGATCGTGCCGAAATACATCATGGGCATCCCCGCCGACCGGCTCTTCGCCACCAGTCCGCACCTCCCGCTGTCCTGGCAGCGCCGGCTGGCCCGGAAGAGCCCGGTCCTGCTGACCGGCCGGCCGGAACGGTTCGGTTTGCCCACGCCGAACCACCATTTCCTGGAGGCGCATCCCACCCAGTCGCAGGAGTTGCCGCTGCGACTCGGCTCCGGGGACGTCACGGCGAAACCGGACATCAGGCGGCTCGACGGCTCCCGGGTGCACTTCACCGACGGGACGTCCGCCGAATTCGACGTGCTCGTCTACGCCACCGGCTACAACATCTCGTTCCCGTTCTTCGATCCGGACTTCCTCAGCGCGCCGGACAACCGGCTGCCGCTGTACAAGCGGATGTTCAAACCCGGCGTCGACGAACTCGCCTTCGTCGGTTTCGCCCAGTCGACGCCGACGCTCTTCCCGTTCGTGGAATGCCAGGCGCGGTTGCTGGCGGCCTACCTCGCCGGTATTTACCGGCCGCCCGCGGCGGCGGAAATGCGGCGGACCATCGCCCGGGACGAGAAGCGGTTCGTGGGACATTTCGCCGACCGGCCGCGGCACACCCAGCAGGTCGACTACTTCGTCTACGAGCACGACATCCGCACCCGGGAACTGCCGGCGGGCCGGAAACGGGTGTGCGAACGCGGTCCGGTGCCACTCGCGGGACGGGCCCGATGAACGAGGACGTCCTGGACCGCCGCCGGCCGAATCGGGGCGACCAGCGGCGGAAGGCCCTGCTCCGCGCGCTCGACCAGTTGCTGTGCGAGGGCAGTCTCGCCTCGATCAACGTGCGGGACATCTCCCGCAAGGCCGATGTCACGCGTTCGGCGTTCTACTTCTACTTCGAGAACAAGGCCATCGCGGTGGCCGCCCTGTGCAACGAGATGTACCAGGAGGCGTTCACCGCCAGCGAGAACCTGCTCAGCGGGGACGGCACCCCGGCCGAGCGCATCGGGCGCACGATCGCCGGCCTGTTCGAGGCGTGGGCGAAACACCGGCACGTCTTCCGGGCGATGCTCGACGCCCGGGACGCCGACGAGACCGTGCGCGAGTTGTGGGACCGCGACCGCGAATCGTTCATCCCGCAGATCGCGACCATGATCGAGGGCGAGCGCGCGGCGGGGCGCGCCCCGGACGGGCCGGACGCCCGGCTGCTCGCCACCATCCTGCTCGAACTCAACGACCGCGCCCTGGAACGGCTTTCCCGGGGCGGCCCGTCGACCGCGCCGGTCGACCAACTCCGGGAAGCGCTGGTGACGGTGTGGCTGCGCACCCTGTACGGCAGGTACCCATGATCCCCGCGCCCTTCCCGGTGGGTGACACCACCTGCGCGGCGTGGCGGTTCCGGGCCGCCGACGACGCCTTGCGCTCCGGCGCCGGGCACCCGTGCGTGGTCATGGCCCACGGATTCGGCGCGACCCGGGACTGCGGGCTCGATGCCTTCGCGGGCGAGTTCGCCCGGGCCGGATTCGAGGTGCTCGCGTTCGACTACCGGGGTTTCGCCGACAGCGGCGGCACGCCGCGCCAGACCGTGTCGATCGCCCGGCAACTGGCCGACTACCGGGCCGCGGTGGCCGCCGCGCGTGCCTGGGACGGCGTGGATCCCGGCCGCATCGTGCTCTGGGGCGCGTCCCTGGCCGGGGGCCACGTCCTGGTGACCGGGGCGCAGGACACCGCGGTGGCCGCGATCGTGGCGCTGGTGCCGATGGCCGACGGCCTCGCGGCCGCCCGGCACGCGCTCCGCCACCACCGGCCGGGCGCGCTGGCCCGCGCCACCCTGGCCGCCGCGCGCGGCTGGGCGGCCCGGCTGTCCGGCCGGACCGCGGCGCCGGTGCCGCTGGTCGGCCGGCCCGGCTCGGGCGCGGCCTTGTCGCTGCCGGGTCAGTTCGAGACCTACACCGCGCTGGCCGGGCCGAGCTGGCGGAACGAGATCGACGCGTGCGCCGCCCTCGAGATCGGCGGGTACCGGCCGATCCGGTATGCCCGCCGGATTCGCCGCCCGCTGCTGGTGCAGATCGCCGACCTCGACCGCAGCAGCCCGCCGCGGGCGGCGATCAAGGCGGCCGGGGCCGGTCGCGCCGAGGTCCGGCACTACCCCTGCGACCACTTCGACGTTTTTCCGGGCAATCCGTGGTACCGGTCCGCGGTCGAGCACCAGCTCGCCTTCCTGCGCCGGCACCTCCGGCGGTGAGGAGGCACGATGGTTCCACGACCCGAAAACGGCCATCTCGTCCAGGGCGAGCGGATCACCATGCCGGTCCGCATCCGGGACGCCGGCGCGTGCTCGGCGATGTTCGCCGTCCGCGCCCGCGCGGCCCGTCCGGTGCTGGCCTACGCCGGGGTGGACGTCGCCGAGCCGGTGCCCGGCTTCGCGCTGTGCTCACTGGTGTTCGTCCGCTACCTCGACGGCGATCTGGGGCCGTACCACGAGTTCGGCGTGGCGTTCCTGATCCGGTCCCCGCGGGGGCGCGGTGTCGGCGCGTTCATCCACTGGTTGCCGGTCAACCAGCCGTTCACCTTGGCGGCGGGCCGGTCGATCTGGGGCTTTCCCAAGGAAATGGCCGATATCGAGCTGCGGCTGGCCGGGCGCGCGAAACGCTGCGTGGTCCGCCACGACGGCCACCTGGTCGCCGACCTGCTCGTCAAACCCGGCCTCCCGGTGCCCAGCCGCGGGGCGGCCGCTTCGATCGACGCCTACACCTACCGGGACGGGGTGCTCCGCCGCACGCCCTGGGACCTGCGGGCGGGCCGGGTGCGGACCCGGCCGGGCGGAACGGTGCTGCGCCTGGGGGAGCATCCGGTCGCCCAGGAACTCCGCCGCCTCGGACTGCCCAGAACGGCGTTGGCCACCAGCAGCATCGGCAAGATGCGGATGACCTTCGCCGACGCGGAGGTGGTCCGATGACCGGCGCGGCCCTGGTGACCGGTGCGGCCAGCGGGCTCGGCCGGTTGGCCGCGCTGCGCCTGGCCGCCGCCGGAAAACCGGTGGCGGCCCTCGACATCGACCACGCGAACCTGGAAAGCACCGCCCGGCGCGCGCCCGCCATGCGGACCTACGCCTGCGACGTCGCCGACGGGGCCGCGGTCGCCGACGCGGTCGCCGCGGCCACCGGCGAACTCGGCCCGATCGAACTGGTCGTGCACGCGGCCGGCCTGTGCCGGATCGGCCGGGCGCTGGAGCAGCCGGTGGACGTGCTGCGGCGCGTGCTCGAGGTCAACTACCTGGGCACCGTGCACCTCTCGCGGGCGACCGTGCCGGCGATGGTCGAACGCGGCCACGGCACCCTGGTCGTGTTCGGCTCCATCGCCGGTTGGCTTCCCTCGCCGCGGCTCGCCGCCTATTCGGCGTCGAAGTTCGCGGTGACCGCGTTCTGCGAAGTGCTCGCCCAGGAAACCGCGGGCACCGGCGTCCGGTTGCTGTGCGCCTGCCCCGATCAGGTGGAGACGCCGCTGGCCGAAGGCGTGCGCGCGGTCGACCCCGCGGTGCTCGGTGGCCGGACCGGCGCCGATCCGGCGGTCGTGCTCGACGCCATCGAACAGGCGCTCGCGGATCCGCGCGCACCGCTGTTCCTCTTCCCCAGCCTGGGAACCCGGCAACTCTGGCGCGCCCGGCGATTCGCGCCCCGGCTGCTCGGGAAGCTCATCACCCGGTACGTCCAGCCCGCCCGCTGAGCCGCCGCCGGTCCGATGTTCGTTTCGCGGATGGCTTGGCCGCTGTACGGGGATGCGGTGGGTTCGTCCGGTGTGCTGTGCGGCGGGCTCGGGGGCGGCAGGCTGGGGCAGCGGCCGCCAGGCTGTCCCGGACAGGTCGACCCGGACCCCGTCCCTGCCGGGAAGGCAGGCTCCGGGCGGAACCCCCCGCCGCCCGGAGTCTGCTCCGGCGTGGCTCAGGAACCGTTGCGGAGCAGGGTTCGAGAGGGCGGCCGGCCGTAGGTGGTGCGGTAGTACTGGGCGAAGCGGCCGGGGTGGAAGAAGCCCCAGCGGGCGGCGATCTGGGTGACGGTGGCCCCGGTGGCGGGATCGGTGGCCAACAGTTCCCGGTGGGCCCGGTGCAGCCGGACCTGGCGGAGGTAGCCGGTCGGGGTGCTGCCGTGGTGGCGGCGGAAGGCGAGTTGCAGGGCGCGAACGGTGACGTGGGAGGCCGCGGCGATGTCGGCGACGCTGATGTCGCGGTGGGCGTTGTCCTCGATGAAGGCGATGGCCCGGCCCAGGGTGCGCGGGTGGGCGTCGTGGCGGTCTTCGACGGTGGGTGCGGTGAGTGCGTTGCTGGGGAAGGAACTCAGCACCGCCGCGGCCAGCAGCTGACCGGCGGTGCCGGCCACCAGCGGCTCGTTCATGGCTTGGGGCCGGTCGCGCAGGGCATCGCCGAGGTAGTCGATGGTCGTGGCCAGGTGGTGCGCGGCGGCCGGGGTCACCGGAACCTGGCCGGTGAACCGGATCGGCGCGGGACAGCCGGTCTCGGTGGCCAGCCGCTCCAGCAGCGGGAAGGGGAGGGAGACGGCCTGCACGGTGCCGTCGCGCCAGCGCGCCCACAAGGGGTCGCCGTCCTCGGCCCGGTTGCCGAGGAACACTTCGCCGGGACCGAATCGGTGCTCGGCGCCTCCGGAACGGTAATCCATGGTCGTGCTGCGGGTGCGGGCGATCAGCAGCGTCGGCGGGGGTTCCACGGTGAACGCGAGGTCGTCGGTCTGCGTGGTGGTGTCGATGGCGAACGTGCTGGTGGCCATCCGGATGTGGCGCAGGAAACAGCGGTCCCCGCGGCCGGTCATCCGGATGCCGGTGGCGTAGATGCGACTCAGGTACTCGGCCGCGCGGTCGCAGTCCGTGGTCTGGAACCGCAGCCGCCGAGGTGGTGTGGACGAGGCGGTCATCGGCGAACTCCTTGGCACGAAAGAAAAACGGCGACGAAGGATCCGGCGCCGCGCCAATGCGGCTCGCAGCCTCCTCCCTTGGGCGGGGACGGGTTTGCCTGGCGGGCACGGTCACGCGGTTGGCGTAGAGATCCGGGTGGTGTCCCGTGGCGCGGGGATCAGCGTTTCCGCGCCGCCATCGCCTCGACCCCGGCGACCAGGAGGTCGAGGCCGAATTCGTAAGAGGAGTCCTGGTCCTCGCAGGTGGTGAGCGGCCCGGCGGCCTCGACGATGTGCGGGTACCGCTTGCGGGGCAGCGCTTCGAAGTGCAGCCGGGCGCGCCGCTGGGCGTCCTCGGCCTCGTCCGGGGCGAGTTGTTCGGTGCTCCCGGGCCGGCTGTTGACCAGGCTCATCGCCGTGCTCATGGCGTGCCGGGAGATGTCGGTCGCCTCCGCGGGGGAGAAACCCGCGCCGCGCAGGATCGCCAGCACCTTCTCCAATGCGGCGAGGTAGCTCGGGGACTCGCAGATCTGGGACGTGAACACCGAACCCGCCCACGGGTGTTTCCGCAGGGTGGTCACCAGGGCGCGGATCAGGGTGCGGAACTGGGTGCTCCAGGGGGCGTCCGGGTCGACCGTCAGATCCACCTCGCCGAAGATCCGATCGCCGAGTGCCGCCAGGAGCAGGCCCTTGTTGCGGAAGTGCCAGTAGAGGGCCATCGGTGTGACGCCGAGGTCCTGGGCGAGCCGGCGGATCGTCACCGCGTCCAGCCCCTCGCGGTCGGCGAGGGACACGGCTTCGGAAAGCACGACGGCCTGGCTCAGCGGCGCCCGGCCGGATGCTTCGCGATCAGTCTGCGTCATCGATCGGCAATCATACGTCCGGGTCCGGTTCTGCTGCCATCGACGCGATCCTCGAACGTTCCTCAAACTGCCTTTCTGAGGGTACGTCAGAGAAGTTTGCGGTATGATACGGTAGCCGCATGCAGCAGGAGTTGTTCACGGCCGATGAGGTTGCCGACCGGCTGGGCCTGCACGTGCGGACGGTCCGCAACTACGTCCGCGACGGAAAGCTGAAGGCCGTCCGGATCGGCAAGCAGTACCGGATCGCCCGCGAGGACCTCGAGGCGTTCACCGGCCGCCCCGCCGAGCCGTCCGTCCGGGACTCGACGCCCCGCCATCGCCACGTGGGGGTGTCGAGCATCGTGGACATCGATGCGGTCAGCCGCGACACGGCCAGCCGCGTGAGCACCTTGCTGACCGGCGCGACGGCTCACCGCCGCGAAGGCGACGAGCAGTTGCGCATCGAGACCATCTACGACGAACAGCGCGCCCACCTGAAGATCGTCGTGCTGGGCGGCCTGACCACCAGCGCGTACATCTTCGGCTTGATCAGCGCCGTGATCGAGGAGCCGGACACATGAGCGACATCTACCGTTCCGACGCGGGAGCCCGCCTGCTGCGCGAGCGCTACCTGAAGGAACTGGAGTTCTGGCCGGTCGAAAACGAGCGGCTCCACGTGCCGACGCCCGAGGGCGAGACCTTCGTCATCGCGTCCGGGCCCGCCACCGCTCCGCCGCTGGTGCTGCTCCACGGGTCCGGCGGCAACTCGACGCAGTGGCTGGATCGGATCTCCGATCTCGCAACGCGTTTCCGGGTGTACGTCGTCGACGTCATCGGCGAGCCCGGCCTCAGCGCGCCGTCCCGGCCGCCGCTGCGGTCCGACAAGTACGCGGTGTGGCTGGACGCGGTACTGGACTTCCTCGAGCTGGAGCGCGTCTCGATCATGGCGATCTCCTTCGGTGGCTGGCTGGCCCTGGACTACGCGACGCGGCGGCCCGAGCGCGTGCGGCGCCTGGCGCTGTCGTGCCCGGCGGGCGTCGGCCGGGCGAAGAAGGGGTTCCTGGTCAAGGCGATCCTGCTGAACCTGCTCGGTCGCCGGGGCCGCCGCATGTCGGTGGCGGGCGTGCTCGGCCCCGGGCTGTCCACCTTGGAACCGGCCGTTGTAACGAGGGTCATCGAGCAGGTGCAGCTCGTTTCGCGGAACTTCCGGTTCCGTCCCGGTGACGTTCCGGTGTTCGGCGACGACGTGTTGCGCGAGCTGACCATGCCGGTGCACGTGCTCGTCGGGGCGCAGGACGTCATGTTCGACGCCGGGGAGACCAAGCGGAGGCTCGAAGCCGCCGCACCGCACGCGACGGTGCGCCTGCTGCCCGGTGTGGGTCATTTCGTTCCGGCGCGTCCGGACGAGGAACTGGAGTTCCTGACCAGTGCAGAGCAAGGGGAGCGGCACGCCTGAAATCTGTCGGTGGCGTGGGTGAGAATGACCGGCATGGGTGTGTCGAGCGGTCAGTTCCTGCGGATGGTGGACAAGCTCGCCGAGGTCGAGCGTGCTCAGGCGAGGGATTACACGTCGTTCAGTGTGTGCGGCAGGCGGTTCGGCTACCACTGGCCGCGGACCCGGACCGCCGGTCTGAAGCAGACCCTGTCCGAGCAGCTCGCGCTGGTTTCCGAGCGGCCGGACGTGTTCGAGGTGCAGTTCACGGCCGGTGGGTTCGGCTGGGTCGTGGTGCAGCTGCCGAAGATCGAGGCCGGTGAACTGCTCGAGTTGCTCTACGAGGCCTGGCGGTTGTCGGCCCCCGAGCCCCTCGTCGAGGAGCACCCGTTCCCGTAGCCCGCGCGGGCCGAGTCCGAACGCGACAGTGAACGGGCGGCGCCTCAGCCGGTCATCGCCTGGATCCGTGCCGTCGCGCTGGCGGTGGCCACGAGTCCGCCGCGCGCGTCGGTGAGCTCACCGGACAGGAAGCAGATCTGCCTGCCGCGTTGCACAATCCTGCCGTGGCCGCGAAGCCGGCCGGGACGAGCCGGACGCAGAAACTGCACGTGCAGATCCAACGTCGGCGCGAACTGACCCCGGGGTAGCGTCGCCACGAGCGCGGGACCCAGGGTGTCGTCCAGCATCGCGGCCAGGAACCCGCCCTGGATCACACCCACGGGGTTGAGCAAGTGCTCGCCCGCGTTGAAGGCGACCTCGATGGTGCCCGCCGCCGGATCCACCTCGACCAACTCCCAGCCCAGGGTGACCGCGGCGGGCGGCGGCGGCACCCGCCCGGCCTGGATCTCCTCGAACAATCCCCGATGTGTTTCCATGTCCCGCAGTGAACCAGCCACCACCGACAATCCCGGCCCGCGAGTTCCCCGTTCCCGCCACCGAACTACACACTGACGCACGCGAACCACACACTCGGGCACGCGAACCACACACTCAGAACCACCCCGCACCACGCACGCGACTGCCCGAGTGCGCAATTCGCGGCCCCGAACGCGGAACTCGTGCGCTGGCGGGGCCCGCTGGCGCGAGTTCCCCGTTTCGGAC
The DNA here is from genome assembly GCF_009765355.1 of Amycolatopsis anabasis. Taxonomy (GTDB): domain Bacteria; phylum Actinomycetota; class Actinomycetes; order Mycobacteriales; family Pseudonocardiaceae; genus Amycolatopsis; species Amycolatopsis anabasis. The sequence goes on along the minus strand of NZ_VTHK01000006.1, from coordinate 149,845 downwards.
GTGCGAGTCCCCCGTTTCGGTAGGTGAGTTCTCCACCCGGGCACTCCGCGAGCACGGCACCACACCACACACTGAGAAAACCTCAGTGTGGAACTCGCGTGCCGGAACGGGGAACTCGCGGAAACGGGAAAAGCATCTCGGACATCGGATGGCCGGGGCTGGGCCGAGCGGAGGAAGGTTTCGTTGGGGTTGTGCACAGCGGTGGCTCGACAGCGGTGGGGCAGCTACGCTGGAAAGGATCTCGATCGTGAGATTAAGACGCCCCCATGTGAAGGAACCCCGCCTCATGGCCAAGAAAGTACTCGTCGAGATGCTCGATGACCTCGACGGAAGCGCAGCCAATCAGACCGTGCCGTTCAGTTTGGACGGTGTGAATTACGATATCGACCTTTCCGACCAGAATGCCGCGGCGTTGCGCGATGAGCTCGCCCGGTTCGTCGCCGCCGGGCGCCGCGTCGGTGGCCGTAAGGTTCGGGTGGCGACGGGTCAGTCCGCGGATCCCGCGCAGCGGCAGCGCAGTCAGGAGATCCGGGCGTGGGCTCAGGCCAACGGTTACGATTTGGCCGACCGCGGCCGAATCCCGGCCAACGTCGTGGCGGATTTCGACCAGGCCCAGGCGGCCGCTCAGGAAGCCGCCGCCAAACCCGCGCGTAAGCGGGCCCCGCGAAAGGCGGCGGCCGCGAAGAAAACGACGAGGAAGAAGTAACCGCGGGCCCCAATGCGGCATCGGGCACCGTCCCCGATGCCGCATTGGGACCCTCGCGGCCCACCGAGAAGACGCCGAGAAGGCGCTGGGGAGCCCGAGCGCCGTGGCCGGGTCCACCTGGACGTGCCGGTGGACTGGATCGAGGCCCGCGGCCTACCGCCTACCGCCCCCCAGATGCTGGTGGCCCGGCCGCCGCTCCAGCCACAACACGAATGATTTTCCCGCGCGGGCGATGAGCGCGTATTGCCACGGCCCGGTGAATTCCGGTCGCGGATCGTTCGGGGAATTCCGGCGGATCGCCCTTTCCGGGGGTGCTCCTTTCCCGAATCGGCGGTTGCGGGCGGTCGCGGGCGGCGAGGAGACTCGGCGCATGCGCATCCAGGGGATGGCACGACCGAACTCGTTCCCGCTCGTCGGCAGGGAAGCAGATCTGGAGGCGATTCTCGCTCGCGCGCGGGCGGCGGCGTCCGGGCGGGGCGGCGTTCTCCTGCTGGAAGGCGAAGCCGGGATCGGCAAGTCGTCCCTGCTGCGGGATGCCCTGCCGCGGATCGCCGAACTCGGTCTGCAGCTCTGCCACGGTTCGGCCGACATCCTGGAATCGCGGCTGCCGTTCAGCGCGATCGCGGAATGCCTGGACCTGCTGGGCGGCTCGCAGGATCCGCGGCGCGCGGCGCTGGCGGAGTTCATCTGCGGGGAGAGCCCGCCGGATTCCTTCGCCGGCTTCCCGCGCAACGAAATCTCGGTGATCCAGCAGATCATCGCGTTGCTGGAGAACCTCTGCGAAGCGGCGCCGGTGGCCTTGTCCCTGGACAACGCGCACTGGGCCGACGTGCAGAGCCTGCGGACCTTCGGCCGGTTGAGCCGGATCGTCGAGCAGTTGCCCCTGCTCGTGATCCTGTCGATCCGGTCCGGCGACACGACCACGGAACTGGACGATCTGCGCGCCCGGATGCTCGAGCGGGGCGCCGACACGATCAGCCTGAAGGCCCTGCCGGAGGACGACGTGGTGCGGCTGGTGGGCGGGCTCGTCGGCGCGACGCCCGGCAAATCGCTCCGGCGGGCGGTCGCCGGGGCGTGCGGCAACCCGCTTTACGTGGTCGCGGCCGTCGGCGTGCTGGCCGATTCGCAGGCGATCGGGATCCGGGCCGGGACGGCGGAAGCCGAAGGGCCGGTGTCGTGGGAGTCGGTGCACACCACGATCATGAAACGGCTGCGCTTCCTCCCGGCGGAACTGCTGAAACTGCTGCGCATGGCCGCGTTGCTGGGCAGCCCGTTCTCGGTGTCCGCGCTGGCGCTGGTCGCGGCGGAGAACCCCGAGAACCTGCTCCGCGTGCTGGAGCGCGCGCAGCGCGTCGGCCTGCTCGTCGAGGAGGGCGAAGAACTCGCGTTCCAGCACGATCTGGTCCGGCAGGCGCTGGTCAAGACCCTGAGTCTGTCGGTGCGCCGGGCCCTGCACCACCGCATCGGGCTCGCCCTGGCCGAGGCGCGGTACCCGGTGGACAAGGTGGCCGAACAGCTCCGGCTGGCGGGTTCCGCGCTCGGGGAGGCCGCGCTGGACTGGCTGGCGACGGCCGCCGACCGGCTCGTCGGGCGGGACCGCGAGACCGCGATCGAACTGTTCGGCCGCGTCCTTTCCGCGAGCGACCCGGCCGATCCCCGGGCACAACGGGTCCGCGTCACGCTGGCCCGGGCCCTGCTGCTCGAAGGCCAGACCGTCCGGGCCGCCGAAGTCGCCCGCTCCGCGCTGGCCGACACCGGCGACTCCGTGCTGCGGACCCACTTGTGGTGGACGCTCGCCCACTGCGCGCGGGCGGAAACCGACGAGGAACTGTCGTTGCGGATCGCCGAGGACGCGGCGGCCGGTCCGGACGTCACCGCCGCCGAACGCATTCGTTTCCTGGGCTACGCCTCGGTTCGCCTGTTCAACCTCGGCCGGTACGACCGGGCGCGGGAGGTCGCCGAACGGGCGCGTGCGGCCGCGGCGGAGCTGGAGCCGCCCGCGCAGGCGATCACCGCCGTCGCCGCGCTGGCCGCCCTGGCGGGGCGCGCGGACCGGCCGTCGGAGGCGTTGGAACTCGCCCGGCGGGTGCGCCGGACCGGGCACGCGGACGAGCAGCACCTCGACGAGTGCCAGGTCTACATGTACATCAACCTCGGCCGACGGCAGGACGCGCTGGACGTCGTCGAGCGGATGCACGAACACAGCGAGCGGCGCGGCCCGGGCGCGATGGTGTGGAGCCACCTCCTCAGCGCTTACGCCCAGTTCGCGTTCGGGATGTGGGACGACGCCGTCGCCGAGATCGAATCGGGGCAGGAGTTGCCTAACTGGGGCGACGCGCACCGGGCGCTGAGCGCGATCGGCGCGTTGATCTCCCTGCACCGCGCGGATTCGGCCGGTGCGGAAACCCATCTGAAGGCCGCGCCGATCGCCCCGCTGTACGAGCCCACGGACGCGTTCGTCGGCTCGTTCCCGCGCTGGGCGCACGCGCGGAACGCGCACTGCGCCGGGGATCCCGTCCGCGCGCTGGAGCTGTTCGACCACCTGGTCCGGTACGACGACGACAACCTGCCGGGCACCTGGCTGCCGATCACCGCGCCGGAGACCATCCGGCTCGCCCTCGAAGTCGACGATCCGGCCCGGGCCCGGGAGATCCACGAACACGTGTCGCGGCACGCGGAAAACGCCGAGCCCACCGTCGTCGTGCCGGGCCTGCGGTGGTGCGAGGGGCTGCTGGGCGGGGACGCCGAGTCCTTACGCGTGGCCGCCGAGCTGTTCCGGACCCGGCAGATGCCCTGGCCCGAGGCGCGCTGCCGCGAGGATCTCGCCGCCCTGCTCGCCGGGCGCGGCGACGGCACCGCCGCCGAACGCGAACTCACCCTCGCCGCGGCGCGTTACCAGGCCCTCGACGCCGACTGGGATCTCTCCCGGATCGAAGCCGCACTGCGGGCACTCGGCGTGCGCCGCGGGGTCCGCACCCGCCGGCGGCCCCGCAGCGGCTGGGAAAGCCTCACCGAGACCGAGTCCAAAGTGGCCCATCTGGTGGCGCAGGGACTGTCCAATCCGAACATCGCCGCGCGGCTGTTCATCTCCCGGCGGACCGTCCAGACCCACGTTTCGCACATCCTGGCCAAGCTCGGCGCGACTTCGCGGGTGGAGATCGCGACCCGGTTCGCCCAGCGCGAGGCGTGACGACCGCGCGAGCGGACCGTGGCGCGCCCGGAGCCGGATCATCGCCGCGATCCGGGAACCTGGTGCGCCGCAACGACATTTGGCGCGGGTGGCCAGGCTCGCTGGCGGGCCAGTTCCGCGGTCCACTTGAGCATCTCGTCCGGGCTGTTCAGGCCGACCACCCCGATCAGGCTCCCGTCGCGCACGAACCCCGTCACCACGCGGTTTCCCCCGCTCGGCCCGGCCAGCAACTCCACGGTGTCCCGCCCCAGGGACGGCATCCCGGCCGCCTGGATCCGGATGCCGTGCTGTTCGGACCAGAACCGGGGGATCGGCGTGAACGGGCGCGCCCCGGCCCCGGCGAGCAGGCTTTCCGCCGCGGCCCGGCCCATCTCCCCGGCGTTGAGCCAATGCTCCACCCGGCGCGGGATCTCGTCGAAACGCGGATTGGGCCACTGGGCGACATCACCGGCCGCCACGACGTCCGCCGCGCCCAGCGCGTGGCAGGTCGCGCCGCACCGCACGCCGCCCGCGACGGACAGGCCCGAGCCGCGCAACCAGCCGACCGCGGGCGCCGAACCCACCGCGACGACGACCGTGCCGGCGACGAGCACCTTGTCGTTGGACAGGTACAGCGCCATCCCGCCGCGGGCGGGAATCCAGCGGCGCACGGTGGCCCCCAGCGCGAGCCGGACGCCGTGCGCGGCATGCAGTTCGGTGATCTTCCGGCCGAGGTAGGCGCCGACGGCGTCGCGCAGCAGCACCGGGCCGCGGCTGACGATCGTCACCTCGCGATCCAGTTCGCGGAGGCTGGACGCGATCTCGCAGCCGGTGAACCCGCCACCGATGATCGCGACCGGGCCCCGGTCCTGGCCGAGGGTGCGCTGCAGCGACACCGCGTCGGCCACCGTCCGCAGCACGTGGACCCGCGGATCGTGCACCGGCGCGCCGGGGAGGTGCCGGGCTTCGGCCCCGGTCGCGATGATCAGGCCGTCGTAGCGGAGTTCCTCACCACCCGGCAGGGCCAGCACCCGGCGACCGGTGTCCACAGCGGACACCGCGGTTCCGCGCCGCCACAGCACATCGAGCCGGCCGTAGGAAGCGAGCGCGAGGTCACCGGGTCGTCGCGTGCCGGTGAGCAGTTGCTTGGCCAGGGCGGGCCGATGGTACGGCCACTCCGGTTCGGCGCCGACCAGGATCACCTCGCCGTCGAAACCCAGTTCCCGCAGGCGTTCCGCGGCGCGCAGCGCGGCGACTCCGGCCCCGGCGAGCACGATGCGGGTCATCGGCTCACCTGGATCGCCTGCATGGGGCAGGACCGCGCCGCGGCGAAGACGGCGTCGGCCTGGCTCGCGTTCGGCCGGGTCCGGTACCGGAGCCGCCCGTCCGCGGAGAGCCAGAACAGTCCGGGCGCTTCGCCCCGGCAGATCCCGTACAGGCGGCACCGCTGGTTGTCCACGCTCACCCGCACCGCGGAACCCGGGCGCGGCGGGCCCGCGGGTGGTTCTTCCACCAGGCCGAGGCGGGTGAGCACCGCCGCGGGCACGAATCGGAGGAAGGTCAGGGTCGCCGCGGGCGCGAGCAAGGTGACCCCGCCGAGCGACAGCAGGGGGAGATGCCCGTTGGCCGCGGCGCCGAGCCACGAATGGACCGCCGTCAACCCGACCGCGGGGTAGCCGAGTTGGTGCAGCCGCAGCCAGCGGCGGTACGGGAGGCAGCGGCGCAGTGCGGCCGTGATCGCGACCGCCGTCATCAGCTCCAGCCCGAGGATCCCCGCCGCGTGCCGGAGCGGGCCGTTCCGCCACAGGGGCACGGTCAGGGTGAGCGGGGTGACCGGCAGGTCCTCGAGGAACAGGAACGCGGCGGCGTGCACCACGCCGAACGCCAGGGTGAAGATCACGAAGACCAGATGGGTGCCGCGCACCGCCTGCCGCCCGACGACCCGGTGGACCCAGCCGGTGGCGGTCAGCACGCCCCAGGACAGGGCCAGGCACATGAACGCGTAGCCCAGCCGCGCGGACAGCGCGGAAACCTGCCGGATACCCGCGTCGTGCGGGGAGGGCGAGGGCAACTGGTGCAGCAGCGGTAGGAGCACGAAGGGCCTCGGATCGATCGGTGGTCGCGCGGCTGGGGACGGACGGGCATACGGAATGCGGGCCAGTGAGGTTCACGGCCACCTCGCGTGGTGCAGCTCACAGGGCCCGGTGGCCGCCGGTTCCGTACGTCCTCCACATGGAATCGATGACCGGACGCGACCGATCGCCTTTCCCACCGGCCGAAGCGCCCCGGCGCCGCGACGAGGAACTGGTCGCGTTGCTGCATCGGCAGTTCCGCGGCGCCCTGTTCGCGTTCGCCCTGCGGCTGACCGGCAACGACCGGGAGTGGGCGGCCGAAGTCGTCCGGGAAACCCTGTTCCGGGCCTGGCGGAACGTGGGCGGGCTCAGCCGCGAATCCGGGGTGCCGCGGGCGTGGCTGTTCACGGTGGCCCGCCGGGTCGTCGCCGAGGGGCGGCGCGGCGGGCGGGCGAGGTGCGCGAGCCCGCCCGCGGCACCGGACCGTCCCGAACCGGTCGAGGTGATCGTCCAGGCGCTGCGCGGCCTTTCGGCCGAGCACCGCGAGGCGATCGTGGCGACCTACCTGCTGGGCCGGACCGTGGGCGAAGCGGCCCGGGATCTGGGCGTGCCGCCGGGGAAGGTGAAGGCCCGGCTGTACAACGCGTTGCGCATCCTGCGCCTGGCCCTGCGGGAGGGAACCTCGGCATGACCGCGCGACCGGCCCACACCGATGTGGCCGCCTATGTCGTCGGAGCGCTGGAATCCGCGGAACTGGCGGCCTTCGAGAACCACCTGCGGGACTGCCGCGGCTGCCAGCTCGAGCTGACCGAACTCGCCGAGTTGCCCGATTTGCTCGACGCCGCCGCGGAACACGGGGTCCTGGCGGCCTTCCCGGCGGCCGAACCGGAGGACGCGGCGCGGGACGAGGAATGCCTGCGCGCCCTGCTCACTCGGATCCGCGCCGCCCGGAACCGGCGAGCGCGGATCGCGTTCGCGGCGGCCGCGCTCGCCGTCGCGGTCATCGTCCTGCTCGGGATGCGACCGGCCGCCGCCCCCACGGCCCCGCCCGTGGTGACCGTCATCAGCACGCCTCCCGACGAACCGCCGCCCAGCGCCACCACGCCCCGGACGCTTTCGGCGAAGGATCCGGCCGGCAACGTCGCCGCCACGCTCGTGCTCACCGCCGCGGGCGCCGGAACGGGCGTCGAAGCCGAAGTGTCGGGGCTGCCCGGCCCCGGCCCCTACCGGCTCGTCGCGATCGCCGCGGACGGCCGGGAGCAGGCCGTCGCCGAATGGGTGGCGCCGGACCAGGGGTTCGCCGCGCCGCGCCGGGTGCGGGGGACGGCGGGCCTGCCGGTCACCGGCATCCGGTCGTTCGAGGTGCGGACCGGTGACGGGCGGTGTTTGCTGGCGATCCGGGCCTAGGGTACTGCGATACGTTGCGGCGGCAGCGGAGGGAGCGAGCGATGACCGCCCTGGACCACGCGGGCACGCTGGAGCGGGGCCTGGCGATCCTGGAGCACGTCGGGCTGCACGAGGAGGTCTCCACCAACGCGATCGCGCGGGAGCTGGGACTGAGCCGCAGTGCCGCGTACCGCGCCGTGCACACGCTCAAGGAACTCGGTTACCTGGAAGCCGATCCGGCGACCGGCCGCGTGCGGCTCGGGGTCCGGCTGGTGGATCTCGCGCTGCGGGCGCTGTCCGGTGCCGAGGTGCGCCGGGCCGCGGCGCCGCCGATGCGCGGCCTGGCGCGAAAAGTGCCCGGTGTCGTGTACCTGGCCGTGCCCGAGGTGGACGGAATCGATTACGTGGCAAGGGAATCGAGGCTTCCCGCGGTCGCCGGGGAGGATCTCCGGCTGGGCGCGCGGTGGCCGTGGCACGCGACCGCGTCCGGGAAGGCGTGGCTCGCCGCGTTGCCGCCACGGGAACGAGCCGAGCGGGTTCGCGGGATGCCGCTGGACCGCCTGACGCCCAACACGATCGTCGATCGGGACGGCCTGCTCGCCGAACTGGAGCAGACCGGATCGCGCGGCTGGGCGATCGACAACGTGGAGAGCGAACCCGAGATCGGCGGGGTGGCCGCGGCGGTCCTGGACCGCTCGGGGCGGCCGGTGGGCGCGTTGACCGTCCTCGCCCCGGCCGGTGGGATCCTGTTGCGCCTGGACGAACTCGGCCACGCCGTGCGCGCGGCCGCCGCGGCCGTCTCCCGCCGCCTGGGCCACGCGGAGCGGATGCCCTGAACGGTCCGGCTCGTTCCGGGCATCCGCTCCCCGGGTTCACCCGGCCTGGGCGGCGCGCACCAGTTCCCGGATCTCCTCGGCGCTCCGGTAGACCGGGCCGACGACCTTGGTGGGGGAGTACAGGTCGCGGCCGAACAGGGTGGTCCCGTAGTACTTGATGATCGCGTGCAGGGCGCCGGCCCATTCGACGGTGTAGGCGTTGTTCGTGTTCCGGTAGAGCTGGTCGTCGGCGTCTTCGCGGTCGGCCCGCGCGCCGGACGGGTCGTTCGCGTACACGGTCGGCCCGACGGTGTACCGGAAGTCGTGCTGCTCGCAGGCCCGCTCCGCACCCAGATCGGGGACCAGGGTGCAGCCGTTGGACGAGAAGCTGCGCTTCAGCGCCACGATCTCCTCGGGAGTCCGGCCCGGAACCCGGTTCTCGTCCAGGGCCAGCACGTCCTTCCGCAGCCGGACGTATTCGTCGTTCGGCAGGAGGGCGATCTCCCGGTAGGCGCGCACGGTGAAGCTCGCGCCCGCGTTGCCGACGTTGTCCGGGAAGCCTGGGTCCACGCCGGGCGCCGCGGCCGCCGCCGGCGCCTGGGCGGCGAGTGCGGCCGTGGCGGCGAGTCCCAGCACGGTGGCCCCGACCGCCCGCGATCGTTTCGCCGCACGGTTTTCGGTGGATTGTTCGTCTGTCATCTGTTCCATTTCTCTCCAGTTGCCGACAAGGGCGAGAACAAAGCTATCCGGGAACCGATTTCGGTGTCCTGAGGGAAAACCAAAAAGAAAAACACCGGCGGTTGTCATCGGGATGACAACCGCCGGTGGGTCGTCGCACCGGGTGCGCGGGAGGGGAAAGGGGCGCACACCGGTGCGACGGGTGCCCCGCGGTGGCGGGGCGTCCGGTTCCAGCGGGAGGGGAAGCCGCCGGAACCGAATTCTGGCGGTCAGGCGGGGAGATTTCCGCGCCGGATCGTCCAATCCGTACATTCGGAAGCTCGGACATCGGGGCCGAGCCGGGCCAGCGGTGCGAGCTCGTTGCGCCAGTTCCGGTACGGGGGAACGGATCGCCGATCGGCGGTGCGGCTCTCGTGGAACTCGAGCAGCCGGATGAGGAACGTCCGGGGCGACCGGGCCGCGAGCGCGCAGTGGTAGGCCGCGGCGGTCATCGCGCGGTACCGGTCGGCCTCGGCGGCGCCCGGGCCGGCGACCGCGTCGAACAGCATGCCGACCGCGCTTCCCGCCAGCCAGGCCGGTTTTCCCGGCGCCGAGCACAGCCGCATCTTGCGCAGGCACGAGCGGGCCCGGTCCACCGCGGCCGCCGGGACTTCCCGGCCGAGCAGGAGCCGGGCGGTGACCGCGGCGGCCGCGCCGACCCCGCCCTGCCAGGCCGGATCGACCGTGGCCGCGGCCTGCCGGAGGCACCACGCGGCGAGCCGGCGGGTATGCGGTTCGCTTCCGGCGGAGCTCGCCAACCGCGGGACCAGGGGCAGCAACCGCTGCCGCTCCTCGTCGGGCAGCGCGTCGTTGGCTCCCCGGGCGGCCGCGGCGAGCACCGGATCGGTGCAGGCGGGACGGTCCGACCACGGTTCCCCCGCGACCACGGAGACGCACTCCATGAGGCAGGCGCCCTCGGCCGGGCCGTGGTGCGCCCCCACGGCGAGGTGCGGCAGGCGGCGCGGGACATTTCGGTGCATCGACGGGTCTCCAGCGAAAGCGAGAAACGGAAGCGACGATCGCGTTGTCGTCGAGTCCACTGTGCGCTTTCCACCCCCGGCCGCACATCGGCCGGTGCGCGGAACGTGCGCACCCGGATCCGCGCGCCGCGTGCCGGGGCGCACCGGGTGCATCCGCCACCCGGCGGAGGCGGCACGGGAGTTCATCCGGCCTCGCGCAGCCGGGCGCGCATCGCGTGCCGCGCGTTGTGCAGCCGCGATTTGATCGTGCCCACCGGCACCCCGAGCGCGTCGGCGGCTTCCCGCACGGTGTTCCCCTTCAGGTAGACCTCGCGGACGGCGTCGCGGTTCTCGTGGCTGAGGTGCCGCACGGCCTCGTCGACCAGCATGGTCGCCAGCACCCCGTCGGTGGCGTCGGAGGAGGACGAGACCTCCGTGCCGGAAAGTTCCACCTCGTGCGGCCGGGCCTTCCTGGTGCGCCAGGTGTCGATCACGATCCGGCGGGCCACGGTGAACAGCCACGAGCGGAGCATGTCCAGCTCCCGGTTGAGCTTGTGCGCGTTCTGCCAGGCCCGGAGCAGGGTTTCCTGGACCACGTCCTCGGCCCAGTGTCTGTCCTGTTTGGTCAGTTTGATGGTGTGTGCCAGCAGCGGGCCCCGCAGCTGCCACAGGGTGTCGATCAGATCGCGGTGGTGCCAGTCGCCGTCGTCCGATGGATGCGGCACGAATTCCCCTTGAGCGTCGAAGTGCGGATTCGGGCGGAATGCGCGCAGGATGCTAATTTCGCCGCGAAAGATCGGAAACGAGTCCCGCTCACCGGTACATCCGCCGGGAAATTGTGATCCGGTTTCCCCGAGTCGCCCGTATGCCCGGGAAAGAACGAAGGGAGCGACCGGTGATGCCCGATTCGATGGTCGACGCGCCGCACTCCGCCGCCGAAGTGCGGCACCGGCAGCGGGACCTGCTGCGCGTACTGCTCGGTGAGCGGCCGCGCGGCCCGAGCCCGCTGGCCGAACTGGCCCGGGCCGCGGGCTGGCCCATGCCCGGTTCGGTGGCGAGCGTGCTGCTCGACGGGGACGGGCCCGGTTCGAGCCCGCTCATCGCCCTGCCCCCGGACGTGCTGGCCGACCTCGACCGGCCGGATCCGTGCCTGCTCGTCCCCGATCGCTGGCGGGGGCTGGACGAGACCCTGCGCGGCCGGACGGCCGTCGTCGGGCCCGCGGTGTCCCCGGTCGACGCGGCCTCCTCGCTGGGCTGGGCGCGCAGACTGGCCGAGGTGCTGCGCGCGGGACTGGTGCGGGCGACCGGGATCGTCCGCTGCGCCGATCACCTGTCGACGCTCGTCCTGGTCCAGGACCGGGCGCTGGTCCGCATCCTGGTCGAGGACCGCCTGGCGCCACTGCTCGAACTCCGCTCCGGAGCGCAACGGGACGCCTTGGCGGACACGCTGTTCGCCTGGCTGCGGGCCGGGGGCAGCGCACCGGCCTGCGCGGCGCGGCTGCACGTCCACCCGCAGACCGTGCGCTACCGCTTGCGCAAGCTCACCGCGCTGTTCGGCGAGCGGCTCGCCGATCCGGACCTGCGCCTGGAACTGCTCGTGGCGCTGGCCGCCCAGCGGTTGCTGCGCGGGGAGGGCCGATCATGCTGAGCCGGTTCCTGGGCCGCCGCCCCGGGCGCCGGGTTCCCTGCCGTGATCACCGCGGCTGGACCGCCCGGATACATATCCGCCGGGTGGCCGATGCCGTCGAGGTGGAATTCCCGCACGGTGGAACCGCCCGGCTGACGGCCCTGCAGGTCGGCCGGTTCCGTGCGGCCCTGCGCGACGCGGTTCTGGAGGATCCGCCGCGGGCCGAATCCGCATCCACCGAGGAAAGTGAGTTCCGCCTTGACCACCACCGAGAAGACCGCCCCCGATGTGCTGGCTGACCTCGCCGCGGTGTCCCGCCGGTACCGCGGCACGTTCGACTGGCCGACCACAGTGGACACTTCCGGGACACGGCTCGAACTGCCGATCGGTGAGACCGTGGACGCGCTGGTCATGCGTGCGGCGTTCGGCGGGGAGGTCAACGCCCTGCTGCGGATGCACCTGGTGACCGGACCGATCATCGGGATCCCCGGCGACCCGGCGGACTGGATCTTCCTGACCCGGCCGCGGACCGAGATGAGCGAGAAGACGCGCGAGGACCTGCTGCGGGCCGATGTCGGGTGGAAACCGTTGGGCGCCACCATTTCCCTGCCACCGTCGCTCCTCCCGCGCGGGCGGGTGCGGTGGATCGACCGCCCGGTCGCCGGCCGCCCGCTGCCGCCCTGGTCCACGGTCGTGGCGATGGCCCGGGCCGCCCTGTTCGCCGGTCGGGGCTGGTAACCACCCACCTACCGAAACGGGGAACTCGATAGACCGAAACGAGGGACTCACCCTTCCGGAACGGGGGACTCGCGCCAGCGAACCGCCCGGGGGATGTCGAGACCGGCGAGTCGGTTCCGACATCCTGGTGAACGACCACCGGGAGGAACGATGATCGACCTGAAACCGGCCTGCCAGCGGATGATCGACGTGCTGGACGGCATCGCCGACGAGCGGCTCACCGGCCCCACCCCGTGCACCGAGTACACCGTCGGCGACCTGATCGACCACGTCGGCGAGGCGGCGCGGGGACTCACCGCCGTCGCGCGCAAGGAGCCCGTCGACGTCCGGGCCGAGGCCTCCGCCGCGCACCTCGGCGACGGCTGGCGGGCCGCCGTCACCCGGCACGTCCGATCGCTCGGCGAGGCCTGGGACGACCCCGCGGCCTGGGCGGGCATGGGCCCGGCGGCGGGTCCGGAGCTGCCGAACCGGCTCTGGGGCAGGATCGCGCTCACCGAGATGGTCGTGCACGGCTGGGACCTCGCGCAGGCCACCGGGCAGCCCTTCGACCTGCCCGGGGAGACGCTGCGCGCCTGCCTCGACCACGTGGCCGAATTCGTCCCGAAGGCCCCCGTCGAGGGCCTGTGGGGGCCCGCGGTCGAGGTTCCCGCCGACGCGCCGCTGCTCGACCGGATCCTGGCCGTCACCGGCCGGACCCCGTAACGGCCGGTACCAGGAGCGCGCGGGCTTCGGCGAGGAGTTCGTAGTCGCGGGCCCAGTCGGGTCCGGGCAGGTGTACCACGAAGGTCCGGGCACCGGACCGGCGGTACTCGTCGAGCCGTTCGGCGAGCGCCTCGGGCGGCCCGCTGACCACGAGCCGCTCCAGCTGCGCCGGGGACCGGCCGGTCAGGGAGCCCAGGAAACGCGCCATCCGGTCCCGTTTCTCGCGGTGGCCGTTCCGGCTCACCGCGGCGAACACGGTGGTGCCCGCGTCCGGGGCGGGCAGGCCCCGCCGCGCGGCCATCGCGCTCAGCGCGGTGAGCCGGTGCGCGAACTCCTCCGGCGCGAGCAACGAGGAGAGCCAGCCGGCGCCGTGGTCGAGCACGCGCCGGAACGCCCGGTCCGAGCCGCCGCCGATCCACAGCGGCGGCATCGCCACCGCGGGGTGCAGGGCCGTCACCGGTGCGCCCGGCACCGTGCCCAGTTCGGTGGCGTCGCCGGCGAGCAGCCGGGGCAGCGCGGCGAGCATCGCGTCGGTCCGGCGGCCCCGTTCGGCGCGGGGGATCCCGGCCGCGGCCCATTCGCCCGGCGAGCCCGCGCCGGTGCCGACGCCGAGCAGGAGCCGGTTCCGGGACAGGCATTGCAGGGAGCCGAGTTGCTTGGCGGCCCAGGCTTCCTGGCGCAGCGCGAGCAGCAGCACGCCGAACCCGATCGACAGCCGCTCGGTCACCGCGGCCGCGGCGGCCAGCGCGACGGTGCTCTCCAGGAACGGATTGCCGGTGCTCAGGTGGTCACCGGCCCAGACGGCGTCCAAACCGGACTGTTCGGCCGCGCGTGCCAGGGCCGGGATGTCCGGGACGGCGTTCCCGGCTCCCTGGCCGAACGTGGGCAATCCGGCCCCGATTCGCACAGGCATGGTGGTCCTTTCCCGATCTCGCGGACCACCTCAGCCTGCGTCCTCAATCCGCGTTGAGGTCAACCGCGCTCATCGGATGGCGTGGAAGATGCCCCAGGCGAGGTTTCCCGCGCGCCCGCCGTCGACCCAGTGCTTCAGGCCGGTCTTCATCCGGGTGAGGTACTCGTCGCTGATGCTGCCCGCGAGCTCGGGTTCGCGCCGCTCGGTCTCGTCCAGCACCCGGCCGTAGTGGGTGGCCAGCTGGGGGGTGTGATCCTCGAACTCGAGCGAGGCGACGCCCAGCCGGTGCAGTTCGCGCCGGTAGAACTCCGGCGACCCCATGGATTCCAGGTGCAGCCGGTCCAGGATCGGCCGGAGCGCGTCCTTCGCGCAGGCGTCCGCGGCCATCGGATCGGTGAACACCAGCTCGCCGCGCGGTTTGAGCACGCGGTAGACCTCCTGCAGCACGCGGATCCGGTCCCCGCTGTGCAACATCGCGTCCTGCGACCACACCACGTCGAAGTGGTTGTCCTCGAACGGCAGGTCTTCGAACGAGCCGTCGACCACGTCGATCAGCCCGGTCAGCTCGCTCTCGTCGTTGAGCTGACGATTGCGCCGGTTTTCCACCTCGCTCAGGTTCAGGCAGGTCACCCGGCAGCCGTAGGCCCGGGCCAGGTGACGCGCCGCCCCGCCGTAACCGGAACCGATGTCGAGCACGTGGTTCGCCCCGGTGAGCGCGAGCTTGCCGGCCATCCGCTCGACCGTCCGGCGGCTCGCCGTCGCGATCTCCTCGTCCGGCCGGTCGTACAGTCCGATGTGGATGTCCTCGCCGCCCCAGATGGAGAAGTAGAAATTGTCCGCGTCCGAGGAGTTGTAGTAGTCGCGGGCGACGTTCACCGCGGACGAATAGGCGATTCGGTCTTCGGTGCTTTTCACGTAACTCTTCTCCGCGACGTGGATGAGGAAATCGGGTTCGTCCGCGGCGAAGGAATCCTGGAAATCGCCGTAGGTCTCGAGCCGCTGGAAGCCGACTTCGCGCAGCAGCCGCCGGACGTAGTCCTTGCGCAGCGGGAACATGTTGAGGTGGAACTGGGAGCGGTCCGGGAAGCTGTACCGGAAACGGGCCAGGCCCTCGTCGATGTACTCCGGTTCCGCGGTCACCTGCTCGCCGCAGTAGTAGTACGTGTGCTTGCTGGAGAACCCGTTGTCCAGGATCGCGTCGTAGTTGCGCTGGTCCAGGATCAGGATCCCGTCGTGCTTGAGCACCGCGTAGAA
Organism: Amycolatopsis anabasis; assembly: GCF_009765355.1. Lineage (GTDB taxonomy): Bacteria > Actinomycetota > Actinomycetes > Mycobacteriales > Pseudonocardiaceae > Amycolatopsis > Amycolatopsis anabasis. The sequence continues at coordinate 134,787 of NZ_VTHK01000006.1, read as the reverse complement.
CTCGGCCAGCGCCTTGCGCCGATCCCGCTCGGAGAACAGGTGCGTGAACGAGTTGCCGAGGCAGATCACCGCGTCGAACTCACCGTGCACGTCCCGGTTGAGCCAGCGCCAGTCGGCGTGCACCACCCGCAGGATGTGGCCGCCGTAGTTCTTCCCGTTCTCGAAGGCCTTGGCCAGCATTTCCGGGCTGCCGTCGACGCTCACCGTGTCGAAACCTTCTTCGATGAGCCGCACCGAATGGAAACCGGTTCCGGTGGCCACATCGAGGACGGATTTCACCCGCCGCGACTTGAGCAGATCGACGAAGAAGCTTCCCTCGCTCTCGTACCGCTTCTTCCAGTCGATGAGTTCGTCCCATTTCTCCACGAAACCTTTGACGTACTCATCGGTGTAGTGATCGGTGTCCCGGACCTGCAATGGATCCGCGCCGAACGCCTGCGCGGGATGGGCAGTCAAATCAGTCATTTTCGTTTCACTCCAGGGTTCGGCGGTAGGCACGAATACTGGCGCGCAGCACACATCGCAGGAAGGTCGAAAATCGCGTGCGAACGCTCAGGGTGTGAAACTTGATTCATTACCCCGACTCGGACGGCGTTCGCGTTAATCCACGCTGACCGTCCGCGAAACCGCCTCCCGTTCAATCTATGGGAGGCGGGCCGGAAGGAGCAATGCGTCGATGGCGTGACGTGCGGTTTCACCCCGGGTGAAGATCTCCAAGGGGCGGGAACGCCCGCCCGCGAGGGGAGTCGTGGCTCACATCCGTTCGGCCTAATCGCGGCCGTGCGTGATTGCCCTGGGTGGATATAGGGCCCTTTTCTTAGGCCGCATGCCTGATGTCTTCCCCCGCTTGTGTTCCTGCCATGTTCAACCGAGAGTGCATCGCCCTGCGCATCGAGGTGCGGACAACGCAACAACCGCCGCGAGTTTCCCGTTCCTAGGTTTCCGGTGAGCTGCCCAATCCGCGCAACAACGGCAAATAGACCTCGTCCACGATTTCCACGATGCTTTCCTCGTTGAGCGGCGCGCCGTAGACGATGAACTCGTTGCGCACCAGGTCGAGCGGGAGCCGGGTGACTCGCAGCGGCAGCTTGACGGGCGGGAGTTCGCCCCGATCGGCCGCGCGCCCCAGGATCGTCTCGATCGCCTCGGTCAGCGGTGACGGTTCGCAGAGCCGCTTCCGCAGCACCTTGGTGACCTCGGGATGCCGGAAGGTCTCGCCCATCACACCGGCGATCATCTCGCTCATCATGCTGTCGACCCGGTGCGCGACCTCCTTGAACAGCGCCACCAGATCGGAGCGGAGCGCGCCGGTGTGCGGCGGCGCCTTCCGCTTGGCGGGCACCCGCCGGTCCCACGCGGCGAGGACCAGTTCCGCGCGGCTCGACCAGCGCCGGTAGATTACCGGTTTGCTGGTCGCGGCGCGGGCGGCCACCGCCTCGATGGTGAGCCGGGTGTAGCCGACTTCCTTCAGCTCGGCCCAGGTCGCGTCCAGGATCGCCTGCTCCAGCTCCGCTCCCCGGCGGCGCGACTTCGTCTCGGTCACCCTGCCCCTTAAAATACGTTGCGTTTCTTATCGAAGCTGTCTACCTTGGGTCATATTAGACACGGTTCGTTTCTTCTGTGGGGGCTTCGTTGCTGAACCGCCTGTTACGCACGTACCTGCGGCCGTACGGTCGCGAGCTCACGGCCGTCTTCGTGCTGCAACTCATCGGCACGCTGGCCTCGCTGTACCTGCCGAGCCTGAACGCCGACCTCATCGACTTCGGCGTGGTCAAGGGGGACACCGGTTACATCCTGTCCACGGGCGGCTGGATGCTGACCGTCACGGTGCTGCAGATCCTCTGCTCGGTCGGTGCGGCCTACTTCGGCGCCCGGGTCGCGATGGCGCTGGGCCGGGACATCCGGTCGGCCGTCTTCCACCGGGTCGGCGAGTTCTCCGCGCGTGAGGTCGCGGGGTTCGGCGCCCCGTCGCTGATCACGCGCACCACCAACGACGTGCAGCAGATCCAGCTGCTGGTGGTCATGGTGTGCACCATGCTGGTCATGGCACCGATCATGTGCGTCGCCGGCATCGTGATGGCGCTGCGGGAGGACGTCGGCCTGTCCTGGCTGCTGCTGGTCTGCGTGCCGGTGCTGGTGCTCGCGATCGGGTTGATCGTGTCCCGGATGGTGCCGCAGTTCCGCAAGATGCAGGAGCGGATCGACGAGGTCAACCGCGTGCTGCGGGAGCAGCTGTCCGGCATCCGCGTCATCCGCGCGTTCGTCCGCGAGCCCGCCGAGACCCGCCGGTTCGCCGACGCCAACCGCACGCTCACCGACACCGCGTTGCGGGTCGGCAGGTACCAGGCGCTGATCTTCCCGACGGTGCTGCTCATCCTGAACGCCTCCAGCGTCGCCGTGCTGTGGTTCGGTTCGCACCGCGTCGACGCGGGGGAGATGCAGATCGGCGCGCTGACCGCGTTCCTGAACTACCTGTTGCAGATCCTCATGTCGGTGATGATGGCGACGTTCATCTCGACCATGATCCCGCGCGCCGCGGTCTGCGCCGAGCGGATCACCGAGGTGCTGGACACCGAGTCCTCGGTGAGCCCGCCCGCGGCGCCGGTGCGGGAGCTGACCAGGAGCGCCGAACTCGAGTTCCGCGGCGTCGAGTTCCGGTATCCCGGCGCGGCGGATCCCGTGCTGCGCGACATCTCCTTCCGCGCCGAGCCGGGCCGCACCACCGCGATCGTCGGCAGCACCGGGTCGGGGAAGACGACGTTGCTCTCGCTCGTGCCCCGGCTGATCGACGTGACCGCGGGCAATGTGTTCGTCGACGGCGCCGACGTGCGCGAACTCGATCCCGACGCGCTGTGGAACCGGATCGGCCTGGTGCCGCAACGGCCGTACCTGTTCACCGGCACCGTGGCGACCAACCTCCGCTACGGGAACCCGGACGCCACGGACGAGGAACTGTGGCAGGCCCTGGAAATCGCGCAGGCCCGCGATTTCGTCGAGGACATGCCCGGCGGGCTGGCGGCGCCGATCGCGCAGGGCGGCACCAATGTTTCCGGCGGCCAGCGGCAACGGCTGTCCATCGCCCGGGCCCTGGTCCGCCGACCGGAGATCTACCTGTTCGACGACTCGTTCTCCGCGCTCGACCTGGCGACCGACGCGAGGCTGCGCGCGGCGCTGCGCCCGCACACCGCGCGGGCGGCGGTGCTCGTCGTCGCCCAGCGGGTTTCCACCATCCTCGACGCCGACCAGATCATCGTGCTGGACAACGGATCGGTCGTCGGGATCGGCACCCACCGGCAACTGCTGGACACCTGCCGGACCTACCAGGAAATCGTCCAGTCCCAGCTGACCCCGGAGCAGGCGGCATGAGCACCACCACCACAACCACTCCCCGGCCGCAGCCCTCGCCCATGGGCCGTGGCATGCCGGGCATGGGCATGCCGATGGGCAAGGCGAACAGCTTCGGGCCCTCCCTGAAACGGCTGATCGCCCGCATGCGCCCGGAACGGGTCAAGTTCGCGGCCGTCGTCGCGCTCGGCGTCGCCAGCGTCGCGTTCGCCGTGGCCGGGCCGAAGATCCTCGGGCAGGCCACCGACGTCATCTTCGACGGCGTGCTCGCGCGCCTGCGGAACGTGCCCGGCGCGGGGATCGACTTCGGCGCGCTGGGCACCGTGCTGGCCTGGGTGCTCGCCCTGTACCTGACGTCCTCGGTGTTCGGCTGGGCGCAGGGGCGCCTGCTCAACGGCGTGGTGCAGCGGGTCGTGTTCAAGCTGCGGGCCGACGTCGAGGAGAAGCTGCACCGGCTCCCGCTGCGCTACTTCGACGGTCAGCCCCGGGGCGAGCTGCTGTCCCGGGTCACCAACGACATCGACAACATCTCGACGACGTTGCAGCAGACCCTGAGCCAGCTGCTGACTTCGCTGCTGACCGTGCTCGGCGTGCTGGTGATGATGTTCACCATCTCGCCGCTGCTCGCGTTGCTCGCGCTGGTCCTGATCCCCGCCTCGGTGCTCATCACCGGCTGGATCGGCAAGCGGTCGCAGAAGCTGTTCATCGCGCAGTGGAAGCACACCGGCGCGCTCAACGCGCACATCGAGGAGGCGTTCACCGGCCACCAGCTGGTCAAGGTGTTCGGGCGGCAGCGGGAGTCCGAAGCCGAGTTCCGGCGCCGCAACGACGAGCTGTTCGGATCGGCCCTGGGCGCGCAGTTCATCTCCGGGCTGATCATGCCGGCGATGATGTTCCTGTCGAACCTCAGTTACGTCGTGGTCGCGGTGATCGGCGGAGTGCGGATCACCTCCGGCGCGATGAGCCTGGGCGAGGTGCAGGCGTTCCTCCAGTATTCGCGGCAGTTCACCCAGCCGCTGACCCAGGTGGCGTCGATGGCGAACCTGATGCAGTCCGGGGTCGCCTCGGCCGAGCGGGTCTTCGAGTTGCTGGATGCCGAGGAGCAGGAACCCGATCCGGCGGACGCTTCGCTGCCCGCCGAGCGGCGGGGGCGGGTCGAGTTCGAGGACGTCAGCTTCTCCTACCGGCCCGAGCAGCCGCTCATCGAGCACCTGTCGCTGGTCGCCGAGCCGGGGCAGACGGTGGCGATCGTCGGCCCGACCGGGGCCGGGAAGACCACGCTGGTCAACCTGATCATGCGGTTCTACGAACTGGACGCGGGCCGGATCACCCTGGACGGCGTGGACATCACCCGGCTGCGCCGGGAGGACCTGCGGTCGCAGACCGGCATGGTGCTCCAGGACACCTGGCTGTTCGGCGGCACGATCCGCGACAACATCGCGTACGGCAAACCGGACGCGACCGAGGAGGAGATCCTGGCCGCGGCGAAGGCGACCTTCGTCGACCGGTGGGTGCGCACGCTGCCGGACGGCTACGACACGGTGATCGACGACGAGGGCACCAACGTCAGCGCGGGGGAGAAGCAGCTGCTGACGATCGCGCGCGCGTTCCTGGCCGGCCCGTCGCTGCTGATCCTCGACGAGGCGACGAGTTCGGTCGACACCCGGACGGAATCGCTGGTGCAGCACGCGATGGCCGCGCTGCGCTCGTCGCGCACGAGTTTCGTCATCGCGCACCGGCTGTCCACGATCCGCGACGCCGACCTCATCCTGGTGATGGAGGCGGGCCGGATCGTCGAACAGGGCACGCACGACGAACTGCTCGAGTCCCGGGGCGCCTACTATCGCCTGTACTCGGCGCAGTTCACCGCCACCGCCTGAGTCACTCGAAGAGTCGAGGCCGTCGCCCCGAGTGGGCGGCGGCCTTTTCTCCGGGTTCCTTTCCGGCCGTTAGCCTTCCGAACGAACTTGGTGGTCCACAGAGGACATACGGCGTGCGGTGTCCCAAGTGGAGAGGGCAATTTTCCCGGCATCCCGGGACAGGTTCTGTGGTATCGACGGGATTCTTTCCCATTCGGACGGCGCGCGCGGTGGGTTGCCGCCCGATACTCTGATGCTTGCCCCAGTTTTCTTGTGATCAAGGTCACCCCGTTGACTGAGTCGGGTCGTGCGCAAGTCAATGAACGTGCGGCAAAATCATGCCAGGCGGGTCTTGGGGGCTGGTGTGTCGCACGTATGGTGCGCCGCAGTGTCGCGGTAACGAATTCTTTGCCGTCCGGCGAATGAGCTATCGTGCCGAGCCTGCGAAAGAAATCTGGGGGACAACTTCATGGAGTCGAAGCCGAGTGCCGATGTGGGGGAAAGAGTCACCACGGCAATACCGGACATTGTTCGCAAGTACCAGGAAAGATTGGAGCTCGTCGCCAATCCGCTCGGCATCGTCGCCGAGCTCCGGGGGCAGGCGCGGGCGCACGCGTCGCTGGTGCTGGAAGCCTTCGCCCGGGCGATCGGCTCGCCCGGGAGCGAGCCGCACCCGGGCGAGCCGCTCGCCGAACCGGCCGTCCTGGGCGGGCTGTGGGCCTGCCGCCGGGCCCGGTTCACCGATGCGCTGAAGGCGATCGAGATCCTGGCCGGGATCGCGCTGGAGGAGTTCGCGGACCTCGTTTCCGGGCTCCCCGGTGAGCCCCGGGCGGCCCTGGTCACCCGGGCCGCCCGCCTGCTCCAGGAGCTCAGTTCGCGGCACCTGTCCGCCGCGGCGGACAGCTACGACGCCTACCTGCTGGAACAGGTCGAGCAGGCGAATTCCGACGATCGCAAGCGCCTCGCGCGGGACGTGCACGACCAGCTCGGCAACAGCCTCGTCCTGGCCATGCGGCACCTCGAGCTGTACCGGGTGAAGGCGCGGGGCGCGGGCGACGATCATCTCCGGGCGGTCGAGGGCGCGCTGGCCGAGGCGAAGGACTTCACCCGCCTGCTCTTCTCCGGTCTCCGCGCCAAGGCGCCGCTGACCAGCCTGGCCCGGTCGCTCACCGCCTGCGCGGAGGAGCTCAACTTCCGGGCGGCCGAGGTCCGCGTCCGGGTGCACGGGGACGAGGCCTGGCTACCGGAGAATCACCGGGACGAGATCTTCCTGATTCTCCGCGAATTCCTGCGGAACTCGTTCGCGCACGCGTCGCCGGAGAACGTCCGGGTGCGGGTCGGGATCAGTCCCGGCCGCGTGGATGTGGCGGCGGACGACGACGGATCCGGTTTCGCTTCTCCGGATCGGAACGATTTGCGCGACGGCGCGGGCCTGACCGTCATGCGGGAACGCGCCGAACACCTGGGGGGACGACTTTCCCTGATCAGCAAGCCCGGCCGGGGCACGAGTATGCGGCTGTGGGTTCCGCTGCCCGAGAACGAGCACCGCGCCGATTGACTTCAGGAGAGCAAAGAATATGAAAGAGACTCGAATTCTGATCGCCGACGACCACACGCTGCTCGGCAACGCGCTGGCCGAGTTGCTCGAGGCCGAACCCGATCTTTCCGTGGCAGGGGTGGCCGGCAGCGTGGACGAAGCCTTGCGCCTGGCCGCCGAGCACCGGCCGCATGTCGTGCTGCTGGACATCGAAATGCCGGGAAACGAACGTCCGCAGGACACCGTGCGCCGCCTCCAGCACGTCCGGCCGGGGGTGCGCGTGCTCGTCCTCACCATGCACGACGACACCGCGCTGGTCCGGTTGTTGCTGGCGGCGGGAATCGCGGGCTTCCTGCACAAGACCGTGACCCGGCACGCGCTGGTGGCCGCGGTCCGCGGCGCACGGCTGCCCGGCAATCCCGTCACCGTCTCGCTGTCGGCGAATCAGCTGCTGCGCCCGGAGCCGGCGGAACCGGGACCGTTGTCCCCGCGCGAGGCCGAGGTGATCGAGCTCGTGGCCAAAGGCCTGAGCAACTACCAGATCGCCCGCCGGCTCGACATCGTGGAGGGCACCGTGAAACGGCACATGCGCAGCATTTTCGACAAGCTCGCCGCCCGGTCCCGGGTCGAGGCCGCGAACAAGGCCGTCCAAATGGGACTCATCCCGTCGCCGGTCCCGGTGCCCGTTCCGTCGCTGCGCCGGTGACTCACGACCGCGCCTGCACGACGAGGCAGGACCAGGTGAAGCCCGCCCCGGCGCTGAACACCAGGGCGGCTTCACCCGGTGCGAGGATCCCCTGCCACGCCAGTTCGGCCACCCCGGCGAGCGCGTCCCCGGCGCCGAGGTGGCCGGTGGTCGTGCCGAGGTCGAGCAGTTCGGTGCGCAGGCATCCGGCCAGGACCGGGCGCCACACCGCGTCGAGGGTTTTGCGCCCGAACCGCGGGAGCACCGCGCACCGCAACCGGGGATCGTCCGGCGCCAGACCGGCCTCCCGCAAGGCCGTGGCGGCGATCGTGGTGACACTGCGCCGGTTCGCCAGCAGGAACGGGTCCTGACCGTGCTCGCGCAGGTAGGCGCGTTTCGTGGCGCGCATGTCCACGCGGTCGCGATGGGTGCGGGCGGCGCGGGCGAACGGATCGGCGCCGCGGTGCATGCCCTCCAGTTCCGGCGCCGCCGCCGTGACGATCGAGCGCAGGAGCAGCGCGTCCGCCGGGTCCGCGGGAACGCGCAGCAGCAACGCGGTCGCCGCGTCCCCGTAGGCCACCCCGTAGTCACCGGCCCAGCGGTCGAATCCGGGAGCGGTGAACCGGTCGGCGGTGGTGACCAGACCCCAGCGCGTGCCGCCCGGCCCGGCCGCGAGCAGGCGCGCCGCGGTCAGTTCGACACCGGCCGGGCCGCCGTTGCACACCTGCTGGACGCCGACCGGAAACGCCCGCCGGGCGCCGATTCGATCGGCGATGTAATGCGCGGGCGACCACAGGTCGTGCCCCTGGTAGTACATCCACGCGTGGCACACGACGTCGAGGTCCTCCGCGTCGGCGCCCGCTTGTTTGAGCGCACCCAGCGCCGCGTGCACGGCCATGTCCGGCGCCGCCTCGTCACCGGCGTCGGGCACCTCCGGATGACCGAGGTCCCGGGCGTCCCGCGCGCGCAGGCGCCCCTCCCGGACGGCCGCGTCGGCCAGTTCCCGGCCCGGCGGAAGCCACAATTCACCGGCCGCAATGCCGATCGCGTCGGTTCTCATCGGTCGCGCCCCCATTCGACAGTCCATCCGCGACATTCACGCTGGCACGTGCGGCACCGCGAGTCACTGTCTCCTCCGGACGCCCCGCTGTCACTTTGGATGTGCTTGCCCCGGCACCGGTGGCCGGGATTTGATTCGGGGGACCCCGTGACCGGGGTGAGTCAATTCTGGGGAGAAGAATCATGAGCCACGTGTTTTCGGACGAACTGCGCGACCAGGTCCGCGAGATCGTCGCGGAGGTGCTCGAAGTCGACGCCGCCGACATCACCGACGACAGCAGTTTCTTCGACGACTTCGACGCCGACTCGCTGCTCGTCATCGAGATGTTCGCGCGTTTCGAACGCGAACTGGGGATCAAGATCCCGCAGGAGGAGATCTCCGAACTGGACAGCCTGCCGGCCGCCTGCGAGGTGGTGGCCAAGCACAGCGCGGCGGAGATCGTTCATGCGTGAGCGCCGGGTGGTGGTCACCGGCCTCGGTGCGGTGAGCGGCCTCGGGCTGGGCAAGCAGGCGGTCGTCGACGGCGTCCGGGCGGGACGCGGCGGGATCGGGCCCATCGAGCAGTTCGACGCCACGGGATTCGAGCACACCCGGGCGGGCGAGGTGCGCGGCTTCGACCCCGCCGACCACCTGCGCGACCCCGGCCGCTGGGGCCGCTCGGGGCAGTTCGCCGCGGCCGCCGCGCGGATGGCGGCGGCGGATTCGGACACCGATCCGGAGGCGCTCGCCGCCGGGCGCGTCGCGAGCTGCTTCGGCACCACCAACGGCGAGTCCCAGGTGCTGGAGCGGCTGGCCGAGCACGTCGTCGCGCACGGGCCCGGATCGGCGCCGCCGGAGCTCGCCGGGCGGGCCGACGCCGGGCGGATCGCCGCCGCCGTCGCCACCGAACTGTGCCTCACCGGGGAAACCTTGACCTTCGGCACGGCGTGCGCGGCCGCCAACTACGCGATCGGCTACGCCTTCGACCTGGTGCGCGCCGGAGACGCCGACGCGGCGCTGTGCGGCGGAGCCGACGCGGCCAACCGGTCGACCCACGCCGGATTCCACCGGCTCGGCGCCCTCGCCCGGGACGTGCCGCGGCCGTTCGACAAGGACCGGGATGGGATCGTGACCGCCGAAGGGGGCGTCGCGCTCCTGCTGGAGCCCCTCGACGCCGCGCTCGACCGCGGCGCGCGGATCTACGCGGAGGTGCTCGGCTACGGGATGACCTGCGACGCGCGGCACATGACCAATCCGGACGCCGCGTCGATCGCGGCGTGCATCCGCGTCGCCCAGCACCGGGCCGGGGTCAAACCCGAGGAGGTCGACTACATCTGCGCGCACGGCACCGGAACGCGCGCCAACGAGGCCGCCGAGGTCGCGGCGGTGCGCGCGGTGTTCGGCGAGCGCATCCCGCCGATCAGCTCGGTGAAGTCGTTGCTCGGCCACACGATGGGCGCCGCGGCCGGATTCGGCGCGCTGGTGTCCTGCGCGGCCGTCCACGACGGGTTCCTGCCGCCCACCGCGACGCTGCGGGAGCGGGATCCCGAACTGGGCCCGGGCCTGGACTGCGTGCCGGCGGCGCGGACCGCGCGGGTCCGGATCGCGCAGAACCACGGCTTCGCGTTCGGCGGGAACAACGCCATCACGCTGTTCGGGGAGGTGGCCGCCTGATGACCGCCGCACCCGCGCTCAGCCCGGTCGCCGACATCGTCGGTTGCGGCGTGTTCAGCGCCGCCGGAACCGGCCTCGAAGCGATCACCGGACTCGCCCCGGCCCGGCCCGCGCCGCGGGACGAACCCGGCTGGCCCCCGCTCGCCGTCGCGCCGGTGCCCGGCTTCGATCCGGCCGCGGTCCTGGGCAACCGGGGCCTGTCCCGGCTCAGCCGCACCGACCAGCTGGCCATGGCCGCCTGCGTGACCGCGCTCGACGCGGCCGGGGCGGGGCCGGATGCGGAGCGGACCGGGATCGCGCTGGGCATGTCGGTGGGCAGTGCCGCGACCGTGCTGGAATTCCTGCGCGACACGTTCGAGCGGGACCGGCCGTACCTGGTCAACCCGGCCCAGTTCCCCGGCACGATGATGAACTCGGCCGCGGGCAAGACCGCGATCAGGACCGGGCTCACCGGCGTGAACGCGACCGTGTCGGGTGGCCCGGTGTCCGGTCTGCACGCCCTTCGGTACGCCTGCGCGGCGCTGCGCGACGGCCACGCGCGGCGGATGCTGGCCGGCGCGGTCGAGGAGCTGGCCGCCGAACCGGCCTGGGCGTGGCATCGCGGCGGCGGACTGGCCGAGGGCACGCCGCTCGCCGAGGGCGGCGCGGTGTTCGCGCTCGACCTGCCGGGGGGTTCCGGTGACCGCCTGCTGGGCCGGATCCTGGCCTGCGAAACCGGTTTCACCGGCGACGGCCCGATCGCGGTGGCCGCGCGGCTCGCCGAGACCGTCCACAGTGCACTCGACCGCGCGGGCGTGGCGGCCGGGGAGGTCGGCCTGCTCGTGCCCGGGGCCGGTGGGCGGCGGGGCTGGGCCGCGGTCGAAGAACGCGCGCTGCGGGCCGTTTTCCCGGAACGGGCCGCCAGGCGGCTCGGGGTCGGCGCGGTCCTCGGGGAAACGCACGGCGCCAGTGCGGCGCTGCAACTGGCCACCGCACTGGCGAACTGGGCGCCCGGCGGCGAGGTCGCCGTGCTGACCTCGGTCGGTTCCGATGGCTCGGTCGGCTGCCTGGTCGTCGCGAGTCCCGAGTATGCGAGGGGGAAGCTGTGATCACCGCTGTCATCCCGGATCTGGCCTACGACCAGACCGTCCCGCGCGACCTGCTGCACCGCTGGTCGCTGTCCGAGGTCTTCCTGACCGGGTACGCGCGGGTGGACGAGGAACGGTTCGCGTGCGCCGCGCAGCTTCCGCTGTCGCACGGGTACTTCCGCGACCACGTGGCGGCCGCGGCCTGGCACGATCCGCTGAACGTGCTGGAGGCGGGGCGTCAGGCGATGACCTACGCGGCCCACGTGCACCAGGGCGCGCCGCGGGCGACCGCGTTCATGGTCCGGTCGTGGCGGCTGGAAATCACCGATCGCGCGGCGCTCGCGTGCGGCGAACGGCCGGGGGAACTCCGCGTGGAGGGCGCGGTTCCCCAGCGCCGGGTGCGCGGCGGGCATCTGCGGCGCCTGCTCTTCGAGCTGGATCTCGTGCTCGACGGCCGGGCGCTCGGCCACCTGTCCATGGACATCGGCTGCACGCCCGCCGAGCAGTACCTGGTGCTGCGGCGGATGCAGCGCGGCGCGGAGATCGCGACCGCGTTCGCGCTGCCCGCCGGACCGGCCGGAACGCCGGTGCATCCGTCCGCTGTGGACAAACACGATCCGCGCAACGTGGTCCTCGACGGCGCCCGGATCGAGGAGGGCGCGCTCGGCGCCGTGCTCAGCCCGCGGACGTTCCGCAACCGCAGCATGTACGACCATCCCTACGACCACGTTCCGGCGATGGTGCTGAGCGAGGCCGCGCGCCAGTGCGCGTTCCTGCTGTCCGGAAAGGACCCCGGAGGCCGGGTGGTGCTCCGGCTGGACGGCCGGTTCGACCGGTTCGCCGAGGTGGACGCGCCGGTGGAGTTGACCACCACGACCTTGCCGGAACCCGGTTCCTTCCGGATGGCGGCGGCGCAGGGCGGCGCGGTGGTCGCGTCGATCGACCTGGCGCTCGGCTGAACGGGGGAGATGTGCTCGCGTTCTTCGACGTCGACGAGACGCTCATTTCGGTCAAGAGCATGTTCGACTTCTACGACTACTTCCTCGACGCCGCCGGGTACCGCCCGGCGGAGCAGCGTGCGCTCCGGGACGAGGCGCGGGCCCTGCTGCGCCCGGGGACGCCGCGCGAACAGGCGAACCGGCTGTTCTACCGCCGGTTCGCCGGCCGCAAGGCCGCCGAGCTCGCCGAGTTCGGGCGCGCGTGGTTCGCCGAGCACCTGCGCCGCGGCGGCCTGTTCCACACCGATGTGCTCGCCGCGCTGCGCGGCCACCGGGCCGCGGGCGCGACGGTCGTGTTCCTCTCCGGGTCCTTCCCGGCCTGCCTGGATCCGGTGGCCGAGTACTGCGATGCCGATCTGGTGCTGTGCACCCAGCTCGAACTCCGGGACGGCGTCTGCACCGGCGAGGTGACCCGCACCATGATCGGCGACGCGAAGGCGAACGCGGCCCGCGAACTGATCGAGCGGTCCGGCGCGCCGGCGGCGGAGTGCTTCGCGTACGGGGACCACACGTCCGATCTCGGCCTGCTCCGGCTGGTGGGCAACCCGGTCGTCGTCGGGCCGAACCCGGAGATGGCGGTCGTCGCCGCCGAACTCGGGTGGCCCCACCTCCCCGGGGTCACCCGCACCCCGGCCGGCTAGCGCCACCCTTCCCGGCCGGAACCGCGAGGAGGGCACTTTCCCGGGAAAGTGCCCTCCTCGCCTGCGCGCTCGAGGTCGCCAGGTCACGGGGGTCGTGAGTGTTTGGACCGGTTGGAACCGGCCTGTCCACTCACGACCCAGCACCCGGCTCCCCCGCGTACGCAAGGAAACCCGTCGCCGCCCGCCCCGAAAGTGCGCGCGCTTTCGGCGAGCCCCTCAGGTGGCCCGGATGTCGAACTCGCCTACCGAAACGGGGAACTCGGTAGACCGAAACGGGGAACTCGCACGTCCGAAACGGGGAACTCGCGCCAGGTGCACGATCACTGGCGCGCGCGTGCCGCGTCCAGGGCTGCCGGGAGCGTGGAAACCCGTGCCGGGGTAACGGTTTCGTGCAGGTAGCCGTCCGGGCGCACGACCGCGAAAACCGCCGCGTCGCCCAGGGCGTCGGCGAGCGGGCCCTCCCCGTACCGCGGTTCGGCGACCACGGCGTGCGGGGCGACCAGTTGCCGTGCCCGCCGCACCAGGTCCGCCCAGCCGGGCCGGGTCCGGTTTCCCGGCCACGCCAGTACCGTGAACCCGTCGGCCGCGATCGCCGTCCAGGTGCGTCCGGCCACCCGGAACTCCGGTGCGAGCGGTGCGGCGACCGGCAGCACCGGCAGCCGTTCACCGGGCCGGGCGCGACGCTTACCGGGCAACGAGTTCCGCAGCAGACGCCGCGCCGCGGCCGGGTACCGCACCCCGGTCTGCGCCACCAGCGGCGCGAGGCCGCGCTGGAGCAGGCCACCGGCGGAGGCGGCGCGCAGGGCGATGTCCCGGACGGCGATCTGGCGGCCCTTCCGCAGCAGCCCCCAGTCGGTTTGCAGCGTGGTGGTGCGGGCGACGGCGTGCGCGGCGTCCCGGCGCTCCCGGTCGTAGCCGTCGAGAACCCGTTCCGGCAGCCGGCCGCGCAGCACGCCGCCGAGCCGCCAGCCGAGGTTGACCGCGTCCTGCAAGCCGGTGTTCATCCCCTGCGCCCCGGCCGGGCTCATGATGTGCGCCGCGTCCCCGGCGAGCACGCAGTGGCCGATCCGGAACCGGGCGGCGATCCGCGCGTGCACCCGGAACGTGGTGCTGAACCGCAGCTCGCCCAGCGCGGTGCGGCCGGGACCGCGCTCGTCGATGATCGACTGGAAGAACTCCCGCGACGGCGGGGTGTCGTCGGTGGCGTGCGGCACGCTGACCGCGACCCGGCTGATCCCGGCACCCAGCGGCGCGAAGGCGAGGCTGCCTTCCGGGGTGTAGCAGTAGCTCAGCACGTTCAGCGGCACGTCCCCGGTGACCTCGGCGTCGGTGACGGCGAAGCTCACGTCGAACTGCTCGCCCTCGAACGAGGCGCCGAGCAGCTTGCGCACCGAGCTGTGCGCGCCGTCCGCGCCGACCAGCCACGTGGTCTGGACCTCTTCGGTGGTGCCGCCCGGCCCCGCCAGCACGGCGACCGGCCGGGGGCCGTGCGCGTTCCGGATTTCGCTCAACCGCACCCCGCGTTCGACCTTGCCGCCCAGTTCGCCGAGCCTGCCCTCGATGATCTCTTCCGTCACGCTCTGGGCGATGCCCAGGGCGAACGGGTACGGCGTGTCCCGCAGCCGGTTCATCCAGGCCGTGCCGAGCGGGCGGCCGTGGGAGAAGTAGGTGACGCCATCGATCGGATGCCCGCGCTCGGCCAGCCGATCGGTGAGATCCGTGTGGCGCAACAGTTCCAGCAACCGCGGCCAGACGATGGTGGCCCGCGAATGCGTCGAATGCTCCCGCGCGGCGTCGATCAGCCGCACCGGAACGCCCTGCTGGAGCAGTTCGCACGCCAGCAGCATGCCCACCGGCCCGCCGCCGACGATCAGCACCTGTTCGTCCATGAAACGTCCCCTCGTTACGACCGGACCTGTCCGATCGCACGCTACGGGCGAGGGGCCCGCGGAACGGCGCCGATGTTCCGGACGGCGCACCCCGGGTGTCACTAAAGCGGCAGCGGGGGTTTCAGCCGTCGGACAGTGTGCTAATCGCCCGCTGGAGGAGTTCGCGCAGGGACTTCTCCTCGTCGTCGGTGAACGCCGCGGAAAGCCGGGCCTCCACGGCCAGCGCGGCCTCGTTGGCCTTGCGGAAGACCGCGTGCCCGGAGCGGGTCAGCTTCGCCACGAGCACCTGGGCGTGCACGTCCGAGGGGGTGCGTTCGATCAGCTTCTTGGCTTCCAGGGTCGACAGCAGCGAAGCCATGCTCTGCGGTGTCACGTAACAGATCCGGGCCAGTTGCGCGCCCGACAGCGGCGCCACCGACAGCGCGTTCAGCGCCGCGTACTGCGGCACGGACAACCCGAACGGCTTCAGCACGCGGTGCTTCTCGGCCATCAGCGCCTGCTCGGACCGCTTCAGGAAGGTGCCCAGGCGCGTTTCCAAGCTCTCCGCGATCCGCTCTTCGACGCCCATGTGACCTCACTCGTGTGACCCGTTCCTCCCGCATCCCGGGAGCCCGTCCAAACTATCAGGCTTCTCATGGAAGAGAGAAGTCTGCTGCTTGACGGCGTCCGCTCGCAGCTGCTTCTATGTCTTTCATACATCAGGGATTGGATGGTCCTAAGACTTCACGTGCCCTAGAAAGGTTATTCATCGTGGTCAACGTCGTAGCTGCCCCGCGGCGCCGGACGAGGCCCGGCCTCACCCTCGCCGTGGTGTGCGCCGCGATCGTGCTCGTGCCGGTCACCGCCACCGGCGCCTCGGTCGCGCTTCCCGACGTCAGCAACAGCCTGCACACCGACCTCACCTCCGCCCAGTGGGTGGTGAACGCGTTCTTCCTGACCTTCGCCAGTTTCATGGCGATCACCGGGTCCCTCGCCGATCTGACCGGGCGGCGGCGGATGTTCGCCGGCGGCATCGCGCTGTTCTGCGCGTCGATGCTGGTCGCGGCGTTCGCGCCGGTGATCGGCTTGCTCATCGCGGCCCGGGTGCTCGCCGGGATCGGCGCGGCCTGCGTGATCACCGGGGGCAGCGCGCTCCTGGCGCACGCGTTCGAAGGCCGGGCCCGCACCAGGGCGTTCGGGGTGTTCGGCACCGCGATCGGCCTCGGCCTCGCGTTCGGCCCGCTGGTCGCCGGGGTGCTGGTCACCTCGCTGGGCGGCTGGCGGGCCTTCTTTCTGGTCGCCGCCGTCGTCCTGCTGCCGCCGCTGGTGTTCGTCCCGCTGCTGCCCGAGTCCCGGGACGCGCACCCCGCCGGTCCGGACTGGCCGGGCGCGGTCACCTTCACCCTCGGGCTGTCCCTGTTCGTGCTGGGGGTGATCGAGGGGCCCTCGCTCGGCTGGGGCAGCCCGCTGGTCGTCGGCGCGCTCGTCGCGTGCGTGCTCCTGCTGGCGGCGTTCGTGGCGATCGAGCGCCGCGCGGAACACCCGATGATCGACGTCTCGCTGTTCACCCAGCCGCGTTTCCTGGCGATCTGCGCCATGCCGGTGCTGCTGGCCTTCGGCTTCGTCGCGCCGCTGATGCAGCTGCCGTCGTACTTCATGGCGGTCGACGGGATGAGCGCCCGGTCCGCCGGCCTGCTGCTGGTGCTGCTCACCGGGCCGACGCTGGTCATGCCGGTGCTGATCAGTTCGATCGCGCACCGCGTCACCCAGCGGATGCTGCTGGTGGTCACCATGGTCCTGGTCGCCGCCGGTGCGGCCTGGCTGACCGTCATCCACCCCGGGGCGAGTGCCGGGGAGCTGGCCGGCCCGCTGCTGTGCATCGGCGCGGGTTTCGGGATCTCGCTCGCGATCCTGGACGGCGCCGCGGTTTCCGCCGTCGCTCCCGCGCGGGCGGGGATGGCGGCGGGCGTGTTCAACACCATGCGCCTGGGCGGCGAGTCGGTCGCGATCGCGGTCCTCGGCTCGCTGCTGACCGCGGTGACCCAGTCCCAGCTGACCGATTCGCTCGGCCGGGACACGGCGGGTGCGGTCACGGCCAGGGTTCTGCAGGGCGACATGGGGGGAGCGGTGGCCGCGGGTCCCGGTCCGGCCGCGTCGCTGCGGGCGACCGCCGCGTCGGCGTACACCGACGCGCTGCACGCGGGGATGTGGACCATCGCCGCGCTGTCGATTCTCGGCGCCGCCCTGGTCGGATTGCTGACCAGGGAACGTCCGGCGGAAACCGGAACGACCGAAATCGAGAAAACCGAAAATTGTCCGGCAGTTTGATTCCGAGGAGCAGAACAGTTATGAGCCAACGTGTCTGGTTGATCACCGGGGCCTCCGCCGGGTTCGGCCGATCGCTCGCCAACGCGGCCCTCGCCGCGGGTGACACCGTGGTCGCCGCCGTCCGCCGCCCCGAATCGGTGAAAGACCTCGCCGAGGCCGCGGCCGGCCGGATCACCGTCGTCGAGCTGGACGTGACGGACAACGCGCGGATCGACTCCGCGATCGCGGAGGTGCTGGACCAGCACGACCGGATCGACGTCCTGGTGAACAACGCGGGCAAGGGGCTGATCGGGGCGGCCGAGGACATTCCCGACGAGGAACTGCGCGCCCTGATGGACCTGCACCTGTTCGGCCCGGCCGCGATCACCCGTGCCGTGCTCCCGCGCATGCGCGCCCAGGGCAGCGGCGCGATCGTGCAGCTGAGCAGCCAGGCGGGCCGGTACTCCTTCCCCGGTATCAGCGCGTATTCCGCGACCAAGTTCGCGCTCGAGGGCTGGTCCGAGGCGCTGTCGCTGGAGGTGGCCAAGTTCGGCATCCACGTGCTGATCGTCGAACCCGGCCCGTTCCGGACCTCGTTCAACGAGCCGAACGTCATCGAGTTCACCGAACCCAGCGAGCCCTACCGCGAGGGCGTCGGGGCGGTCCAGACCGCGCTCGCCAACGCCAACGGGGTGCAGGCGGGCGACCCGGACCGGGCCGCGGCCGCCATCATCACCGCGCTGGAGGCGGAGAACCCGCCGCTGCGGCTCGCCCTGGGCAACGAGGCGGCGGACTCCCTCGCGGAAAGCTACGACAAGGCCAAGGCCGAACTGGCCGCCTGGGACGCCGTCGCGCGCGGGGCGGACTACCCGGCCTGACGAAAAGCCGATACGGCCTCCGATCGCGGTTCCGGAATTGCTTTCCGGAACCGCGATCGGAGGCCGTCTTCGTTTTGCGCCGGGAATCTTCTTTCACTAAAGGAACATGTCGGGACCGGTCCCGATCCGCTTATCTTGGCGATGTCAGAAAGATCTCCCGTTTCCAATAAGAGGGGGCAGTTCATGGCCAAGCCGGTGCGAATCGGGGTGCAGCTCGTGCAGGGCGGCGCTGGGGTCACTTACCAGCACCTGCGCGACAAGGTGCTGCGGATCGAAGAAGCGGGCACGGACGTGCTCTTCAGTTACGACCATTTCCACGTTCCCTCGGGTGCGAACATCGACCCGAACGGCACGGTCTCGGTCAGCGGGGAACAGCCCGACGTCGAGAACTTCGAAGGCTGGTCCGTGCTGACCGCCTGGGCCGAGCAGACCGAGCGCATCGAGATCGGCTGCCTGGTCACCGGCGTCGGTTACCGCAATCCGGACCTGCTCGCGGATATGGCGCGCACGGTCGACCACATTTCCGGCGGGCGGCTCATCCTCGGACTGGGCGCCGGTTGGTACGAAAAGGACTACGTCACCTACGGGTACGAATTCGGCACGGTGGGCTCCCGGATGAAGCTGTTCGCGGAGAGCCTGGCACGCATCGAGCACCGCCTTTCGGTGCTCAAACCGGCTCCGCGGCGGAAGATCCCGATCCTGATCGGCGGCGGGGGCGTGAAGAAGACCCTGCCGCTGGTGGCCCGGTACGCGGATATCTGGCACTACTTCGACACCCTGGACACGCTCGCGCACAAGAACAAGATCCTGCGGGAGAACACCGACGCCCTCGGCCGGGACCACGCGGAGATCGAGCGTTCCCAGGAATGGGCGGGCCTGGAGCTCGCGGACGCGTATGCGGACGCGGGCGTCACGCTGTTCACCCTGGTGCTGTGGTCGCCGCACGACCTGACCGAACTGCACAAAGCCCTTGCCTGGCGCGACGAGCGCAACGCGCGGATTCGGGAACTCGCGTCCTGAGCCCGCGATCGCGGGCGCCGCACCGGGCCGGACCCCGGTGCGGCGCCGCCGTTTCAGGCCCAGTTCCAGAACGCCTGGTCGAGTTCCTCCTCGCTGGGCAGCTCGTGCAGGACGGCCTGCGCGTAGCCGGTGCTGAGCTTGCCCGCTTCGCGCAGGTTGCGCCGGGCCGTTTCCACGGAGTTGCGGGAAACACCCAGGGCCGCGGCCAGATCGGCCTGGGTGAGCCCCACGCGCAGCAACGTGCCTCCCCGATTCGCCGGAGTGCCGTGGCGCCGCCCCAGCTCCACCAGGAAGGCCCACAGCCGCTGCTCGACCTTCCGGCCGGTGTGGCTGCGCTGGTTCATCTGCGCCTGCAACCGGCGGGCGAACGTCCGGCACAGCGCACGTTCCATCTCCTGATCGCAGTCGAGGAGTTCCCGGAACTTCCGGCGCGGAACCGAAAGCAGCACCACCTTCCCGGACTGTCCGAAGCGGACCGCCGTGGCGACGCCGGTGACGATCTCCTCGGCGTTGAGGACATCGCCCGGACCGGCGACGTCGACCAGGACGTTCGGCCCGTCCCAGCGCACCTGGAACACCTTCACCGCGCCGTCGAGCACGATCACCACCGGCGCGCCCGCCGCACCCGGAATGCCGTCGAGCTGACCGGCGTCCAGCAGCGACGCGTGCCGTTCCAAGCGGCGCAACGAATCCGGCGGCAACTCGGCCACGAAGGAGTCTTCCAGCCACGGTTCGGACAGGCCCCGCCGCCGCCATTTCGTGGCTTCCTCGATCAACCCCAGTCCCATTTCACGGCCCCGGGTCAGCCGTGCGTGCTCAACAGCGCGTACAGCACCGCCGGCAGGCCGGCGAGCACACCCGCCAGCGCGATCAGGACGCGGGCCGTCCGGGCGGGAACCTTCGCGGTCAACCGCCAGACCACGAACCCCACCAGAAGCAGGAAAATCACCGCGACAATGCCCGCCGTGACCACCGCAGCGACGTCACGAGTCATATCAACCCCTATGCCGTTGTTCTTCGCGGAACCTGGAATTTCGCTCGACCCGTGGTGCCTGGTAGGGGACACCGGCCGAATCAGCGAGCCCGAGAGTATGAGCGGGGGAAGGCCAGCGCCACCCCCTCACCGCGAAAACGCAGGTAGTCAGCCGCTGCCGAGTGCCGAAGCCGTAGTAGAATGGGGTAGGGATTCCCCCAATTATGGGGTGATCATCTCTCCCGCCGACCACCATCATGGACCCGCGACGTCAGTTCTTCGCGGAGCCTGGTCGTCGTCCGAGGCAGGGCGTCGGGGGTGGTAGCCCGATCGCCCTGTCCTCAACTCCGGGGGACCACCGTCATCGGCAGCCGGCTGGGGTAGGCGGTGGTGGTGTACTTCACCCGGACCGGCTTGTCCGGCACCGGAACCAGCCGCCACCGGGCGGCGACCGTGGCCGCGGCGATCGCGACCTCGGTCAGGGCGAAGGCGTTCCCGATGCACTGGCGCGTTCCCGCGCCGAACGGGATGAACGCGCCTTTCGGCAGTTCCTTCGCACGCTCGGCGGACCACCGGTCCGGATCGAACCGGTCCGGTTCGCGGTAGCTCCGCGGATCGAAGTGCATGGCGTGCGGGCTGACGGTCACCTCGGCGCCCGCCGGGATGCGCACCTCGCCGAGTTCGACCTCCCGGAGCGCGCGTCGCATGAAGATCCAGATCGGATACATCCGCAGGACTTCGTGGATGACCTGCTTGGTGTAGACCAGCTTCGGCAGGTCGTCGAAGGTGACCGGCCGGTCGGCGAGCACCGAGTCGACCTCGTCCCGCAGCCGCCGCTCGACTTCGGGATGCCGGGCGATCTCGTGGAACATCCAGGCCAGGACCAGCGCGCTCGTCTCGATCCCGGCGGTGAGCAGGGTGATCACCTCGTCGAAGGCCTGCTGGTCGGTCATCCCCTCGCCGGTGTCCTCGTCGATGGCCAGCAGCAGCGTGGACAGCAGGTCGCCGCGGTCGACGCCGTCGGCGCGCCACTGGGCGATGACCGCCAGCACGATGGCGCGCATCCGCTCGATGGCCGCGTCGAACCGCCGGTTGACCGGGATGGGGAGCCATGCCACGAACGCGGGCGACAGCGCGCGGATCATTCCGTCGTTGAGGATGATCGGAATCGACCGGCGGGCCTCCTCGATCGCGGATCGGCCCAGTTCGGTCGAGAACAGCGTCTCGCCGACGACGGTGACCGCGAGCGACTGCATGTCCTCGTCGATCTCGCGGACCTCGCCGGGCCGCCAGGATTCGACCAGCTCCGTGGTCGCCCGCACCATGGTCTCCGCGTACCGCGCGATGCGGGCGCGGTGGAACGCGGGCTGCATCAGCCGGCGTTGCCGCAGGTGGAAAGCGCCGTTCGACATGGCGAGGCCGTTGCCGAGGAACGGCCGGAACCTGTCGAACAGGATTCCTTTCCCGAAGGCGGTCCCTTCGGTGACCAGAACCCGATGGGTCAGTTCGGGGCTGGTGACGAAATACGTCTCCAGCGGGCCGAGGAAGATCTTCACCACGTCCCCGTGGTCGCGCAGTGCGGAGGTGAACTCGAAACGGCGGCGCAGCATCGCCGGGGTGTGTCCGAGCAAGGGCCACCGGCCGGGCGCCACCGGGACGGGCATCGGAGACTCCATCGCCTACAGGGAGGGGCGATTCAGCGTAGGCGTCCTCCGGTGGCGGGGGACAGAACCCGATCGGGTGGCGGGACCGGTCCCCGTCGGCCCGCCTAACTTGCTCGATATGACAACCACGCCGAGTGCGCGACCGATGATGAGCTTGTCCCTGGCCGGAATCCTGGCGGCGGCAGCGCTGGTGGCCGGTTCCGCGTACGCCGCCGAACCGTCCGGCTCGACGTGCGGCCTGCGCGTCACCAGCCAGGAGCAACCGCGGCAGGCCCGGCCGGGCGACGTCGTGTGCTTCGCCGCGGGGCCGGCCCGGAGCCGGGTGACGATCGACAAGGGCGGGACCCCGGACAAACCGATCACCTACGACGGCACCGGCGTCGACGCCGACGGCGTCACGATCGAGGCCGACAACGTGATCGTCGTGAACTTCACCCTGAACCGGCCGCAGGCGCCGGGAATCGAGGCGACCGGCAACAACATCACCTTGCGGGACAACAGGATCACCACACCGGTGAACGGCGACGGCGACGGCATCCGGTTCTTCGGCAACGGCATCAAGATCCTCGGCAACACGGTCCGCGGCACCAGCAATCGTTACGGGCACGCCGACTGCATGCAGACGTTCGCCAGCGACACCCCGCCCAGCCAGGACATCCTCATCGAGGGCAACCGGTGCGAGAAGGTCGACAACATGGGCCTGATGGCCGAGGGCCCGAACGACGGTGAGGGCGACGGCAAGGGCCATTCACACCACTTCACCATCCGGAACAACTATTTCGAGACCCTGCGCGGGAGCCAGGCGCTGATGTTCGAGGACATCCAGTTCGCCACGATCACCGGAAACGAATTCGCGGCGTCGCCCACCAAGGCGATCGGGCTGGCAATTCATTCGACCGACGCCCGCGTCGGTGGTAACAAGGTGAGCCCGGGAATTCGCTACGAGGTCGGCATCGACGAGTCTTCCCGGAAGGGTTACCAGGGGCCCGAACCCGGCGGTCGGCCGTGAGGACCTCCGGCTGATCCGTCCTTCAGGCGGCTCACGACACGTGGATCGACAGGGGGTCGTGTCGTGAGCCGCCTCGAGGTGCCGTTCTTGCCGGGCCCCGTTCAGCCACCGGCCAGTTCGGTGGTGGCGTCCTGCCCCGCCGTGGTGCTGCGGCGCAGGAAGTCGGCGAGCAGTTCGAGTTCGGCGTCGGCGTATCCGGCGCAGATCTCGTCCATCGAACTGTTCATTCCCGCGTAGAGCCGGAACAGTTCCGCGTTGCGTTCGCGCAGCGCCCGCACGGAGACCGCGCGGCGGTCGGTCGCGCCGGGGTCGCGTTCGCGGGTGATCCAGCCGCCGCGCTGGAGCCGGTCGAGGATGCCGGTCACCGTGGCCGGGTGCAGCCCGGCGCGCCGGGCCAGGGCGCTCGGGCTGAGCGGGCCGTGGCGATCGATCAGGTCGAGGCAGTCGAGGTCGACGTCCTTGAGGTCGAGGCGGGCGCCGACCTGGTGGTTGAGCAGCGACAACTGGTTGCTCAGCGCGCGCAGCGACTGCTTGATCTCGGTGGTCAGCCGCCTGCGGCGCCGCGCGTCCCCGGAAGATGTGGAACTCATGCGATATGCACTCCGTATGGTATGAACCTCGGAGTGCAGCGTAGCCGCGCTCGCCCGGTTCCGGGCAATGTCTACTGTGGACACCCCCTTGGTGTGACCGCGCCCTCAGGTCGGCGACCTTGACCTCAACCATGGTCGAGGTCTTACCGTTCCGGTTATAACGGACAGAACAGACGTCGGCTTCTGGGGGTTTCTCATGACTACGGACACCTCGCTCCGCGCGGGGCGGCGGGAGTGGATCGGGCTCGCCGTGCTCGCCCTGCCCACCCTGCTGATCTCGATGGACATGACGGTGCTGCACCTCGCGGTGCCGTACCTCAGCGAAGACCTCAAACCCGGCGGCTCCCAGCTGCTGTGGATCCTGGACATCTACGGCTTCCTGATCGCCGGATCGCTGGTCACCATGGGCACCCTGGGCGATCGCATCGGGCGCCGGAAACTGCTGCTGATCGGCGCCGCCGCGTTCGGCGTCGCGTCGGTCCTCGCCGCGTTCGCGGGGAACGCGGAAACGCTGATCGCCACCCGCGCGCTGCTCGGGATCGCCGGGGCGACCCTGATGCCGTCCACCATGGCCCTGATCCGCAACATGTTCACCGATCCGGGGCAGCGGACGTTCGCCATCGGGGTCTGGATGACCGGCTTCACCGTCGGCATGGCGATCGGTCCGCTGGTCGGCGGGCTGCTGCTGGAGAACTTCTGGTGGGGATCGGTGTTCCTGATCAACGCCCCGGTGATGGTGCTGCTGCTGGTCGCGGGGCCGTTCCTGCTGCCCGAGCACCGCGATCCGAACGCGGGCCGGTTGGACCTCGCCAGCGCGGTGCTGTCCCTGGCCACCGTGCTGCCGGTGATCTACGGGCTCAAGGACCTGGCCGAACACGGGGCGGGCTGGGTGCCTGCGGTGACGATCGTGGCCGGGCTGGCGGTCGGCGTGGTGTTCCTGCGGCGGCAGCGCACGCTCGCGGATCCGATGATCGACCTGAAGCTCCTGCGGAACCGGTCGTTCAACGCCTCGCTGGCCACCCAGACGCTGGCGATCTTCGCGATGGGCGGGGCGCAGTTCTTCGTCGGGCAGTTCCTGCAACTGGTGCTCGGCCTTTCCCCGCTGGAAGCCGGGTTGTGGATGCTGCCCTCCACCGTGGGAGCGATCCTCGGGGTCAACCTCGCGCCGGTGATCGTGCGGTACGTCCGGCACGCCTACCTGATGGGCGGCGGGCTGGCCCTCGCGGCGCTGGGCCTGGTCCTGATCACCCAGGCCGACGGGGAGATCGGGCTGCCGATCGTGGTCGCCGGATTCACCGTCATCTCGCTCGGCGTCGGACCGGCGTTCACCCTCACCACCGACCTGATCATGGCGACCGCGCCACCCGAGCGGGCCGGGGCGGCCTCGGCGATCACCGAGACCGGCGCCGAATTCGGCATGGCCGTCGGGATCGCGGTCCTCGGCAGCATCGGCACGGCCGTGTACCGGGGCCAGGCGGAAGGCACGCTGCCCGCGGGCATCCCGCCGGAGGCGGCCGAAGCGGCCCGGGACACCCTCGGCGGCGCGGTCGCCGTGGGCGGGCAACTCCCGGCCCCGCTGGGCCCGGATCTGCTCACCGCGGCGCGGGAGGCGTTCACCAGCGGCATGCAGGTGACGGTGGCGGTCAGCGCGGTCATCGTGGCGGGGGTGGCCGTGCTCGCGGCGACCCTGCTGCGGAACATCCGTCCCACCGGCGAACCGGCGCCCGAGCCCGAACCGGCGGTCGCCTGCGAAACGGCTTGACCCGCACGCGCGGCATCTTCGCGGTTAAGGTGTGATCATGCGCTTCGGACTGTTCGTGCCCCAGGGGTGGCGTCTGGATCTGACCGGCATCGATCCCGCCGAGCACTGGAACACCATGCTCGGGCTCGCCCGGGTCGCGGAGGCGGGCCCGTTCGAGTCGATCTGGGTCTACGACCACTTCCACACCGTGCCCGTGCCCACCGACGAGGCCGTGCACGAGGCGTGGTCGCTGATGGCCGCGTTCGCCGCCGCGACCAGCCGGGTGCGGCTCGGGCAGATGTGCACCTGCATGAGTTACCGCAACCCGGCCTACCTGGCGAAGGTCGCGGCGACCACGGACGTGATCTCCGGCGGCCGGGTCGAGATGGGCATCGGCGCCGGATGGTACGAACACGAATGGCGCGCCTACGGCTACGGCTTCCCGTCCGCCGGTGAGCGGCTCGGGCGGCTGGACGAGGGCGTACGGATCATGCGCCAGTTGTGGGCCGAGGGCCGGGCAAGCCTGGACGGGAAGCACTACCAGGTCGACGGCGCGATCCTGCGTCCCCTGCCGTTGCAGGACGGCGGGATTCCACTGTGGATCGCCGGGAGCGGCGAGAAGAAGACGCTGCGGATCGCCGCCCGGTACGCGAACTACACGAACTTCGCCGGGACGCCCGCGGACTTCAAGCACAAATCGGAGGTGCTGGCCGGGCACTGCGCCGACCTGGGCACCGATTTCGACGCGATCGTGCGGTCGGCCAACTACAACGTCGTGATCGGCGAGACCGAACGGGACGTGCGGGACCGGCTCGAGTGGATCCGCTCGCACTACGAACCGCACGTCCCGGCCGAGGTGCTCGAGCAGGCGTACCGGAACTTCTCGACCGGCCCGCTGGTCGGCACCCCCGAGCAGATCGCCGAACGGCTCACCGAACTGCGCGGACTCGGGATGACCTACGCGATCCTCTACTTCGCCGAAGCCGCCTACGACCGATCCGGAATCGACCTGTTCACCCGGAAGGTCACCCCCGCCCTCGCCGACTGACCCGCGAGTCCCCCGTTCCTGCACGCGAGTTGCACACTCAGGTACGCGAGTTGCACGTTCGGGGACGCGAGTTGCACGTTGGGGACCGCGAACTGCGCACTTGGGCAGAGAGACGGCCCCGGATCGCGGCGACCCCTGGGCGCCGACGCCGTCGCGGGGTGCGGTTCCGCGTGTGCGGTTCGCTTGCCCGAACGTGAAGTTCGCTTACCTGAGTGTGTAGTTCGCTTACCTGAGTGTGTAGTTCGCGTGCCTGAGTGTGGAACTCGTGCGACCAGGGCACGCGTGGTCATACCGGCGACGATGCCCGGCTGGGGCGCCGTCGACGACCACTTCCGGCGGGAGCGGGCTCCCCGGCCCCGGACTTCCGGCGCTGGAGGTGGACCTCGACGGCGATCAGGTTGAACAGCAGGCTGAGCCACAGCCCGGAGCTGGCGATGTCGTGGATCATCGCGACCGTGTTTCCCTGGTACGTCCGGGAATCGGCCTGCGCGAAGACGATCAGCGCCATGGCGCCGCCCCACAGCCGGGAGGTCAGCGCGGCCAGGGTCACCGCGTAGTTGCGGATCATCCACTCGCGGTGGTCGGCGTAGCGGCGGGCCCGTGCGGCGCGCAGCCCGGCGACGCCGGTCCACACCCACAACACGGTCTGCGCGTACAGCCCGGCCATGTTGGAAAGGCCCGATTCGCTCATCGCCGCGACCGGGATGAGCAGGATCGACGACGGGAAGATCCCGGCGAAGAAGTACGCGCGTCCCGTCCACCGGTGGAGCGCGGGACGCCTGCGCCGCAGCGCGGGCCAGAACTGGGCCAGCCCGGCCGCCGTGGCGACCGCGCCGAATCCGATGTGCCCGACCAGCAGCCAATAGCGCACCCGGTCGCCGTGCACGTCCACCCGGCTGTTCTCGATGTCCGGCGGCACGTAGGCCGATAGCAGGTAGCCGAGGGCGGCCAGGGTGAACACCGACAGGGCGATCAACCACTTGGCTCGGGTCGCGGGCTGGTTCAGCTGTGTCATCGTCATCCCCTTTGTTTATGCGAGAAACTATATCAGGCAAACTAAGTCGCCGTGCGCCATGATGGGCTGGACGCGAGAGAAGGGGACGAATGACCAGCGAGGACGTGGTGCCCGCCGAACTGCGCAGGCTCTGGGGGAGGTCCGAGCCCGCGCGGCTGGGGCGGCCCGCCGAACTCGACGTCGAACGGGTGGTGGCCGCCGCCGTCGCACTGGCCGACCGCGACGGGCTCGCGGGCGTGACGCTGCCCAAGGTCGCGAAGGCGCTGGGGTTCACCAGCATGTCGCTGTACCGGTACGTCGGGTCCAAGGACGAGCTGCTGGTGCTGATGGGAGACGCCGCGCTCGGCGACCCGCCCGAGATCGGCGCGACCTCGTGGCGCGCGGGACTGCGCGAATGGGCCCGGGCGCAGTGGGAGGTCTGCCGGCGGCGGCCGTGGCTGGCCCGGCTCCCGCTGCCCGGCCCGCCGCCGGGGCCGCACCACGTCGCCTGGATGGAGGTCGCGCTGCGGGTGCTGCGCGGCACCGGCCTCGGCTGGGCGGAGAAACTCGGTGTGCTCGGCCTGATCGGCGGGTACGTCCGCCAGAACTCCTTGCAGGCACAGGATTTCGCCACGGCCCGCGCGGAGGGGCAGGATCAGGCGGACGTCGAGCGGGACTACGGCCGCGCGCTCTCCCGGCTGGTGGACCCCGACCGCTTTCCCGAAGCGGCCGAACTGTTCGCCTCCGGGGTGTTCGAAGACCCGCCGCCGGATGGGGCGGACGACGAGTTCACGTTCGGGCTCGAGCTGATCCTGGACGGCGTCGCCGCCGCCGTCCGGTGATCTTCGTGAGCTAGCGCCTGCCGCGCCGCGGCTGCGGGTGGCGCGGCGGGGTGCGCCGGCGGGCCAGTTCCCCGGCGTACCGCTCGGCCGCGTTGACCAGCGCCGCGTAGGCCTCGACGTGCAGCCGGTTGATCGTGTCGTGGGCGTCGCGGGCCGTCGCCTCCAGCCAGGACGCGTTCTCTCTTGCGGCCGGTACGGTCATCGGTCACACCGCCTCCGCGTTGCGCTGAGTGCTCGCCTCGCCCGGATCGAGCGCGCGGCCGGGGTGATCCCGTACGAAGAAACTCGTGACCAGGCCGACGAGCGTGACCACAGCGAGGTACGCGCCGACGGAGTACACCGTCCCGGTGCCCGACTGCAAGGCCTCGGCGATGGTCGGCGCGAATGCGCCACCGAGCACCGCGCCGATGGCGTAGGCGATGGCGGCCCCGCTGTACCGCACCGGGGCCGGGAAAAGTTCGGCGTACAGGGCGGCCTGTGGTCCGTAGGTGAACCCGAGGCCGACCGAGAACAGCACGAGCGCGACCACGAGCAGGCCGACGTCGCGGGTGTTGATCAGCGCGAAGAACGGGAACATCCAGGCCAGCTGGAGCACGAAACCGACCTGGTAGACGCGGATCCGGCCGTACTTGTCGGCGAACCAGCCACCGGCCAGCGTGCTGGCCAGCCAGGCCACCGCGGAGATCATCACCGCGATCAGGACCGTCGACCGGTCCAGGTGCAGGGACTTGACCGCGTACGACTGCACATACCCGCCGGTGGTCATGTACCCGACGGCGTTGTTCGCGGCGAACAGCAGCGCACCGGCGACGACCAGCCGCCAGTGGTGGCGGAACAGCGGGACGAGCGGGATGCTCGACCGGGCCTTGGCGCGGCGGACCTCTTCGAAGACCGGGCTTTCCGCGACCCGGCTGCGGATGAGCATGCCGACCACGATCAGCGCGACGCTGAGCAGGAACGGGATCCGCCAGCCCCAGGCGAGGAACTGCGCGGCGGTGGTGAACGCGGCGACCAGGGCGAGGACGCCGTTGGCCAGCAGCAGCCCGATCGGCACGCCGATCTGCGGGAACGCGCCGTAGATCCCGCGGCGGTCGGCCGGGGCGTGTTCCACGGCGAGCAGTGCCGCGCCGCCCCATTCCCCACCGGCGGAAAGTCCTTGCAGGATCCGGAGCAGGACCAGGATGACCGGCGCGCTCACGCCGATGGCCGCGGTGGTGGGCACCAGGCCGATCAGCACCGTGGAGACGCCCATCAGCAGCAGCGTCAGGATCAGCATGGCGCGGCGACCGATCCGGTCGCCGAGGTGCCCGGCGATCACCGCGCCGATCGGGCGGAAGAAGAAGCTGATCCCGATCGTCGCGAACGACAGGATCAGGGCGTCCTTGCCCAGCGCCGCGAAGTACTGGGTGGCGAAGACGAGCCCGGCGCAGATCGCGTAGATGAAGAAGTCATACCACTCGATGGTGGTGCCGATCATCGCCGCGAGCACGACGCGGCGGTGTTCCCGATCGATGCCGCCGGTCCATCGCGCCATTGCGACTCCCTGCCTGCTTGAGTACCTAATCGGCGCAAATCGTATATAGTTAGCCGACCGCGGACAAGGGTTTGACGGGCTTTGGTGGGTAAGTCTACGTTGATCATATACGATCAATCGTCGAGGGAGACCAGGTGACCGATCCGGTCAGCACGGCCCTGGGGCTTCGCCCGGGCAAGGTCATCGCCGTGCATCTGAACTATCCGAGCCGCGCGGCGCAGCGGGGACGCACGCCGGAGCACGGATCGTACTTTCTCAAGGCGCCCTCTTCGCTGGCCGCCGGTGACGGCGAGGTGGTGCGGCCCGAGGGCGTCGAACTGCTGGCGTTCGAGGGCGAGGTGGCGCTGGTGATCGGGCGCCGGGCCCGTTCGGTCCGGCCCGCGGACGGCTGGGCGCACGTCGGCTGGGTCACCGCGGCCAACGACCTCGGCCTCTACGACCTCCGCCACGCCGACGCCGGATCCAATCTCCGGGCGAAGAGCGGCGACGGGTTCACCCCGCTCGGCCCGGAGTTCCTGCCCGCCGCGGAAGTGGACCCCGCCCGGCTGCGCGTGCGCACCTGGGTCAACGGCGAGCTCGTCCAGTCCGACACCACCGACACCCTGCTGTTCTCCTTCGGGCACCTGGTCGCGGACCTGTCCCGTCTGTCCACTTTGGAACCGGGCGACGTGATCCTCACCGGGACCCCGGCGGGCGCCTCGGTGCTCGACCAGGGCGACGTGGTCGAGGTCGAGGTGGACAGCGTCGACCCCGGGCGGCCCGCGAGCACGGGCAAACTGCGGACGACTGTGGTCTCCGGCCCGCCGCTGCCCGAGTTCGGCGCGCGGCCGAAGGTCGACGACGTGTTGCGCGCGGCCGCTTCCGGGGTGCCCGTCGAACCCGAACCCGGTGACGAAGTCCTGAGTGGACTGACCGAAGTCGCGGTCGCCACACTGTCGGCCCAGCTGCGCAAGCGCGGGCTGAACAACATCCACCTGGACGGGGTGCGGCCCGTGCGCCCGGGCGCGAAGTTCGCCGGGCGCGCGAAGACCCTGCGCTACCTGCCCCTGCGCGAGGACCTCTTCGCCGCGCACGGGGGCGGGTTCAACGCGCAGAAGCGGGCGGTGGACACCGTGCGGGCCGGTGAGGTCCTGGTGATCGAGGCGCGGGGAGTGCCGGACAGCGGCACCATCGGGGACATCCTCGCGTTGCGCGCGCAGACGCTGGGCGCGGCGGCGATCGTGACCGACGGCGGGTTGCGGGACGCCGCGACTGTGTCCGATTTGGACATTCCGGTGTTCCACGGCGGCGAGCACCCCGCCGTGCTCGGGCGCCGCCACGTGCCGTGGGAATCCGACGTGGCGATCGGCTGCGGGGGCACGACGGTCCGCCCGGGCGACGTCATTGTCGGCGACGACGACGGCGTGCTGGTCATCCCGCCGTTCCTGGCGGCGGAGGTGCTCGCGGACGCGGTCGAGCAGGAACGCCAGGAGGAGTTCATCACCGAGCAGGTGCGGGCCGGGCACGGGCTGAACGGCCTGTACCCGCTGAACGAGGACTGGCGGCGGGCCTACCAGGACTGGCTGCGGGCGCGGAACGGAGACGGCTGATGTCCACAGTGGATGAATCGACCGGGGGCGGGCTGAGCAAGTCCCAGCAGGCCTACCAGGCGATCAAATCGCGGATCGCCGACGGCAGTTACGGTCCCGGGCACCGGCTGGTGCTCGGCTCGCTGGCCAGGGAGTTCCAGGTGAGCCCGGTGCCGATCCGGGAGGCCATCCGCCTGCTCGAGGCCGAAGGGTTCGTCCACTTCGAACGCAACGTGGGCGCGACCGTCGCCGCGATCGATCCGGTGGAATACCAGCACACCATGCAGATGCTGGCGATCGTCGAGGGCGCCGCCACCGCGCTGGCCGCACCGCACCTCACCGCGGACGACCTGGCGAAGGCCGCGGAGATCAACGACCGGATGCGGGCGACGCTGCGCGACTTCGACCCGCTCACCTTCACCCGGCTCAACCACGACTTCCACGAAACGCTCTACCTGCCCTGCCCGAACCCGCGGCTGGCCGAACTGGTCCGCCGGGGCTGGTCCCGGCTGGCGACCATCCGCGAATCCACGTTCTCGTTCGTGCCCGAACGGGCCGAGGCATCGGTGGCCGAACACGACCAACTGCTCGAACTGATCCGCACCGGCGCGGGCCCGGAATGGATCGAACACCGCGCCCGCTCGCACCGGACCGCCACCATCGACGCCTTCCTCCGCTGGGAAGGCCGCAAGGAGACCGAATGAAGTTCCGGGACGATCCCCACCGGATCAAAGGCTCGATCGCGCCGGTGATCACGCCGTTCACCGGCGACGGCGCGCTCGACGAGGACAGCCTGCGCGGGCTGATTCGCTGGCAGCTTTCCCAAGGCTCGCACGGCATCTCGCTGGGCGGATCCACCGGCGAGCCGAGCGCGCAGACCACGGCCGAACGCGCGCGGGCCATCCGCGCGGCCGCCGACGAGATCGGCGACCGGGTGCCGTTCCTGCCGGGCACCGGATCCGCGAAACTGGACGAAACCCTGGAACTCACCGCGATCGCCCGCGACGCCGGGGCCGACGCGGCGCTGATCATCACCCCGTACTACGCCCGGCCCACCCAGGAAGCGCTGTACCAGTGGTACGCCACGGTGGCCCGGGAGTTCCCCGAGCTGCCGCTGGTGATCTACAACGTGCCCTCTCGCACGGCCGTGGACATCGCCCCGGCCACCGTCGGCCGGTTGTTCCGCGACTTCGAAAACCTCGTCGGGATCAAGGAAACCACGAAGGATTTCGAGCACTTCTCCCACGTGCTGCACGAATGCGGGCCGGAATTGCTGGTGTGGTCCGGGATCGAACTGCTGTGCCTGCCCCTGCTCGCCCTGGGCGGCGCGGGGTTCGTCAGCGCCACCGCCAACCTCGCGCCCGCCGCGGTCGCCGGGATGTACGAGGCCTTCACCGCGGGCGACCTCGACCGGGCGCGCCGCCTGCACTACCAGCTGCATCCGCTGGTCGAACTGACCTTCGTGGAAACCAACCCGGCCCCGGTGAAATGGGTGCTGGCCGAACGCGGGCTGATCGCCTCGCCGCACGTCCGCCCGCCGCTGATCACGCCGACCGAGCCGGGCCAGGACAAGATCCGCGCACTGCTGGCGGCCGGGCAGGACGTGCTCGCACCCGTCGAACCCTGATTCAGGAGAACGTTTATGAACGACCACCGACCGGCCGGGCTTCCGGAGCGGATCCGGCACTTCATCGACGGGGAAGAGGTGGACAGCCTCTCCGGCCGCACGTTCGAGGTGCTCGATCCGGTCACCAACCAGCCCTACGCCACCGCCGCGGCCGGGCAGGCCGAGGACATCGACCGGGCGGTCACCGCCGCCCGCGCCGCCTTCACCGACGGCCCCTGGCCGGCCATGACCGCCCGCGAACGCGCCCGCGTGCTCTTCCGGATCGCCGACGCGGTCGAAGCCGAGGCAGACCGGCTGGCGGAACTGGAAACCTTCGACACCGGCCTGCCGATCACCCAGGCCCGCGGGCAGGCGCGCCGGGCCGCGGAGAACTTCCGGTTCTTCGGCGACGAGATCGTGGCCCTGCACGAGGACGCCTACCGGGTGCCCGGCGCGCAGGTCAACTACGTGGTGCGCAAACCGGTCGGGGTGGCCGGGCTGATCACGCCGTGGAACACCCCGTTCATGCTGGAGAGCTGGAAACTGGCCCCGGCACTGGCTTCCGGCTGCACCGTGGTGCTCAAACCCGCCGAGTTCACCCCGCTCTCGGCGAGCCTGTGGCCCCGGATCTTCGCCGAGGCCGGGTTGCCGCGCGGGGTGTTCAACCTGGTCGGCGGGATCGGCGAGGAAGCCGGGCAGGCGCTCGTCGACCATCCGCACGTCCCCCGGATCTCGTTCACCGGCGAGACCACGACGGGACAGACGATAATGGGCCGCGCAGCGGCGAACCTCAAGGGCCTGTCCATGGAACTGGGCGGGAAGTCCCCGGCCGTCGTGTTCGCCGACGCCGATCTGGACGCGGCGCTGGATTCCACGCTGTTCGGGGTGTTCTCGCTGAACGGCGAGCGGTGCACCGCGGGTTCCCGGATCCTCGTGGACCGCGCGATCTACCCGGAGTTCTGCGCCCGGTACGCCGAGCGCGCGCAGCGGATCGTGGTGGGGCCGCCGCACGATCCGGCGACCGAGGTCGGCGCGCTGGTCCATCCCGAGCACTACGAGCGGGTGCTGGGCTACGTCGAACTCGGCAAGCGGGAGGCCACCCTGCTCGCCGGGGGAGCGCGGCCGGAGCACCTGCCCACCGGCAACTACCTCGCGCCCACGGTGTTCGCCGACGTCAAACCGGACGCCCGGATCTTCCAGGAGGAGATCTTCGGCCCGGTGGTCGCGCTGACCCCGTTCGACACCGAAGCCGAGGTCGTCGCGCTGGCCAACGACGTGCGGTACGGGCTCGCCGGGTACGTGTGGACCAACGACCTCAAACGCGGCCACCGGGTCGCGGCGGCCATCGACGCCGGGATGGTCTGGCTGAACTCGCACAACATCCGCGACCTGCGCACCCCGTTCGGCGGGGTCAAGGCCAGCGGCGTCGGGCACGAAGGGGGCAGGCGCAGCATCGACTTCTACACCACCGAGCAGATCGTCCACATCGCACTCGGCGAGGTGCACACCCCGCGGTTCGGTGCGCGCTAAGGAGAAAGCCATGACCAACCCACCCGACGTGATCCGGTCGGCCTACGCCGAACTCGTGGTCACCGATCTCGCCGCCGCCCGCTGGTTCTACGTCGACGTGCTCGGCCTCATCGTGACCGCGGAGGAGCCCGGCGCGCTGTACCTGCGGGCGTGCGAGGAGTACCTGCACCACAGCCTGGTGCTGCGCAAGGGCGACGCGCCCGCGCTGGCCGCGCTCGCCTACCGGGTGCGCGGCCCGCGCGAAGTGGACGCGGCCGAGCGCTACTACGCCGAACACGACGTCCCGGTGCGGCGCGTGCCCGCCGGGACGACCCGGGGGATCGGCGAGGCGGTGCGGATCCAGGATCCGCTCGGCTTTCCGGTGGAGTTCTTCTACCACGCCGAACACACCGAACGCTTCACCCAGCACTACCACCTGCACCGGGCGAACGCCCTGGCCCGCCTGGACCACTTCAACGTGGTGGTGCCCGATGTCCGCACCGCGCGGAACTACTACACCGCGCTCGGCTTCGGGGTCTCCGAGACGATCGAGGACGAGGACCACCTCTACGCGGCCTGGCTCTACCGCAAGCAGACCGTGCACGACATCGCCCTGACCGGCGGAGACGGCCCGCGCCTGCACCACATCGCGTTCGCCACCCAGGAGCGGAGCCAGATCCTGCACACCTGCGACGTCCTCGGCGCGCTGCGGCGCGAGCACCACATCGAACGCGGTCCCGGCCGTCACGGCGTCTCCAACGCGTTCTACCTGTACCTGCGCGATCCGGACGGCCACCGGATCGAGATCTACACCAGCGACTACTACACCGGCGACCCGGACAACCCCACCATCCGCTGGGACGTGCGCGACAACCGCCGCCGGTCCTTCTGGGGCCACCAGGTCGTGCCGTCCTGGTACGCCGAGGCGTCCACCGTCCTCGACCTGGACGGCCGCCCGGTGCCGATCACCGCCCCGGCCAAACGGGAATCGGTGGCTTCGATCGGCGCGGACGGTTTCGGCGTGGTACCCGGGGAAAACGGCGCGGAGGGCGTCAAACTTGGCCACCAGGTGTGAAGTCAGCTCTTCGAGTTCAGCGCTTCGCGCACCGACGCGAGGTATTCGCGGGTCCCTTCGACGGTGGGGTCGGGTTCGAGGAAGGCCAGGACGAGGTTGGCGATCGCCAGGGCGGGCTGGGACCATTCGGCCGCTTCTGGAGCGCCGAACGGGTTGACCCGGAAGCGTTCGGTCGCGATGCCGGGATTGGCGGGAGCCATCAGGACCAGCCCGCGGATCGTGGCGGTGGCCAGGCTGGCCACCGTTTCGAAGGTGACCCCGAGGTTCGGCCGTAGCCGGAGGCCGATCAGGCCCGTCACGCGCTCGTACGCCGCGGCGACCCCGGCGAGCAGGGTGCGCTCGGATTCGGCGAGGGCGTCCCGCACCTCGTCGCGCAGCTCGCCGTCGGGCAGGCTGCGGAAGGTCGCGTGCAGGGCGAAGTAGGTGCGCCACTCCGGCGACCGGCCGAAGATCTCGAACTCGTTCAGCGCCCCCTGGCGGAGCACCTCGGCGGCGAGCGCGCGGCGGAGCCCGGGCTCGGTGATCCAGTGCAGCCTGTCGTGCACGATCCGGTTGATCGCCGCGATCGCGTCCGGATTGCCGTCGACGATGGTGGGGCTCGAGCCCCGGGCGAGCGCCTTGAGCAGATCGCTGAAGAACAGGTCCTTGTACGGCCAGCGGCGGTAGACCGCGCTACGCGCTACCCCGGCGTCGCGGATGACGTCCTCGAAGCTGATGTGGTCCAGGCTCACGGTCAGCCCGGCCTCGTTGACCATGGCCAGCGCGGCGTGCAGCATCCGCTGCTCGGTCTCCTCGTCCGACAGCCGCTGCCGTCGCCTGGCCAGGCCGCTGCTCGGTGTTTCCCGGCTCACGTGCTCAAACCTCCAAGTTTGGGATACAGTGTCTCAAGTTCGAGATTTCAAGTTCTGGCTGCCGACATCCTAACCGGGGGTGGCGGCGCCGGAGGCTGATCGGGAGGGAACATGACCGAAACGGGGATCCAGGGGACCACGCGCACCACCGGGTTGCCGCCGTCGGCGCGGCGAGCCCTGGTGGCCGTCTACCTGGGGCTGGCGCTCACCGTGCTCGCCGCGCTCGCCGTGGTCGTCGACGGGGACGGCCTCGCGCGGCATCTGCACGACATCGAGGACTCGTGGATCGGCGTCGCCAAGGCGAACGAGACGCCGTCCGTGGTGACCACCTACCTGTTCGTCGTGGCGGCGCTCGGGATCGTGTCGTGGCTGGTCACGGCCTGGGCGGTTCGTCGCCGGAAGCGGTGGGCCCGCCCCTTCGCGACCACCGTGTTCGTGCTCGCCGCGGGCATCGCCGTGCTGAACCTGACCATGCGGGAATACGGCCGGACGATCCTGCCCGCGCTGCACGGGGTCGCCGGGGTGCTGCCCTGCGTCGCCGGTCTGGTGGCGGTGGTCCTGCTGTGGCGGCGCGACCGGGTGTCTGTCTAGGCCCGGTTCGTTCGTCGGTAGGGCGTACCCCAACCGGAAGGAAAACCGATGGTCACGCCGACGGACACCGAGATCAGGGCGGCGATCGCCGCGGAACGCCGGGAACTCGCGGAGTTGCTGACCGGGTTGCCCGCGCGGCAGTGGGACGCGGGGACGTTGTGCGCGGGCTGGCGGGTGCGGGAGGTGGTGGCCCATATGACCATGCCGTACCGGTACTCCACGCCCCGCGTCCTGGTCGAACTCCTCAAGTCGGGCGGCAAGTTCAACCGGATGGCCGACCGCTGCGCCCGCAACGACACGGCTTCGGTTTCGGCGGAGGAACTCGCCCGGTGCCTGAAGGAGAACGCGAACCACCCGTGGAAGCCACCGGGCGGCGGGTTCGTCGGTGCGCTGTCGCACGACGTGATCCACGGCCTGGACATCACCGTGCCCTTGGGGCTCGACCGGCGGGTCCCCGCGGAGCGGCTGCGCGTCGTCCTGGACGGCACCAACGCGAGGCACCTCAAGTTCTTCGGCGTCGACCTGGACGGCGTCCAGTTGCGCGCCGACGACCTCGACTGGACCTGGGGGACCGGAGCACCGCTGACCGGCGCCGCGCAGGACCTGCTGTTGGTCCTTTGTGGACGGAAGCTGCCCGCCGGTCACCTGCTCGGTGCGGCGAGCGATCGGTTCACCGCATGAGCGCCCCGCCCGTGCTCGTCGCCCTGCCGATCGCCGACCGCCGGACGTCGTTCGCGTTCTACCGCGATGGGCTCGGGTTCGAGCCGATCGGCGAACCGGCCGAAGACGGTGTGCCGGAACCGCTGACGTTCGCGCTCAACGAAGGACTGCACCTCATGCTCGTCCCGGCCGGTGGTTTCGGCTGGGTCATCGGCAATCGCGCGGTCGCCGCGCGGGGGAGCAGCGAGTGCGTCTTCAGCCTCACCGCCGGTACCGAGGCCGAGGTGGACGAACTGGTCGAACGCGCGCTCGACGCCGGAGCCGAGCTCGTCACCGCGCCCGGAACGCAGCCCTGGGGCTACACGGGCGCGTTCGCCGATCCCGACGGGCACGTGTGGACGGTGCTGTCGGCGCCCGCCTGATCGCGTGACGTGGCTCATAGTCGCGTCCAGGATCCGGATGATCTTGGGGCGCGTCCCAGGCCGGGGCGGTTAGCCTCACCCGACCCGACCTACGTAAGGAGGAAGCCATGGGCGACGGCTACACCGTCAACACCGACGGGCTTCGGACCGCGGCGACGAAGCACCTCGACGGGCTGGCGGCCGATCTGGAAACCGCCCGGGGCAAGGTCAACGCCACCGGCGAGCACGAGGCCGCGTTCACCACCGGGCCGGGCGAGCTGTTCAAGTTCCTCGCACCCAGGTTCGAGGAAACCACCTCCTACCTCAATCGGGTCTTCCTGGACAACATCGACAACCTGCGGCTCTGCTCGGCGGCGCTGCGGGAGATCGCGAACCGCTACGACGGCAACGAGCGATCGGCGCAGCGGGGGGTCGGGGCATGAACTGGGCGGAGCAGATGGAGAAGCACTCCGACACCTTCCGCAAGGTGTGGGCGGAGGAGGGTTTCGAATACCTGATGTTCAAGGGCGGTATGGCCAAGGAGGCGGGCCGCCCGGACATGGGGGCGTGGAACATGCCGCCCCAGGAAGACGTCCAGCGCAAGATGCAGGAGATCGACACCCGCATCCGGAACCTCTTCAACGACTTCGCATCCGGCACGACGTCGGAGGCGAACGTCATCATCACCAACCTCAGCGGCGCCAACACCGACATCCGGGAGAACTTCCACGAGCACCTGGACGGGATGGACATCTACCTGGAGGACTGGTCGGGCAAGGCGTCCGACAACTTCCGCGAGTACGTGAACCAGTTGAAGGACGCGTTGGTGCGGAAGCAGGACTGCATCGACGCGACCCGGCGTTCGATGGACGCGTACCGCCAGCTCCACACCTCGTTCAAATCGAACGTCCTGGATCTCGTCGAGTCCACCCAGGCCGCGCTGGAGCAGGTCGAGAAGGACGAAGAGGCGCGTTCCGAGCGGATGAAGCTCACGATCATCAGCGCGGTCGTCGCCGTCGGGGCGGCCGCGCTGGCCGTTCCCACCGCCGGCACCAGCCTGGGGGCCGCCGCGGCCGTGGCCGGAGTGGGCAGCGCGCTGGTCGGCGCGGGCACTTCCGCCGCGTCCATCCAGGTCGGCGGGACGCACAAGGGCGAGGTCATCTGCAACCTGGTGGACGAGGGCGACAAGATCACCAAGGAGGCGGCCGAAGCCGCCGGACGTGTGGAAGCGGCGTTCTTCAAGGTGACGACGTTCCTCACCAACATCTCCGGCGACAACCTGAAGCAGGTGCGGCCGGACCGTCCGAAGATCATCACCGATCCGAAGTTCGACCCGGAGGACTTCCACCCGGACAACCAGCCGAAGGAGGATCGCCAGAACGTCCGCAAGGACGACCTGGTGAACGAGCCGGATCGGCGGCCCGACGAGAAGCGCGACCACTACCTCCAGGATCCGAAGGACCGGGAGATCGAATGGGATCAGGACGGGCTGATCTCCATTCCGCGGGTGAAACCGCCGGAGTACGGCCGGGATGCCTACGACGAACAGGGACCTGCGTCGGACGGATCCGCCGCCAGGCTCTTTGATTGATGGCTGACGAAGACGATCTGGACGAGCGGGCCGCGCGCCTGCTCGCCCAGTCGGAAGGCATCCACGAGAAGGCGGTCCGCAAACGCCAGGCGCTGGAGTGGGCGGAGCGGCGGGCGGCCGCGGTCGAGGGGACCGCGGCCTCCGCCGACGGCCTGATCCGGGCCACCGTCGACGAAACCGGGGTGCTCACCAACCTGGAACTCGCGCCGCGGGTGCACGGAACGCGGCCCGGCGAGCTGGCGCGCGCGATCACCGCCGTGGTGCGCCGCGCCGCGGCCCATGCGCGCGACCAGGTCCGGGCCACCTACGACGGGCTGCGGAACGAAGGGGTCATCGCCGAACTCCCGCCGAACCTGCTCGCCGCGCCGGAGGTGGACGGCGGTCCGGTCACCCTCGCCTCCGTCCCGCCACCGGCCGCCTCGGCGGAGGAGCGGGGACCGGGCATTCTGCGCCCGTCGACGGACGAATCCCCGGCCTCCCTGCCGGATCCGGCGCCGTCCGGCGCCGAGGAGGAACGCCCGCGCATCATGCGCCCGGCGACCGAGAGCACCGGGACCGCGCCGGAGGAGCCCGCCGAACCGGAAACCCCGGCGCCCCGGCGCGAAGAAGAAGGCCCGCCGAGCACCTGGCTGCGCCGCCCGAATTGGTGAGCGCTCAGCGCGCGGTGTTGTCGAGGACCTGCTCGTACCGGGCTTCGAGTTCGGGAAGCCGCCGGGAGCCGGGTCGCTCGGCTCCCGGCGGCGGGTTTCGTCCGGCCGCCTACCAGGGCGCCGGTGCCTCGGCGGTTCGTGCACTGTCCACTGTGGCCGGTGGGGCGGCCGGGCAGTGCGTGCCGGGTTTGGGCAGCGTCGCGTCGAACAGGTAGCGGCTGGCCACGTCGAGGGTGCAGGCGTTGCGGTCGATCACCCCGTGGCCCCAGCCGTCGTAGGTGAGCAGGACGCCGTTGCCGATCTGGCGGGTCACGTTGGTCGCCCACTCGTAGCCGGTCGCCGGGTCGTGCAGCGCGTTCATCACCAGGATCGGCGGTGCGCCGTGAATGTTCAGGCGGTGCTGCGGGTTCGGGGTGTCCGCCGGCCAGGCGGCGCAAATCGAAACCGCGGACCAGGCGAAATGGGTCCGCAGGTGTGGTGCGGCCCGGTTCTGCCGCTTCCAGAGCGCGAGCCAGTCCCGCTCGCCGGAGATGTCCGCGTCGAAATCGGCGCAGAGCGATCCCAGCGGGAACGGCGCCAGCTTCCCGGCGGCCCGTGCGGTCGCCTGCTTTTCCTGATTCGCCAGCGCTTTCAGCCGGTCCGCGAGCGCGGCCCACCGAGGACCGTAGAGCGGGTTGACGGTGGTGGAGACCAGGGTCATCGCGTCGATCGGCCGGGCGGGGTCGTTCGGATCGTGCAACTGGCCCCGGACGGCCTTGGCGTACAGCTCGTCGAACACGCGGCCCACATCGCTGCCGTGCAGCGCGCAGCTCCGGTCGTGCTCGCACCAGCGGGCGAATTCGGTGAACGAATCCTCGCCGGTCCGGGCCTCGGTTTCCAGGAACCGGCGCGCGCCCAGGCTGTGGTCGAACACGCTGTCCAGCACCAGGGCCCGCACCCGCGACGGGAACCGCTCGGCGTACATCTGGCCGGCGAGCGTGCCGTACGAGATCCCGTACAGGCTGATCTTGTTCTCGCCGAGCGCGGCCCGGAACGCGTCGATGTCGCGTGCGGTGCTGACGCTGTCCACGTGATCGATCAGCGGCCCGGTGTTCTTCCGGCAGCTGTCGCCGAGTTTCCGGGCGTAGTCCACCGACTGCGCGAAGGTGCCGCCGGCTTCCGGAATGACGTTCGGCTGCTTTGCCAGCAGGTCCGCGTCGCACTGGACCGGGTTGCTGCGGTTGGTTCCCCGCGGGTCGTAGCTCACCAGATCGAACCGGGCCGCCAGCTCGGGCGGAACCGACGATCCGCCCAGCAGGGAGCCGACCCCGGAACCGCCGGGGCCGCCCGGCATGAGGACGAGCGAACCGATCCGCTTGTCCGGGTCGGTCGCGTGCCGGCGGGCCACGGCGACGGAGATGGTGCCGCGATCCGGCCGGGCCCAGTCGATGGGCACCGGCAACGAGGCGCATTCCACCTCGGCGTTCTCGGCGCACGGTTGCCAGTCCAGCCGTGGTGCCGGGTCGGCGCTCGCCACCCCGGTCCCGGCCAGACCGGCCAGGGTCAGGGTTGTGCAGAGCAGAACGGCACGGATCGCACCGCTGCGATGTCGCGTCAATGGAGCCCCCTGTGGTCGCTTGCTCGTCCCGGGACCGAGTATGGCGCGGTGGCGGGGACCGGGCTTCCGGGATTTCCCCTAGGGGCGGCGGATCGCTCGTCCTGTCCGGGGACGACCCGCGATCCTCCGCGAGTCCCCCGTTCCAGTCGCGCGAGTTCCCCGTTTCGGTAGTGCGAGTTCCCCGTTCCGGTAGGTGAACTCCACACTCAGGCAAGCGAATTGCACGTTCGGGACAGTGAGAACGATTGCGTGATGACGAATCGAAGAATCGGGCTTTCGCTCGCCTTTTCCCTTGCTGGCCGCGGGCTGTGTGACCACCCGGGGGCACGCCGTTCCGGCGACGCCGCCCAACTCGCCGGTGACCGCAGTGGCGCCTTCGGAAGGTGCCCGAGCCGCCGCGTACTCCGCCTGGCTTGCCGCGAATTACCCGGCCAACTGGGATGCCGATCGCGACGGGTGGCCGTGTGAGCAAACCTACGGGAACCAGAACCAGCCTTCTCCGTAAACTCGAACCGTCACATGCGTGTGAAGGTGAGGGCGGATGCGGATCGGAGAACTGTCGGAGCGGACGGGGACGCCCCGCCGGTTGCTGCGCTACTACGAGGAACAGGGACTGATCGTCGCCGGTCGTTCCCCGAACGGCTACCGCGAGTACGAGGAGTACAACGTGGACCGGGTCCTGCAGATCAGGGGACTGCTGGACGCCGGGCTGCCGACGCGGATCATCAAGCAGATCCTCCCGTGCCTCGACAAACCCCGGGTCATCTACTTCACCGACGCGACCCCGGAGATGATCGCCACCCTGGAACACGAACGCGATCGGATGACCGAGCGCATCCGGTGCCTGACCCGCAACCGGAACGCCATCGTCGAATACCTCGACGCGGTGCGCCGGAACTAGCGCCCGTCCAGTGGTGTGCTCGCGCGGGCAGCGGGGCCAGTATGGCGCGGTGAGCGATCTCTACCAACGCGACCTGGCCGCGATCGCCGGTGTCGAGAAGTTGCGGTTCTTCCCGCTGGCGGTGATCGAGGGCGAAGGCTGCTGGCTCGTCGAGGCCGGTGGCCGCCGGTTGCTGGACCTGTCCGGGACCTGGACGGCCAGCGGCCTCGGGCACGGGCATCCGGCGGTGGCCGAAGCGGTGACCCGCGCCGTGGCGCGGCCGCCGGGCGCGGGGGCGCTGTCCTCGGCGTTTCCGGATTCGGTCGGGCTGGCCGAGGAACTGCTCGCGATCGTGCCGGGCGGCGGCGAGCGGCGGGTCTACCTGGGACACGCCGGTTCCGACGCCAACGACGTCGCGTTGCGGGCCTGCCGCCGGGCCGGGGGCCGGCGCCGGGTGCTCGCCTTCCGGCACGGGTATCACGGCGGGCTCGGGGTCGCCCTGGGCGCGTCCGGGGTGCACGTGGACGCCGGAGCGCCCGCCGATCCGGACACGAGTTTCCTGCACTACCCGGATCCGCTGCGGCCGCACAACGGGGACGCCGAAACGGTGGTGGCGGCGGCCCTGGCCGAAGCCGAGATCGAGCTGTCCGCCGGGGATGCCGCCTGCCTGATCGTCGAACCGATCCTGTCCGACGGCGGACTGGTCGTGCCGCCGGACGGATTTCTCGCCGCGTTGCACGAACTGTGCGTGCGGCACGGCGTTCCGCTCATCTGCGACGAGGTGAAGATGGGCTTGGGCCGTCCCGGTCTGCTGCACGCGTTCCAGCACGACGGCGTGGTGCCGGACCTGGTCACCTTCGGCAAGGCGCTCGGCGGCGGCCTGCCGTTGTCGGCGGCGGTGGGACCGGCGGAGATCCTGGACTCCCCGCCCGCGTCGGCGCTGCTCACCACCGCGGGCAATCCGGTCTGCGCGGCCGCGGGCCGGGCGGTCCTGCGCACCCTGGTGGCCGAACGGCTGCCCGAGGCCGCCGCGAGCGCGGGCGCGCGGCTGCTGGCCGGGCTGCGGCAGATCGCCGCCGGGAGCGGGCCGGGCGGCCCGGACGCCGCTGAGCGGATCGGCGACGTCCGGGGCCGGGGCCTGGCGATCGGCGTCGACCTGGTGACCGGAACG
The DNA here is from genome assembly GCF_009765355.1 of Amycolatopsis anabasis. Lineage (GTDB taxonomy): Bacteria > Actinomycetota > Actinomycetes > Mycobacteriales > Pseudonocardiaceae > Amycolatopsis > Amycolatopsis anabasis. Next base: position 91,324 of record NZ_VTHK01000006.1, on the reverse strand, counting down.
GGGAGCCTGCAACGGGATCCCGCGCTGGCGCGCAAGGTCGTCTACCGGGCCTGGCAGCTCGGCGCCGTCGTGTACTACGTCGGCGGCAACGTCCTCGAGGTCACCCCGCCGCTGGTGATCACGGAGTCCGAAGTGGACAGAGCGGTGGCGATCCTGGGCGAGGCGATCGCGGACGCCGTGCACGGGAAGGTCACCGACGAGGAGGTCGCCGCCTACGCGGGCTGGTGATCCCGCCGGAATTCCCGGACGGTCGTCCACAGCACGGCGATCAACGCGATCGCCATCAGGGTCGCGAGGATGCGGAATTCCGTGGTGGGCGCGTACAACGACGACATGTCCTGCCCGCCGACCACGCGTCCCTGGCCCGTGCCCGGCGGCGGCGTGCCCACGACGACCGGCGGTGCCTGCTGCCCGTTCGGCGGGCCGCCGTGCATGACCATCCCCCCTCGGCTCTGGCCACCCGGGAACAGCACCTCCCAGTATGCCGGGATTATCGCCGCCTGCAGCAGAACCGGCACGTACCAGAGGCGGCGGGGCAGGTAGAACGCGGCGACCACGGTCAGCGCCTCGGCCAGGTAGAAGTAGCGTTCGTGCATCGAAGGCAGGAGGAACGGCACCAGGATCGCCGAACTCGTCGCCATCAGGACGATCTTCGTCGCCGTCAACTGCTTGCGGTGGAACAGGATCGCGAGGATCAGGCCGAGCACGACCAGTCCCGTCACCAGAACGCCGAGCGGGCGGAACAGCGCCACGCTGGAATTGGCCGGGAGGAACTGGTAGATCGACGGCGCCCGCAGCGAAAGTTCCGGATAGGAACCGGTCTGCTGCAAGTAGATGGACAGCAGTTGTTTCAGCGGGGCACCCGCCACCCACGCCGGAATGTCCAGCAGCAGGACGACTCCCGGCACGGCCAGCAACGCGCGCCACGGCAGCCACTTCTTCAGCGCCAGCACGAGCAGCAGGGGGAACACGAAGATGGCCTGCAGTTTGAACGCCAGCGCGAGGCCGAAGAAAACGCAGGCCAGCCACGGCCGCTTGCGCAGCACGAAGTAGATCCCGCCCACGTCGAACGCGGCGTAGATGGCGTCCGCCTGGCCCCACAACCCGCTGTTGGTCGCCACGGTCGGCAGGAACAGCACCACGAGGGCGGCCGCCGACGGCACCCACCGGTTGGTGTGGCGCAGGGCGACGATCCGGTAGGTGAAGAACGCGAGCACGAGATCGAAGATCACCGAAATGGTCTTGATCCCGGCGAGCGCGGGTATCGGCGGGTAGGTCAGGGCCGCGATCAGGTACAGATAGGGAACGTTGTAGTCGGAGAAACTGTGCTTGAGCGCGCCGAAGCCGCCATTCGCCGTGATGAAGTCGTACCAGCGTTTGAAGAAGACGATGTAGTCGAAGGACTCGTGACCGAACATGGCGACTCGCACCAGGATCGCGATCACGATTGCCCCGGCGACCAATCCCATCCGGCGAATGGTGGCATTGCGGTTCTCGTCGGCCAAGGTGGTTTCGATATTCGCGGTCACCGGGGGAGCGTATGGCCGCGGCCGGAAAGATACCCTGAGCGCAGTCTGAAGAAACCGTGAGAGCGTCAGGTGCGGGCGAACCGGTCGAGCGCCTCGCGCATCCGCTCGCGCATGGTGTCGCTGCCGGTGTGCCCGGAATTCTCGACGACGACCAGTTCCGCGCGGGGCCAGGCGCGGGCGAGTTCCCAGGCGGTGTCCAGCGGGCCGCTCAGATCGAGACGGCCGTGGATCAGCACGCCCGGGATGTCGGCGAGCCGATCGGCTTCCCGCAGCAGGATCCCGTCCTCCAGCCAGGCGTAATGGGAGAAGTAGTGCGCGCAGATGCGGACGAGCGCCAGCAGATCGGCCGGGGGACGGTCGCTGTAGGCGTTCGGCTTTCCGTTCGGTTCCAGCGAGATGACCGTGTCCTCCCAGGCGCACCAGTCGTTCGCCGCGCGCGCCCGCACGTCCGGATCGGGGTCCTCCAGGAGCCGCGCGTACGCGGCGAGGAGGTCGCCGTCGCGGTCGGATTCGGGGACACCGTCCCGGAACCGCTCCCACTCCTCGGGGAAGAAGCACCCCACTCCCCGGTAGAGCCAGTCGATCTCCGAGTGCCGGGTGGTGGTGACCCCGGAGATGACGATCTCCGACACCCGGTGCGGATGCCGTTCGGCGTAGGCGAGGATCAGCGTGGACCCCCAGGATCCGCCGAACAGCAGCCAGCGTTCGATGCCGAGGTGCTCGCGGAGCCGTTCCATATCGGACAGCAGGTGTTCGGTGGTGTTGTGGCTCATGTCGGTGGCCGGATCGCTCGCGTGGGGTGTGCTGCGCCCGCACCCGCGCTGGTCGAGCAGGACGATCCGGTAGCGGTCCGGATCGAAGTACCGGCGGAGGCCGGGCGTGCAGCCGGATCCCGGGCCGCCGTGCACGATCAGCGCTGGTTTCCCGGCGGGGTTTCCGCAGACCGCCCAGTACACGTGGTTCCCGTCGCCCACGTCGAGCATGCCCTCGTCGTGCGGCTCGATCATCGGGTACAACACCTCGGCCATGTCCGGTCCCTTCGCGCCTGAATGCAACAGCGCTGTTACATTAGCGCTGTGACACCTCAAGCTGACCACCACCCCGCCGATTTGCTGGGGACCCGGATGCGCCACCTGCTCGAGCTGATGGACGGCGCCGTGGCGGAGGTCTATGCCGACCTCGGGCTGGACGGTTTCCGCCCGCGGTTCACCCCGATCGTGCGGGTGCTGGCCGCCTCGGGCCCGTGTTCGATCCGGGACCTCGCCCACGCGATCGGCGTGACGCATTCCGCGGCCAGCCAGACGGTGGCCCAGATGGCCAAACAGGAACTGGTCGCCCTCGCGCCGGGGGAGGACGCGCGGCAGCGCATCGTCCGCCTGACGCGGAAGGCCGAGCGGCTGCTGCCCGAACTCGACGCCGAATGGGCGGCGACTACGGCGGCGGCCCGGGCACTGGACGCCGAACTCTCGTACCCGTTGAGCCGCCTCGTCGACGAGGCGCTGGCCGCCCTCCGGAATCGCCCGATGCGGCAGCGCATCGAGTTGCCGAAGAGAGTTGGCGTCTAGCGGGACGCTGGATGATGAAATCCGCGCTCAGGTGTTTGCGGTAGCCGTCCCACCAGTACTACAACAGGGCCATCAGGTCGGCCACGTCGATATTGACCGCGCCGGTCTCCAGTCGGATCACGACGTTTCCGGAAAGTTCGTTGTGCACGGTGTGCCTCGGAGAAATCCACTGCCCGGACGAAAAGACGGAAGAACAGTTAACCTGATCGGCTTCCCGGCCGGGCACCGCCAAACGCACTACCCGAGCAGGTCCGGGCGTTGCCAGTCCATCCCGAGCAGGTGGTGCGCGAGGAAGGCGAAGACCGTGGCGTGCAGGACTTTCGCGTGGTTCGGCGCCTGGATCCAGTGGTTCTCGTCCGGGAAGTAGAGGAACTTGTGCGGACTCGTTCCGTCCGCCGCCTTCGACTGGGCCGAGAGGTTCCACCAGAGCCGCAGCGCTTCCCCGATCGGCACCCGGTAGTCCTTGTCGCCGTGCATGACGAGCATCGGGGTCGTGATGTCCGCGGCGAACCGGTGCGGGGAGTTGGCGTCGGCCATTTCCGGGGTCATCTCCCGGCGGAATTCCCAGGAGATGTCGGCGGTTTCGGTGGACTGGTCCAGATCCCAGGGCGCGGCATGGGTGACGATCGCGGCGAACCGATCGGTGTGCCCGGCGATCCAGTTGGCCAGGTAACCGCCGAAGGAAGCGCCGACCGCGGCGGCGCGGGCGCCGTCGATGCCGGGGCGTTGCTGCGCGGCGTCGGTGAGCGCCAGCAGATCCGTGTACGGCGGCCCGCCCCAGGCGCCCCAGCCGCGGCGGACGAACTCGACGCCGTAGCCGGTGGACAGCGCGAAATCGGGCAGCAGCACCGCATACCCCCGGGCCACCGCGAGCCAGGGGTTCCAGCGCCACGACCAGGTGTTCGCCGACATGACCGGGCCGCCGTGGATCTGGACCACCAGGGGAGCGGGTCCGTCGGCGTGGTGGGGCAGCGCGAGCCAGGCGCGCAGCGGGGTGCCGTCCTGCGCGGTCGCGGTGACCTCCTCCAGCTTGCCCGGCAGCGCGGCCGTCTCGGCCGGACCGGGCAGCGGGTGCACCGCCGGCGGCCCGGTCAGTGCGATCCGGACCGGGGCGGGCGGGCTGTCGACGGCCGCGCGCAGCGCGTAGACCCAGTGCCCGTCCGGGGAAATCCGGAACTCGGTGTAGGCGCCGTGGTCCTCGGTCAGCCGGGCGGGTTCCCCGGTCGCGGCGTCCACGCGCCACAGCGGTGAGCGGCCGTGGTCGTCCGCGGCCACCACCAGCGCGGTGCCGTCCGGCGTCCAGCGCGCGGAATGCGGCCAGCGGTCCCAGCCCGCGGTCAGGTCCCGGATTTCGCCGCCGCCGATCGGCAGCAGGCCGAGCCAGTAGGCGCCCGGATCATCCGGGGTGTACCGCCGGCGGATCCGGACCGCGACGCGCGTCCCGTCCGGCGAGATCCGCGGGGTGTCGTACTCGTGGTCGGGGTCGTCGGCGAGGGTGCGGCGCTTCCCGGTCGCCACGTCGATGGCCACCAGCGTGTTCCGCTGCGATCCGGCGGGTTCGGCCACCGCCCAGGTGGCCACCACGGTCCCGCCGTCCGGGGTGATGTCCCAGGTGTTGTCCGCGCCGAGCGCCCGGCCGACGTGCCCGGTGAGGTCCCGGAGTTCGAGGCGCTCGTCGTCCTCGGTGAGTTCGGCGGTCAGCAGCCGGGTCCGGTCCGGGCCGAGATCGTGGTCCCAGAACCGGATCGGGAACTCCTCGTGCAGGATCGCGGAAACCGCCGCCTTTTCCCGGTGCGCGCGGATTTCCCGGTCGGATTCCGCGTCCGTGGCCGACGGCATCATCGCCGTGCCGAGCACCACCGTCCCGGAGTCGCTGACGACCACGTCCCGCACGCCGCCCGGCGGCGCGGCGACCACCCGCGCGTCACCGCCGCCGGCCGGTTGCCGCCACAGGGCCGGCACCGGCTTGTCCGCATCCGCGTCGGGCTCCGGCCGGGCCGAGACGAACAGCAGATCACCGCACGGCGTGAAGGCGGCCCCCGATTCGCCCTGGCCGCTGCGCGTCAGCCGCCGGGCCGGTCGCGCCCCGGCCGGGTCGACCTCCCACAACGCCGTGCGGTAGCCGCTCTTCCGGCTGTCGAGCATCGCCGCACCGACGACGAGCCGCCGTCCGTCCGGGGAAAGCCACAGGCCCGCGATCCGGGGCAGGGCAACGAAGGTGTCCAGGTCGGCGAAGGGATTCGTGATCACCGAATCTTCTTACACCGCCGTCGGATTTGTGGAATGACCCCATGAGGGGTTATCTTTGGGGTTATGCCGAAGATCAACGTCTACCTGCCGGACGAACTGGCCGAATCCGTCAAGGAGGCGGGCGTTCCGGTGTCCGCCATCTGCCAGCGGGCACTGGAGCAGTCGGTGAAGCGCGTGAACGCCATCCGGGCGACGGCGCTGGACGAACTGGACGCCGAGGATCCGACGGCCCGGCTTGCGCAGTTCACCGAACGGGCGCGCGTCGCGATCAGGCTGGGGATCGACCGGGCCCGGGCGGACGCGGGGCCGCGGGTCGGCACCGAGCACCTGCTGCACGGGCTGCTGGCCGAGGGCGGAAACCTGGCGCTGCACGTGTTGCGCGCGGTGGAGATCGAACCCGATCAGCTGGCGCGCGAGCTCGCCCGGATCTCGCCCGCCCAGGCGCACGACCCGCCCGCGCCGCGGTTCGGCGGTGCGGCGGCGAACGCGCTGGAACTGGCGGTGACCGAGGCGGTCACCTTGGGGCACAACTACATCGGCTGCGAGCACCTGCTGCTCGGCCTGGTCGCCGAACCCGACGGAACCGGTGGCCAGATCCTGCGCGCCGCGGGAGCCGAACTCCGCTCGGCCCGCGGCGCGGTGGTGGCCGCCCTGGCCGGTTACGTCCACCTCCGGGCCCAGGCCACCGGCGGCCCGGCCGACGCCGTGGCCGCCACGGTCCGCCGGGAACTGCGGCCGCTCGTCGACCGGGTGGCCCGGCTGGAGAAGCACGTCGGCGTGGCCGCGGAGGACGGCGAATGACCAAACGCGTGTTGTTCGTGGCGACCGGGGACACCATCGCCCAGCAACCGAGAAGCTCCCGGATCGCGACCGGGGCCGAATTGCTGGGCGCCGTTCCGCGCGAGGCCCGCCCGGCGAAGGTGACGGTCGAGGACGTGCTGGCCGAACCCGGTTGGGACACCTCGCCGTCGACCATGTTCGCGCTGGCCCGCCGGGCCCGGGCGGCGCTGCTGGACGACGGCTTCGACGGGGTGGTGTGCACCCACGGCATCGATACGTTGGAGGAGACCGCGTTCCTCGCCGATCTGCTGGCCGGCCCGGCCGCCGCGCGGGGCGGGATCGTGTTCACCGGTGCGGCTCGCTGCTTCGACGATCCCGCGGCCGACGGTCCCGGCAATCTGGCGGATTCCCTTGCCGTCGCGGCGGATCCCGCCCTCCGCGGCGCCGGTGCGGTGGTCTGCGCCGGTGGTGAACTGCACGCGGCGCGCTGGGCCACCCTCACCGGGACCACCCGGGCGGCGGTGTTCTCGTCGGAGCCGCGGCCCCGGCTCGGCCTGGTCCGGCGGGGCCGGGCCGAACTGACGGCCGCGCCGCCCGCCCGGCCCCGGCCGCCCGCCGGGGAACCCGAATCGGATGTCGCCCTGATCAAGACCTATCCCGGGATGACGCCCCTGCTGCTGTCCACCGCGGTGGACGCCGGTGCGCGCGGGATCGTGCTGGAAGGCACGGGCGCGGGCAACGTGCCGGTCGAGCTGTTCACCACGATCAGCGAGCTGATCGAATGGGACATTCCCGTGGTCATCGCCTCCCGCACCCGGGAGATCCCGCCGGACGACCCGCCGCTGGGCGCCCGCCTCGCCGGCAAGGTCGGCGCGATCGACGCCCGCGGCCTGAGCCCGGCCCACGCGCGGAGCGCGCTCATGGTCGCGCTCGGCGGCGGGGGAGTCGACGCGGTCCGCGCGTGGTTCGCGGATCTCTAGCCGGACAAGAGAAGCGGGGTCGTGAGTGTTCGATGAGCCGCACTTGGCCGACAAAGTGCGACACCGCGCCGGTGGTGGTGCTCGGAGGTACCCAATGCGGCGTTCGGTACCTTCAACGCCCCGAAAGCCACATTGGTGTCCTCCGAGTTCCCCCATTTCGGTAGGTGACCCCCCGGGGCACCCCGACGAGCACGGCCTCGTTGCGGCCGCACTTGGCCGACAAAGTGCGACGAGCATCGGGGTGGCAGCCAGGCGGCGCCCGCACGCCCAGACCGGTCACCGTCTCTTGTAAGGGAACCAAGTCTGGGGGTCGTGAGTGGTCAGGCCGGTTAGAACCGGCCCAAACCCTCACGACCCCAGCAGGCGGCGCAGGACGCCGGTCAGCGCGTCCGGCCGGTCGCCCGCGGACGAACACCAGGCGACGAAACCGTCCGGGCGCACCAGGACGGCCGCCGCCGGATCGGGCCAGTCCGGTCCGAGGTTCGCCAGGTGGTGCCCGCGTAGCTCGAGTCCGAGCGCGGCGGCGGCCCGGTCGGCCGCGGGCAGCCAGGCGCCGTCGCCGGTCAGCAACGTCCAGCCCGGGCCGACCAAGTCCAATGTGGATAGTCCCGGTCCGCCGCCGGTGACCGGCAGGTGCGGAAGGCGGCGGCCCGGTTGGACCCGGTTGCCGAACACGTCGGCCTGCGCCACGGGATCCGCGCCGAGCACGGCCGGCGACTCGTAGCCGTAGAACATCATGCCGCGCAGGTAGTCGACGCCCAGCCGCTCGTAGAGCGCGTTGGGGTCCCGGTCCGGTTCGTGGAGGTAGGCGGTGTGCAGGCCGCGCGAGATCGCCAGCGAGGCGTCCGCCGCGGCGCGGCGTTCGGGTTCGTAGGTGTCCAGCAGCGCGGGCGCGGCGGCTCCGCGCAGCACCTCCGCGAGTTTCCAGGCGAGGTTGTGGCCGTCCTGGATCCCGGTGTTCATGCCCAGCCCACCGGCCGAGGACTGCACATGGGCGGCGTCGCCGACCAGAAACGCCCGCCCCTGCCGGAAGCTCGCCGCGGTGCCGATCGCCGCGGTCCACGCGTTGACGGCCATCAGTTCGATCGGCACGGCCTTGCCGATCGCGGCGTGCAGCAGTTCCAGGGCCTTGTCCGCGGACAGCTCCGCCGGGCCGCCGGGCTTTCCCGGGTAGTCCATGATGTGCGACGACCACAGCTCGCCGCCGTTGAAGGACGCCACGGTGGCGTACACGTTCTCGTTGCGGGCGAAGCAGAAGTGCGTGCCCCATTCGTCCACCGCGGACCCGAGATCGGCGCGGTAGAAGGCGGTGTTGAGGTGCCCGGCGACCTCCCGGTCCGGCATCTCGATGCCGAGCGCCCGGCGCACGGTGCTGTGCGCCCCGTCGGCGCCGATCAGGTAGGCGGCCCGGAGTTCGGCCGGTCGCCCGGTGCGCACGTCCTCGACCCGGGCGCGGATGCCGGAGCCGGTGTCCGCGAATTCCGCGAGGCGGGTGTGGAAGCGGATTTCCCCGCCCAGGCGGCGTATCTCGGGCACCAGCAACTGTTCGAGCTGCTGCTGGGACAGCAGGCGGGGCGCCTCCGGGCTGCAGGTCCGCAGCCGCTCGCGGTGGCGCGGCGGCAGATCGGCCACGTGGCGGGTCGTGCCGAGCGCGGTGTCCTTGAACACCGACCGCAGCGCGCCGTAACTGATCCAGCCGAGCCGATCCAGTTCCGGGCCGAGCCCGATCCCGCGGAACAGTTCGAGGGTGCGCAAACTGGTGCTGGCGCGGTGATGCGGTGAAGTGGACGGGTGCTTTTCCACGACCAGCGGGCGAATTCCGCGATGGGCGAGGAATGCCGCGGTGGACAGTCCCACCGGTCCGGCGCCGACGACCAGGACCTCGGCCGTGTCCTCGGCGAAGCTTGACATGGAGCCTCACGATCTTCGAAGGGGCGGAACGAATTCCACCCTGCGCGCTCAAGCTAACTTGAGCGCAAGTCGCGAGCCGCGCGGTGCTCCAGGCCGTCGAGGATGATTTCGATCCCGAGTTCGAAGAGGTCCGCTCCGGACAGCCCGGTGTACGCCGGGGCGATCCGCCGCAGCTGCGGGAAGTCCCGCAACCGCGCGGCGAGTTCGGTCGGCGCGCGTTCCGCGCCGGGCGCCTCGGGCGGGATGAGGGCGCGGGTCTCCTCCTGGGCCGAATTGAGCACGTGCGCGGCGAGCAGGCGGGAGATCCCGGCGGCTTCGTGCTCCGGAAAGCCCGCTTCGAGCAGGATGCGCACGGTGGTCTCGATGTGCCCGAGCCGGTGCGGGCCGCTGGGCGGGCGTTCGCGGAGCAGCGCCGCGGCGTCGCGGTGGGACAGCAGCAGGTTCCGGAACTGCCGTAAGCCGTCGGCGAGCTGGTCCCGCCAGGGCAGGGTGGTGTCGATGTCGAAGGCGTCGGCGCAGATGGCCTCGGCGACCAGGTCCAGCAGTTCGGCCTTGTCGCGCACGTGCCAGTAGAGCGTCGGCGAGCGGACGCCGAGTTTCGCCGCGAGCCGCCGGGTGCTCAGCTCCGCCAGGCCGACCTCGTCCAGCAGTTCGATCGCCGCCCGCGTGATCTGCCGCAAGTCGAGCCGTTTCGCGCGGCCGCGCGGCCGGGTGTCCTCGCCCATGAAGCAGGACTCTATCAGTGGTAGAGTTTCTCTATCGGCGATAGATAAGGGGGCGGGGGATGGCGACTGTCTGGACACGCAGGCTGCAGCTCCTCACCGCGGTCTGCTCGGCGATCTTCACGATCGGCACGGCGCTGCAGGCCTTCGTGATCGTCGATCGGGAGATGCTCGAACTGACCATGCGCCTGGCCGGGCAGACCGCGGCCGAGGCATCCGCGAACGCCCCGGGCTTCCTCGCCGGATTCCGTGCCGTCGGCTGCGTTTTCCTGGTGGGCAACGCGCTGGGACTCCTCGCCCCGCGCGGCTGGGCGTGGGTGTTCTGGGTCGTGCTCGCGGTCAACCTCGGCCAGGCGCTGGGCGTGGTGATGATCCCGTTCGAGGTGTTCCGGGCCTCGGTGGACAGCTACGGCCCGGCCGGTGTCCTGCCCTCGGTGATCACCGACGGCGGGGCGCTGCTGCTCGCCCTGGTGCTCCTCGGCTTTCTCGTCCGCTTCCGCACCCCGTGGGCCCGGCGGCGAACCTGACCTTCCGGCGGGATGCTCCTCCACCTGGGCGTACGGGGTGCGCTGAACGGAATACGTACGGGATTACGTAGTCCTCACGATGGGCTCCCGTGTGATCTCGGGCACGGTTTCGGTGTTGTTAAGACGCTGTTAGACCGCCACCCGGAGGCGAGCGCGATGCGGCAGGACCACGCGGCACGGACCCGTGCCCCCATACCCGGTGAACGGGCCGACGACCAGCGGTGGCGGATGCTGGCGCAGCGGCTCCGCCCGCACGCCGGTGCGGTCGCCCGCAGCATCGTCGAAGGGGTCCGGCAGGCGGTGCCCGCGTACACGCGCCCGCTCGGCGGCCTCTTCGGCGAGGTCCTCACCGGCGCCGTGGAGGCGATGCTCCGGCGGTCGCTGGACGAGATCACCACGCCCGGCACGCCCCGGGACGATTCGCTGAAGGTGTTCCGGGACCTCGGCAAGGCGGAGTTCGCCGCGGGCCGTTCCCTGGACTCGCTGCACGCCGCCTACCGCCTCGGCGGCCAGATCGTGTGGCGCCAGCTCTCGGCTTTCGCGCGGCACCACGGGGTGTCCCCGGGGGCGCTGGCGCGCTACTCCGAAGCGATCTCCACCCATGTCGCCCGGCTGTCCGAGGCCTCCGCCGAGGGCTACGCCGCCGCACAGGCCAAACCGGACAACCGGGTACGCGGGGAACTGCTCGCCCTGCTCCTGGCCGAGTCACCGGCCGAACCGCGGGCGCTCGCCGAGGCCGCCCGCACCGCGCGCTGGGCGCTGCCCGGCGCCGCCCTGGCCGTCGCGTTGCGGTGCACGACCGGAGAACCGTCGCCGATCGCGTTCCCGGCCACCGTGCTCGCGGACTTCCACGGGGAGCAGCCGTGCCTGGTCGTCCCGGCGGACGATCCGGCCCTGGCCACCCTCGCCGCGCTGCCCGGCTGGCAGGTCGCCACCGGGCCCGTCGTGCCCCTCGCGGACGTGCGGGAGTCCCTGCGGCTCGCGCGGTGCGCGCTGGATCTCGCCCAGCGCGGGCTGCTCCCGGACGAGCCCGTCCTCGACTGCGGCGACCACGTGCTGGCGCTCATGCTGTTCGCTCCCGGCAACGAGCCCGTCGTCGCCGAACTCATCGAATCGCGGCTGGCGCCGCTCGACTCGGTCACCGGCGCCGAACGGGGCCGCCTGCTCGTCACGTTGCGGGAATGGCTGGCGGCCCGGGGGAAGACCGCCGAGATCGCCGCCGGGCTGGACGTGCATCCGCAGACCGTGCGGGCCCGGGTGCGCCGCCTCACCGAACTCTTCGGTGACGACCTCACCGATCCGCGGTGCCGGTTCGAACTGGAAATCGCCGTGCGGGCGAAGATCGCGCTGCTGGCCGGGGTGTCCGGTGCGTGAGTGCCCTACTCGCGCGGCGAATGCCGGGATTCCACCACCCACGCGGCGATCTGGGCGCGGTTGGTGAAATCCAGCTTGGTCATGATGTGGTCGATGTGCGTCTCGGCGGTGCGCCGCGCGATCACCAGCCGGTCGGCGATTTCCCGGTTGGTCATGCCCTCGGCCACGAGTTCGGCGATCTGCGCTTCCCGCTTGGTCAGCGGATCGCGCGATTCCCGGGACGGGGTGGCGGTGTCGGTGGTTTCCTCCGCCAGGACGTAGGCCAGCGCCTGGTCGATGGACAGCGCGGTCCCCGCGGCGAACTCCTGCAGCGCCTCCTCGACGCCGAGTCCCCCGGTCACGATCTCGATGTCCCGTTCCATCGGCTCGAGGAAGGCGGCGTAGTTGGTCGGCGAAGCCCCGAGCAGCCGCCAGACCGTGCTGGCCGCGCCGAGCAGCCGCGCGGCCCGGCGCAGATCGCCGCCGTGGGTCGCGCATCCGGCCATGACCGTCAGCGAGAACGCGATGATCACCCGGTCGTGCACGCGCCGTTGCAGCCGCAGCAGCTCGAGCCCGGCGTCCACCGCCGCCTGCAGGTCACCGCGCAGGTATTCGGCGGCGCTGCGCGACCACAGCGCCCAGGATCGCCAGAACACCTCGCCGCGGGCCGCGCAGTTCTCGACGCACTCCCGCAGCACCTGGCGGCCGCGGTCCAGATCGCCCGCCAGGCTGATGGCCAGTCCGTAGTTGTACCTGGACCACAGTTCCCCGCCTAGATCCTGGTGCTCGCGGAACATCTGGACCGCCAGCTGGAAGAGCTTGGCGGCTTGCTCGCTGTCGTTGCCGATCAGTGCGGCATACGCGCGGACGTGGTGCACGTACGCGGTGTCCAGCTCATCGCCGGTCTCCTCGGCGATCCGTTCCGCGTCCGCCAGGCTCGCCTCGTAGGCGGGCGCATCTCCCTGGACCAGCGCCAGGAAGGCGTACATCCACAGCGCGGCCGCCCGGTTCGGCGCGTCGGCCGGGGCGATCTCGACGAGCTTGCGGAGCCACATCCGGCCCTCGGTGTTGATCCCGCGCAGCACCCAGTACTCCTTGATGTTGCGCACCATGAGCAGGCCCACGACCGCTTCGCCGGGGTCGCCGGCGCAGAAGTCGAGCGCCCCGCGGAGGTTGGCGTGCTCGTGCTTGAGCCAGTCGACCAACGCGACCTGGCCGGGCCCGAACCATTCGGCCTCGAACCGCTTGGTCAGCTCGAGGTACCGGTCGCGGTGCCGCCGTTTCATCCGCAGCAGGTCACCGGCCGCGCGCAGCCGGTCCTCGCCGTACTGCCGCACGGTTTCCAGCATGCGGTACCGCGCCACGCCGTGGTCTTCCTCGCGGAGCAGGATCGATTTGTCGATCAGCCCGTCGAGCACGTCCAGCACCTCGGCGCGGTCCAGGCCCTCGCCGGAACACACCTCCTCGACGGTGTCGAGGTCGAAGCTGCCGGAGAACACCGCGGCCCGCGCCCACAGCAGGCGTTCGGCCCCGGTGCACAGCTCGTGGCTCCAGTCGATCAGCGCCTGGAAGGTCGCGTGCCTGCTCGGGCCCGACCGGCTGCCGCCGGTGAGCAGCGTGAACCGCTGGTTCAGCCGGTCGGCGAGCTGGCGCACGGACAGCGAACGCAACCGCACGGCCGCCAGTTCGATGGCCAGCGGCAGGCCGTCCAGCGCGCGGCAGAGCCGGATCACGTCCTCGACGTTGCCCTCGGTGATCGCGAACGACGGCACCACCGCGGTCGCCCGGTCCTCGAACAGCCGCACCGCGTCGTAGCGCTGCAGGTCGGCCACCGATTCCCCGGGCTCCGGAACGCCCAGCGGCATCACCGGGAGCACTCGCTCCCCGGCCACGCCGAGTGACTGGCGGCTGGTCGCCAGCACCACCAGATCCGGGCACGCGCGCAGCAGGGCGTCGGTGAACCGCGCGCACTCCTCGACCAGGTGCTCGCAGTTGTCCAGCACCAGCAGCATCCGCCGGCCCTGGAGCTGGTCCACCAGCAGTTCGATCAACGGCCGGGTCGACCGGTCGCCCAGCCCGAGCCGGTCGGCGACCGTGCTCGCCAGCAGCTTCGGTTCGTGCAGCTCGGCCAGCCCGACGAACACCACGTCGTCGCCGAACGACGCCCGCGCCGCCGCGGCGATCCGCAGCGCCAGCCGGGTCTTGCCGACCCCGCCCGGGCCGGTGAGCGTCACCAGGGACGCGGTCCCCAGCAGCCTTCGCGCTTCGTCGATCTCGGTGCGGCGTCCGACATACGTCGTCACCTCCACCGGGAGGGATTCCACCCGCGCACGCTCCACGCCGGACACCGTCACATCACCACCACCCTTCATTCGGAGCGATCATTGTGACTCACCCCTCCGTGTTCCCGCCCGGTGAGCGGTCCCCACACGCACGCCCCGGTCAGTCCCCGGGATGGAGGCGCTTCTCGAACCAGTGGTGGGTGTGCGGCGACCGGTCGTAGGCCGGAATCTCGACATAACCGGCCTTGCGGTACAACGCGATCGCTTCGGTGAGCACCGAGTTCGTGCCCAGCCGGAGCACGCGGTGCCCGCGTTCGGCGGCCCGGTTTTCCACCCCCGCCAAAAGTCGGTGCGCGAGGCCGATTCCCCGTGCGGCGGCGTGCACCCACAGGTGCCGGACCTCCGCGACGCCGGGTTCCAGCGGGCGCAGGCCGACGCAGCCGACCGGCCGGCCTTCCTCCGCGGCGAGCAGAAACAAGCCCGCCGCACCGGAAATCTCGTCCGGGCGCACGAGATCGTCCTCGTCGAAGCCTTCCGGGAAGCGTTCGTCGAGTTCGGCGGCGAACGCGCTCAGGCACTGGCGCGCTTCCGGGGAAACCGGGTCCACGACGTCGATCGTGACGGCGGCCAGGCGCAGGAACCGTTCCACCGTGCCGACGGCGGAGGTCAGTTCGGCGCGCTGGTCGCGGGTGAGGCCGCGGAGCAGCCCGCCGGCCATCTCGTTCGCGCGGCGATCCTGTTCGGCCAGTTCGGCGTGGCCGAGGCGGGTCAGTTCGGCCAGCCGGACCCGGCTGTCCGCCGGATGCCGGCGCAGCCGCACCATGCCCTGCGCTTCCAGGGCGCGCAGCATCCGGCTGAGGTATCCGGCGTCCAGGCCGAGCCGGGAGCGGAGTTCGCGCAGCGAGGCCCCGGAGCCGATCTCGAAGAGCAGGCGGGCCTGCCCCAGCGGCCGGGCCTGGCCGAGGTACTGATCGTTCAGGACTCCGATCCGGCGGGTGAAGTAGCGGCTGAACCGGCGAAACACCGCCAGGTCGGTCTGCGCGACGTCCATGGTCTTTGACCTTAGTCAGAGGTCCCCGGGCGAGTCCAGTGATCGCCGGAGGTTCGTTACTCCCGGGTAGCAGACCAGAATCTCCAACCCGCGCGGGCCGGGCAAGCGCGCGGAAGAAAGAACACCGAAATGGACTACCAATTCTGGTGAATATTACGGAAAGTCACGCCGTTCGCGTCGTTATAGCCGTGTCGCCCGTCACAAACGAGTTCACGGCAATGAGCCGGGAGTGCGAAATGTGCTAAACCCCGGGTGGTGAACTTTCGCCGTTGAGAGGATCCACATGACCGTTGCTTCGGAAGCCCGGGTGGTCGACCAGGTGGTCGACACGGATCGCTATCCGCTGGGAGAACCGGCGAGCGCCGCCTGGGAGGAAGTGGTTTCCCGCGCCCGGGAAGAACTGCGGCGGGTCGGTTGCAGTGTGCTGCCCAATTTCATTCGGCCTTCCCGATGTGCGGCATTGCGGCGGGAATGCGCGGAAATCGCTCCGCTGGCGCACTACGGTGTCGAAGAAGTCAATGTCTACAACATCGCCACGGATTCGTCGCTGCCGGAAGATCATCCGGGCCGAGTCAGCATGGAACGCGGAAATGCGTTCGTGGCTCGCGACAATATTCCCGAGCAGTTCCTCATTCATCAGCTCTACACCAGTAAACTGTTCCAGAGATTCATTGCCGACTGTTTCGAGCTGCCCCGGTTGCACGAGCTGGCGGACCCGCTCGCCGGGCTGTGCCTCAATGTCGTCGGCCCGGGAATGGGGCATCCGTGGCATTTCGACACGAATGAATTCACGGTGAGCATGCTGACGCAGGAATCGGAGGTCGGCGGCACCTTCGAATACTGCCCGAACATCCGGTCCGCGGAGGCGGAGAACTTCGGCGACGTGCGGGCCGTGCTGGACGGCCGGGGCGAACACCTGATCCGCCGCCTGACCCTGCGCCCGGGTGACCTCCAGCTGTTCAAGGGCCGGTACGCGCTGCACCGGGTGACCACCGTGCGCGGTGAGACCGCGCGCCATTCGACGATCTTCGCCTACAGCGAACGGCCCGGGGTCATCGGGAGCCCGGCCCGGACGCGGCAGTTGTTCGGGCGGGTGCTGCCCGAGCACCTGGGCCGGGCCGAGCGTGGCGACCAACTTCTGGACTAGCCACGCGCGCGGCCGTCGGCCACGATGAACGCGCAGCTCCGCAAGACCCCCTGCACACCACCGATTTCGAGGATGAAGTTGAACAGCAGTCAAGAATGGTCCGGCCGCACCTTCGGCAACGAGGACCGCCTGCCGCGCGTGCCGCTGCCGACGCTTGAGGACAGTTGCGCGAGGTTCGTCGAATGGTGCTCGCCGCTGCTGACCGCGGACGAGCGCGCGACGACCGAAGCCGCAGTGGAAGCGTTCCTGCGGCCGGAAAGCACCGCGCGCAAGCTGCAGGCTGCCCTGGCGGAGTACGACGCCGCGGAGGGGGTGCACAGCTGGCTCGACACCTTCTGGCCGTACCGGTACCTGGGCCGCCGCGACCGCATCGCGCTGAACGCGAACTTCTTCTTCCTGTTCAAAGAATCCGAGCAGGGGCAGGTGGACCGCGCGGCCGGACTCGTCGCCGCGGCCGTCAACTACAAGGTCGCGCTCGACGCGGAGCGGATTCCCCCGATCATCCAGCGCGGCCAGGCGCTCTCCATGGTGCAGAACAAGTTCCTGTTCTCCACGACCCGGATTCCCGGGCGCGAGCAGGACACCGTCCGGGTGCCCTACAGCGACGAATGGCCGGGCCCGTCGCAGGCGCGGCACATCGTGGTGTTCTTCCGCGGCAACGCGTTCCGCCTCGACGTGCTGGGGCCGGAAGGGCGGCCGCATTCGCTGGACGATCTCGCCGCCGGGTTGCGCGCGGTCCTGAAGACCGGGGCGACCCGGGCCGAACCGGGCACGTCCGTCGGGCACCTCACCACCAAGGCCCGGGCGGAATGGGCGGCCAGCCGCGAAACGCTGCTCACCCAGCCCGCCAACGCGGACGCGCTGGACACGATCGAAACCGCCCTGTTCTGCGTCTGCCTGGAGGACTTCGCCCCGAAGGACACCCAGGAGGCGTGCGACCAGCTCCTGCACGGCGACAGCGGCAACCGGTGGTTCGACAAGGCCGTGTCGCTGATCGTCTTCGCCGACGGCACGGCCGGGATCAACGTCGAGCACTGCGGCCTGGACGGAACCACGATCCTCAGCTTCGTCGACGCCCTGCTCGGCGCCCCGGCCGAGGAGCAGTCGGCGGAGTCCGGAGCCCGGTCGCAGGGCCTGCCGTCCGTCGAGCCGATCGAGTTCGTGCTCGACGACGACCAGCGCGCCGACGTGCGGGCCGCCGCCGATGCGTTCGCCGGCTACGCGGCCAGCACGGCCACCAAGATCGTTTCGTTCGAGGATTTCGGCGCCGACCGGGCCAAGCAGTTGCGGATGTCCCCGGACGCGTTCGTGCAGATGGCATACCAGTTGGCCCACAAGCGTTCGAAGGGGCTCACCGGCGCCACCTACGAATCGATCGCCACCCGCCAGTACCGGCACGGGCGCACCGAAGCCATGCGGGTGGTGACCCCCGAGATCCTGGATTTCGTGGCGACCATGGACGATCCGGGCGCGGACGCCGCCACCCGCCGCGCCGCCTTCCGCGCCGCCGCCGACAAGCACGTGGCGCGCGCCAAGGAATGCCAGGCGATCCAGGCACCCGAGCAGCACCTGTGGGAACTGCAGCTGATCCAGCGGCGCCGCGGTGCGGAACTGGGCGCCACCGAGCCCCTCGCCCTGTACGAAACCCCGGGCTGGGTCAAGATGCGCGACGACTACCTGAGCACCAGTTCGGCCCCGTCGACCAATATCCAGTACTTCGGGTTCGGTTCGACCAGCAGCCAGTGCATCGGCGTCGCGTACGTCCTGCTCCCGGACCGGTTCAACATCTACCTGAGCACACCGCGCGCGGTCGCCGACGAGATGCACGCCTTCGCGGGCGAACTCCGGAAAGCGGTGGCGGAACTGCAGGACCTGCTCGCCGAAGAGGGCTGACCGGCGCGGCGGCACCCGAAAGTGCGCGCGCTTTCGGGTGCCCGGCGGCGATCGGTCAGGCGGCCGGGACGAGGGCCTTGACCGCGATCGTGGTCGCGCCGGCGACGGTCGCGTAGCCCGTGGTGGCTTTCGGGTCGGCGGGTGCCGTGTAGACGGCGATGACCAGCGGGGCGCGGCCGGGCGGCCACACCACCGCGACGTCGTTGACCTCGCCCTGCGCGCCGCTGCCGGTCTTGTCGCCCACCGGCCAGCCGGCGGGCAGCCCGGCCCGGATCGATTTGCCGCCGGTGACGTTGGCCCGCAGCCAGCCGCCGAGCAGCTCCCGCCCGGCCGGGTCCAGGGCGTCGCCGAGGGCGAGCGCGCGCAGGTCGGCGGCCATCCGGGCGGGGGTGGAAGTGTCCCGTTCGTCCCCGGGAGCGCTCACGTTCAGCTCCGGTTCGGTCCGGTCCGCGCGGGTGAGCGGGTCGCCGAGGGACCGGGCGAAGTCCGTCACCGCCGGTGGGCCGCCGAGCACTTGGAACAGCAGGTTCGCGGCCGTGTTGTCGCTTTGGGTGATCGCCGCTTCGCACAGCGCGGCGACGGTCATCCCGTCGGCGACGTGCCGCGAGGTGACCGGCGCGTGCGAAAGCAGTTGCGCGCGGTCGTAGTGGATCACCCGGTCCAGCAGCCCCGGCTGCCGCTGGTGCGACCGCAGGATCGCCGACACCACAAGGGTTTTGAGCGTGGAACAGAGCAGGAACCGTTCGTCGGCGCGGTGCCCCACCGCGGCGCCGGAACCGGTGTCGACCGCGTACACCCCGAGCCGGCCGCCGAACCTCGCCTCCAAAGCGGACAGTTCGGCCCGGGCCGCGTCCACCGGCGGCGGGTTCGGGGGCGGTGCGCCGGTGGACGGCGAGGCGCAGGCGGCCAGTGCGACGCCCGCTCCGGCCAGGCCACCGAACAGGACGGCACGGCGGGAAACCGGTTCGTTGAGCACCACCCCAGCATGCCGGACGGCGCTCGCCGCGCAAACGTCAGGAACGGTGCTCGGTCACGGCGTGCTTCTCCCGGCTGATGATTCCCTGCAGGTCGATGTTGTCGTAGTTGCTGAGGATCACCGAGGTCCAGTCCAGATCGAGATAGATCGACCAGTTGGTCATCCCGCCGGCCATGACACCGGAATGCCCGAGCGTCCGCTGGTTGTTGAAGATGCCGGCGAACGAGCCGTAGGCCATGAACGACTCCTGGCGAGCGGGATCGGGATCGCCACCCGGCTGCGGAGGACTGACCACCTTCCCGTTCAGGAACAGCTCGGTGTAGGCGCGGTTGAGCAGCGTGCCGTCCCGCAAGGCACGCGCGAAGCGAACCAGGTCCGGTGCGGTGGAGAACCCGTTTCCGCCTCCCGTTCCGATGTAATAGCGTGCCGCGTTCCCGGCCGCGGTGCCGGTGCCGCCCTTGTCCAGGTTGCGCACCCCGTCGACGCGTGGGCCCGCGGGCTGTCGCAGGTACGGGTGTGCGATTCGTTTGTCGGACAGCCATTCCGTCCGGGTGTAGTACGCGGAGCGCGTCATTCCGGCGGGGCGGAAGATGTGCTCGCGGACGTAGTCCCAGAAGGTCTGCCCGGACACCTTCGCCACGATCTGGCCGAGCGTCATCATGCCGAAACTGCTGTAGGCGACCCCGGTGCCCGGGGCGAATTCCAGTTTCTGGCCCCGCAGGAACTCGTCGAGATCCCGCATCTGGTCCGTGGCGCTGTGGTAGATCTTGTCGGGCGGCCGGTGGCCGCCGGGCCGCTGGAAGTCCCCCATCCCGGAAGTGTGGGTGAGCAACTGGTGGACGGTGACGGTGTTCGCGATCTCGGCCGGGAAACCGTCCAGGTAGGCGCCCAGCTTCTCGTGGAGTTCGAGCTTTCCCCGCTGCACGAGCTGGACGATCGCCAGCCCGGTGAACGGTTTGGACGCCGAAGCCAACGGGAAGACGGTGTCCAGCTGGTTGGGGATCGCCAGCTCCGCGTCGGCCATCCCGTACGCCCTGGCCAGCACCGGGCGGCCGCGGTGCGCGAGCAGCACGGTGCCGGAGAACTCGTCCTTCGCCGCCAGGCTCGCGACGAACCGATCGAACGCGCCGCCGGGAAGCAGATCCCGGGGTATCCGGCCGGACGAGGACGGATCGGCGTCGGCGGTTTCCCCCGACGCCAGCAGTCCGCCGGCGGCCAGCGGAACGGCTCCGAGAAAACCGAGCGCGGAACGCCGGGACTGCTCGAGCGGGTACCGAGTCATGTGGACACTCCCTGGAAGTCGAGACGCCCTGACACGGTGCCCGCCGCCCGGTGAGAAGTTCCTGGCAGGGAGCTGAGGAGATCGTGAGACTCGATGCGGCAGGATGAAACCATGACCACAACTCGGCTTGACGGGGCGATTCGCCTGCCCGATGGGGCCTGGATTCGCGGTCGTGGGCTGCGGAACCCGGCGCCGGCGGGGAGCCGGCCCGAGTACGGGCTCTACCTGGGTTCGGCGAAACTCCGCCGCCGCCACGATCAGCGGCTGACCTGGCCGCACGACTGGCTCGAGTGGCCGGATTTCCGGCTGCCCCGGGATCGCGAACGGGCCATCGAGGCGATCCGGGAACTGCGCGGGCACGCACGGGACGGCCGGTTGGCCGAGGTCGCCTGCGGCGGCGGTGTCGGCCGCACCGGCACGGTCATCGCCTGCCTCGCCGTGCTCGCCGGGGTGCCGCCCACCGAAGCCGTCGCCTGGGCCCGGGCGAACTACCACCGGCGAGCCGTCGAAACGCCGTGGCAACGCAGATGGGTGGAGCGCTTCCCGGGCGAATGATCACCCTTCGAGGAGGGAAAGGTCCGGCGGGACGAGCGTGGTGGACAGCAGCAACTCGGTGATCAGGTTGTCGTTCAGGGCGTTCCCGACCGGTTCGCCCACCTCGTCCCGGGTCAGGCCGGGCACGCCGTCCCGGGAGAGCCGGTTGCGGACCGCGACCACCAGGTGTTCCACCCGCTTGGTGGTCCAGCCCGCTTCCGGGCGCAGGTCGGTGAGTTGCTCGGCGGTCTGCCGCCAGGTCAGCGGCTGGGGGCGGGCCTCGTGCAGGAGGTACCGCTGGCCCAGCACGGTCAGCACCAGGCGCTCGTCCTCGGTCAGCCGCCAGGTCCTCGGCGGCTGGGTGAGGTCCCGGTGCCGCGAAGTGGGCCGTTGCCCGCCGGGACCGGTCACGTACAACTCGAGCAGGTGCTCCCGGCCCCGCGTGCCGCGCAGGAACAGCGGGGTGTACCCCTCCACCAGGGGAACGGGCTCCTCGGCGCCGAACAGCCAGCGCGACTCCGGCAGGCGGATCGGCAGCCGCCCGGTGTTGCGCAGCCACCACTGACCGGACTGGTGCGTCAGCGCGCCGTGCTGCCGGCTCACCCGCCGGTCGTCCTCGCCGACGCAGACGTGCACCTCGGGCCGGTTGCGCCCGAAGAGGACGGTGCGCCCCTCCTTCGCCCCGATGGCGATGCCACCGGCGGTCGCGAGCGCGAACAACCGGCTCGAGTCGGACGGGGGTACGCCGTGGGCCAGGCTCCGGTGGGTCGCCTCGAGCACCTTGTCGTCCGCAGAGTTGTCCTCCACGCCGGCCTCCCTGGTAAATCGTCGCGGTTCGCGGCATGACGCGCCGGTTCGATTGTGCGCGCGGTGCTCGGGAGGGGTCCCGGTCACGGCGGCGGCAGGGCGGTGGCGGCCGCGGTGGCCAGTTCGGTGGCCAGCCCGCAGAGCCGGTCGCTGGGCTGTTTCCCGCTGACCGTCAGCAGGACCAGCTCGACCGCCCGCTTCCCGTCGTCGTCGGTGTAGGGCCGGTGGACCACCTGGACTTCGCAGGAATCGTCGTCGCCCGGTTGGACGAACGCCTCGCGCCCGCCCAACCGGGTGGGTCGGCCGCTCGCCGCGGTCAGCGGCTGGTGCCGGTCGTACCGCAGGATGACCGCGAGGTCGCTGGTCGTGCTGTGCCAGCGGCACCGCCACCCGGCGAACCCGGCTTCGGGATGGGTGGCGTCGACCCCCGGAATGTGTTCCAGCGCCGGGGGATTGAGCAGCGAGCACGCATCCACCAGGGCCAGCGACTTCGCGTCGAACGGCGCGAGCCGGCGTGGGATCGGTCCGCGTCCGAGCACGGACACCACGGTGCCGGTGGCCACGTCGGCCATCGCGCAGAGGTCCGCCGGGCCGTTCTCGGTCAGCTTCGCGGTCACCACCACCCGGGTCTGCTCGGTCGGGAGCACGGTTCGTTCGCATTCGCCGTCGTGTTCCGGCTCCCGCGCGACGTTCAGCGTGCCCGCGGTTTCGCCGGGCGCGGGCGCCCCCGCGGCCTCGAACTCCACCTCGACGTCGACTTCCCGGTCCGTGTCCGGATTGACCAGCACATCGCATCGGGTGAAGTTTCCGTAGTCGATGTCCAGTTCGGTCTCGCCGAACCGCCCCAGCGCGGCCGGATCGAGCAGGGCACACGGATCCGCGGTCCGCGGATCGCCGATCAGCGGCGGTGGCTGCGGCGCGGCCACGGACGCCGAAATGGTCCGCGGCCGATCCGGCAGGACGGTCCAGGTCACCGCGAGCGCCACCGCGGCGGTCGCGGCCGCGGCGAGCAGGACCAGCCGCCGGGCCCGCCGCCGACCGGCGCCGGGCGGCGGGACCGCTTTCGCCGATCCGGTGCGCGCGATCTCGTCGAGCAGGCGACGGGCCTCGCCCGCGTCCGGCCGTTCCCCCGGTTCCCGGCGCAGCAGCGCGGCCAGCACCGGGGCCAGCGCCCCGGCCCGGCGCACGGGCTCGAGTTCGCAGGCGGCCGCCCGGCGCAGGACGGCGAGCGGGTTGTCCGCCTCCCCGAACGGCGATCGCCCCTCCACCGCGGCGAACAGGCTCGCGCCGAGCGAGAACACGTCCGACGCCGGTTCCGGATCCCGGCCCTCGGCCACCTCCGGCGCGAAGTACGCCGGGGTGCCCCCGGCGCTCCCGGAGTCGGTCAGCGTGACCTCGCTCCACACCGCCCGCGAGATCCCGAAGTCGGTCAGCTTGGCGAGCCCGTCCTCGGTGACCAGGATGTTGCCCGGTTTGATGTCGCGGTGCACCACGCCCCGAGCGTGCACGGCGGCCAGCGCGTCGGCGACCTGCGCCCCGATCCGCGCGGTTTCCGCGACGGGCAGGCGGCCGCGCTCGGTCAGCAGTTCGGCCAGGCTGACCGACGGCAGGAACTCCATCACCAGCCAGCGCTGGTCGTCCTCGGCCACGACGTCGTACACGCTGATGACGTGCGGATGCTGGAAACCGGCGCCGATCCTGGCTTCCCGCCGCGTGCCCCGGCCGTCCTCGTGGGCGCGCTTGACGGCCACGACCCGGCGCAGCTCCTCGTCGAAGGCGCGCCAGACCTCGCCCATCCCGCCCGAGCCGATCGGCTCCTGCAGGCGGTAGCGACCCGCGATCAGTTCTTCCCCAGCCGGCACCATCGACTCCTCACCAAGCCCAGAAAACGGGGGTGAACAAGGCGGCGTCAACCGTAGTGCATTCGGCCTACCCCAATGGGGTAAAAGTCATCGTGCTGCCAACTGGGCGAGCAGCAGGGCCACCGTCGCGTCGGCGGCTTCTTCGAGCACCCAGTGGCTGACGTCCTCGAGCATCTGGAAGTGGTACGCGGCGTCCACCCACTCGCCGGTGGCCAGCGCGGCGGTGGACCCGAAGGCCACGTCCTCGGTGCCCCACACGTACAGCGTCGGAACGGTGATCTTGCCGATCTTCCCGTCCGGACGGCCCGCCCGGTACCAGTTCAGGGCCGCGGTCAGCGCACCCGGCTCGGACAACCGCCGCACGTATTCCTCGACGCGGCTTTCCGGCACCTTCCAGTCGAAGACGCGACGCAGCGCCTCGGCGTTGTCCGCGAGCATGCGCCGCTCGGTGACCCCGGCCTGCCGGAACTCGGTCATGTACGCCGACCGCAGCTGCTGGTCCTCGTCGGTCCGCATCGCGGCGGCCAGCGCCGCCGGATGCGGGGTGGAGAACACCGTCAGGCTGCGGAGCCGGTCCGGATGCGCGTCGGCGGTCCACCAGGCGACCGCGCCGCCCCAGTCGTGGCCGGCGAGGTCGAACCGGGTCCAGCCGAGCGCGTCGGCCACCGCGACCACATCGCCGACCATCGCGTCGATCCCGTACTCGGCCGCCCGTTCCGGCCGCACGCCCGGGGAGTAGCCGCGCTGGTCGAACGCGACCGCCCGGTACCCGCGCGCCCCGAGCACGGCCAGATGCCGTTCCCAGGACACGGCGGCCTCGGGAAATCCGTGGAGCAGCAGCACCGGCCGCCCGTCCGCCGGGCCCGCGGCCATCGCGTCGAAGCTGCCGGCGGGGGTGTCGATGCTGAGGTGTTCGGTCACCGGGGCACGGTAACCGGGCCGCGTGGCGAGCGGATTAACCGGGCACGTCCAGTTCGATCGGCGCGCCCCGGGTCGCGGTGACCGCGCCGCCGGTCTGCTCGGCCAGCCAGTGCTCGAACGCCTCGGCCCCGGATTCCGGGACCTGGACGGTGAAGCGCACCCGGCTGCCGTAGCCGACGTCGGCGATCCGGTGCCCGGCCGCGCGCAGCGCGTTCTCCAGCCGCCCCGCTTCGGCGTGCCCGGCGTCGATGCCGAAGGTGGCGAACCGGGCGCGGTGCAGGACGCCGACCGCGTCGATCGCCTCGGAGACCGCCCGGCCGTAGGCGCGGACCAGCCCGCCCGCGCCCAGTTTGGTCCCGCCGAAGTACCGGGTCACCACGGCCACGACGTCGGTGAGCCCGCGCCGGACGAGCACTTCGAGCATCGGCACCCCGGCCGTGCCCGCCGGTTCGCCGTCGTCGCTGGAGCGCTGCGAGTCCCCGCCGGGCCCGATCCGGAACGCCGAGCAGTTGTGCGTGGCCGACCAGTGTTCCCGGCGGACCCGGGCGATGAACTCGGTCGCCTCGGCGTCGGTGGTGACCCGGCCCAGCGCGCAGCGGAACCGCGATCGCTGGATCTCGATCTCGTGCACCCCGTCCCGCGCGATCACGTCCATGCCCCGAGTATTGCCCGGGTCATCCCCGCGGATCGCGCAGGGACGCCTTGAGCACGTCCCGGTTCAGCCGGGCGATCGACTCCAGCGGGATCCCGACCGGGCAGACCTGGGTGCATTCGCCGGTGTTGGTGCACCCGCCGAAGCCCAGCGCGTCGTGCGTTTCGAGCATGCCCACCGCCCGGGTGTACCGCTCCGGCTGCCCCTGCGGCAGGTTGCCCAGATGCGTGGTCTTGGCCGAGGTGAACAGCATCGCCGAACCGTTCGGACAGGCCGCGACGCACGCGCCGCACCCGATGCACGCGGCGGCTTCGAACGCGGCGTCGGCGTTCGCCTTCGGCACCGGTGTGGCGTGCGCGTCCGGCGCGCTGCCGGTCGGGGCGGTGATGTACCCGCCGGATTCGATGATCCGGTCCAGCGCGCCCCGGTCCACCACCAGGTCCTTGAGCACGGGAAACGGCTTGGCGCGCCACGGTTCGATGGTGATCGGGCGGTCTTCGCGGAAGTGCCGCATGGACAGCTGGCAGGTCGTGGTCGCCCGCTGGGGCCCGTGCGCGACCCCGTTGATCATCATGCCGCACATCCCGCAGATGCCCTCGCGGCAGTCGTGGTCGAAGGCCACCGGCTCCTCGCCCGCGCCGATCAGCCGCTCGTTGAGCACGTCGAGCATCTCCAGGAACGACATGTCCGCGGTGATCCCCTCGACGGCGTACTCCACCAGGCGCCCTTTCGCGCGCGCGTTCTCCTGGCGCCAGACGCGGACGGTGAACTTCATTTGTAGCTCCGCTGGGTGGGGGTCACGTATTCGTATTCGAGGGCTTCGCGGTGCAGCACCGGCGGTTCGCCGACCCCGGTGAACTCCCAGGCGGCGACATAGCTGAAGTGCTCGTCGTCGCGCCGCGCCTCGCCGTCGGCGGTCTGGCTCTCGGTCCGGAAGTGCCCGCCGCAGGATTCCGTGCGGTGCAAGGCGTCGACGCACATCAGTTCGGCGAGTTCGAAGAAGTCGGCCACCCGGCCCGCCTTCTCCAGCGCCTGGTTGAGTCCTTCGCCGTGCCTCGGCACCCGGACGCCGCGCCAGAACTCCTCGCGCAGCGCGGTGATCGCCTCGAGCGCCTTGCGCAGCCCGGTTTCGTCGCGTTCCATCCCGCAGTGGTCCCACAGCAGCCCGCCGAGTTCGCGGTGGAAGGAGTCGACGGTCCGGTCGCCGCGCACCCCCAGCAGCCGGTCGATCCGGTCGGCCACCTCGGCCCGGGTGGCGCGCACCTCGGGATGGTCGTCGCCGAGCGCGGGGAACGGCCCGTCGGCGAGGTAGTCGCCGATCGTGTTCGGCAGCACGAAGTACCCGTCGGCCAGGCCCTGCATCAGCGCGCTGGCGCCGAGCCGGTTGGCGCCGTGGTCGGAGAAGTTCGCCTCGCCGATCACGAACAGGCCCGGGATCGTGCTGCGCAGGTCGTAGTCCACCCACAGCCCGCCCATGGTGTAGTGCACCGCCGGGTAGATGCGCATCGGCACCCGGTACGGATCCTCGTCGGTGATCCGCTGGTACATCTGGAAGAGGTTGCCGTACTTGGCCGAAACCGCCGCCTCGCCGAGGCGTTCGAGGGCGTCGGCGAAGTCGAGGTACACCCCGAGGCCGCCCGGCCCGACCCCGCGCCCGGAGTCGCAGACGTGCTTCGCCGCCCGGGACGCGATGTCCCGCGGCACCAGGTTGCCGAAGCTCGGGTACATCCGCTCGAGGTAGTAGTCGCGTTCGGACTCGGGGATGTCCTTGGCAGGCCTCGGGTCGCCGGGAGTGCTGGGCACCCAGACCCGGCCGTCGTTGCGCAGCGACTCGCTCATCAGCGTGAGCTTCGACTGGTGTTCGCCGCTGGCCGGGATGCAGGTCGGGTGGATCTGGGTGAAGCACGGATTGGCCAGCAGCGCGCCGCGCCGGTGCGCCCGCCAGATCGCGGTGGCGTTGCAGCCCTTGGCGTTGGTGGACAGGTAGAACGCGTTGCCGTAGCCGCCGGTGGCGAGCACCACCGCGTCCGCGAGATGGGTGGTGATCTCGCCGGTGACCAGATCGCGGGCGACGATGCCGCGGGCGCGGCCGTCCGCCACGATCAAGTCGAGCATCTCGGTGCGCGGGTGCATCTTCACCCGGCCCGCGTCGATCTGCCGCGCGAGCGCCTGGTACGCGCCGAGCAGCAGCTGCTGCCCGGTCTGGCCGCGGGCGTAGAACGTCCGGGAGACCTGGGCGCCGCCGAACGACCGGGTGTCCAGCAGCCCGCCGTACTCGCGGGCGAACGGCACGCCCTGCGCCACGCACTGGTCGATGATCTCCACGCTCAGCTGCGCCAGGCGGTACACATTGGACTCCCGCGCGCGGAAGTCGCCGCCCTTCACGGTGTCGTAGAACAGCCGCTGGACGCTGTCGCCGTCCCCGGCGTAGTTCTTCGCCGCGTTGATCCCGCCCTGCGCCGCGATGCTGTGCGCCCGCCGCGGGCTGTCCTGGTAGCAGAACGAGCTGACCCGGTAGCCCAGTTCGGCGAGCGTCGCGGCCGCCGAACCACCGGCCAGCCCGGTGCCGACCACGAGCACGCTGAGCTTGCGCTTGTTCGCGGGGTTCACCAGCCGGGCGGAGAATCTCCTTTGCTCCCAGCGTTTCTCGATCGGTCCGGCGGGCGCCCGGGTGTCGGCGATGGGCGTGCCCTGGAGGTAGCGGGACATGGCGGTCACCTCAGGATTCCGGTCAGCACGGCGACCGGCACGGACAGGAAGCCGATCGTGAGGAACAGGGAGTAGCCGAGCGCGATCCGCTGGATGATCCGCTGGCGCGCGGCGGTGGAGGCGCCGAGGCTCTGCAGGCCGCTCCACAACCCGTGGCGCAGGTGGAACCCGAGCGCGATCACCGCCAGCGCGTAGAACAGCGTGACGTACCAGCGGCTGAAGCTGGCGACCACGTTCGCGTATACCGCACCGTGGACGCCGTGCGGGTTCACGTCCCCGGTGGTGAGGTCGAGCAGGTGGTAGACCAGGAACAGCGCGATGATCACCCCGCCCCAGCGCAGGGTGCGGGCCGCGTACCCGCCCTGGATCTTCGGGCGGTGCTGGTAGCCGGCCGGGCGGGCCGCGCGGGCCCGCCGAGCCAGCTGGAAGGCCGCAACCATGTGCAGCAGGACCGAGAGCGACAGCACGATCCGGACGACCCAGACGAAACCTTCGTACCCCAGCAGGCCGTCGAGCAGCCTGCGCAGCCAGACCGCGTAGCCGTCCAGGTTCGCGGGCGAGATGAAGGCCTTCAGGTTGCTCAGCATGTGCACGGTGACGTACAGCAGCAGCACCGCGCCGGTGACACCCATGACGGCCTTCTTGCCGATCGTGGAGGACCACAGGCGGCGCAGCTTTCCCCGGCGTCGCGGGGCTTTGTCCACCGGTCGCCCATCCAGAACTGTCACGAGGTCCAGGGAAGCCCACGGTTGACGAGACGTCCAATACATCGAAGCGCTCGATCGCATAGCCTGAAGCTATGAAGGGTGCCGAACCGGGACGTCCGGGCATGACCTTGCAGCAGCTCAGGTACTTCCTGGCGGTGGCCCGGACGCGGCACTTCACCCGCGCCGCGGCGGAGATGACTGTGGCGCAGCCCTCACTGAGCACGCAGATCCGGGCCCTGGAAACCGAATTCGGCACACCGCTGTTCACCCGGGTGCGCGGGAACATCGCGCTCACCGAGGCGGGGGAGGCGTTGCTGCCGATCGCCACCCGGATCCTGGCCGACGTGGACGCCGCCGGGCTGGAGGTGGCCGAACTGCGCGGCCTCCGCCGCGGCCGGGTCCGCCTCGGCGCGACGCCGAGCCTGTGCGTGAGCGTGCTCGCCGAGGTGCTGAGCCGGTTCCACCACGACTACCCGGGGGTGCGGCTCATCGTGGAGGAAGGCGGATCCCGGGACCTGACCGGGGCGCTGGTCCGCGGCGATCTGGACCTCGCCCTGATCACCGGTGCGGTCCCGGCCGATCCGGTGCTCACCACGACCCCGATCCTGCGTGAGGACCTGGTCCTGGCCGCCGCGGTGACGCGGACCGGGCTCCCGGCGAACCGGATCCGGCTCACCTCGCTGCGCGAACTGCCGATTGTGATGTTCCGGCGCGGCTACGATCTGCGGGAAACCACCCTGGACGCCTGCCGGGAAGCCGGCTTCGAACCGAAGCTCGTGGTCGAGGGCGGCGAGATGGACGCGGTCCTGCGGTTCGTGGAAGCCGATCTCGGCGTCGCGATCGTGCCGAGCATGGTCCTGGCCGGTCACCCGCGGCTCCGGGGAATCGCGCTGGCGGCGCCGAAACCGCACCGGACCGTCGCCCTGGCCCACCGCACCGGCGTGCCCCCGACCAACGCCTCCCGCGCGTTCGGCGCGTCGCTGCTGACCTACCTCCGCAAAGCCGCCACGACCGGCACTCTCCCCACCGGCGTCGAGTTCATCGCCTAACCTCGATTGCGCACAGTGCAAATCTGATTGCCCCAAGTGATGGACAAGCCTTGACCGGGCCAGTCACGGCCCCGACCCTTGGTGCGCAAGGTTCGTGTGATTGCTCGCAAGGAGACCCAGATGCGTGCTCAGTTCCTCGGCAAAGACCCAGACTCCCAAGAAGGCCAATCGCCCACCCTGTTCGCCACTGATCGATCGGACAGAACCACCTACGTCGTCCAGGGCTGGAAGGTGACTGATCCTCAGGTCCTGGCCGACATCGGCCCGGTGCCCAGGCACGAATCCCTCGTCGAGATTCCCGAAGAGGTGCTGAAGTTCTACGCTCGCCGGTACCACTAGGAGGAGGAAGGCCCTGACACAGCTCATAAAGCCCGGCCCCGAGTTCGCTGAACTCTTCCGCGCCTTCGACCACACGGCGTTCCGGCTGGAGACGCGAGACCAGTACAAGTCCGCCAACGAGTCGGCAGCCTTGCGCCAGTTCGTCGCGGGTGAGTCAGTGGACATGGAGTGGTTCCAGAACTGGCTGACCATGATCAGGGAGGCGACCGAGAAGGGACGCCGGTTCAGCCGCGTCCGAGTGGTTTCAACGCCACTCACCGACTACAGCCGCTTCGGCTTGTTCTGTGCCAAGTACACCAACGCGGCGGGTGAGGACATTCGCTATCTGGCGAGAGAGGACGCTGCTGAGCTGCCCGAGTACGACTTTTGGCTGTTCGACTCGAGCAAGCTCGTGCGAATGCACTTCGACGCCGAGGAGAACTTCCTGGGCGGCGAGGTCATGGCGGACCCGGCCGAGGTCGTGCGGCACAACTTCTGGCGCGACGCTGCCTGGCACAAGGCAGTACGGCGGGATGACTTTGCCGCGGAATAAGGCATCCGGCGTGTCCAATGTTCATGAGGCACGCAGTGCGCTGGGCAAACGGCTCCGCGAGCTTCGTCGGCAAGCTCACCTCACCGGTGTGCAGCTCGCGGAGTCCTTGTCGTGGCCGACCTCGAAAGTGTCCAAGCTCGAGAACGGCCGTCAAACCCCGAGCGATGACGACATCCGGGGCTGGACGCGGGCAACCAACAGCGAGGCCGAGACCGAAGGGCTGCTCGCCTCGCTGCACACTCTCGAAATCCAACACGCCGAGTGGCAGCGCCAGCTCAGGACCGGGCTCCAACGGCATCAGGCTGAAATCGCGGAAGCCAACGCCAAGACCCGGTTCTTTCGCGTGTTCGAGTCCACCTTCATCCCCGGTCTGCTCCAGACGGCCGGGTACGCCGAAGCGCGCTTTGCGCAGAGCGTTGCCGTGCACAAGGTGCGCGACGACATCGACGACGCCGTCCGGGCGCGCATCCAGCGGCAGGACATCTTGTACCGCCCCGAGAAGCGGTTCCATTTCGTGCTCACCGAGGCGGCGTTGCGCTACCGGCTCTGTGCCCCTGAGATCATGCTCGGGCAGCTTGATCGCCTGGTCTCCTTGTCCGCCTTGCCCAACGTGAAGCTGGGGGTCATCGGCTTCGAGACCGCCTACGCGGTTGCTCCCGCTCACGGTTTCTGGCTGCTGGACGAAGACCGGGTGATGGTTGAGACCTTCTCCGCCGAACTCAACCTTGCCCAGCCGCAGGAAACCGGCTTGTACGCGGAAGTCTTCAGATCGTTGGCCACCACTGCCAGCTACGGCCGGGCGGCGCGGGCGATCATCACCCGGGTGATCGACGATCTCGCGGAACAACTGCCCGAGGATGGCGACTGATTGCCCCCGGTTCACCGCCGTTGGTTGGTTTCGAGAAAGTACGAGCAACTTCCTTGAGACCGGATGGCGGGATGCATACCGTCCTCGGCATGAGCTGGCGGATAGACGCGCAGGGCACGGTCGAGACCGATGAAGGCGATGTGTCCACACCTGAGGAACGCGAGTGAGTCACAACAGCGAGTCGCTGATGCTCGACCCGCACAGCGACGATTACCTTTGCCTGATCCATCAGTTGGTGGCGCACCGCCGGGGATCGCGGGATCACGCAGAAGGATCTGGCGAAGTGCGTCGGCGTGGGCGGGTCTACGTTGAGTCGGCTGGAATCGCCCGGCATCCGTGGTGAGGCTCCGCTGTGGCAGGTGCAGGCCTACGCCCATGCGCTCGGTTTTCGGGTGCGACTCGTTCTCGCCGCCCGTGCGTCGCTCAGCGGCTCCCGAACTCGGAACGAGCCCGGGAGCCGCATGGCGTGACGTTATCCGCGTCTGTTCGCGGGGATCAGCGGTCGCACTCCTTCCAGGAGAGTTGGTAGTCGGTGTAGACATCTCCGCTGGTCGACTGCATCGTGATGAAGCTGGCCGTATTGGGTGGCGTCGAAGGGCCGGCGGTCGCGCGCAGTTCGGCGTTGATGTTGAAGCTGTGGTCCTTGCCGCAGGGTGCGTAGACCAGCGAGGCGATGTCGGTCGTGTCGGTGAAGCGCCAGTAATCCCGGTACGGGCCGGGAATCGGATGGCTGACCCGTTCGGTGGGAGTTTGCCCGGAGAAGTAGTAGTTCGCTCTTTCCATTACGCTCGAGCCGCTCGCCACATTCGCGTATCCACGATAGGTGGCCTGGGCGATGGCATAGGTGAATCCTTGCGGAATGTGCACCAGCAGGTTGATTTGACAGTTCTTGCGGATATCGGTGGGTTTGGCGTTCGGGCCCACCTGCGCGACGAACTGACTGTAGGTCACCCGGAACGAGGTGCCGTCCGGGGACGTGGTCACTTTCGCCGTACCGGCTGGGCAGCCCGAACCGTTGACGGTCTGGACTTCCAGGGTGATCCGGTCGGCCGGGGGAGGAGTCTTGGCCGATGCCGGGGTGGACGTGGTGAATAGGGAAAGGATCGCACTTGTCAACGCGATCAATATGACCATAGGGCCCTCGCAATCAAAAATTAGTTGCACGGTCGCCCCAGGATTGGGAGTCTAGCGCGGGCGTGGCGGGCAATCACCTACTGAACGGAGCAATGCGGCTGGTGCGGGTGAACTCCTGGCCGCACAGCCGATTGGCGTTATATGCGGATGCTATTCACCGGAAATGGATCTTCAACCCTGCCCGAGGCGTTCGAGCAGGGGGTGCATCGAGCCGAGGGTGTTGTCGTGGACCTCCCGCGCGGCGCGGGCGAAATCGTCGGCGGCGATCGCCGCGACGATCGACTCGTGCTGCTCGCCCGACCGCCGGTGGTCGTCCTCGTCGGCCAGGTACCCGTACTCGTACCGCCGGATGGTCTGCCAGAGCCGGTCGAGCAGCCCGAGCAGGCGGCTGTTGCCGCAGCGGGAGACCAGGGTGCGGTGGAACTCCGCGTCGCACGCGTGCGACCGCGCGGGATCTTCGGCGGCTCGGAAGTCCGCGTTGATCTCGGTCAGCCGGGGAACGAGCGTGCGCAGCACCGGCCCGGTGGTGGTGACCGCCAGCAGTTCCAGCTGGGCGATGATCGGGTAGGTCTCCCGCACCTCGTCGGCGGACAGCGGTGCCGCGAAGAATCCGCGCCCCTGGTCGAAGCGCACCAGCCGCTGCCCTTCCAGCCGCAGCAACGCTTCGCGCACCGGGGTCCGGCTGACCCCGAGTTCCCCGGCGACCCGGCTTTCGTTGATGTGCTGCCCGGGGCCCAGCTCCGCGGTGAGAATCCGTTTCCGCAGCAGCTCTTCGACGTTCTTCCGCCGCGCGTCCCGCGGTGCGCCGGTCATGCCGGGTCCCCGGCGAGCTCGATCAGGCGCGCCACCAGTCCGGCCGCCTCGGCATCGGTGAGTTCCTCCGTCGCTTCGCCGACGGTGACCTCGCACAGGCTCCGGCCGGGCAGCGGCGTGCCGCTGAACCGGTCGAACAACCAGACCCCGGCCGATTCGGCGACGCGCTGGTTGGCCGCGCTCAGCCGGTCCGGTGTGCCGGGCAGGTGGAGGCCGAAGGCGTTGGTGTGCGGTGGATCCGTGGTGAGGGCGACGCCCGGGATCCGCGCCAGCGCCGCGGCGAGGGCATGGGCCCGCGCGCAGTACCCAGGCACCCGCGGCAACTGGGACCGCAGGCCCTCGCGGGCCGCCAGGACATAGGGGAACACGGTGAAGACGTTGCCGCCGTGCCGGGTCGTCCACGGCCGGGTTTCGGCCAGGACCTCGGGTTCGGCGGCGATCACGCAGCCACCCAGCCCGCCGAGGGTCTTGTACAGCGACACGTACACCGAATCCGCCAGGGCGGCGATCTCGGCGACCGTGCGGCCGTAGTGCGGCGCGCATTCCCAGAGCCGCGCGCCGTCGAAGTGCAGCGGGACGGCGCGCTCCCGGCACCACTCGGAGATCGCCACGAGTTCCGTCCAGCCGGGCAGGCGGTGTCCCGCCCGGCGGATCGGCAGTTCGACGACCACCGCGCCGATCCGCTCGGCCACGGCATCCAGATCGGCGACGGTGAACGGTTCCCAGTCCGCCAGCCGGGCCGGGCGCAATCCGTGCAGCCGCTGGAAACCGGCGTCCTCGTCGAGTTCGATATGACTGCGGCGGTGCAGCGCGACCACCGGGCTGCACCTGCGCTCGGTCCACACCCGCAACAGGGCCTGCTGCGCCATGACTCCCTTGATCACGAAGCGCCCGGCCGGTTTTCCCAGCAGCGCGGCGACTTCGCGTTCCAAGGTCCGCAGCGCGGGGCCCTCGTTGTACTTGTCGGGCCGCTCGTCGGCGCCGGGCGCCGAGCGCAGGTGATCGAGCCATTCCCGGGAAGTCCGGCGCCGATGGTGGGACAGGAATCGCATGCGATCAGACGCTATTGCATGCAATCTTTCGCGGCAAGGGTGCTCGTGGTCACCGGCAGCGCCTCGACCAGGCGCCGGAAGGCCGGGCATTGGGCCAGGTCCTCCGCCTCGCACGTCAGGGCGTGCTCGACCATGACCTTGGCCGCTTCGAGTTCGCGCTGCCGCCGCTCCAGTTCGGCGTGCTGACGCCGCAGCAGGTCGCGCCGCAGCGCCGGGCTGGCCGCGGCGAAGACCTCCCGGAGTTGGTCCAGGCTCATGCCCGCGGCCTTTCCCCGCACGATCATCGCGATCCGCGTGTAGTGCCCTCGGTTGTACCGGCGCCGGCCGTTGACCCTTTTCGCCGGCGTCAGCAATTGCATGGATTCCCAGTGCCGCAATACGTGCGGAGCGAGTCCGAAATGCGCGGCGAGCGCACCGATGGTCAGGGTGTCGTCGTCCCTGATTGAATTCATGTTGACATTAACTTGCAGTCTCCCGGCGAAGTCGGAAAATCGGAGGGTAGAATGCCGGGGTGGGCCCGCGTGCATGCCCGGCACGCGGGCCCACCTGCGCCCCCCGAATACGGAGGCTCTTTTCGTCGAAACGCTCGGATCAGTGCAGGTCCAGCAACCAGCTGTAGTCGCCGTAGGTGCCCAGATCCAGGTACTTCTTCGGGTCGAGCGCGGTCGCCGGGTCGCACAGAACGGTGAGGTCACCGTAGGTGCCCAGGTCGCAGTACTCGGCCGGGGTGAGCAGCGTCGCCGGGTCGCACAGCTTGCTGAAATCGCCGTAGGTGCCCAGGTCGCACAGTGCTCCGATGCCGCCCGCGGGCTGCGTGGTCACGTCGTCCGGGGTGGCCGCGAGGGCCGGTGCGGCGCTCCCGACCACGGCCGCCACACTGATCGCGCCGACCGCGAAAACCTTTCGCATAATCATGACGAAAAACGCTCCAGAAATATCGTTGAAAACCGCACGGGCGAATGGCCGTGCGGGGGTGAAAAACGGCAATGCCGATGGGTTGAAGTCGATTCCGGAATTCGACGTGGCGAAGATTACTGATCACCCGAATGGGGCGTCAAGATCGAGTGGGCCGCGTTCGCCCGATGGCGTTACTCCGAGAGTTGAGTAACGGAGGCCCGGTCATCCTCTGACCAGTACTATTGCCGCGTGGACCAGCATCATGGGCGATTGTCATGTCACACGAATGGTGGGCAGGTCAGCGGGTCGAACACAAAAAGTCACCGACCGGCTTTGTGGTCGCCGTTATCCCTCATGTCGATCGAAGCGGGCGTGGTGTTACACGCCAGGACGAAATGTTCCGCACTGGCGCGCCGGGAGAAGAGGATCAGGCCATCGCGTCGCGGCGATGCGCGGGCAGCGACGATTTCGTCCGGGGGCCGGGCGGAATGAGGTCGAGATCGGCAGGCGGATCCGGCAGTTCCCGGGTGATCACCTTGCCCGCCGGGTTCCGGGGCAGCTCGTCGAGGAAGATCACCTCGCGCGGCACGGAGAACTTGGCGAGGTTCCGCTTCACGTACGCGCGCACCTCGCCCGCGGAGACCTCGAAACCGGGCTCCGGCACGATGTAGGCCACCAAGCGCTGACCGTACTCCTCGTCCGGCACGCCGACGGCGGCGACTTCCCGGATGTCTTCGCGCAGCATCAGCAGATCCTCGACCTCGCGGGGGAACACGTTCTCCCCGCCGGAGATGATCATGTCGTCGGCCCGGCCGGCGATGAACAGCCGCCCCTTTTCGTCGAAGTAGCCCAGATCCCCGGTGCACATGAGGCCGAGCTGGGTCTCGGTCACCGCGTCCGCCTCGGTGTACCCCTCGAACAGCATCTCGTTGCCGACGAAGATCCGGCCCACCTCGCCGATCGGCTGCACCTCGCCGCTGTCGCCGAGCACGGCCACCCGGGTGCCGCGCGGCGGCCGGCCCGCGGTGCCCTCGGCCTCGATGAGGTCGCGTGGCGTCGCGATGGTCGCCCAGGAGACCTCGGTCGACCCGTAGACGTTGTACAGCACCGGCCCGAACCGCTCGATGAACCGGTTCGCCACCCAGGTCGGCAGGGCGGAACCGCCGGAGAGCACGATTCGCAGCGCCGAGCTGTCGCATGTGGATAGTTCGGCGCCGGGAACCTCCAGCATGCGCTGCAACATCACCGGCGGCGCGACCAGCGACGTGCACCCATGCTGCCCGAGATCGTCCAGCGCCCGGCGCGGATCGAACTTCCGGTGCAGCACGAACGTCGCGCCCAGCAGCGCGCCGAGTTGCAGGTGTCCGAACGCGAGGATGTGGAACAGCGGCGGGGCCAGCAGCATCACCTCGCCGGCCTGGAACGGGATCACGTCCAGGGTCGCGGAAATCGGCGCCAGGCTGCGCGGTTCGGGCCGGCGGGCGCCCTTCGGCGTTCCGGTCGTGCCCGAGGTGAGCATGATCGTCCGGCCGTGCCTGCCGGGCAGCGGCAGCGTCCAGCCGGGCGAACTCGCGATCAGCGAATCCAGGGTGTGCCACCGGCGATCACCATAAGCGACCGCGCCGCTGGGATTCTCGACCCAGCCGACCACCTGCAGCACGTCGCCGGGGCAGTCGGCGGTCAGCGGCAGCAGGTCCTCGTCCACGATCAGCAGGTCGACGCCCTGCTCTTCGACGACGGACCGCATCTGGCGCGCGGACAGCCCGGTGTTGAGCAGGACCACGTCGGCGCCGAGCTTTCCGGCGGCCAGGCAGGACTCGACCACGCCGCGGTGGTTGCGGCCCAGCACCCCGATCCGGGGACGGGCCTCGCCGATGCCGAGGGAACGCAAGCCGTGCGCGATCCGGGTGGACCGTTCGTCCAGGTCGCGGTAGGTGATCGAACCGCGGTCGTCGATCACCGCGATCCGGTCGGGATGCCGCACGGCGCCCGCGGTGAACGCGAGCGTCACGGTGAGGCCCCACTTCCGGTACTTCCGCCAGATCCGGCGCAGCTTCGACAGCGCCATCGGCCGCATCACGCCGTTGCGCACCAGCGCCGTGGTGCCGAGCATGGGAACGCCCACCCGTCCAACCGAACCGGCTGACGCTTTCCTACTGGGCATGCGTTCCTCCTGGTCTCCGACATCGCAGACCGAGCAAGGATCGTCGCACGGTGATCGGGTTTGGCGCAATGACGCAAAGATTCCGCCAAGCGGAGTAACGAGATTTGTCAGTCAGGTGCGTATTTCTGCCGCATGCACTGTCGGCTATACGCGAAAAATCCGACAAGAAGGCTTGTCTTGACGACTTGAGTTTTCGGCGCGAAGCTGGTCGCAGCAACGCACCGAGCCGGAGGCGCGCCCTCGGGTTCCCGGCAGGGGCCGCGGTCGGTCTCGGCGTGCTGGAACTCGGTTTGCCTGGGGGCCTGTACCTGCGGGACGAGCGGCTGCGCACCCTGCTGAAGTGGCAGGCTTGACCTGGCGCGCGCTCCAGCTGATCGAATCCGGCCATGACGACCACGACGGTGGCCCTGGTGACCGGCGAGCGGCGGGGAAACGGGCGGTGGCCGAACTGGCCGCCGAGGAGATCTCCGCGGAATACGCGATCACCGTGCAGTACGCGCGGGAGCTGCGCGACACCGGGATCAAGGTGAACGCCTGCGCGCCGGGGATGTGCGCGACCGACCTGAACGGTCATCGCGGCGAAC
Organism: Amycolatopsis anabasis; assembly: GCF_009765355.1. Lineage (GTDB taxonomy): Bacteria > Actinomycetota > Actinomycetes > Mycobacteriales > Pseudonocardiaceae > Amycolatopsis > Amycolatopsis anabasis. Next base: position 53,452 of record NZ_VTHK01000006.1, on the reverse strand, counting down.
GCACACCGGCCCAGGGGGCGGTGATCGCGGTCCGGCTGGCCACTGTGGACGGTGCCGGTCCGACCGCGGGGTACTTCGACGAGAACGGCCCGCTGCCGTGGTGACACGACGAGGGGCGCCCCGGCCCGGGCGCCCCTCGTCGTGTGTCCGGTGTTCAGGAGCGCGTGAGGGTCACGCCGTAGTAGTTCGCCGCGTCGACGACGGGCTGGTAGTAGGAGTACGAACCGGTGGCGTTCGCACCCTGGTTGAAGCCGCAGTCGTGACCGTCGGCGGGGCCGCCGGAGGTCATGCCCTGCGCGGTGTTCCCGGCGATGTACGCGCCGCCGCTGTCCCCGCCCTCGGTGCACACCGTGGACCGGGCGAGCCCGGAGGTGGCGGTGCTTTCCCCGCTGTAGCGGACGGTCTGGTTGTACGCGGTGATCTTGCCGCAGGTCCAGCCGGTGGTGTTGCCCGCCTTGCACAGCGTCGTGCCCACCGGGGCCTTCGAGCTGCCGGTGATCCGGACGGTCGTGTTCATCCGGGTGTCGACGTAGCCGCGCCCGGTGTCCTCGGCGTCGATGTCCATCAGTCCCATGTCGACACTCGGGAACCGGGTGGCCACGCCCTTGCCGATGTGCACGCCGCCGCGGTTCAGGATGTCCGGGTTGCCCCGGACGCAGTGCCCGGCGGTGAGCAGGACGTTGTTGCCGTCGCTGGTCGTGCCGGGGAACCCGAGCGAGCAGTTGGTGCCCGGGTCCAGGTCCATGATCTGGCCCGGCACCACGTCGGCGGTCGGCACGTCCCCGGTCGGCTGTCCGGTGTGGACGGTCACCCCGGGGAGGGCGGTGAGCCGGTTCACCAGTGCGGCGCTCGCGGTCGGTTCGACGGTCACCGCGACCTGGTCCGCGGCCAGGTCCGGACCCCACGACTGGACCTGGCCGAGGTCGGCCCCGATCACCGCGCCCACGGTCCGGGACAGCTCGTTCAGCGCCTGCTCGCCCCGCACGCCGGTGCGCGCGGCCAGCCCGGATGCCTGGGCGGCCTGGGCGGTGACGGTGTCCGGCACGTTGACGACCAGGGCGCCGGCGTTGTCGAAGAACGCGCCGTCGGTCCGCACCCCGCGGGCCTGGGCGCCTTCCAGCGACTTCGTCAGATCCCGTTCCCGGTCGAGCTTCCGGGCGGCCTCGGCCGGGGAGACGTGCAGCTGGTCGGCCAGCACGGCGAGCATCGCCGGGTCGTACCCGGGGGAGGGCGCCGGGGTCGGCGCCGCGGCGGCGGTCGGGCTGAGCGCGCCGAGGCAGACGAGCGCGCTCAACGCGGTAATGGCGATCGGCCCACATTTTCGCATGAGGGTTTCCTTTTGCAGCAGGGTTTTTGATGTCGGGAAAAGGCAGGATCCAGCCGGGGTGCTGACAAAATGGGGATGGGGATCATCCGCCGAGCTGTCCCGAATGGACTTCTCCCAACGATTTCCGATGCTAAGTCGGCCGATCCGGGGCCACGTACCGTCGAAAGTAGGGTTCGGGCCGATCTCGTACTTTCGTCGGTTGTTTCGATTCCGTGCGTGTCGATGGATCGGGAATGCCCTCGGAAAATGAGTGCGCGCGTGGTTGACCTCTACGATGGTTGAGGTTCTAGCGTGGCGGCATGGAGACCACCACGGCCGTGCGCGGCTGGATCGGCGAGCACGCGACCCCGCTCACGCTCGACCCCGCCGCGCCCCCCGACGATTTGCATCCGCTGCGGGATCGCGTGCGCGACGCGACGGTGGTCGCGCTCGCCGCGTCGGTCCGCACGAGCCACGAACTGTCCGTCCTCGCGCACCGGATGCTGCGGTTCCTGGTCGAGGACCAGGGCTTCCGCTCGCTCGCCCTGGAGGGGGACGACGACCTGAGCGTCCGGCTCGACGAGCACGTGACCACCGGCGAGGGCGATCCGCGCGACCTGCTGGCGCGGGCCCGGTCGTTCTACCGGACCGCCGAGATCCTCGACGTGGTGCGGTGGATTCGCGCCTACAACGCCGGACACCCGGCCGATCCGGTCCGGTTCGCCCTCGCGGACCGCCCGGCGCGCGGGCCGGCCAACCCGCTCGCCGAGATCGAACGCGGCCTGGCCGAGAACACGATCCGCTGGCACGAGCGCACCGGGCACAAGATCGTCTACTGGGGCGGCATCGCGCATGTGGCCCACGGGCCCGCGCGGAACGTCGGCCCCGGGCTGACCCACCGGAACGCGGGCAGCTACCTGCGGGAGCGGTTCGGCGCCGGGTTCGTGCCGATCGGGCTGACCTTCCACCACGGGGAACTTCCGTACCCCGTGCCCGCGCCACCCGAGGACTTCGCCGATGCCGTGCTCGGTGCGGCGGGCCTGGACGCCTACCTGCTGGACCTGCGCGCCGACGCGCCGGAGCCGGTCCGGGCCTGGTTCGACGCGCCGGCGAAGACCCGGCTGATCGGGCCGACCTTCGACGCCGCGCACAACGCGGACTACCGCCTGTCCGGCGGCTCGCTCGCGGAGTGGTTCGCCTGCCTGGCCCATGTCCGGGAGGTGACCCCGGTCCGCCTGCTCGGTTGAGCCGCCGAGGCACGGTTGCGTGGTATGGTAACCATCGTCTGCAATAACAGGCGTATGCAACTAATAGAGGGACGGATCGATGCAGTTGGACCTCACCGGGAAGACCGCGCTGGTCACCGGATCCACCCAGGGCATCGGCGCGGCGATCGCGACCGCGCTCGCGCGCGCCGGGGCGCGGGTGGCGATCAACGGGCGGTCACCGGAAACCGTGGCGACGGCGGCCGAACGCCTGCGCGGCGAAGTCGACGGCGCGCAGGTGATCCCGGCCGCCGCCGACGTCTCGACGGACGAGGGCGCGGCCCGGGTCGCCGAACTCGTGCCGCGAGCCGACATCCTGGTCAACAACCTCGGCATCTTCGGCGCCCAGCCGGCGCTGGAGATCACCGATGACGAATGGCGGCGCTACTTCGAGGTCAACGTGCTCTCCGCGGTGCGCCTGACCCGCGCCTACCTGCCCGGGATGGTCGACCGCGGCTGGGGCCGGATCCAGTACATCGCCAGCGATTCGGCGATCGTGACCCCGGCCGAGATGATCCACTACGGCATGTCGAAGACCGCGCTGCTGGCCGTTTCCCGGGGTTTCGCCAAGGAAGCGGCCGGCACCGGGGTGACCGTGAACTCGGTCATCGCCGGGCCCACGCACACCGCCGGGGTCGAGGACTTCGTCTACCAGCTGGTGGACGCGGACCTGCCGTGGGAGGAGGCGCAGCGCGCGTTCATGCGCGAGCACCGGCCGCAGTCGCTGCTGCAACGCCTCATCGAGCCCGCGGAGATCGCCAACCTGGTCACCTACCTCAGCTCGCCCCTGGCCTCGGCCACCACCGGCGCGGCGGTCCGCGTCGACGGCGGTTACGTCGATTCGATCGTGCCGTAACCGATCCGGGCCGCGGCACTGCGTCCGGGAGACACAGTGTGTGCTACACACGGACCATGGACGACGAGGTGTTCGGGGACCAGGCGAGCGGGGTCATGGTGATGTGGGGGCGCCGCCCGGTCCCCCGCAGCGGCCCCAAACCCGCGATGAGCCTGGAACGCATCACCGACGCGGCGATCGAGATCGCCGACGCGGAAGGGCTCGCGGCGGTGACCATGCAGAAGGTCGCCGGCTCCCTCGGATTCACCAAGATGTCCCTGTACCGGTACGTCCCGGGCCGCGCCGAACTGGTCGCCCTGATGATCGACCGCGCGCTGGGCGAGCCGCCCGACCTGTCCGCCCTGTCCGGCTGGCGGGAGAAGTTGCGCGAGTGGGCGCATCGGATGTGGGCGACGCTGCGACACCACCGCTGGCTGCTCGGGGCGATGACCGGGGTCCGCGCGCCCGGGCCGAACGAACTCGGCTGGACCGAACGCGGGGTGGACGCGCTCGGCGGCACCGGTTTGACCGGCCCCGAACAGATGGACGCCGTGTTCGTGGTCAGCGGGCACGTGCGCACCGTCGCCCAGCAGGTGGTGACCGCCACCGGCGCCCGGAAACCCGAACGGGAACTCGCGGCGATGCTGACCGAACTGCTCCGGGCGCACGGCGACCGGTATCCCGCCCTCCGCGCCGCGGTCGCGGCCGAACCGGAAACCGCACGGGACAACGCACTCGACTTCGGCCTGGACCGCATCCTCGACGGGCTCGAGCTGCATCTCGCCCGGCGAGCGGGCGCCTAGCTCGATTCGGCCGGGTAGTCGGGCAGCACGATGTCGGCGGCGCGCTCCGCCGCGGTTTCCACCTGTTCGGCCGACGCCGCCTGGGTCGCCATGAGCCCGTTGCGGGCCGCCAGGTTCTCCGCGGTCTTCGGCGCGAGGAACAGGCCGGTTCCCTCGCCGCCCCGCTGGCATTCCCGGACGTAGTCGCGAAGCAGCGCCTGATACCGCGCGAACGCGGCGCGGTGCTCGCCGTCGGCGCGCAGCAGTTCGCCCGCCAGCACATAGGCGCCCACGACCGCCGTGCCGACCCCCATCCCGCCCACGGTCGCGCCGTACCCGGCGTCGCCGAGCAGCACCACCCGGCCGCGCGACCAGTCGTCCACGTCGATCCGGCTGATCGAATCGAAGTAGAGGTCCTCGGCCTGGTGCAGGCGCGCGATCAGATTCGGCACCTCCCAGCCCATGTTCGCGTACACCTCGGCCAGGATTTCCTTCTGCCGCACCACATCGTGCCGGTCGTAGGTGAGTTCCGCGGAGGCGAACACGAACAGGGTGCCCGCGTACCCCGGGTCGTGCGGCTGGCTCGACACCGCCGCGGCCCGGCCCGGCACGTTGTACAGCACGGCCGTCTGGCCGAAATCGCCGTAGTTGGGGAACTTCCAGGAGGCGAAGTAGTAGCCGAGGAAGGTGCGGAAATCCGATTCGGGACCGAAGGCCAGGCGGCGGACGTTCGAATGCATCCCGTCCGCGCCGACCACGAGGTCGAAGGTCCGCGTGCTGCCGCCGCGGAACGTCACCTCGACCCCGCCGGACGTCTCGGTCAGCGCGGTGATCGTTTCGCCCCAAAGATATTCGGTGGTCTCCCGGGTCCGTTCGAAGACGACCCGGGCCAGATCCGCGCGGAGGATTTCCAGATCGCCGCCCGCGAGTTCGCCCGGCAACCGGAACAGTTCGGCGCCGGTTTCGTCGACGAAGCTCATCGGGCTGCCCCCGGTCTGCAGGTCGCGCAGTTCGTCGAGGATGCCCATTCGTTCCAGCACGGTGAGATGGGCCGCGCTGCGGAAGTCGACCGCGAAGACGCCGCCCCGCGGCGCGGGAGCGATGTCCACCACGGTCGGCGTGCAGCCGTACCGGTGCAGCCAGTACGCGAGGGCCGGGCCGGCGATTCCGGCGCCGGAGATCAGGACCTTCAGGTTCTTCATGACTCGTTGGCTCCTCCGCCTCAATGAACTGTGTACTCTAGACACAGTTCGCGGAGGTTGCCAAACTCGCAGGTGAGCCGGGGTGCGGCCTACGTCGGCACGCGTAGGCGCGCAGCGCGAGTACCGAGCGCGGCGTACCGCGAAAGCCGCCGCTGCTCCGGCGCGGAGACGGCCGCCCGCCCGCCACGCTGGCGGGCATGGGAATAGAGCTGAGTGAAATCGTCCAGCCCCGGAGGGCGGCGGACGACCCGGTGAGCACCGAGGCGGTCACCAAGCGGTACGGGACGCGCGCCGCGGTGGACGGGGTCAGCCTGCGGGTCACCGGCGGCCAGGTGTTCGGTCTGCTGGGGCCGAACGGCGCGGGCAAGACCACGCTGCTGCGGATGCTGCTCGGGCTGGTCCGCCCGACCACGGGGAAGGTCGCCGTCTTCGGCGAACCGCCCCCGCGCACGCTGGCCCGCGTCGGCGCGCTGATCGAGGGCCCCGGGATGTACCCCTACCTGTCCGGCCGGGACAACCTGCGCGTGCTCGCCCGCCAGGCCGGGGCGCCGGTGGCCAAGGTCGACGAGGTGCTCGACCGGGTGGGCCTGTCCGCCCGCGCGCGGGACAGGACGCGGGAGTACTCGCTGGGCATGAAGCAACGTCTCGGGGTGGCGGCGAGCCTGCTCAAGAACCCGGATCTGCTCGTGCTCGACGAGCCGACCAACGGCCTGGATCCGCAGGGCGTGCTGGACATGCGGGACCTCGTGCGCCGCCTGGGCGAGGACGGGCACACGGTGCTGCTGTCCAGCCACCTGCTGGCCGAGGTCGAGGAGGTCTGCGACCGGGTCGCGGTGCTGGCCCGCGGGCGGATCGTCCGGGAAGGCACGGTCGGCGAACTGCGCGGTCGGGGCGTGGTGGTCGTGCACGCCGAACCGGTCGGCCGCGCGCTCGCGCTCGCCGCGGAACCGCTGGGGGAGCGGGTGAAGGCGACCGCCGGACGACTCGAAGCCGAGATCGAAGACCACGAGATCCCCGGACTCGTCGCCCTGCTCACCGGGCACGACATCGACGTCTTCGGCGTCCGGCGCCGGGAAAGCAGCCTCGAAGAAGTGTTCCTGACCCTGACGAACGAAGGGGACGACCATGATCAGCGCTGAGATCCGCGCGGAGCTTCTGGTGCTGCGCAAGCGACCCGCGGTCTGGGTGCTGCTGGCGGCCGAGCTCGCGCTGAGCCTGACCTTCGCCTACCTGCTGCCGATCACCGGCTACCTCTCCGGCCGGGGTTCACCCGGCAACGGATTCGCGACGCCCGAGGCCTACCTCGCCGCGGCGCTGCCGGATCAGCTGGTGCCCAACACCCTCGGCGGGATGCCGCTGTTCGGCGGCGCGCTCGCGCTGATCTTCGGCGTGCTGGTCGCGGGCAGCGATTACGCCTGGGACACCGTCAAAACGCGGGCCACCCAGCTGCGCTCGCGCGCCCAGATCGGCACCGCCAAGCTCGCCGGCGTCGCGATCGGCACGCTCATCGCGGTCGTGGCCGCCTTCGCCGCGGGCGCGGTCTGCAGCGGACTGGTCGCGGTCACGACCGGGCACCCCGCGCGCTGGCCGGACGTCGCGGCCCTGCTGACCGGGATCGGCGGCGGCTGGCTGGTGCTGACCATGTGGGCGTTCTGCGGCGCGGCCCTGGGCTACCTCTTCCGGACCGTGGCGCTGCCGATCGGGCTGGGCCTGGTGTGGATCATGGGCGTGGAGAACCTGATCACCAACGTCCTCGGCGGCCAGGTCTCCTGGCTGGAACCGGTTCGCAAGGTGCTCCCCGCCGCGGACGCGGGCAGCGTGGTGGGCGCGATCGTGCGGGGCACCGATCTCGGCGCGCCCCCACCGGGGATCAACTTCCTCTCCGGCGGGACGCAGGCCGTGGTGATCCTGGTGGCGTACCTGCTGGCCTTCGCGGCCGTGTCACTGGTGACGCTGCGCCGCCGCGACATCTCGTCGTGAGTGTTTTGGGCGGTTAGAGTGGACTCTCATTTGGTCACCTGCTTGTGATCTGGTGTTTCCGTTCGATGAGCCGCGCTTGGCCGGCAAAGTGTGAAACCGGGCGGGTGGTGGTGGTCGGAGGTACCCAATGCGGCGTTCGGTACCTTCAACGCCCCGAAAGCCACAGTGGTGTCCTCCGGGTACCGGAACGGGGAACTCGGGCTACCGGAACGGGGAACACACGCGACCAGAACGAGGGACTCGCCGCGGGCGGGGACCCCGCTGGCGCGTGTCCCCCGTTTCGGACGTGCGAGTCCCCCGTTGCCGACAACGTGCGACGGCATCGGGGTGGCAGCAAGGCGGCGCCCGCACGCCCGGACCGGTCACCGTCTCTTGTATGGGAACCAAGTACTGGGGGTCGTGAGTGTTCCGGCCGGTTAGAACCGGACCAAACACTCACGACCCCACCCCACCCGGGGACCCGCTGGCTGCGGCTCCCCGGGTTCTTCACGGCACCACCTGCACCACCGCGCCGACCGCGAGCTCGTCGAAGAAGCGCCGGGCGTCCGCGTCGGCGAGGTGGATGCAGCCGTTCGACGGGGTCTGCAGGCTCCCGGCGTGGAAGGCGATTCCGCCGGGCGCGAAGAACACCGAATCCGGCATCGGCGCGTCGAACTCCTTGCTGTGGTGGTCCCGGTCCTTCCACTGGACGCGGAACGTCCCGGTCGGGGTCGGCCCGCTGGGTTTGCCCGGCATGATCGGCACCGGGCCGAACCGGACCGCGCCGTCGCGCAGCAGCCACGCCTGCCGCGCGGACAGGCTGACGCACGCGTCCACCCCGGCCGCGCACGGTGTCGCGGGCGGCGGGGGAGTGGTGGTGCTGGTGGCCGCGGGCAGGGCCGCCGCGCCGACCGGCGGATGCGGCGCGGCGACGTCCGGCGCCGAACAAGCGGTGAGCACGGTGAGCGCGCCGAGCACCAGCCCCGGCGCCATCCTGGTCCTGCGCATTCGATTCCTCCGGCTTTCGTGGATCTGTGGCGGGAGGTACGGCCGATCCGGTGGGGAAGTTGCGAGCGAAGGGACGCAACCTTTCGCGCGCGCCGCTCGTAGCCGCGCCGAATACCGCCGGTGACCGGGGGAAATCCGGTCGCCTGCGCGCTGTGTGACCGGTAATCTCACGCTGCGGAACAAAGCCCGGCTACCGCGCGTTGAACCTCCCGCTGGCCCGAACCCGCCCGATACCGGTCGGCTCTTCCGCCGGAGCACGGGCGTGCGGCACCGGTTCGACGTGTAATCCGCGCCGCGTACGGGAATGCCAGAAATTTGATCGTTTGTTCGCAAAGACCTCGTGACCGAACACGCCCTGAAGGAGGCGGCACCATGGAGTACGACGTGACTGACTGGCGGCACCGTGCCGCCTGCCAGGACGAGGATCCCGAACTGTTCTTCCCGGTATCCGACATCGGTCCGGGCGCCCGGCAGGTGGCCGAGGCGAAGGCCGTCTGCGCCCGGTGCCCGGTCCGCGCGCAGTGCCTGAACTACGCGCTCGACAACGCACTCGACCACGGGATCTTCGGCGGCACCACCGAGCGGGAGCGCCGGAAGCTGTCCCGCGCGCCGCGCCCGTCCCGCGCCGCCTGATCGGCGTAGTCCGGATTTCCGGACCGGAAAACTGACTCGACCCCGCTGAACTGGACTTTTGTCCGTGGTATGCGGGAAACGCGATGCCGGTGCGGCGAATCCGGTGGCACGCTACGGACAGCGATCAGGAGAGTCCGGAAACGGACTCGGAAGCCACGGGATTCGGTGGCGATGAGGGGAGATCGATGTCGAGTCGCTCGACCGGGCCGATCCGTGGCGGCCGGCGGGCCCAGCCGTCGACGGCGAGGGTGGGGCCCGGTACGCCGGTGGTTCCTGACGCGCCGCGGGGAGGCGGCGGGCGGGGGAAGCACGGGCCCGCCGCCCTCCCGCCCGGACCGGTGGCTCCGCTTGGTCTTGGCCGCGCCGCGCGTGCCCAGTGCAGGGCCCGGCCAGGTCACCCTGCACGCACTGGGCGTGCCTTTCCTGGGAAACCCCAGCCCCGGGTGAGGATCGCGTGCAGGGTCCGCATTCCCGCATGACCGGCGCGCTGGAGTCCTTCGCGGAGACGATGGTGCCGGTCAGCGCGCTGCGGCCCGGGGATTCACCGCGGGTGGGCGGTGAGGACCTGGAGCACGTGCGCGCCCTCGCCGCGCTGGAGACCCCGCTGCCGCCGATCGTCGTGCACCGGACCACCATGCGGGTCATCGACGGCAGGCATCGCGTGCGGGCGGCCGTGCTGCGCGGCGACACCGAGATCGCGGTCCGCTTCTTCGACGGTTCGGACGCCGACGCGTTCCTGCTCTCCGTCCAACTGAACGCCACCCAGGGCCTGAGCCTCTCGCCGATCGACCGGGCCACCGCGGCGGCCCGCATCCTCGAATCCCAGCCGCACCGGTCCGATCAGGTGATCGCCGCGGTCACCGGGCTTTCGCGCCGGGTCGTGGCGTCGATGCGGAAGCAGATCGGGGTCTCCGCCACGCCGCGGGAGCGGCTCCTCGAAGACGGGCGGACCCGCCCGATGAACGCGCTGGCCGGTCGCCGGCGGGCCATCAAGCTGCTCAAGGAGAATCCGCGCGCCTCCCTGCGGACGATCGCGGGCGCCGCCGGGGTCGCCCTCGGCACGGCCCGGGACGTCCGCGAGCGGCTGCGCACCGGGCGGGACCCCATCCCGCCGCGGCTGCGCGAACTGGCCCGGCGGCAGGAACGGCTCCGCTCGAAGGAAAACGATTCGCCCCGGACCGGGAGTTCGGGTGAGAATCCCACCATGATCAAGTCGTGGATGGTCGACGAACTCGCGTACGCCGGCCCCGAGCACCTGGACCCGGCGTTCGTCGCCGGGTTCGAGGCCAAGCAGGGCTATCCCGACCCCACCGGGGACCTGGACGTGCTCACCGGATCCGGGCTGAACGCCGAGTCCACGGTGGTGGACCTGGGCGCCGGGACCGGGCGGTTCGCCCTGGCCGCCGCGTCCCGGTTCCGGCGAGTGGTCGCGGTCGACGTGTCCCCGGCGATGCTGCGCTACCTGGAGGAACGGGTGGCCGACGCCGGGCTCGCCAACGTGGAATGCGTGCGCGCGGGTTTCCTCAGCTACGCGCACGAGGGACCGCCCGCGGACGCGGTCTACACCCGCAACGCGCTGCACCAGCTGCCGGACTTCTGGAAGGCGCTCGCGCTGGAACGCATCGGCGGGATCCTGCGGCCGGGCGGGGTGCTGCGCCTGCACGACCTGATCTTCGATTTTCAGCCGGGCGAGGCCGATCAGGTCGTCGAGACCTGGTTCGCGGGCGCGGCCGAGGATCCCGCGCGCGGGTACACCCGGGACGACTTCGCCGAGCACCTGCGCACGGAGTTCAGCACGTTCCGGTGGCTGCTGGAACCGATGCTGGCGGCGGCCGGGTTCGAGATCGTCCAGGCCGAGTTCACCAGGTCCGTCTACGGCGCCTACACCTGCGTGAAGCGGTAAGGGATCAGGCGCCCGCGGCGTTCCTGGCGGCCTGCTCGCGCTGGCGTTCCTCGGCCGCGCGGAGTTCGGGGGTGAACTCCGCGCCGAAGTCGTCGGCCTCGAACACCTGGCGGATCTCGACCTCGCCGCCCCCATCGGGCGCGAACGGGATGCGCTTGGCCCATTCGAGGGCGTCGGCCAGGGAAGCGACCTGCCAGATCCAGTACCCGGCGATCAGCTCCTTGGCCTCGGCGAACGGGCCGTCGGTCACGCTCGGTTTCCCGCCGGAGAACTTCACCCGCGCCCCCTTCGAACTCGGGTGCAGGCCGTCACCCGCGAGCATCACCCCGGCCTTGACCAGTTCCTCGTTGAACGCGCCCATCGCGGCGAGTTCCGCCTCGGTGGGCATGACGCCGCCCTCGGTTTCCTCGCTGGCTTTGACCATCACCATGAATCGCATGGCCGCTTCTCCTCCGGTTCGCGGTGTCTGGCGGGAACCCTAGCCCAATTTCGGACATTCCCGTCAGCGCCGCCGCCAGGGGTTCGCGCGCCGCTCCCAGCGCCGGGCGTGGGCGATGCCGTCTTCGACCCCGTCCTCGAAAGCGCTGGCGAGATCGGCGAACCGGGCGGCTTCGGCGACGTGACCGCGGACGAACAGGGACTGGGCGACCTCGGAACTGCGCTGGGCGAGCAGGCGTTCCATCTGGGTGGCGTGCCGGAGCGCCTGGACCATTTCGAGCACCATCGCCCGCGCCAGCCAGAGCAGGCACCCGACCAGGCCCGCGGCGAGCGCGCACATCAGCAGGACGATGATCACCGGACTTCCTTCCTGGCCCGCCGGTGTCGGCGGTGCCGGACGTCCGGGAGTCGCCGGGGGATGCGGACGTGTTACGCCCCAGACCGGACAGGTGTTTGTCATTCACCGCCGGAACGCGCCGGATCCCCGTTTGCCGATTGCCCCGCGAGGGTAGCTATCCCGCGGACGGAGCGACTCCAGGGAGAGGCAGGACCCGTGACCAGCACGACCGATCCGAGCGCCGACGCCGAGTTCCGGTTCGACCGAGGGTTTCGCGCTTACCTCGGCCACGTCGCCGCCGCGCTCGGCATCGGCCTGGAGTCCTGCACCATCGACCTCGACATACCCGTTTCCGCTTACCTGGCACTGGATTGGCGCGTCGATCGGTTTCCCGAACGCGATCTCGCGCTGCTGTGGGACGAACAGCACGGCTGGTCGGCGGCGATCGAAACGCATTCCGGCGAGGACCTGATCGTGCTCGCTTACCTCGGCGGGCCGGATGTCCTGCCGGATCCGGGGCGGGTGGTGCGCTTCCTCACCGCGTTGCGCACCGGGGACCACAGCTTCGGCCAACCGGATCCGCCGAATCTGCGCCGGTCCGGGAACCACGGCGAACTCGCCCGGTATCTGGCCTGACCACCTCAGTGCGCGAAGAAGTCCACCAGCACCGGCGCGAGGGCGGCGGGTTCGACGATGTGGGTCTGGCCGTCGAGCGTGTGGTGCCGGGCGCCGGGCAGGACGCCCGCGCTCCGGCCCACCGCTGCGCGCTCAGCGGTTTGCCCGTGCCGGCGTCGCCGAGCACGGCCGCGTCGTTGAGCTTCGGCCACGCGGGCAGGAAGCGCATCAGGAACACGAAGACGCCCGGCATGCCCACCCCGGTCTTCATGAAGTACGCGATCGCGTCCCACACCCTGTTCCGGCGTCGCGCCGAGTTCGGCCTCCCGGTGCGACGAGAACTCGTGGCCCATCTCAGTGCTCCTTCCCGGTCTTGACGCTGGGATGGACCGCGATGATCACGCGGTGGGCGCGCCCGCCTTCGGCCTGCTCGTCGTGGTACCTGCTCACCAGGGCGGTGACCGCGCCGGTCAGTTCCTCGGCGAAGGCGGCCCGATCGGCGGCCGACGCGAAGCGCACCTCACCGTCCATCGCGAAGGTGGCGACCCGTTTGCGCGCCTTGGTGGCGCCGGCGATCAGGTCACCGACCTCGCGGACCATGCGGGCGGCGAGCGCGAGCAGCCAGCGCGCGGACAGCCGGTCGGGCGCGCGGTCCGGATCGGGCTGCACACCGGCGAGGGCGACCGGGGAGATCACGTACGACGCCGCGGTGGCGCGCAGCACCCGCTCGGTCATATTGCCCTTGCGGCGCTCCTCGACCAGTTCGATCAGGCCGTGGCGCTCGAGGGTCCTGAGGTGGTAGTTCACCTTCTGCCGGGGGAGGCCCACGCTCTTGGCCAGGGTGGTGGCCGAGCCGGGTTCGGCCAGTTCGGCGAGCAGCCGGGTTCGGATGGGATCCAGGGAAACCTCGGCCGCCGCCGGATCGTCGATCACCGCCACTTCGTGCATGCGGCAACACTCCCACCGACAACTTGAATTGTCAAGACAAGTCCCCTTGTCCAATTGGGCCTGCCGGTCCGCGGGAAAGCGCGCGAACTTGGGGATGGAACCAGAATTGGGGTTCCCGATTGCCGTTCGAACTTCTTCCGAATTCCGTTTCTTCACGTCTTGGGCAACGCGCTTGAAGTTGTTCATGAAACCGGCTAGAAATGCGAGGAGTCGCTACTTTTGGGGGAGCTGGTGACCGCAAGTTTCGCGACGCTGGGGAATGTCGAAGCGCGGGTCGGTGGCCGAATGGTCGACGTCGGCCATCCGCGGCAGCGGTGCGTTCTGGCTGCCCTCCTGTTCGACGCCAACCGCCCGGTTTCGGCGGATCAATTGATCGGCCGGGTATGGGGAGACGAACCGCTGCCGCATGCTCGGGGAACGTTGCACACCTACCTGTCCCGCCTGCGAAAGTCCTTGGCCGGCGCACCGGAGGTCCGGATCCTCCGGCAGGCGGGCGGCTACACGCTCACCGTCGATCCGCTGGCCGTGGACGTCCACCGCCTTCGCCACCTGATCACCCGGGCGCGCGAGTCCGACGACCCGGACGACGCGGTGCGACTGCTGGAAGCGGCGCTCGCCCTGGGGCGCGGCGACTTCTGCGCCGGGATGGACACGCCCTGGCTGGCCGCCGTGCGCGAAAGCCTCGACCAAGAACGCACCGCGGCCGATCTCGAGCTCACCGATCTCAAACTGCGCCGTGGCCGGCACACCGAACTGGTGGCCGAACTGGCCGCCCGCACCGCGCAACGACCACTGGACGAACGGCTGGCCGGGCAGTTCATGCTCGCCCTGACCCGGTGCGGCCGGCCCGCGGACGCGCTGGGCCACTACCAGAAGACCCGCGGCCTGCTGGCCGACGAACTCGGCACGGACCCCGGCACCGCCCTCCAGGAGTTGCACCAGCGGATCCTGGCCGCCGATCCCGCGCTCACCGGAGCGGCGAACGGGGGTCCGGCGCCGCCGACACCGCGACAGTTGCCGGCGCCCCCGCGCCTGTTCACCGGGCGCGCCGCCGAGCTGGCGCGGCTCACCGAGTTGCGGCGCCACGGAACCGAGGCGAGCGGTCCGGTGGTGCTCGGGGTGATCGGTGGTGGCGGGGTCGGCAAGACGTGGCTGGCGTTGCGGTGGGCGCATGACCACGTCGACGAGTTCCCGGACGGGCAGCTGTTCGTGGACCTGCACGGTTTCGCTCCCGCCGGCGTTCCCCTGCCGGTGACCGTGGCGATGCGGGGCCTCCTCCAGGCCCTCGGGGTGGCGCCCGGGGCGATCCCCGCCGAACCGCACGCCCAGACCGGGCTGTACCGCAGCCTCGTCACCGGCAAGCGGATCCTGGTCGTCCTGGACAACGCCCGCGACACCACCCAGGTCGTGCCGCTGCTGCCGGGCAGCCCGACCTGCGTGGTCATGATCACCAGCCGCCACCGGCTCACCGGCCTGGCGGTCGGGCACGGCGCGGGCACCCTGTCCCTGGACGTGTTCGACGCCGCCGACGCGACCACGTTGCTCGCGCGCTGCGCCGGGCCCGGCCGGGTGGCGGCCGAACCGGACGCCACCGCCGCGCTGGTCGACCGGTGCGGACGGCTGCCGCTGGCACTGGGCATCGTCGCCGCCCGGGCCGCCACCCACCCCGGTTTCCCGCTGGCGACCCTGGCGGCCGAACTCGGCGAGTCCGACCGGCTCGACGCCCTGGCCACCGGCGAGCTGACCGCCAACGTGCGGACCGTGCTGTCCAGTTCCCAGCACGCGCTGGATGCCCAGGCCGCGACGCTGCTCGGGCTGCTCGGCCTGGTGCCCGGCCCGGACATCGGCGTGCCCGCCGCCGCGAGCCTCCTCGGCCTGCCGGCGAGCCGCACCCGCGCGCTGTTGCAGGAACTGCTCGCCGTGCACCTGGTGCACGAGCACCACTCGAACCGTTACCGCATGCACGACCTCGTCCGCCTGTACGCCGCCGAACGCGCCGCCGCCGACCATCCCGCGGACTTCCGCGCCGCGGCCCTGCTGCGCCTGACCGACTACTACCTGCGCACCGCCTCGGCGGCCACGGACGTCATCATCGCCCGGGAGCGCCATCCCCGGCCTTCGCCCGCACCCGCACCGGCCATCGGCAGCTACGACGAGGCGATGACCTGGCTGGAAACCGAACGTCCCAACCTGCTCGCCCTCGCCCACGACGCCGCCCGCCGCGACCAGCCGGCGGTCCTCGGTGAGCTGTCCCGCGCGTTGCGGCACTACCTCGACCTCCGCGGCTTCCACGAGGACGCGCGCACCTTGCACACGGCCGCCCTCGCCGCCGCCCGCACGACCGGCGACCGCGGCCTGGAGGCCCACGCGCTGGTCGCCCTCGGCCTCGTCCAGTGGCGGTGGGGCCGGTACACCCGGGCCGCCACCCAGTTCCGCGGGGCGGTCACCGTCGCGCACCAGCACGGCCACCTGGACATCGAGGGCTACGCACTGCACTACCTGGGCTCCACCGCCGCGCGCCTCGGACGTTACGAAATGGCCCTCGGCTACCACCGGCAGAGCCTGGCGCTCGGCCGCACCATCGGCGACCACGACATCGAAGGCTGCAACCTCGACGCCCTCGGCATCGTGTACTGGTACCTCGGCGACTACGAGCGGGCCCTCGACCACACCCTGCAGGGCCTCGCGCTGGCCCAGCGCACGGGCAACGTGTACGTCGAAGCCCACGCGCTGAACAACCTCGGCCTCATCCACCACCGCACCGGCAACCAGGACCACGCCCGCAACCGGTTCGAACAGGCGTTGGCGCTCGCGCGCGGCAGCGGCAACCGTTATGTGGAAAGCAATGCCCTCAACGGTCTCGGCTTCGTCTACCGCGAACTGGGCGACGACCAGCGGGCGCGGGCGCACATCCAGCACGCTCTCGAAGTCGCCCGCGAAACCGGCAACCGCAGCCACGAAGCCGAAATCCTCAACAACCTTGGCGAACTCGCCCGGCACACGGGCGACCCGGCCGCCGCGCTGGAACACCACCAGCAAGCCCTCGCCATCACCCGGGCGACCGGCGAACCCCTCGAGCAGGCCACCGCACACCACCACCTCGGGAACAGCTACGCCGACCTCGGCCGCCCCGACCGCGCCCACCACCACCAGCAGATCGCTCGCGCCCTCCACGCCGACCTCGGCCTGCTCGAAACCCAGCACACCCGGAACTGACACTGGGGTCGTGAGTGGACAGGCCGGTTAGCGCCGGCCGGAGCACTCACGACCCCCGACACTCGGTTGCTCGCCACGGCACGGGCGGTTGATCTCAAGTCCACTTGAGCTGACAGCATCGGGCGATGCCTTCCGAGAACACCATTGCCCTGGTCACCGGCGCGAACAAGGGCATCGGCTACGAGATCGCGGCCCAGCTCGCCGAACTCGGCACGACGGTCCTGCTGGCTGCGCGGGACCCCCGCCGCGGCGCCGCGGCCGCGGACACCCTGCGGGCCGCCGGCGGGGACGTGCATCCGGTCACCCTGGACGTCACCGACCCCGCGACCGTCCGGGCCGCCGCCACCGAGATCCGCGAACGGTTCGGGCGGCTCGACGTCCTGGTCAACAACGCCGGGATCCCCGGCGCCCAGGCCGCGCCCAGCGCCATCGATCTCGAGGCCGCGCGGGAACTGTTCGACACCAACTACTTCGGCGTGCAGACCGTGACCAACGCGGTGCTGCCCCTGCTGCGGCGCTCCGCCGCGCCGCGCATCGTCAACGTCTCCAGCGGGCTCGGCTCGCTCACCGATATGACCGATCCGGCCAGCCCGCTCGCGGAACTCTTCGCGACCCTGCCGCCGTCGGGCGCCTACATTCCCGCGAAGACCGCGCTCAATTCGCTGACCGTGCAATACGCCAAGGAACTCCGGGAAGCCGGTTTCCTGGTCAACGCCGCCGATCCCGGCCCCTGCGACACCGATTTCAACCCCGGCGCCCCGTGCACCGCGGCGCAGGGCGCCCGGGTCGCCGTGCGGCTGGCCACCCTCGGCCCGGACGGACCCACCGGCGGTTTCTTCAACGACGAAGGCCCCGTCGCCTGGTGAGGAATCAGTCCGCGTCGACGAGGATTCCTTCCGAGGCCAGGGCGGCCTGGAGGGCGCCCCACACGTAGGTCGTCAGGTATTCGGTGAGGCGCCGCTTGCTCATCGAGAGGGTTTCCAGCCAGTGCCCCGAGGCCGCCGCGACCGCGCCGACCGTCGCGTGCGCCCACGGCTCCACGCCGCCGGACGAGACGTCGTAGGCGTCCAGTCCGGCGGCGAACGCTTGCGCCATCAGGGTCGCGAGCTTCCGGCCGCCCTCGAGCACCGGATCCGTCTCGTAGGACCGGTCGACGAACTGGCTCCCGGCCAGGAACCGCGCCACGTTGGGCACCTTGTCGATCATGTCGACATAGCTCTTGATCGCCTTGCGGACCCCGGCCCGGCTCGGGTTCGCGAAGTCGAGGGCGGGGGCGAGGCGGTCCCACAGGCCCGTCATCGTCCGCTCGGCTACCGCGTCGAACAGGTCCCGCTTGTCGGTGAAGTACCGGTAGAAGCGGGCCTTGGCCACCCCGGCCTCGCGGGCGATCTCGTCCATGGAGACGTCCGGGCCGTGCTCGAGGATGGCCCGGAACGTGGCGTCGACGAACTTCTCCCGCCGGGCCGCGCGACGCTCCCGCCACCGCTCGCTGCGCCCGTCGGGCACGGTGTGGTTCTCCGCGTTCTCGGTCACCCGCCGGACTTTACCCGGGCCCGTCCGGCGTCCCGGTCGCCTTGACTTGGCGCGGCGGGACTCCCATATGTCGATTTATCTCGGACTTCGGGTATCGGATACTTGCGGTTACGACACCACGCCGAGATCACCGGAAAGCGGTGAGCGGGCCGCGCCGGTCCACAAAGGACCGACGCGACCCGTTCACTAGTCCAGCACCGCGCCGACCGTGCCCGCGCCGACGGTCCGGCCGCCCTCGCGGATCGCGAAGCCGAGGCCGGGGTCCATCGCGATCGGCTTGCCGAGTTCGACGGTCATCTCGACCGTGTCACCCGGCAGCGCGATCGGGGCCTGGTCGAGGTGCACCACGCCCACCACGTCGCAGGTCCGGAAGTAGAACTGCGGCCGGTAGTGCGTGGCGAACCCCTTCCGCCGCCCGCCCTCCTCGGCGGAGAGCAGGTACACCGCCGCGGCGAACCGGGTGTGCGGCCGCACGCTGCCCGGCAGGCACAGCACCTGGCCGCGCCGCACCTCGTCGCGCTTCACGCCCCGCAGCAGCACCGCCGCGTTGTCCCCGGCCTCCGCGCGCTCCAGCGATTTGCCGAACGTCTCCAGTCCGGTGCACACGCTGGACACGGTCGGCCCGAGGCCCACCGCTTCCACGGTGTCGCCCACCCGGATCACGCCCTGCTCGACCGCGCCGGTCACCACCGTGCCGCGGCCGGTGATCGTCAGGACGTTCTCGATCGGCATCAGGAACGGCAGGTCCAGCGCCCGTTGCGGCACCGGCACGTGCTCGTCCACGGCGGTGAGCAGGTCGACGACGGACTTGGTCCACACCGGGTCGCCCCGCAGCGCCTTCAGCCCGGAAACCCGGACCACCGGCACCCGCTCGCCGTCGAAGCCGTAGCGCGACACCAGGTCCCGGATCTCCAGCTCGACCAGGTCCAGCAGCTCGGGGTCGGCCACCGCGTCCGCCTTGTTCAGCGCGACCACCAGGTGCGGCACGCCGATCCGCCGCGCGAGCACGATGTGCTCCCGGGTCTGCGGCATCGCGCCGTCCTCGGCGGACACCACCAGGATCACCCCGTCCAGCTGCGCCGCCCCGGTGATCATGTTTTTCACGTAGTCGGCGTGGCCGGGCATGTCGACGTGCGCGTAGTGCCGCGTCGGCGTCTCGTACTCCACGTGCGCGATGTTGATCGTGATGCCGCGCGCGAGCTCCTCCGGGGCGCGGTCGATGCGCTCGAAGGCGGTGAAGTTCGTGGTCGACGGGTCGCTCTCGGCGAGCACCTTGGTGATCGCCGCGGTCAGCGTGGTCTTGCCGTGGTCGACGTGGCCCATGGTGCCGATGTTCAGATGCGGCTTGGTCCGCGCGTACTGCTCCTTGCTCATCAGATTTCCTTGGCAGGGCGGGCTTTTCTCACCCGCGATTTCGACAGGTGGATTCAGAACCGGCGCGTGGGAGCACCGGGCGCCCACGACGAAAGCCACCCTTCCCCGCTGGTCCTGAGGAAGGGGGAAGGGTCAGCTTCGGGCGCCGTCCAGCCAGGCGAGGGCGGCCGCGACCGCACCCGGCAGGCCGAAGCCCGCGGGTGTATCGGAGACGGCCGCGAGGAACATGCGCGCCAGCCTGCCAGGAGGTTCGAGGCCCTGTCATCCGAATTAGTTTTATGACAGCCGTCATAGACGCGGCCGCTCCGGGGCGTTATGGTGGCCGTCATAGTTTCGCCCGGCGGCATGGTCGGAGGGATCGCGTGAGCACGGAAGTGACCGGGAAAACGGCGTGCATCCTGTGCGCCGCCAACTGCGGTGTCGAGATCACCGCGCGGGACCGGCGGTTCGTCCGGATCCGCGGCGACAAGGAACACCCGCATTCCGCCGGGTACACCTGCGAGAAGGCGTTGCGGCTGGACCACTACCAGAACGGCCGGGACCGGCTGACCAGCCCGCTGCGGCGGCGACCGGACGGCGGTTACGAGGAGATCGACTGGGACACCGCGATCGCGGAGATCGCCGAGCGGCTGGCGCGGGTGCGCGACGTCCACGGCGGCGACAAGATCTTCTACTACGGCGGCGGCGCGCAGGGGAACCACCTCGGCGGCTCGTACTCCCGCGCCCTGCTGCAGGCGCTGGGCGCGAAGTACCGGTCCAACGCGCTGGCCCGGGAGAAGACCGGCGAGATGTGGGTCGACGGGCAGCTCTACGGCGGCCACACCGCCGCCGATCTGGAACACGCCGAGGTCGTGGTGCTGGTCGGCAACAACCCGTGGCAGTCGCACCAGTTCCCGCGGGCCCGGCCGTGGCTGCGCGAACTGGCCGCGGATCCGGATCGCACGCTGATCGTGTTCGACCCGCGGCGCAGCGAGACCGCCGCGATGGCCGATTTCCACCTCCGGGTGCGCCCGGGCACCGACGCGTGGTGCCTGGCCGCGATGCTCGGCGTGCTCGTTCAGGAAGACCTGGTGGACCACGAATTCCTGGACCAGCACACCACCGGCGCGGAACCCGTGCTCGAGCTGCTCGCCGAGGTGCCGGTCGCGGACTACGCGGGCCGCTGCGGGGTGCCCGAGGACCTGATCCGCGCGGCCGCCCGCCGCATCGGCACCGCGGGCAGCGTCGCCGAGCACGAGGACCTGGGCATCCAGCAGGGGCCGCACAGCACGCTGTGCTCGTACCTCGCCAAACTGCTGTGGATCCTCACCGGCAACTTCGCCAAACGCGGCGCGATGAGCCTGCATTCGTGGCTGGTGCCGCTCGCCTCGCCGGGGCGCGAGGGCCGGTCACCGGTGACCGGCGCGCGGATCATCGCCGGGTACCTGCCGTGCAATTCGATCGCCGAGGAGATCCGCACCGACCACCCCGAACGGTTCCGCGCGATGATCGTGGAAAGCGCGAACCCGGTCAGCTCGCTGGCGGACGCGCGGCGGTTCCGGGAGGCGATGCGCGCGCTGGATCTGACGGTGGTCGTCGACGTGGCGTTCACCGAGACCGCGCGGGAGGCCGATTACGTGCTGCCCGCGGCCAGCCAGTTCGAGAAGTGGGAAGCCACCTTCTTCACCCTGGAGTTCCCGCGCAACGCGTTCCACCTGCGCGCCCCGATCCTCGAGCCGCTGCCGGGCACCCTGCCCGAACCGGAGATCCACGCCCGCCTGCTGCGCGCCCTGGACGCGGTGGACGAATCCGTGCTCGCCCCGCTGCGCGACGCGGCCGAACAGGGCCGCGAGAAGTTCGCCGAGGCGTTTTTCGCCACCGTGGCAACGGATCCCGGGCTGATGCGGATGGCGCCGCACATCCTGTACGAAACGCTCGGGCCGACCCTGCCGGACGGCGCCCGCGCCGCGGCGGCGCTGTGGGGCGCGGCGCACCTCTGCGCGATGACCAATCCGGACGCGGTGCGCCGCGCCGGGTTCGCGGGCGGCGACGAGCTGTTCGACGCGATCCTCACCAGCCGGTCCGGGGTGGTGTTCACCGTGGACGACTACCCGGACACCTGGCACTACGTGCGGCATGCCGATCGCCGGTTCCGGCTGGAGATCGGTGAGCTGCTCGACGAGCTGCGCGGGCTGACCGGGGCCGAGGCGAGCTGGGTGAGCACGGACTTCCCGTTCGTGCTGTCCGCGGGGGAGCGGCGGTCGTTCACCGCCAACGCGCTCTACCGCGATCCCGCCTGGCGCCGCCGGGACGCCGAGGGCGCGCTGCGGATCAGCCCGGACGACGCCGAACGCCTCGGCCTGGACACGGGTGGCCGCGCCCGGATCGTCACCGAGCGCGGCGCCGCCGAGGCCGTGGTCGAGGTGAGCGACATGATGCAGCCCGGCCACATTTCCCTGCCCAACGGTTACGGCCTCGACTACCCCGGCGGCGACGGCGAGCCGGTGGCCACCGGGGTCGCGCTCAACGAGCTCACCAGCCTGCTCCGGCGGGACCCGATCGCGGGCACCCCCTGGCACAAACACGTACCCGCACGCGTGGAACCACTCGCCGCCACCCGAGTAGAGGTGTCATGAGGGGACCCCTCCGGACAAAATTCGTCATGAGGGGACCCCTCCTAACAGCCTGCCCGGATCGAGGGCGACCGGCGGATGCCGCGGAATGATCGCGGTTGAGCACCGGATCAGTTGTAGCCCATGCTGTCGGTGCCGACGCAGTTGTAGCCCATGCTTTCCGGGCACTGCTCGAGCACGGTCACGCCGTCGCGCTGACCGGTGGTTTCCGCCGACGGGGCCACGGTGACGAATGCGGCGGCGCTCAAAACGGCCGCGGCGATCAGGGTTACGCGCCGTTTGTCCGGCATGATTCCTCCGTCTGATCAAGGGAAGATCGAAAATTGCGGTGGAAATCGTGGTTTCGCGCGAACCAGGCGCCAGCGTGGCAGTTCCCGCCTACCTGGCGGGGAAGCGTTGATTAATAGAACGCCAACTGAATGTGGCGAAATGAATGCGATCAATTAATCTTGAGCGCCATTATTGGTGACATTTTCGGCGGTTGTTAACTATTCGTTAATACGGTATTGTTGTTGGTGTGGCGCGCGCGGATTCGCTGATCGGCCGGGATGGCGAGCTGTCCCGGTTGGCCGGTTGGGTGCACGGCGTCGGGTCCGGGTACGGGCGCGCGGTGCTGGTCGAGGGGGAGCCGGGCATCGGCAAATCCTCGCTCGTCCGCGCGGCCTGCGCCCAGGCCGCCGAAAGCGGTTGCCAGGTGTTCTGGGGCAACGCCGACGAACTCGGCCAGGAACTCCCGCTGGTACCGCTGCTGGAGGGGCTGCGGATCTACGATTCGCCGCAGGGGTCCCGCGCCGCGACCATCGCGCGCGTGCTGCGCGGCGAGCTACCGGTCGGCCGGGGTGTGGACCTTTCCGGCGCCATCGCCGAACATCTGCTCGTCTGGGTGGAGGAATTGTGCGGCGCCGGGCCGACGGTCCTGGTCGTCGACGACCTGCACTGGGCGGACCACCACACGGTGACCCTCTGGGGCCGGCTCGCCCGCTCGGTGCGCCAGCTTCCCTTGCTGCTCCTGGGGATTCTGCGTCCGGTGCCGCGCCGGGACGACGTGATGGCCCTGCGCCGCGCGGTCCGCCCGGCCGCGCGCATGCGGCTGGGGCCGCTGCCCGACGCCGACGTGGCCGAACTGGTGGGCGTCCTCTCGGGCGGGAAACCCAGCGGCGAACTGCTGCGGCTGGCCGACGGCGCGGCGGGAAACCCGTTGTACCTCACCGAACTCGTGCACTCGCTCGCCCGTGCCGGGCGCCTGACCGTGAACGCGGGCGGGGTCGCCGAGGTCACCGGCGGCGGGACCCCGGCGTCGCTGTCCGAGGCGATCGCCGACCGGCTGGGCTTCCTGTCCGGCACGGCCCTGAACGTCCTGCGGTCCGCCGCGTTGCTGGGCGTGGAGTTCTCCGTTTCGGATCTCACCACCGTCGCCGGGCTGGCGACCGTCCGCCTGCTGCCCGTGCTCGACGACGCCCGCGCCCTGGGGATCCTGATCGAGTCCGGCGAGGGGCTCGCGTTCCGCCACCCGCTCATCCGCGCCGCGCTGTACGACGAACTCCCGCTGACCGTGCGCACCGCCTGGCACCGGGACGCCGCCCGCGCACTCGCCGAATCCGGCGCGCCCGCCGACCGGGTCGCCCGGCAACTGCTGCCGACCGTCGCCGGGCACACCGGCGGCACCGAGGACTGGGTGACCCGCTGGCTGGTCGGCGCGGCGCCCGCGCTGGTCGGCCGCGCGCCCGGGGTGGCCGTCGACCTGCTGCGCGGCGCGCTCGACGGGGCCGAGCCCGGGCCCGGGCCGCGCGGGGTGCTGACCGGGCGGCTGGCCGAGGCGCTGTACCGCGTCGGCGAGGCGGGCGAGGCGGAACGGGTCGCCGCGCGCGCCCTGGACCGGATCACCGATCCCGATCTGCTGATCGACCTGCACGGAACGCTCGCCCAGTGCCGGGCGATGAGCGGCCGGTCGGCCGAATCGCTCGACGCGTTGCGCCGGGCCCTGGACGTCCCCGGGCTCACCGCGGGCCACCGGGCGCGACTGCTGGTGCTGCGCGCGCGGGCGCATCGCGATCTCGGTGAGGTCGAGCGCGCCGAGGAGGTCGCCACCCAGGCGCTGGCGCTGGGCGAGGAGCACGGCGATCGCGCGGCCATCGGGTGGGCGCTGCACGTGCTCGTGCTGGTTTCCATGATGCGGGGCGAGATGGCCGCGGCGCTGCCGCTGTTCGACCGGGCCATCGACGCGGCGCAGGGCGATCCGGAACTCACCGATCTGCACCTGCTGCTGCGCATCAACCAGGCCGTGACGCTGGGGGATCTCGACCGGTACGCCGAAGCCACCGCCGCGGTCGCCGCGGTCCGCGCGGAAGCCGAACGCACCGGCAACGTGGTGCGCCTCATCCAGGCCTGCAGCGCACTCGGGCAACTGCTGCTCGACACCGGCGGCTGGGACCAGGCACTGGCCGAAGTGGACGTTTTCCCGGCCGGGCTGAAGGATCCGAGCGTGGTGTGCTGCGATCACGGGGTCGCCGCGGTGATCTGCTTCCACCGCGGTGACGTCGAGGCGGCCCGCGAACACCTGGAGTCGGCGGCGCCTTACGCGGACCGGCTCGGCAGCCGGGCGGTCGGCCCGCTCGCGCTGGCCCACGCGCTGGCGGCCGAACAGGACGGCGATCCGGCGCGGGCGCTGGGCGAACTGACCGCGCTCGCCGAGCTGGCCGATGTCGAGGACCTGCTCCCGGAGACCGTGCGGCTCGCGGTCGAGGCGGGCGAGGAGGCCACGGCACGGGCGGTCACCGCCCGGATCCGGGCGCACGCCGATCGCACCGAGGCCCCGCGCCGGTACGCCGCGGCCCAGTACTGCCGGGGACTGCTCGACCGGGATCCGGCCCGGCTGCTGCGCGCGGCCGACCGGTACCGCGATGCCGGCCGCCCCCTGCCCAGCGCGAAGGCGCTGGAGGCCGCTGCCCGCACGTTCGCCGAGGCGGGGGACCGGAGTTCGGCACGAGCCGCGTTCTCCCGCGCGGTGGACTGCTACCGGTCGCTCGGCGCCGCCTGGGACGAGGCCCGCCTCGGGGCGCGGATGCGCGCGTTCGGCATCCGCCGCGGCCCGCGTGCCGCGCACCGGAAGTCCAGCCACGGCTGGGAAAGCCTCACCCCGGCCGAATCGAAGATCGCCGCGCTGGTGGCCGAGGGGCTGACGAACCCGCAGATCGCCGCGAAACTGTTCCTGTCCCCGCGGACGGTCGGCACGCACGTCTCGCACATCCTGACCAAGCTCGAAGTCCACTCCCGCACCGACATCGCCCGCGAGGCCGGATTGCGCCGGAACGCGTTGGGCTAGCTCACCGCGAGCCGTGGCGCTTGCGGCTCCAGAGCGGGAAGACGTACCACAGCAGGGAGAACCAGAGCAGCGTGCCACCGGCGATCCACGCGGCCTGGCGCGGGCCCAGCACGACCGAGAGGATGAGCAGCAGCGCCGCGGTGAGCGCCAGCATGAGCAGGGCCAGGCCGCAGAGGGTGAACACGTTCGCCGACCGGACGAGTTCGCTCTTCAGGCGGCGCCGGAAGACCATGCGGTGGAACGCGGCCGGGGCGATGAGCAGCGCCTTCGCGGCGGCGCCGAGGATCAGGCCGATCACGTAGACGTGCCGCTGGAAGCTGGTGAAACTCGTGAAGGCCGGGGTGAACGCGACCATCAGCAGGGACGCCAGCAGCAGCTGCACACCGGTCTGCGCGACGCGCAGTTCCTGCAGGATCTCGCCGTAGTTGCGGTCCAGCCGCTGGCTCGGGCTCTCGCCGCGCGCGGTGTAGTTCCAGAGATCGTGCGGGGTGGGCTCGGCGGGCACTCTCCGGTGCCGGGGCGGGGTGGTGAGGTTCTTGGACACGTGGTTCACGATCACCCACCCCGCGCCCCGACACATCGGTCAGTTGACGTATGTCCGAATGTTGCCCGCTGGTCGCCAGTTGTTCACGCGACGGCTACCTGCGCTCGGTGGTGCTTCGGCGTCTCGACCTCGTCCACCAGGGCGACCGCGAGGTCGGCGTACCGGAACAACCCACCGTCCTCGCGCTCGGGCAGCACCCGCTCGCCGCCGATCCGGTAGTGGCCGGTACGCGGGGCGTCGTTGTCGAGCAGGGTCGGCGGCGGGGCGAGGACCAGCCAGTCGAGTTCGGTGTCCGCGGCCCGGAACGCGGCGAGTTCGGCGGCGTGCCCCAGGGAGAACGCCCGCGCGTCGGCCGGGACGTCCGGTGCGTCGACCACCCGGACGCCCGGTGCGGTCTCCAGCAGGCTGCCGATGCCGACCGCGACCAGCCGGCCCACCCCGGCCCGGGGCAGGCCCTCGAGCAGGGCGTGCGCGGCGGCGACGTAGAACTCCGCGGACGGCACGTCGAGCCGGGCCACGGTGCTGATCGCCGCGTCGTGCCCGGCGGCGACCGCCGCGACGCTGTCCGCGCTGGTGACGTCCCCGGCCACCACGTTCGCGGCCAGGCCCGGATACTTCGCCGGATCCCGCACCACCGCGGTGACCCGGTGACCGCGGGACTCGGCCTCGGCGACGGCGTGGCGGCCCGCGCGGCCTCCCGCGCCGAAGACGACGATGTTGCTCATATTCGCTCCGTTCGACCGGGCCCGGCGGGGGTTCGCCGGGCCGCTGTCGCCGGACGCTAATCGCGGTGACCTGGGTTTCCGCAACGATAGTTACGCGAATCGGACAGCTCGGCGGTGACCGACTCGAGCTTCTGCCGGATCCGCGCGAACGCGTCCGCGCCCAGCGGCAGCCGGAGCGGGGGAGCGGCCAGCGTGGTGACCGCCCAGATCGCGGCGGCGCCCGCGGCCGGGTCGCCCGGCGGGGTGTCGTCCTCGTACCGCTCGGCGCCCTGGGCCGCGTAGTCCGCGATCTTCCCGGCCACCAGATCCGAACCGGTCAGGCCGAATCCGGTGTCGAACACGCCGGGCTCGACGATCGTGACCGCGATCCCGAACGGGGCGAGCTCCTCGCGCAGGGCCTCGCCGAGGCCTTCGACCGCGAACTTGGTGGCCGCGTAGACGCCGAACCCGGCGCCCGAGGCGAAGCCGCCCATCGAACTCATCAGGAGCACGTGGCCGGAGCGCTGGGCCCGGAGCACCGGCAGGACCGCCCGCGTCACCGCGAGCACGCCGAACACGTTGGTGTCGAACACGGTCCTCGCCTCGCCGAGCGAGGTCTCCTCGACCGCGCCGAACAGCCCGCGCCCGGCGTTGTGCACCAGCACGTCGATCCGGCCGAACGCGTCGACCGCGGCCGCCGCCGCGTCCCGGGCCTCGGCCTCGTCGGTCACGTCCAGGCGCACCGCGCGCAACCGGTCCGGGTAGCCGGGCAGTCCGGCGGTGACCTGTTCGGGGCGTCGCGCGGTGGCCACGACCGCGTCGCCGTGCTCGAGCGCCTGCCGGGCGATCTCCCGCCCGAAGCCGCGTGCCGCCCCGGTCACGAACCAAACCCGCATCCCGCCTCCTCGATAGCCTCCAGGGAAAGTGTAACCGAGTATACTTATTGCCTTGGTTCAGGTTTCGGCCGGAGTGGCCACGGGGCTCACGCCTTGCTAAACGGTGTATCCCTTCTTGCTCGATATTTAGGTACGCGAGTTCCACTTTCCCGGCATGTGAATTGCACGTTCGTGCACGAGAGTTCGACGTTCGCAAATGTGGGACACATGTACCCAAATTGCCGCGATGCATACGTTTGCATAACCCGTGAGCGGCCGGTCTTTGGTTGTCCCGCTCGCGGGATCCCTTCTGGTGCACCAAGTTCGGCGGCTGTGGCCGGGTAAAGGGAAGTGTGTGTGACTTATCCGATTCGATTTGTTTTTGTGATCTTCGTGGGTTACACCGGAAATGAGTGAGTTAAACGGTGTTCTAGCGGCACGCGTTACTGGCGTTCGGCGGAGATAGCAGCTACTATTGCCGCTAGTAGCTGGTTATCGCGGGATGCACCGCAGCCGGCTGCTCGCGCGACGCAGCAAGTGCTCGCTCCCCCCACGAGCCAAGCCGTCGCGCCTCGCTGGGTAGGGGCTTTGTCCCCCTGGGGCCCTTACCCAGCGCCCCCCGGGGGAGTGTGTCTGCGGAAGGCGCAGACCGGTGGGGCGCTGCAGGTGTTTTTGTGGGGGCCCAGCCCCCACGCCCCAGCCGGGGGGCGAGCCCCCGGACCCCGTAGGTGGGCGTTTGGTGTTGTGGGGCTTCTGCTTGGGATCCTTGGTAGGTCGCCGTGTGTGGCGAGTTTTGTGCTGGGTTTAGAGGCGGAGGGTTAGGTCGGCGCAGAGTAATAGGGTGCTGGCGGTGAGTAGGGGGGCCAGGGCGGCGGTGGTGATGCTGGCCGCGGCCAGCAGGTGGGTGCGTGCGCGGGAGATCGGGCCCGCGGTTGCCAGGCGTTGCAGGCGGAGGTGGGTGTCGGCGCCGGACATGGCCAGGGATTGCGGTGGGCAGTCGCTCCCGCACAGGGTGACCAGGGCGGAGCGCAGCGGATCGATGCCGCATTCGGCGGCGGCCGCGCGGTCGGCGGCGAGTTCGGCGAGGATGCGCAAGGCCACCGGGGCCTGCCGGGTCAGCGGCAGGAACCACAACGCCTTGCCGACGACCTCGGCGAACCCGATCAGGCGGTGATGCCGCCCCCGCAGGTGGGCGTGCTCGTGCGCGAACACCGCGCGAAGCTCCTGAGTGGACAGCCGATCGGCGAGCCCCTGGGTGGCGACCACGAGTGCCTGCCGGCCGCCCACGCTGTAGGCCATCGGCCGGTCGTGGTCGAGCCACAGGGTTCGCACGTCGCCTGAGGAATCCGGGTGCAGGATGCGCAGCGCCTCCAGGTGCCGGTCCTGCAGCAGGGTGCTGCGCCGCCGCCGGATGACCGCGGACTTCCCGAGCCGCCACGCCACGGCCGTCACGATCACCAGGCACGGGACGGCCACGATCTGGTCGAGGTCCGGGAAATCCTCGTGGCCGTATCCGGCCCAGCTCGCGTTCAGCGCGTGCGCGATCGCCCCGGCGGGCCCGTGGTGGGGCAACGCGAGCAGGGTCACCGCGGCGATCACGCTGACCGCGACCCCGGTCACCGCGGCCAGCCAGCAGGCGATCACCGCGCGGGGGTCCATTCTGGACAGCGCCAGGCGGTGCAACGGCCGCGGCGCCCACCAGATGACCAGTGCGGCGCCGAGCAGGAGGGCGGCGGCGAGGATCATCGCTTCCCCGGTCGTTTGCGGAGGGCCCGGCGCAGCACCTCGGATTCGCTGGGGGACACCGACTTCGCGAAGTGCAGCAGGACCGACTCCGGATCACCGGTGGAGTCCAGCACGTCCCGCAGGGCGCGGGCGGCGGCCTCCTCGCGGCTGGTCGCCGGGCGGTACCGGTACGCGCGTCCGTCCACATCGCGCCGCACCCAGTCCTTGCGGTGCAGGTTGTCCAGCACGGTCATCACCGTGGTGTAGGCGAGGTTGCGGCGCTGGTTGAGCTGCTCGAGCACCTCGCGCACCCGCATCGGTTCGCGCGTGCGCCACAGCACGTCCATGATCGCCGCTTCGAGTTCACCCAGTGGCCGCATGACACCTCCGCGTCACAGAATACGTCCCCCGGAAAGCTCCCGATGAGGTTTTCTGGTCTCGGGACGGGGAGCGGGCGTCCATGCGGGCCCCCGGTACCGAAGTCCCCCAATGTGGCTTTCGGGGCACTGGACGCCCCGAAAGCCACATTGGTGTCATTCAACGCCCCGAACGCCGCATCGGGGACGGTGCGCTCAGCTGGTGCCGAGCAGGGCGTTCATCGTGGTGATCTCGCCGCGCTGGGCGTCGATGATCCGCTGGGCCAACTGCTTGGCTTCGGCGTTCGAACCATCCCGGAGCTCGGCTTCGGCCATGGTGATCGCGCCCTGGTGGTGCTCGATCATCATGCTCAGCCACCGCCGGTCGAAGTCGGCGTCCCTGGCCTGGCCGAGCGCGGTCATCGCATCCGGCGCCATCATCCCGGGCATACCGCCGTGGCCGTCGTGGCCCATCGAGGCCGGGGCGGCCCAGGCGGTCAGCCAGCCGGTCATCAGCCGGATCTCCGGATCCTGGGCCTGCTGGACGCGGTTCGCCAGGTCGACGACCTGCGCGTTCCGCGTCCGCGAGGGCACCAGTTTCGCCATCTCCACGGCCTGCTGGTGGTGCGGGATCATCTGCCGCGCGAACGTCACGTCCGCCTGGTTGTGGTCCGCCCGCGCCGCGGCACTGGTCGATGTGCCGGGCATGGTCGAGTGTTCATCGCCACCGGAGCAGCCCGCCAGCACGGCGGTGGTGGCGAAAGCGGACAGGACGAGGGCGACGATTCTGGTGGTACGCATGGTGTTTCCTCACTGGAAGGGGTATCCGGGCAGGTCAGCGGGCACCGCGAAGGCGCGGTGCGGGCCGATCACAGCCGGAACACGCAGGTGGTGAGGAGGAGATCCCGTCCGGGCCGGGGCGGGGGAGACCTGGCCAGGGCGCGGCTCGCCGTGCGGATGGTCGCCGCGGGATCGGGGGCGCGCCGGGTGAACAGCAGCCAGAGGGACAGCACGAGCGCGGCGAACCCGGCCAGGACGGCCAGGCACAGGTGGAACGGATCGTGCTGGCCACCGGTCGCCGGGTGCTCACCGCTCGCCTGCGGCGTGGCGGATTCGAGCATCGGCGCCGACATCGCGTGCGCGGCGCCCGGATGCCCCTCGGCGCCGACGTGGTGCATCGCGACCACGCCGAGCGCCAGGGCGCACAGCAGCACCCACCGCGCGCACGTCTTCGCGAGCCGCCGACCCACGCATCAACCATACGCGAGGCGGCCGTTTGTCCATAGTGGACGTATGGGTCAGTGCCGCCGCCATTCCCGGAGGGTGCGGTAGGGGGCGTCGGCGGCGAACGAGTTCTCGCACCCCGTCGCGGAGTCCCGGGCGGCCTCGGCGGAACGGGGCAGCATGGTCGTTTCGTAGGCCTTCACGGCGGCGGCGAGGCCGGACTCGGTGAGCACGGCCCGGGCGAGTTCGGCCCCGTCGAGCATGGCGAGGTTCACGCCCATCCCGGCGAACGGCGACATCAGGTGCGCGGCGTCGCCGAGCAGGGTCAGGCCGGGAACGTGGTCCCAGGAGTGCCCGACGGGCAGCGCGAACAGCGGGCGGTTGACGAAACCGCCGTCGGCGTCCCGCACCATCGCCAGCAACGAGGAGTCCCAGTCGGCGAACTTCGCCAGCAGCGCGGCGCGCACGGCCCGCGGGTCGCGGAGATCGACACCGGCGGCCCGGTACCAGTCGCGCGGGCCGCGGAAGGCGACGTAGACGCGGATGTGGTGGTTGCTGTTGCGCTGCGCGAACAGGCACCGGTCCGGGGCGAGGGCCATCATCATGCCGCGGCCGATCAGCTCGGCGAGTGCGGCGTGGCGGGTGTCGGCATCGTCGAGCCCGGTCTCCACGAACGTGATCCCGGTGTAGCCGGGCGTGGCGTCCGAGAGCAGCGGCCGGACCCGGGACCACGCCCCGTCGGCGCCGACGACCAGGTCGAAGTCGCCGGTGCTGCCGTCTTCGAAGACCGCCCGGTGGGTTCCGTCGCCGAGCGGACGCACCGTCCGCAGGGCGCGGCCCCACCGGACGGTGCCCGGCGCCAGGGCGTCGAGCAGGAGGCGGCGCAACTGCCCGCGGTCGATCTCGGGTTTGGCGAGTTCGCCGGGGCGGGGCGTGTGGCGGAACAGTTCGGTTCCCGCGCGGTCCAGCAACCGCGTCTCCTGCCCCTCGGGGCGGGAGATCGCCAGGAACTCGTCGAGCAGGCCCGCCGCGCTCAGCGCGAGCTGACCGGAGTCGGCGTGCAGGTCCAGCGTGCCGCCCTGGGGCCGGGTGTCGGGAGCGGCGTCGCGCTCGGCGACGGTGACCGGAATGCCGTGCCGTTGCAGGATGTTCGCGCAAGTCAAACCGCCGGGGCCGGCGCCAATTATCGCGATGCGGGGCGCACTGTTCATGATCGTCAGCGAAGCACGGCCATTACGAAAGTGCAACAACTACACGTTTGGAACCAATACACGATTGGGGTATTGTGTCCCGATGACCGAGCAACCCGTCGGGCGCCGGGAACGCAAGAAGGCGCAGACCCGCCGTGCCATCTCCGACGCCGCGCTGCGGCTGTTCCTGGAACGCGGCTACGACCAGGTGAGCGTCAAGGACGTCGCCGACGCCGCCGATGTCGCGGTCACGACGCTGTTCAAGCACTTCCCCGGCAAGGAAGCGCTGGTCTTCGACGAGGACGCGAACCTGGAAGCCGCCCTGGTGGCGGCGGTGCGCGACCGCGCGCCCGGGGTGCCGGTGGTCGAGGCCCTGCGCGAGCACCTGGTGGCGGTGCGCTCCGCCGCCGACGCCGCGGAGCCCGAGATGCGGGCCTTCCTTCGGCTCGTGGAGAGCACCCCGGCGCTGCGGGAGTACGGGCACCGCATGTGGATGCGGCACGAGGCGGCGCTCGCCCGGGCCATCGCCGAGACCACCGGCGCCGCGGCGGACGACCTGACCGTGGTGGCCCTCGCCCATTTCGCCCTGCAGGCCCGGAGCCTGGTGCACGGCCGGGAGGATCCCGCGCGAGCGCTGAACGAGATCTTCGCCCGGTTGGCGGACGGCTGGGGTGACTTCGGCCTCGCGTGATCCGCGCGCTGACCGCGTTCGCTCGGTTCTTTAGCGGGCACTGCGAAGGTGGAACTCAGTTCTTCGCATTCACTTGCCGCCGGGGATCGAGTACGGCAGATAGCCGGAGGAATGATGTCGGTCGACGAGGTCGGTTCTGATTCCCTGGTGATCTGCGTCGTGGGCGCGGGTCCGCGCGGTGTGTCGGTGGTGGAACGCATTTGCGCCAACGCGATGGCCCCCGGCGCACCGATTACCGTGCACCTGATCGACGCGGAATGCGACGGCGGTGGCCGGGTGTGGCGCACCGCGCAGCCCGGCGAACTGCTGATGAACACCGTGGCCTCGCAGGTCACCATGTTCACCGACGACAGCGTGGACTGCCGCGGGCCGGTGGTGACCGGCCCGAGCCTGTACGACTGGGCCCGGGTGCTCACGGTGATGGACGGGCTGGACGAGTATCCCGAGAAGGTGCTCGCCGAAGCGCGGCGCCTGACCCCGGACGCCTATCCGTCCCGGTCGTTCTACGGCCATTACGTCGGCTGGGTGCTGCGGCGCGTGGTGAGCACCGCACCGGCACGGGTTTCGATCGTCTCGCACCGCCGGGTCGCGGTCGCGCTCGACGACAACGTCGACGGCACGCAGGTGGTGACCCTCGACGACGGCACCCGGCTCGCCGATGTGGACGCGGTGGTGCTGGCGCAGGGGCACGTCGGTATGGAACCGACCGAAACGGAACGCGCGCTGCTCCGGTTCGCCGAGGAACGCGGGCTGCGGTACTTCCCGCCGGGCAATCCCGCCGATGTGGCTCTGGACCGGATCCGCGCGGGCGAATCCGTGGCATTGCGCGGAATGGGCCTGAACTTCTTCGACTACCTGGCCCTGCTGACCGCCGGCCGCGGCGGGACCTTCCGCCGGGCGTCCGGCCGGTTGAAGTACCTGCCGTCCGGCCGCGAGCCCCTGATGCTCGCCGGTTCGCGGCGCGGGATTCCATACCACGCGAGGGGAGAGAACCAGAAGGGCGCCGCGGGGCGGCACGAGCCGAAGTTCCTCACCCCGGAGGTGATCCGCTGGTTCCGCTCCCGGGTCGCCGAGGGCAGACCGTTGCGCTTCCGGCGCGACCTGTGGCCGCTGATCACCCGCGAGGTGCGGCTGGCGTACCACCGCACCCTGCTCACCGAACGGGACGGCGTGGCCGCCGGGGACGCGTTCGCGCGGGATTACGTGGCGATGGCCGAACTCGACGTCGACGGGCTGTCCGAATCGGCGCTGCTGGACCGCTACCAGATCGCGCCGGTGCACCGGTGGAGCTGGGACCGGGTGATCCGGCCGTGGGGTCCCCGGTTCTTCCGCGACCACGACGAATACCTCCGCTGGCTGCTCGGCTATCTGGCCGAGGACGTGGCACAGGCCAAACTCGGCAACGTGCGCGGCCCGCTGAAGGCCGCCGTGGACGTCCTGCGCGATCTGCGCAACGAGATCCGGCTCGTGGTGGATCACGGTGGCCTGAGCGGAAGTTCGTACCGCGACGAACTCGAGCAGTGGTACAACCCGCTCAACGCGTTCCTGTCGATCGGCCCGCCGGTGCGGCGGATCGAGGAGATGATCGCGCTCATCGAGGCGGGTGTGCTGCGCGTGCTGCCGCCCGGCATGGTGGCCGGGCCCGCGCCGGGCGGCCGGAGCTTCCGCGTCGGCGCGACCAGCCTGCCCGGGACCCAGTACGACGTGACGACCCTGGTGGAGGCGCGGCTGCCGGAGGTCGACATCGAGCGGACCACCGATCCGCTGCTGCGCTACCTGGTGTCCACCGGGCAGGGGCGCGGGTACCGGATTCCCGAAGGCGAGCACGCCCCGGCCGCGGCCTACGAAACCGGCGGGCTGATGGTGACCCCGCGGCCGTACCACCTGGTCGACCTCACCGGCCGGGCGCATCCGAAGCGGTTCGCGTTCGGGGTGCCGACCGAGACCGTGCACTGGCTGACCGCGGCGGGGATCCGGCCCGGGGTGAACTCGGTGATCCTCGGTGACGCCGACGCCATCGCGCGGGCCGCGTTGTCGATGGACCAGCCCGAAGTGCTGAGCGAGTCCCGGCCGTGGCGCGAGGAGAACCGACCGTGACTCCCGGCACCGATTCCGGTCTGCTCGCCCCGGTGTGGGCGGGGACCGGGCTGGGGGCGCTGGTGTCGGATGAGGCCTGGTTGCGGGCCATGGTGGATGTCGAGGCGGCGTTGGCTCGGGCGCAGGCGCGGTTGGGTGTGGTGCCGGGTTCGGCGGCCGCGGTGATCGAATCGGTGGCGCGCGGGGACGGGGTGGATCTGCTCGAGGTCGCCGAACGGGCGCGGGGTGCGGCGAATCCGGTGGTGGTGCTGGTGGAGCGGTTCACCGCGGCGGTCGCCGCGCGGGATCCGGCGGCCGCGGAGTACGTGCATCGTGGTGGCACCAGTCAGGACATCCTGGATTCGGCGGCGATGGTCTTGTCGGGTCGGGTGCTGGCCGTGGTGGAGGCCGATTTGCGGCGAACCGGGTGGGCGCTGGCGCGGCTCGCGGCCGAGCATCGGAACACCCCGATGGCTGGGCGGACGCTGACCCAGCATGCGGTGCCGATCACGTTCGGGCTCAAGGCCGCCGGGTGGTTGCAGCTGGTGCTGGACGCGTTCGAGCGGGTGTCGCGGGTGGTGCTTCCGGCGCAGCTGGGTGGTGCGGCGGGTACGTGTGCGTCCTATGTGGCGTATGCGCGGCTGGCCACGGGTTCCCCGGCCGGTGGGGGTGTGGAGCTGGTGCGTGTCTTCGCCGAGGAGGCGGGGCTGGCCGAACCGGTCGTGCCGTGGCACGCGTTGCGCACGCCGATCGCGGATCTTGGTGCGGCGTGCGCGTTCGTGGCCGGGGCGCTGGGGAAGTTCGGGGTGGATGTGCAGATGATGTCCCGTACCGAGGTCGGTGAGGTGACCGAACCGGCGGGTGAGGGCCGGGGTGTGTCTTCGGCGATGCCGCAGAAGCGGAATCCGGTGCTGGCCACGCTGCTGGTTTCCGCGGCGCGCCAGGTACCGGCGTACGGGTCGATTCTGGTGCAGAGTTTGGTGGCCGAGGATGAGCGGTCGGCGGGTGGCTGGCACGCGGAGTGGCAGCCGTTGCGGGAGTCGTTGCGGCTCACCGCCGGGGCGGCGCGTACCGCCGCCGAGTTGGCCGAGGGGTTGATCGCGCATCCTGGGCGGCTTCGTGAGAATCTCGGGCTGACCGGTGGCAGTATCGTTTCCGAACGGCTCAACGCCGAACTGGCCGAGGCGCTGGGCAAGGCGAACGCGAAGAAGCTGCTCGCCAGGGTGGCCCGCCGGGCGGCGGACGAAGGCCGTCCCTTCGCCGAAACGCTCGCCGCCACCCCGGAACTGGCCAACGGCCTCGCGGACCGGGTGCCCGAACTCCTGGACCCGGAACGGTACCTGGGCGCCTCGGCCGATCTCACCGCCCGCGTCCTCACCCGCGCTGCCAGCCTGCTTGCCTAAATTCCCCTCCCCCGCAAGCGAGTTACACACTCAGGCACGCGAGTTGCACGTTCAAGCAGGCGAGTTTCACACTCGGGCACGCGAGTTACACACTCGGGTGTGGGGTTCGCGACCGGACCGGGCGACTCGCAAGCCCCGCACTTTGTCGGCTGAGTGCGGCGGTTCCGACGAAAATGCGCGCACTTTCCGGGCGTGAGCGAGCACCGCGCCGGGTATCGGAATCACTTGGCCGACAAAGTGCACGACCCTCGGGGACGGCTTGCCGCGTGGCACTTTCCCACCAGAGTGCCCTCCTCGCACACGCACGGGTACCGAGTTTGGGGGTCGTGAGTGGACAGACCGGTTCTAACCGGTCGGAACACTCACGACCCCACGAAACCTGGTTACCAGGGGCGGAGCAGGTACCGGTGCTCGGCGTTGCGTTCCACCGCGGCACGGGTGTAGAGGAGCGGGAAGTACTGGCCGGAATGCCAGCGCTCGGCGAGGTCGCGGTAGTGCGGGCTGGCCGGGTCGCCGGATTGGCCGGGGGTGTTGACGGCGCGGGAGTTGTCCCAGCCGCCCACGTCGAGCACCATCCGGAAGCTCGCCCCGTTGGTCTGGCCGAAGGTGGCGCCGGAAGCGGGATAGGTCGCCGCGTCCACTGTGTACGCCGAGCCGCCGCGCGGGAGCGGGCCCACACTGGCGCCCAGCGGATGCGCGAAGGTCACCTGGTGCAGGTTGCCCCAGCGCCAGGCGGCGGGATCGGGGCCGAGCAGGCGTTTCGCGTCCGCGTAACCGGCCGCGAGGGTCGACAGCAGGAGCGCGTCCCGCTTCGCCGCCGCGTCCGGGCCGAACCAGGCAGCCGGATTCTCCAGCGCCTCCACGGTGACCGCCGCGTCCGGCACCGGGATGAGCGGCCGCACCGCGGTCGGCACCACGGCACGCGAGAACCCGGGCAGCAACTGGCGGGAGAACCACACCTGGTACAGCGCGGCCGCGGCGGAATCCGCGCGGTCGACCCCGTCCCAGCCGTGCAGCAGGTCCAGCGCGGCGCGGGTGTCCGGATCGGCGGAGTCGAGGCGGGACAGCAACGCGCGCAGCCGGGTCGCGGGCAGATCGAGCTGGTCGTTCTGCAACGCCATCGAACTCTCCACCGAACCCCGTGGCGTGGCGGACAGGACGTCGGCGATGCGTTGGTACCGCGCCGGATTCGACCACTCGAAGCCCAGTTTCCGTTCCCGCGCCGGGTAGTCCGGTGGCAGGTTGTACTGGTTGGCCGAGGCGACGAACCCTTCCGGCGGATTGACCGAACGAGGCAGTTCGTCGCCGGAGTAGAAACCGTTCCATTCGTAGCGGCCGTCGCCGGGCACCGGCAGCAGGCCGTCGTAGCCGGAGCGTTTGGGAGCCAGCCCGCCGGGCACCCAGGCGATCGTGCCGCTGGTGTCCGCGTACGCCTGGTTCTCCGCGGGCGCGCCCCAGTTGCGCATCGCGCGGGTGAAATCGTCCAGATTGCGCGCCCGCATCAGTTTGAGGTTGCCGAAATACGGCGACATACCGGGTTCGGACCAGCCGGTGCGCAGCGCGAACGCGAGATGCCGCTGTTCGTCCACTTTGAGCACCGGACCGTGCCGGGTGAACCGCAGCTCCACCGGACGCGGCGCCTGCCCGGCCACCGGAACCTGCTCGGTGACCGTGCGGAACGATTCCCAGCCGTCGCCGTACCGGTACCGGGTCGGATCGTTCGGATCGAGCTGGTAGACGTACAGATCCTCCTGGTCGAGCCCGAAGATCGTGAGCCCGAAGGCCACGGTTCCGTTGTGCCCGATGGAAATACCCGGCTGGAACGGTTCACCCGCGCCGACGACGTCGATCCCCGGCGCGGACAGCTGCGCGATGTACCGCAGCGAGGGCGCCTTGAGCGCGCGGTGCGGATCGTTGGCGAGGATGGGCCGCCCGGTCGTGGTGCGGGCGGGGGAGACCGCCCAGTTGTTGGACCCCTCGGCGGCCCCCTCGTCCTCGGGCGCCGCCTGCACCTTGCCCTGGGCGAAGACGACGTCCTGGGTCGCCAGTTTGAAGGTGTTCAGGACGTCGTCGGTCACCACGCAGGGATCCAGCCCCGCCGGGACGGCCGGATCCACGTCCGGCTCCAGTTTCACCCGGATCTTGTCCAGCCGCACGTCCCCGGCACAGGCCACCTTGGCCCGCTGCACCTCGCTGGTGAGGTTCTTGCTCAGCCCGTGCGTGCGGATGCGCACCACGTCCTCCGGGCTCCACTTCGCGGGCAGGTAGCCGAGCTTGCGGAACTCCTCGGGCAACGCGGCCGGATTCTTCGCCAGCCAGTCGACGTAGGCGTTGACGCCCTCGGTGAACCGGGTCGCCGCCTGCCGGGCCTCCGGCCCGTAACTTTCCCATTCCCGCCGCATGCTCCCGCGGTACAGGAACTGCCGGGTGGCGCGATCCTGTTCCACATAGGACGGTCCGAGGACCGAGGCGAGCTCGCCGAGCCCGCGCCGGCGCCACAGGTCGATCTGGAACAGCCGGTCGCGGGCGGCGTTGAAACCCTGGGCCAGGAAGAGGTCGTCGGTGTTCGCCGCGTAGATGTGCGGGACCCCCCAGGTGTCCACGATGAGCTGAACGGGTTGCCGGAGCCCGGGTACCGTGAACCCGGCGCCCTGTTCGTCCGCTCCGGCGGCGACCGGGCTCAGCCCGCCGCCGAGGAGGACACCGGCGAGGATCGTGATCGAGAACCGACGACGTCTTCCCATGCGCTCACTTCCCGATGCTCTGCGAGAAACTGAAGAAGTTGTCCGGGTCGTACTTCCGCTTGACCGTCACCAGCCGGTCGTAGTTGCAACCGTAGTACGCCCACTGCCAGTTGGGCAGTCCGTCGTGGCCGTAGTTGAGGTAGGTGTGGCCGCTCGAATACGGGTCCATCGCCGCGAAACCGTTGTTCGCCCAGGCCGTCGCCGAACCGGTGTCGTCCGGGGTCGGGTCCGCCTTGGTGACTTCACCCGAAAAGCCCACGGCGAACTCGGCGTCCCGGTGCGGCCAGGCGGTGTCGGTCACCGGCACCCGGTTGGCCTGGCCGCCCCAGCCCGCGAACACCAGCGACCGGTTCTGCCCGGCCCGCCGGTTCGCGTCGAAGGCGGTGACGATCGGGTTGATCCCGGCCGCCGGGATGGGGCCGGTGAACGTGCGGTACCGGTGCGCGACGAACTTGGTCCGGCCGAGCAGCGCGCCGGGCGTCTGGCCCACGACGTGGCACTGGTCGACGGTCTTGTCGCCGCAGCCGAAGGCACGCATCATCGCGGTGTCGTAGGGCAGTTCCTCGGCCGCGTTGGTCGCCGGCGGCGAGCCGACCGCGGAGATCAGGCCGTTGATCGCGGCGTCCGCTTCGGCCTTCGGGCCGAGGTAGGCGCCGACCACCTGCACGATCGGGACCGCGCCGGGCGCGGCGTCCGGCAGCACGATCACCAGCGTGGTGGCCAGCTCGTCCGGGCCCGCGATCAGCCAGGGCTGCCAGGCGGCGATCACGTCGGTGACCTTGGCCCACGGCCAGGTCACCCGGTAGCTGATCACCTTGTCCACCACGGTCGGCCGCGACTCGAACTCGGTGACGATGCCGAAGTTGCCGCCGCCCCCGCCGCGCAGCGCCCAGTACAGGTCGCCGTACTGGCTCGCCGAGGCGCGCACCACGCGGCCGTCGGCGAGCACCACGCGGGCGGAGACCAGCCGGTCGGCGGCGAGGCCGTACTTCCGGGTCTGCCAGCCCAGGCCGCCGCCGAGGAGGAACCCGCCGGGGCTGACCGTCGGGCAGCCGCCGATGGGCAGGGTGACCCCGTGCGCCTTCAGCGCGGGGATCGAGTCCACGCCCTTGAGCCCGGGACCGAACTTGACGGTCGAGCCCACCGCGGCGTGGTTGAGCTTCGAGGTGTCGATGATCAGGCCGGGAGTGGTGGACCAGCCGTTGAAGCTGTGCCCGCCGCTGCGGGGCGTCGCGGGCACCCCGTGCTCCCGCGCGAACAGCACGCACCGGCGAACGTCCTCTGTGGACACGCAGTAGGCGATCGCCTGCGGGTTGACCCGGTCGAACTCCGCGCTGATCAGCCGTTTGGCTTCCAGGTAGCCCGAATCCGGCGGGAGGACCAGGGTGCCGGCGAGTTGGGCACGCAGCTTACTCCAGTCCGTTGTGGACGCACTCGACGTGTAGCCGAACATTCCGGCGCCGCCCAGGGTGGTGGCCGCGGCGACCCCGGCGCCCACCCGGAAGAATGACCTTCGCGTGTACATGCAATTGCCTCTTTCTCACCGCGTGCGCAGGATGCCAACCATTTGCATGGGCATAACAACCTGCGAGAGAACAGAATGATGTCAACCAAAAGCACCCCGATCGGGATGCTTTCGGCTCGAATATGGCCCCAGTTTGATATTGCGCGTTTGGCGCGCCCACGCACGCTAGCAGCAGGCGGACTGGGTCATCAAGACAAGTCGGCGGTAATTACGACATCCAGCCTAGTGCGGGGTGATCCATTGATCTTGGGGCTTTATTTACCGCGGCGGCTTGACCAATAATTCAGAGCGGCGCGGTAAGTTTCATACCGCGACCGGCGCGGAGATCGCGGCATGGTGCCGGTAGTCAACGATCTCCAGGTCGTCGTAGGCGTACTCGAAAAGTGACGGGGCACGCCGAAGTCGTAACCGGGGAAAGGGGAATGCGGTCCGGGACAGTTGTTCCGCGACCTGGTCGAGATGGTTGTCGTAGATGTGGCAGTCGCCGCCGGTCCAGATGAAGTCGCCCGGTTCCAGGCCCACCTGCTGCGCCACCAGGTGCGTGAGCAGGGCATAGCTCGCGATGTTGAACGGAACGCCGAGGAACAGATCGGCACTGCGCTGGTACAGCTGGCACGAGAGGCGTCCGTCGGCCACGTAGAACTGGAACAGCGCATGGCACGGCGGCAGCGCCATCTGGGCTATCTCGCCCACGTTCCACGCGGAAACGACCATGCGGCGCGAGTCGGGGTCGGTGCGCAACGTCTCGAGCACGCGCGAGATCTGGTCGATGTGACCCTGACCGGGAGTCGGCCAAGAACGCCACTGGACGCCGTAGACCGGCCCCAGGTCGCCGTCGGCGTCCGCCCATTCGTCCCAGATGGTGACGCCGTGTCGTTGCAGCCAGCGTACGTTCCGGTCCCCGCGCAGGAACCACAGGAGTTCATAGGCGATGGAGCGGAAATGCACCCGTTTCGTGGTGATGAGGGGGAAACCGTTGTCCAGCCCGTACCGCATCTGGTACCCGAAGACGGACCGCGTGCCGACGCCGGTGCGATCCCGCTTGGGCGTGCCGTGCTCGAGGACGTGCCGTAGCAGGTTCTCGTACTGGATATCCGGCTCCATGGTCCCGTCAGTGCGCCTTCAGCCATTCCCGGACGTCGCCCAGCGCGGTGCCGCCGCTGTCGGCGTCGATGTTCGCGGCCAGATCGGCGATCGTGATCTTGGACAGGGCCTCGCGCCAGGCGAGTTCGGCGTTCGCCATGGCGCGGGCGATGGAGCAGCGCGTCGTGCAGCGCTCGGGCGTCGTCGCGAGCGGGCCGCGCTTGCGGATCTCCGTGCAGCGGAAGAACTCCCCCGACCCGTCGATCGCCACGACCACGTCGAGCACGCTGATCTCCTGCGGCGACCGGGTGAGCCCGTAGCCGCCGTCCTGCCCCTGCGAGGAGTGCACGACCCCGGCCCGCGACAACGCCTGCAGGTGCTTGGCGAGGTACGCCGGCGGGATGTCGTGCAATTCGGCCAGCCGCTGCGCCGGCACCGGATCCTGCGCCTGGCTGAGCGTGACGCAGCAGTGCAGCACCCATTCGATGCCGTTGGACAGCTTCATTGCTTCATCGTACTTCTCGGACAAGATATGTCCAAGTCGCCCCGTCGCGTGGTACGGTCCGGACACTAACTATCCGAGTTGAGGGGTTTGCCTTGACCAACACTGAGAAACAGCCTCGGTCGCCGAGTCCCGCCGCGGACTCCGGCGCCGCGACGGCGGCCGACCGGGCCGCGCTGGGACTCGCCGCGGTGGCGCTGTTCGTCGCGGCGGTGAACCTCCGACCGGCCATCGCCGCCATTTCGCCGCTGGTGGACACCATCCGGGCGGACCTCGGCCTGTCCGCCGCCGGTGCTTCGCTGCTCACCACGATGCCGACGCTGGCCATGGGCCTGTGCGCCCCGGCGGCCGCGCTGGTCGCGCGCCGGTCCGGGCTGCAGGGCGGGGTCCTGATCGGACTCGCGATCATCGGCGTGGGCACCATCGCCCGGGCGCTCGGGCACGCCACGTGGTTGCAACTGACCACCGCGTTCGTGGTGGGCGCGGGGATCGCGATCGCCCAGACGCTGCTGCCGGCCGTGGTGAAGGCGCGGTTCGCCAACCGCGCCGGACTGGTCACCGGCCTCTACACCGCGGGCCTGGGCCTGGGTGGCGCGGTGGCCGCCGGAGTCACGGCGCCGCTGGCCGACGCGTTCGGTTCGTGGCCCGTGGCCGTGGGTTCGTGGGCGGTGCTCGCGCTCGCCGGAATGGTCATGTGGTCGGCGGCCAAGCGGTCGCTGGACCTCGGCGACGCGGCCCCGCGCAAGCTGGCGACCAAGGGCCTGCCCTGGCGCAGCGCGACGGCGTGGAAGATCACCGCGATCTCGGCGGGCAACTCCGCGCTGTACTACTGCGAACTGGCCTGGGTGGCGCCGCTGCTCACCAACGACGCCGGCCGCAGCGATTCCGCCGCGGGCGGCCTGCTCACCGCGATGATCTCGATCCAGGTGGTGGCCATGCTCGCGGTGCCCGCCCTGCTGGGCGAGCGCAGCGATCAGCGGCTCGGCCTCGCGGTCACCACGCTGATGACGGCCGCCGGATTCCTCGGCTTCGCGCTGAGCCCGGGAACCGGCACCTGGTTGTGGATCATCCTCATGGGCGTCGGCCACGGCGGGTTGTTCCCGCTCGTGCTCGCACTGCCCGTCACAGCGGCCCGGGATGCGACGCATGCCGGACGCATCAGTGGAATGGCATTCTTCATCGGTTACGGCTGTGCCGCGATTGGCCCCTTGATCGTCGGCGCACTGCGGGATGCCTCGGGTGATTTCAAGCTGGCATTCATCCTGCTGGCCGCGATCACCGCACTGATGGTTCTACCGATCGCAGGTCTGTCGCCCCGCCGGTTGGCCCGGTCGGAGTAAGGCGGCAGGAAGGGAACCGAGCACTTTCCATCGAAACGCCGAGCTGGGGGTTGTTTGAGGTGGCTTCCGAGTCCGAGAGAGCACGAGTTGCCATCGTCGGTGCGGGAATCGCGGGTCTGGTGATCGCGACCATCCTGCGCAGGCGTGGCGTGCATTGTGAACTGTTCGAACAATCTCCGGTGTTCGACGCGGTCGGTGCGGGAATCCAGCTTTCCCCCAACGGGGTGCGGATCCTGCACCGGCTGGGCGTCGCCCCGGCCCTGGCGGAGAACGGCGTACAGGCGCGTTCGATCGAAACCAGGCGCTGGGACGACGGCAGATTGCTCGCCCGGGTCCCGCACGGTACGGCGTGCGACGAGTTGTTCGGCGCGCCGTACTACCTGATCCATCGCGCTGATCTCCAGCGCTGCCTGGTGAACATGCTGACCCCCGGCACAGTTCACCTCGGGCGGAGTGTGGCTCGCGTGGTCGAACGCGCCGACCACGTCGAGCTGCACTTCGCCGACGGCGGTACCGCCACGGCGGAGCTGGTGATCGGCGCCGATGGGGTGCATTCCGCCGTCCGCCGCGCTGTCGTGCTGGACGAGCCCAAGTTTTCCGGATATTCCGTGTATCGCGGGTTGATACCCGCCGAGGTAGTGCCTTCCTTCGCGGCCGATCCCAGGGT
The DNA here is from genome assembly GCF_009765355.1 of Amycolatopsis anabasis. Lineage (GTDB taxonomy): Bacteria > Actinomycetota > Actinomycetes > Mycobacteriales > Pseudonocardiaceae > Amycolatopsis > Amycolatopsis anabasis. The sequence continues at coordinate 9,515 of NZ_VTHK01000006.1, read as the reverse complement.
AATGTTCTGGTTCGGCCCCAAACATCACGTCACGTATTACCCGATCTCCGCAGGGAAAACCGTTCACTTCAGCGCGGTGTGCGCCACCGACGACGAACGGCTCGGCTCTTCGACGACGGGTACCGAAACCGACGAACTCGCCGCGGCGTTCGCCGGGTGGAACGCGGAGGTGCGGCGGGTGGTCACCGCCGCGGCTTCGGTGACCCGCTGGGGGTTGTTCGACCGGGATCTCGCCGACCGGTATGTCAGCGGCCGGCTCGCTCTCGTGGGGGACGCGGCACATCCGATGCTGCCGTACATGTCCCAGGGCGCGAACCAAGCGCTCGAGGACGCCGTGGTGTTGACCGATTGCCTCGGCGACGGCAGCCGTGATCCGGTGCGGTCGCTGCGGCACTACGAGGCGCTGCGCAAGCCCAGGACCGCCGAAGTGCACCGGCAGTCCCGGATCCGGGCGGAGTCCTTCCACTTCGCCGACGGGGTGCGGCAGCAGGAGCGGGATTTCCGCCTGGCGGGGGAAACGCTCAACGATCTGGCATGGCTTTACGGTTACGACGCGGCCCTGACCCCGGCGCAGCTCGAAGCGCTGAACGGACGGGCCGCACTGGGGGAACATCGACACGAGGTCGTTTCCTAGACCTCGCGCGATCGGGCAGCACCTGGTCAGCGAACCCGGCGCACCGCATCTGGGGTGGTCTGTGCGGCGCCGGGCGAGTATTCGCATCCAGCGGTACTGGAGGACTGATGCATTCTTTGATCCGCCGAATAATGCGCGGAAACGGTTTCTACATCGGCAAGATCTTCGACGAAGCCGCGCGCCGCGATCCCGGGCTCGAGGTGACCCTCGACCAGCCGTTGCGGTGGGCTCCGGAGCGCGGCACCGAATTCACCGTGGCCCAGCTGGCCGAGGTCGTGGACGACCTCTCCGCCCGGTTGTGGGCGGCCGGAGTGCGGCCGACCGAACGCGTGGCCCTGTACAAGACCAACAACTTCGACATCGCGCTGTTCGCCTGCGCGGTGGCCCGGATCGGCGCGGTTCCCGCGCTGCTGTCGCCGTTCCTCGACGGCGAGATCGTCTTCACGCTGCTGCACCGGCTCGATCGGCCGTGGCTGCTCACCGACGGCGACACGATCGACGGCCCGCTGCACGAGATCCCGGTCGTCACGGCGACCCGAGGGGTCCTGCTGGCCGCGGGCGCCGAACGGGTCGGCACCATCGAGCTGGCGGCCATCACCGACGCGCCGCGGCGCGACGCGGTGCTGCTGCACCCGCGCCAGCCTTCGCTGATCTCGCACAGTTCCGGCACGACCGGGATCCCGAAGCTCGCGGTGCACTGCCCGGAAGCCGGTTTCCACCGCCTGGTGCCGCAGAAGCTCGCGGCCTGGCCGATCCGGCGCAAGGAGAAGGCCGCGCTGTGCATGACGTTCGTGCATTCGCGGTTCTACCAGGCCCTGGCGATGTGGCTGGAACTGGGCAACCCGCTGGTGATCGCGGTGGACGCGGATCCGCGCCGGGTCGGCCCGCTGTTCGCCCGGACGCGGCCCGGCTATGTCGAGACGCATCCCAACAACTACGTCGACTGGGAAGTGCTCGGGGACGATCCGGCCGAGCCGCTGTCCAGCGTGCGCTACTTCGGCGCCACCTTCGACGCGATGCACCCGCGAACCATCCAGCGCATGCTGGGCGCCTCGCACCGGCGGCGGCCGCTTTTCCTGCAGGCGTACGGGCAGTCCGAGATCGGCCCGGTGGCGGGCCGGTGGTACACGCGGCGCAGCGCGAAGAACGCCGACGGCCGTTGTGTGGGCATGCCGCTGCCCGGGTTCATCTCGATGCGCGTGGTCGGGGCGGACGGCAAACGGGTGAAAACCGGTGCGGTCGGCCATCTCGAGGTACGCAGCCGGACCCGCATCCTCACTTATCTCGGGGAGGACGCGCGGTACGCGAAGGAGGTCCGTAACGGTTGGTGGCGGCTCGGCGACATGGGCTATCGGGATCGGTGGGGCCTGCTGCACCTGCTCGACCGGGAGGTCGACCAGATCGACTCGATGACCAGCAACCTGGAGGTTGAGGACATCCTCATGTCGCGGCTCGACGAACTGCGGGAGATCGTGATCGTGGCCGGGCCGCAGGGCGAACCGGTGCCCGTGGTGGCCACCCGCGACGACGGCCCGATCGACCAGGCGCGCTGGCGGCGGGCCACCGGCGACCTGCCCGCGATGGCGCCGGTGTGGCAGCTCGATTTCGACAAGCTGCCCCGGACCTCGACCTGGAAGATCCAGCGGCACCAGCTGGCCAAACTGGTGCGGGAGGACCGCGGAGCGGGAGCGCGCGCCGCGACCGGAGAGGGGAAGGGCGCATGACCACCGCGAGTTCCGCCGAGCGGCACCTGATCGAGTTGATGACCGGCTTCTGGAAGACCGAGGCCGTCTACTTCGCGACCGAGCTCGGCGTCATCGACCGCCTCACCGGCTCGAATCCGATGTCCGGCACCGAACTGGCCCTGGCCCTGGATCTGGACGCGGACGCGCTGGGCCGGTTGCTGGCCTACCTCGGCAGCCTCGGCGTGGTGACCGGGAACGAGACCGACGGGTACGCGCTCAGCGAGGTGGGCGAGTTGCTCCGCTCGGATTCGCCCAGCGCCATGCGCCACCACATGCGCCTCTACGGCGATCACTTCTACCGCGCGTGGGGCGAGCTGGAACATTCGCTGCGTGGCGGCGGGGCCGCGTTCTCCCGGGTGTTCGGCAGCGACCTGTTCGCCTACCTCCGGCAGAACCCCGAGGCTTCGCACGCCTACGAGCGCATGATGGACGCGGGCGCGCCGTTCTTCGCCGAGGTCGGCCGGGCCTACGACTTCTCGCGGGCCCGGCGCATCGTCGACGTCGCCGGCGGCCACGGATCGCTGCTCGATCAACTCCTGCGGGCGAATCCGGAGCCGCGGGCGGTGCTGTTCGACGCGCCGCACGTGATCGAGGAGTCCGAGCGGTACCCGATCGCCCTCGACCACGGCGACCGCTGCGAACGCGTCGGCGGCGACTTCTTCGAATCGGTGCCGGAATCCGGGGACGTCTACCTGCTGTCCCGGATCCTGCACTGCTTCGACGACGAGGCGTGCCACCGGATCCTGGCCAACATCCGGCGCGCCATGGCGCCGGACGGGACGCTGGTGATCCTGGAACGGCTCATCACCGGCGAGGACGCCTCGCTGGCGCTGGGCTTCAGCATGCACATGCTGGTGGTGCTCGGGGGCGGCCGGGAACGGGACGAGGCCGAGTACCGCACGATGCTGGACAAGGCCGGGTTCGCGCTGCGTTCGGTGCACGCACTGCCGCTGGAGACCCACCTCCTGGTCGCGGCGCCGGCGACGATCCCGGGATGAGCCAGATGATCTTCCGGGTACTCGGGCCGCTGTCCGTGGAGGACCGTGGTTGCTGCCGCACGCCCACCGCGGCGAAGCAGCGCCAGGTTCTCGTGTTGCTGCTGTTGAAGGCCAACAGCGTGGTGCCGCTCCCGCAGTTCGTGGAGGAACTGTGGGAGGGCACCCCGCCCGCCCGGGCCATCGCGGCCCTGCACACCTATGTCATGCAACTGCGCAAGGCGCTGGAACAGCTGCGCCTGCCCGACGGGTCCGGCGGGCGGCTGCTCACCCGCAAGGGCGGGTACGAGCTCGTGGTGAAACCCGGCGAACTCGATCTCGACGTGTTCGAGCACCGGGTGCGCGCGGCCCTGGCCGTGCGCGACACCGCCCTGCGGGCGCACGGCCTGCGCGAGGCGCTGCGGCTGTGGAGCGCGCCCGCGCTGGTCGACGTGGTGGCCGGGCCGATCCTGCGGGCCGCGATCACGTTGCTCCAGCGCAAGCAGCTCGACGCGATCAGCCATCGCATCGAGGCCGATCTGGAGCTCGGGCGGCATCACGAGCTGATCGGTGAGCTGACCGCGCTCGTGCACCACCACCGCACGCACGAGGAGTTCACCGCGCAGCTGATGCTCGCGCTCTACCGCTCGGGCCGCCAGGTGGACGCGCTGGCCGCGTTCCACCGGCTGCGCAAGGCGGTGGCCGAGGATTCGGGCGGCGCGCTTTCGCGGCGGCTGCACGAGCTCTACACCAACATCCTGTCCGCCGACGCCACCCTGGATCCGCCGTCGAGCACGCGGTCGAGGCTGTCCCTCGACATGGTCGTGCCGATGGCTGTCTGACACGGAAGCGGCTGAAACTGGAGTGGCCTGTGGACTTGAGCCAAGGAACTCGGCGGCCGAAGGCCCCGCTATCGCGGCGGCAGGGCGCCCAACAGCGGAAAGTCGAGCGTGACTCGCCAAGGAGCGCCCTGTCGACGGGATCGCGGAGCGAGTTCTCAGAATGATAGAGCCCCCGCGGGGGACCTGGTCGAGTGCACCGACCAGGTCCCCCGCGGGTCCCTTTTCTCACCGGCTCTCCACGGCGAGCCGGTGCTCCCGCAGCCCACTCCGGCTGCGCAGGGCCTTTCCGTTGGGGGTCAAGGGAAGTTCGCGCATGAGGTGATAGCGGGACGGGGTGTTCCCGTCCGGCAGGAACCAGTGGCACCACTCCCGCAGCTCCGCTTCGTCCAGCTCGGCCGCGCCGACGACGTGCGCCTCCACCGGATCGCCGAGCACCACCGCGTTCGACACCAGCCGGTGCGCGCGCAGCACGGTCTCGATCTCCAGCAGGTCGACGTCGGTGCACCCGGCCACCCCTTCGGCGTCCACGCGCCCGCGCAACCGCAGCGCGCGCTGCTCCGGGTTCCAGGTGACCAGGTCCTGAGTGGACAGCCAGCCGCCGACCCACGGATGGTGTTCGTAGAGGTACGGCGACTGGGGAACGTGCACGTGCAGGACGCCTTCGGTGACGCGGGTCCGGATGCCCGGCGCCGGCAGGCCGATGCTGCGCGGCCCGAACCGGCCGCCGAGGTCGGTCGCGACGATCCCGGTTTCGGTGGTGCCGTAGGCCTGGCCGATGAGCACCCCGAACCGTTCGGCGAATTCGTCGTATACCCGCTGCGGCAGGATTTCCCCGCAGGACACGGCGAGCCGGAGCCGGGGCAGCGTCAGCGCGTCCGGGGTGGCGGCGAGGGTTTCGAAATGCCGCGGATTGCCGAGGATGACCTGGACGTCCCGGGCCGCGGCGCCGAGCGGGCCGGTGGCGAACACGGTGGTGGCGCCGGCGTTGAGCGCGTGCAGCACACCGCCGATCAGGCCGAAGGAATGCGTGGTCGAATCGAGCAGCAGCACCTGCTCGCCGCGGCCCGGCATGCCCGGGATCGCGGCGAGCCGGTTCAGCTCGCCGAGCAGGGATTCCGGCGTCCGGCCGATCGCCTTGATCCGCCCGGTGGTCCCGGAGGAGAACTGCACCAGGCAGTGGCCGGTGCGCGCCGGGCGGCCGCCGGGCAGCCGGCGCACCAGGGTCTCGCATTCCTCGATGAACACCTCCGGCGATCGGGGAGCGCCGCCGAGGACGAGCTGGACCTGCGGCGAGCACTGGGCCAGCAGCGCGGCCCGGTCGTTCCCGCGCAGCCGCGGGTCCAGCAGGAGCACCTGCGCGCCGAGCGACCACAGCGCGAAGATCGACCACAGCTGGGTGAAACTCGGCGTGCCCTGCACCGCGACGGTGCAACCCGGGCCGATGCCCTGCCCGCGGAACAGGGCGGCGAGCCGGGTCACTTCGGCACGCAGGCTGCCGTTCGTGACCGGGCTCGCCGCCCGCGCCCACACCGCGTCGTCCGCGCCACCGCGGAGCAGTTCCGCGCCCCACCAGGAATCCAGAGTCACCTTGGTCTCCTTTCGGCGGACGACGGGTGGACTACTTCTCGACGCAGAACTCGCCGACCGGCCAGCCGACGTGCCGCTTGTCGGTGGCGACGTACCCGAGCAACTGGTCACCGGGCTTGAGTTCGGTGACGTTGAGGACCAGCCCGCCCGGACCGAGCACCCGGACGTGCCAGTCGTCCTGGACGATCAGGTTCGTCCGCACGCCTTCCTCGGAACTCGCGGTGATGCTCAGCAGCGGCCGGGATTCGAGTTTGATCCGCCCGACGACGATCCGCCGGGTGCGGCCGTCCGCGCCCACGGCGAGGACCGCGCTGCCCGACTTCAGTTCGCTGAGGTAGTTGGTGCGGTTGTCCTGGCCCAGCACGTAGGAATGCAGGGCGCCGGCGTTGATCCGGAACGGGCGGGTCGGCATGTACGGCAGCGGATGCGTTTCGCTGCAGCACAGGATGAATCCGTGCGCGTAGGAGCCGACGAGCATGCCCTCGTCCTCCTCGAAATGCGTGCACGTGTCGATGCAGACCCGATCGCCCAGCCCGCAGTGCTCGATCGACTCGACGGTCAGCTTGTTCAGCGCGAGCGACGGGGTTTTCGCCTGGAGCAGCTGGACCAGGCCGAACACGTCGTCGGCGTTGCGCGGCGCGAGGATGATCCCGTCGGAACCCTTTTCCAGCACGTCCACGATGATCTGCGCGTCTTCGAGGTTGTTCGCCTGGCAGATCAGCGAGCCCGGGGCGGGATCCGCCGCCGCGATGACGATCTCCAGCGGGATCTTGGTCGGATCGCGGAACTGGACCACGGTGTAGGGCAGCGCGATCGCGGCGTGGCAGGCCAGGGTGAGCGTCGGGTCGTCCACGACGTTCACCAGCGCGGCGACGTTCTGGTCCCCGTCGCGCACCCGGGCCGCGAGCGCGCCGATCTCGTCGTCGCTCGCGACATCGCGCAGCGCGATCACGCCTTCGCCCGCGGTTTCCACCGCGGAATCGCCGACCAGCACCCGTTTCACCGTGTTCGGCAGGGTCGCGAGCGTGCTGAGGTCGGAGTCGACGATGGCGTCCACCCGGGCGTGGATGGCGGCATCGACGATCGCCGCCCGCTGGTTCTCGGGGACGGAACGGATGTCGATCCAGGCGAATTTCACGGAACACCTACCATTCGGGATTGTGGCGTGGGTTCGGAGGCGAGCTCCGGTCCATGGATGATCGTGGCGAGTTCGTGCACCGTCTGCCGGGGAGCCGCGCTGGTGAACACGCGGCGCCCGACGGCCAGCCCGTGACAGCCCACGGTGAGGGCGTTCGTCGCGAGCTGGGCCACGCTTGTGTCCGCACCGGAACCGCCGGCGACGACGATCGGCAGCGGGGAGCTGGCCACCACCTCGACCATGCGGTCCGGCGGTGCGGCCATCGGCACCTTGACGAGATCCGCGCCGAGATCCGCGGCGATGTTGACCACATGCGACAGCAGCACCGGGTCGCCGGGTTCGGTCAGCCGCGGCCCGCGCGGGTACATCATCGCCATCAGCGGAATGCCCCACCGGTCACTGGCCTTGGCGACGGTCCCCAGATCCGCGAGCTGCCCGGCCTCGGTGTCCGAGCCGATGTTGACGTGCACGCTGACCGCGTCCGCGCCGAGCCGGACCGCCTCGGCGACCTCGCCGACCAGAACCTTCGCGTTGGTGTCCGGGGCGTGCGCGGTGCTGGCGGACAGGTGGACCACCAAAGCGCACCGGGAAAGCAGTTCCGGCTGGATGGTGCGGGCGCGCCCCTTGTGCACCACGATCGCGTCGGCTCCGCCGTCGGCGATGTCCCGGACGAGCTGGTTGAATCCGGCGGCGGTCGCGATCGGGCCGTCGGAAATCGTGTGATCGAGGGGGATGAAGAGAAAGCGGTCGTCGCAATGCCGGGACAGTCTGGCCAGTCGCAAGGATTTGCCGGTCAGGGGCAGCGTCGCCATGGCGCACCTCCTGCTCGTGGTGTCGGGCTCATGGCCATACCGTCGCAGGGCCGCCTAAAGGATCGAGCGATGTCGGCGAGGGTGCGCGCGGGTCGGTTAATTTCCGTCGTAGATCAACGACGGAAACGGTAATTGATTCCGGCGGAGTAAATTGCGGAGTTTCCCCGGCTGCTCCGCCGATTGGTCCGAAAGTGCATTTATCGGGGCGACTTCGCGCGTTAGGTAAACGGTACGAGAGTGCTTGTGCGCCCGCAGTATCGGCGGGCGCGCGGGCGATCCCGGGCGGTGCTCGGCGCTGGTGGGACACCATACCGCCACGACTACTTTGAGTAGCGATTTCGATGCAATATCGGGTGAATGCCCGAGTTGTTGATGTTCGTGCGGTTCCTGCTTGTAGCCCTTGAGCTGCGACGATTCGGTTAATGATCTTGGTGCTCGACGGAGGCTCTGCGGAGCGTAACGGCCACGTTTCGAGAATCACTCGTGTGGACCAGTGGCGCGCGGATATGATGGCGTCGACGTTGCGGGGGGCCCGACGGACGATCTTGGCTTTTCGTAACCATCGGCTGGGGGGCAGTTTGATGCAATTAGGAGTTCTGGGTCCACTATTGGTGGCCAAAGACGGTGTTTCGTACGTCCCGAGCGCACCGAAGGCGCGGCAGTTGCTCGCGCTGTTACTGATCAACGCGAACGAGTTCGTCTCGGTGGACTACTGCATCGAGGAGTTGTGGTCCACCGATCCGCCCAAGAGCGTCATGTCCACGCTGCAGACCTACGTGCTGCAGATCCGCCGGCTGCTGCGGTCCATTCCGGACGGTGCCGGTGGGGACCTGCTGCTCACCCGGAAGCAGGGGTACCAGCTGCTGGTTCCCCGGGAAAGCTTCGACCGCGCGATCTTCGACCGGCTGGTCCTCGACGCGCACACCGCGCTGGCCTGCAACGAGGACTACCGGGCGGCGGAGCTGTTCCGGTCCGCGCTCGCGCTCTGGCGCGGTCCGGTGCTGGTCGACGTGCTGCCCGGTCCGGCGATTTCGGCGTACCAGCTGGAAATGAAGGAGTGCCGGCTGGGGGTGCTCGAACAACGCATCGAGGCCGATCTCCGGCTGGGCCGCCACGGCGGGCTCCTGGGCGAGCTGCGGAAGCTCGCCGACGCCTACCCGATGCACGAGAACATTCACGCGCAGCTGATGGTCGCGCTCTACCGTTCCGGTCGGCAGGCGGAGGCGGCGCGGGTGTTCCACCGGTTGAGCCGGGTGCTCGGGGACCAGCTGGGGCTGCTGCCGTGTCCCCGGATGCAGCGGTTGTACGAGGCGATCATCGCGGCGGACAAGGTGCTGGAGGTGCCGACGAGGCAGGTGGAAAGCGAAAGGGGCGCCCTGGTCTAGACCTTGCCTGCCTTTTGGGGCAGGGGACCGAGTGCCGGGGGTTGCCCAATGCGGCGTTCGGTACCTGCAACGCCCCGAAAGCCACAGTGGTGTCCTCCGGGTACCGGAACGGGGAACACACGCGACCAGAACGAGAGGCTCGCCGCGGGCGGGGACCCCGCAGGCGCGTGTCCCCCGTTTCGGACGTGCGAGTCCCTCGTTTCGGTAGGCCGAGTTCCCCGTTTCGGTAGGTGCCCCCCCCGGGGGGCGCCCCGGCGAGCACGGCCTCGTTGCGGTTCCTCTTAGCCGACAACGTGCGACGAGCATCGGGGTGGCAGTCAGGCGGCGCCCGCACGCCCGGACCGGTCACCGTCTCTTGTAAGGGAACCAAGTACTGGGGGTCGTGAGTGGTCAGGCCG